>CAWIPM010000004.1:0-153414 GCA_963838035.1 uncultured Solirubrobacterales bacterium
CGGTTGGCGCGAGGCCCCCAACGCGCGTGCCGGTTTATGTACGCCTCATAGAGGTGCTTCTCGAGATACTCGAACAGACAGGGTTCCGTAGCCCCTCTCACCCCAACCTGGGCCCCAGCTGTTGACGAAGCCGAGGATCTCGCCGTGGACCTTGTAGTGCGTCAGGAAGACACAGTGGAAACCGATCGACTTGTCGCCGGGCCCCGGCAGGGCGATCTCGCCTTTCTTCGCCGTCCGCCAAGACTCGAATGCCTCGACGACGATGATAATCCCGTCGAGGCCTTTACGAACGCCTGCTTCACGGAGCGCAGCGAAGTTCAGGAACAACCGTTTCACCACGGCCGGGTCGCTCGTCGACTCGTAGTACTTCTGTCGCTCATACATCCGATACATGAAGTGCCCCACTCGGGCGCCGAAAATCGACGGCGTCCCGTTGACGCGCGGCTGGCCATCGATCGACTTGCAGGCAAAGAACCCGCCGGCTTCGACCCTGTCCTGAAGCAGTGCCATCTGGGCTTCGAATTGGTTCATGCGCCCCGTTCGCTGGGCGAGGCAATCACGATCGCAGGGAACGTGGGATGCGTGTGTGTGGAGGTCGAAGCCCATCCGAGCGCGCCACATCATCCAACGGGGCCAGCACCCTGCGCAGAACGCGAGAACTGCCGAGGAGTCAAAAGAGGGATCGTCTCGGGCGACCAGGAACATCCGCCCTCTGGCAGTCGTGTAGGAACCAGGCGCTCCACCTCGCTGCTCCCGCACTGGTCGCATCCCAAGGGCTCAACAAGCTGATGAGGCCGGACCTGGTACGTGTGTCGGTCGATCTCCTTCTGGGTCATGATGAAGGCCATTCACTCAGTGTCGTTGGTCGGCGGACCGAGGATTCGTCCTAGCACGCGAATCCGGCTCCAGACTGAAGTCGGCCCGATCCCAGTAGAAATTTCACAGGCGCGCACGAAAATTGCTGAAGCAAGTTGGCCGGTCCCACCTGAGAGGGAAGGCGGAAGGGGAGGGAACGATGCCCGGTCCAGCCCTTGTTCTTGACTCTTTGTGACCTTCGTAGTTCTATCGAGACCTGACGAGTCGACAGACTGCAGTCCACTTTCTAATGTACTGATGCGCTCTATGGAAGGGATTCCCGCCGCAGGATCGCGTTTCGCCACCGTGCAGATTCGTCAACAACACTTTGCCCAGTTGCCTCCGGCTGCGCCTCGGCCAATGAGAATCCCCACTTCGAAGAGCCTTAGAGACCAGGATAAGCGCCTTCTGGCCTGCGATCAGCTTCCATGGAGGCGTCCAAAATAAGCCATGCCGAAGTCGAGCTCTGCCTGTAGTCGTCGTGCGCCTTTACGTCGATCCGACCAGGCTCGCCGGAGCACCGAGTCAGGGCGCCGCGTGGATCGACCTCGGTGCCGTTGCTGACGATCGCCTCGAGCGGCAGCCGGGCGCGTGACTCTGGGCCGGCTGATCTTTCAGACCCTGCCACGGCGCAGGCCCGCATCTTCGAGTTCGTCGTCCCTCGGCTCGAGGCTCAGGGCCGAGCGCCTGCGCTGCCTTGGCGAATCGTCGCGAGTCGTCACAGTGCATTCTTCGCCTCGACGCGAGCGATCGTCAGGCACCGGGACGCCGGCCTTCTTGCCGGGGCTCTTTTGCTTGCGACCACCCTGCTTGTTTCCGGCCTCACAGATGTGAGCGTCACCCGAGGACCAGGTTTTCTCCGCCTGGGCCGTGTTCCACGGGGCCTTCCGTTGTTGGAGTCCGCCATCAGGATTGGATCGGTCCTCGGCGTGGATGCGTCCGCCGCGATGTCGGCGATCTGCCCGATGAACGCGGATCCGTCATGTACGACTGGATCTCGTTCGATTCGTTCGCCGTCTTCAGGACCGCGAGCCCGACGGCACCGCTGAAGCCCTCGGACGCCTTGAGCTGGGCGGCGGTGTTGTTCTTCGCCATCGCCACGGCCTCCTCGTCAGCGTCGAGGAAGCCCCAGAAGGTCGTGATGAACCCGGAACGCTCTCTGGGCTGACGTCGACGCCCTTGGCCTTGAACATATCGTTGACCTTGTCGATGGCCTCGTCGAGCGGGCCGCGCTTCGGTGTCGCATTGCCCGCGTGCTCGCCGTCGAAGATCGGGAGCTGATCGCCTCGCTGCTTCCGTCGCTCGGCGAGAGCTCCTCCTGGATCGCAGAGGGCCGAGCTTGACGCCGGAGAGCTGCACGCCCTCGAGGAAGCTGTCGTCGTAGTCGTTGCCGTCGGCGCGGAGGTTGCGCCCGAGCAACTGGCCAGGATGGCGCGGCGGTGCCGCTCCGGGTCCTGGTCGTCGACGATCTGGCGAGGAACTGCCAGGCATTGGGTACCCGTTACGTCGGCGCGGAACGACTCCAGCCCTCTTTCTGCTTCTTGTCCTTCGACAGCACGGCCTGACGCCGCTGGCCGCTCCAGCGGTTCTTGATCGGCGAGAGGGCCTTCGCCATGGCCTCGCCGCCAGCGTCCTCGAGGAAGGCGTCGGCGACAGTGTCCATCTCCTCGCGCGCGTAGAGCCCGGCCATGTCGAGCCGCTCTCCCACATGATCAGCGCATTGGGGTCGACGTCGCCGTCCACGTGCGCGTCGGAGTGATCGAGCTGAAATCCTTTGGGACGCTCGCCGGGGGATGCGGAAGTCGACGATCATCGGCGCGGTCTTCCTGGATATTATCGGTTCAGCCGGGAGAGGGTCTGCACGGTGGCGACGCCGGAGAGCTTCTTGTCAACGTACATCGCCATCAGCCGCGGCTCGTCGAAGCCCATCTGGAACTTGTTCGCGACGATGAGGACCCGGTAGACGCCCTCTTCGCGGAAGGCCCGGCCGACGTCGCTCACGCCGTTGACGGACACCTCGGTGACGCTCTCGCCGTCCTCGTCCGTGAGCGATCCCGAGAACGCCGTGAGGGTGTGCAGGTCGTACCCCTTCTCGGCGATATAGGCGTCCATCTTCCGCGACCAGCTCAGCGCCTCTTTGCGCGAGCTCGTGACGACCATAGCGCGCGCCTGGCCGCCGAGCAGCGGCCCACGTTCCGCCGGAAGTGCTCGACGACGACCCGCACCTTCTGTGCGATCGCGGTCGGATGGAGCCTCGCGTAGCGGATGATGCTCGGGACCGCCTCGCCGGTGTTGACCTGGATCTCGCTCTTCGACTCCTCGCCCTCGAGAGTGCTCTTCACGCGGAGGAACATGTCGTAGGTCGAGTAGTTGGTGAGGACGTCGAGGATGAATCCCTCCTCGATCGCCTGGGCCATCGTGTACGTGTCGAAGGCCTCCCAGCGGTCGTTGGACTGGGTGCCGAAGAGGCGCAGCGTCTTCGCCTTCGGGTCGCCGTCAGGGCGATGAAGGTGATGTTGCTGGACTTGGCGATGGCCGAGTCCTTGGCCATGAGGAGGTCGTCAGCGCCGAGGTCGTCCTCGCCTGCGTCCAGCTCGACGTCGGCGAGCAGCTCCTTGAGCTGGCGCGAGGCGGAGCCCGACTGCGAGGAGTGCGCCTCGTCGGCGACCACGGCCCAGCGCCGGCCTCGCAGCTCCCGGGTGTCCTCGATGAGCTTCATAACCTCGGGGAAGGTCTGCAGGGTGCAGGTGATGATGTGGTCGCCCTCGAGGAGCGCCTTCTTCAGCTGCGGCGACTTCGCGCCGGACTTCTCGCCGACGGCCACGACGAGGCCCTTGCTCGACTGCGCCAGGTTGATGTCGTCGCGGATGTTCTCGTCGAGGACCGTGCGGTCGGTGACGACGACGACCGAGTCGAAGGTCGACTTCGAGTCGGCGCTCATGTGGCGGATCAGGCGGTGGCTTAGCCAGGCGATGGTCTTGGTCTTACCCGAGCCGGCCGAGTGCCAGATCAGGTAGCGCTTGCCGGTGCCGTTTGCCTCGACATCGGCCACGACGCGCTCGACGGCGCGTAGCTGGTGGAACCGCGGGAAGACTAGCCGGTCCTCGTCCTTCTTGCCGGACTTGCCGGGCTCGAAGAGGGCGAAGTCCTTGAAGATGCGCATGAAGGTCGGGCGCGCGAGGATCTCGTGCCACAGGTAGTTGGTCGACGACCCGGTGCCCGACGGCGGGTTGCCCTCGTGGCCGTCGTTACCCTGATTGAAGGGCAGGAAGACCGTTTCCTCGCCCTGCAGCTTGGTCGTCATGTAGACGAGGTCGTGGACACCGCGAAGTGGACCAGCGCGCGGCCGGGTGCGAGCAGCGGGCGGCTCTTCCCCGGCTTTCGGTCCTCCTTGTACTGGCGGATCGCGTGGTTAACAGTCTGCGTGTTGTCGGTCTTGAGCTCGAGCGTGACGACCGGCAACCCGTTGGCGAGGAGCACGACGTCGAGGCTCTCGTTCGTCTTCGTGTCGAAGCGCGCCTGACGCAGGATGCGCAGCCGGACCGCCGCCGCGGCTTCGACCACCTCGGTCAGGTTCGGATTCGATGGTGGGAAGGCCATCATCGGGCCGAACTTCGCAGCGGGACGTCCGATCTGGGCGTAGGAGAAGCCCTTGCGCAGGACGCCGAGCAGGCCTCCGACGGGGTGCCCAGTGGTCGGGTCCATCCGCGACGACTTGGCGAGCTCCTTCGTGACGTGCTCGAGGACCTTCCGCTCGGCGTCTGTCCTCTGCTCGCCGACCAGGTCGCTCGGAACGGCCTTCTCGTACTCGTCCGGATACTGAGCGGCCAGCCAATGCAGCGCGTCGGCCGGCACCATCGAGAGGCCGACGTCCCAGCCGGTCGGCTTCCCGTCGTCCTCGTACAGCCAGCCGCGCTTGGCCAGCTCGGAGCAGAGGTTCTCTTCGAACTCCCGCTCCATCAGCTGCGCGTGGCTCATCCGACTTCCTTTCGTTCCGTCACGACGTCGGTGATGAGCGCGGCACAGCGCTCGAGGAGCAGGGACTTAGATCAGCGACCTTCGCCAGCATGGCATCGACGCGGGCAGTCGCCTCGTCGAGTTCGTCCGCGATCCTGATCTGCTCGTCGAGCGGCGGCAGCGGGACCGGAGTCGCGTCCAGCACCGTCTTGGTCACGCGCTGGGCGTTCGGGCGGACGCCGGTCGCGATCGCGGCGAAGTAGTCGATGTACCGGGAGCTGCGAAAGAGGTAGTGGAGATAACGGGGCTCGAAGAGGTCCGAGATGCAGAACGCCTTGTAGTCCGGGCTGATGTACCCGGTGAGAGCTGAGACGCCGAGCCCGCCATGGTTGAGCCACATCATGTTGGCCGCCAGCTGACCTGGCCGCACCACCCGGTACTTCGAGACGTCGAGCGACGCCTGCTGGCCCTCGGTGCGAGTGTTCAGCTCGACGCCCCGGTACTCGGAGATCGAGAGCAGCGGTCCGGGCGGGTCGTCGCCGTTCCGCTCGGTGCTCTCGGTGAGGTCGTAACCGAACTTTGTTTGATCCCAGTGTTCGGGGATCCCGGAGAGCACAGAGCGCGATTCTGAGCTCCGATGCCCCGCGCTCTCTCCGAGCCCGAACACAGCTTTGGTCTGAATTATGCGAACACGGTCCTGAAGCTCATGGGTAAGAGATTCAAGCCGGGCAAGCATCGCATCGATCTCACCGGTCTCGCGATCAAGATAGTCGGCGATCTTACGCTGGGCATCGCAATCAAACGCGGGGACGGGAAGGCGGGCGACGGTTCCAAGTGGGATCGACACACGGGTTACACCAAACGACGCAGTGAGCCAGTACCCCTTCGTATCGCTGGAGTCCAGGCACCAGAAGAGGAACCGAGGGTCAACCCGATCTGTGAAGGGCCGCAGGAGCGACAGGTGGTAGGCGCACACCATGTCGTCTGAGGCGGATTCGACCAGCGCGGGAATCCCGATGTCATCGGAGGTCTCCGAGTCCTTCGTGATGATGAGATCCCCGGGCCGAACCCCGAATCGCTCGATATGGTCGGTGGATGCAGTGGCCTCCATCAGATCCAGATCCGCGGTGATGCGCTGGTTGTAGTAGACGTCTGTGTAGTTGACGAGGCGCACAGTCGCCTCCGAAGGGTCGGACCTCTTGTCCACATTCGACGGGCGGATGTCGGCGAGCGACCAGAGAGGAACCGTCTTCACTCCTCGCTCACCGCCATGAACAGCTGCCCCAGCTCACTCATGAGCCTTTGGACCTCTGAATCGATCTCTGACAGCGGACGGGGCTCCTCGGGCACATAGAAGATCCGCGTGAGCGGGATCTCCGTGCCGTACTTCGCTTTGCTCTCGTCCCACTGCGCGCCGGGCGCGTACGGCAGGACCTCGCGACCCATGTGCTCGTCCAGATCCTCGCTCAGAGGCACGCGCTCCGTGAGCTTCCAGCCCGGGACTATCACGGGCTTGCCTTTCCGATCGACGGCGAGCGGCGCGGAGTCATCGGCCGCGGCCATCGCCTTCATTACTGCGTCGACCAGCCCGAAGGGGGCCTTCAGCCCAGCAGCTTTCGCAGCGAGAGGGAATGCCTTCGGCAGGTCGTTCCAAGCCGTGCCGTCGAGGGAGCGCAGCACCGCCGCGTAGCCCTCGGTGAAGTCTCGGCGACTGCGGAGCGCCTCGACCGCGGCGTCGCTGAAGCGCGTCGAGAAACGCGCCTGCTTGTACACGGGCACGTCGCGGAACATGAAGTCCTCACGCGCCATCACACGCGATATAGACGGATCGGCGTACTCGAACGCCTTGTAAGCCTCCAGCAGTCTGGCGCGATGATCCTTTCTCATCTCGCGGCGCTTGTCGCCCATGGGCTTCCGTAGAGAGTCCCACTGGCCAGAGCCGTCGATGAGCTGGAGCTTGCCCTCGCGCTCCGGATCCTTGTTGGCGTCGAGGACCCAGACGTAGGTCGCGATGCCGGTGCCGTAGAACATGCTCGTAGGCAAGGCGATGATCGCGTCGATGAGGTCCTCCTCGAGGAGCCACTGACGGATCGCGTTCGGCCCGTTGTCGCTGTTGAACAGCGGCGACTGGTTCGAGACCACCGCGGCGCGGCCACCCTGGCCGTTCTTGCCTGCCGGGCTGAGCTTCGAGGCGCAGTGCGCCAAGAACAGCATCTGCCCGTCGGACGTGCTCGGGAGGCCGTGACTGAAGCGTGAGCCTTCGGTCTTGGCCTGCTTCCGGACCGACTCCTCCTCGACCTCCCAGTCGATCCCGAACGGAGGGTTGGAGAGCACGTAGTCGAAGGTCTGCCCCTCGTAGAGGTCGTCGACGAGGGTGTTGCCTTTCTTGATCGCGTCCGGGCGGCCACCCTGGATGAGCAGGTCGGCCTTGCCGAGCGCGTACGCGGACGGCATGAGCTCTTGGCCGTAGAGCGTGACGTCGACCTTCTCGTTGGTGCGCTTCAGCGCCTCCCGGGCGATCAGCAGCATGCCGCCGGAGCCGGCCGTGGGGTCGTAGACCGAGCGCGCGGCATGGTCGGACGCGATCGTGTCGTCGTCACCACTGATGAGTAGGTCGACCATCAGCCGGATCGCGTCTCGAGGGGTGTAAAAGTTGCCGGCCGCCTTGCCCTTCTTATTGAAGGCCCGGTACATGACATCCTCGAAGACGTCGCCCATGCTCGTGTCGCTGAGGCTGGTCGGGCTGAGGTCGAGCGTGGAGAAGTGCTTGACGACGGCGTGCAGGCGGTTCGCGTCGGCGAGAATCTTCGCGCGCCGGTTGAAGTCGAACGAGACCCAGATGTCGGCGATGTTGTTGGAGAACCCGTCGATGTAGCTCTTGAGAGACTTGTCCACGTTGTCGTCGACCGAGGCGATCGTGGCGAGGTCGAGCTGCGAGACGTTGTAGAAGCCCAGCCCAAACCGGTCATTGACCGCGATGTCGATGAGGTGCTGGGGCATGCGGGCGAACTCATTGACGTACTTGGTGACGTCGTCCTTGCTGTCGGCGAGCATGCACTCCAGACGCCGGAGGACGGTGAACGGCAGGATGTAGTCGCCGTAGTCCTCCTCGTCGACGATGTTGCGCAGGTACTTGTCCGCCGTGTCCCAGACAACCCTCGCCGTCGTCTTCCTAAATGCCTCTGTCGACTCGCCCATGCTCACCTGATCTGCTCGTTCTGCTCCGTGTATCAGGAACTTTACATGGATTCCTGTATCAGGAACGTTACATTTCGCCGTCTGTACGAGGCGGCTCTCTCCGGCCGAGTTCGAGGCGCTATCCGCCGATCGCCTCACGGATGCCGTGATCGAGACGCGAGGCCGCCGAGAGGGCGAAGCGAGAGGCGGAGGAGGCGGCAAGACAGCGCGAGGTCGACTTCAAGTTCCACCTCAGGGAGGCATGGCGGCTCCTTCGCGAGACACGCCAGACGAAGGAACTCAGGACTTAGGCGTCTGCCTGGGCCGAGGCTGCAGCGCTCCGCACATATTGCGACGCGGTCGAAGAGGTGCATGGAGGAGCCCCTGACACTCGCCGCTGGCCGGAGGGGGCCCGCGCCTTTATCGAGGAGCTGGATCCGATCGATACGCCTCCGTCGCTGCCGGAGATATCCGAGGCACCCCGTGGCGAGCTCCAGCAGTACATGCCTGAGGGATGGAGTGTACGGGGAGCCGAGCACCGGGATCCGCGCCAGCTGGGTGGGGGGTTCGGCCGCCGGATCTAGAGCTTCGGCGCATGCGCACCGCCCTTGGATTTGTCATCGCTGCACACCGCCTACCTCCGGCGTGGCGCTTGGATCTAATCGGCTCGAGGTGGTACTGGCTAATCACCCGCATCCCGCTCTAGGAAGCCGATAAGACGAGAACGGGAGCGACGAGACTCGAACCCGCGACCTCCGGTGTGACAGCCGAACTCGATTCAATCGACGGCGGCTCTGCGGTGGCCAGGTCGATCGCGATTGGCCGTGAACGATGGAGGCCAGCGGTCTTCTGGCCGCGCAAGGAACTCGAGATCGGGGTCCGCGTAGAGCCGATCCGACGAGTGAGCCGTCGAACTTAGTACCCACTTAGTACCCGCCGCCAGATCGCGATCAGGTCTCAAACACGAAAAAAGCCCCGCTAGCGGGGCTTTTCTCTATAGCGGGGGCAGGATTCGAACCTGCGACCTTCGGGTTATGAGCCCGACGAGCTACCTGGCTGCTCCACCCCGCGGCGTTTGCCCATGCTAGCAACGGAGCGCGGCCGGCTGGCTAGAGTGCCGGGCCTCTGTGAGCGGGCGACTCTCAGAGGGTCGCGGTGATCGACATCGGCACCAACTCGGCGCGACTGCTGATCGCCGATGTCGCCGGGGAGCAGGTGACGGAGGTCGAGCGGCGCAGCACCGTGACCCGGCTGGGCCGCGGCGTCGACCTCTCGGGGCAGCTCTCGGCCGAGGCGATCGAGGCCGCCTGCGAGGCGATCGCCGAGTACGTGGCGATCTATCGCGAGGCCGGCGTCGACGCGATCAGGGCGATCGCCACCAGTGCCGTGCGGGACGCCTCCAACGGCAGCGCCTTCGTCGCCGAGCTGCGCGAGCGCTTCGCGCTCTCGGCCCGCGTCCTGGACGGCGAGGAGGAGGCCCGGCTGACCTATCTCGGCGCCGCCTCCGAGCGCTCGCTCGCCGAGCCCACGCTGGTGGTCGACATCGGCGGCGGCTCGACCGAGCTGATCGTCGGCGCCGGCGAGGAGATCGCCTTCCACGCCTCGCTGCAGGCCGGAGTCGTCCGGCACACCGAGCGCCACATCGCCTCCGATCCTCCCACGGCGGCGTGAGCTGGAGGCCCTCGCGGCCGATGTCCGCGGCCTGATCGAGGCCGCCGTCGCCGAGCGCCCCGCTGCCAGGGCGAGCGCCGGGATCGCCGTCGCCGGCACCCCGACATCGCTCGCCGCGATCGAGATGGAGCTGGAGCCCTACGACCCGGCGCGGGTCCACGGCCACATCCTCTCCCTCCCCTCGATCCAGCGGATGCTCTCCCAGCTCGCCTCGGTCCCGCTGGCGGAGCGAGCCGAGATCGCCGGAATGCACCCCGACCGCGCGCCGACGATCGTCGCCGGCGTCGTGATCCTGATCGAGACGATGCGCGCCTTCGACCTCGAGCGGATCGAGGTCTCCGAGCACGACATCCTCTACGGCGCCGCGATCTCCGCTGCTTTGGAATGCGGGTAAACCCTGACCCCAGCACCGTGGGAACTGCCGCGTACCGTATGGACAGTCGCCCTCTCTCCGACAGGACATTTGGGCAAGGCCACCAACCGAACCCATAAAAGTTGGTAGATTCCTAATACCGATTTGTCAGTATGGGGTTTGCGCCAGACTAGACGCGGCGGATAGTCGCCTCGGATAATCGGCTCACCGGGGAAGAGGTGGGGAGTGATCCCTATCGAGATCCTGGAACAGGGTTCGGGCGATTGCCGCATCATGGCGCCTCCCGCCGTCTGAGCCCACCAAATACACTGGTCCCTGAAGACGTACCCCTGCCCGTCCTGAGGGACCAGCTTGAATCGGCCGCCCCAATGTGGGCGGCCGATTCTTGTTATGGAGAGGCTGCCGCGCCCCGGCCTGACCGGTGGGCCCGAACCCGGCTCTCTAAGCCAAATTCGACTTGCGCGGATAGACGACCTCGGGGTCGGTCAGGACGTTGACCAGGGTCGGCCGCCCCGACTCGAAGGCCCGCTCCAGCGCCGGCAGCAGCTCGATCCGGCTCGCGCACGAGGATGCCGTCGCAGCCCAGCGCCTCGACCATCTGGTCGTAGCGCGTCTCGGGTCTCAGCTCTGCCGCCACCGAGTATCCGTAGAGGAATTTCATCGGGTGATGCTCGAGGGCCCAGATGCCGTTGTTGCCCATCACTCCGACCACGCCGAGACCGTGACGCGCCATTGTGTCGAACTCCATCCCCGCAAAGCCGAAGGCGCCGTCCCCGAGCAGCAGGCAGACCTGGCGATCCGGGTGGGCGACCTTGGCGCCAATCGCCTGCCCCGGCCCGGCGCCGAGGCAGCCGAACGGCCCCGGGTCCATCCAGCAGCCGGGCTCATAGGTTTCGATGAAGCGGCCCGCGTAGGAGACGAAGTCACCGCCGTCGCCGACCACGATCGCGTCGCGGTCGAGCACCTCCCCCAGCTCCTTGTATACCCGGACGGGGTGCAGCGGCGAGCGTGTGTCGTACAGCTCGAGCTGCTCCGCGGCCCGCTTTTCCGTCTCGACCCTGCGCAGCTCCTCCAGCCAGATTCCGGTGCGCGGCTCTTCCCCCGCCGCCACGTCGCGGATCGCGGCCAGGGTGACCGCGATGTCGCCGACCAGGTCGACCTCGGGCTCCCGGTTCGCAACCAGGGCGTTGGGCGCCACGTCCAGCCGGACGATCTTGGTATCCGCGCCGAAGCTGCTGCCGAAGCCGAGCCGGAAGTCCATCGGCACGCCGACCACGAGCGCCACGTCGGCCCCCTGCAACCCGACGCTGCGAGCGCGGCTGAAGGCGAGCTCATGGTCGGCGGGAAGGCAGCCTCGACCCAGCCCGTTGAGGAAGACGGGGATGCCGAGCGACTCGGCGAGGATCTGCAGTTCGCCCTCCCCGTGGCTCCAGTAGAGGCCGGTGCCGGCCATGATCACGGGCCGCTCGGCGGCGGCAAGCAGGTCGCCCGCCTCCTCCACGCCGGGCGCCGGATGCACCGCGGTGAACGGCGGCGGCTCAGGAATATCCAGCTCGGCCTCGGTGAAGACGACGTCGAGCGGGTAGTCGACGAAGGTCGGGCCCGTCGGGGCGGTGAGCGCGAGGTCGAGCGCGTCCGCGGTCACGGCGGCGATCCGCCCGGGCTCCTTCACCGTCGCCGCAGACTTGAGCAGCGGCGAGACGAAGGGCAGGTGGTCGATCTCCTGCAGCGAGCCCGAGCCCCAGCGCAACTCCGGCGCCCGCCCGCCCAGCGCGCACACGGGCGAGCCGTTGGCCTGCGCGCTGGCAATCGCGCTGACGCCGTTGGTTACGCCCGGCCCCGCGGTCAGCGCCGCGACCCCTATCCGGCGGGTCGCCTTCGCAAACCCCTCTGCAGCGAACACGGCCGACTGCTCATGTCGGACGTCGATCAGCTCGATCCCCTCCTCGCGGCAGCCATCGTAGATCGAGAACAGGTGGCCTCCAGAGAGCGTGAACAGGTTGCTGACCCCGCGCGAGGCGAGCGTCTTCGCCACCAACCGCCCCCCATGGACCTCCATTGGCGACGAGCCTATAGGAGCATTCGAGCGACGGTTACCATCGCTCTGCCCGGGTGGCGAAACTGGCAAAAGCGGCGCCCTTAAAAGGCGCTGCCCCTTCGGGGGCTTGCGGGTTCGAGTCCCGCCCCGGGCACTCTCAGCGCCGGGTAGAAGGGGGCATAAAAGTTGTGACGACCGCAACTACTTCGCTGCTACGGTGTCTCTACCCATAGAAACAACGCCTTCCCTGGAGAGAGAGCTTGGAGGCATCCGCACTAACGCACGCCAGTCAACGCGGACTGCTAGCCCGGCGCTCTCCTCTGCTCAAGCTCCAAGGCGACGAACGGCTGATCGCGATGGCGCGGAGCGGCAACGCCGGCGCCTTCGAAACTATCGTCGACCGCTACCAGGGTCGATTGCTTGGCTTCTGCCGCCAGATGCTGAACTCGACCGAGGACGCCGAAGACGTCATGCAGGAGGTCTTCGTCAACGCCTACCGGGCGATGCTCGCCGACGAGCGTGAGATCAACCTGCGGCCATGGCTCTACCGGATCGCCCGCAACCGCTGCCTCAACCACCTGCGCAAACCGACCGCCGACGCCCAGGAATCGATGGACATGGTTCCGGCCGTCGAAGCCTCTTCGACCGCGGAGAAGGTCCACAACCGCGAGGAGTTCCGCCAGCTCCTCACCGACGTCAGCAAGCTCCCTGAGACACAGCGCTCCGCCCTGCTGCTGCGCGAGATGGACGCCCTCTCCTATGAGGAGATTGCCCAGGCGATGGACACCAGCGTGCCGTCGGTCAAGTCGCTCCTGGTCAGGGCGCGGATATCCCTTGCCGAGGCAAGCCAGGCGCGGCAGCTCACCTGCGGCGAGGTCCGGCTCGAGCTGGCCGAGGCCGCCGAGGGCCTGCGCAAGGTCTCGGGCTCGGTGCGCCGGCATGTCCGCGACTGCGATGAGTGCTCCGATTTCCGCTCCCAGGTCCGCTCCAACGAGAAGGCTCTCGCGGCGCTGTTTCCGGTCGGGCCGCTGATCGCCCTCAAGGTCTTTATCGCTTCCAAGCTCGGCTTCGGCGGGGCCGGCGCCGGTGGCGGAGGCGCTGCCGCCGCGGGCGCGAGCGCCACCGGAGCGACCGCAACCAGCGCCGGTGCGGTGGGGACGGTCAGCGCGGCGATCGGGGGCAGCGGCGCGGCGGGCGGCATCGGCGCGGCGATCGGGACAAAGGCGGTCGCTGGAGTTGTGACCGCCGCGGTGATCACCGCCGGCGCGGTCGAGGTCAAGCAGAACGAAGTCCAGTCCGCCGCGGAGCACAAGACACCGGTGGCAAAGGTCAGCACCCGCGGCCGCAGGGCGCCGGCACTGACCCAGGCACGTGTCGTTAAACCGTCCTCGACCGCCCAGGCAGCGTCGGTGGAAGCGCCGCCTCAGGCGCCGCCGGCCGAACCGGTGCAACCCGCCCCGGCGCCGACGGTCGAAGGGGCGCCCACCGGCGAAGGAGCCGGGCAGTCCAACGCGACGGGCGGCAATGGCTCGAGCGGAGCGACGGGCGAACAGGGGGTTACCGGCGGGGCACCCTCGTCCCCTGGCGTACACGGGTCCGGCGGCACCGTGGTGGTCACGGTCGGCGGCGCGCCACCGGAATCAACCCCGCCACCGGAATCAACCCCACCGCCGAGCAGCACTCCGCCCGCCGAATCGACGCCCCCGCCCCCGCCAGCCGGGTCGGGCGCGGCGCCGGTCGACGAAGACTCGGCCCCGCCTGCCGGGCCCTGAGCCCTACCCCAGGCCGATCACTTTTAGCCGTCGCATCAGACAGGTGCCCGCGAACTTCCGCGTGTCCTCCAGCGAATAGCCGAACAGCTCCCAGTCTTCGACGTCCTCGGCCCAGGGGGGCGAGAGCACGCCGTCGGCGATCGGCAGCGATTCCTCCAGCGTGCGCTGGATCGCCGTCTTGTAGCGCTCGTCTTCACGGGCCTTGTCGCGGAGGAAGACCGAGCCGAAGGCGACGTGGCGGTGCTCGTCGCGGGCGACATTCTGGAAGCCCTCGACAAAGGCGGGTAGCGTCCCTTCGCGTTCGTTGAAGTCCATGATGAAGTGCTGCCCGGTGAGGGCCAGCATCCCCTCGATCACCATGTGGTAGATGGTGATCGCCTCGACCAGGGCCTCGGTGTCCTCGGGCTCTACCGAGAGGCGATCGGTGCGCTTCTTCAACATCTCGTCGAACAGCCGGCTGAAATTCTCGTTGAGGTGCCCGGAGGTCTCGCTCAGCATCTCGGTGAGACCGTTGGCTTCGAGCACGCCCACCTCGCTGTAGAAACGCTCGAAGAAGCGCACGTGGCGTGCCTCGTCGGCGATCTGCGTGCAGAGAAAGATCTTTTCGTCCTCGGTGGGCGCGGCGCGCATGATCGGCCCCAGCTCCTCGGCCACCTTCTGCTCGCCGATGAAGAAAGATGAGAGTCCGTACATGCGCTGAAAGCGCTCTTCCTCGCTGATCCGCTCATGCCAGTCCTCGCGGTCGCGGCTGAAGTCGAGCTCCTGCGTTTGCCACTGCTGGCGCTCCCAGAGCAGGTAGAGCTGCTTGGCGTCGAGCAGCTTGACGTCGGCGGTGCGGTCGGCGGCCTCGATCAGGGCCGGGTCGGTAGTCGCCTGGTAGTCGGCTCGCTCGGTCCGCGACTCTGTCCGGGTCGTCTCAGATGGCATGGGTCTCTCCCGGTTGCAGGATGACAGCCCCGGCTGGGGTCTGCGCCTCAACGTCTGCCTTGAATGCCGCCGAGTCCGTGGCGATCGGCGGGAAGGTGTCGTAGTGCATCGGGATCACCGTCTTCGCGCCGCTCAGCTCGACCGCGACGACCGCGTCGTGGCGGTCCATCGTGTAGTGGCCGCCGATCGGCAGCAGGGCGACGTCGAGCGGGTTGCGCTCGCCGATCAGCTTCATGTCCCCGAATAGGCAGGTATCGCCTGCGTGGTAGACGGTGACGCCGCCGATCGAGATCACCAGGCCTGCCGGAGTGCCCGTTACGGTGCCGGGAGTCGGGCTGTAGGGAGCGTCGGCGGAGCCGGCGATCGTGCTCGTGTGCCAGGCGGGGACGAGCTTGATCCACCCCCAGTCGAACCTCACCGTGCCGCCGAGGTTCGGGTC
Source organism: uncultured Solirubrobacterales bacterium (assembly GCA_963838035.1). Classification (GTDB taxonomy): domain Bacteria; phylum Actinomycetota; class Thermoleophilia; order Solirubrobacterales; family 70-9; genus CAVVNN01. Next base: position 15,210 of record CAWIPM010000004.1, read on the forward strand.
GTGGACCTTCTCCACCCCTTGCTCCTGGAGCCAGTTGGCGATCTCGACGATCGCCACGCAGTCCGCCCCGGTGCGGGTGGCGACGCCGACCGCATCGGCCATGTGATCGACGTGGCCGTGGGAGATCGCGATGCAGGTCGGCTCGACCTCCTCGGCCGTGGCAACCGCGGCCGGGTTGTTGGGCTTGAGGAATGGGTCGATCAGGACCCGCGCCTCTCCCTCGCTCAGCTCGAAGCACGAATGCCCGTGGAATCGAATCTCCATTCAGCCCTCTCCTTTTGTGTCTGTCGTTCCCGCTAGCTCCTCCCGCAGCGCCCAGCCGACCGCGACCCCGACCATCATCCCCATCCTCGCCTCCTCGGCGAGCAGCGCCCGCACGGCGGCGATCCGCTCGTCGGGATCGGGGGCGGTCGCGGCCTTCAGCGCCTCTGCCTCGTGCGGCTCTCCGAACCAGCCTCCCTCGGCGAGCGCGGCGGCGAGGACCCGCTGCAGCTGCGGCGCGGCGCGCGCCACGATTCGCTCGGCCTCGCCGAAGCGCTCGGCGTCGAGCAGGCCTTCGATCGCGGCGTCGAGCTCCTTGTCGCTGGGTGCCACCAGTTTCAGAGCCTAATCGGCGGGGCGAAGGGTGGCGGCGGCGAGGCCGGCGAGGCCGCCGACGGCGCCGCCGACCAGGCCGGCGAAGACATCGGCGGTGGGGGCGAAGATCGGCAGCGCGAGCAGGACCACCGCCGCGACGACCACGCCGATCAGGTCGTACTCGGCATCGATTGCGTGGTGGGCCTCTGAGCGCCTGATCGCGAACCAGGCGGCGACCGCTCCCAGCGCCACCCCGTTGCCGCCGGCGATCACGGTGATCTCGCCCTGGCCATGGGCGATCCCGCCGGCCACGATCATTCCCAGCGAGCCGCAGGCGACCAGCAGCAGGCCGGTGGCGGCGCTGCCGAGCCGACGCTCCAGCGAGGTCGAGAAGATCGCGAGGCCGACGGCGACGACGAAGAGGTAGCCGACGTCGACATAAGCGAACGGGGCGGTGAGGAATCGCCACCAGCCGCCGGCGTAGGGGACGATCAGCCCGCCGAAGGTGGAGAGCCCGTCGCCGGTCGCCTTCTGGAGCAGCAGGAGGGTGGCGGATCCGAGGATCACGGTCATCGTCGCGTAGGGCCGCCGCACAGGAGGATCGCCGCCTCCCCTGCGGGCAAGGAAGCTCGGCCGCCGGCGCCGCGAGGGCTTCGCCTCCAGAGCATCGCCGCGACGCTCCAGCTTCGGGGCCCGCTTGCGCAACCGCGCCCCGCAATACGGGCACTCGGTGACGTAGGGACTGACCTCGGAGCCGCAGTTCTTACAGATGACGCTGAGCTCAGTCTCGCTCATGGTCATCCGAGGATAACCGCCCCGTCCCAACCGCCCGTCTCCGTCGCCGGTGGCATACTGCGAGCGCACCCGTCTTCGAGGAGGAACCAGCGTGGAGTTGAAGAGCCTGACCGAGCAGAAATCGCTTCTTGCGACCCTGCCGCCCGGCAAACGCGCCCGGCTGCACCGGCTTTTGTTCGAGTTCGGTCCCGGCAACGGGACGCTGATGCTGTTGCCGATCGACCAGGGCATAGAGCACGGCCCCCGAGACTTCTTCCCCAACCCCGCCTCCAAGGACCCCGATTACCAGTTCCGCCTCGCAGCGGAGGCCGGCTACTCGGCTCTCGCCTGCCAGATCGGGATGGCGGAGAAGTACTACCCCGACTACGCCGGCCGGGTGCCGCTGATCCTCAAGGTCAACGGCAAGACCGACGTCCCCTCCTCCGCCCGGGCGCTCTCGACCTGCAACGCCAGCGTCGAGGACGCGGTGCGGCTCGGCGCCGACGCGGTGGGCTACACGCTCTATGTCGGCTCGCCGCGCCAGGATGAGGACCTCGCCCAGCTGCGCGGGGTGCGCCAGGACTGCGACCGCTACGGGATGCCGCTCGTCGTCTGGTCCTACCCCCGCGGCGAGGCGATCGACGCCAAGGGCGGTGCCGGCTCCTTCTACGCGATCGACTACGCAGCGCGGATGGCGATGGAGATGGGCGCCGACGTGGTCAAGCTCAACATGCCGAAGATCGACCCTGAAAAGGACAAGGACGCCCCGGCCCCCTACAACGGGATGGAGGTCGACGAGGCGGAGGCGATTCGCCACTGCGTCGAGTCGGCCGGCCGCGCTCTGGTCGTTCTCTCCGGCGGCTCAAAGGTCGACGACGAGACCGTCCTAACTCACTGCCGCGAGATCATGGAGGCGGGCGGCTCGGGCGTCATCTTCGGCCGCAACGTCTGGCAGCGCGAGTGGAACGACGCGCTGGAGATCATCGCCCAGATCAAGGAGACGCTGCTCTCGAGCGTGCGCCGCGTCCCGTAGCTGCACTGCGCCTGGCGTAATTGCCGAGTGAGGAAGAGCGGAGCTGATGGCTCTGCCGCTGAGCTTGGGGGGAGAGTAAGCCCGCCCCTCGGCTTGAGGGTGTATGGGCCGAGACCGGCATTGGGGCCGAACCGGCAGCCTTGTGCTGCTGGTGGCCCTCGCCGCCATCGTCCTGCGCCCCTGGGAAGGAAGCGACAAGGGCATCGGCGTCGGCCCGGGTGGCATCCGCGCCTACGTGGTGCGGGCGATCGACGGCGACACGATCGAAGCGCGGATCGGCGACCGCACCGAGGACGTGCGGCTGATCGGCATCGACACGCCGGAGACGGTGAAGCCCGACACGCCGGTGCAGTGCTTCGGGCCGCGGGCCTCGGCCTTCGAGCACCGCACGGTCGAAGGCCGGTGGGTGCGGCTCCTCCCCGGGGTCGAACAGCGCGACGTCTACGGGCGGCTGCTCGCCTACGTCTACCTGGGGCGGCGGTTCGTCAACGCGGCCCTGGCGCGGCGCGGGCTCGCCCGCCCGCTGACGATCCCTCCCAACGACCGCTTCGTCCCCCTCTTCGAACGACTCTCGCTGCACGCGGCGAAGCTCGGGCGCGGGCTCTGGGGTGCCTGCGCGCTCTGACGGTGCTCGTGACGTTCGCCACGTTTCCGGCCTGCAAGCGCTGAGACGGCTTGCTACGGTGCCCGCGGCCCCCGGGGCCACCTCTTATGCGAATGCGACAAAGCATCTCCCAGTTCGAGACAGCCTTCGAGCAGGAGACCAGCCTCGAGCGCCGCCGGCGCGAGCAGCTGCGGCGGCGCGCCGCAAACCGCTCGCGGGCTCGGCGCATCAACCGCGACCAGCAGCACGGCACCGTCCGGTTCAGCGTCTTCGCCGTCTGCCTCACCGTCACCGTCGCGGTAGTCGTCGTCACCATGTTCGAGGCGCTCGCCTACCTGATGGCGTAGCGACCCGCGAACGGCACGGTTGAATAGACTCGCGCGCCGATGGCCCGACGCTCCCTGAAGCCACAGCTGAACCAGATCCGAGCCTGGGTCCGCCAGGGGCGGACGGATGCCTGGATCGCCCACCAGCTCGAGATCAGCACCAGCGAGCTCCGCGAGTTCCGCAACCAGCACGACCTCGCGCCCGACGAGGACGACGCCTCCAAGGAAGTCGACCTCCGCGACGAGATCGAAGCCGAGATCGAAGCAGCGACGGCCGAGGAGGAGGCCCAGCAGGCCGAGAAGGATGCGGAGGCCGAGGAGGATGCGGAGGCCGAGGAGGATGCGGAGGCCGAGGAGGAGGGCGAGGAAGGGGACGAGGAGTCCGAGGCCGCCGAGGATGAGAGCCCCGCGGCCGCCGAGGGCGGGGGTCGCCCACGGCGCCGGCGCCGGCGCGGGCGACGCGGAGGCCGTGGCCGCCGCAAAGAGCTGGAGGCGACCTTCGACCACGGCGAGACCGACGGCTACGGCCTCTGGCTCGACCCGGCGGTGAAAGACAACCCCGTCTACACGGAGCATTGGGCCGGACAGCGCGAGGTCACCGTCCGCATCGAGGCGGACCAGATCGTGATCCGCCGCCCCGGCACAGGCGCGCCAGACGCCGCCGGGGCCGGCGACGCCAAAGAGTGAGAATTGCGCGCGCTCACTCGACGGTGAGCTGGCGGCCGCCGGCGAAATCGCGCGCGCCGCGCAGGTAGAGCCAGAACGCCGCATCGCCGAGGGATTGGGGATCGGCCTCGAGCCCGGAGGCGACGTCGAGGACGACCCGCTGGAACCAGTCGGTGCCGCGCCCGTAGAGCTCGGCCAGTTCCGCCGCGGTGAAGGTCGGCCCGATCCGCCGTCGCAGCTCCTCGCGTAGCGCCTCCACCGCCCGATCGGCGCGCCGGCGCGCGGCTCCGCCCGACGGCAGGTCCTGGAGCGCCCTCCACCCATCCTCCCACTGAAAGAGCGCGTTCTCGAGCGGATACGCCATGGCGGCGAGATTACCCCGGGCCTGTGCCGGGGATCTCGTGGAGCGGGGCGTTACGGCGACCGCAGGCGGCGGGGTCGAGTCTGCCTCGAACCTTCCAGACGCTGACCGGCCCGCTACGGAGGATCGGGCTGACGGCGCCGTCGCCGCGGAGCCAGCCGGCCTCGGGCGAGGCGATCGGGCTGCCGGTGTGGATGAAGTTGAGGAAGGGTGCCGTGACCACGTAGTCGAGGCTCGCGGCGTTGACCGCAGCGCGGAAGGCGCGACAGGTGGGGATTGCGTTGAAGGCGCCGTGCGGGCCCTTCTCCCCGAGATAGACGACTCGGTTGGAGAGGTCGGTGCCGTAGAGGCCGTACTGGAGGAAGCCGGCCGTCGTGCCCGCCAGGCCGATGCGGGCGCCGGCGACGTTGCGCGCCCAGCGGTAGGCGGAATCGAGGTTCATCCCGGGGATGCTCGTGGCCGCGACGTCATTGCGGTAGCGGTCGCGCAGATAGTGGCTCTGGATCGGGTATCCGATCGCCGCGATGATGACGAAAAGGGCGACGAACCCGGCAAGGATCGCACCGCGGGCGACACCGCGGGCCCGGATGTAGAGCAGTGCCGCGGGGAGCAGGACGACCAGGGCCGCCAGGGCAAGGCCGAATACCCGCGAAGGGTCGCGGAGCGCCGCGTCGGAGCGGTCGGTGACGAGGAGGACGGCCCCCAGCACGATGAGCAGGGCCCACTGGCGCCGGGGCCGGTCGAAGGCTCGCGGCAGCGGCGCCAGCACGACCGCCGCGAGCAGAGCGGGGATGACGAAGCGGACGTTGATCGAGAAGGCGACCGGTTCGCCCTCCGCACCTGCGGCGCTGAGCGGCGTGAACAGATAGGCGACCAATCCGACCAGTGCGACCCCGCCGGCCCAGCGCACCACGCGGTCACGCCCGCGCACGAGCGCCAGCAGGGCGGCGAGCGCCGCTCCACCGACGACGAGCGGCCACAGCGCACCGAGCTGATCGTGCAGACCCGGTGCGAGGTAGTCACGCCAGACGCCCGTGTCGGTTGCGTAGTGGGCGATGCTGAAGTCCGGCCTGCCGATCTGCAGCCGCTCGGGATGCGGAATCGAGATCGGCCCGAGATGTGCGATCTCAGGCAGCGGATTACCGGCGACCAGGAGGTTGCGCACGTACCAGAACCCCCCACCCAGCAGCGCCGGCATCAGCCACCACCCCGCAGCCGCCGATCGCCTCCCGGCCGGCGCCAGCACCATCACCGCCAGCGTCAGCGCCGCGGCCATCGCCAGCACGGTCACCTTGGTCCCGGCCGCGAGCCCGGCCGCGAGCCCGGCTACGGCCAGCGGCCACCCGACCGGCAGCGCCTCGCTCCCCTGCCCCATCCTGCCGGGCTTTGAGGCCCCTGTTGTCCATGCCGCCCAGGCGTTGACGAGGATCGCGATCGCCGCGAGCATCAGCGCGGCGGCGGCCAGGTCGTTCTTGGCCGCCCCCGGCTCCCGCACCACCAGGGTGTGGCACTCCAGGACTATCGCTGCCGCGACGACGGTCAGGTGCCCGCGGTGGTAGGGACGCCCGATGCACCAGGCAGCAAGGAAGGCGAGCGCAAGCCAGCCGAAGTTGAGGAACAGGGACAGCGTGTCGCGCTGCGTCAGGGCAATCCCAACCGCGTGCAGCAGCTCGGAGTTCTGCGGGTAGAACCAGTTGGTGAAGACGGTGTCGGTGTAGTGCATCCCGGTTACGGAGTGGCTCTGCACCATGTCCACCGCGAACGGCATGTGGTACCAGAGCGAGTCGAAGTTGAAGATGCCGCGGTCGAGGGCGTCCTTGGTCGTCAGGCCCCAGTGGGCGAAGACGAGCGCGACGACGCCCAATGCGACGAGGGACATAGCCGCTCGACTGCGGGTCCTGTCACGGGGGGAGGGGGGGACTGCGGGCGGGGTCGTCCTCGCCCCCCCTCCCCCCGCGCGACCCGCGGGTGAAGCGAGCATCCTCCAAAGCGCGATGACCGCGAGCAGGACGGATGAGGCGACGAGGGTCCAGGCGTAGAAGAGGTCGAAGGTGCCGAGGACCTCGGAGAGCCAGATCAGCAGCGCGATGGCGACGACGGACTCGACAAGGCGCGCGGGGGCTCCCCGCCAATCGGGGAGGAGGCGGACACGGAGGCGGACGGCGCTGAAGCCAAGCGATCCGACGACGGCGGCGAGTGCCGCGACTCCGAGTATGTAGGAGCCGGCGCTAACCACCGGAGGCTCCGGTGCCGGTCAGTGGAGGCCGCGGACGACGACCGGGGTCTCGCCTTCGGAGACCATCCCCAGGGCGCGGGCCTTGGCATCGATCACGATCGGTTCTTCCGCCCCCTGGACGCGATGGTGAAGCCGCTTGTTCTCGCGCAGCAGGCTGTGGAACTGGGCTTTGGCGGCGGTGGTCGCCGTGTAGGTCTTGACGAAATCGATCGCCGGGTTGAGATAGGAGTAGAGGACGGCTGCGAGAACCACCGTCAGCGCGACACGGCCCACGCGATCCCAGTGGATGCGGCTCGCGCCCCGCCGCGCCCCCGGGCGCCTGCGGGCCGCCGGCCGGCGCCGGGCCCGGTATGCGGCCGTATTTCCGGCGTAGGCGCGCGTTGCCATGCCCGGTCCTTTGCGTCCGGGGCCTGCATTCCTGCATCTACTTCGAGTGCTGGACGAATGCCTGCAATCCGGGGAACCTCGCCGCCCCTCCCAGCTCCTCCTCGATCCGCAACAACCGGTTGTACTTTGCGACGCGGTCCGAGCGCGAGGGGGCTCCCGTCTTGATCTGCCCGGCGCCGGTTCCCACCGCCAGGTCGGCGATCGTGGTGTCCTCGGTCTCTCCCGAGCGATGCGAGATGACCGTGCTGTAGCCGGCCTCGTGGGCAGTCCGGATCGCTTCCAGGGTCTCGGTCAGGGTCCCGATCTGGTTTACCTTGACCAGGATCGAGTTGCCGACCCCCAGCTCGATCCCGCGCCGCAGGCGCTCGGGGTTGGTGACGAACAGATCGTCGCCGACCAGCTGCACGCGGTCGCCCAGCCGCTCGGTCAGGAGCTTCCAGCCCTGCCAGTCCTCCTCGTCCATGCCGTCCTCGAGCGAGACGATCGGGTAGCGCGAGCAGGCGTCCTCCCAGTAGGCGGCCATCTCCTTCGGGGTCAGCGTGCGGCCCTCATGCTCAAGCACGTAGGCGCCGTCCTCGAAGACCTCGCTGGTCGCCGGGTCAAGCGCGATGAAGACATCGGCGCCGGGCTCATATCCAGCCGCCTCGACGCCTTCCAGCACGGCCTGAAGGGCCGCCTCGTTGGACTCCAGGTTCGGAGCGAAGCCCCCCTCGTCGCCGCCGGCCGTCGAGAGGCCCCGCGCGGCGAGGCTCTTCTTCAGAGCGTGGAAGACCTCGGCGCCGACACGCAGGCATTCCGAGAAGCTGGGGGCGCCGGCGGGAACGACCATGAACTCCTGGAAGTCGACTGAGTTGTCGGCATGGGCGCCACCGTTGAGGACGTTCATCATCGGCACCGGCAGCAGCGTCGGCGCGCCGCCGCCGTAGAGCTCGGCGAGATAGAGGTAGAGCGGCTGGCGGGAGTTCATCGCCGCCGCCTTGGCCGCCGCGAGCGAGACCCCGAGGATCGCGTTGGCGCCGAGCCGGCCCTTGTTGGGCGTGCCGTCGAGCTCGATCATCGTCTGGTCGAGCGCCCCCTGCTCTGCGGCACGCGCGCCGATCAGCGCGGCGGCGATCTCGCCATTCACGTTGGCGACCGCGCGCGAGACGCCCTTGCCCGCCCAGGCGTCGCCGCCGTCGCGCAGCTCGACCGCCTCGAACTCGCCGGTCGAAGCGCCCGAGGGAACCGCCGCGAGGCCGCGTGCGCCTGACTCCAGGGCGACTTCGACCTCGACCGTCGGGTTGCCGCGCGAGTCGAGGACCTGGCGCGCGTGGATGGAGGCGATCGCGCTCATCGCAACTGTTCGCGTTTCGCTCTCTGCGCGAAGAACCGGATATGCACGCTTTTTCGCTCCGCGCTCACGGACGCAGCACTCTATAGCCGGGTGAGCTAACGCGAAGGAGGCGGCGTGCCGGTCACACCGGGCGGGAGCCCTTCCAGGCTCGCGCCTTCTGCGACCGGTTTGAGCCCGGCGGGTTGGGGCCGCTGCGGAAGCTGCTGGCCTTTCGGCATGAGGATGCTTACCGTGCCGGGCAGAGCCGGAGCCAGCTGCTGGACCGGCGCCGGGCATGCTTCGGGCAGGCCGCCTTTGGGGTTGCTTTCGTAACAGGCCGGCGGAGCGGCGGCGGAGTGCCCGCCGCTCTTGTAGTTGGCGCAGCGTTCGATCACATAGCCCGAGGCGCAGAAGGTCCGCGACTGCCACTTGCTGGAGTAGTCGGCGACGAACTGGGTGAAGAGTTCCTGCTGGGCCTGCTGGGTGAGCTGTGCGCTGATCTGCGATTTCACCTGGGCGAACGGCTGGACCTGGGCCGGTTTCGCTTTCTGGGCCGGTTTCGTCTTTGTCTTTTTCGTCGCCGGCGTCGCCGGTGTCGTGAACTGGGTCGCCTTCGCTTCTTCGTAGTACTGCTTGACTTCGGAGGAAGAGGGGACCGGGGCTTCTTTGCCGATCTGCTGCTGGATCTGCGTGGTCAGCAGCTGCAGCTTCACCCGTTCGTTGACGTCGGCCTGGGTGTAGTGGGAGGTCACGAGGAATTTCTTGTATTCGGCCTCGGTTTTGAAGTGCTGTTTCTTGATCTGGGCGAATTCGGTGGCGATCTGTTTCGGGGTCACCGAGATTCCCAATTCTTCAGCCTCGCCCTGGATCCAGATCGTGTCGAAGATGCTCCCCAGCGCCGTTTTCTTCAATTCTTCGTACTGTTTGTCGCCGGGCTTCGGGGCCTTTTTGAGCCCGGCCTGGGCGCTCGCCTGCGCGAACGCCCGCCTGTAACTCGCTTCGGAGACGTGGCCGAGGTCGCTGGGGACACCCTGGACCAGGGCGACGTCCCCTGACGGGATGCTCGGGTCGCCGATTCCCTGGGCGACCGCGAAGCCGACGAAGAGCAGGACGAAGGAGGCCCCGAAAACCACCAGGCCGAGCCGCTGCAGGGGAGAAGGGCCCGAGGAGCGCCCGGCGGCGCCACTCTCTCTCCTTCCCTTGCCCGACGTGGGTCTCTTGCGCTTACTCGGACTCACGGAGCGGGCAGCATATCCGAAGCTCGCTTAGCGTCGCCTAAAGCGGTCGCCAGGGCGAGCAGCGCCGCGAGCCGCGCCTCGGGCTCCTCGGGCGCCCGCAACGCGACGGTCTGCTCCCGCCATTCATACAGCGCCCCCTCGACTTGCTCGCGCAGGGCCGCCGCCTGATCGGAGTCCAGCTCGATGCCCGCGACGCTGAGCCGCCCGCCGCGGAACTCGATGCTGCGGGCGCCGGCCAGCCCCAGCTCGATCCGCGCCCGCTGCAGCGCCAGAAGGTTCTCCGCCTGCGGCGGCAGCGGGCCGAAGCGGTCGCCCAGCTCATCGCGGATCCTGCGCAGCTCGCCGGGGGCGCGGGCGGCGACGATGCGGCGGTGGATATCGATCTTCGCCGCCTCGAAGGGGACAAAGCCGGCGGGCAGGTAGGCGTCGACGGGCACGTCGAGGCGAACCGGCTCGGGCGCCTCTCCCGCGCCGGCATCGGCCCCCGCGGCCTCTGCCACCGCTTCGTCGATCATCTGGCAGTAGAGCTCGAAGCCGACCGCCGCAACATGGCCGGACTGCTCGTCGCCGAGCAGGTTGCCGGCGCCGCGGATGTCGAGGTCGCGCATCGCGATCCGGAAGCCGGAGCCGAGCTCGGTGTGGTCGGCGAGGGTCGAGAGCCGAGCCGCGGCCTCCTCCGTCAGCGCTTCCGGCGAGGGATAGAGCAGGTAGGCGAAGGCCCGCTCGCGCGAGCGGCCCACCCGTCCCCTGATCTGGTAGGCCTGGGAGAGCCCTAGCTGGTCGGCACGTTCAACGATCAGGGTGTTCGCGGTGGGGATATCGAGGCCGGACTCGATGATCGTCGTCGTCACCAGGCAGTCGGCCTCGCCGCGCAGGAAGCCGAGCATCGTCTCCTCCAGCTCCCTCTCGTCCATCTGGCCGTGGGCTATGGCGAAGCGCGCCTTCGGCACCAGCCCGCGCAGCTGCTCGGCCACCTCGGGCAGCGAGTCGATCCGGTTGTGGAGGAAGAAGGCCTGGCCGCGGCGCTCCAGCTCGCGCTCGATCGCGCGGCGGACCAGGTCCTCGTCGTAGGGACCGACGTAGGTGCGAACCGGGCGGCGGCCCTCGGGCGGGGTCTCGATCACCGAGATGTCGCGAAGGCCGGCGAGGCTCATCTGCAGCGTGCGCGGGATCGGCGTCGCCGAGAGAGCGAGGACGTCGACCTTCAGCTTCAACTGTCGCAACAGCTCCTTCTGCTTGACCCCGAAGCGCTGCTCCTCATCGACGATGACCAGCCCGAGGTCCTTGGCGCGGACGTCGCGCGAGAGCAGCCGGTGGGTACCGATCAGGATGTCGACCTCGCCGGCCTCGAAGCCGGCGAGCACGGTCTTCACCTCGGCCGGCCTTCGCAGCCGAGAGACGCCCTCGACCGCAAAGGGGAGGTCGGCGAGGCGCTCGCGGAAGGTGCCGAAGTGTTGCTGGGCGAGGATCGTGGTCGGCACCAGCATCATCACCTGCTTGCCGTCGGAGGCGGCCTTCACCGCGGCGCGCAGCGCGACCTCGGTCTTGCCGAAGCCGACGTCGCCGCAGAGCAGCCGATCCATCGGCTGCTCTGCCTCCATGTCGCCCTTCACCGCCTCGATCGCCTCGATCTGGTCGGCGGTCTCGCGATAGGGGAAGGCAGCCTCCATCGCGATCTGCCACTCGCCGTCGGGCGGGAAGCCGTGGCCACGGCGGGTGCGGCGCTCGGCGTAGAGGTTGAGAAGCTCGCCGGCCAGGGCGCCTGCGGCGCGGCGGGCTCGCGCCTTCATGTTGTGCCAGCGCTTGCCGCCCAGGGCCGAGAGCGACGGCTCGCCGCCGGAGCCGACGTAGCGACTCAGCTTCGCGAGCTGATCGGTGGGGACGTAGACGCGGTCCTCGCCTCTGTATTCGAGGTAGAGATAGTCGCGGGTGACGCCGCCGACCTCACGCGTCTCGAAGCCGGCGAAGCGGGCGACGCCGTGGTCCTCGTGGACGACGTGGTCGCCGACCCGCAGGTCGCTGAAGGCGAGGCGGCTCTTGGCCGCCCCCGGAACGGCCTCCTCGGCGCGGCGGCGCCGGTGGACGAGGCGGCGGAAGGGAAAGACGGCGAGCCGAAGCTCGGGGCTGACGAAGCCCTCGCGCAGGCGAGCCTCGGCGAAGGCGAGGCCGGGCTCGGGCGAGAGCCGGCCGCCTTCGAGCATGGCGGCGTCGAGGCGGTCGAGGCCGTAGCGGGCACGCTCCGCCTCGCCCTGGCCATCGAAGGCGACAACGGTGCGGTAGCCGGAGCGGACCAGCTTCTCCAGCTCACCCTCGGCCTCCTTGATGCTGCGCGCGGGAGACTCGGCGCGGGAGGCGCGGAGGGCATCCTCGTCGCCATCCCCGGCGCCGGTCAGCGAGAGCACGGCGCGCTCGGCGAGCGGGGCGGCGACGTCGACGTAGAGGTGGCGGGCATCGTCTGCGTGCATTGCCGTCGTCGCGTCCTCCCAGTGATCGCGCAGAGCGGTCTCGATCTCCTCGCCGGCGGCGAGGACGACCGCGGCTGCGCCGGGAACCAGGTCGAGCGGCGCCCGGAAGTGCTCCAGCGGCAGCAGGTCCGCCAGGTTCGAGAGCTGCTCGCCCTTCTCGGCAGCTTCCATCGCCGCCAGCTCGGCAAGTTCGCGGTGCTCGGCGTCGAGCTCGGCCGCGGGGGCCAGCTCGACTCGCTCGGCCTCGCCGAGCGAGCGCTGCGTGAAGGTCGAGAACCAGCGCATCGACTCGACCTCGTCGCCGAACAGCTCGATCCGCACCGCCCGCTCCTCGGTTGCCGGAAAGACGTCGAGAATGCCGCCGCGAACGGCGAACTGTCCGCGCTCGGTGACCTGGTCGACCCGTTCGTAACCGGCGGCGAGGAGGTCAGAGGCGACGGTTCCGAGGTCGACCTCCCCTCCCCTGGAGATCGCGAAGCCGGCCGGGCGCAGGGAGGCGTCGGGGACGGCCTCGGCGAGGGCGGTGGCACTGGCGACGACGACCGCGTCGGCTTCGCCGGGCACACCGACCCGGCTGCCCTCTGTTTGAGAATCGACCGGATTGCGACCCTCACTCCGCGCAGCCGATAGCGCGTCGAGGGCGTCAATCCGAAGCCCGAACCAGATGCGGCGGGGGGGTGACGTGCGAGGCGTAGCCGGTTCCGCGCGAGGGGTAGAGGCGGACGCGGCGCGGCGCCAGGTAGGCGCGCAGGTCGGCAGCGAGGTCGCGCGCAGAACGATCGTCGGCGCTCACCAGCAACGCCGGGCGGCCCGCCAGCCCGCGGGCGTCCTCGAGCAACGCCGCCAGCAGTAGCGGCCGCAGCATCGCCGACGCGCGCACAGTCACCTTTCCTCCCCCGGCGGCCGCGTCGCGCGCGCGACCGGCGAGCGCGTGGACACGCTCGTTCTCGGCGGCGAGCTCGATCAGGGGGCGGAGGCTCATCGTGCGGACCGGGAGGCTACGCTGCCGGCGCTGCGATCAGCCGAGGCCGGGGCCCGACCGCTGCCACTCGACCTGCCCCTCGCCCTCCGCCTTCGAGCGCTCCTCGACGGCATCCCACTGATGCAGCATCCGCTTCAGCCGGGCGACCGCCTCGGGTGGGTGGGTGGCGACGCCTGCGGCCAGCTCCAGCGCCGCTTCCTCAGTCGCCGAAGCCGGGGCCACACGGTTGACCAGGCCGAGCCGCAACGCCTCGTCGGCGCCGACCGTCCGCGAGGAGAGCAGCAGGTACTTCGCCGCGGCCAGGCCGCAGAGCGTGACCAAACGGGCCGGGCCCACCGGGACCCCCAGCGCCGCACCGGGGAAGCGCATCCGCAGGTTCGAGCCGGCGACCCGCATGTCGCAGGCGACCGCTATCTCGGCGCCGCCGCCGACGACGTCGCCGTGGCAGACGGCGATCGTCGGCTTGGGGAAACCGACAATCTCGTCGTAGAGGTCGGCGAAGAGCTGCATGCGGCGCACCTTGCCCTCCTCGTCGAGCTGCTCCCTGATGTCGGCGCCGGCCGAGAGGCCCATGTGGTCGGACGAGCTGAGGACCAGGACGCTGACGGCGTCATCTGAGCGGGCCACCGCCAGGTGCTCGAGCAGCTCGGCGAGCATCTGGGTGTTGATCGCGTTGCGTGAGCTGGGCCGCTGAAGGCGCAGGACGGCCACACCCTGCGCGTCGACGTCGTAGGAAGTCAGCTCTTCGGGATCGCTCACGCGGTGGAACCTAGCTTCTCGACGAGCCGCTCGGCCTCATCGGCAGCTCGGCCGATCAGCTCGACCACCTGGTCACGCGGCTCGCGGAAGCGCGACAGCACGTAGGCGGAGACGACCTCGGGGTCGGTCGAGTCGGGCCGACCCACGCCGGCCCGGACTCGCCAGAACCCGGCGTCGCCGAGGCCCCGCTTCAGGCTCTTCAAACCGTTGTGGCCGGCGAGGCCCCCGCCGAGGCGGGACTGGACCTCGCCGAAGGGAAGGTCGATCTCGTCGTGTAGGACGACCACCCGGTCCAGCGGCGCCTTCAACGCTCCGCGCGCCGGGCCGGCCGAATCGCCGGACTCGTTCATGAAGGTCTGGGGCAGCAGGACCGCCACCCGCGGCCCCCCCGGCCCGGCCCGCCCGTCTGCGATCAGCCCGGCGAACTTCTTCCTCGCCCGCGGCAGGCTCCAGCGCCGCGACAGCTCCGCCCCGACCTCGAAGCCGATGTTGTGGCGGGTCGCTGCGTACTGCGCGCCTGGGTTACCGAGCCCGACGATGAGGATGGGCCCGCCCCGCTCGCCCTGATCGTCGCGATCGGCCCGGCGGCGAAAGAGGGACAGCGGCTACTCGCCTTCGGGCTCGCTCGGCTCGCCGTCGGCGCCACCCTCGGGCTCCTTGGCGCCCTCGGGCGCCTCGCCGCCCTCGCCGACGACCTCGGCCTCCTCTTCGACCTCCGGCTGCGGGCTCTTCCTCGACCCGCGGCGGCGAGAGCGTCGCGATCGTGACCTCCTCGGGATCGTCGGCGACGAATTTGGCGCCCTCGGGAGGGGTGGCAGCGGAGAGCTGCACCGTGTCGTTGATCTCCATGGCGGAGACGTCGACGACGATCCGGTCGGGAATCTCGGCGGGCAGGGCTTCGACGGTGATCTCGCGGGTGACGTGCTCGAGAACGCCGCCGGCCTTGACGCCGGGAGCGCCCTCGGCCCCCTCGAGCTCGATCGCCACCTCCGCCTGGATCGCCTCGTCGAGCTTCACCGCCTGCAGGTCGATGTGCTCGATGCTGCCGCGGACCGGGTGCAGCTGCTGCTCCTTGACCACAACCGGCACGGCTTTGCCGTTACCGATCTCGAGATCGAAAAGCGCATGGCCCTCCGAGAGCACCGTCTGCACGTCGCGCTCGGGGACCTGGAAGGCGGTCGCGTCCGAGCCGCCGCTGTAGACGACGCCCGGGATCAGGCCCACACGCCGCAGGCGGCGGGAGGTCCTGGAGCCGAACTCCGCACGGGGAGCGGCCGTGAGCTTTGCGCGAGCGGTCGCCATCGGACGGGAGAGAATAGAGAACCGGCAAGATTCGGAACCTGTGCCAACCTTGCCGCATGGCTGACGACTCGAAGATCCCCAAGGGCCGGATTCGCCGCTCGGCGAAGCTGGGCTCGATCGTGGGGGTGCAGGGGGCGCGCTACGCGGGCACCAAAGCCGCCAACGTGACCCGCACCGAGGAGGGCGGCAAGGAGCGGCTGGAGCAGCGGCACCTGGAGACCGCGATGAAGATGGTCGGGGCGCTCGGCCAGATGAAGGGCGCGGCGATGAAGCTCGGCCAGTTCGCCTCCTTCATCGACACCGAGTTCCTCCCCGAGGAGTACCGCGAGATCTACCAGGAGCAGCTGGCGAAACTGCGCACCGACGCGCCATCGATGCCCTGGGAGAAGGTCGAGAAGGTGCTGGCGGAGGAGTACGACGACGAACCCGTCTCCGAGCTGTTCTCCGAGTTCGAGACGGAGGCGTTCGCCGCGGCCTCGATCGGCCAGGTGCACCGGGCCGAGCTGCTCGACGGCCGCAGGGTCGCGGTGAAGATCCAGTACCCGGGGATCGCCGAGGCGCTCGACGCCGACCTTCGCAACGCGGGGACGCTGGTGCGGCTGGCGCGCGCGATCGCCCCCGGCCTCGACGCGAAGGCGATCGCCCACGAGCTGCGCGAACGGGTGATGGAGGAGCTCGACTACGAGTACGAGGCCCAGAACCAGCGAACTTTCTCCCGCGCCTACCGCGACCACCCCTTCATCTACGTCCCCGAAGTGGTGACCCGGCTGTCGCGACGCCGCGTGCTGGTCACGGAGCTGGTCGAGGGCAGGGGCTTCGAGGAGATCAAGCAGCTGCCCCATGAGGAGCGCAGCCGCTTCGGCGAGATCGTCTTCCGCGGGAGCTTCGGCTCGATCTACCACCTGCAGCACTTCAACGCCGACCCCCATCCCGGCAACTACATCCTGATGGAGGATGGGCGGGTCGCCTTCCTCGACTTCGGGATGACGAAGAAGCTCGACCGCGAGCAGATCCTGCTCGAGCAGCGCGCCTTCGACGCCGCGTCGCGCGACGACCCGGAGGCGTTTCGCGCCGCCCTGCACGACCTCGGCTTCATCAAGAACCCCTCGAAGCTGGACGCCGAGCGGCTGATGGACCACATGCGCGCGGTCGGCGGCTGGTTTGTGATGGAGGACCGCGAGCTCGAGATCACCCCGCGGCGGGTGATGAAGATCATCGAGTCGACCAACGACCCGCGCTCGGAGTACTTCGACCTGATGCGGCGCGAGTCGATCCCGGCCGACGAGCTGATGGGGCGGCGGATGGAAATCGGCGTCGTCGCCGTGCTGGGACAGCTTCGCGCCAAGCGAAACTGGCACCGGATCGCGCGCGAGTGGGTCTATGCCGACCCACCGGCGACTGCGCTGGGCGAACAGGAGTGGGACTACTTCGAGTCGCGGGGAGTGCAGCGCACGCCAGGGCTCCCCAGCACGGCGTGAACCCGGTCTGCTGTCCCCTTGCCGCCCGCAGTGCGCGGCTAAGGAAGGGCGGAGCCGGGAAGTTGGGCGAAAAGACGGGGATCGTTCGAGCAGAGGCCGGCCGCACCTGCGTCGAGGAGCTTGCGCATCCGCGGCAGGTCATCGACGGTCCAGGCGATCAGCTCGACTCCGGCGATCTCGGTGATGCGGGCCAACCTGCTGGTGACTAGGGGGTGGTAGACCCACATCGCCGCCACCTCCAGCTTCGGCAGCTCCTCGGCGGCCAGGCCGGGGAGGCGATGGCGCATCGCCATCAGCGCCGCCAGCATCGGCAGCTTCGCCCAGCGCTTCGAGGCCCAGTCCCTGGTGACCTTGGGGTAGGTCCAGCCGCGCCGCAGATCGGGCTCCAGCGCACGGATCCGACCGAGCGAGTAGAGCTCCATCGTCGAGATCATCGCCCTGCCGACCAGGTCCCGCTCCCTCAGAGCCGCGACGATCTCCTCCTCCCGCCCGGGCAGCTTGATGTCGATGTCGATCTCGACCCCATCCAGAGGCGGCGCCAGGAACGCGTCCAGTGCCTCGGTCAGGGTCAGCGGGGTGCGCCGGGCGGCATCGGCCCAATCGTGGGCGACGACCAGGGGCGCCCGCTGCTCAAGCGGCAGGTGGGCGTCGCGCAGCCAGAGCACATCGAGCTCGATCGTGTCGACGCCGGCCGCCGCCGCGGCGCGGAAGCTCTCCAGGGTGTTTCCCGGTGCGATCAGGTCGGCACCCTTGTGGCCGACGAGGCGGAGCCCGCCGGGCACTAGAAGAGCTGGTTCTCGCCGGCGAAGATCTCGGAGACCGAGTCGTCGGTGAAGATGCGGCGGATCGAATCGGCGAAGGTTCCCGCGGTCGAGAGCACGGTGATGTTGTCGGGAGCGCCGGGGCGCAGCGGCAGCGTGTCGGTGACGACGATCCTCTCGATTCCCGAGTTCTCAAAGGCAAGGCGTTCGAAGGCGGGGCCGGAGAAGACGCCGTGGGTGGCGCAGGCGATGACCCGCGCGGCGCCCTCGTCCATCACCGTCTGCGCGGCGGCGCAGAGCGTGCCGGCTGTGTCGATCATGTCGTCGACGAGGACCGCGGTCTTGCCCTTGACGTCGCCGACCACGTAGCCGATCTCGGCCACCTGCTGGGCGGGGCGCTCCTTCTCCATCACCGCCCAGTGGGTCCCGATCCGACGGGCGAAGTTGCGCGCAGTCTTCACCCGGCCGGCGTCGGGGGAGACGATCACCAGCTCATCGGTGAGGTTCTGGTCGACGAACCACTGGGTCAGCATCGGCATCGCGGTCATGTGGTCGACCGGGACGTGGAAGAAGCCCTGCACCTGGCCGGCGTGGAGGTCCATGGTGAGGACGCGGTCGACGCCGACGCCCTCCAGGCACTTGGCGACGATGCGGGCGGAGATCGGCTCGCGCGGAGCCGACTTCTTGTCCTGGCGGGCGTAGCCGTACCAGGGCATGACCGCGATGATCCGGTGCGCGGAGGCGCCCTGGGCGGCGTCGATCATCGTCAACAGCTCGATCAGCGCGTCGTTCGGGGTCATCCCGGTCTGCTCATTGGCGCAGGTCGATTGGACCAGGAAGACGTCGGCGCCCCGGATCGACTCCTCATAGCGACAGTAGACCTCGCCGTTGGCGAAGGTCTTCAGCGTCACCTGGCCGACGTCGAGGTCGAGCTTGCCGGCAACCTTGGCGGTCAGATCCATCGAGCTGCGGCCGCCGAAGACCATCAGCCGCTTCGAGTAGTCGTGCGGGATTGCGGTCGCCTGCTGCGGGCGCTCCTCGATCGCGCTCATGTTCTCCGCTCACCTTGCATCTTGGCTTTTCGCTCGGCGTAGCCCTCGATGTTCCGTTGCTCGTTCTCGCTCACGGCAAGCGCCCCCGGCGCCACGTCGTCCTTGATCACCGCTCCGGCGCCAGTGTAGGCGTCATCGCCGACTTCTACCGGTGCGATCAGCATCGTGTCAACGCCGATGCGGACGTTTTGGCCGATCACCGTCCGGTTCTTGCGGAATCCGTCGTAGTTCGCGGTGATCGTGCCGGCGCCCAGGTTGCTTCCCGCGCCCACCTCTGCATCGCCGACGTAGGCGAGATGGGGGACCTTGGCGCCCTCCCCGATCCGCGAGTTCTTGATCTCGACGAAGGATCCGGCCTTGGCGCCGGGCTCGAGCGCGGCGCCCGGGCGCAGGTACGCGAACGGTCCGACCGTGCAGCCGTCGAGGACATCGCACTCGACCAGGTAGGAGTGTGGGACGGAGACGCCCTCGCCGAGCCTGGTGTCGGTCAGCGTCGTCAGGGGGCCGACGACGGAGCCGGCGCCGACCTCGGTGCGGCCACGGAGGCTGGTGCCAGGCTCGATCCGGGCGTCGGCTGCGATCTCGACGTCGGCGTCGGCCCAGGTGGAGGCGGGGTCAACGACGGTGACTCCGGCGAGCATGTGCGCCTCGAGGATGCGCCGGCGCGCCTCGACCTCGACCGCGGCGAGGTCGGCGCGGTCGTTGACCCCCATCGTCACGGCGAGGTCGTCGGCGACGTGGGCGGCGACGGAGTGGCCGGCCTCGCGCAGCGCCGGGAAGATGTCGGGGAGGTAGTACTCGCCCTGGGCGTTGTCGTTCGACAGGCCGGCGAGAGCGGCGGCGAGCGGCGTCGCGTCGAATGCATAGGTGCCAGCGTTGATCTCGCGGATCGCCAGCTCCTCGGGGCGGGCATCGCCCGCGGCTTTGGCCTCGACCACGCGCTCGACATCGCCGGAGGGTGCACGGACGACCCGGCCGTAGGCACCGGGGTCCTCGAGCTCGATCGTCAGCATCGTCGCCGCGGCGCGGGAGGACGCGTGCGCCGCGAGCAATCCGCCGATCACCTCAGCGGAGAGCAGGGGCACATCGCCGGAGAGCACCAGCACCGTCTCGCTCTCCTCGATCAGCGCCAGCGCCGCGCGGACGGCGCCGCCGGTGCCGTCGGGCTCGGGCTGGACGACGGTCTCGACCTCGCAGGGGAGGCCGGCCGAGATCTCGCGGCCCGGAGAGACGATCGCCGCGACCCGTCCTGCCCCGGCAGCGCGCGCGGCGAGGACCGGCCAGGCGACCATCGGGCGCCCGCAGACGGGGTGCAGCATCTTCGGCAGCGAGGAACGCATGCGCGTTCCCTCACCCGCCGCCATGACGAGGACCAGGGGCGAACTCACCGGCAAAGCGTAGTGGCGGCGAGCCGGTCCTGCCGCGGCGCTAAGCCCGCGAAAGGTCTCGCCCGACGAGGGCGACGCTGGTGAGGGTCCAGCCGGCGAAGATCAGGTCGATGCCGACCAGGAGGCCGATTGCCCAATCGGCGGAGCTGGGGAACTTGGCGAGGACGAGGATGCCGACCAGGAGGCCGGCAAAACCGCTTAGGCCGACCAGTCCGGCGCCCTGCCGGCCGCGAGCAGAGAAGGCGACTGCGATCCGCGTCAGGCCCATGAAGAGGAAGTAGATGCCGAGGACGAGGGTGAGGGTGAGGGTGCCGTTGTGCGGTTCGACGATCAGCCAGAGGCCGACCAGCACCGTGAGGATGGCCCAGATGAGGCGCAGGATCACGCTCCCGACCGAGTGGGCGGTGAACGCCCCGGCGACGAGGAATGCTCCCGCGATCACCAGGATCCAGCCGATGAAGATCGCGGTCCCGACCGAGGCGACGGCGGGAACGAGGATGGCGACGCAGCCGATCAGGATCGCAATGACCCCAACGGCCATCAGCCCCTTCCAGCTGCGCGCTAGCCCCTCGCGCACCTCCGGGTCCATCGACGCTCCGCCCATCTCCATGAAACGGACCCTAAGCTCCCACCCGGACGCGATCAAGCCGGCACGCGCGCACCGTTTTCCCCCTATTGCGGGGTCAAAGGTGCGCGCGTGCCGGCAGCGTTAGGCTCGTGACCCGATCCGGGGTGGTGTAGTCGGCTAGCACGCCTGGTTTTGGTCCAGGAAGCGGGGGTTCGAGCCCTCCCCCCGGAACTTTCTCCAGAAGCGGAGAGCGACCCCGCCCCGCCCCGCCGAAGGCCTTACTGCCGGACGCGGCTGAGGAATTCGACCAGCAGTCTCTCTACGGTCTCCGGCGCGTCCGCGAAGGGCCAATGGCCACTGGTCGGCAGCACGTGCACCTCTGCGGATGGGAAGGCGTCGCGCTGGCGTGCCGCGTATTCCGCCGGTAGGTAGGCGTCGTGCTCGCCCCAGATCACCAGCGCCGGGATGTCGCGAGGGGCCATCAGCGCCGCGAACTCGGCGCCGGCCGCCCCGGGATCGTCCGTGGCCCGATAGAGCTTCAGCACGGCGCGGCGGGTGCGGCGATCGTAGTGGTCGTACATCCCTTCGACGAAGGGCCGGGGTAGCCCGCGTGGCTCGTTGCGGTTGAGGAGGCTTCGGAACGCTCCCCGGGTCGCTGTCGCCTGGAAGATCTCGCCGATCACCGGGGTGCGCCAGATCCGCGCCAGCCGGTGCCACCTATAGCCGGGCAGCACGCCGGTGTCGATCAGGATGACGCTGATGACGGACTCGGCGTGCATCGCCGCCCAGATCATCCCGATCGGCCCACCGAAATCGTGAAGCACGAGGTGGACGCGCTCGACCCCGAGTGCGTCCAGTGCCTGCCCCAGGAACGTCGCGTAGCCCGGTCCAGAGTGCTCGAAGCCCTCCGGCGCCTCTGTCTCACCGAAGTCGGGCAGATCGAGCGCAATCGCCCGCACGCCGGTTCCACCCGCCGCGGCGACCAGCGGCTCCCAGTCGTCCGCCGAGCCGGGGTTACCGTGGACGAAGACGACGGCCTCGGTCGCCTCGGTTGGGCCCGCCTGCACCAGCCGCGTCTCGGTCTCGCCGACCTTCAGCAGGGTGCGATTCAGGGTCGCGGCACTCATCCGAGCGCGCCCCGCGCCCGTCCGTCCGTCGCCGCCCCGTCGTCGTGGCCCCGCCTCAACGAATGTCGCACGTTGACCAGCACCGAGCGCGGGATCGTGGCCGCAAACGTGCGGGCCGGCCCGACCCGTCGCGTGGCGAACCGGTCGAACAGCTCCGCGACCTTCGGGTCGCGCGCCGCAGCGGCGAACAGCGCCCGTTCGCCGCGAGTGAGCTTCCGTCCGGTGGCGTAGTCGTGGAGTATGAAGGCGTGGCCGCCCAGGCGGCGTTTGTGGAGCCGGCGGTAGCGCCTCAGGCCGCGCTCGAGAGACTCCTCTCCCCGCAGCGCCGGAGCGACCGAGTCCGCGAGCCATTCCCCCGACTGGAACGCCCAGCCGCAGCCGACGCCGAAGAGCGGGTCGGCGGCGAGGGCCGCGTCGCCGACCAGGGCGAGCCCGGGCGCGGTCGGGACCCGCACCCGGTTCGGCATCTCGATCTTGCCGAGGACGGGCTCGACCAGCCGGGCGGAATGGATCGGCGGCCCCTCGGGCATCGCTTCGATGTAGGAGACCAACGCCGCCGTCGGGTCCCGTTTGAACTCGGGTAGCAGCTCCATCGTCGGCATCGCCGCGTAGAAGACGAGGCCGCTGTCGGTCGGGAAGGCGGCGCCCCAGTGAGGGTCCAGCATCCAGATCGAGCCATCGGGCGCGTACCTCGGCTGCTCTCCTTCGAAGTAGCCGCCGTAGGCGAAACGCCCGTGGGGGAGCACCTTTTCCCTCACCCCCGAAAGCGCGGCGACCTCGGATTCGCGGCCGTCGGCACCGACCACCAGCTTCGCCCACAGCTCGGTCTCCTCCCCGTCGCGGGCGCGGACGAGCGCCCCCGCGATCTTGCCGCCGGCGCGCAGCAAGCCGCGCGCGGTCCGGCCGGGGATCAGCTCTACGCCGGGAGTCGAAGCGGCCGCCTCCCGGGCCAGCGGGTCGAGCACCTCGCGGCGAAGGTTGACCGCCAGCCCGGCGCGGTCGGAGGGCGCTTCGATCCAGCCCCACCGCGTCCAGGCGTGCATCCGCGAACGCACGCCCCCCGCCTCCAGAATCGGGCCCAGCAGGCCGAGCCGCTCGATCGTCGGCACCGCGGAGGCCTGGATGAAATGGGAGCAGATGCGCTTGAAGGCCTGCGGGTCCGGTTGCTTCTCGACCAAAGCGACGCTCGCCCCGGCACGCCCGAGCAGGATCGCCGTTGCGCAACCCGCCAGGCTGGCGCCGACGATCACCGCGTCGTAGTCCGTTGACCTCGAACTGGGCTTCCGCGTGGTGTCCGGCATGCTCGCCTCCGACTCGCTTCGACAACTAACCGTTCGTGTCGTACTATACGGACCGAACCATGAAACGCAAGCCGATTCGCCTGACGACAACCTCCTACGCCCTGCTGGCCCTGCTCGATCAGCTCGGCGAGGCGACCTCATACGACATCAAGCAGGCACTGGACAAGTCGATCGAGAACTTCTGGCCGGTTCCCCACACCACCGCCTACGAGGAGCCTGCGCGCTTGGCCGAGGGCGGTTACCTGTCCGTGAAGCAGGAGCCCCGCGGCCGTCGCCGCAAGAGCTACACGCTCACGAGCACGGGCCGCGAGGCGTTGCGGGCCTGGGCGGCCGAGCCGAGCGCCTCCCCGCCGCAAATGCGCGACGAAGTCATGCTCAAGGTCTTCGCCGGCGCCGATCCGAACCTGCTTGTTGAGGCGCGGGCCGACTGGCACCAGGCCAAGCTGGAGGAGCTGCGCGGCTACCTCGACGACGTGCGCAAGGCAGAGGGCTTCGACCGCTCCGAGCGCACGCTCATCGCCGGCGTCGCCTACCACGAGAAGATGCTCGAGCTGCTCGACGAGGTGGGCGTGCCGAACTCGACTAGCGGCTGAAGGGCTGCCGCCTACTCGTCCGAGGACCGCGGCACTTTGCCCGCCTCCGCGCCCGGTTCCATCGCCGGGCCACGGGGGGAGGCGATGCCGAGCACGCGCATCGCCTTGAGGCCGAGGCCGAGCTTCTCGCGGCCCTCGGTGGCGGAGACGTCGTGGCCGCACAGCTCCTTCACCCGCTCGAGCCGGTAGCGGATCGTGTGGCGGTGGGTGAAGAGCTGTTTGGCGGTGGCGGCGACGTTGCCGTCGTTGTCGAGGTAGGCCTCCACCGTCGCCACCAGCTCGGTCTCGTACTGCTCGTCATAGGCAACAAGGGGCTCGACCGTCTCGGCGTAGAAGCGCTCCAGCTCGCGCGGGTCCTCGCTCATCGCCGGCAGCAGCAGGCGGTAGGCACCGGTGTCCTCGAAGGCGAGCAGGGGACTGCCCTCGGCGTCGCCGACGTTGACCGCCAGCCGCGCCTCGTTGCCGGCGCGGTAGAGGTCGACCGGGTCGGCGGCGCGACGGCTGCGGCCGATCGTCAGGTGGAAGCCCGAGAGGCTGTCCTCGAGCTCCCGCGCCAGCCCGCTTGCCGCGCGCGTCAGCTGCTCGTCTTCCTCGGCGGGCACGATCGCCGCGATCTCGGTGGCGACCTCGCCGTCGTCGGCGGTTGCCAGCGAGCCCGGCGCGAGCGAGCGCAGCGCCCGCATCGCCAGGGTCATCACGCGGGCTCGCCACTCGCCCGCCTGAGCCGCTCGCGGCGCCACGCGCAGGATCACCACTCCCGCCCCCCGCTCCAGATCCGCCCCGAGCTCCGAGGCGCGGGCGACGATGTCGCGGCGGTCGGTCACCTCGCGGGCTAGCACCGCGGCGACGAAGGCACCCGCAACCTCCTCGCTCTCCCACTCCGGCGAGCGCGAGCGCTCCAGCTCCAGCGCCAGCAGCGTCGTCACCATGCGCGCGATCGTCGGGTCGGGTGGGGACCCACCCCGGTAGCGCAGCTCGCCGACCATCGTGTCGGCCACCCTCAGTTCCACGGTGGTCACCCCCTCCCCCCCGGAGAGCAGCTTCTGCTCCTGGTCCGAGGAGGCCCCCGCGACAGCGAGGACGGCGCTGGAGCGATCGATCAGGGCGACGCTGGCGCCGAGCACCTTCGCCGCCGCGCGCGCCACGGCGGGCAGGCCGGCGCCCGACTCGACCGCCTCGGCAAGCCGGTCAAGCATCCCGCCTTCCTGTCCATTTGCAGGCGTTTTCTGCCCCTTCGCGGTCGCGGACATCCGACCATTATCCCCGGCTACCGGCCGTGAAGCAGATTGGTGATGTCGTTGTAGTAGTAGACGACCGCCAGCCCGAGGACGACGCCGATCACGACCAGGCCGACGAGCACAAAGACCGAGAGGAAGCCGGCCGCGGCCTTCTCCCAGATCCGCCCGTAGGAGCTGAGCGCCGGGACGAGGATGAGGGCGACGAAGGCGACGAGGCTGATCAGCCCGGCTGCGCCGAAGAGGAAGTACTGGTTACCGATCTTGGTCAGCGCCAGCGGCAGTGCCATAAAGCGCATTCTGGCGCAACGTGGAGATGACGAGGGCCACCGCCCCGCAGAACGAGAAGGCCGCGGCGCCGAGCGCCCAGCCGGCGCTGACGTCGCTGAGGTAGTGGACTCCGAGGTAGACGCGGGAGAGGCCGACAAGCGCGGTCAGCGCGACCCCCGCCGCGACCACCGCGGCCCCACGCGCCATCCCCGGCCGCAGCCGCATCACGATCGTCACCGCCAGCCACACGTAGAGGACCGAGTGGGCCGCGTGCCCGCTGGGGAACGAGGAGCCGGAGGTGCCGATCAGCGGTTCGGGCGGCCGGGGGCGGTCGACGGCCAGCTTGATCTCATGGGAGCCGACCGAGAGCAGGGTCATTCCGGCGAGCAGGACCGCGAACTCGGTCCACCGTCGGCGGATGGCGAGAAAGACGGCGCAGACCGCGGTGAGGGCCCAGGTGAACGCCCCGGAGCCGAGCGCGGTTGTCGCCTTCGCCATGTCGGTGAGCCAGCCGGTGCGGAGGCCTTCGACAAGTTCGATCGCGGTCGTGTCGCCCGGCGTCGGCCCCGGTTCCCGGCCGATCGCGATCGCGAAGGAGACCAGGACGAAGAGGGCGACCGCCAGCGTCGCCATCAGCGAGGTGAACTCGAGCCCGAAGGTGCCGCCCGGGGTGACCCGCTCCCAGAGGAAGCGGAGCTGGGGCCGGAAACGCCGGGCGAGGACGACGATCCAGCGGGTCGCCGAGTGGCGACCCATCCAGCGCACCGCCTCGCGCCGGTTCTCCTCGTCGCGGAAGTGGCGGCCGAGAGCGACCGCCCCGACGACGACGACGATCAGCGTGGCAAGCAGGAAAGCGCCCTTGCCGGCGTACTTGGCGGCGGTGTCGATGCTGCGGGAGAAGAAATAGCCGATGAGGATGTGGGCGCTCGCCCAGAGCCCACAGCCGAGGATGCTGTAGGGGACGAAAGCGCGGTAGCGCATTCCCGAGCTGCCGGCGATGAACGGGGCGAAGGCGCGCACCAGGCTCACGAAGCGGCCGATGAAGATCGTCTTGCCGCCGTGGCGGGAGAAGTAGTCCTCGACCTTTTCGAAGCGCTCGTGGCCGATGCCGAAGCGGGGGCCGTGGAGGAGGACGAAGTCGCGGCCGAGGCGGCGGCCGATGAAGAAGCTGGTCGTGTCGCCGGCCCAGGCCGCGAACCAGGCCACGGCGATCAGCAGGTAGACATCGATCGCGCCCTGGCCGGCGACGGCGCCGCCGAGCAGCATCACGGTCTCACCGGGCACGACCAGCCCGACGAAGGCGCCCGTCTCGGCGAAGGCGAAGACGCCGACCAGCAGGTAGGTCCAGGCGCCGAGCGTGTTCGAGATTTCTTCGAGCAGGTTGTGGAGGTCGAGGTGGCCGAGCTGCCGGCTGAGCAGGTAGTAACCCGCGACGACTGCAAGTGCGACTGCGGCGATCAGGAGCCGGCGACGGTTGCTCCCCTCCTCCCCCGGAAGCTTCATCGCGCCACCATCGCGCTTCCAGCCGCGCAGAGGATCGCGTCATCGCGGTCGATGCGGGAAGCGGCGTCGCGGGCGGCTGCCAGGTCGGCGAAGAGGCCGAAAGCGGTCGGGCCCGAGCCGGTGAGCAGGACGGCGAGAGCGCCGGCGCCGCGGAGCGCCTCGAGGGCATCGCCGATCTCGGGCCGCAGAGATCGCGCCGCGGGCTCGAGATCGTTGGCGAGGAGGTCGAGATAGGAGAGCGGCGAGGCGCCGGCGCCGGCGGTTCGGCGCAGACGATCCCCGATTTCGACCAGCTCCTCGCCCGATCGGCCGAGGCCGAGCCGGTCGGCCTCGGCGAAGACCTCGGCTGTGCTCAGGCCGCCACCGCCGGGGAGCAGGACGACCGCGTGCGGCGCCGGCTCGGGGAGGCGCTCGACCCGTTCCCCCGCCCCCTCGACCAGGGCAAGCGAGGGAACGAGCTGCGAGGGCACGTCGGCGCCGATCTCTGCCGCGAGAGCCGGCAGGTCGTCGACCTCACCGGCGCCAAGGCGGAGGATCGCCGCCGCGTCGGCGCTGCCGCCTCCCAGCCCGGCCGCGACCGGGATGCGCTTCTCGATCCGGACGCGAAGGGGCGGATGCTCCCAGCCGCGGGCACGGAGGCCGGCGAGGGCGCGAGCGGCCAGGTTCTCGCCGTCGACTCCAGCGCAGACGACTTCGTCACGCTCGGACTCCGAGACCTCGATCGAGTCGGCGAGGGCGAGGGGCTCGAACAGGGAGCAGAGCTCGTGCAGCCCGTCGTCGCGCCTCCCCCCCAGGAAGAGGCAGAGGTTGAGCTTGGCCGGGGCATGAACGAGCATCGCGTTCAGCGCAGCTTCGCCGATAGGGCGACGAAGTCCTCGGCCGAGAGTGCCTCGGCACGGGCGTCTTCGGGCAGGCCCAGCGAGGCCAGCGCCGCGCGCACCTCCTCGATCCTCCCCGGCCGCGCGTGCTCCAGCGAGCGGGCGAGGGACTTGCGGCGATGGGCGAAGGCGGCGCGAATCAGCCGGCGGGTCGCCTCGTCGGCGCCCGGGCCGGCACGCCTCAGCTGCAGAATCGCCGAGTCGACCCTGGGTCGGGGCCGGAAGACCGCCGGGTCGACCCTGCGCAGCAGCTCGACCTCGCAGGCGATCTGCGCCACAGCGCTGGCGGAGCCGTAGGTGCGGCTGCCGGGTCCGGCACGAAGCCGCTCGGCGATCTCGCGCTGCACCATCACGGTCCAGCTCTGCACGGCGGGCAGCTGCTCGATCGTACGGATGATCACCGGCGTCGCCACCGAGTAGGGGAGGTTGGCGACGACCGCGGTCGGCGCCGGGCGGAGCGCGCTGAAATCGAACCGCATCGCATCTCCCCAGTGCAGGCTGACGTTCGGACGAGAGGCGAGGGGAGCGAGTGCCTGCTCGAGGCCCCGATCGATCTCGACCGTGTGGACGTGCGCTGCGACCTCCGCCAGCCGCTCGGTCAGCACCCCCTCCCCCGCGCCGACCTCCAGCGCAACGTCGTCGGGAGCCAGGCCGGCGTCGCGGACGATGGCGTCGAGCAGATTCGGGTCGGCGAGGAAGTTCTGGCCGAGCCGGACCACGCTCAGACCCTCACCAATCGAAGAGGGCCCGCGCGTTGGTTTCGACCACGCGCTCCAGCTCCTCGTAGGTGACCCCTCGGGCCTCGGCGACGAGCCGGGCCGTCTCGACCACGTGGGCCGGCTCGTTGGGCTTGCCACGGACCGGCTGCGGGGCGAGATAGGGGGCGTCGGTCTCGACCAGGACGAGCTCGTCGGGAAGCTTCGCCGCCGCCTCTCGCAACGCATCGGACTTTGGGAATGTGACGATGCCCGAGAAGGAGCAGTGCCAGCCGCGCTCGATCGCGTCCTGCGCCCTCCATGGGGCGAGAAAACAGTGCAGGATGACCGGCACGCCGCCGGCCCGCGCGTCGAGGATCTCGAAGACCTCGTCGGACGCCGTCGTTCCACCGTCGGGGTCGCGGGCGTGGATCACGATCGGGAGCCCACTGTCGCGGGCGATCTCGATCTGCGCCTCGAATGCCCTGCGCTGGTCCGCCGGGCTGGCGCTCTCTCGGTAGAAGTCGAGCCCGGTCTCCCCGATCGCCCGCACCTTCTCGTGCGCGGCAAGGCGGGTGATCTCCTCCGCCAGCACGTCGTCGAACTCATCCGCCGAGGTGGGGTGGCAGCCGACGGTCGCGAACACCCCCTCGTTGCGCTCGGCCCCGGCGATCGCCTCGGCGTTGGAGCTCCCTCCCAGGCCGACGTTCAGCATTCGCCTGACCCCGGCCTCGCGCGCCGCTGCGACCACCTCGGCCTCCGGCCGCTCGCAGAGGAACAGGTGCGTGTGCGAATCGATCACCGGGGGGAGTCTAGGAACCCTTACTCGAATAGCGTTGACGGACCATGGCCGACCACGCCGACTACTACCGCGAGATCTACATGCACGGCCTCGCCGGGGAGACGCCCTCGATCCCCGTCTCGATCGCAGAGCTGGAACGCCGCGCCGCCGAGGCGATGGAGCCGCGGGCGGCGAACTACGTCTTCGCCGGCGCCGGTGGCGAGGACACGATGGACGCCAACCGCGAGGCGTTTCACCGCCGGCGCATCGTCCCGCGGATGCTGCGCGACGTCGCCGAGCGCGACCTCTCGACCACGCTGCTGGGAACGCCGATGACGGCGCCGTTGATGCTGGCTCCGATCGGGGTGCAGAGGGCCGTCCACGAGGATGGCGAGCTGGCGACGGCGCGGGCGGCGGCGTCGCTGGGGGTGCCGATGATCGCCAGCACCGCCTCCCATTTCACCCTGGAGGAGATCGCCGAGGCCGGAGGCGAGGGGCCGCGCTGGTTCCAGCTCTACTGGCCGAACGACAGGCGGCTCGTCGAGAGCTTCGTCGGGCGCGCCGAGTCCGCCGGCTACGAAGCGATCGTCGTCACCGTCGACACCTTCATCCCGGGCTGGAAGCCGCGGGACCTAGAGCAGGCCTGGCTCCCCTTCCTCGAAGGCTCCGGCAACGCCAACTTCTTCCAGGACCCGGTCTTCCGCGCCGACCTGGAGCGCACTCCGGAGGAGGACCTCGGCGCCGCGACCGGCCACTACCTGGGGGTGTACGTCAACCCCTCGCTCACCTGGGAGGACCTCGACTGGCTGCGCGAGCAGACCTCGCTGCCGATCCTCGTCAAGGGCATCCAGCACGTTGACGACGCACGCGAGGCTGCACGGCGCGGCCTCGACGGGATCGTCGTCTCAAACCACGGTGGACGCCAGGTCGACGGTGCTCTCGGCTCACTCGACGCGCTGCCGGCGATCGCCGCGGCGGTCGGCGGCGAGCTCACCGTCCTCTTCGACAGCGGCATCCGCGGCGGTGCCGACGTGATCAAGGCGCTCGCCCTCGGCGCCGACGCCGTGCTGCTCGGCCGCCCCTACATCTGGGGCCTGGCGCTGGAGGGCCAGACGGGCGTCGAAACCGTCCTCAAGATGATCCTCGCCGAGCTCGACCTGACGATGGCGCTCTGCGGCCTGACCCGCCCCGCCGACATCTCCGCCGACATCCTGGAGGCAACGACCCTCTAGCGTCAGTCGATCTTCGGGAAGAGCGGCGGGATCCGCTCGACCTGTTGGCCGCCGGGGCGGGAGCCGAGCTCGGCGAGTGCCCGCGACTCCTCGCGGAGCGCGCCGAGCACCCGCTCCCCCGTCCGCGGCAGGTAGGGAAGGAGCAGCAGCGTCGTCACCCGCAGGCCCTCGGCCAGGTTGTAGAGGACCTCGTCGAGGCGCTCGGGGTCTGCCTCGTCGCGGGCCAGCTCCCAGGGTTTCGTCTCCTCGACGTACCGGTTGAGGCGGCGCACCAGCTTCCATGCCACCTCCAGGGCCTGGGTCAGCTCGGCCCGGTCGAGCAGCTCGGAGAAGCGGACGGCGGCGTCTTCGAAGTCCTCGGCCAGCACCGCATCGACGGCTGCCTCAGGGGCGACGCCGGCGCGATAGCGCTCCAGCATCGCGGTCACCCGGCTCGCCAGGTTGCCGTACTCGTTGGCCAGCTCGCTCTCATAGCGGGCCTCGAAGCCGGCGGTGGAGATCGAGCCATCCTGGCCGAAGCTGACCTCGCGGAAGCAGTAATAGCGCAGCGCGTCGGCGCCGAAGCGCTCGATCACCGCAAACGGGTCGAGAACGTTGCCGAGCGACTTCGACATCTTCTTCTCGCCCATCAGCAGGTAGCCGTGGATCGCCATCCGCCGCGGCGGCTCGAGGTCGGCGGCCCACAGCAACGCCGGCCAGATCACCGCGTGGAACTTGAGGATGTCCTTCGCCATCACGTGCAAGCTGGCCGGCCAGTAGCGCTCGGTCAGGTCCTCCCCCTCGCGGGCGAAGGTGAGCGCGGTCACGTAGTTGAGCAGCGCGTCGAACCACACGTACATCCGCTGGCCCGGGTCCCAGGGCAGCTCCATCCCCCACTTCAGTTTCGGCCGCGAGAGCGAGACGTCCTCCAGCCCCTGCTTGATGAAGGCGACCGCCTCGTTGCGCCGGAACTCGGGGACGACGAAGTCGGGACGCTCCTCGTAGAGGCCTTCGAGCTGCGCCTGAAAGGCGGAGAGGCGGAAGAACCAGTTCTCCTCCCGCTCGCGCTCCAGCGCGATCTCGTGAATCGGGCAGGTGTTGCCGGGGCCGAGGTCCCTCTCCGTTTTGAAGTCGGCGCAGCGCGGGCAGTACCAGCCCTCATAGACCCCCTTGCTGACCCAGCCGTTGTCGTAGACGCGCTGCATGATCTCCGCGACCTTCTCCTTGTGCCTCGGGTCCGAGGTGCGGATGAAGAAGTCGTTGGTGGCGTCGATGATCGGCATCAGAGCTCGGAACTTCTCGGCGTTGCGATCGGCGAGCTCCTGCGGCGAGATGCCCTCGCGCTCCGCGGCGTTCTCGATCGGCTCGCCGTGCTCGTCGGTGCCGGTGAGGAAGAAGACGTCCTCTCCACGCTGGCGCATGTGGCGGGCGAGCACGTCGGCCGCCATCGTCGAGTAGGCGTGGCCGAGGTGCGGCTCGGCGTTGACGTAGTAGATCGGAGTGGTGATGTAGTAGGTCACGATGGTGTGGGCCGGCGAGGTGTTAGCGCCGGCACCAGCATGTCAGGCCGCAAAGCGGCCGCAGTGGCGTCACTTTCGTGCCTCGCGGCCGGTCAGCGCCTTGTAGAGGTCGTTGGCGCGGGTGCCGGTCAGCGCCGCGACGACGCTGGCGGCAGCGCGGGGACGGGCGCCCGACTGGACCAGGTGGCGCAGGGCGTCAACCGCGAAGGCGACGTCCTGCCCGTGCTCCTCCGAGGAGGCCGGCCCGATCACCAGCACGATCTCGCCCTTGACGTCGCCGCGGAATCGCCGCGCCAGCTCGCCGAGTGAGCCACGGGCCACCTCCTCGTGCATCTTCGAGAGCTCGCGGCAGACCGCGGCCGGGCGGTCGGGGGCGATCGCCGCAAGCGCCGCCAGCGAGTCGCCGACCCGACGGGGAGACTCGAACGCGACCACGGTCTCCGCCGAGCGCAGCACCCGCTCCATCTCGCCGGAGCGCTTGGGCAGGAAGCCCTCGAAGCGCCAGCGGTCGGTGGGGAGGCCGGAGGCTACGAGCGCGACCGGAACGACCGAGGGGCCCGGCAGCACCACCACCTCGAGGTTGCGGTCGATGCAGCGCCGGATCAACCGGTAGCCGGGGTCGGAGATCGCCGGCATGCCGGCATCGGAGACCAGGGCGACGACGTCGCCGCGCTCGATCCGCTGCGCCAGCTCGGTCGCTCGCGCCGCTTCATTGCCCTCGTGGTTGGAGACGAGCCGCGGCGCGGGGCGGATCCCCAGCTTGTCGAGCAGCCCCCCGGTGCGCCGGGTGTCCTCACAGGCGATGTAGTCGGCTCCGACCAGGGCGTCGCGCACACGCGGGGAGACGTCGTCGAGGTTGCCGATCGGGGTCGGGCAGACGACCAGCCTGCCTGGCATCAGCCCACCACCCGGTCAAACTCGATCCGCGCCATCGCGGCGGCGCCGATCATCCCCGCGTCGGGGCCCATCTCCGCTTCGACGACCGGCGTCTCGTTCATCGGCCGTAGCGCCCTCGCCCGCAGCTCGCGGCGGGCCGGCTCGAGCAGTAGCTCGCCCGCGGCCATCGCCCCGCCGCCGAGGACGATCGTGTCCGGCTCGAAGATGTTGGCGAAGCTGGCAAGCGCGACGCCCAGGTGCCTCCCGACCAGCTCGAAGACCGCGAGCGATGTCGCGTCGCCGGCCAGCGCCGCCTCGGTCACCGCCCTGCCGTCGACCTCGCGCCCTTCGGCCAGAAGCCGGCCGATCGCCGAGTCCGGGCTTCGCTCGGCGGCCTCCCGCGCCTCGCGGCCGATCGCGGTGCCGGAGGCCATCGTCTCGACGCAGCCCCGCCCGGGGCAGTTGCCCTGACAGGGCGGCCCGTTGAGGTCGACAACGGTGTGGCCGAGCTCGGCGCCGGCGCCGCTCGATCCCCGGTAGACCTCGCCGCCGAGGATCAGGCCGCCCCCGATCCCGGTGCCGATCGTCAGCAGCACGGCGTTCTCGGCGCCGCGGGCCGCGCCCAGGAGATGCTCGGCCAGGGCGGCGACGTTGGCGTCGTTGTCGACGAAGACCGGCAGCCCGGTCCGCTCGGAGACGAGGTCGCGAACCGGCAGGTCGGCGATCGGCAGGTTCACCGCCGAGACGGCGATGCCGCGGCGGCGGTCGATCGTCGCCGGGATGCCGAGCCCGACGGCGGCCACGTCCGGGCACGCCTCGCGCGCCTCGTCGATCTCGCGCACCAGCAGCTCCACAAGCGCGTCCTCGCTCTGCCCGGTCGACGCCTCCCGGCTCTCCCAGAGCACCTTGGAGTCGCGGTCGAGAACGCCGACGAGCATCTTCGTCCCGCCCAGGTCGACCCCGATCGTCTCACTCATGAGGAGGGGGGTGAGGGCAGACGACCGTGAGCATCGGCATGATTTCTAGCCCTTTATGCCTGACAACGGCGAGCAGCAGCCCTCGGGGCCGCCCGAGTACAAGGTCTACCGGTCCCGCAGGAGCCTCCTGTCCCGGTTGCGGTCCCCTGACCTCTCGGGCCTCCGAGAGCGGGCGAGGCGATCGCCGAAGGAGCCGAAGGAGCCCCATCCTCCCTGGCGGCGCGAGCGGCCCAGCCCAACCCGCCGCTGGACCCCAAGGCGAGTGCTCAAGTGGGCCGGTCTCGCGGCGCTCGGCTGGGTCGTGCTGAGCTTCCTCGCCTTCGCGGTCTCCGCCCAACTGCAGGCCTTCAAGCTCTCGGGCGAAGCTAAGTCGGCGCTGCACGGCAACCCTTTCCTGCTGCCGAGCGCCCAGACGATCCTCGTCCTCGGCACCGACGCCCGCCCGCCCGACACGAAGGAGCCCGGCGCCCCTCACTCGCAGAAGTGCTTCGAACAGCAGTCGCACGGCGACGCCCCCCACGACGGCTGCGAAGCCGGCGAATACCGGGCCGACACGCTGATGCTGATCCGGGCCGGCGGCGGCTCCTTTCGCAAACTCTCGATCCCGCGCGACTCCTACGCCGAAATCCCCGGCCACGAAACGACCAAAATCAACGCCGCCTACGCCTTCGGCGGCGCGGCGCTGCAGATCAAGACGGTCGAACGGTTCCTGGGACTCAAGATCGACCACGTCGCGATCGTCGACTTCACCGGCTTCGAAAAGCTGATCGACGCCGTCGGCGGGGTCGAAGTCAACGTCCCCCACAAGCTCTGCTCCGACATCTCCGGCGGCGCCGGGCACGGCCAGGGGGGGGTGACGCTGCGGCTGCACAGGGGTGAGAACACCCTCAACGGGGAAAAGGCGCTGGCCTACGCGCGGACCCGGGAGGTGAGCGAATGCCCGGGGCCCGGCCGCAGCGCATTCACGTTCGGCTACAACGACTTCAACCGCGAGAAGGCCCAGCAGGCGGTGATCAGCGGCATCAGGGAACGCCTCACCGACCCGCTCCGCCTTCCCTACAACTTCATCAAGGGGCCGATCATCGGCTGGGACGCGCCCAAGGCTTTCGTCAGCGACATGGGCTTCCTGACGATGCCGCAGCTGATCCTCTCCGCGGCAATCGGCGGCAGCGCCCCCGCCGACGTGCTCTGCGGCAGCGCCAACTCGGGCTGCTCGCCGCGCCCGGACGGCAGCATCGAAGTGCCGCGCCCGGTCCGCCGACACGCGGTGAAGAAGTTCCTCAACGGCTAGCGGCGCAGGGCGCTCAGTCTGCGCCGGCCGAGGCCTTGGCCTTGGAGTCGCCCGACTTCTTCGAGTCGACGGACTTCGAGTCGGAGGAGCCCGAGTCCGAGCCCTTCGACTCGCCCGCCCCGTCCGCAGAGGCGGCGCCGTCCTTGCCGCCGCCCTTCTTCCTGCCGTAGTCGGTGTTGTAGAAGCCGGAGCCCTTGAAGTGGACCGCGACCGGGTGCAGGACCCGCGCCGCCGGCGCCCCGCACTCCTGGCACTCGGTCAGCGGGTCGTCGGCCATCTTCTGGATCACATCGAAGACGTGCCCGTTGGCGCACTTGTACTCATAGATCGGCATGCGAGCCTACGCGGAGCGAGCGTCCATATCTGATCTCCGCGAGCGGAGCGTGGGCGAAGCCGGTTGCATAGCGAGGGATTATCGCAAGGCGGCCCTATACGGTTCCGGCATGGCAGAGGACACCGCCCACGGGGTCTCGATGGAGGAGATCGTCGCGCTGTGCAAACGGCGCGGCTTCGTCTTCCCCTCCTCGGAGATCTACGGCGGCCTCGGCTCGACCTACGACTACGGCCACTACGGCGTCCTGCTGAAGAGCAACGTCAAGGCGGAGTGGTGGCGGGCGATGCTCACCGACCGCGACGACATCGTCGCGCTTGACTCGGCGATCCTCCAGCACCCGCGGGTCTGGGAGGCCTCGGGGCACCTGGAGGGATTCACCGATCCGCTCGTCCAGTGCCTGGGCAAGTGCAAGAAGCGATGGCGGGAGGACCATCTGCGCGAGGCGGTCGCCGAGGATGGCGGCGACCCCGATGCCGAGCTGCGCTGCCCCGAGTGCGGCGGCGAGCTCTCCGAGCCGCGCCAGTTCAACCTGATGTTCGAAACGCACGTCGGCCCGGTGGCGGAGGCGGGCTCGACCGTCTACCTGCGGCCGGAGACGGCACAGGGGATCTTCATCAACTTCAAGAACGTGCTCGGCTTCGCCCGCAAGAAGCCGCCGTTCGGGATCGCCCAGATCGGCAAGTCGTTCCGCAACGAGATCACCCCCGGAAACTTCATCTTCCGCACCCGCGAGTTCGAGCAGATGGAGATGGAGTTCTTCGTCCCCCCGGCTGAAGCGCCAAAGTGGCACCAGACCTGGATGGAAGAGCGCGAGCGCTGGTACACCGAGCTGGGGATCCGCCCCGACCACCTTCGGGTCCGCCCCCACGGGGCCGACGAGCTCTCCCATTACTCCTCCGCCACGAGTGACATCGAGTACCTGTTCCCGATCGGCTGGTCGGAGCTCGAGGGAATCGCCAACCGCGGCGACTTCGACCTCACCCAGCACGCCAAGTTCAGCGGCGAGAAGCTCGAGTACTTCGACCAGGGGACAAAAGAGCGCTACGTCCCCCACGTGATCGAGCCGGCGGCGGGCGCCGATCGCGCCACGCTCGCCTTCCTGGTCGACTCCTACGACGCCGAGGAGGTCGAGGGCCGGCAGCGAACCGTCCTCCGCCTTCACCCCCGCCTGGCTCCGGTCAAGGTCGCGGTGCTCCCCCTCCTCTCCAAGGAGGGCATGCCCGAGAAGGCGCGCGAGGTGTTCGCGGACCTGCGCCGCAGGGTCCCGGCCGAGTTCGACGAGGGCGGCTCGATCGGCAAGCGCTACCGCCGCCAGGACGAGATCGGCACCCCCTGGGGGATAACCGTCGACCACCAGACGATGGAGGACGACACGGTCACCCTCCGCGACCGCGACACCCTCGAGCAAACCCGCGTACCGATCGAGGGCCTCGCCGACGACCTGGCAGCCCGCCTCGACCAGCCCTGGCGTAGCCCAAAGCTCGACGCCTGATTCCCAGCAACTTCAGTCTCGCGATTGGCGAGGCCGGAAAGCTGAGCTCTGCTTGACCTCATCGGCACGAGCGGCTAGCGTCGTCGAGAGGTTCTCAGGCTAGATGCCCGGGCAAGGGAGGCCGAAAGCCGCAACCCATACGGGGAGAAAAATGAATAAGCGCCCGAAGCTGCGCCGCCCGAGCCATACCACCATCGTCGCCTACCTGAGCTTCTTTCTGGTTGTGAGTGGCGGAGCCGCATTCGCGGCCTCCCATCTCGCCAAGAACAGCGTCGGCGCCAAGCAGATCAAGAAGAACGCGGTGACCGCCGCAAAGATCAAGAATGGCGCTGTTACCGGCAGCAAGATCGCCTCCAATGCGGTGACGGCAAGCCAGATCGCCAATGGATCCGTCACTACGGGCAAGATCGCCAACAATGCACTGACCACCGGCAAGCTCGCCAACGGCGCGGTGAACACCGGCAAGCTGGCAAACGAATCCGTGACTACGGGCAAGATCGCCAACAACGCGGCAACCGGGGCCAAGGTCAATGAGGGCTCACTGCACTTCACCTGCAACTTCCCTGTCGGCAAAGGCGCCTTCCAGCTGCCCGGGGGAGGTCTCTGCGCCTTCACCAGCGGCGGCCCGGCCACCTGGGAAACGTCGGTCAACGTCTGTCGCGGAGCGGCCACCGGTGGAACCATGCCGACGGCTGCGGAATTCGCCGCAATCGCCGCCGTATCCGGCAGCCCGTTCCGAGGCATCGCCGCCTGGACCTCGGATGTCGTCGGCGGGGGCACCCCGACCGGTGCGATCGTGACGACCAGCGCCGGTGGGTCGATCACCTCGATCTCGCAGACCGACCTCACGCTGTCGCCGACGGCGACGACCGCCTGTGTCTACGACCCGGCCCTGGCGCCGGCACCCTAGCCTGACGAGGAACGCCGCTGACCGCGGGCGACTCGGCGGCGGCGGACACCGCTTGGCCGTTTTCCGACCTCGACGATCTCAAGGCGTGAGTCGCACAGTGGCTCGGCGAGCTTTCCTGAAGCAGCTGACGAGCGTCTCCTGCGGCGCGCCGACCGCCTACATGGCCACCGGCTACGCAGGCGCTCTCAGCGGCGGCTAGAGGGGTGGGGAATTTCCCGAGTACTACAAGAGCAAGACGAACAGCTGCGCCGCCGAGACGCGCGGATCCTTCGGAGCAGCTTACCGTCGAATGGCCGTAAGGCGTGGAACTGGCGCACTGCTCCACGCCACGCGGGAGCGCAGTGCGGTCGGGCCACGACGCCTGCTCCTCGTCGAGGCTGTCGCGCAAAGGCATCGTCTCAGCGAAACAGGGGGTGCCCCCATCCGCATCCCTGGCGGCTGTGGACATTTCACCCCCGTGTGGCCCGGTCTAGGGCACCGCGGCGGCTAATCGGTGGCGGTGGAGCTTGGCGAGGTTGTGCGTCGCCATCAGTAATCGCCACTCGGTACGCACCTTGATCCTGCCTCGTCGGTGGAAGCGGTTGACGGCGCAGTTGTGCTTGGTATGGCCGAAGAGCGGCTCGACGGTCTGCTTGCGTTTTCGGTAGCGGCTCTGGCCGTGCTCGGTGCTGAGCACCGATCGCATCCACGAGTATCGCCCGCCGGTCCAGGTGGACCTCGGGGTGCCGCGACTGCCCTTGTCCGGTGCCACCAGCACCGGGATGTGCTTGTTGGCGACGACCTCGTCGATGTGCTGCTCATTCCAGTAGCCGGCGTCGGCGACGACCGTCTCGGGCCGCCCGGCGACACCCGCCCGCTCGAGCTCCTCCAGGGTCGCCGTGACCATCGGATCGAGCTGGGAGAAGTCGGTGGAGGTGTTGGTGATCTCGGCGGCGAGAACGATCTGGTCCTCGGAGACCGCCGCCTGGGCGTTGTAGCCCTGGACGTAGCCGAAGCCGATCGGGATCGGCTTCGAGTCGGGGTCGGTCGCGTTCACCTTTCCGGGCGGCAGCTCGGGCGCGACGTAGGGGTTGGTCCGGCCGCCGGGCCGCCGCCCGAGCCGGTCGCGGTAGTTCTCGCGAAAGCGCTCGTAGGTCTCGTTGGCGCGGCGCTCGACCTCGAGGTCGAGCGCAAGCCGCTCGGCGGCCAAGGCAAGGCGCTCCGAGCGCGAGCGGACGATCGCATCGGGGTGCTGCCATCGGTGGGTCTCTGCCTGGCGCTTTGCCTCGCGCACCCACCCCTCGCGTCCCTGAGTGCGGGCGACGATTCGCTCCGCCTCGAACTCAAGCGACACCTCCTCGGTGTCCACCTCGGGCTCCTCGGCAAGCTGGGCTTCCTTGTCTGCCCTACGCTCCTCGCGGGCGTGGCGGAGGAACTCGCGCCCTGCCGTCCGCTGTGCGCAACTGCTCGGGAAGCTCATCTCCGCGGGCCTCGCCGTAGAGCTCGTCCTCGGCCTCGTCGCTCGCCCTCGCCTCGGCGAGGATCTCGCGCGCGATCTCGGCGAACTCGACGTTTGCCTCCGGACTGGCGTTGCCGGCGATCCGGGTGCCGTCGATCGCCACCACGCCCGGCCCCACCAGTCCCGCCCGGGCGCAGAGGGAGAGGACCTCGCCGAAGAGGCCTGAGAGCGCTTCCTCGTGTCGGCAGAGGAAGCGGGCGATCGTCGCGTGGTCGGGGACGAGGTTGCCGGTGATCACGCGGTAGGCGACGTCCTGGCGACAGTGGCGCTCGATCGTTCTCGAGGAGCGCTGGCAGGTCGCGTAGGCGTAAAGGAGCAGGGCGACCATCGTTCGCGGCTCATAGGCGGCGTGGCCGTGGCCGTCGGCGCGGTAGGCGTCGTAGAAGGCAGACAGGTCCATGTCCTTTACGGCGTCGATCACGAACCACGCCAGGTGGTCTTCGGGGAGCCAGTCGCGGATGTCGGGTGCGAGCAGGAACCCCTGCTCACGAGGGCTTTCGATGAAGTTATGTGCCATGCCCGAATGCTCTTCGACAGGGCGGACGGAGCGGGTTTGCGCGACAGCCTCCGTCCGTTGCGAGAGTGAGCTGCGCCGCTCCGAGACGCTCACGTCTTTAGGCGATCCGCCTCCTCAAGAGCTCCAATCAAGAACGGCACGATCAGGGGAGCGAAGCTCGCCGACGGCGCCGTGACGAGCTCCAAGGTCGCAGAACACTCGCTTGAGGCCAGCGACTTCGCCTCGGGCGTCATACCCGCTCCGAGCGCCCCCGCGACGCCGCCGGGCGGCACCCTGCCCAGGGGCACGACCCTGCGGGGCGCAACCGGAGGGACCAGCGCCTGCAACGTCAGCGCTTGCTCCTTTGCGACTGGCGACAGCACTTCCTTCGGGGGCTACCAGCTGCCTTCTCGCCCAGCGGCCCACGTGATCGGCGTCGGTGAACCCGGCAACAGCGAGTGCCCCGGGTCGGTTGGCGAGCGAGCCGTGGATCCAGGACGCCAACATCGCAGGCCGCCAATTCGGCCATTCGGACTGGAAACTGCGAAGCCCGCTTGTTACGGTCCGTCGATGGGGAAGGTGCGAGCGGTCGGCGTTCTGGTCGCCGTAGGCGTGCTCGTGCTCGCGGCTTCGGCCTCCGCGGGGCAGCACACCGTCTACAGAGGCCAGTACCTCTGCAACGACCGTGGCGTCGTCGCGCCGCTGGGCGGCATGAACGTCGAGCTCTGGAAGCGCGGCTGGGACTGGCTGCCGGTCGAGATATCCGGCTCGCAGGTCGCCCACGGCTACACCGCGCCCGACGGCTCGTTCAACCTTGTCTCGCCGACCGACGACGACAACTACTTCGTTCGGATGGCGCTGCGCGACGCCCGACACGTCCACCTCAAGGACTTCTGGGGCATCAACGACTGGTCGGTCGACACCGCCCAGACCCACAACGACCAGCCCGTCCGCAACTACGGCGGCATCGAGTTCGAAAACCCGGGCCACTCGCCCAAGTGCGCGATCTGGGCCGGCGTCCACGCCGCCAACGACGCCTTCCTGCACGAAGTGGGCACCGAACTGCCCTCGCACGGGGTGGAGATCGACGCCGACGCGGTCACCGCCGGGGTCCCCTTCTCCCCCTTCACCTCGATCTGGTGGCCCGGCGGCTTCCCGGTCGGGTACCGCGGGGGCGGCGACAACTCGATCACCTGGCATGAGTTCGGGCACGTGCTGCGGGCCGGGTTCGACGGTGACCTCGGGCACTTCCTGGGCGACGTCGTCACCCACAACTATCTGCAGACTCACGAAGTCTGCAACCACACCGGCCTGGGCTTCGCCTTCAACGAGGGCTGGGCCGAGTACTGGGCGCAGGACTTCGCGCCGGCGCCCGACTGCGGCAGGCCGGGCGACATGGAAACCGAGGGCAATGTCGCTGCCGCGCTCACGAACCTCGCAAACAACTGCGCAGACGGGCAGCGCAAAGTGATGGTCGAAGTGCTGCGCAACAACCCGGGCACGATCCATTCGTTCGCCGAGTTCAAAGCGGCGATGGGATGTCCGATCCCGCCCGCATCCCTCGTCCCTCCGCCGATATCGGTGCCGGCGCCCGCATCAACGCCGCCGATCTCCGCCATAGCGCGCGCTCACCTGGCGCATATCGAAGTGACGACGCTCGGCAAGCGCATCGGCAAACTGACCTCCACCCTGCATGGCGACCTGCGGCGCGCCTCGAAACCGCCTCCCTGCGTCCGGCGCCCCTGCCTGGCGCTGCTCAAAGCTCTGACCCGGCCCGCCGGCGTGAAGCTGGAAATCAATCTCGCCGGGCTCCAGCTGCAGTCTGCCCGCGCCTTCGACTCCAAACGCGACCAGAGCCGCCTCCTCAACATGAAGCTCGGAAGCCTCATCAAATGGAAGACGAAGCGCGAAGCCCGCGAGAGGCACAAAGTGATCCTTGACGCGCTCGGCGCCTCTCAGGGCGTGCTGGCCGCCGCCCGGCCCGTGTTCCACCTTGATCACTCGAAACTTGTCACCGAATTCCGCAGGGACATCAGCAAGGTCGTGGCCCGCTTCCGCCGGGCGTCGCGGCATGGAGGGAGCAAACTTCCGCCCTCGCTGGCGCTCTCACCGGCATCGTTCGAAGTGCTTCGCCGGGTGCCCGTGCTGCCGTCACCAACCCCGGTCCCGTCCCCGAGTCCTGCGCCCACCGGAGGCCAGGTCGCCTCCACCCTGACGCTCGACACCTGCCCGGTCAACACT
Source organism: uncultured Solirubrobacterales bacterium (assembly GCA_963838035.1). Taxonomy (GTDB): domain Bacteria; phylum Actinomycetota; class Thermoleophilia; order Solirubrobacterales; family 70-9; genus CAVVNN01. The sequence goes on from CAWIPM010000004.1 coordinate 56,707, forward strand.
GCCAGCCCCAACCCGATCGAGGTCGGTGGCACGCTGACCCCCGCGCAGGCCGGGTCCAAAATCAAGGTCACCTTCTCCTACCCCGGGATTCCGGTATCGGCGTTCGAAACCACGACCGACTCGAGTGGCAAATGGACGGCGGGCCATACTCCCGACCCCATCCAATCCGGAACCTGGACCGTCACCGCTTCCTTCGCCGGCGACGCGACTCGCCTGCCCTCCTCGTCGCAGACCTGCAAGACGACCTACGGCTGAGCCCGCTCCGCCGGGCCGCTGATGCGGGAAGGGTCCCGGGCTCGCCAGCCTTCGACGCGCTCGCAAACAACGCGGATGTCTACCCAGCCTCGCGTGGCTTCGTTACGGTCCTCCAGCACGCTTCGCCGGCGGCAATGCGGGTCGATCTGAAACCGCCATGCCGCTCAATTGAGCAGATTGCCGCACTTCGAGATCGCCTCGTGCTCCCGCCTGCGCGCTCGCTTCATCGCTGCCTTTCGGCCTCCCCGATGCCTGTGCCTCACGGCGCGACGAGCTTGACGGAACGTCGCGCGAGCCCTTTGCAGGCATGATCTGTACTTAGGGCGATCGGCATGCGAGCAGCCGGATCCGCCGCCCGGGGCACGCCGCGTCGAGCGTCGTGAACTTCGTGTCGCTTCCCGTGGTGCTCCCTACGCCATTTGTGGCGATGACCCTGAAGTCATAGGTTGCATTGGGCTGCAGTTCGACTTCGCTGCTGGGCACTTTGAGATTGACCGGTTGGGCTTCGGCGCTGGCGGGAAGGGCGCCGTCTGGAACCGTCCCCAGCGAAAGGTAATGACAGGGCGCATTCGGGGATTCCACCGGCGCGCAGTTCGGTGCGTTGGCAATCTCAAACTGGTAGGTCATAGCTGAGCCCGAAGGATTGACGATCGCCACCAGGGTCGCTTCACTGCTGGTGACGTCTACGGCGAACTCCTCTTCAATCTTGGGCCGGCTCGATTCATATGTGAACTCGTCTTTCGGGGTGATTGGGCTCGTGCCGCCTACGGTCTTGACCGTGATGTCCTCGACTCCGGCCCCTGGAGGAGCAATTGCGACGATTTTTCGATCCGACTCAACTTCGAACTGCGCGAATTCGCAACAACGCAGGAAGGTCGAGCCGAAGTAGACAGCTCCTACGAATGGCTCGCAACTATAACACTTGTAGAGTGCCGAGCTGAAGCCAGTGCCTCTAATCGTCACGAAAGTGCCTCCGCTCGCCGGGCCACGAGAATCAAAGACTCCTGTGACAGTTGGGCCGTAGATGAACCTGTTTGCTTCATAACTGGTGCGGCTTGGTCCTTGCGGTGTCATGACGGTCACGTAGACGACGGTTTCATCTCCGGAGACAGGTGGGGAGACCGCTGTAACAGATCCGTCCGCATTCACCGAGAAGCTCGCAGCGGCCCTCGGCCCGAAGCTCACGCCAGTGGCTTCTTCAAGGCCAAAGCCACTTAGCGTCACCGAGGTACCGCCGGCAGCCGGTCCGTTTCTCGGTGTCATTTCACTGACAATCGGCCCGTAACCGAATCTATCGTTGCGGGTTGTGGCGCTGTCGCCGCCAGGGCCCACGACGATCAGATCCTGGACTCCATATCCCGGGGGGGAAACTGTCGTGATCGAGGTATCGGAGTTGACGGTGAAGCTGGCGGCTTCTTGTCTTTCGTGTTCGCCCCAGAAGATCACCGCCGTCGCACCTGTGAAGTTGCTGCCGGTGATCTGAATCGTGGTTCCGCCCGCTGGAGGACCGTCGTTCGGCGAGATGCCCGTCACTTCGGGAGGCGGCGATGAAGCCTCAACGGCAGGGGGTCCAGGGCCGGCGAGCGCCACGACGATCAAGCTCAGAAGCAGCGAGCAACGAGCAACAGGTCGCCGCATGGGTTTGAGGGACCGGAACCGCTGTGTGAATCCGCTCAACTTGCTCACGGCTCCCTCCCCGGCATTCCTCAGGCGATGAGAGGTCATTCTAGCCGCGCGGAGCTAGTTTGCCGAGAGTTGCTGACTGCTTCAGTGGGAGCTACCGTCGAAAAGGTGTGCCACCCACTTGGTGGATCGCCCTGAGGAAAGTGTTCGGTCGAGACCGGCTTGTAACGCGGCCTCTGTGCCTGCACCGCAGCTATTCCTCCTTTGCGACGGGAGACCTTCCTATCGAGGATCGAGGACCACGATCGGGATCCTCCGGCCCTTCGCATTGCGCTGGTAGAACTCGGAGCCGGGATACATCGCCACGAACCTGGACCAGAGGCGATCGCGCTCTTCATCGGTGGCGACACGAGCTCGGACCTCACGAACCACCGAGCCAGTCTGAATCTTGGTCTCCGGATTTGCCTTGAGGTTGTGAAACCATGCGGGATGGGTCGGCTGGCCGGCCTTCGAGGCCATCACGACGATGGCGTCGCCGTCTTCGAGGTACATCACCGGAGACGTTCTCTTCGCGCCACTCCGGGCGCCCGTGTGGTCGAGGAGGCATATCCGGGCCTCGGGCCAGCCGGGAATATTGCCGCCGATCTTGCCGCCGGAGCGGCGGTAGAGGGCCACATGGAGCTTGGTTGAGCGTCGCCCGAGATAAATACCGCGCTTGTTGGCGAACTGCGAGCTTGAGGCGGTTAGCTGTCCGAGTGAGGCCATGGCGCTCCTTCAGTCCCCCGCGACGCGATGACCGACTGCCGCGATCTGGCCGGCATCTTATGGCCCGCCCAAAGGGGAGCATTCCCGAGCACTCGCCTGGGCTGGCGGCGTCTCCAGCTCACCCGACATTCCTGGCGAGGCCGACTGTTCCGGGTGTAGGGTCTGCCCAAGTGATGAGTCCGCACCCGGAATAGGGAGCTAGCTCGTGAACCCGAGGATCTGCCGTTGGATAGGCCCGCTGGCGCTCGCGGCGGCGCTCGTCGCCCTCCCGGCCGAGGCGCCCGCGAGCGAGGTCTTCGTCTCGAACAGCACCGCCAACTCGATCTCGTTGTTCTCCGTGAACGGGGCTGGCTCGCTGGCGCCGATCAGCTGCGGGGCGAGCTGCGACACGGGAACGAGCCCCGAGGGGCTTGCGGTGAGCCCGAACGGTCAGTTTCTCTACGTCGCAAACGAGATCGGGGAAACGGTCTCGCCGTTCGCGATCAGCGCCGACGGTACCCTCACCCCGATCACCTGCCCGGGGTCGAACTGCAGCGCGGGGTCGGGGCCCTTCGGGCTTGCGGTGAGCCCGAACGGTCAGTTTCTCTACGTCACAAACGAGAGCGGGGGCACGGTCTCGCCGTTTGCGATCAGCGCCGACGGCTCCCTTACCCCGATCGCCTGCACGCCGCCGAATTGCAACGCGGGAACGCAACCCGCCGGCGTCGCGGTGAGCCCGAACGGGCAGTTCCTCTACGTCACCAACTCTGGGACGAAGGTCTCGCCGTTCGCAATCAACGCCGACGGCTCCCTCACCCCGATTGCCTGCATGCCGCCTGGCTGTCAGGCGCCAACGGCCCCAATAGCGGTGGCGGTGAGCCCGAACGGGCAGTTCCTCTACAGCGCAAACTTCTTCTTCTCGCAGACGGTCTCAGCGTTTGGGATCAACGGGGACGGTTCGCTCGCCCCGATCACCTGTGCGCCGCCGAGCTGCAACACGGGGACGGACCCCAGGGGGGTTGCGGTGAGCCCGAACGGGCGCTTCCTCTACACCGCGAACAACACCTCGAACACAGTCTCGCCGTTCGCGATCGCCGCCGACGGCTCGCTCACCCCGATCACCTGCCCGGGATCGAGCTGCAAGACGGGGATTGCTCCGGTCGGAGTGGCGGTGAGCCCGGGCGGGCGGTTCCTCTACGTCTCCAACGATACGAGCACGGTCTCGCCGTTTGCGATCAACGCCGACGGCTCGCTCACCCCGATCCCATGCGCGGGGACGAGCTGCGACACGGGAAATGGTCCGTTCTTTCAATCCCTCGCGATCAGCCCCGACCAGGCCCCGGGCGCCGCCTTCACCGCGACGGCGGGATTCGCCGGTAAGCGAACGAGCATCGACGGCTCCGGCTCGAGCGCATCACCCGGCCAGACCGTCGCCCGCTATGACTGGGACTTCGGGGACGGGTCGAGCGCCCCGAATGCGGGCGCGACCCCCACCCACGCCTACGCGGCGGCCGGCACCTATACGGTGAGCCTGACCGTCACCGACGACGCCGGCTGCTCAACCGCCCAGATCTTCACCGGTCAGACGATGAGCTGCAACGGCGGTCCGAGCGCGCATATCAGCCACCAGGTGACGATCGCGGCTGCTCCGCCAAACACGAGGATCCTGAAGGCCAAGATCAACTCGAAGGTGGGGAGGGCGACCTTCAGGTTCAAGGCGATCGGGACAGCGAGCGGCTTCCAGTGCGCCCTCGTGAAGAAGCACCACAAGCCGAGGTTCAAGAAGTGCAAGTCACCGAAGACCTATACGCACCTAAAGCCGGGTCGCTACACGTTTGAGGTGAGGGCGCTCAACGCCGGCGGCGAGGATCACAGCCCGGCGAAGAAGAGGTTCAGGATCGAGTAGGCGGGCACCTCGCCGCTATCGCTCAGCTCACTGCTTTCTTCACGAGTGCGGTAATCCTCGCCTCTTCAGCGGGGGTCAGCTCTGTCAGAGCGAAGGCGGTCGGCCACATGTCGCCTTTGTCGAGATTCGCCCTGTCGCTGAAGCCCAGCGTCGCATACCTCGATTTGAACTTCTGCGCGCTCTGGAAATAGCAGAGGACCTTCCCGTCCTTGGCGTACGCCGGCATCCCGTACCAGGTTCTCGGCGAAAGGTCTGGCGCGCTGGCTTTGATGATGGCGTGGAGTCGCTCGGCCATGGCGCGATCCGGTTCCCGCATCTCCGCGATCTTTGCGAGCACGTCGCTTTCCCCGTCCGCCTTGCCCGTGCCCGCCCGCCGCCGTGCGGCCGCCTTCAACTCCCGGGCGCGCTCCCTCATCGCAGCGCGCTCCTCATCGGTGAACGCCTCGGCCGCCTTGCCGGTCGTCCCCTTGGCGGGCTTCTGCTTGCCCTTCTTTACAGTTTTCCTCTCAGCCATCGCAATGCACCTCCGTGGCCATTCTCATCGTGTCTCGCCGGACCGCTCAGCGCAGCTCCTGGATGCGGATCAGGTTGCCAGCGGGATCGCGGACGGCGCAGTCACGAACCCCGTACGGCTGCTCGGTCGGCTCCTGGACAACCTCGGCGTTGGCCTGCAACCGCTCGAAGGTTCCGTCGAGGTCGGTGGTGGCGAGGAGGATCCGGGCATAGGTGCCCTTCGCCATCATCTCGGCGATGGTGCGGCGCTCCTCGTCGGTGACGCCGGGATCGGCCCCCGGCGGCTCGAGGACGATGGACGTGCCAGGCTGGCCGACGGGGCCGACGGTTATCCAGCGCATCCCCTCGTGTCCGACGTCATTGCGGACCTCGAAGCCGAGCGTGTCGCGGTAGAAGGCGAGCGATGCCTCCGGGTCGTCGTGCGGGAGGAAGCTCCCGTGAATCGTGATGTCCATGGCGGGCATGCTAGGCGCGGCTCGGAACCGGCGCTTCTCGATTCCTGATCGGTCTGCTCACCTGCTTCGCCACGCACGGGGGCATCCCCGCCGTCGCAAGCGCTGCCTGGCGCCGGTAGGCGCTGGGAGGCATGGCGACCAGTTCGGTGAAGCGAGTGCTGAAGGTGCCCAGCGATGAGCAGCCGACCTCGAAGCAGACCTCTGTGACATTGAGGTCGCCACGACGCAGCAGCGCCATCGCGCGCTCGATGCGCCGCGTCATCAGGTAGCTGTACGGCGACTCGCCGTAGGCGAGCCGGAACTGGCGACTGAAGTGCCCGGCCGACATGTGCGCGCTGCGGGCGAGCGCCTCAACGTCAAGAGGCTGCGCGAACTCCCGGTCGATCCGGTCGCGGACGCGACGAAGACGCACGAGGTCGCGCAGCTGCTGCGTTGCGGCCGGACCGCTGGTCACCTACGAGATCGTGACACAGTCCCAGGAAGGCAGGCCTTCGGAACACCCGGTCCTACCACGGGCCCGCAGACTCATTCGGGCGAATTTGAGCTCACATTTATGCGGGCTCCATAGCGTGCCGCGCCGCAGTCATCCGATCGTCACTTCCCCATGGATTCCAAGCTCGATACCTCCGTGCAGGTGGGCACCCCTTGCGCGTGACGCCGCCTCGGGCGGGCAACAACGCGCGCCGCCACTCGAAGGTGCCGGAGGTGACCGCCTTCTTCTGGATCGTCAAGGCGTTGACGACCGGCATGGGCGAGTCGACCTCCGACTTCCTTGTCCACCACCTCGTGCCCGAGATCGCGGTCGTGCTCGGCGGGATCGCCTTTGGCATCGCCCTCTACATCCAGTTCACAAAGGACCGCTACGTCCCCTGGGCATACTGGCTCGCGGTGGCGATGGTCGGGGTCTTCGGCACGATGGCCGCCGACGTCCTCCATGTCGGCCTCGGTGTCCCCTACATCGCCTCGACGATCTTCTACGCGGTCATCCTCGCCGCCGTCTTCTGGACCTGGCAGAGATTCGAGGGGACGCTCTCGATCCACAGCATCCGCACCCCGCGCCGGGAGATCTTCTACTGGGCGGCGGTCCTCGCAACCTTCGCCCTCGGCACCGCCGCCGGCGATCTCACCGCGGTCACTTTCGGCCTCGGCTACTTCGCCTCAGGTCTGCTCTTCGCCGCGGTTATTGCGGTGCCGGCGATCGGCTACTGGCGATTCGGGATGAACTCGATCCTCGCCTTCTGGTTCGCCTACGTCGTCACCCGTCCGCTCGGAGCCTCCTTCGCCGACTGGCTGGCGGTCTCGCACGAACGCGGCGGCCTGGCCCTTGGCACCGGGGCGGTGAGCCTCGCGCTGGCGGCGATGATCGCCGCCTTCGTCGCCTATCTGAGCGTGACCGGCAAGGACACCCCCGAGGACGCTCGCACCCCTCACCGTCGCCGCGGGGCCATACGGCAGGGTGCTGCCGTCGGCGAGCCGGAGCTTGCGCCCGAGGAGGCTTAGGCGACGGCGCAGGAGAGCTGCCTGTGAGACGGCGAGCTACTCGCCGGCCACGTCCCGACGCAAGAACACGACCGTCGCGACCAGCAGCGCCGGCACCGCGTACAGGGCGCAGACCCAGAGGGCGCGCAGGATCGGTGCCCAGTCAACCGGGACGCGGAGGAAGCCCTGCCAGGCCTGGAACTGGGTGCTGAGCAGATACGGCTGCAGGCCGCCAAGCCCCGGCAGGATGCCGATCAGCTGCAGCAGCAGCGAGAACATCAGGGTGCCGACGATGGCCGCGGCGCTATTGCGGAAGACGGTTGAGAGCAGCAGCCCGATACAGGCGACCGCGAGGATCGGAAGCAGGTAGACGAGCAGGCTGGCGCCGACGAGTGCGAGGCCGTGGGAGGCGGAGACGCGGGTGCCGGAGAGGGTGACGATCGGGTTGAAGCCGGAGGCGAGGATCCCCGCCGCAAGCGCGACCGCTCCGCTGAGCGCGATCGCCGCGATCGCGTAGGTGACGGCTGCCAGTGCCTTGGCGGCAAACACCTGCTGGCGCTCGACCGAGCGGGTGAGGATCGTCTTGAGGGTGCGGTCGCGATCCTCGGCGGCGACGATGTCCCCGGCTACCAGGGCGGTTATCAGCGGGAAAAGCCAGACAGAACCGAAGAGCAGCAGAACCAGCGGGATCGCCAGCCCGGTGTCGTGCACGTAGCGGCCGAAGGCGACGTCGCGCGGTTCGCCGTTGCGGATCGCCAGCGCGGTGACGAAGATGATCGGCACCGCCGCCGCCGCGCCGAGGCCGAGGTAGGTGCGTTTCTGAGCGCGCAGCTTGCGCAGCTCCCAGCGGTAGACGGTCAGGACGCGGGGCATCAGGCCAGCTCCTCGGCGGCTGCTGCCATGCGGGCCGCGCCCGCGGCGCCGCCGTCGCCCTCGGTGAGCTGGAAGAAGAGGTCCTCGAGGCTCGCCTGGCGCGGGCTCAGCTCAAGCACCGGCGCCCGCGACTCCGCCAGGGCAAGCGAGAGCTCGCCGACCGCGCGCTCACCGGCGGCTCTGAAGAGGAGCCCGCCCTGAGGCGCCTCGCGCACCTCCTCGATCCCTGCCTGCGCAGCGCAGACGCGCCGCGCGACCGGGTCGTCCGCGGTGCGGAGCCGGTAGCTGACCCCGGCGCGGTCGCGCAGCTCGGCCAGGGCACCCTCGTAGACGACGCGGCCGCGGCGCACGATCGCCACCCGGTTGCAGAGCTCTTCGACCTCGACCAGCAGGTGGCTGGAGAGCAGCACCGTGATCCCCCGTGCGGCGAGGTCACGGATCAGCTCGCGCATGTCGCGCATCCCGCCCGGGTCGAGGCCGGTCGCCGGCTCGTCGAGCAGCAGCAGCCGCGGCCGCCGCAGCAGCGCCGCGGCGATCCCCAGCCGCTGGCGCATCCCGTGCGAGTAGCCGCCGACCCGGTCCTTGGCCCGGTCGCTCATCTCGACGACGTCGAGCACCTCGTCGACCCGCGTCGCGGCGTCGCCGCCGTCGAGCGCGGCGCAGAGCCGCAGGTTCTCGCGGCCGCCCAGGTAGGGATAGAAGGCCGGCGCCTCGACGAAACCGGCAACGCCCTCCAGCGCGGCGACGCCGAGCTGGGGGTCACGGCCGAACAGCCGCACCGAGCCCGCGTCGGGACGGATCAGGCCCAGCATCATCCGCAGCGAGGTGGTCTTGCCGGCGCCGTTGGGTCCGAGATAGCCGAACACGTCGCCGCGTTCGACCGTGAGGTCGACGTGGTCGACGGCGACGAGCTCACCGTAGCGCTTGACCAGGCCGCGGACCTCGATCGGCGCCGCGTCGGGCATCCGACTAGATGCCACCACCGTCTACAGGCCCTGCGCGGCTTCCCGGGCGACTGGCGCCGTCACCGAGCCGGCGACCGTGTACTCGACCCCGCCGCGGCGGAAGCGGACCAGGGTGCCGAGCGGCGTTTCCAGCTCCTGCGCCTGGCTCGCGCCTTCGATCGACACGCTCGGGAGCTGCAGACCGCCGCCTTCGCCGCCTTCGCCCGAGCCGCCTTCGCCGGCCGGCAGCTCGAGCACGGCGATCCCGCCGAGCCCCTTGCCGTAGGTGACGAGGGCACCCGCGTCTTCGCCGCTGGAGACGAGGCGGACCTGGTCGCGCGCCATCCCGGCCAGGCTCGGCGGAGCGCTGAGCGGGAACGAGGTCTTCGTCTGGACGGCTTCCAGCCCGGTGACCGGGGCGGAGTCGCCGCTCTCTTGGCCTTCGCCGCCGGCCGGCGGGTTGAGCTCGACGACCTTCGTCCCGGGCGGCGGAGAGACTGCGAAGACCGATTCGGCGACCGGCCCGAAGGAGACTTCGGTCGCGCTCAGTTCGAGCACCGGCGAGCTCTGTCCCTTGGCGTAGAGCGCGGCCCGCAGCGGCGTTCCGTTGGCGGCGTCCCAGGCCAGCTCGGCGCCGCCGAGGAGGCCGCCGTTCTCCTTCGGCGAAACGTGCAGCGTGTAGGTCGCCTGGCCGGCGACGTCGGAGGGAATCGCCCCGCTCAGGTTCACGTGCTGCATCGCTTCTTCGATTCCTTGCTGGACCCGGCTGAGCGAGGGCGGTTCGCTCTGGCCGGCTTCATCGCCTTCCCGCTGCGGCAGCGTTCCCCGGTAGACCGTTTCCGTGCCGGGGTCATAGACCGTGAAGCTCTTTTCGTCGACCAGCACCTGGAAGTCACCGGCGCTGCCTTTCGAGACATCGGCCTGGAGCTCCAGCCGCAGGCGTCCGTCGGCCGAGGCCCAGAGCCTGCCGGAGGCGCCGCCCAGCAGCGGGTCGGACCCTTCGAGGACCGATTCGCCGATCAGGTTGTCGGTGAGGTGGACCCGGGCGCTGACGCCTTCGACCGGTGGCGCGGCCAGCGCGTCATGGACGGCGTTGGCGAGCGGCTTCGGCGGCGGGGTCGGACCGCCGCCCGCCGCGGCGAGGGCGATCGCGGTGGTGGTGGCTGCGATCGCCACGAGGACCGCGAAGACGGCGAAGAGCTGGCGGGTGGAGATGCGTCGCAGGAGCGTCAAGTGTGCCCTCCCTCATATCGGTCCATCACAGGAGAGGGTAGAAGGCCTCTCTAAATACAGCATGAGACCTGAGCCACCTCGATCCCGGCGACCTTCCTGCGGGTGACGGTGGAGCGGTAGAGCGGCTCGACGGCCCAACCGGGCCGAGCTAGGATCGTTCCGCGTACCTGCACGCCTAACGGAGGAGATCAAATGGCGGTTGGACTGATTCTGGACTTCAAGGGAGCGACGCTAGACCAGTACGACGAGGTCGTGGAGAAGATGGCGCTCGGGGGAAAGACGGCTCCTGGCGGGATCTTCCACTGGGCAACGGAGACGGATGACGGCATCAGGGTGGTCGACCTGTGGGAAGACCGCGCGACCTTCGACAGATTCGCCGCGGAGAAGATCGTTCCCATAACCCAACAGGTGGGGCTCCCGAACCCGCCGGAGATCACCGAATACCAGGTCCACAATCACATGGCCCAATAGGACCCGGCCGGGTCCTATTTGACTTCGAGCAGATCGATCACGAACACCAGGGTGGCGTTCGGGCCGATCGCCGGCGGGGAGCCGGCGGCGCCGTAGGCGAGGCTCGGGGGGATGATCAGCTCGCGGCGGCCGCCGACGCGCATCCCCTCGACTCCCTTGTCCCAGCCGGCGATCACCTGGTGGGCGCCGAGCTGGAAGCTGAACGGTTCGCCGCGGTCCCAGGACGCGTCGAACTGCTTGCCGGTCTTGTAATCGACGCCGACGTACTGGACGGTGACTTCGTCGCCGGCCTTTGCCTCTTCGCCCGTCCCCTTTTCGAGTTCCCTGACGACGAGCGTTTTCGGCGGTGCGCCCTTGGGAACGACCACCTTCGGCTTCGTCTTTTCGCCTGTCGTCGCGGTCGATTCGGTCGATGCCGTCGAGGAGCCACCGCCTCCTCCGCAGCCGGCGATCGCGACCGCCGCGCAGACGCACCCGATGAGCATCATCGCCCTCACGGCGCGCAACCCTACCTGGCAGCCGGCACGCTAGGGGCCCCGGCCGGTGAGCCTGCGCCAGGCGCGGCGCAGCGAACCGCCGGACCCGCCTCCGGCGGCGAAGTCGCCGGGGTTTGCCCTGAGCGCCCCGGGGTTGGCAGTCGGGGCCGGGAGGCTCCTGGCTTCGGCGGCGTCGATCTTCAGCACGACCCCGCGCTCGTAGATCTCCGCCACCTCGGGCCCGTCGACGAAGCGGTGGCCACCGGGGAGGACGGTTGTGTCGAGCACGAAGCCGTCGAAGACGTCGAGGTTCGGAGCGGCGAGGACACGCGCCACCCGCCCGAGGTCCACGCCATCGCTGGAGTACACGTGGACTCCCCTGCGCAGGGCTAGGTAGGAGCTCGGCTGGCCCAGGTCCTCCACCGGGCCGAGCGTAGCGGACGCCCCGTCGCAGCCGCCCCAACGTGAATCGCCGATCCGTTGCCAGGCGATGCGGCCGGGGCTATGCTCGCGCGACCGGATCCCACACAGAGGAGAGAGCAATGGCCATCGGACTACGACTCAAGTTCGTGGGTGGCACCCAGGAGCAGTACGACACGATGCATCAGCACATGGGCATCGACGCGGACCCGCCCGAGGGTTTGATCTTCCACGCCGCCGGCCCGATCGAGGACGGCTGGGGGATCATCGACTTCTGGGAGTCGCGCGATCACTTCGACCGCTTCCAGCAGGGCCGGCTCGGGCCGGCGATCGGCGAGCTGGGCGACCGGGCGCCCCAGGGCCCACCCGACATCAAGGAGTTCCCGGTTCACCACTTCACCAAGCCGTAGCCGAGAAGACGTGGGCCTCAACCTCGCATCGATTCTCACGGCGAGCGCCGAGCGGGTCCCGGACACTCCGGCGATCCGACTCGGCGACTCCGAGGTGAGCTACGCCGAGCTCGACGAGCGCAGCGCTCGGCTCGCCACCCTGCTGCGTGAGAAGGGCCTGGACCCGGGCGACCGCGTCGGCGTGATGTTGCCCAACGTCCCCGAGTTCCCGGTCGCCTATTACGGCGTGCTGCGGGCCGGGGGCATCGTGGTGCCGATGAACGTCCTGCTGAAGCGGCGTGAGATCGCCTTCTACCTGGAGGACTCCGGTGCCGAGCTGCTGCTCGGCTGGCACGGCTTCCTCGACGAGGCCCGCGACGGCGCCGCCGACGCAGGAGCGGAGCTGATCGAGGTCGAGCCGGCGGCGTTCGCCGCTGCCCTGGCCGAGCTGGAGCCCACCCCCGGCCTGGTCGAGACCGCCGAGGACGAGACGGCCGTGATCCTCTACACCTCGGGCACCACCGGCAAGCCCAAGGGCGCGGAGCTGACCCAGCTGAACCTCTTCCGCAATGCCGACGTCTCCAGCCGCACCACCTGCGAGATCGCCGCCGGGGATGTCGTCCTCGGCGCCCTGCCGCTCTTCCACTCCTTCGGCCAGACCGTCGGCATGAACGCTTCGCTGAAGGTCGGCGCCTGCCTCACCCTGGTGCCGAAATTCGACCCCGGCGAGGCGCTGGCGACGATGCAGCGCGACGGCGTCACCCACTTCTACGGCGTGCCGACGATGTTCGGTGCGCTGCTCCACCACCCCGAGCGCGAGAGCTATGACACCTCAGCCCTGCGCACCTGCATCACCGGCGGCGCCTCGATGCCGGTCGAGGTGCTGCGCGGCTTCGAGGAGGCCTTCGGCGCGATCGTGCTCGAGGGCTATGGCCTCTCGGAGACCTCGCCGGTCGCCAGCTCCAACCATTCCGGAATGGAGCGCAAGCCGGGCTCGATCGGGACCCCGATCGAAGGGGTGGAGATGCGGGTCGTCGACGAGGACGACAACCCTGTCGCGCAGGGAGAGGTCGGCGAGATCGTGATCCGCGGCCACAACATCATGAAGGGCTACTGGCAGCGCCCCGACGCGACCGCGGAGGCGATGCGCGGAGGCTGGTTCCACTCCGGCGACATGGCCCGCACCGACGAGGAGGGCTACTTCTACATCGTCGACCGCAAGAAGGACCTGATCATCCGCGGCGGCTACAACGTCTACCCGCGCGAGGTCGAGGAGGTTCTCTACGAGCACCCCAAGATCCGCGAAGCCGCCGTGGTCGGCGTCCCCCACGACGAGTGGGGCGAGGAGATCGGCGCCGCCGTGGTCCTGCACGAGGGCGAGGAGCTGAGCCCCGCGGAGGTCGGCGCCTACGTCAAGGACCGGATCGCCGCCTACAAGTACCCGCGCGTCGTCTGGTTCATCGACGAGCTTCCCAAGGGGCCCACCGGCAAGATCCTCAAGCGCGAGATCGCCGTCCCCGCCCCGGCGCAGCCGGCCAGCCGCTGAGCCGGTCCGCCCCGTGCCGACCCGTCCTGGCTGTGCAGCCAGGATCGCGGTAACCTCCCGCTCGGCAACAGCGCGAATAGCACCACAAAGGAGAAGAGATGAGCGTCGCATCCCAGAGCCTCATGGACAACATCACCTATGAGGACCTCTACAAGCGCTGGGAGCAGGGCAACTGGAGCGCCTACGACATCGACTTCTCCGAGGACCGCAAGGGCTGGGACGCGCTCAGCGAGATCCAGCGCCGCTCGGCGATGTGGATCTACTCGATGTTCTTCTACGGTGAGGACCGGGTCGCCGATACCCTCGCCCCCTACATCACCGCCGCGCCCACCGAGGAGCAGTCCTACTTCCTCGCCACTCAGCAGGTCGACGAGGTCCGCCACGCGGTCTTCTTCCATCGCTTCTTCAAGGAGGTGATCGGGGTCGGCGGCGACTCGCTGCAATCGACTCTCGCCACCACCCTTCCCCAGCTCAACTGGGGCTACCGCGGCATCTTCGACCGCCTCGACGTGATGGCGGAGGAACTGCGCAAGGATCGCTCCCTGCCGAAGTACGCCCAGGCGATCACCCTCTACCACCTGATCGTCGAGGGCTCCCTCGCCCAGCCCGGCCAGCACTTCATCGAGGACTTCTTCGCCTCCGAGGACACGATGCCCGGCTTCAGCTCCGGGATGGCGAACGTCTCCAAGGACGAGCAGCGCCACATCGGCTTCGGCGTCAAGGTGCTCTCGGAGCTGCTGGGCGAAGGCCACCCGGGTTGGCAGGAGAACCGGGCGGCGGTGACCGAGCTGTTGCGCGAAGTCCTGCCCTACGGCCCGGCCGTCTTCTCACCGCCGAACATGGACCGCTCCTACACCGAGTGCTACGGCTTCTCGCTCGAGGACATCTTCGCCTTCGGGCTCAAATTGATCCGCCAGCGCTGGCGTACGATCGGCTACCCCACCGAGGAGATGCCGCCCGGGGTCTTCCCCTTCGACCCGGAGATGTCCGAGGAGGAGGTTGCCGAGCGCCAGGTCAAGCTGATGATGGCCGGGATTCTCGGGCGCCCCGACGGGCCCAGGCCCGAATCCTCCCCGGAGCTGCAGCGCCTCTACTTCGACGTGGTGACCCGCGTCGCCGACCCGGCGGCGGCCAACGGGTCGAAGCTCGTCTACCAGTGGCGGTTCACCGACGCCGACCCGTGGCACCTGGTGATCGACAATGGCTCGACCAGAGCCGAGCCGGGCGAGGCGCCCGACCCGGACGTCGTCTTCGAGACGAGCTGGGCCGACTGGATCGCCTCCGGAAAACCCGACGCCAGCCCGCTCAAGATGATGCTGCAGCGCCGCATCCGCCCCCGCGGATCGATCCGCGAGCTGGCCAGGATGAGGAAGGTATTCGCTAACTGAGCGGTGGCCGGCGGTCCGCCCACGGCCGCTCCGCCTCGAGCTGGGCGGCGAGGGAGAGCAGGGTGGCCTCGTCGCCGCGGCGGCCGACGATCTGCACGGCGAGCGGCATGCCGTCGGCGGCGAAGCCGGCGGGGACGGACATCGCCGGGTTGCCGAGGTGGTTCCAGGGGACGCAGTAGGGGTAGAAGCGGCTCATCTCCAACACCGTGCGCAGGGCGCCCCGGCCCTCCCAGCGGCGGACTGGCAGCGCCGTGCCTCCCATCACCGGAGTCATCAGCACATCGTGGGAGTCGAAGATCGCGTTGACGCGGGCGGCGTCGGCGGCGCGGCCGCGCATCGCCCGCTCGAAGAGGGCGTCCGGGAGCGTCCGCCCGAGCCTGCCGAAGCCCCGGGTGCGCCGTTCCAGGCGCTCCGGGTGGGGAACGGCGTCGACGGTGTCGGAGACGCCGCGCAGGAAGCGCGGCGTGATGTTGTTGCCGATCCCCCCCCAGTCGGGATCTCGGTTGGCGACGTCGTGCCCCAGGGAGGCGAGGAGGTCGGCGGTCTCGGCGACCGCTCCCCTGGCGAGCTCATCGACCTGGGGTGGCATGGCGGCCCGCGGCGCCACGGTCGACCAGGCGACCCGCAGCCTCCCCGGAGCCGTCCGCGCCGCCTCGACGAATGGGCGCTGCGAAGGCGGTGGCGCCTCCGGCTCCCTCGATCCTCCGGCGGTCACGTCGAGCCAGAGCGCCGTGTCGACCACGGTGCGGCTGAGGCAGCCGAGGACAGCCAGGCCGTTCCAGGCTTCGATGTCGGGGGCCAGTGAGATTCGGCCGCGCGAGGGCTTCAGGCCGAAGAGCCCGCAGGAGGCGGCTGGGATGCGAATCGACCCGCCGCCGTCGCCGGCCGAGGCAATCGGGACCAGACCGGCCGCCACCGCGGCGCCCGACCCGCCACTCGAGCCGCCGGGGGTGCGCTGTGCGTTCCAGGGGTTGCGAGTGACGCCGTAGGTCGCCGACTCGGTGAATCCGCAGATCGCCATCTCCGGCAGCAGGGTCAGCCCGACGATGATCGCGCCGGCCTCGCGCAGACGGCGCACCATCTCGCAGTCGGCCACGGCGGGCTCCTCGAAGGCGTCGGTGCCGATCGTCTTCACCTCGCCGGCGACGTCGACTTCATCCTTGATCGCAACCGGAACTCCCAGCAGTGGCCGCTCCTCGCCCGCCTTCAGCCGCGCCTCTGCCTGCTCGGCCTCGAGCAGCGCCCGTTCCGCGAGCACGACGCGGAAGGCGTTGAGCTGGGGGTCGAGCCGCTCGATCCGGTCGAGGCACATCCGCACCAGCTCAGTCGGGGAGACCTCCCCGGATCGCACCAGCTCCGCCTGCTTCGCTGCCCCCGCGAAGGCGACCTCGTCGCTCATCGCTACTCGCTGACCAGTAGGTACCGTGCCGACGCCGCGCCGGCCGCGAACGCGGCGCTGTTGTCGCGCTCGGGGTCGGAGAGGGCCTGCAGCGCGAACCCGTCGCCCACCGCGAACAGATAGGAGACGACCGCCTCAGCGTCGTGGCGGAGGTTGAGCACGCCCTCGCGCTCCTTTGCCTTCAAGACTTCCGCGACGTGGGAGCGGGTGCGCTCGAATAGCTGCCCGACCTCGCGCCGGATGTCGGGGTTGCGCCGCCCCGCCGAGAACAGCTCGTAGAGGAGGAGGAAGAAGGCCGGCTCGTTTTCGATCATGTCGGTGAGGCTGGCCAGCAGGACATCGATCACGTCGTCGACGGACTTCGCCTTGGCGAGCCGCTCGTCGAGCCGGGCGACCCGGATCTCGGCGTCGCGGCGCACCACCTCGACCAACAGCCGCTCCTTGGTGCCGAAGTAATAGTGGAGAAGGCCGCGGCTGACGCCCGCCTCCGCGGCAACCTGCTCGAAGGTCGAGCCGGCGGCACCGCGCTTGGCAACGCTCTCGCGCATCGCGTCGACGATGCGCTGCGCCTTCTCGCCGCTCAGCTCGCGCTCTTTGGTCGCCGCCTCCACGGGTTCAGTCTATGGCGAAGGGCGGGCGGAGCGGCGCTCTCGAGCCCAGGTCAGGAGCCGTTGATACTGGAGGTGCTCGTGTACTCGAACTCCTCCTCGGCGCCGAAGAGGGAGTCGAGGACGGTCTTGCGAGCGTCCTCGCTGAGGACCAGCGCGATCGCCGCGCCCACCAATGCGAGGAGGACGAGCCGGCCGAGCTTGCTCTTCTTGCGCTTCCTCGGCGCCCGCAGCTGCTCGGATGCGTCGCGCAGGCTCTCGGCCGCCGCGCGCAGGTCCTTCTGGACCTTCTTGTCGCTGGTCACGGCCTTTACCGGGCCCTTGCCGTTGCCGGTCGCGCGGCCGTAGGCCCCCCGAGCCGCTTCGAAGGCGTTGCGCAGGCTGTCGCGCAGCTCCTGGTCCTCGATCAAGCGCTGCACGTAGGGATTCTCGCGCGCGGTCGAATAAAGGTCGGTGGCCTGGGTCGCCCTCGTCTTGCTCATGCCCTCTCCTCGCTGGATTCTTCGGTGCAGCCCAGGATAGCCCCTGAAATCGGTTTCCGTCAGCGGGGGCCGATGCCGTCCAGGAGCACCCCGTTGGAGCGGAAGTTGAGCCGGGCATCGCGGACAGCGCCCAGCCGCAGGGGCGCGAGCCCCGGGCCGGGTACCACGAAGCGCCTCACATATAGACGGCCCGCCTGCCCGTAGCCGGCCTGGCGGAAGCCGAGGCCGAGCAAACGCGGCGGCGGTGCCGCTGTCCTGCCGTCGGAGACGAAGTCGACTTCGTGGACGAGCCAGCCGAAGCCTTCTGAGGAGTTGGCCTGGAAGGAGCCGGTGGACAGGTAGTAGCGCAGCGAGGCCTCGCCCAGAGTCCAGGTGACGATCGCCCGCGGGGCGCTCGGTTCGCCCAGCTTCGCCGCCACCGCCCTCCAGTCAGGCCGCTGCAGGGCAGGTGAGAAGGATGCCCAGAGGCAGAAGCCAAGCGAGTAGGCGAAGAGTGCGGCGCCGATGGCAGCGCCGCCGCGGCGCGCCCTGCGAGCTGTGACCGCAATCGCAACCGCCACCAGCGCCGGCACCAGCGCCGGCAGCAGGTTGCGGGCGAGCACGTAGTCCTTGCCCGGCGAGGCGAGCGCCAGCAGGATCGGGATCGCGACGGTGGCGGCGGCGATCGCCAGCGGCACGGCCGCGGCGCGGCGCTCGCGGCGCTCTCCGCGAGCGAAGAGCAGCGCCAGCGCGGCGGCGATCAGCGCCAGCGGCACGGCGGCCAGGAGCGGGTGCACGGGGCGGGCGATGATGTCGCCGGTCTCCCCGATCGCGAAGGTGACCCCCGACTCCCAGACTCGGTGAAGGAGGCCGTTGTTGCCGATCCACTCGGCGTGGCCGATCGCCATCTGGTGGATCGCCAGCGGCGCCAGCAGCGCGCCGGCGAGGGCGACGATCCAGAGGCCGCGAACGCTGGCCCGGCCATGGCGGCGCAGCAGCCAGAGGCCCTCGGCGGCCACCGGGAAGACGGCGAAGTAGTGGGTTGCCAGAGCCAGCGCCGAGAACACCCCCCACCAGACGATGTCCCGCCTCGGCGCCGGCCTTCTGCGCAGCGCGCGAGCGAAGAAGAGGAAAGAGGCCGTCGTCAGCAGCGCGAAGAGCGCGTATGCGCGCGCCTCCTGCGAGTACCAGAGCAGCATCGGGTTGACCGCGACCAGCGCCGCGACGACGAGGCCTGTTCGCTTCGCTGGATGTGGAGTTGACCCCCCGATGGTGTGATCGACTCCACCGTCACCATCCAGCGCGCCCAGCTCTGCGCCGATCAGGTAGGCGACGGGCACCGTGGCGACGCCGGCCAGAGCCGAGATCGAGCGGAGGCCGAACTCGCCGGTCCCGGTCAGCTGCGTCCACGCCCAGGCGACCGCGTAGTAGAGCGGCGGCGCCGACTCGCTGAAGCCAACCGCTTCCATCGCGTGCCAGAAGCCGTCGCGCAGGATGCGGCTGGCGGTGACGATCTCGTCGTGGTGGTAGGCCTGCAGGCCGAGCGTGCCGAAGCGCAGCGCGGCGGCGAGCAGTGTGAGGCCGGCAACCGCCCAGAACACCGCCGAGCGTGCCCGCACCGCCTGCCGTGCCGAGTCGACGAACGACGACGGACTGCTGCTGCCCAGCGCCTCGGCGGCCTCCATCTACGCCAAAGCCGCTTCGATCGCCTTCGAGACCTCGTCGACGTAGACGAACTCCAGCTCGCTGCGCTCGTGCTCGGGGATCTCCGCCACGTCGCCCTCGTTGCGCTCGGGCACGATCACCCGCTTGATCCCAGCCCGCTGGGCGGCCAGCGACTTCTCCTTCAGCCCGCCGATCGCCAGCACCTGGCCGGTCAGCGTCACCTCGCCCGTCATCGCCACGTCGTTGCGGACCGGCCGCCCGCCGATCAGCGAAGAGAGGGCGACCGTCATCGCGACCCCGGCCGAGGGGCCGTCCTTGGGCACGGCGCCGGCGGGGACGTGGATGTGGATGTCGTGCTTGGCGAACCAGTCCTCCTCGAGGCCCGGTGCGATCTCCTGCCAGTGCCCGCGCACATATGACAGAGCCGCCTGCGCCGACTCCTTCATCACGTCACCGAGCTGGCCTGTGATCGTCAGCTTGCTCGAGCCGGGCATCGCGGTCGCCTCGATGAAGAGGACGTCGCCGCCGGTCGGAGTCCAGGCGAGGCCGGTGGCGACGCCGGGGTCCTTGGTGCGGCGGCGCTGCTCGGCGAAGAAGCGGCGTCGGCCGAGCAGCTCCCGCGCCCGCTTCCCCGAGACCTTCACCTTGCCGTTGCCCTTGCCCTCGGCGACCTCGCGCGCGACTTTGCGGCAGATCGTGCCGATCTGGCGCTCGAGGTTGCGGACGCCAGCCTCGCGCGTGTACTCCTCGACGATCGCGGTCAGGGCCGACTCGGAGAACTCGATCTGCGAGGTCTTCAGCCCGTTGGCCTCGATCTGGCGCGGCACCAGATAGCGGCGGGCGATGTGCTTCTTCTCCTCGATCGTGTAGCCGGAGAGCTCGATCGTTTCCATCCGGTCCTGCAGCGGCCCCGGGATCGTGTCGAGAACGTTGGCCGTGGCGATGA
Source organism: uncultured Solirubrobacterales bacterium (assembly GCA_963838035.1). Taxonomy (GTDB): domain Bacteria; phylum Actinomycetota; class Thermoleophilia; order Solirubrobacterales; family 70-9; genus CAVVNN01. Next base: position 76,501 of record CAWIPM010000004.1, read on the forward strand.
ACAGCACTTCGGAGAGGTCGAACTCGATGTCCAGGTAGTGATCGCGAAAGCTGTCGTTCTGGGACGGGTCGAGCACCTCCAGCATCGCCGAGGCGGGATCGCCGCGGAAGTCGGCGCCCATCTTGTCGATCTCGTCGATCATGAAGACGGGATTGCGAGAGCCGGCGTCGCGCAGGGCGCGGACGATCGTCCCGGGCATCGCCCCTATGTATGTGCGCCGGTGGCCGCGGATCTCGGCCTCGTCGCGCACCCCGCCGACCGAGATCCGCTCGAACTCGCGGCCGAGGGCGCGGGCGATCGATTTCCCGAGGCTGGTCTTGCCAACCCCGGGCGGGCCGACGAAGCAGAGGATCGGCCCCGGCGAGTCCGGCTTCAGCTTGCGCACCGCCAGATACTCGAGGATGCGATCCTTGACCTTCTCGAGGTCGTAGTGGTCGGCATCGAGCACCTCGCGGGCGTGGGCGATCTCGAGGTTGTCCTCGGTCTGCGCCGACCAGGGCAGCTCGACCAGCCACTCGAGGTAGGTGCGGATGACGCCATGCTCGGCTGCCGCCGGAGGCAGTTTCTCCAGCCGCGAGAGCTCGCGGTCGGCTGCCTTGCGAGCATGCTCGGGCAGCCCCGCCGCCTCGACCCGCTCGCGCAGCTCGTTCGCCTCAGCCTGCTGCTCGTCCCCCTCCCCCAGCTCGTCCTGGATCGCTTTCAGCTGCTGGCGCAGGAAGAACTCGCGCTGGCCCTTGTCCACTTCTGACTGGACCTGGGACTGGATCTGGGTCCCGAGCTGCACGACCTCCAGCTCGCGGGCGAGGATCTGGGAAAGGCGGCGCAGACGCTTGGCGACATCGACCTCCTCCAGCAGCTCCTGCTTTTCCTCGGTCGAGATGCGCAGGGCGCCACCGATCAGGTATCCGAGCGCCGAGGGGTCGTCGATGTTGGCGACGGCCATCTGCAGCTCCTCGGGCAGATAGGGGATCTGCTCGATGATCTCCGAGAAGGTGCGCTGGACGTTGCGGGTCAGCGCCTCGAGCTCGGCGCTGGGCTCGACCACGTCGGGCAGCTCGGAGATGCGGGCGACGAGGTAGGGCTCCTCGGCGACGTAGGGCCCGAGACGGACCCGCTGCGCCCCCTGGACGAGGATGCGGATCGTGCCATCGGGGACCTTGAGCATGCGGGCGACGACGCCGACGACGCCGACCTCGTAAAGGTCGGCGGGGCCGGGCTCCTCGTTCTCGTCGTCGCGCGAGGCGACCATCGCCAGCATCCGGTTGGCGCCGAGCACGTCGTCGACCAGCTTGATCGAGCGCTCCTGCCCCACCGCGAGCGGAGTGAACGTCTCCGGGAAGGTGACCATCTCGCGCAACGGCAACACCGGCAGCGCATCGGGCAGCGGCTCGTTCGCCCGGATCGCGTCCTCCACGTCCAGTGGGGACTCGACCACTTCGAGCACCGGCGTGCCCTCCATCACTCCCTCCCTATCGGGACCCGTCGAGTGGTGTCGGAGGGATCGCGGAGAGGCAGCTCCACCCGCAGGACGCCATCCTCGTAGGTGGCCTTGGCGCCGTCTGCGTCGACATCGACCTGGAACTCGACAACGCGGCGGAACGGCCCGGAGGGAATCTCCACCTGCTGATAGACGCGACCCTCTGTCTCCTGGACCGGCCTTCCGCCGACGATCGCCAGTCGGCGGCCGCTGACCTCGATGCTGACGTCCGCCAGGTCGACCCCGGCGAGGTCGACCTTGACAACCGCCCTCTGCGGCTCGCCGCAGTAATACACGTCGACGTTCGGGGAGAAACCGGTGCTGCGGCGGCTGACATAGCCGACACGCGCCCAGCCGCCGCCCATCTGGTCCATTTCCCGCCGCATGCGGGCGAAGTTGGCAAACGGGTCACGCTCCGGCATAGGCCGAAACCATAGCCAGAGGGTGGCCTAGGCGGTGCGGGAATCCGATGCCCAGCGGGGGGCGCGCATGAGGAGGACCGGCTGGCGCGGGGGAACGAGGCCCTCGGGGCGGCTGGGCCGGAAGGTGGCGCAGGGCTCGCTCAGATCGAGGGCGCAGAGGAGGTTCTTGTGGAAGTAGCAGTCCTCGCAGGTGGGAGCTTTGGGCTTGCGGGGCACGGCGCCGCATGTTGGCACCGTCGCCCGGCACCCGCCAGGCCCAATTCCGCAAATCGCAACCTCTTTGACACAGTCTCGTCACATCTTCCCGCGTCTTGCGAGGGCCGCGACCGACGCCGCTACCATTGGCGTCGATGGAGGCTCATAACCGAACCGACAAGCTGGCGGCCTCGCCCCAGCTCTTCGAGAGCGACTTCCTCAACTTCTTCTCGCGCGTCCACCCGGCGATACCGGCCATCGTTTTCGTGCCGGTGGTCGTGGCGATGGAGTGGCTCGGGGTCGACCGCGGCTACGCGGCCTGGCAGTTGGCGCTGCTGACCCTGGCCGGGGTCGGGATCTGGACCCTGACCGAGTACTGGCTGCACCGGCTCATCTTCCATTGGGAGCCCGACAACGCCGTCGGGCGCCGGATGCACTTCATCATCCACGGCATCCACCATGACCACCCCAACGACAAGCTGCGGCTAGTGATGCCTCCGGCGGTGGCGATCCCGCTCGCGGCGCTCTTCTTCTTTGTCTTCACACTGCTCTTCGGAACACCGTCCGCCTACCCCCTCTTCGCCGGCTTCATCGGCGGCTACCTCTTCTACGACTACACCCACTACTACGTGCACCACTTCGTGCCAAAGTCCGAACTCGGCAAGCGCCTCCGCGAGCAGCACATGCGCCACCACTTCCAGGATCACCGCTTCGGCTTCGGCGTCTCCTCTCCGCTCTGGGACGTGATCTTCCGCACGCAGCCGCGTAGGCGCCCCCGCTAGCCTGCGCGCATGAGCGAAATGGGCAAGCTCGAGAAGGCTGCGAACCTCGGGGCCGTCGTGGTCCCGTTCGTAGCAACCGTGGCGGCGATCGTCCTGCTCTGGGACAGCCTCGTCAGCCCGGCCGATCTCTTCATCGCCGCGGTGATGTACCTGCTTACCGCGGTCAGCATCACCGTCGGCTTCCATCGCCTGCTCACGCACAGGGCGTTTCAGACTTCAAAGCCGGTCGAATACGCCTTTGCCGTGCTTGGCTCCATGGCCGTCCAGGGCCCGGTCATCTCCTGGGTCGCCGACCACCGCAAGCATCACGCCCACACTGACGAAGAGGGTGACCCGCACAGCCCGCACGTCGGACACGGCGACGGGGTGCGCGGAGTGCTGACCGGGCTTTGGCACGCACACTCGGGCTGGCTGATGTCGACGCAGGGTCGGGCGGATTGGAAGCGCTACGCGCCCGACCTGTATGAGGATCGGGGAATGCGGACGATCGGCCGCCGCTTCGTCTCGTTGGTCTTCCTCAGCCTTGCTATCCCGGCGCTGGCCGGATACCTGGTGAGTGGCACGCTCGCCGGCGCTGCGACCGGGCTGCTCTGGGGAGGGCTGGTTCGCATCTTCTTCGTCCACCACATCACCTGGAGCGTCAACTCGGTCTGCCACTTCCTCGGCAGCCGCCGCTTCGAGACCGACGATCGCTCGACCAACGTCTTCTGGCTGGCGCTGCCCTCGCTGGGAGAGTCCTGGCATCACAACCATCACGCCTTCCCCCGCTCGGCCGTGCATGGCCTCAAACGCTGGGAGCTGGACCCTTCCGCCGTGATCATCTCCGCCATGGAGAAGCTGGGCCTGGCCTGGAATGTCGTTCGCATCTCACCGGAGCGCCAGGCTCAGCGGGCTGTCTGAGGACGATTCGTCCAAAAGGGACCGGGTTTTGTTTCGTCTTTCTTGACCAAATGAACAGTCACACTCACTGTGACTGTGCCACACTGGCAATCTGTTACCAGTCTTACTGATCGAAAGGACCCCCTGATGCCCTCTACACACGACGTTCTCGATGAGGCGGTTTCGCTGGTGAAGAAGCGCCTCGCCGAGCTCGACGACGAGCGCAAGCGCCTCGAGCGGGCGCTTTCCGACCTCGGCCATAAGGCCGTCCGCCGCGGCCCGGGCCGACCGCGCGGCTCCTCCTCCAAAAAACCGGCCGCCCGCCGCAGCCGTCGGCGCCGGAAAGGCACCCGCGGAGACCAGGCCGTCGGTCTCGTCGAGGCGAGTCCGGGCATCACCGCCTCCGACATCGCCAAGACGATGAAAATCAAGCCCAACTACCTCTACAGGGTTCTCGGCGACCTCGAGAAAGAGAAACGGATTACGAAGAAGGGTCGCCAGTACTTCCCGGTCAAATAGTCGTCACCTGACCAAGTGCTTGTCGTCAGAGGCCGGCCCCTCGGGCCGGCCTCTTTCTTGCCGGATCAGACCAGGCCGAGGGCACTGACCGCATCGCGCTCCTCGCGGAGCTCGGCCGCACTGGCCTCGATCCGCGCCCGCGAGAACTCCGGAACCTCGAGGCCCTCGACGATCCTCCACTCCCCACCCGAACACGTGCAGGGGTAGCCGCTGACGATTCCCTCCTCGACACCATAGGAGCCGTCGGCCGGGACGGACATCGAGACCCAGTCGGCCTCGGGCGTGCCGAGGACCCAGTCGTGAATGTGATCGATCGCCGCATTGGCGGCCGAGGCGGCGCTGGATGCGCCGCGGGCGTCGATCACCTCGGCGCCCCGCTTCGCCACTCGAGGAATGAACTCGTCGGCGATCCAGGCCTCGTCGTCGACCGTCTCCCAGGCACTCTCACCGTTCACCTTCGCGTTGACCAGGTCCGGGTACTGGGTGGTCGAGTGGTTGCCCCAGACCGTCATCCTGGTCACGGCCGTGACCGGCTCGGCGAGCTTGTTGGCGAGCTGGGAGATCGCCCGGTTGTGGTCGAGGCGGGTCATCGCGGTGAAGCGCTCGCGCGGGACGTCGGGCGCGTTCGACATCGCGATCAGGCAGTTGGTGTTGGCCGGGTTGCCGACCACCAGCACCTTGACGTCGTCGGCCGCCGCGGCGTTGATCGCTTCGCCCTGCGGCTTGAAGATGCCGCCGTTGGCCTCGAGCAGGTCGGCGCGCTCCATGCCGGGCCCCCGCGGCCGGGCACCGACCAGCAGTGCCACATTGCAGCCGTCGAACGCCTGCCGCGCATTGTCGGTGATGTCGACCCGGCGCAGCAGCGGGAAGGCGCAATCGTCCAGCTCCATCGCCGTGCCCTCTGCCGCCTCGAGGGCGTTGGGGATCTCCAGCAGGCTCAGCTCGACCGGCGTGTCGGGGCCGAGCATCTCGCCGCTGGCGATCCGGAACAGCAGCGCGTAGCCGATCTGGCCGGCTGCGCCCGTGACGGTGACTTTGACTGGAGTGCTCACGAAATCTTCTCCTGAGGTCGTGGTTTGTTTCCGCAGAAGGGCGGAGGTGACGCTATGCCATCGCCTTCTGCAGGCCCTCGTCGACTGAGGCGAGGAACTCCTGCGTGGTCTGGAAGCCCTGGTCGGGGCCGACCAGCAGCGCCAGGTCTTTGGTCATCTTGCCGCTTTCGACCGTCTCGACGCAGACGCGCTCCAGGGTCTCCGCGAACTGCGAGAGCTCGGGCGTCTCGTCCATGCGGGCGCGGGCCGTGAGGGCTCGTGTCCAGGCGAATATCGAGGCGATCGGATTTGTGGAGGTGGGTTTGCCATCCTGGTGCAGGCGGTAGTGGCGGGTGACGGTGCCGTGCGCTGCCTCCGCCTCGACCGTGCGGCCGTCGGCGCTCATCAGCACGCTCGTCATCAGGCCCAGGGAGCCGAACCCCTGGGCGACGGTGTCGGACTGGACGTCGCCGTCGTAGTTCTTGCAGGCCCAGACGTAACCGCCCTCCCACTTCATCGCGGCGGCGACCATGTCGTCGATCAGGCGATGTTCGTAGGAGATGCCGGCGGCCTCGAAGTCCGCTTTGAACTCTGCCTCGTAGACCTCGGCGAAGAGGTCCTTGAAGCGGCCGTCGTAGCGCTTCAGGATCGTGTTCTTGGTGGAGAGGTAGACGGGGTAGCCACGGTTGAGGCCGTAGCGCATCGAGGCGCGGGCGAAGTCGCGGATCGAGTCGTCGAGGTTGTACATCGCCATCGCGATGCCGCCGCCGGGGAAGTCGTAGACGTCCAGCTCGATCGGCTCGGAGCCGTCTCTGGGTGTGTATGTCATCGTCAGCGTCCCCTCGCCGGGGACGACCATGTCGGTCGCCCGGTACTGGTCGCCGAAGGCGTGGCGTCCGATTACGATCGGCTTCGTCCAGCCGGGGACCAACCTGGGGATGTTCGAGATCACGATCGGCTCGCGGAAGATGACCCCGCCGAGGATGTTGCGGATCGTCCCGTTGGGAGAGCGGTACATCTCCTTCAGGCCGAACTCCTCCACCCGCGCCTCGTCCGGGGTGATCGTCGCGCACTTGACGCCGACCCCATGCAACTTGATCGCCTCGGCGGCTTCGACCGTGATCCGGTCCTCGCTCGCATCTCGGCTCTCGATCCCGAGGTCGAAGTAGACGAGGTCGATATCGAGGTAGGGCAGGATCAGCTGCTCCTTGATGAACGACCAGATGATCCGGGTCATCTCGTCACCGTCGAGCTCGACGACCGGGCTCTTGACTTTGATCTTCGCCGTCATGCGCGCCGCGATGCTATCGGTGGCACAATCGAGGCGATGGCAACGGTCGAGAACCGCGCTTCGAGCACCCACGAGGTCTTCAACCAACCGCCCCCGCTGGAGGACTACAACCCCTTCGACGCCGACCTCCCTCTGGTGGAGGCGCTGCGCCGCGAGGGGGCCGGGTGGGCCGAGGACCGCACCCGCGAATTGGCGGCGGTCTGCGGATCGCGGCAGACGATCCGCTGGGGCTTCGAGGCGAACGAGAAGAAGCCGATCCTGCGCACGCACGATCGCTACGGACACCGGATCGACGAGGTCGAGTTCGACAGCTCCTGGCATGAGCTGATGCGGATCGGCGTGAGCAGCGGCTTGCACGCGCTGCCGTGGCGCGAACCGGGGCCCGGCGCCAACGTCGCCCGGGCGGCGATGTTCATGCAGCTGATGCAGGCCGAGAGCGGCGTCGGCTGCCCGATCTCGATGACCTACTCGGCGATCCCGGCGCTGCGCAAGGAGCCGGAGCTGGCCGAGGAGTGGGAGGAGCGCTTCCTCTCGCTGGACTACGACGACGCCTCCGCTCCCGCCGCCGGCAAGCGCGGCGCGCTCTGCGGAATGGCGATGACCGAGAAACAGGGCGGCTCCGACGTCCGCGCCAACACGACCGCTGCGACGCCGTTGAACGGCGGCGGGCCCGGCGCCGAGTACGAGCTCGTCGGCCACAAGTGGTTCTGCTCGGCGCCGATGTGCGACGCCTTCCTCGTCCTCGCCCAGACCGACTCCGGAATCTCCTGCTTCCTGATGCCGCGCTGGACCCCCGACGGCGAGCGAAACCGCTTCCACATCCAGCGCCTCAAGGACAAGCTGGGCAACCGTTCCAATGCCTCGAGCGAGGTCGAGTTCCGGGGGGCCTGGGCGCGGATGGTCGGCGAGGAGGGGCGCGGCGTGCCGACCATCATCGAGATGGTCAACCACACCCGGCTCGACTGCGTGATCGGCGCCGCCTCCGGCTACCGTGCCGGGGTCGCCCAGGCCCTTCACCACACCGCTCACCGGGCGGCCTTCGGCGCGACGCTGATCGACCAGCCGTTGATGCGCAACGTGCTCGCCGACCTCTGCGTGGAGTCCGAGGCGGCCACCGTCTCGGCGATGCGCCTGGCCCGCTCCTACGACGAGGTGGCCGCGGGCGACGAGGAGGCCTTCGAGTTCCGGCGCCTCGCCAACCCGGTCCTCAAGTACTGGCTCTGCAAGCGCGCCCCCTCCCACGCGGTCGAGAGCCTCGAGTGCCTCGGCGGAAACGGCTACGTCGAGGAGTCGGGAATGCCGCGCCTCTTTCGCGAGAGTCCCCTGGCCTCGATCTGGGAGGGCTCGGGCAACGTCCAGTGCCTCGACGTCCTGCGGGCGATGGTCAAGAACCCGGGCTCGGTGGAGGCCTTCTTCACGGAGGTGCTCGAGGCCGCCGACGCCGAGCCCAGGCTCGACGCCTACGTCGCCTCACTGCGCGACGAGGTCCCCGGCGACGTCGACTCGATCCAACACCGGGCCCGCCGCATAGTCGAGCGGATGGCGATCGCCCTCCAGGCCTCTCTCCTCGTCCGCTACGGCGACGAGGCAGTCGCCGACGCCTTCTGCGCCTCCCGCCTTGCCGGCGACTGGGGCAACGCCTTCGGAACCCTCCCCGCCGGCACGAATTTCAGCTCGATCATCGAGCGTCACAGGCCTCAGGCTGCCTGAGGCGTCCGGAGCTCCTTCGAAGGAGCTCCCGCGAAGCGGCCCGAGGAGGAACTCCGGATACCTCAGGCGACGTCCCTGAGCGCTCGGCCGACCTGCTCGGCGGTGATCACTCCCGATAGGTGACCCTCGGCGTCGACCGCCATCAGCGCGCCGAAGCGGCGCAGGTTCTGATTGCCGAGGAGCGAGTCGAGGGGGGCGTCGTCTCGAACCTGGAAGGCGCCGTCGTCGTGCTCGAGGACCTCGGCGACCAGAGAGGTCGAGCGCGAAACCTCGGGGACCTGGTCGGCGCGGTCGCGGACCACGAGGCCGAGAAACTTGTGGGCTGCGTCGACGACCGGGAACCAGGGCCACCGATAGCGAAGGAAGTACTCGTCGAGGGCTTTCTCGATGCTTATCTCACCGGGGATTGCGACCGGCTCTCTGTCCATCACGTCGGCGACGCTGACCCCGTGGATGCGGCTGGAGATCGCAGTCTGCATCGTGGCGCCGCGGGCAGAGCCGTTGATCACCATCCCGATCAGGGCCAGCCAGACGCCGCCGAAGACATAGCCCGTGAAGATCAGCAGCAGGCCACCGGCGATGAAGATGTAGGCGAAGACGCGGCCGAGCGAGGCGGCGAAGCGGGTTGCCGAGGTGCGGCTGCCGGTCTTCCACCAGGCAAGCGCCCGGACCACCCGGCCGCCGTCCATCGGGAAGGCGGGAAGCAGGTTGAAGACCAGGACCAGGAAGTTGATCGAGGCGAGCCAGGCGATCATCGCCAGCACGCCCGAGACGCCCGAGTTGGACTCGACCAGCATCGCCTTCTTGAACTCGGCTGCCCCGGCGGCGGCGAGGCCGACCGCGCTGAGGACGATGACGATCGCCAGCGTCACCAACGGCCCGGCGATCGCCACCTTGAACTCGGTGCTCGGGCTGTCGGACTCGCGATCCATCCGAGCCACGCCGCCAAAGATCCAGAGCTGGATGCTGGAGATGCCGATCCCGTTGCGAAGGGCGACCATCGCGTGGCCGAGCTCGTGCAGGACAATCGAGCCGAAGAATCCGACGGCGCTGATCACCGCGAGCGCGAACGGGCCCGACGCGGAGCTGGATTCCCCGAGCACGTCGCCGTAGAAGCGCGAGAGCCAGAAGATCACCAGAAAGAGGACGAGGAACCAGGACCAGTCGACCGCGATCCTGATCCCGCGGACGTGGAAGAGGGTGATCGATCCGCCACCGAGCATGGAAGCAATGGTAAGCGGCGGGGGCCGGCGGCGGGGTCAATTCCGACTGCGCTCTCGGATTTCGGCTCTATAGCATCCGCGCTCGTGCCATCTCATGACGTACTGGTGATCGGCGCCGGGCTTGCCGGGCAGAGGGCCGCATTGGCCGCCGCCGAGGAAGGGGTCTCGGTCGGGATCCTGAGCAAGGTCCACCCGGTGCGCTCGCACTCCAACGCCGCCCAGGGCGGGATCAACGCGGCGCTCAACCCCGGCGACTCGTGGGAGTCGCACGCCTACGACACGATCAAGGGCTCCGACTACCTCGGCGACCAGGACGCGATCGAGATCATGTGCCGCGAGGCGCCGGAGGAGATCCTCCACCTCGAGCACCTCGGTGTCACCTTCCACCGCAACGAGGAGGGCAAGCTCGGCACCCGCGCCTTCGGCGGCGCCTCCGCTGCCCGCACCTACTACGTCGCCGACATCACCGGCCAGGCGATCATGCACGTGCTCTACGAGCAGCTGATGAAGCACTCTGACACCGTCGCCCGCTACGAGGAGTGGTTCTGCACGGCGCTGGCGATGGACGAGGACGGCGAGTGCTGCGGCGCCGTCACCCGCAACATCGCCGACGGCTCGATGGAGCTGTTCAAGGCGAAGTCGGTGATCCTCGCCTGCGGCGGCAACGGCCAGGTATGGAAGCCGACCACCAACGCTCTGATCTGCACCGGCGACGGGATCGCGATGGCCTACCGGGTCGGGGCGAAGCTGATGGACATGGAGATGATCCAGTACCACCCGACGACGCTGGCGGGCAAGGGCTTCCTGATCACCGAGGGCGCCCGCGGCGAGGGCGCGCACCTGCTCAACGCCAGGGGCGAGCGGTTCATGGAGCGCTACGCACCGAACAAGATGGAGCTGGCCTCGCGCGACGTCGTCTCCCGCGCCGAGCAGACCGAGATCGACGAGGGGCGCGGCTTCCCCGACGGCACCGTTGCCCTCGACATCACCGTGGTCCCGAAAAAGCGCGTCCACGAGGCGCTGCGGGAGATCGTCCTCGTCGGCCGCGACTTCGCCGGGGTCGACATCACCCGGGAACCGATCCGGATCAAGCCCGGCAACCACTACACGATGGGCGGTGTCAAGACCGACGTCGACGGCCGCACCGACGTCCCCGGCCTCTACGCCGCCGGCGAGACCGCCTGCGTCTCGGTCCACGGCGGCAACCGGCTCGGCGCCAACTCGCTGCTCGACACGCTGATCTTCGGCCGTCGCTCCGGCGCCGACGCCGCTGCCCGCGCCAAGCGGATCGACGGCTCGCGACCCTCGAAGGCTGCGCTTGAGAGCGAGCAGGCCGAGATCGACGCGATCTCTGCGCGTGAGAAGGGCTCTGGCCGTCGCGTGTCCGAGATCAAGCTCGAGCTGGGCACGACGATGGACCGCCACATCGCCGTCTTCCGCGACGAGGCCGGCATCCAGGAGGCCCTCGAGACCGTTCGCCGGCTCAAGGAGGAGGCCGCGTCCGCCTACATCGACGACCGGGGCAGCGTCTTCAACCAGGACATCCTCGGCGCGATCGAGCTCGGCTACATGCTCGACAACGCGGAGGCCACCTGCCTGGCGGCGCTCGAGCGCAAGGAGAGCCGCGGCGCCCAGTACCGAACCGACTTCCCGGAGCGAAACGACGAGGAGTGGCTCAAGCACATCGACCTCCAGCAGGGCGACGACGGGCCTGAGATCTCATACTCAGAGGTGACCATCACACAGTGGGAGCCGGAAGAGAGGAAGTACTAGGACGATGGCCACCTACACGCTTAAAGTGCGCCGGTACCAGCCCGAGAGTGGCGAGGGGCCCTACTGGGAGGAGTTCGAGGTCGATCTCGACCCCTCGCTCTCCGTCCTCGACGGCCTGCTGCAGGCGAAGGATCGCGATGACGGCTCGCTCTCCGTCCGCTGCTCCTGCCGCGCCGCGATCTGCGGCTCCTGCGGGATGAAGATCAACGGCCAGTCCGGCCTCGGCTGCAAGACCCAGATCGGCGAGGCTCAGGAGCTGGCTGAGAAGAAGGCGAGCGTTGGTGCCGGCGACGGCACGATCGTGGTCGAGCCGATGGGCAACATGCCCGTGATCAAGGACCTGATCACCGACATGGAGTCGACCCACTGGACCAAGATCCGCCGCGTCACCCCCTGGCTCCTCCCCCACGGCGCGGCGCCCGAGCGCGAGTACGTGGTCGAGCCTGAATCGATGATCGACATCACCCAGTCGATGGCCTGCATCCAGTGCGGCGCCTGCGTCTCCTCCTGCCTCTCGATGGAAGCCGACCCCGACTTCATCGGCCCGGCGGCGCTGGCCAAGGCCTACCGCTTCGTCGGCGACCCGCGCGACGCCGAGACCAAGGAGCGCCTGCACGACCTGGCCGAGGACCCGCACGGGATCTATGACTGCACCCACTGTTTCAGCTGCATCGACGCCTGCCCCAAGGGCGTGGCTCCGATGGACCAGATCATGCGCCTACGCCGCAGGGCCGGCGAGGAGGGGATCAAAGATCCCAACAGCGGCCACGACCATGAGGTCGCCTTCGTCAAGATCATCGAGAAGAAGGGGACGCTCGACGAGTCGCTGCTGCTACAGGAGTCCTTCGCGCCAGGCCTCAAGGGCAAGCTGAAACCGACGAAACGGGCGATCGCGGAAATGCTCGGCTCGATCCCGACGGCGATCCGCGGAATCAGGAGCGGCAAGATGCGCTCGATCCCGAAGCTGATCCCCGGCGTCCACCCGAAGCTCCCGGGCGGCGCCCAGGACGAGGTCAGGGCGATCTACCGCCACGCCGAGGAGCACCGCGAGGAATTCAACATCTACATCACGGGCGAGGAGGACGTCGACCCCGAGCCCGACGAGACCGCGACGGAGGAGAAGGTATGAGGCTCGCCTACTGGCCCGGCTGCGTCTCGCGCGGCTTCACCGCCGAGCTGCACGGCTCGATGGCCTTGGTCGCGGAGCGGCTCGGCATCGAGCTGGTCGAACTGGACCGCGCCAACTGCTGCGGCGCCGGCGTCATCGCCGAGCACAACCAGGAGCTCGCCGACACGCTCAACGCCCGCACCTTCGCCCTCGCCCAGCAGACCGGGCTGGCGATGATGAACATCTGCTCGACCTGCCAGGGCGCCCAGTCGGAGTGCCAGCAGAGGCTCGACGCCGATTCCTCCTATCGCGCGCACATCAACGAGGTTCTCAGCGGCCAGGGCCTCGCCTACGAGAAGGGCAAGGACGGCTTCACCAACAAAAACTTCCTCTGGCTGCTGGTCGAGGACTACGGCCTCGACCGCCTCGCCGAGAAGGTGACGCGCCCACTCAGCGGCCTGCGGGTCGGCCCCTTCTACGGCTGCTACGTGGTGCGCCCCAAGGAACGGCTCGGCTACGACGAGTTCCCCGACCGCGACATCTACCTGGAGAAGGTGATCGAGGTGCTCGGCGGCGAGGTCGTCGAGTACGACGGCGCCCGCAAATGCTGCGGCTTCCCCGTGATCACGATGAACCGCGAGACCTCGCTGCGCCAGGCGGGCACGCACGTCGGCGACGCGCTCGATGCCGGCGCCGACTGCCTCGTCACACCCTGCCCGCTCTGCCACCTCAACCTCGACATGCAGCAGCCCGAGGCGGCCAAGGTCGTCAACCGCGACCTCGGCCTCGCCGTCCTGCACCTGCCGCAACTGGTCGGCCTCGCCCTCGGCGCCGAGCCGAAGCAGCTCGGGATGAGCAAGCACATCGCCTCGACCGGCTGGGTGCAGGAGCGCCTAGCCGCGATCCCCGCTTAGCCCGGTCCGCCTCGCCATCCAGCGGGCGCCGAGGGTGTCTGTGAGCCCGTGGGCGACGATCGAGGCGATGATCGCGATCGCGGCGACGTCGAAGATCAGTTCGCCGTTGCCGACCTGCGACTTGAGCACGAAGAGGGCGAACAGCATCGAGGCCACGCCCTTGGGCCCGAACCAGGCCATGAACAGCTTCTGCGGGCGCGGCAGGCCGGTGCGCAGGAAGGAGAGCATGACCGCGACAGGGCGGGCGACGATCAGCGCGAAGAGGACGAAGAGGACCAGCGGCGGGATGCTGTGGTGAAAGCCGGTGGCGACGATCAGCGCGCCGAAGACGAAGAAGGTGAGCACCTGGAGGATCGCGCTGGTGTTCTCGGCGAACTCGACGAAGCCCTGCGGGACGTCGCGCTCGGTCGCGCCCATCGCGATGCCGCAGACGAAGGCTGCGATCAGCCCGTTGCCGAAGGTGACGTCAGAGAGGCCGAAGGCGACCAGGGCGAAGCCGACTGAGTAGATGCCCTCGTAGCGAGCGGTGATTCCTCCACCGGGAAGGTGGTGGTGTAGCCGCCCGCCGAGCGCGCCGAGAGCGAGGCCGATCGCCGCGCCGACCAGGGCCTCCCCGGCCAGCTTCGCCGCTTCGGCTCCCGGGCTGCCGCCCGGCGAGGCGAGGACGAGGAAGAAGAGGACGAAGGGCAGCGCCAGGCCGTCGTTTAGCCCGGACTCGAGATTGAGGGTGTGGCGAACCGCGCTGGGGACCAGGCGCGAGGTGACAACCGCAGAGGTGACGACGGGGTCGGTCGGCGAGAGCACCGCCGCGAGCAGGAAGGCCTCGGCCCAGGTGAGGTCGGGGAAGAGCGCCTTCGCTGCCAGCGCCAACAGCGCCATCGTGATCGGCATCGCGATGATCAGCGCCCGCGCAACCGGGCTCCAGTGCCGGCGCAACAGCTCGCGCTCGACGAACATCCCGTCGGAAAAGAGGGTGAGGATCAGTGCCAGCTCGATCAGCGTCACGATCGACTGGTCCGTCGCGTCGACGTGGACCACGTCGGCCGCCGCGAGGCCGATGCCGAGCGCCACCGAGAGCACCGAAGCCGAGAGCACGGTCCCCCGAATCAGCCCGGAGAGCGCCGCGACCACGGCCAGCAGCCCCCCGAAGATGAGCACCCCCTCGCCGAAGCCGATGTCCACGGGCTACTTCCGGCTACCGAGCAGCCCGCGCTCGACCAGCAGCTCGGCGATCTGAACGGCGTTCGTCGCCGCCCCCTTGCGCAGGTTGTCGGAGACGATCCACATGTCCAGCGCGCGCTCGTTTCCCGGATCGCGCCTGATGCGGCCGACGAGGACATCGTCGCGGCCGGCGGCGTCGATCGCCATCGGGTAGCGCGCCGCCGCCGGGTCGTCCACGACCTTCACCCCGGGCGCCGAGGCGAGCAGCTCGCGGGCCCGCTCGGCGGATAGCGGCTCCTTCGTCTCGACGTTGACCGCCTCCGAGTGACCGGTCACCACCGGCACCCGCACGCAGGTCGCGCTGACTCGGATCGAGTCGTCGCCGAGGATCTTTCGCGTCTCGCCGATCAGCTTGCGCTCCTCATCCGTGTGGTCGTCGCCGGCCGCGAAGCTGCCCGCCTGGGGCAGCGCGTTGAAGGCGATCCGGTGCGGATAGACGGCTGTGACGGGGACGTGCTCGCCGAGCACCGCCCGCGATTGGGCGAGCAGCTCGTCGACCGCCTTCTTGCCGGTGCCGGAGACCGCCTGATAGGTGGAGATGACCAGCCGCTCGATGCCGGCCTCGTCGTAGAGGGGCTTGAGGGCGACCACCATCTGCATGGTCGAGCAGTTCGGGTTGGCGACGATTCCGCTGTGCCCCTCGATCGCGTCGGGGTTGACCTCGGCGACGACCAGGGGAACGTCGTCGCGCATGCGCCAGTGGCTGGTGTTGTCGACGACGACGGCGCCTGCCGCGACCAACCGTGGGGCCCACTCGGCGCTGACCGCCCCCCCGGCTGAGGAGAGGACGACGTCGAGATCCTGGATCGTGTCCTCACTCAACGCCCTGCACTCGAGGGCGGCGCCGTTCCACTCCAACTCCTTGCCGGCGGAGCGCTCGGAGGCGAAGGGCACCAGGTCGGCGACCGGGAACTCGCGCTCGGCGAGCACGCCGAGGATCGTCGAACCGACCAGCCCGGTCGCGCCCACCACTCCGACTCTGTACCCCTCGGTCAGCAAGTTGCCTCCCGCCGCCCCCGGACGCGGGAGCGAGTCCCTGTCCGTATCCGAACCATCAGGGATTCGCGGGGGCAGAGGAGGCGGCAGATTGCCCCTCGGGGCGGACTGCGTCGGCCCCGAGGTCGAACGCCTTGTGCAGCGCCTTGACCGCGTCGGGAACGCGGTCGGCGGAGATCACGCACGAGATCTTGATCGGCGAGGTGGAGATCATCTCGATGTTGATCCCCTCGCCGCCGAGGACCTCGAAGACCTTGGCGGCGACGCCGGGGTGCGAGCGCATGCCGGCGCCGACGATCGAGACCTTGCCGATCCGCTCGTCGGTGCGGACGCCGTTGCTGACCCCGCCAAGCCCGGCAACAGTGTCGATGGCCGTGGCCAGGTCGGAGCGGTCGACGGTGAAGGAGAGGTCGGCCAGCTCATCGTCTCCCACCGGCTCGTTCTGGATGATCACGTCGACGTTGACGTTTGCCTCGGCCAGCGAGGTGAAGATGCGGCCGGCGACGCCGGGCTCATCGCGGACGCCGGTCAGCGTCACACGGGCCTCGCCGTCGGAGTGGGTCACGGCTGTCACGAAGGGTTGCTCCACGGTCTCTTCCTCTGCGACGACGAGGGTACCGGGGCCGTCCTCGAAGCTGCTGCGGCAATGGATGCGGACGCCGTGGTTGCGCGCGTACTCGACCGATCGCAGCTGCAACACCTTGGCCCCGGAAGCCGACATCTCCAGCATCTCCTCGTAGGAGACCTTCGCCAGCTTCCGCGCCTCCGCCACGATCCGCGGATCGGCGCTGAACACCCCGGAGACATCGGTGTAGATCTCGCAGACGCCTGCTCCCAGCGCCGCCGCAAGCGCCACCGCGGTCGTGTCCGACCCCCCGCGCCCCAGCGTGGTCACATCGCGACTCTCGGTCGAGACCCCCTGGAAGCCGGCGACGAGCACCACCCGATCGTCCTCCAGCGCCTCCCTGATCCGCTCGGCCCGCACATCGATGATCCGGGCCTTCGTGTGGGAGGAGTCGGTGACGATCCCGGCCTGGGACCCGGTCAGCGAGATCGCCTCGTGCCCCATGTCATGAATCGCCATCGCGGCGAGAGCGCAGGAGATCCGCTCCCCCGTCGAGAGCAGCATGTCCATCTCCCGGGCCACCGGCCGCTCGGAGATCTCGAAGGCCTGAGCAACCAGCTCGTCGGTCGTCTTCCCCCGAGCCGACAGCACGGCCACCACCCTGTTCCCAGCCTCCCGAGCGGCCACGATCCGCCCCGCGGCGCGCTTGATCTGCTCGGCCCCGGCCACCGAGGTGCCCCCGAACTTCATGACCACGATCTCAGATTGCGCCGCACCCATAGGAGCGACTGAGGATAGTCGCCCCCGCAGGGGGAGAAACCCGGGCCGCCGGCGACTACGTCCGCCGGATCCTCACCGAAGTCGCGAGCCGAATCGCCGCTTCAGACTTTGACCCTGCTGGAGGGGGAGAAAGTCGGCACAGCAGGACGGGCCTGGGTGACCTAGATCACTTGAGGATATATCTGTCGGATATATATTGGGCTGAATGGAGCTGAGCGCCACCGCCTACGTGATCCTCGGGATGGTCAGCCGCGAGCCGCGGTCCGGCTATGAGATCAAGGCTCTGGTCGACGAAACGACCCGGTTCTTCTGGGCAGCGAGCTACGGTCAGATCTACCCCGAGCTGAAACGGCTCTCCGAGGCCGGACTGGTGAAGGGAATCGACGCCCCGCGTGGCGAGCGCAAGCGGACCGTCTACGAGATCACCTCCGACGGCGAGGCGGCCCTGAAGGAATGGCTGCGACAGGCGCCCGCCACCTACGAGATGCGGGAGGAGGGGCTGCTGAAGCTCTTCTTCGCGGGCGTCCTACCACCCAGGGAGGCCGCCGAGATCCTCGGCTGGATGCGCGAGCACCGGCTCGGCCTCGTCGATCGGCTGAAGGAGATGGAACCGGGCGCCCTCGCCAAGGAGGACTCGTTCCCACTGATGGTGCTGCGGGGCGGAATCGAGTTCAACGAGTGGTTCGCGGACTGGTGCGAGCGGATGGAGCGTCAGCTCCTCGAGCCCACCCGAAAGAGAAGGAGCAGCTGATGTTCGACGCCCTCGCACGCCTCGCCGACGGCAACGCCCGCCGGATCGGGCTCCTCGCGATCGCCTTCTTCCTCCTCGCGGGGGCATTCGGCGGCTCCGTCGCCAGCCGGCTCGACCCATATGGCGCCGACGATCCCGCGACCGAGACGGTCAAGGCAAAGGAACGGCTGCAGGCAGCCGGCCTGCGGGTGCCGGCGGTGCTCGCGGTGGTCACGGACGCGCCCGTCGCCGCCCCGGCCACCCGGGCCCGGGTCGAGGCGATGGAGCGCCGGCTTCGTCGCCGCGGCGACGTGCAGTCGGTGACCGGCTACTTCGACACCGGCTCCCCCGCCTTCATATCTCACGACCACAGCTCCACCTACTTCGCGGTGTCGCTGAAGCCGACCGAGGACAAGCGCTGGCAGGAAGCCGGCGCCGAAATCGCCGACGTCCTCTCCAGCCACCCGGGCGTCGTCGTCGGCGGCGCCGCGGTCGCCCAGGAGCAGGTCAACAAGCAGGTCGAGAAGGACCTGCGGATGGCCGAGCTGATCGCCTTTCCCCTCCTCTTCCTGCTCTCCTTGCTCTTCTTTCGCAGCCTCGTCGCCGCCCTGCTACCGCTGATGATCGGCGGACTGGCGATCGTCGGCACCTTCCTGATCCTCAGAATCGCCAGCGAAGTCGGCTCGATCTCGATCTTCGCGCTCAACCTGACGACGGCGTTGGGTCTGGGCCTGGCGATCGACTACAGCCTGTTCATCGTCTCCCGCTACCGCGAGGAGATCGCAAAGGACGGGCCGGGACTGGCGGCGATGAGGCGCGTGCTGGCAACCTCAGGTCGTACCGTCTTCTTCTCCTCTCTGACCGTCGCCGCGGCGCTCGCATCGCTGCTGGTATTCCCCCAGCGCTTCCTCTACTCGATGGGGCTTGGCGGCTCGCTGGTGGCGCTCTTCGCGGCGTTGATCTCGCTGACCGTGCTGCCCGCGGTCCTGACCCTGCTCGGCACCCGGGTCAACGCGCTGTCGCCGCGCTTCCTGCAGCGCCGCGCCGAGGCCGACGCGCGGCCCGATGAGAGGGGCTTCTGGTATCGGCTCTCGCGCTTCGTCATGCGCCGCCCGGTGCCGGTGGCGACGCTCAGCGCCCTGCTGCTGATCGCGATGGGCCTGCCCTTCCTGGGGATCAAGTTCGACACGGTCGACCCGACGGTGCTGCCGAAGAGCGCCAGCGCCCGCCAGGCATATGACACGGTGCGCGCCGATTTCCCCCCCTATCGCGAGACGCCGATCTGGGTCGACCTCGAAGGCGCCAGCCGCAGAGAGGCGGCGCAGTTTGCGACCCGCGTGCGCCGCGTCGACGGAGTCGCCGAAGTCAACCCGCCGCAGCCGCTGAAGGGAAGCGTGACCGCGATCCAGGCGGTCTCCACCCGCCCCTTCGTCTCCACCGCCAGCCAGACGACCGTGAGGCGAATCCGCGACCTGTCGCCACCGCCTGGGGCGACGGTCCTGGTCGGCGGCGCCACCGCGGACTTCATCGACCTCCAGGGCAGCCTCGCCAGCCACGTGCCGATCGTGCTCGGGATCATCGTCGTCGCGACGCTGACGATCCTCTTCCTGATGACCGGCTCGGTGATCCTGCCGATCAAGTCGCTGATCATGAACTTCCTCAACCTCAGCGCCGTCTTCGGGCTGCTGGTGCTGATCTTCCAGGACGGCCGCCTGCAGGGGTTCCTCGACTACAGCAGCCCCGGGGCGATCGAGCAGACGATGCCGATCCTGCTCTTTGCCGTCGCCTTCGGGCTCTCCACCGATTACGCGGTCTTTCTCCTCTCGCGGATCAAGGAGGCCCGCGACAACGGCGCCTCGGACTCCGAGTGCGTGGCAATCGGGCTGGAGCGGACGGGCCGGATCGTCACCGCCGCGGCGCTGCTCTTCGCCGTCGCGATGGGTGCCTTCGCAACCTCCCAGGTCATCTTCATCAAGGAGAACGGCGTCGGCACGGCGCTGGCGGTGCTGATCGACGCCAGCATCATCCGCGCCCTGCTGGTTCCCTCCCTGATGGAGCTGCTCGGCCGGTGGAACTGGTGGGCTCCGGCCCCCCTGCGCCGCCTCCACGACCGCTTCGGGATCAGCGAGGCCGCGGCGGCGCCGGAGCGCGGATAGAGCCGGCGGCAGGGTGCCTACGGTTCGGCGGTGTACACGGTGGAGTCGAACGCGCCGAGCGCTTCGTTCGCCGCGTAGCCGAGCGGCGGCAGTTCGAACAGTTCCTCGACGCTGCGCAGCAGCGAGAAGTGGTTGTAGTAGCCGCTTTCGTTGACGCTGCCGGCTTTGACGAAGGGGGAGATCAGCAGCATCCCGACGCGGCCGCCCCCACCGCTCGGTTTCACCGGGCCGGTTGCCGGTGCGGTGGTGGCCGGCGCAGGTTCGGCGGCGAGGTTGGGGTATTCGGGCGTCGCGCAGCAGGCGCTGGGGTCGGCGTTCGGCCCCGCCTGCGGCGCCTCGGCAGAGGTGATCGCGATCAGGCCGCCTTCCTTGTAGGCCGGCGAGGCCTCGATCTCCGGGACGACCGTCTGCAGGAACGGTTCGGCGGCGGCGAGGCCCGCGGGCGCGCCGGGTTCGCATGGCTCTTCGCCGCCGTCGTGGCAGGCATTGGGAACGATGTAGGCGAGCGAAGGGGTGCTCTTCGCTTGCTCAAGGTCCGTCGCGAGCCGGTCGAGGCCGACGTCGTGTTCGGCGCACGCGGGGCTGTCGAGCAGCGAGTGGAAGTAGACGAACGGGTTTCGCCAGGTCTCGTAGGCGTCCCCGGGAAGCGGGGCCTGGTTGGCGTCGGGGCCGCCGAGCGCGGGATGGCGACAGGTGGCGGGCGCTTCGCCGCCGCTGCTGCCGATGTCCTCGACGTAGGCCACCCAGGCCTTCTTCGCGCTTTCCAGCTGGCCGGGCAGGGTCTGGGCTTCTGCCGGATAGACGCAGCCGCTCCCTTCCACCTGTTCTTCGGCGCCGACCGTGGCTGGCGCGACCTCGGCGAATTCGGGGCAGTTCGCCGCCGTCTGCGGGGTCGGACCCTGGCCGCTGACCAGGGCGATCTCGTTGGCGAGCGCCCCCTGCGCGACCGCGTAGTAGTTGGAGAGCAGCTCACCCTGGGCGGTGAGCGTCTTCGCGAGGTACGGGGCGCTGGAGCCTTCGCCGAAGGCTTCTTCGTACCCGTTTTCCCCCAGCACGATCAGGAACACGTGCTTGACTTCGGGAAGGGTTTCTTCTTCCGGCAGTTCCGGGGGCAGTTGGGCCGGCGCACTCGATTCGGGTTCGGCTTCCGGCGTTTCGGAGGGAGCGGCGGGGGGTTCTTCGGCGGAGGACGCCAGAGCGGGAGATTCGACCACGGGGGCCGGGGCGGCCGTGGCTTCCGGCGCGCTTTCCGAAGCCCCTCCCCCTCCCATTTCGAGGATGATCGGCGGGAACCCGGCGCTCTGCGCGAACGGGCTGGTGACCGATCCGAGCACGACCCCGGCGGCGAGCAGCGCCATCACCGCGACAGCCGCAACCTGCGGGGAGGGCATGAAGCGCCAGTAACCGGCCTCCTCGTCCTCATTCTCCTCCCTGGCCACCGCCGGATCGATCGGCGTCACCGGAAGGCTGCCCGCTACCGTGGCGCCGGGGCGGGGCCGGCCGCCCTTCCTCAGTGCGTCGATGCGCTTTGCGATCAGAGGCGGCAGCGGGCCGCGCCGCGCGCCGCAGCCCAGGCAGTAGCGCTGCGTGGCCGAGAGCGCGGCGCCGCAGTCCGCACAGGCCTCGGCATGGGGCCTGCGGGGACCCTCGGCGTCGTTGGGGTTGCTCACGCTGAGGCCAAGTCTCGCGACCCCCTTCGCCCTCGATGTGAAGATTTCGAGTCCGGCCTTTTCACAACTCCTCAACATCTGGGGCGCGGGCGCCGCGACAATCACCGGGATCGCCCGCATGGACTCGACCGACGTCTCGACTCAAACCTTCGCCCAGCCCGAGATCGCACCAGTGCCCCGAGAGCCCGAGTTGCCGGCCCCCACGGCACAGGTCCAGACCGCCGCGTCCCAGAGCGGGGACCAGTGCCCGTCCTGCGGGGCGGTGCTGGCGGCCGACCAGCGCTACTGCCTCGAGTGCGGGCACCGACGCGGCGACCCGCGCCTTCCCTTCATGGATGCCGTCGTCCTGATGGACGCCGTCAAGCGCCCGGCCCACGCCCCTCCCCCTCCTGCCAAGAAGAAGCGCTCGGGCATCTCGCCCAACGCGGCGCTGATCGCCGGGGTCGGGACGCTGCTGCTCGCCCTCGGCATCGGCGTCCTGATCGGGCGCTCGGGCGAACACACCGCCGCCCCGACACAGGCTGCGCCGATCGTCATCCACGGCGGCGGCGAAGAAGCCAAGACTGCGTCGGCTGCCAAGACCACCACCGGCGGTGGCGCCGCCACGAGCGCGAAGACGAAGAAGCAGAAAGCGGCTGCGCTGAAGGAAGCGGAAAAGCACCCCGCCGCCGAAGAAGTCCTCAAGCCGGCAGGGAACGTCAACCTGCCGCCCGCGAAAATCCAACCGGGCGACGCGTGCAGCAACTCCGAAGCCGGTTGCGAAAACGGCAAGTTCAACGGGAATTTCTTCGGCGAATGATCTCGATGCCGAAAGTCCTGCGGAACCCGCGACGCGATGCGGCGGCAGCTCCAAAGGGCGCTCAGGCGGCGCCATCGGCGTCCCCGACCTCGCCCAGCCCGGCACTCGGCGAGGATCTGCTCGTCGACCTCCAGCGCCGCCGCGACCAGTTGATTGCGAAGGTTGCCGAGCTGCAGTGGGATCTCGGGGGGCTCGTCTATGAGATGGCGATCCGCAACCGGATTCAGGTCGAGGTCCTGGTCAAACGTGCGGTCGTCCTACAGGACGCCGACGCCGAGTTGAGCGAGGTCGAACGCATCGTGCGGATGGAGGAGACCGGGACGGCCGGCTCCTGCGCGCGATGCGGCGCTCCGCACAGCAGCGGCGCGACCTACTGCTGGCAGTGCGGGCAGCCGCTGCTCGAGCAGGTCTCCAGCGACGCGATCCTGCGTCGCTGAGGCGGAACCCCGCGGAATCTCAGCCGAAGCGCCCGCTGACGTAATCACGCGTGCGCGGGTCCGCCGGGTTGGTGAACATCGTCGCGGTGTCGGTGAACTCGACCAGCGTCCCCGATGGCTCGCCGCTGCTCGAGTCGAGGCTGAAGAACGCCGTCTGGTCGGCGACGCGGCCCGCCTGCTGCATGTTGTGGGTGACGATGACGATCGTGAAACGGCCTTTGAGGCTGTGCATCAGCTCCTCGATCGACGCCGTCGCGATCGGGTCGAGCGCCGAGGCCGGCTCGTCGAGGAGCAGGACGTCGGGCTCGATCGCGATCGCGCGGGCGATGCAGAGGCGCTGCTGCTGCCCACCGGAGAGGCCGAGGGCGCTGTCGCGGAGTCGGTCCTTGACCTCGTCCCAGAGCGCCGCGCCGCGCAGAGCCTGCTCGACCCGCTCGTCGAGGCCGTGCTTCATCCCCAGGTTGCGCGGTGCCCAGGCGACGTTGTCGTAGATCGACTTCGGGAACGGGTTCGGTTTCTGGAAGACCATCCCGATGCGCCGCCGCACCTCGACCTGGTCGACGTTGGCCGCATACATGTCGTGCCCGTGGTAGAGGATCCTTCCCTCGATCCTGAAGCTCGACACCGAGTCGTTCATCCGGTTGAGGCTGCGCAGGAAGGTCGTCTTGCCACACCCCGAGGGCCCGATCAGCGCGGTGATCCGGCTGCGCGGGATGCGCATCGAGACGCCGGCGAGGGCTCGTTTCCTGCCGTAGTAGACGGACACGTCGAGAGCCTCGAAGACCGCTTCGATGCCGGACTCCCGGGTGACCGCGCCGTTGGATCCGGCGGTGGCCGGTAGCGGTCCACCCTGGATCCGGATCCGGGCCGGCGCTGCGCGCCCTCCCTCGTCGACGCCCCTCACGAGGCCATCTTCCTCTTGCTGCGCGCCAGCAGAGCCCTGGCACCGAGACTCGCAAAGAGGATGAAGGAGATGAGAATCAGGGACAAACCCCAGGCTTCGGCGAAGCCTGACGGATTCGCTTCTTCGGACAGCGTGTAGATCCTGACCGGGACGTTCGGCAGAGCTTCAAAGGGATTCAGGGAGTAGCGACCGGGGTCGAACACGGAAGTGGCAAAGATGAGCGGCGCGGTCTCGCCGGCGGCGCGGGCGACGGATAGCACGGTCGAGGTGAGGATCCCCCCGAGCGCGCTGGGAACGACGATCCCGAGCACCGCCCGCCATCGACTCACCCCCAGCGCGTCGGCCGCTTCGCGCAGGTTGTCAGGGACGAGCAGCAGCACCTCCTGACTGCCGCGCGCGATCAGCGGCACCTCGATGATCGCCAGCGCCACCGAGGCCGCAATTCCCGACTGCTGGTGGTGGTTGACGAGCAGTCCGAAGATGAAGAGCCCGATGATGATCGAGGGCAGGCCATTCATCAGGTCCAGCGTCATCCGGATCAGGTTCGCCACCCGATTGCCGGCGAACTCGGTCAGGAAGAGGGCGATCAGAACCCCGATCGGCATCGCGATCGCGGTTGCGATGCCGACGATGATGCCGGTGCCGACGAGCTCGGGCCCGATCCCGGCCGGCGCCCCCTTGATCAGGAAGTCGAGGTTGAGGGCGCTCGCCCCGCGCGCAACCACCGTGTAGACGACGATCACCAACACCGCGACGGCGAGCACCGCCGCTGCGGTTGCGCCGTAGATGGCGAGGCGGCTGAAGACACGCCGGCGACGCAGGTTGCCGGTCGGGGTCAGCGGATCCGCCGGGTCGAAGACCGTGTCGTCGCTCACCGCAGCGTCCCCCCCTCGAAGCTGAACCGCCTGCCGATCCAGTGAGCGACGAGGTTCGAGATCAGGCCGATCACGAGCAGGATGACCCCGAGGTAGAAGAGCGAGGCTTTGTGCAGTTCGGTCAGCGCGCCCGGGAACTGGTTCGCGATCCGGGCTGCCATCGTGTCCCCGGTCTTGAAGAGCGACGCCTGGATTTCCGAGCCGGCGCCGATCACCTGCGCCACCGCGATCGCCTCGCCCAGGGCCCGCCCCAATCCCAGCAGAGACGCCGCGACCACTCCCGAGGCGGTCGACGGCAGAACGACACCGCGCACGACCTCCCAGCGGGTGGCACCGAGCGCGCTGGCGCCATCCTGGACGTCGCGTGGCACGGCGAGGAAGAGGTCACGCGAGACCGAGGCGATGATCGGGATAACCATGATCGTCAGGATCAGGCTCGCCGTGAAGATGCTCGAGCCGGTCGTCTCAGGCGAGCCGAAGATCGGGAGAAAGCCCAGCGTGCGATGGAGAAACGGCTCGATGTGTTCATGCAGGAAGGGCGCCAGGACGAGGATGCCCCAGAAGCCGAGGATGACGCTCGGGATCGCGGCCAGCATCTCGACCAGCGGCGAGATCACTCCCCGAACGCCCGCCGGCGCCAGCAGGCTGAGGAAGAGCCCGATCGCGATCGCGATCGGTGCACCCAGAGCGAGGGCGACGGCGGAGCTTACGGCGGTGCCGAAGATCAGCGAGCCGGCGCCGAATTCATCGAAATTCGGCTGCCAGGTCGTGTGGACGAGGAACCCCAGCCCGAACTTGGATATGGCCGGGCCGGCGCCGTGCACCACCTGGTATCCGATCAGGATCAGCACCACCGCTGCCAGCGCCGCGGCGAGAGCGCAAGCGCCGTAGAGGACGCCGTCGCCGATCCGGTCGACCCTGCGAAGCCTGCTCGCCGAACGAGCGCGCCGCGCCGCGCCGCTGCCCGTCACATAAGCCGGATCGACCGTGGTGCCACTCATCGGCACGCAGGGTAGAGGAGTTTGGGGTCCCGTTTGGTGACCTTTTCCAATCTTCACAACATTGACACAAGTGCGTTAACAACTGAGAAACAACACCCTTCGCACAGCCCGTCGAACTGCCCTTTGCACTGTTACATATTTGTAACCACATCTTTCACGGGATTGAAACATGTGTGAGATACCGGCCCCCGATGCTATGGCCCGCCCGGGTCGCACCCTGCACCCGCCAGTGATACCGAACGAGCTGAAAGGAATTCTCTTGAATCGCAATAGGTTGCTTGGGGTCGCCATCGCGGCTGTCTTGGTTCTTGCGGCGCCTGTCGCCAACGCATCGGCAGGCCTCACCGGAGCCGGCTCCACGCTGGTCGCTCCCCTGATGGCCAACTGGATCAACGGCTTCGAAATCAGGGAAGGCATCCCGGTCAAATACGGGTCGGTCGGCTCCGGGGCCGGGATCGCTCAGATCACCGCTCGGACCGTCGACTTCGGCGCCTCCGACGCTCCGCTCACCCCCTCGCAGGCCGCGGCCTGCAACGGCTGTGTGCAGATCCCGTGGGGGCTGACCGGAGTGGCAATCGGGTTCCACATTCCGGGGGTCAAGAAACTGAATCTGTCCGGCTCGATTCTCGCCAGCATCTATTTCGGCAAGATCACGAAGTGGAACGACCCGAAGATCAAGAAGCTCAACCCGAAGACCCACCTGCCAGGGCTGGCGATCACCCCGGTCTTCCGCAGCGACGGCTCCGGTGACACCTACGCCTTCACCAACTACCTCTCCAAGGTGAGCAAGGCGTGGAAGGCCAGCGTCGGCTACGCGACCTCGGTCGGGTTCCCGGAAGGCGTCGGCGTCGGCGGCAAAGGCAACTCGGGTGTGACCGCGAACGTCACCTCGACCAACGGGGCGATCGGCTACATCTCGGCCTCATACCTGATTGCGGCCGGCCTGCATGCTGCCAAGATCCAGAACAAAGCCGGGAACTTCGAGTTCCCCAACCTCAACAACATCGAGGAAGCCGCGGCGGCGGTGAAGAAGGTGCCGCCGAGCAACGAACTCAACATCAGCAACCCCCCGAAGAGCGCGAAGAAGGCCTACCCGATATCGACGTTCACCTACGGGATCATTCCGCACGACGCCCCGCAGAAGGGCTTCCTGCAGCAGTTCGTCAACTACGTGATCACGAAGGGACAGAAATACGGCGCGGCGCTGGACTTCGCACCGCTGCCGAGGGTCGTCCTCGCCGCCGCAAAAAGGGCGGCTGCTTCTCTGTAGCAACTGGCCAAGCGGCGGGAGGCGCCGCGGCCAACTGGCCGGCACAGGGCTGAGAGGCCCTGTGCCGGCCTTTTTTATTGGCCAGCGACGGGCGGGGAGGTTCTAGGCGAAGGCCTGGGCGGCGCGGCGGCGGAGGTCTGCGTTGAGCAGGCCCGTCACCTCGCTGGGGCGCTCACCTGCGGTGGGGACGGCGTCGCCGACGAGGCCGGTGGCGCGGAAGCCGAAGAGGGGAGCGACGAAGCCGAGCTCGCGCACCTTGCGCACCAGCTGGACCGCGTCGGGGGTGTCGGCGCCGGGGCCGCAGAGGACGATCGCGGTCGGCTCCAGGGCGCGCAGGGCGCGCTCGAGGCGCCCGTCGCCAAGCTCGCTGGAGAGCATCAGGACACGGAACCCGGCGCGGCGCAGGGCGAGGTCGAGCGCCTGTGCGTGGACCGCCTCGGCGTCGGATCCGCGGCTGGAGTCGAGCAGCAACACCCCGGCCGGACGTGAGGCCGACGAGGCTAGGCGGCGGGCGCCGTGCAGCCATCCCATCGCCCAGCGGGAGGCGAACTCCAGCTCGGGCTCTCTGTCGAGGTCGGCGGAAAGCTCGTCGATCGCCGGCAGAAGCAACTCCTCGACGGTGCGCTCCAGCGGCCGCAGCGCCAGGCTCTCCTCCATCGCGCGGTCGGCGGCGTCCTCGTCGAAGGCCTCAAGCGCGGCCAGCAGGGAATCGCCGCTGGCCGGCGCCGCCTGGCGCTGGCGCGCCAGCTCGATCGCCGAGGAGATGTTGCCGGTCTGCCCGAGCGCGTCGCGCAGCGTCTGCAGCTCGACCAGCTCGTAGTTGCGATGATTGCCGACCGTGCGCTTCGGCCTCGGGTAGCCGTAGCGGCGCTCCCAGCTGCGAAGCGTGTTGGGGCTGACGCCGAGGACTTCAGCCGCCGCGTTCGTTCGGATCCCGGAGGACATGCACGGGATTCTTCCACCCCGAATGCGGGTTTACCTGGGTTATGGACAGATTTCGCCGAATCTGTCAGCGATCTTGCACGGCGCCAAGGGCGCCCACGCCCACCGGCTGGCCCACCGCCCGGGCCCGCCACATCGCCGCGTCGGCCTTGCCCAGCAGCTCGTCGGCGTCGGCGCCGTGCTCGGGGCAGGAGACGACGCCGGCCGAGACCGTGATGCTCATCCCCCCCGCCCCCTCCAGCTCGTCGAGCAGGCGCAGCAGCCGCTCGGCCATCTGCACTCCCTCGACCGTCGTCAGGCTCGGCGCCAGCACGCAGAGCGCGTCCTCCTCGAGGCGGAAGGACTCGTCGACCAGCCGGATGCTGTCGCGCAGCCCAGCGCCAACCACGGCGAGGACCGTCTCCTGGCCGCCCGCCGCCGAGCCGCCCCGCGTCCCCGGCCCCTCGACCGCGAAGACCACCAACCCGAACGGATGCCCGTAGCGCTTGTTCATCTCGATCAGCTGGTCGAGGCGGCGGCGCATCTGGCCGGGCCGGAAGAGGCTGCTCAACGGATCGTGCTCCTGCGCGGCATGGGCGCGATCGCAGACGGCGCCGACCGCCGTTGCCGTTACCGATCCGAACTCCTCGGCCAGCTGGCGCGCCGCGATGGCGAACTGCTCCGCGTCACCGCCGCTCATCTGCTCCTGCAGCTTCACCAGCAGCGAGGCCTGCAGCGAGGAGACCTCGAGGGCGAGGCGACCCGCGGGGGAATCGGAGCCCGGGTCGGTGCGAAGTCCACTTGCCACGCCGAGACCCTGTCGAACTCGCCGGACGACGACAAGGCGGGAATTCGCTATTTGGGGCTGGATACTCGTCCAGCGAGGTTGCAAATCGAGGGCCCCGGCGGGAAACCCTCTCAGTCGAGGCTGCGGCGGCCGGCGAGCGCCTTGCCCAGCGTCACCTCATCGGCGTGCTCGAGGTCGGCTCCGACCGGCAGGCCGCTGGCGAGGCGGGTGACGGCGACGGTGCCGCGCAGCAGCTCGGCGATATGCAGGGCGGTCGCCTCTCCGGTCGTGGTCGGGTTGGTCGCGAGGACGACCTCGCGCACCCCACCCGCCTCCACCCGGCGCAGCAGCTCGACGATCTTCAGGTCCTCGGCGTCAACGCCGTCGATTGGCGAGAGCGCGCCGCCGAGCACGTGGTAGAGGCCGCGGTACTCGTGGGTGCGCTCGATCGGGATCACGTCGGCGGGCTCCTCGACCACACAGACGATCGAGCGGTCGCGGCCGGTGTCGGCGCAGATGCGGCAGACCGGGCCCTCGGAGAGGTTGAAGCACTCCTCGCAGAGGCCGACCTTCTCCCTCACCTCGCGGATCGAATCGGCGAGCGCCGCCGCCTCCTCGTCGGGGGCGCGGAGGATGTGGAAGGCGAGCCGCTGCGCGGTGCGCCGCCCGATCCCCGGCAGCCGCGAGAGCTCGACGACGAGACGCGCCAGCGGCGCCGGCCCCTCGGAGCTCACCTCACAGCCTTGCCCGCTCCGCGCTCAGCGTCGCCTCACCGCTGCCGATCAGCTCGGCGCCGCGCTCGGCGATCGCGATCGTCGGGGCATTGGTGTTACCGCGCGGGACCGCCGGCATCACCGAGGCATCGACGACCCGGAGCCCGTCGAGCCCGAGGACGCGCAGGTCGCCGTCGACGACCGAGCCGATCGCACAGGTGCCGACCGGGTGATAGATCGGGAAGGTGGTCCGCGCCAGATGCGCGCGCAGCGCGTCGTCGGAGTCGCCATCGGGAACCGTGTAGGGCTCGGCGCAGTAGGGCCGAAACGCCGGCTGGGAGCAGATCTCCTGCATCAGCCGCAGAGCGTCGACCATCCGCGAGCGGTCCGCCTCGGCGCTGTAGAAGGCGTTGCGGACGACGGGCTTGGCGCTGGGGTCGTTGGAGGCGAGCCGGACGGAGCCGCGGCTCTCCGGGGTCAGCAGGCAGGGAGAGACCCAGACCCCGTGCCCCTCCGGATCGCCCATGCCCTCTTCGACGATGTGGATCGGGGCGACGTGGAACTGGACGTCGGGCGCATCGGCGCCGGCTCCGACCCGGGCGAAGCCGCCCGCCTCCGCGAGGTTGGAGGCGAACGGGCCGGTCTGCGACGCCGCGAACTCCTCCAGCGCCTCCGGCTCGAGCGCGAGCAGCAGGCTCTCGGGCTCGGGGGTGGTCCAGACGCCGTAGGAGGCGGCATGGTCGCTGAGGTTCTCGCCAACGGCGGGCAGGTCGAGCACGACCTCGACCTCGCGCATCATCAGGTGCTCGGCGGGGCCGACGCCGGAGAGCATCAGGAGCTGGGGGGAGTTGTAGGCGCCGCCGCAGAGGATCACCTCGCGCTCTGCGCGCAGCTCGCGCAGCTCACCGAGCTGAGACGCCTCGACCCCGACCGCGCGCGTGCCGTCGAACAGCACCCGGTTGACGTGCATGTGGGGCATCACGGTCAGGTTCGGCCGCTCCACCGCGGGGTGCAGGTAGGCAACGGCGGCGCTGGCGCGCATCCCGCCCCTCTGCGTCACCTGGTAGAGGCCGACCCCGTCCTGCTCGGCCCCGTTGAAGTCGTCGTTGCGCGCCAGGCCGGCTTCGACGCCCGCCTCGACGAAGGCCGGCGAGATCGCGTTGCCCGAGCGCTGGTCGGCGACCGGCAGCGGGCCGCCGAGAGCGTGCCACTCGGAGGCGCCCCGCTCGTTGTCCTCGGCCTTGAGGAAGTATGGGAAGAGGTCGTCCCAGGTCCAACCCGGCACACCCCAGTCGTCATAGTCGCGGCGGTTGCCGCGGATATAGATCATCGCGTTGATCGAGGAGGAGCCGCCGAGCACCCTGCCGCGCGGCAGCGAGATGCGGCGGCCGTCGCAGTTGGGCTCCGGCGCGGACGCGTAGTCCCAGTCGACCGCGGTCCGGGCGAGCTTCAGATAGCCGAGCGGGACGTGGATGTTCTCGTTGACGTCGGGGGGCCCGGCCTCGAGCAGCAGGACGCTCAGATCGGGGTCTTCGGACAGCCTCGCGGCAAGGACGCACCCCGCCGAGCCGGCTCCGACGATCACGTAGTCGTACATCACATCCCCGGCATGCCGCCGAGGCCTCCGGTGATCCCGCCCATCTTCGAGGACGCCAGCTCCTGAGCCGCGCGCAGTCCCTCGTTGACCGCCGCCTGCACCATCTCGGCGAGCATCTCGGACTCCTCGGGGTCGATCGCCTCGGGGTCGATCGCGATCTCGCGCAGGGTCAGGTCGCCGCCCATCTTCACCTTGACCATGCCGCCGCCGGCGCTCGCCTCGACGACCTCGTCTTTGAGCGCCTCCTGCGCCGCCAGCATCTCGGTCTGCATCTGCTGCGCCTGCTTCATCAGGGCGTTCACGTCGAAGCCCCCGGGTGCTCCACCTCTTGCCACTAGCTGACCTCCTCAGCGTCGAACTCGCTCTTCAGCTTCTCCACGAGCGCATCGTGGTCGTCCTCGTCCTCCGCCTCGGCGCCGGCCTCGGGAGGAGCCTCCTCGTTGTCGAGTACGGCAAAGGCAGGGCGAAGCTCCTGGCCCAGGACGGTCTCCAGCGCATCGGCAAGCTGGTCCCGCTTGTCCGGGGCTTCCGCCTTGCGCTTGTTGAACGTGTGGTCGGCAGGGAAGCCGACCGTCACCGTCCGCCCCTCGGCGTCGAGCGCGATCGGCCTGGCCCCCTCGAATGTCGCCGCCAGCGCCGGGCTCGTCTCCCGCAGCTTGTCTAGAACCGCCGGCCAGATGCGCAGGACCTTCTCCAGGTCGAACCCGCCCTGGCCTGCGGGTCCTGTCGCCGAGGCCGCCCCCACGGGCTCGGGGCTAGACGCCCACCGCGCCGCGGGGGTCCCCCGCCTCGGCGCCACCCGTAGGAGGGTCCGGATCGGCGGACGGCGTTGGGTCAGGGGCGTCTTCAGAAGCGGTATCTGCCGTGGGTGGCGCCGGAGGGGGAACCGCCCCCGAGGAAGCTTCAGCTACCGCCGGGGGCGGTGGGGCGCCTGCGGCGACAGGACCCGCGGCCCGAGCAGCCTCCGTCCCTCGCTGCTCAAGCCGCTCGACCCGACGCAGCAGCCCCTCGGTCGAGGGATCCAGGTCGGGGCGAGCCGCCTTCAACAGGGCGATCTCGACCGCCATCCGAGCGTCGTCGCCCTCGCGGACGGCGGTCAGTGCGGTGGCCAGCTCGTCGATCGTGCGAACCAGCGTGGCGGCGCTGACCGCCGCGGCCTGGGCGGCGAGCCTGTCGGAGTCGGTCGCGGTGACGACAAAGGTGTTGGGAACCTCACCCACGGTCTGCGTTACCAGCAGGTGGCGCAGGTGGCCGAGCAGGTCGCGGGCGAACCAGGCCGGGTCGCGGCCGGAGCGCGCCATCTTCTCGACCCCGAGCAGAACCCGCTTGGGATCCTCGGCGAGGACCGCGTCCACCGCGTCGAAGAGCAGCTCCGCGTCGGCGGCGCCGAGCAGCTCCAGAACCTCGTCGAGCCCCACCCTCTCGCCGCCGAAGGCGACCAGCTGGTCGAGCGTGCCGAGCGCGTCGCGGAAGCTGCCCCCCGCAGAGCGGGCGATCATCGCCACCGCTCCGTCCTCGATCTCGATCCCCTCAGCGGCGGCGACCCGGTCCAGCACCTCGGAGATCTGCTCCAGAGAGGGCCGCTGGAAGTCGAAGCGCTGGCAGCGGTCGGCGATCGTCGCCATCACCTTGTGCGACTCGGTGGTGGCAAGGACGAAGACGGTGTTCGGCGGCGGCTCCTCCAGCGTCTTGAGGAAGGCGTTCCAGGCCTCCTTGGTGAGCATGTGGGCCTCGTCGAGGATGTAGACCTTCCAGCGCCCGCCGGCGGGGGCGTAGGCGACCCGCTCGCGCAGGTCGCGGACGTCGTCGACCGAGCGGTTGGAGGCGGCGTCCATCTCGATCACGTCGATCGAGGTGCCGGCGGCGATCGTCAGGCAGGACTCGCACTCGCCGCAGGGCGTCACCGTCGGCCCGCCGCGCTCGCAATTGAGCGAGCGGGCGAGGATCTTCGCCATCGAGGTCTTGCCGGTGCCGCGCGAGCCGACGAAGAGGTAGGCGTGGTGGACCTTGCCCTGCTCGACCGCGTTGCGCAGTGTGCGGACGACGTGCTGCTGGCCGACCACCTCGTCGAAGGAGCCGGGGCGGTGACGGCGGTAGAGGGAGGTCGACTCGGTGCTCATCGGGGAGTCGAGCCAGTGTATGCCCCCGGCTGTAGGTTGCGCCGGTGCCGACGACGCTTCGCAGCTGGCTTGTGCCCGCCGCCTGGGTCGGCGCCGTGACGGCGGCGCTGCTGGCGGTCTTCCCGGTCGGCTTCCCCAACTACGACACGATCTACGCGCTCCTCTGGGGACGGGAACTCGCGCACGGGGTGAGCCCCGACTACGGCTCGGCGCTGCCGCCGACCCCGCACCCGCTCGCCGACCTGCTCGGCCTGGTGACGACGCCGCTCGGCGATGGCGCGATCACGGTGACGATGATCGTCGCCTACGCCTCACTGGGGCTGGTCGGCTACCTCGTCTACCGGCTCGGCGCGCTCTGGTTCGACCGCCCGATCGGGGCCGTCGCCGCGCTGATCGTCCTCACCCGGGCCCCGTACCTCTCCAACGGCCTGCGCGCCTACGTCGACCTTCCCTACATCGCGCTCTGCCTGGGGGCGCTGGCGATCGAGACGAAGCGCCCGCGCGCCGGCTGGCCTGTCCTGGCGCTGCTCGCTCTGGCGGGCCTACTCCGCCCCGAGGCGTGGCTCTTCTCCGGCGCCTACTGGCTCTACCTCGCCTGGAAGGGCGAGCGACCGCGGCCGGAGCTGGCCTGGCTGGCGGCGCTGGCGGCGACCGGACCGGTGCTCTGGGTGCTGTTCGACGGAGTCACGACCGGCAACTTCCTCTACTCCCTCACCGGCACCCGGGAAACGGTGGAGGCGCTGAAGCGCCAGACCGGGCCGGTCGACCTCGTCCTCTACGGCCCCCGACGGCTCGGCGAGGTGCTCCAGTGGCCGGGAATGATCGGGGCCGCCGGGGGCGTCGCGCTCGGCCTGGCCTTCCTGCGCCGCCGCTCGGCGCTCGGCGCGGTGGCGGCGGCGATGGCGCTCGCCGCCTTCGCCCTGCTCGCCTGCGCCGGGCTCGCGATCATCCCCCGCTACACGATGCTCGCCGCCGCGGTGCTGGCGATCTTCGTCGCCCTTGCCCTGCTCGGCTGGCGGCTGCTGGAGGCCGGCCACCCCTGGCGGATGCGCTGGCAGCTCTTCGCCGGCCTCGTCATGCTGATGTTCGTCCTCTGGCTTCCCAACCAGTGGGATCTCGACTCCCGGGTCAACACCGACCTCACCAACCAGGGCCGGATCGAGGGCGACCTCACCGCCCTGGCCGACGCCGGCGCCTTCGACCCCCCCTGCGGCCCGATCGCCGTCCCCAACCACCGCGCCATCCCCCGCCTCGCCTTCGGCCTGGAAGTGAAGCCGACCCGGATCGTCAGCGCCACCGAGCAGGGCCTCCCCCGGCGGGGCTACTTCCTCGACCCCGCCTCACCCTTCGTGATCCACAACTTCATCCTCGACCCCAACGACCCGACTCGCTTCGCCCTGACCGTCCCACCCGGCTACCGCCACCGCCTCGTCGCCCAGAACAAGTCGTGGAAGGTCTACCGTCACTGCTGACCCGTGAGTGCCTCGCCGCCTCCGCCTGGGGGTCCGCCGTGCAAGCATCACTCCATGGCGGCGATTGAGCTTCGCGGTGTGGTGAAGCGGTTCGGCCCGATCACGGCGGTGGACGGGCTCGACCTCGACGTGCCGGAGGGGATCTGCCTAGGGCTGCTCGGCCCCAACGGCGCCGGCAAGTCGACGACGATGCGCCTGCTCACCGGGCAGGCGATCCCCGACGCCGGCGAGCTGCGGGTGCTCGGCCACGAGCTGCCCGCCGACGCCAAGGCCGCCCGCGCCGAGATGGGCGTCGTCCCCCAGCTCGACAACCTCGACATCGACGTCACGGTCGAGGACAACCTGGCGATATTCGCCCGCCTCTACCGAGTCACCGACGTCGGCGCAGCCGTCGATTGGGCGCTCGACCTGGCGCGACTGCGCGAGCGCCGCCGCGATCCCGTCGACGAGCTCTCCGGCGGCATGCGCCGCCGCCTGCTGCTGGCGCGGGGGCTCGTCCACGACCCCCAGCTCGTCCTCCTCGACGAGCCGACCGTCGGCCTCGACCCGCAGATCCGCACCGAGCTGTGGACGCTGATCGGCGAGCTGCGCTCGCGCGGCAAGACGATCCTGATGTCGACTCATTACATCGAGGAGGCCGAGCGCCTCGCCGACGAGGTGGCGGTGATGGCGGCCGGGAAGATCATCGCGCGCGGGCACCCGGCGAAGCTGATCGACGAGCACGCCGGGGTGCAGACGGCGGAGGTCTACGGGCCGCCCGACCGCCTTGCCGAGGTTCGGGCGGGCGCCGAGGCGCAGGGCCTGGTCGTGCGGGCGGCCGGACCGGCGGTCGCGATCGTCGGCTCCGAGCGCGCCGCCAACGGCGCTATCCCCGCCGAGGCGGTCCTGCGCGCCGCCACGCTCGAGGACGTCTTCGTGATCCTGACCGGAGAGGAGGCGGAGTGAGCGCCGGCACGCGAGCAATGCGGCGGCTGGAACCGGCGGCGATAGCCGGCGTGATGAGCCGCGAGGTCGCCAACTTCCGCACCTACTGGAAGGGAACCACGTTCTCCAGCGTGCTCGAACCGATCGTCTACCTGCTCGCCTTCGGCCTCGGCCTCGGCGCAACGCTGGTCGACGAAGTCGAAGGCGTCCCCTACATCCAGTTCGTCGGCACCGGCATGGTGGCGACCGCGGTGATCTTCTCCAGCGCCCTGCCGGCGATGTTCGGCACCTTCGTCAAGCACCGGTTCCAGAACACCTACGACGCGATCCTGGCGGCGCCGGTCGACGTCGAGGAGCTGGTCAGCGCCGAGATCCTCTGGATCGGCATCCGCTCCGGCGTCTACGGCTGCATTCCGCTTCTGGTCACGATGGCCTTCGGCCTCCCCCCGGCGCCGGGCATGCTGCTGGTGCCGCTCTTCTGCTTCGTCACCGCGCTCGGCTTCGCCGGCTTCGGCGTGACGATGGCGGCGACCGTCGCCAAGATCGACCAGTTCAACTACGTCACCGCGCTCTGCATCACCCCCCTCTTCCTGATCGCCGGAACCTTCTTCCCGATCTCCGGCCTGCCCCCGGGCGTGCAGGTGGCGGCCCAGCTCAACCCCCTCCACCAGCTGGTCGAACTGGTCCGTGGCGGCGCCTTCGGCTACAAGACGGTCGACCTGGCCCGCTTCGGCTTCCTCGTCGGCTTCGCCCTGCTCACCTGGCGCATCGCGGTCAGCCGCATGCACGCTCGCCTGATCGACTGAGCGTGGCTGAGCGCGCTGCCGACTTTGACCACGCCCGCGGTGGTCAAAGTCGGCAGCGCGAAGATATATGGACCGTGCACCCGCCTTCGAAGCGAGGCCCCCGGGCGTGTCCGCCGCGTTTGGCTCGGGCCGGGCTCGCCTGCGGCACCCGCGGCATCCGCTTAAGGCTGCTTCCTTCCGGACCTGACCTGGTTCGCGTGCCCACGTCGCGCAGGACCCGGCCGTCAACGCCGCCAGCGGCGCACCGACCCCGAAGGCCGGCCCCTCAGAACGGGATTCGGCCCCGCTAGAGCGGATTGCGGGTTACAGGGCACCGCTGATTCCCCGCCTAGCACGGTCCGCTGTCGATCCTACCCTGCCGGACGTAGGATCGACACCGGCTCGCCTTGATCCCCCTCCCCACAGCCGCGATCCATGTCGACACGGAGTCCTTCTCCGTCATCGTCGTTGTCGCGGCCGTCGCCGCGGTGATCGCCGCCGTCGTCCCGCGCCGCTACGCCCCACCCGTGGTCGTGCTCGAGCTGTTCCTCGGGATCCTCGTCGGCCCCCACGTCTTCGACATCGCCCGCATCGACGAGTTCATCGAATTCTTCTCCAACCTCGGGCTGGGGATGCTCTTCTACTTCGCCGGCTACGAGATCGACTTCGATCGCATCCGCGGGCGGCCGATGAGGTTGGGCGCCTGGGGTTGGGTAATTTCGATCGTCGTCGCCCACGTGATCGGCGTCGCGCTGGAAGCGTCGGGGCTGGTGCTTTCCGCGCTATACGTCGGCTCGGCGATGGCGACGACGGCGATCGGCACCCTGGTCCCGATCCTCCGCGACAGCGGCGAGATCAAGACCAAGTTCGGAACCTACCTGCTGGCGGCGGGGGGAGCGGGGGAGTTCGGGCCGATCCTCCTCGTCACCCTCTTCCTCTCCACCGACCATCCCCTGCACGAGGCGGTGATCCTCGTCGCCTTCGTGGTGCTGGCGATCGCCGTTGCGCTGATCTCGGTCCGACTCGCCTGGAAGGGCTGGCCCGCCCTGGAGCGAACCTTCGAGGCGAGCAGCCAGCTTGCGGTGAGGATCACCGTGGTGCTCGTCTTCGGCCTCGTCCTGCTGGCGGGCAAGCTCGGCCTCGACGTCCTGATCGGCGGCTTCGTCGCCGGCATGATCACCCGCCTGGCGCTGAAAGGCCACGAGCTGCACGTCTTCGAGTCGAAGCTGACCGCGGTCGGCTTCGGCTTCTTCGTCCCGTTCTTCTTCGTCACCAGCGGCATCTCGTTCGACCTGGCCGCCCTCGGCTCGCTCGGCGCGATCCTCAAGCTGCTGATGTTCTTCGTTCTCTTCCTGGTCGTCCGCGGCCTGCCGGCGATGCTCCTCTACCGCGACGTCTTCGCCATCCGCGACCGCGCTGCCCTCGCCTTCTACTCGGCGACCGAGCTTCCCCTCGTCGTCGCGATCACCACCATCGCGGTCAAGGTCGGCCACATGAAAACCTCGACCTCGGCGGGCCTGGTCGGCGCCGCGATGCTCTCGACGCTGATCTACCCCTTCGTCGGCCTCGCCCTGCGCAAGCAGGCCGAGAGAGAGGAGGGAGAGACCGGCAGCGAGCCGCCGCCTTCCACAGGAGAGATCGCCCCCGCGCCCCTATGATCTCCCTCCCGGGCGCGTAGCTCAGTGGGAGAGCGCTCGCTTCACACGCGAGAGGTCGCTGGTTCGAAACCAGCCGTGCCCATGGCCCGGAATCGGCTCTAGGAATGGGATTGCGTGAATGGAACCGTCAATCGCCCAGACACCGATTCGGCAAAAAGTGCTCAGTGGGTCAATCAGTGGCCCAAACGATTCGTCCGGGGCGCTCGCCCTGGCTCATCGCCAAAGCGCATCAGGCGCCAGACGAGTGCGCCATCGACGCGATGGCGCTGCATGGTTTGTGCGTAGACGCCGAGAGTCATACGCGGATCGGCATGCCCAAGCTGCGCCATGACAAAGCGCAAATCCCGGCCGGCGAAGAAGCAGAGGCTGGCGAAGGTGCGGCGCAAAGCGTGCGGGGTGAGACGATCCGGAAGCAGCATCCTCCCCTCCTCCGCGCGCTTCTCGTTGGCGCGCCGGGCCGCCTCGGCCAGCAGCCGGTTGCGAACGTTGCTCGGGTTGAGCGCTCTGCCCTTGGCGCTCATCCAAAGCGGCGCCGTAGCGCTGAGGGGTCGTCCCAGCGAGCGCATCTGCGCGACGTGGCGCCGAAGCTCTGCCAAAAGGTAGGCGGGTAGCTCGACTTCGCGCTCGCCGGCTTCGGTCTTCGCCCTGGGAATACGCCAGCGACCATCGCCGAGGTCAAACTCGCCGAGGTCGGCGCTCAGCGCCTCGCTGATCCGCGGGCCAGCCAGACAGAGCTGGGCGAGTAAGGCGCGCCGGCCGTAGCGCTGGTGCTCGGGCAATTCGGCCTCCCAGGCGCCAGCAGCATCAAG
Source organism: uncultured Solirubrobacterales bacterium (assembly GCA_963838035.1). Lineage (GTDB taxonomy): Bacteria > Actinomycetota > Thermoleophilia > Solirubrobacterales > 70-9 > CAVVNN01. The sequence continues at coordinate 115,015 of CAWIPM010000004.1, forward strand.
CAGGTCAAGCACCATCTCTGGCTCGAGGAAGAAGCGCGCGCCCTTACGTATTCTGACCCGGGTGCCCTTGGCTCGCGCCGGGTTGAAGTCGAGCAGTTCATAGCGCACCGCGTCGTCGAGCACCGCGGCGAGGGCCTCGAGAATCATGTTGATCGAACGCGGCGAGAGCGGCTTGTCTCGGCGGGTGCGCTGGGCTTCGAGCACAGCCCGAAACTCGTCGACCCAACGGGCGTTGATCGAGGCGGTCCTCCGTTCTGGCGCATAGGCGAGGATGTAGTCGAGGCGCCAGCGATAGTCGGCCTGGCTGTTTGGTCGCAGCCCACGGCGCTTGCGCTGCCACCAGCGGGCGACCGTCAGCTCAAGCGTCTCCTCGCCGGACTCCTCGATCGCAGTTTCGGCTGCCTTGGCCGTTGGAGGCTGCCAGGTGCCGCGCTCGATCATCGCGAGGACGCGGTCGAGCTCGACCCTCGAGCGCTCCTCGCTCCAGCCTTCGTGGTTGGTACCGAGCACGACCCGATGCCGAGCGCCGTCGGCGCGTAGGCGCAGGCGCCAGGTGACCGTTCGCCCGTCCTTCCAACGGTGCGCTTCGACCGTGCCGGTGGCAGAACGAGGCACGGCTCAACCCCGCGCGCTCAGCAGCGACTTGGGTGGGCGCGGCAGGAGCTCGACCTCGAGCGCCTCTCGGTTGCGCGCACGGGGCGGGCGGGGCTGAGGTGGGGCGAAGTCAGGAGCGCCGAGACGCTGGCGCTCCTTCCAGGCCTCGATCCGTTGCGGCTCAAAGCGCAGCGGCGCTCGAGAACCACCGGCGCGAATGGCGCCCAGAGCCGCAGCGTGATCGCGAACCCATTCCTCGCTCATTGAGAGGCGCCCGGCGACCTGCGCGGTGGTAAGCAGCGACTCGCCCATGCCTCCAAGACGGGAACGGATGATCAAACGTCCCAGCCACTCCAGGCCCGCCGTCGCAGCTAGCTCCGCGCCCTGCCCGATGCACTCGCAGCGCGCCTTCATCTCGGGATCGGGCGGATCACGAGCTTCGGCCAGTGGCGCTCGGCCTGCAGGCGCTTGAGCAGCGCCATCGGCCGGGGGTTGGCGAAGTAGACCACCGCCTGGTAGCGGGACATGTGGGTCTCGACGATCTGGATTTCGCGCTGCTGCTCGTGTGGGGCCCCGTGCTTGACGACGATTGCGTGGCGCTCGGAGCCGATCTCGACCACCGCGTTGGGGCGATGGCCGCGCTGGCCCTGCTCGCGAATAACGCTGCGCCCACAGATCCAACGCGCCTCGGGGGCACGGCTGGCGATCTGCAGGCGAACCTCGTTGATCGCGCGCATCCGCGCCATCGCTCCGATCCGCGGGGGGTGGGCTGGAAAGCCCATCCCCGAAAGCCGCGCGCCCCGACGGGTAAGCCAGACCCAGTGGGGCTCATAGACCAGCGTCCGCCCGTAGTCGGCGCACCCGGCCTTGGCAAGGTGGCGGGCGACCCGCGTCGCCTGCTCGACGTCGGCGCCGAGGAAGCGCGCCAGCTGGTCGAGGGGGATCGCGCTCTGCTCGGCGAGCAGCCGCAAGAGCTCGAGCTCCCACTCCTCCGGGTCCCGACCCGGCCTTCCCTTTGCGGGCCCAGGGCTGCGGCCAAGGTGCTCGGCCGACCTGCCGATTCTCGCCGCCGAGGAGACCACCGACCTCAGCACTCCTCGCCAAGATAGGCGACGTGCTTGGGGGCGGCAAGCTCCGCTCGCAGGGGTCGATCGAGCGGCACGGCCTCGGGCAGCGAGGCGGCCGGCGCGGGCGGCGCAAGCTCGATCGCCAGCTTGGCGACGCGGCCGCGGCGAATCACCCACGCGTGACCGTTTCCCAACGTGCGAATCTCATCCGGATCGACCTTCAGGCGCGGCACCTGGCGAGCGTGACCTTGGCGCGCATAGACGCCATCTTCATAGCGATGGGTGAGTTCGATGACTCGCTTCATCCCGCCCAGCTCGGCCAGCAGACCGGGCTCATTGAGAGCGTGGACGATCAGGGTCTCGACCGAGCCGAGGATGCGATCGCGCTGGGTTCGCGAACCCATCCCCGAGGGCGTCTGTGGAACCAGCACCATGGCCGCGTTGAAGCCGCGGGCCTGCTCAACCTTCATCGCAACGTCTGAGGCTTCCGCGATAGCCGAAAACTCGTCGGCAAAGAGCAGGCAGAAGCGCTCGCGCTCCTTGCGTTGACTGAAGTAGTGGGCGTAGTCGGCAAAGAGCACTCGGGCGGCGCCGGCGGTGTCCTCGCCCAAGGCGACCGAGTCGAGCAGGAAGTAGGCAGCATCGGCATCCTCGAAGGACCAATCGCCGTCGAGTGCCAGGCCGAGCTGGCCGAAGAAGGCCTGGTAGCGCAACCGCACCTGACCGACCTTGTCGCGAGGCAGGGAGAGCACCGCGCTGCTCGGCCCGTGGGCCTCGAGCAGGCGCTCGTAGTCGAGGCGTCCGAGGAGCTCCTCGCTGGAGCGCGGCGGGCCGTCCGGGTGGTTGCAGGCAAGCTGCAACGCCGCCTTGGCGATGTCGCGGTAGTAGGCAGCGGGACCCTCGGTGGCGAAGGGAATGACCTCGATCAGGCGGTTGGCGATTCCGCGCCACTCACCGCGCCAGGCATCGAACGGCTGGTTGGGGAAGACGCGCGCACGGCGCCCGGCCGCCGCCATCAGGGCGCAGAAGCGCCCGGCTCCCTCGCGGTCCCCCTTGGCGTCCAGGTAGAAGACGGGAGCCTCGCTCTTGCAGGCCACCTCATAGGCGATTCGCATCGAGGTCTCGGTCTTACCGGAGCCGCTGGCGCCGAGGATCACCGCGTGGCGACGCATGTCGGCCAGCGGCCAGACCAGATCGCCTCCCGGCGCCAGCGGCAACGCCCGCTCGCCGGCGAGGCGGCGACCGAGAACCGCGCTTTGAAGCGGGGGCGGCGCGGGAGCCCTAGCGCGGCGCGCGCGGCGCGGGAGCATCACTCGCCCTCCGGCATGCCTCGGACGAGGAGCTTCGGCCAGCGACCCTCGGCGGAGAGCCGCCTCATCATCCGGTAGGTGCGGGGCCCGCAGAAGTAGAGCACCGCGTCGTAGCGATCACTCAGTTCGGCGACGATCCGGCGAATCTCCCGGTTGCCTTTGCAAGAGAGCTCTGCCTCGATCGCGTGGCGCTCGCCGTCAATCTCAAAGAGCGCGTCGGGGAGATGGTCGTTTGGGTCACGGCGCCGGTAGACCACTCGCTCACAGACCCAGCGGCCGGCTGGGGCCAGCTCGGCAAGATAGAGCCGGATCTCGTTGAGGGCGCGGCGGTGGGCGAGGCTCGAGACGTCCGGCACCCTGTAGGGGAAGCCTGTCCCGGCCAGTGCCGAGCCGCGCCGGGTGAGCCAGAACCACGGTCCTTCGGCAACGAGGAAGCGGCGGTGCTCCAGGCAACCCGCTGTTTCGAGCTCCTGCACCGTGCGCACCGCCGCCTCGATCGAGATATCGAGCATTCGCGCCAGCTGGTCGAGGGGGATCGCCACCTGCTCGGAGAGCAGGCGCAGCGCCGTGGCCTGCACAGGGCTCAGCTCATTGCCACCAGGCAGACCAGACGGCCGCTTCGCGTTGGTCAAGTTCGCCCGGGTGTGCATGGGCGAGCGAAAGCACGCTTGCGTGCCAAGCTGCGAGTCCTGCGCGCCCGGGCGAGCCCAACGCCACCGCGGGAATCGTCGATCTTTGCCATGTGGCCATTCTGGGCTAGCATGTAGCCAGATGAGCGAGGAGGCGACAGTCGGCATCCGCGAGCTGAAGGACGGTGCCAGCCGGATCGTCGAACGAGCCGAGGGCGGAGAGCCGATCACCATCACCCGGCGCGGTAAGCCGGTCGCCCGAATCGTCTCGGCGGCGACACCGCCGCATCTGGCGGCGCTGGTCGCCGGTGGTTCGGTGAGGGCGGGCAACGGCACGCGCTACCTCCCCACTCCGACCAAGCTACGCGGCGGTGGCAAGACCGCGGCCGACTACGTCACCGAAGGACGTCGCTGAGCCTCTATCTCGATACGAGTGCCCTGGTCAAGCTGCTGGTGGAGGAGCCCGGCAGCGAGGTCGTCAAAGCCGCCTATGTCGAGGCCGACGGAGCGCTGAGCACCAGCATCGCCTATGTCGAGGCCGCGTCCGCGCTGGCGCGGATGCGCAAGGGAGATCGCGTAACCACAGCTCAGCTGCAGGCGAAGCTGGGCGAGTTGGAGAGGCTGTGGCAGGGGCTGTACGTGCATGCCGTGGACGACACCATGATCGAGCTGGCGGCGCGAAGCGCCGCTGAGCACGCGCTCCGCGCCTACGACGCCGTGCATCTGGCGGGTCTGCGGCTCTTCGCCGAGGGCGAAGAGGTCGCCTTCGCCTGTTGGGACCGCGAGCTGCGCGAGGCAGCCGGCAAGCACGGCTTCGAGTTGATACCCGAGCGGCTCTGACAAGAGTCGCTCGGGGATCAGATTCCTGAATCTTCGAAGCGGTCAACGCGCGTGGCCGTTGGGCTTCTTGTGCGCTTTGGGGCACGGGATCAAGCAGCCCAAGACGCAGCGGTGGCGTGCTGAACACGCGGGCGAGGACGCCGGAATGCGCCGGGAGACGACCGGCCCTCCGTCGCTGACTTCTCAGACCGCGAATGATCGCGCCGGCGGCGATCCCTGCAAGCCCCTGCATGCAGGGGCTCCTCGCGGCCCTGCGGGTTCCCGGGGTGCCTAACCGGCGCATTGCGTCCTTCGTCAAGCCAGCGACGAAGGAGGTCGGTAGTGACGAGCGCAGCGGCGAGCCGTTCCGCGCTGCGACAGGCTGGCGCCGAGCTGCTGGCCGAGCAGCTCTAAATCGCCATCGCTCACCCCGACCCTGAAGCGTCGCTGCTGGGCGCTCCATGAGCAGCAGCGATTGTGGCCTGTAGGAGCAAGAGAGCTCGATGCCGAGCGAGTGACCGACCCCGCTCGACTACCGCAAGAGCGCGCCGAAGCGCTGGAGAGCCTCAGCCGGACAAGAAAGGCGCTGGCTACTCTGAAGCCAGCCGAGCGCCGGGCCCTCGGCCTGCTGGCGCTCGGTCCCACCCTGCGCTTTAGGAAGCGCATTTACTTTCAGCCGGCCGTGACCCATGCCCCCCAGCCCAATCCCGCCCCGCCGGACGCCGACGCCGACAAGGGACGTCCCTACTGGCGGGAGTCGGTGGCTCGCCACGAGCAACCCTCGCTTCGACATAGCCTCGGCGACATAGCCACCTCGGTCGTGCCCTACCTGGCCCTGACCGTCGCAATGTACCTCTGCCTCGACGTCTCGGTCTGGATCGCCCTCGTCCTCGCAGTTCCGGCGGCGGGCTTCCTCTTGCGGACGTTCGTCGTCTTCCACGACTGCGCCCACGGCTCCTTCCTGTCCACCAAGCGAGCGAACCTGTGGCTCGGCCGGCTCCTTGGACTGCTCGTCTTCCAGCCATTCGGAAACTGGCGTCACAATCACGCCGTCCATCACGGCACCGCGGGAGATCTCGACCGTCGGGGGACCGGGGACATCTCGACGCTGACCGTCGAGGAGTACCGGTCCCGCCCCTGGAAGCAGCGGCTGGGCTACCGGGCGTTTCGCAATCCCGTGGTGATGTTCGGGATCGGCCCGATCTGGTCGTTGATGATCGGGCCCCGCATCTGGTCGAAGAAGATGCGCTCGCGTCAGCGTCGCAGCGTGCTCGCGACGAACCTGGCACTGGCGATCGTCATCGGGACGATCGTCTGGCTCGCCGGCCCCCAGGCGTGGCTGCTCGTGCAGATGCCGATCGCGATCCTCGCTGGCACGATGGGCATCTTCATGTTCTACGTGCAGCACCAATTCGAGGAGGTCTATTGGGAGCGCTCCGAGAACTGGAGCTACGCCGACGCAGCCCTGCAGGGGAGCTCCTACCTGAAGCTGCCGAAGCTCTTGCAGTTCTTCAGCGGGAACATCGGCCTGCACCACGTTCACCACCTCAGCGCCAAGATTCCCAACTACAACCTGCAGCGCGCCCACGACGAGAACCCGATCTTCCACGATGTCCCGGTCCTGACCGTCCGCGACGGGCTGCGTTCAATCCGACTCAAGGTGATCGATCCGAAGAGCGGCCGGTTGCTGACCTGGGGCCAGGTCAAGGCTTATCCCCAGGCCGCTTCGCCCTGAAGCGCAGTGCCGGGCACCTCCTCTCGTCCCTCATCGCCCTGGTCCTGCCGGACCAGGGCGAGCGAACCGTCGGAGAGGTAGCGGCGGGCGACCAGCCACTCGTCCGAGGTCAGCCTAGCGCCCAATGCCCCGCTTCTGAGACTCTGGCGCCAACTCTGGGTGAGGAGCCAGCGCTCCCTACAGGCAGGGGTCACTCCCCAGCACCTCGAGGGTATTGCCGTCATCGTTGCCAGCCTGATCACGGGCACGGACGACAAAGTAGAAGGTCCCGTGGGATGGCAGGCCGGGAGTTTGGTAGCTGGTGGTGCCGGGGGGCGTCGTCCAGGTCGCATGCGAGTAGTCCTCTCCACCCGGTGATGTCGCGAGATAGACGTCGTAGACGATCGCGGAAGGCGGAGTCGCGTCGTCGCTGGCCGCTTCCCAGCCAAGCGTGAACGGCGTCGTCTGGCCCGGCCGCTGTGGACCAGGCGTACAGGCGAAAGCGCGCTGAACGCCGGCGAACTTGGGCGCGCTGGTGTCGCCGCTGAGGGGGGGATCGCTGCCGGGCCCCGGCCCGATAGGCGGGTCTGCTTCGGGGCTCCGCGACGTGGGGTGGTGGTGACAACGACGACCGGGGCGGGCAGGGCGATTGCAGGCCCGACGGTTGTGCGCATGGTGGTGCCGAAGGGCGAAGTGGGCAGGGCCGAGCGCTGCGATTTGGACGGGCGCCGCTTGGACGGCCGGCGCCATCGCGCCCAAGGCCAAGAACGCAGCCACCTTCGCCATCCAAATGCCAATCAGCCCCATGCGCAAGACTTTCTCAGTCTAGGGCGTCCTAACCCCAAGATGTGAAGACAGTTCGGGCTCATCAAAGAGGCCGCGGAGCTATCGGCGTCTGCTGCCGCCCGAACCCGCGGCGGGGTCCGGGCCAAACAATTGACGCCAGATCACAGGCTCACCCGCTGCCTGGCCGGGGAGCGGGCGCGGCGGCGGGAATTGCAAGCGGCCCAAAGGGCCCCTGCCACCCGCTGGGTGAGGTGCCTCAGAGCCCTGGCGGATGGCTGGCCGAAATCCCGCGATGGACTGCGGGCCAAAACCAGGGCCGTGGGCGAAGTTGGAGGTCGCCGTGCCCCAGTCGCGGCCGTTGATTTCGACCCAGACATGGTCGACGTTGGAGAAGATCGTCACCGACCGGCCGCGACCGGACGGGTAGTGGGCGCCGAGTTCGTTGGAGACGAGGCCGCCCGGATCGGGATAGCCAGAGAGGACCAGGAGCCAGCGCACCGCGCCGGAGCAGTCGAGTCCCTTCGGGGACGCCGAAGACGGCTCGCCAGAACGCTCCGCTGCCCGGGGAGGGGCCCGGCTTGCGGCCCATGACCGCCGCCCCAGCAGTAGTGGATCCTGCTTGGATTCGATCCAGCGGGCGACCGCCTGCACGCGTGCGAGCGAGCGCGGCGGCAGCGCCGAAAGGGCTCGCCCGTCGTTGCTTCGCAGATCGACTTCGGCGCCGAAGGAGGCGGCTTTTTCGAGCACCTCTTCGACGTACCACCAGGCGTGGTTGTAGTCGAAGATCGCGCCGCGCCAGTCGCGCGGAGCGCCGTCGGCGTGCAGGAGGTTGGCGGTGGCGAAGACCGAGTCGGAGATCGAGTAGGGGTTCTTCCTGCCGTCGCCGTTGGCGTCGACGCCGAAGGCTTCCCAACTCTGACACGAGGAACTGGCCGGGGCCCTCGGCGCCGGCCGAGTTCTGGGTTCCGGGGGCGACGCCGGGCAGCGGCGAGCGAGCCGAAGTCGGACTCGACGTAGTGGATCGCGGCGACGATCGAGAAGCCGCGGGGGCCGAGCTGGTACTTGGCCGCGGCCCTCTCGAGCCAGGGCACGTAGTTGGCCGGCACTCCGTTGGCGGAGCCCTTGGTCAAGGTGCAGCTCTGCGACCCACCTCCAGAGCCCGGCGCCGAGGCGGCGAAGAGGCCGACGACGAAGATCAGGCCGAGCAGCGGCGCCGCTGCGCCAATGCCGAGCTTGGCGCCGAGGCCACGGCGGGCGAGGCGGGCCCCGATGCCGAAGGAGCTCTCAGCCCGGCGCGCGGCGCTCATTGCCCCGGCCGGCTCGCCCGCCAGACGCCATGTCGAAGCTCGAAGACAAAGGAGAACTGCTCTTCGCGCCGCACCACGAAGCGCGGCGCCGCTGATCAGCGCACGCGGCGGCTGGCTGGGAAGCGGTGCGAGGGAGAGGCGAGCGAGCCGCGCCGGCGGGGTCGCCCGCGGCGGCTGGCGGCGGCTGTCTCAGCAGCGTCGCGGCGAAGCTCGGCGGTGGCTGTCTGGCGGAGCGCTCGGCGGACCGCGGTTATCGGGCTCGCCGACCTCATAGCGAAAGAAGGCGGCGAGGAAGCGCTTCGCCCGCCGGCGCAGTCCGACGGTAGAGGGCCGGGTGGCCAGGCATCGCGCTGTTGGCACGCGGTTGGACCGCGGCTGAGCCGAGGCGCGGTCGCCTTTGCCGTCGGGAGAACAGGAGGGCAGCAAGCACCAGCGCCGAAGACGCAGGCGCAAAACAGCGCCAGGCGCCAGCGCTGCGCGGTGGCCGGCACCTAGGCCCCGCGGCTGAGGTTGCGGCGAGAGGGGAGCTGATCGAGGCGGCGTTCGCGGCGCAGGGCGCGAAGCTGCTGGCGCCGTTCGGCGCCGGCGCCCTCGACGCCCTGGCGCATGCGCTCGGCGGCGAGGCGGCCGCGAGCCGGCGATCCGCCCGGGCGGCTGGGAGGCGAGCTCAAGGCGCCTGAGGTCGCGGCGGCGTGCCTTCTCGATCTCGGCCTCGGCGCGCTCGCGCTCGGGGACCGCGCAGCTGCTCGAACTGCGCGCGGCGTAGCCGGCGCGGTGAGCGTGATCGGCGGGATCGCGGGAGCGTTTGGAGCAGCTCGCGGTCCTCGGCGGCAAAGCGGGCGAGGTCGCGGCGGCTCCAGCGCTGGCCAAGGCGCTGCTGGTTGCGCTCGGCGCCGGGCGAGCAGAGCTCTGGCGGCACGGTAGCGCTCGTCGCCGGGCGGCGCTGCTGCTTCTGGCGTCGCCGTCCCGCGCCCTTCGCGCTTGAAGTGCGGGCTGTCGCTGAGCGACCGGGCAGACGCCCCGGGCGGCTTGGTGGCGCCCTCGCAGGAGCCAGGTGGGCGGCCTCGTGGGCGGCGACGGTCTCACGAGCCTCGCGGTAGCGGTGCTCGGCGAGGGCGCGAGCGCCCGTCCTCAAGCGAGCCCCGCGCGGTCGCACGCGTTGCCTCGGCGCCGAGAGCCGCGCGCTCGCGGCGCCAGGCAATCGCCACGATTCGCGAAGCCGCGGGTGCTGTGGCCGGCGGTGCGTGAGACCCCTCTGAGCGCGCCGAGGGCGGCGAGGCCGCCGATGCCAAGATGGCTGCGATGCTCGTGCTCTCCGACCGAGATCAGCCCGATCAGCTCGGCGCGCTTGAGGAACACCGCCCAGCAGAAGGCGCAGGAGAGCAGGAAGCCGGTGGCGCTGCCGCCGGAGCCCTCGACGCGACCGAGGATCGAGATGCCGAGCAGGACGATCGAGAGGAAGGCGGCGTAGATCACCTTGGCGAGCGATCGCGCCGAGCAGGGTCAGGCCCCAGGCCTTGAAGGCGCGGCGGCCCGAGTCGCCGAGCAGCGGGAAGAAGAGGGCGAGAGGGCGCGGCGAGGAGGAGGACGAAGGCGATCGCAGCCTGGGTGAAGAGGCGGATCGCGAGCCAGGCGAGCAGCAGGATCGCGCCGAGCAGGCCGAGCGCGAAGAGGGCCAGCATCGAGAGTCGGGTGAGGGCCCCGTCGCCGCCCTGGGCGGCGACCTTCGCCTTGTATTCGTTCGTTGTTGTCGAAGTAGTTCCAGAGCGCTTCGCGGGCGTCGCTGCCCGGTGAGGAGCGCAGGTAGAGGTCGATCACCCGGCGCGGGTCGGCCGTAGCGCTTGCGGGCAAAGCGGGCGCACTGTTCCTGGGCCTGGGAGCTGCCGAGGTGGGCGAAGATCGAGAGGGTAGTGAGGGCGCCGATGTCGTCGCAGAAGATTGCATCGGCGCGTTTGACCGCTTCGGGCGGCGGCGGCTCCGAGCGCCCAGCTGACGTCGGAGAAGTCGAGGCCGGCAAAGGGAACCTCGACCAGTCGCGACCAGGTCGCGGACATCGCTTCGGCGTAGCTGCCGACCGGTCGGCTGATCGAGCCCGATTGCGGGGCGCTGATCGTGCCGAGCGCGACTTCGTCGGAGAGGTGGCGAGCCGACCGACCGATTCGCGCGGCTGGTGGACGATCCAGAGGCCGAGCACGAACATCGCGATCGCCGCCAGCGTCCCCCCCACCCCGCCGGCGAGGTCGCGACGGATCAGGAGCCCCGGTAGGCGAACCAGATCCCGCCGCAGACGATCAGGGTCGAGAGCCAGGGGTCGGTGATCTCGTTGTAGAGGCGGGCGACCGCGGCGCGAGATCCGGCTCATCGTCGGGCCTTCGGCGAAGGGGTTGAGGCCGAAGGCGATGCCGAGCAGCTCGAGGATCAGCTTGAGGACGAAGATCAGCCCCAGCCAGATCCCGTTGAGGATCGAGTCGAAGGCCGCGGTGAAGTCGCCGATCGGGTGCGTGATCCCGGTGAGATGAAGGTGTCGAAGCCGTAGTTGGAGGTCGGGTAGTCAGACTCCGGGCTGCCGTTGGCTTCGCAGCTGAGGCGGGTGGTGCGGCTGCGGATCTGGTCCAGCTGGTCGCAGACCGGGTTGCGGATGCCGAGGCCGGCGACCGGGTCGACCTGACCGGAGGCGCCGAGGTCCTTGGCGAGGTTGGAGGTGGAGACTTCTGCGGGGTTGGTGAGCTGCGGGGGCGGTTCGGAGTTCTGAGGGCCCCGCTTTGGGTGATTTGGCGCTGCTTGGCGGGAGCGGCCTGGCCGCCGCTATGGCGCGGGGCGGCAAGGGCGGCCGGCGGCGCGAAGCAGCGCAGAGCGCAGACGGCGCATGCCAGCGCGAGCGCGAGAAGCCGATCAGGCCCCCTCACCATCGGACGCCTCCTGCCGCGCCGGCGTGGTGCTGAGCGCGCCGAGCAGCCAGGGCGGCGGGTCGATCTGGATCGGCGCCCACCTGGCCGTCGAAGTCGCGCAGGTAGCAGCGCCCCTCGCGGTAGCCGAGCAGGCGCTGGGTCGCCGTCTCGTCGTCGGGGTCAAGGCGCAAGAGCTGCCAGCGCCCGGCGGGCCTCGGTCTCGGTCTCGACGCCGAAGGCGAAGAGGGCGCCGACCAGAGGCTCGAGCTCGGCGGCGTCGCCGAGCATCTGGGTGGCGAGGATCGGGGTGATGTTCTGGGAGCGGCCGAGGCGGCTGATCCGCTCCAGGAGGGCGCGGCCCTGGGCGTCTGAGGTCAGCGCCCAGGCCTCGTCCATCGCCAGCACCGAGTGGCGCTTGGGGTCAGAGGCGCAGAGCCGCAGCGCGTAGGCGGCGAGCAGGCGCAGGACGGCGAGGCTGGTGCGCTCCTCCTCGGCCAGCTCGGAGCGGGCGGTGCCGGCGAGCGGCAGGCTGAGATTGCGGATCCGCAGCGAGACGACCTGGGCGTCGCCGACAGCGGGCAGCTCGGCCCCGCTGCGCCGAGGCCGAGCTTGGCGAGACCGGAGCGGCCGTGGACCTCGATCGCGCGGCCGACCTCACCGCCTCGTCGTTGCTCGGCGGCGGCAAGCCGGCGCGAGGATCTCGGCGCAGCTGCTCGCCCCCGCGGCGGCCGCCTCGCTGACGGCGAGGCGCAGCTGGGTCTGCCACTCGGGCCTGACCGGGGCCGGCAGGATCGAGACGAGGAAGTTGTAGGTGAGGTCCTCGCGGGTCTCGGGGGCGCCGATCCGCATCGGATCGAGCAGGCCGCGGTAGCGCTCCTCGCCGGAGAGCTCAATCGTCTCCAGCCGCTCGGCGACCCCCGGCAGGCGCTCGAGGTGGTGATCACCCTTGGGGTCGATGTCGACGATCGGCCCCGAGCCCTGCAGGAAAGCCTGCCAGGCCAACAGCTCGAGGCAGACGGTCTTGCCCGAGCCGAGGCTGCCGACCAGAAGGCAGGTCGGCGGGCGGTTGCGCTGGCAGGCCTCGGCGAGGTCGAAGAGGACCGGCGAGCGCGAGCCGGTCAGGGTGTGGCCGATGTAGGGGCCGATCTGCGAGCCGACCTGGGAGACGGCGTGGGGGACCATCGCGCCGAGCTGGTCGGGGAGCAGGTGCTCCTTGTACTCGGGCAGAGGGAAGACGGCGGCCGGCAGCGAGGCGAGGAAGAGGCGGTGCTGCTCGCCACCGGGGCGGTGCAGCTGGACGCGGCCGTAGGACTCGCGCAGGCGCTGGACGCGTTCCTCCAGCTCTGTGTCGTCGCGCGCCGGCGACCGAGAGCAGCAGCGCCGAGCGCAGGAGCGGCGGCCGGTCGCCGCCGCCGAGCACCGCCTCCAGCTCGCGGGCGAGGTGGGGGCGCTCGGCGGCCTCAAAGGAAGGGCCGTGATCGGCCGAGGCCTCCTCGCGGGCGATCTGGTCGGCGTCGAGCTTGCGCTTGGCGAGCAGGCGGCGCGCCTCGCGGTTGGCGAGGAACTCGACCGAGAGGGTCGCATCGACGCCGAAGCCGAGCTCCAGCGGAGCGAACATCAGCTCCGCGGCGGGGCCGGGAACGGCCGCCTCCTCGGGCATCGCGCCGAGCACCAGCTGGGCCTGGTGGGCGCGGCCCCGCTCGGAGTCGACGATCAGCGAGCGGCGGGCGACGGTGACCCGGCTCTCGTGCAGGCGCAGGAGGTCATAGCCATAGGGCTCGAAGCGCCTGCTCGCCCTCGGGGTCGAGAAAGGTGAGCGCCTGGGGCTCAAAGCCCTCGTCAGACCTACGGCTCACCGAGACCGCGGGTGTAGGCGCGGCGGATCAGCGCCGCGAGGCGCTCGCGGGCCGACGCGGCGGCACTCGAGGTAGCTGAGGACGCGCTCGAAGGCGGCCTCCTCGGCCTGGCGCAGCGCGGCGAGCTGAGCCGGCGCCGATGCCGCGCGGCTCCTCGACGCCGAGCATCGCGGCGAAGGAACGCCAGGCCGCGGCGGCGCCGTCGAGCAGGCCGCCGAAGGGACCGGCGCGGTGGCAGGACCCAGGCGGACGGCGAGATAGATCTCCGGGCGCAGGGCGCCGCGGCGCTCGAACTCGGCGCGGTGCTCGGCGATGTGTGCTTCAAAGCGCTCGCGGTGGGCGTGGCGAGGGTCGAGGGTGGAGAGGGCGCGACGCGCATAGGCCTCGGCGTTAAAGGCGCGGGCGACGCGGAGGATCTGGAAGTCGGCCTCGAGGGTGTAGGCGAGTGCCTCCAACCTCTCCCCCACCTCGACCTTGCGCGACTCAGAGAGACCGGGATAGCTGTGGCCCTCGAGCTGGAAGACCGCCCAGGCGTCGCTGGGGGTGCGGAGGACCAGGTTGGCCCAGAAGAAGTAGTGGGGCTGCCTCAATCGGGCTCGCCCTCGAAGACGACGGTGCGCCCGGGCGGAACCTCGATCGTCTTGCCGTTATGGAGGGGGTCGTGAGAGATGGCACGCAGGCGCCAGAGGCGGGCCGCAGCGGCGCGCTGGCGCGGCTGTGATCCAGCCGCGGCGCGGCACCTGCTCCAAGCGCGACGGAGACGGGGTAGCGCAGGAGGAGGCGAACGGGCCCGCGGAGGCGGCCGCGCGGGTAGCGCGGGGAGGCGAGGTCGGGGGCGAGGACAAGCTCGCCAAGGGGGCGAGCTCGGTTCCCGGCGGCGGGACGCGACGGAGGGCGGCAAGCGGTGCGCGGACGCAGCCAGCCAAGCCGAGCAGGCCAAGGAGGGCGCGGTGCGGAGGGCGGCCGTCGATCTCCCAGCGCGAGAGCAGCCAGGCGGCGGCGATCGGCAGGGCGAGGAGGCGAAGCGATGCGGGCGCGGCGGAGATCAGCGTGCCGAGCAGCGGCAGGCGGCCGAGCAGGGCGATCAGCGCCAGGGAGGCGAGCCAGTAGGCGAGCAGGCGCAGCTCGATACCGCCGGGCAGGGGGATGCGCCAGCCCTGGATGCGGAAGATGCGCCAGCGGCGGCGGAAGACGAGGCGGTAGGAGCGGACTACCTTGGGGCTGTTGGCTTCGGACACACTGGCTAGACGGACCAGATCGGGGAACCGATACACGCGAGGCCCAGTGGGGTCCGGGGGCCCGCTAGCTTTGCCTAGATGCCTCCGAGCAGAAGCCGAGTCGACAGAGCAGGTCAAGTGCTGGCAAAACGGATGCAAAGGGCGATCGACGGCAAAGAGTCGTTGCCCGGCGAAGCGGCGCTCGTACGTGAAGCGATCGAGGTGATCGAATGGTGGCGTCGCGAGCATGCCAAGCGCTCTCGCGCGTGGCCTCCAATCTCCGCTACTACGTCGAGGACGAGGGCAAGCCGGTGGTCGCCCAACGACTGAAGAAATTCCCAACCCTTGCCGGCAAGCTGCTGCGCGAGCCGACGATGAAGCTCTCGCGGATGGCCGACATCGGGGAGTCAGGGCGGTCTTGCCGAGCCAGGATGCCGCCTACCGAGTCGCCACCCGACTGCGCAGGAACTGGACGATCACAAAAACCCGCGACTACGTTGCAGAGCCTAGGACGGACGGCTATCGGGCCCTGCATCTGATCAACCGCAATCGCGGTCGCCTGATCGAGGTTCAGTTGCGGACCGAACTACAGGACGTATGGGCAAACGCGGTGGAGATGGACGCCCTCCGCTTGGCGCCCGGCCTAAAGTTCGGAAGCGACCCGAGGCAGTTGCGCGACTTCTACATCGTGCTGGGGGAGTTTCTCGCCGATGCCGACCAAGGTAGACCCGTCGACGATGCCTTGCTGGCACGCGTCATCAGCTTGCAGGAGCGAATCGCCACCTTACGAAGCAGCGATGATGAGCCCTGAGGAGATCAAGCACTTTCTGGTCATCTTTGATCCCGCCGCGGGCGAGACCAAGATCGGCAGCTTTGGCACGGACTACGAAGCGGCCCAAGCTGCCTACGCCGACGCCGAGCAGGAGCACGGCCTGAGCGAGCAGCGGGACATCGTGCTGCTGAGCGCTGACTCGCTGAAGACGATCAAGCAGACCCACTCGAGTTACTTCAAGGGCCAGATCGACCTTCAGGAACTTCTGCCGGGTTAGGCGCAGGGACCGTCTCGCCGCTTGAGGCTTCTCCTGCGGTCAGAAGACAGTTGAGGCGATGCCCTTGGCGACGGTCTCGACGGCCTGCGGAGCGAGGAGGAAGATCAGGCCGAGCAGGGTGACGACGACGATGCCGACGCTGGTGCCGATCTTGCGCGAGGCGAGGGCGCCGATCAGCAGGCAGCCGGCGAGGACGATGAGGACCGGGACCGCCCAGTCGCTGAGCAGGGCGCCGAGGCGGGCGTAGCTCTCTTGGTCGTAGATGACTACAATTCAGGTCATGCCGGAAACGCTGCCGCTCTCATACGTAAAGGCCCATCTCTCTGAGCTGGCCGACCGGGTGGAGGGCGAGCACGAGCGGGTCGTGGTGACGCGCAAGGGTCGGCCGGCGGCGGTGCTGGTCAGCCCCGATGACCTGGAGAGCCTCGAAGAGACGCTGGCGGTCCTCTCGGACCCCGTCTTGATGGAGCAGATCCGTGAGAGCAAAGCGGAATTCGAGGACGGCGAGCAGGGTGTCACCCTTGAGGAGTTAGAAGCGCAACTGAAGCGCCGTCGCGACGCGACGGCGTGAGTGAGGAGCGCTGGCAAGTACGGGTGATGCCTCGGGCGAAGCGCCAGCTCGAGGAGTTGCCCGAGCGCTACGCGACAGCGGTGGCCGAGATGCTGCCGAGGCTCGCATCCAACCCGAGGCGCATGGGCAAGCCCCTGCGACTGGAGCTCGAGGGTCAGTGGGCGGCCCGGCGCGGTCCCTATCGGGTGATCTATGAGGTCGCCGAGAAGGAGCGGGTGATTCGAGTGCTGGCGGTTGCCCACCGCGCCGATGTCTACCGCCGACCCTGAACAGGCGAGCTAGGGGAGGGACGTGGGTGCGGCCACCCTCCCCAAGACACTTGAGCGGTGGTGTGCTTCTGGACGCGAGCGAGGAGAACGACGAGATGCGCCTGCAGCCCGACCCCTATTTCAAAACACCGTCGAGGCGATGCCCTTGGCGAAGGTCTCGACGGTCTGCGGAGCGAGGAGGAAGATCAGGCCGAGCAGGGTGACGACGACGATGCCGACGCTGGTGCCGATGTTGCGCGAGGCGAGGGCGCCGATCAGCAGGCAGCCGGCGAGGACGATGAGGACCGGGACCGCCCAGCCGCTGAGCAGGGTGCCGAGGCGGTTGCCGGCGCCGGAGACGTTGCCGCCTCCCCCACCGCCGCCGGAGAGCGACTTGGTGACCGCGGCCTCGGCCGAACGTCGCGGCGCCGTAGGGGACCTCGTCGAGGGGGGCGAGGCTGGTGGCGGCGAGGAGGAGAGTGCCAAGGAGGAGAGTTAGGGCGATTCTGCGGGGCATGGGACCTCCAGTCGGGAGTTGTCAGCTTTGGGTGGGGACGACCTCGATGAAGTCGACGTAGGGGCGCTCGCGGCGCTCGATGCCGAGTTCGTAGGTGAGGGTGAAGGTGGCGCCGTCGGAGGCGGTTGCGGTGAGGGTGGCGAGGACGGCGCCCGAGCCGGGCGCGCCGAGCCAGAGCAGCTGCTGGACTTCGTCAAGGCGTAGACGAGTTGTGGGCAGGGTGACCTGGGCGTCGGGGCCGAGGTCGGCTTCGAGGTCGGGTGTCGAGCCGGCGAGGTAGTTGCGCAGGACGCGATCGACGACCTGGACGAGAGCCGGGTCGGAAACCGGTTCGCGCGCCGGCGCGGCGGCAGGCGGGGCGATCGAGGGGGCGCCGACGAGCGAGGGGTAGCCGAGCATGCGCAGCGGCTGGCCGCGGGGGTGTTCGACGCTGACGGCGAGGTAGAGCGGCAGGCGCTGGGTGGAGACCGAGGCGGCGACGGTGATCACCCGGCCGCCAGCGAGGGCGGGCTGGTCGGAGGCGACATCGACCCAGCGCACGAGCTGGCGGCCCCGGACGGGGGTGAAGCCGGCGGCGGCGGCGAGCTGGCCTCCCCCTATATATGGAGCGAGGGCGCGGGCGCGGGCGCCTGGGTGGGCGGCGTCGTAGCTGAGGTAGGCGCGGGCGAACTGGAGGGCGAAGTCCTGGCTCGGGGCGTCGTATGGGTCGGTCGCCGGCTCGCGGCGCGGTGCTCGCAGGGGCGGCGAAGAAGGCGGCGCGGACGCCGAGCGCGAGGAAGACGAGGAGGACGGCGCAGGCAAGGTAGCGCGGGAGCGCGGGCCGAGTGGCGGGCGCGGCGGAGGCTCTGCCAGCCATGTTGAATGCGGTGTGAAGCCACCTCTGCAGCGCTTGTCATACCCCCAAGACGCGGCGAGAGCGCTTGGCGATACCCGTCCAGGATCGTCGCGGCGCAGCCGGCCTGAGGAGCGCTCAGCGCCCGAAGCCCCGCGCCGAAGAAAAGCGGGTTCAGGCGCCGAGCTGTTTGAGGGGGCGACTAGGCGGAGGCTTCGGCCGGGAGAACTGCCAGGCCCTTGGAGACGAGGTCTCGCTGGTCACAGCTGACGAGGGCGCTGCCCTCAGCTTCGGCGGCGGCGAGGTAGGAGGCGTCATATACGGAGATCGCGTGAAGGCCGGCCAGCTCGGCGGCGCGAGTGAGGAGTCCATAGGTCGAGTTGAGGACTCCACCGTCGCGGTGAATCTGATCGACGGCGTCCAGCAGGGGCCTGAGCGATTCGGGCGAGCGCCAGGCGCGGATCGCGACGTTTGCGACCTCATATCGGATCAGATCGATCGTGCTGAGAACGAGATCGGGTTGGATCAGCAGCGCCGCCGATGCCTCCTGGTTGGAGTCTTCGTGATCGAAGGCGGTTAGCAAGACGCTTGCGTCGAGAAGCAGCGTGGTCAAGGCCGGGGGCGGGTGATCTTGACCTGCTCGGCGGAGCGCCCTCCGTGCGGAGCACCGTGCTTGAGCAGAGCTCTGATCGCGGCGGCCCGCCGGTCGCGACGCGGGCGCAGGGCGGCCTCGGCGTAGCCACGCATCACGGCGCTGCGGCTGGTACCGGCACGCTTTGCCTCCGCGTCAACACGGTGTAGAAGCTGGTCGGGCATTGAGACCATGACTTTCGCCATGGGTCAAAGTATACCCGGGTATATTGATGATGGCGGCGGTTCAAGGGGGGCACCCGGTGCTTGGCAGCGGCACGAACTCTGGCCTGCTGGCGAGACGCGATGACCAGCCCCGCGATCGATAGTGGCGGGGAGCAGAGATCAGCGCTCGAAGCTGAACTCGGCACCGCGCCCACCGCCGCCGGCCGGGGCCGGCGGCGGGGTTGGGGGCGGTGGAGCTGACGCCGGAACTTCCGGCGTCGATGCCGAGGCCGAGATCGGCAGGGGCGAGCGTTGTGGCGCCTGTGCTGGGGTGGGTTCGCGCTCGGGCTCGGGTTTTGCGATCTGGGGCCGGCGCCGTGCCGCGGCCAGGAAACCGGGGCTCGGCTCGGAGTGGCGGGGACGGGTCGAAGGCGAGTCCGCTGGGAAAAGCGAGCTCGCGGCGCGCGGTGCCGGTCCCGTGACCGGGGCCGAGCGCGGCGACGTCTCGGTGCTCTGCGGTTGCCTGCCGGAGCCGGAGGCGAGCTCCAGCACGCCGAGCGCGGCGGCGGCCGCGGCGGCGAGGCCGAGGACGGCGAGCCGGCGCAATCCCGGCGCCGCCCCGGCCGCGGGAGGACGATGACCGAGGCCCGAGGGCGGTGAGCCCTCGGGCGCCTGGTCATCAACCGGGGCGGCGGGATCGGGGGTCCGCAGGGCGGTCGTCTCAGCGGCGAGCAGCTCGTCGCCGATGAGGAAGACGTCGTTTTGGTTTCTTCTTCCCATCGTTCCGCTTCGATGGGGAGACGGAGATCGAGGTGGGTTCGATACCCGGGCAAAGCCCCGGTCGGGAACCTGCCGGATCAGCTCGGAGGCCGAAGACGCCTCAGGTGCCTCTCGTAAACGCCGTAGACGTAGGGCCCCGCCGGCTTGCGCCGCGCGTTGCAGAATGCGTTGGCGGTTGGAGACGAAGCGCTCGGTCTGCTCGGCCGCCCGCAAGCTTCTGTTGGTGAGGCAGAAGACGCGAACGGCGGCATCGGTGAGAGCATCGCGCTCAGCCGGACGGCGGCGGATTGCATCATCCTGGGTGAGAACGATCCAGTCGTTCTTGCCGGCGCCGCGGAGCCAGACTTAGCCGGCCAAGAGCTGGCCGGGCCGCTCCTGGTAGACGTCGGCCATCGAGTGAACGGTCAGACCGGCGGCGCGCAGGCCCGCGACGATGCTCTTGCCGAGGCTGCGAACTACGAAAATCTCCGGCTCGGATTGCTCCCGCCTTGAGGCCAGCGCACCGGAATATCGGACGCGGGCCGATCGTCGCGGCGCTCAGGCCGCCGTCCGGGTTGCAACTCGAATCACGTCCTCTACCTGGTTGGTCGGGACGCTGAAGTCCTCGGCAATATCGTGAACGGAGTCGCCGGCCTGGAAACGATCAACGAGATCCTCGACTCGCGCCCCGCCGTGAGTGACCAAGGGGAGGCCGAAGGCCACTATTGGATCAACGACAACCTCGGCGTTCCCGTAGGCCGGCAACCGGACAGAATCGGCCCAGCCATCGCCACCGCATAGTCGAAGAGGACCTCGGCCCCAGCGGTGTAGAGACGCTTGGAGGCGAGCGCGTGCTCGACGCCGATCTCCCTGGCAAGAGCCTCCACCGCCGGACAAATCCTCTGAAGAGGCAAACCCGCCCGCCTGAAGCTGGCGAGGACGAAGGCCTCCGCAAAGCCGATAAAGGGCATGGTCGCGGCCTTGCCCCGGGCGGGAAAGCATGTAATCAGCGAGTGCTTCGACTCGGTGGAATCCCATGTGCGCCACGCGGCAGGCGGTGGGGAGGGCCGGAACTCTCGGACTCGACAGATTCCCGTGACCTGCGATCCACCACGCCCCTTCCACGTGTCGCCTCGGTGGCGAGGTATCCATCAGGTGAGAAACGTTCCAACTACTCGGTTGGAACTCTGAAGCGCTGGCTCACCCCCCTCGCCCTGCGACCGGATGCGATCGGCGATTGTGCTTCGCGTGATTCTTGCGACAGGAAGCCTTGAGCGGCGGCACAATTTCGACGCTCTTGGCGTTGTGTCCGATGAAGGTGGCCGTTGCCCGCTGGGGGAATTTGCAGAGATCGAGGGAGTTTTGAATCAGGCCCTTAGCGCCACCTTTCAACGCCAGGACAAACCTGGAGACAGGGGCGTCGGGCACTGCTTCGAAGGTGGTACGAAGGCCGCCGTGGAGCTGATCGATGCGACCGTTGAGGACAATGTGGAGCTGGCCATTGAGGTCGACGACCAGATCTGGGAGCTTGTGCCAAAGCCCGTCATCAAGTAGACCGGCCCTTCCAGAGGTTGGTCGAGAAGCGGAGTCCGGGCCTGCGCATGACCCAGAACCGAACTGGGGGGACAGGCACTCGCGGCGAACTGGACGCGGGTGCAGGGGGCGTTGATGTGAGCGCTGTCGAGCTGCTCGGTCCTCGGCAATGCGACCTGCGTCGTGGCGATGTTGGCGCCGCCTGAAGGCATTTTGAGGACCGCGGTGATGGCGGGGTGTCCGCGGCGCTTGGTGCCGCCCTTCAGGCGCAGGGCAAGCTTGGGTTTGAAGGCGAGCGCCGGGCAGTTGCCAACCTGGAAGCGTTGGGAGAGCGGGGCGGCGACGCCCAGCACCGAGAGCGCAGAGCCGGTGAATGACATTTCTTCACAGCTGGTTGGGTTAAGTGTGAAGTTCGGCCTGCTCGCCTTGAGGGTGATTGAGCGAACATCAAGCGGGATCCCCTGCAGGATCGCCGGAATCGGGTCGCTGACAGCACGGATCTGAGCGGTGGTCGGATCGACGTGGACGGCGGCGCGGACGACGACGGTGCCGAGGTCGAATGGTCCTGCAACGGCGGGAGTAACGATCGCCAGCGAAACCGGCGCGCCTTTGTAGGGGCCGGCGAGGTAGACGCGGCCCTGGGTGTAGTAGGGGGTCGGGCCGGCGCCGACGCCCACTCGGACGGTGCCGACTTCGGAGTCCAGCGGACAAGAGGGGCTGGCTTTCTCTTCGTTCCCCGTCTTGCCCGCGGCCGCCGCGATCGCGGCGTCGGGGCAGTAGGGGATGCCGGCCAGCCTGCCGACCAACCCAGCGGGGAGCGTAGTGTCTACGCTGGTCAGTTCCTGTGTGCCGTCTTGGCGCACGAGGCGCAGGGCGAGCGGGGAGTAGGCACCAGCCTGGACGTTTTCGGTTCCAGCACGCAATACCGGTGCGTGTGGCTCCGTGGCAGCGCTGCTTGGACATTCACCACCGTTCTCGGCGGCAGTTGTTTCGAAGCTCGTGCTCGGTTCGGCCGGCGTACCCGATTCCGGCGCCGAAAACGGCGTGATCACCGACGAGGTCTGATAGGTGCCACAGACGGCGGGCGTTCGTAGCGTGCCCCGTGGGCCTTCGAAGAAATAAAGATTTAGGTCTTCGAACGGGAGTTGCGGGTTTTCGACGAACCTCGCGGTGATGCGACCCGTTTGCCCGTCGGTCAAGAAGCTGCCGGGCA
This sequence comes from uncultured Solirubrobacterales bacterium, assembly GCA_963838035.1. GTDB lineage: Bacteria > Actinomycetota > Thermoleophilia > Solirubrobacterales > 70-9 > CAVVNN01. Next base: position 136,719 of record CAWIPM010000004.1, read on the forward strand.
AGGTGACCTTAATGCCGTGGCCTTCGAGAACGATGTAGGCGCCGAGCAGTGCATTTGCAGGGTTCGCATGGGGAGTTGCCAGGTAGATCCATCCCTTGAGCGGGCTATTCAGCAGCGGAGTATGAACTTCGACCCGCCCGATCTTCGAGGCGCTGGGACACTGGGAAGGCGCGAGATCATGGAGTCCCACCTGCGATTCCTGGCATCCAAGAAGACCGGTGGCCGACGAGGGGTTAATGGTCACGCCTTGCGGCAGAGTGACCACCGATTCCCTGAGCTCCGGCGTCGCCACTCCTTCAGGGTCTTCGTTCTGCGGGAGATGGATGGCGAAGAACATGCCCGCGGGCGCGTCGGCCAGGACCGTCGTGGGACGGGCTTCAATCGTAGGCTGGAATTGGAGCGCATTACAGCCGTCCACGGCCGGCAGATCAACGTGTTCGCTCGCGAAGACGCTGGGAACCTGGAACGAGTTGTAGCTGCCCACGATGGCGAGGGAGTTGCCCGAGCATTCCGTTGGCATCGTCAGGAATGGGGTCGGCGGGACTTCGGCAGGAACAGGCCCGATTTCCAGTCCGGCTTCACAGGATCGTTCGATTTCTTCAGCATTCATGAAATACGGAGCCCACGTACCCAGGCTCGAGTCACTGCATTCCGGCCCACCGTGCAAACCACGCAGACCATCGTGTGAGGGGTCTGCCGGAACGCCCCACAGGGTGACGGCAACGTGATTGACATCTTGCTGGACGGCGAAACTCGTCGCAGTTACACCGTAATCCCCATCACTGCGGACGCCCGAAGTGATATGGATGAACGGCGCGCCGTTGACCTCGATGCCAAGTTCACCGGGTGAGTTGGGGCCGGGTTCAAGGTTGAAGACCGGCTGAAATTTCATGAAGGCAGCTGATGATTCGAAGAGACCCGCCGTGCCGACCATGGTTGAGGGTGGGCACTCATCAACAAAGTATTCCGCGAGCTTGCAATGGGGGACGGCTTCCGGGTTGACGATCAGACCGGGTGGCAATTCCGTGCGGACTTCCCGAGGCTCGCGACTTGGCGGCGCTCCGGAAAGGTACCAAGAGTCGAAAGAGGGCGAGAATTGCTTCGACGGAGTATACGTAGTGAACCGAAACTCGGTCGTGAACTCATACGGATGGCCGCCAGCTTGTGTGTAGGCCCTCTTCGAAGTATTCGTCAGGGAACTCTTGAAGCCGAATTTGCCGAACGGAGGTTTAGCCGTCGCAACGTTGGCGCCGCTTACTTCCTGCGGAGCAACGCCGCCGCCGCTGACGCGAACGGTGTCTTGCAACGGGCCTTCCACGTTTTGAGGCACTTCCACCCGGAATGACGCAACCAGTCGCTCGCCAACCGACAGCCTCGAAGGCAGGAAACCCTTAAACGGGCCTTCCGGATAGGTACATGTCGTGAAGCTCATGCACATTTCGAAAGGCGCGAGATTTATGTAGCCGCCAGAAACGACTTGCGAATTAAAGAAGGCGACCCCGTAGCTGATGGTTCCCGTGGGCGGAACGTTTTCCACGGTGATCGGTTCGGTGGCGCTGGTTGATTCGTCCCCAACGTTCTTGACGAAGACGGTGTAGTGGGCCAAGTTGCCACCCGGCACTACATAATCCGAAAACGGAACCAGCGAAAGCTGCAGAACCGGGCCTTCGTGGGTGGCGAGAGTTTTATCTTCGCCATGTGCCGTCCCAGCAGCGCTCGTCGCCGTCAGCCGATAATGGTAGGTGGTGCTCGCCGCTAGGCCTGTTGCTTCGGCTTCGACGGGAACGCCACTGGTCCCTGATCCAATTTCCGCGGGGTTCTCTTTGCAGGGAACGGTCTGTCCATAGCTTAGGGTTTCGCCGTATTCAAAGAGACATTCGTCGAGTTCGATCCCGTTAGGGTTTACGGCTCCGTGCAGGGCGGCCCTGTCGTAGTGGACTTCCGTTGCTGGTCCTGTATTGGCGATCGGAGCCGCTGCCTCAGCGCTCGACGCTCCTAGCGTCAACATCAGCGCTACCGCCAGGGGCAGCCCAAAGCGAAGAATGCGCGTCGTCCTAGGCAGGCCTCCCCGCCCTGCGGCCAGATCGAATACACCACCCGCCTTCATAGTTCGAACCTTCATTTCCCGCCCCCAGTCGCAGCACCGTTTCTGTGCAGGCGCCTTTTGCCTTTCCTCTTGTGGTGGTGGCGGGCCACGCAGCGAACCTGCCCGTGCTTTTTGATCCGCACCTTGCCCTTGGCGCAATGTCTATGTTCCACAGCATTCCCAGGGCTGGCGAATGTTTCGGTGGTAAAGCTCGGTGCTGCGCTTTCGGCCGGTACAGCACCGTGGCACTGGTCCGCACTTTCGCATTCGGGTTGCGTCGCCGGGCGATGAAAGCCGCCTTCAACCCGTGCATCGAAGACATCGGGTGACCCGTCAGTGTCGAACACGCCGAGATTCTGACTGCTCTGGAAGGAAATATTTCGGCCGGATTCGTCGATAAGTCCCCCACCGGTGCCCTGTACCGCCACGCCGGAGGAGATGAGCCTGATACAGCCGCCGGCTTCAGAACACGTTCCTTCCCCCTGTGCCTCCCACTCGTAGACGTCGCAACCCGTGAAGTGCTGTTCACATTTGGGATTCGTGCCCGTGTCGTTGTCTCGCGACACTAGGGGGGCGGCTGTTTCGAAGACGACGACATTGCCGTTCGCCGAAATCTCGCGAGACCCGTCTTCGGCGAATTCCGATGGAGAGCCATTCGTCGGATTGCTCAGCTTGACCGGGAACTGATCGTCGTTCCCGTTTCCGTCGTTGCCGTTTCGCCCGAATGAGATGCGAATAAGTTCGCCGGTTTGCATGTCGTAGCGGTAGAGATCCTGAACGTTGTCCTTATCGTCTGGGGTGAGGCGTCCGAAGCTCAAGAAGAGCAGATAACGGCCCGAGCGGCTCATCTGCGCCGCCGGGGGGAGCCGCCGTCCTGCCAGAGCCCGACGTCATTGGTTCCTGCCGCCTCGTCCTGCAGGCTGTTGAGTGTGCCCGGACATTTGGAGTCGATCACGAAGCCAGATTTTTCCGGCCCTGACTTTTCCGGCCCGGAGCAAAGCTTGGCCACAAATTTGATTTCTTCGCTGTTGACGTCGTAGACGTAGAGGTTGTCGGCTCCAGCCTGCGCCGTTTCACCGAAGCTGTTCGGCGCGGTTGTCAGGACGCCGAGGGCGACGAAGCTCTCGGCGGTGAGGTCTCTTGAAACCGCTGTCGTACCAAGGACGTTGGCTCCGGTGCCGGGGGTAGGATCACTCGCGTCACCGTGTGATGCCTGAACCACTTCAGTGAGTTGGCCGTTTTCGACCTTAGAGACGTAGAGGTCGCGAGAAGTATCGGTATCCGCGTTGACCAGTGGCTGGGTCGTCGAGTACCAGATCAGCTTGCCATCGGGCGAGACGCCCATGAAGCGAGGTTCAGTGGCTGGGGCCGTTGCGCACGGTGCCGGTGAGGAACACTCGGACGGGGGAGCCAGATTGACCTGAATCGGGCTTTGACCGTTAACGCGAGCGAAAAGAGCTATCGGGTTCGGCCCACATCCTTCGCCTGGGTGGAGCGCGATCGGTCCCGTGTATGCGAGCGTCCGTCCGTCGCTAGAGACCATGCTCACTTCCATTGGGTCGGATAAGTCACCGCCGTCGATCATGCAGCCCGCGGCGGGCCCTGGGAGCGTGCCGGGGACCTCAACAGCGAGAGAGATGGTCGGAGAGGGACCGTCTGCTCCGACGATTTCATAGATCCGACTGGGACGTGCCTGGCCGATGTTGTCATCGGGTCGCGGATCTTCGGGTGCAGGAAGGATACGTGTGGCGGTCGGAACGAATATCCGCGAGAGGTCATCGGAGGCGAACTTAGGAATGAAAAATTCGGGCAGGTACCGGCTTCCACCTTCAAGTACGCTCACCGTGGGGCTGGCAGGCGAGTTGAACGATCCGTCAATGAAGCCCATAGAGAGGAAGCCGGTCGAGGCTTCCTGCGCTTCACTGGCTGTCAGACCAGGTGCTTGCATATATATCCAGCGATCAAGTTCGGGGGCCAGAAATTCATGGCCAAAACCGGCTCCAAAGCTGAATGGCTGCAGTCCTTCGGGCCCGCGATGGGTAATCGGCGCGTGCGTCTGCCAACCACTCGGTGTACGTTGGGCGATGTAGTAGCCAAACAACTCCGTGTATTCGGAGGCAGCGAAAGTTGCGCCGATCGAGGCGAAGCCGATCCGTTCGCCGCCCGGAGCCACCTGGGGCCCAAGGGCCCCCGCTCCGTGCTTTTCTTGCGGCGACACCTGCTCGTAGGCGCGGCAATCCAGTAGGGCGAGCGAGGAGTTTTCTTCGCGCAGCAGACGATTGCCGCAGTTTTCAGCAGCTGATTCTTCCGCCGCGGATGGTTCGGTAGTGAGACTCTGGTCTGAAGTCTCGGCCGTCCCGTACGTGTTTTCAGCAACGACCCGGTAATGGTAGGTCGTATTTGGCTTCAAGTTGCCGAACTGAGCTTTGATTTCTTCGAAAGTGTTGGCGATGCCAAAGGTTTCGCTTACGGTACCTGTGGAGTAAGAGGTATCCAAACCTAGTTCAACCCGGTAAGTCCCAGCCGAGCCGTTCGGATTGAGTTCGGCTTTCAGTTCGACTTCCGTCGGCGTGACGAGCTGAGTCGTCAGTTCCCTGACTGAGACCGGATCGAGAGTCCTGAAGGCCTGCACGGCGCCATTTACCAATCCTTCGCTGTTTTTGGCGACTGCACGCCATCTGTAATCAGTCGCCGGTGAGAGGCTTGAAACTGCGGCCTGAACCGGGTTGTTCTGGCTGACGAGGCCGAGATCTGTCCAGGACGTCGCAACCGTTCCGGCCCCGAAGGCGCTGCCGTCTGCCTGGTATTCGGAGGCAGTGATGTATTCGAAGCGATATTCCGTATCGAAAGCCTCAGGGTTGACCTCGGCGTGCAATGTAGCCGTTGTCGGCTCGATGTCCGCACTTCCTGTTCCTTAACGAGCGGCGGACCGGGTTCCGGCAGTGACATCCCGATGACGCGCCCATGTTCTTCGGGGGCGAAAACGTAATTGGTCGCGTAGAGGTAACCGCGGATTCGCCGACGGCAATGCCACCGACACTGAAGTAGTCGCCGCGTTCAAGGAAGGTGGCAACCAGAGGGGACTGGAGCTTGGCGAACAGCGAGCCATCGGCTTTGTAGCCGACGAACGCGTAGCTCGCTTCATTTGTATGGCCTTCGATTTCCGAAGCGATGTAGACATCGTTGGCGCCATCGACTGCCAGATGCTGGGCTTCGCCAGCAGGGTGAAGTGTGCGAAGGAGGCTCCAATTGAGTTGTACTCAAAAACCCCACTGGAGCTTTCGCCGATGGCGTAGACATCGTTCAGTTCATCTACCGCCACCGATTGGACATTGCCGAGGCCTGGAGTGTCGACCTGCCCGATGTACTGGCCTTCGGGGTTGAACGTCTCGATGCGATTGTGATCGCCGACGTAGACGGTACCGGTGGGTCCGACAGCAATCTGGTCATGGAGATGAGGAAGTTCGGCTGTCCATTTAATAAAGGTCCCGTCAATTCCACTCTGAAGATTGCCTCCCGCTTTGCAGACATCCCCCAAGCTGGTGAGGCAGCGCTCGGCGCCCCCACCTTCCACGACTCTTTCGACTTCGGCAACGTGCTGGCCGCCGGTGAGCGTGTATTCGGTTCCAAACTGGCCTTCGTGGCTGTAGATGGTCGAGAGGTGAACGTCATCCCCGCCCGCGTTGTTTTCGAAGGTGATTTCGTAGGGTGAGCTCCCGGTTGCGTCTCCGGGGCCGCCGGTGACCGTTGCAGATCCACCCTCACCGCCGAGTGCTCCGACGGCATCGAGGGCCGCTTCGACTTCGGCCGCTGTCGCGTTGTAGGGAATGTCCCTGAATCTTGGCTCGGTCCTTCGGTGTTAAACGCTTCGGCATAGGGGTATTTGAACCTAAGACGATATGTTCCGCCTTCTGCTTTGACGATCAGCTTGTCGACCTCGTTTTTGCTCGAGTTGTCAGGGCCGTGGGCGACCACGTCTCCGCCGAAAGCGAAAAGAAGTGTCCGGCCGATGGAATTGAGGACGCGGTTATGTCGCTGTCTGTAACGTAGAAATCGCCGTGGTGGGATCTACGGCAACGCTTCGGCTTGATCGAGCATCGGCCAAACGCGAGTGCGCCTAAACGGCATGGAGTACAAGGGACGCAGGTCGTCGTGCAGTCTGTTCTTCTTCTTCGCGTTGAGGATCCATAGCGTAGGCGAAGATAGAGCTACTTCAGAGGTGAACTTTGAGACTTGTGGCGAATCCGGCGCGACGTAAAGGTCACGTTGCTGGGGTCACGGCTACACCTCGGTGGTCGAGCAGGAATCCAGCGTTCGGGTTCTGCTGTTCTCCGAAGATGCGTTCAGCGGCAAGAGGTAGCGGCAGCAGTAGGCTACAAATCAGCAATGCAAGCCAAGAATCGGCGCGAGTGGGCGCGCTGAGGGCGCACGCGCTCGTAAAAACGGCGCGACGATCGAGAGACGCTGTTGTCGTAGCGCTCGATCTGGAGCTAGGAGACGATTTCCGGTTCACGATATGCTTTCGTTGCCTGCGGTGATACGGGTGCGAACGCGCTGGCTCAAGGCTTCTCACCAGCACCACGAAATGGGAGAGAGGCGAAGCAGGACGAAGCGAGATGAAAGACCAGGCGCAGCGGGGTCGGCTCGGAGCTTTGGGGGCAGGCGGTGAGCGGAAAGGACTGAACGGCGCAGATGGCGAGGTTGTGCTTCTCTCCTCCAAGCTCTCAACTCTCTGCCGAACCGATCGCCCTGGCGATGTTGGGCTTGTTGCCTGTGCGATCGTCTGCGAAGGATGTGAGTAACTCAGGTCCTACGAGGTGACACCGCACCGTAGCGAGGCAGTGAACACACGGCTAGATGGAAGTAAGGCTCGTTCCTCGGGAGGGTGGCGTAACGGGCGGGCCTACCCCGCCTCGATCGAAGCCGGCGGAGAAGGACACCTCGCGGCGCGAGCCCGACCGGCGCGCGGGTGGGCGGGCGGAGCGGCTCTAGATGGTTGATTCGGGGCGGTGTCGGCAAGGTGGTTCGCGGAACGCTCAGGCGTGTAGTCGAGGATTTCAATGCAGAGTGGCGAAGTCGGCGGTGCGAAGCAACGTCGACCGAAAGGCGCGATGCACGCGACTTGACACTCTCTGCACCGTCGTTTATGCACGGCGGACAATCTCCTGCCGCAAGTCCGGAAACGCCTGCGTCGAGTCACCGATGCGAGGTCGCGACGCTCTGCGTCGCCTGTGGGCCTGGAATCAACCATCAGGCCGGCAACCGGACAGAATCGGCCCAGCCATCGCCACCGCATAGTCGAAGAGGACCTGGGCCCCAGCGGTGTAGAGACGCTTGGAGGCGAGCGCGTGCTCGACGCCGATCTCCCTGGCAAGAGCCTCCACCGCCGGACAAATCCTCTGAAGAGGCAAACCCGCCCGCCTGAAGCTGGCGAGGACGAAGGCCTCCGCAAAGCCGATAAAGGGCATGGTGGCGGCCTTGCCCCGGGCGGGAAAGCATGTAATCAGCGAGTGCTTCGACTCGGGTGGACGAGCCCACCACTGGACGGTGGACTTGGGGAGATCTAGATAGGCCGCCGTCTCGCGCAGGGTGAAGATGGCGCGGGCGACGCGGAGGTCATCCGCCCCGAATGCGCTTCCTCGCTTTGCCTGGTTTCTTGATAGCAGTCACCTCCGGGTGATCGTGGCGGCGGCGTGGACCGGCGGCAAGGTCGCAATGCCGGAGCCCGAGATACCTCGGCGATAGAAAAGAGCGGGGCCAGGACAGCTGAAGCCTGGCGGGCATCGAAGTGCCGGGCGACAGCGGGACTCACCTCGCCGCTGCCGGAGGGTTCAGCCGCCGAAGCCGAACTTCTCGCCGCCGGCGCCTCCCCCAGCACCTCCGCCCGAGCTCGGTGGGCTGCTCGGCCCCGGCGCGGGAGCGGGTTCGGGACGAGCCGCCGATTCAGAGGGCGCCGAGCTCGACTCGAAGCCGAATTCTTCCGGTGGCGGCTGAGAGGGCGCCGACCCCGGCTGCGGCTGTGAGGGGGTTGATGATTCGCCCGATGGAGCCGGAGCAGGGCTCGGTTCAGGGGGTGGCGCCGGAGCTTCGGCTGTTGGCGCTTCGGAAACGGTCTTGACGATTGGCGGGGGCGCGCTGTGACCTTGTGCAGGTGGGGGCGAGGCGATACCGGCGCCGAGGCCGGGGCCGATGACGCCGGTTGCCAGGCAGGTGGCGGTCGTCGCAGCGCCGGCACCGCAGATCGCGAGCGCCTTCTGGGCGGTGCCGGTGAGCGCGCCGGCAGAGCTGGCGTCACCGGGACCGAAGCCTCCACTTGCCCTGAAGGCGGCCAGTCGCAGCTTGGTTGTAGCCACCTGGGCGGTCTCGGTTGCGTGGCCGAGCCAGCGGCCGAGCTGGTCGAGGATTCCGAGGTGGTGGCCGAGCTGCGAGCCGCCGGCGCCGGCGAGCAGGGCGCTGGCGCCGAGCTCGTGCAGACCGTGGCGGAGCTCGGCGAGGAAGGAGCGGCAGTGGCCGCAGTGGCTGAGGTGACTGCGAAGCAGGCCCCGCTCCTGCTCGGTGGCGATGCCGGCCAGCTCCTTCTCAGCGAGGGATCGGCGGGCGAGGTCCTGGACGTCGGGGCAGAACTCCTGCCCTTCGATGGCCTGCAGGCGCCGGCGTGCCTGCTCGGTCGATCGCAGGACGAGCTTCTTGGCGGCGGGAAGGCTGATCTGCAGGCGCTCCGCGATCTCGGGGACGGTGAGGCCGAGGCCGAAGCGCAGGGCGATCGCCTCGCGATAGTTGGCGCGCATGCGACCGAGCGCCTCCTGGAGGCGGAGCGCGTTCTCGCGGGCGACGGCGCGCTCGGGCGGCGCGGTCTCCTCGGCGGGGGCGTCGGCAACCGCCTCAAGCGATGTCGTGGGACGAGCGGCACGAGCCCGGAGCTGGTCGATGGCGGCGTTGCGGACGCTGGCGAAGAAGGCGGCACGCAGGTTGCGCGGCGCCTGGCCGGCCTCGATCCTGTGGTGGAGGCGGATGACGACCTCGGCGACGGCGTCCTCGGCGTCGGCGCGAGAGACCCTAGCGCCGAAGCGGCGTAGGAGGAAGGCCTCGCCGAGCGGGCGCAGCCGCTCGAGTTCGCGCGCGGCGGAGTCGGGTCGGCGGGGCGGGCGGCCGGGGAGCGGGCGGGCGGCCTCCATCAGGGCGTCGGGAAACTTTGGAGGCGAGGCCCACTAGGGCAGGAAGAAACGCGCGTCATCGCCACCAAGACGCAGGCTGTCGTGGATTCGATACCCCCAGCCGATACGAAAAGCTCTCTCATCCGGAAATCCGCCGCCGACATTTGATGAAACGGAAGGCGCAACGTAGGCGCGGTCCCCGCGCCGCGCAAGCGCCTTGGACGAAATACGGGGCGGGCAGCCGGCGAGGGGCTCAGGCGGGTGCAGCGTGGAGCGTGAGACCCTCAAGGACGGAGGCGATCCGCTCGAAGTCGGCATCGAAGCTCCAGAGGGAGTGGCCGGCCTGCGCTGCCATGACCGCGATGACAACGTCGGTGAGTGGAACGGACGTGCCGGCGCGGTGCAGGCGATGGGCGCTGGCTCCGACCTGGCGCCAACCGGCAGGGTCGAGGTCGACCCAGGGCAGCGAGGAGAGGGTGACCCACGTCTTTTCCTCGACCTCGCCCTCGGCTCCCGCGAGGACCTCGGCGAGGACCGGCCCACAGGTCGAGACCTCACCGGACTCGAGCAGCTCGCGCAGCGTGGATGCCCCGCCCCTGACACCGCGACGGGCGAAGTCGATCCAGACGGAGCTATCCGCAAGAACCACTCAGCCCCTACGGTCGACTGCGCGGAGCTCGGCGGAGACGTCTTCGATCTCGATCTCGCCGGCGTTCTCGAGCAACCAGTCGACCGCGCCACGGCGGACGTGATCGGCGATCGCCGCCTCGACCGCCTTGGTCTTGGTCTCGCCGCGGTGGCGGGCCATCAACGCTTCCATGAGGCGATCGTCGAGGTCGAGGGTTGTTCGCATGGCATAAGTATGGCATAAGCGAGACGGGCCGATTGTCGGCCCGTCTCGCTTGGATGCGTCCTAGAGCTCGGGGACCGGCTCGGGCTCCGCGTCGCTCCCGGAGAACTCTATGCGCCCGCTGGAGAGGAAATCGACGCGGTCGGCGGCGATCGAGTGCGCGGAGCGCTTGCCACCGCCCTCGGCCTCCCACTCGCGGAAGCGGAGACGACCGCTGACGGCGACCGCACGACCCTTGCGCAGGTAGCGCTGGCAGGTCTCGGCCTGACCACCGAAGGCGGCGACGTCGATGTAGACGGGGCCGTCCTTGGAGCCGTTTGAGTCGGCGAGGCGCATGCGGCAGACCTTGGTCTCGCCGTTGCCCTTCATCTCGGGGTCGCGGGTGAGGTTCCCGATCAGGGTGACTGTGTTCATCTGGACTTCTCCTTCCGGCCCCTGGCGGGGCTCCTATTGGCTTCCCCGCGCAGTCACGCGGGGAGTGACTCGGACCTGTGGGTGGTGAAGTCGGGGAGGCGCTGCCAGGGCGGCACCACCTGACAGCGATGAGCCCGAGTTGGTCCGCTGTGATCGAGCCGGGCGACGAAGGCCTCGCCGCGATTCAGGCGCTGCAGCTCGGCGGGGTTGACCTCGAAGCGGTAACCGCGGGTTCGGGTGCCCTCCGGCCTCGGATGCCCGAACCCGTCCGTTCTGATCGTCGTCTGCCAGGCGGGGACCGCGCCGATCAACTCGGCCACCCACTCGGCGTCGGCCTGCTCGCCGATCCGGTGGCAGACGATCGAGGAGACGGTCGCACCGACGCGCTCTCGCACCGCCGAGCCGGCGGCGCGCAGGTCGGCGAGGGTCTGGGTGCCGACGGCGACGCTGAAGCCGGCGGCTCGGCCGCGGGCGTAGAGGCGCTCGAGCGCGGGCGCCTCGAGCGCCCCGAACTCGTCGATCGCGACGAATGTCCCCACCCCCTCCCCCATCAGCGCGCTTGCCGCAGCGCCGAGGTCGAGCAGGACCATCTGGGCGATGGCGCGGCCGACGTTGCCGGTGCGGTCGGTGTCGAAGCGGAAGTAGACGACCTCGCGGCGCTCGATCGCGGCGCGTAGGTCGAATGTCCGCGCTCCGGCCCTGGCCGGGTCGAGCCAGGCGCGGGCGAACTCCGAGGAGGCGAGGTTCTGCAGGCGAGCTGCGAGGCCGGTGATCGCCCGCAGCTGGTCAGAGCGAAGGCCCTTGCACGTCGCGCTCACCTCAGCCGCGGTCTCTTCGTCCTCGCACTCCGCCGCCAGGTTCTGCAGTTCGTCGGGTTCGCAGTAGTGAGCGACGGTCGAGAGCGTGACCCTGCTGCCGCTGCTATCGAGGGTGCGCAGGACGAGACGCAGGAAGGGCGAGGCGGCCTGGCGGTAGAAGCCGGCGTCGGTCGAGCCCCAGCTCTCGACCGCGATCAGGCGCTCGGAGCGCTCATCGACCGAACCGTGGGCGAGCGGGTCATAGGTGCCGGGACCCGTCGGGGAGAGGAGGTGAAACTCGGTGCCGCGTGCGCGTGCGGCGCGCTCTGCGGAGTCGTGCAGGACGGCGTCGGTCTTCGCCTCGAGGACGACGGCGCCGAAGCCTGAGCGGGTCACGTAGTCGACGAGCAGCGCGGCGAGCGAGGTCGTCTTGCCGGCGCCGGTCGCCCCGGGGATGAGGACGTGGCTGCCCGAGTCGGGCCCACCCCGGGCGATCATCGCCAGCTCGCCGCGGTTGGTGCGGCCGAGGGGCAGACTGGTGGTGAGCGACTGCTTGAGACGGGAAGGCCGCTCGGCGCGATGGCGGCGGGTGACGTCGAGGAGGCCGCGCAGCTCAGCTGCGGCTGTCTGGCGATCGCCACCGGCGCGGCGGTCGTCGAGCTGGGCGCGGAAACCCCAGCCGATCGAGCCCAGGGCGAGGCCAAGGCAGGAGGCGGTGGCGCTCGCCGCCAGGCCGCCGGGCAGTGCCGCGGCGGCGATCAGGAGGGCCAGGGGTGCCAGCGGCAGGAGCGCAAGGAGCGCCCAGGTCCAGGCAAGGCGGCGACGCCGCAGGTAGATCGCCAGCAGGGCACCGAGGCCGGCGGCGAGGAACAGGCAGAGCGCGGCGGTGAGGACGAGGTCGAGGAAGTGAGAGAGATGGCGCAGGGCGAGCGGACCGCGGAGCGCTCTGGTGTGCAGCGGTGCATGGATCATCACCGACAAGACGGGCGATGAGGCGAGATCGGGTCACCCCCTCGCCCGAGCGTCACCTCAACGCCAGCGAGCAGAGGAGCCGTAGCCGACGATCTCTGTATCGCGAACCGAGGCGGCGTCGCCGCGCGTCGCCATTTCGCGGCTGACCTGGATTCGCTCGCGGCGCTGGTCGGCGTAGCTGTCGCGCCGGCGTCCCTTGAGGCGTTTGATCTGCGCCGAGGCCTCGGCCGCCGTTCGCGGGTAGACAAAGGTCTCCGCGCGCCTTTCGGCGAGGTTGCGCAGATAGCGGAGCTGCTTGGCGGAGGCGGGTCGCTGGTTCATCGAGAACTCCCTTGGCTGGCCTTCGTTTACGGAGCGAGTTGGCCCGCGGCCAGCGAGCCGCCGCACCGCAGGGGAAGGGAGCGCAGCGACCTTGCGGCGGCAAGCGCCGCGGGCAGACTGAGCGCAGTCACGAAGGCCACGGGGTGGTGGTTGGAAATCGAGGCAGCTCGCGCAACGCGATCAGGCCATCTGTCCTGGTTCGCTCGATCGCGCGTCTGACGTAGGGAAGGGTGCGCGGCGCACAGTGGTAGGCGACAGCGCTGACGCGGCGGTCAAGGACGGCGCGACGCCAGGCGCGAAGCAGCTCATCGAGGCGCGCGGCGCCCTTGGTCGAGAGCTCGACCTCGATCGCCTCACCCGGTCCGCCGCCGGGATCGAGGCGGATCAGGTCGGGGCGGTGGGAGCGGCCGTTGGGCAGGGTCGCCGAGAGGATCCGCTCACCGGCGGCACGCTCCAGAGCGAGGATCTGGCGCTCGGAGAGAAGGCGGTCTCCGCGCTGCTCCAAGCGCGCGGCGAACTCGGCGACGACGGTGTCGTGAGTGAGCGCCGCAGCGGAGACGCGCGCGGTGCGCAGTTCGCGCCGGCCGCTCGCTTTGAGGCCAAGCTTGGTGGCGAGGGCCAGCGGTCCGACGAAGCCGTAACGGTGCTCGATGCGGATCAGCTGCTCCTTGCGCAGGCGCCGCTCGCGGGTGAGGGTGACGGTGCGGGCGGTGCCGGCCCAGGTTGCCACCGCGTTGCGGGGAACGACGCCGAAGCGGGCGATGAAATCGAGGACCTCGATGTCACGAGGACTTATGTGGTCGGTTCTCCTTCCACCTGGCATGGCTCTGAGACGCTCCTTCCGGGCACGAGGGGACAGTTGAACGAGAAAAGCCCGGCGCCCCGTGGGGCGCCGGGCTGCGGTGGGGTCTCAGCGCCGGGGCCTAGACGGCGGCCAGCTCGCGGACGATCACCGAGTGCTTGGAGCGCTTCTGGGTGGTTTTGGATTTGGGGCCGGCCTTGGCCTCCCACTCCGAGTAGCGCAGGGCGCCTGAGACCTCGACCTCGGATCCCTTGCCGAGCCCCGCGCTGGTCTCGGCCAGCTCGCCAAAGGCGACGAGGTCGATGAAGAGCGGCGGCGTCTTGCCGGCCCCGTTTACCGCGAGGCGCATGTCGCAGACCTTGGTCTCGCCGCGCTCTGTGAGCTCGGGCTCGCGGGTGAGGCGTCCGGTCAGCTTTACCTGGTTCATCTGGTCCTTCCTTTCCCGGCCGCTGGGGCCGGTGTTTGCTTGCGAAACGACCAGGCCCCGGGAAGGCGAGCCGCGCACCGCAGGGGAAGGGAGCGCAGCGACCTTGCGCGGGGAGCCGACGGGGCAAAATGGAGTGCAGCTGCAAACGCCCCCAGCAGCCGCAGGAAGGCGAGGGGTATCGATGGCGCGGCTCATCGCGACGCCTCTCACTCGGGCGGATCGCTCTTGGCGGCGAGCTGAACCTCGCGGGCGAGGACGGTGTGGCGGTAGAAGCGCCGGCTTCCGGGCCAGCGTTCGGAGCGCAGATGGCCGGTCACCGCGATGTGGTCGCCCTCGCTCAGTTCGCGGGCGAGGCGCTCGGCGAGGCCGCGGAGGGCAAAGACCCTGATGTAGGCGATGTGCTGCTTAAAGCGACCGGGGATCGCGAGCCAGAACTCGCAGACGTCGCGGCCGGGCAGGCCGCGCAGCTCGGGCTCGGAGTCAAGGTAGCCGAAGAGGTTGACGGTGTTCATCTCAGCTCCCCGTCTCCGAGCAGCTGCCGAAGGGTTTCGGCGTCGGAGTCGGCGACGATCGAGCGAAGCGCCTCGGGGCTCATCGGACAGCAGTCGAGGCGAGCGGCCTCGGCAAGGTAGTCCTTGACGAAAGCGGCGAGCTGCTCGAAGCAGCGGAAGCCGCGGTCGACGAAATAGGAATCGGTGCGGCCCTGCAGTGCTCGGTCGGTGACCTCCACGCCGCCGCCCTGGCGGCGGCCGATGATGACGCGCTCTCCCGCGGAAAGCCGGTAGCGGGCGAGCTCGGTGCCGAGGTTGGTGATCGAATCGATGCGGTTCTGCGTTGCACTCACGGTGTCCTCCCGTGTCGGTGGATCGAACGGGCGAGCGCACGGCAGCGGCAAAGGCGAGCGCGGAACCCCGAGCCCTCGGGCGAGGGGCCGCAAGGAGGCCCTTGTGGCCTTGCAGCGCTCGCCGCCGCTGCCAATCTGCGTGAGCCCCGATCCACGCGGGAGGCGGTCGTCTGGCAGGCAATGGGGCTGGCGGGAAGGAGCCGGGATCCCGCAAAGCCCCCCCAGGACCCTGCAGTCGAAGCCCCTCCCCCCACTCCGCCCGCGCCACCACCGATTCGGTGGGCCCCGGTGGACCGCTCCCGACCCGGAGACCGCCCCGCCGACGCCAACTCACGGTCCCCGCCGCCATCCCCTCAACCCCCCCTGGACCCAGTTCCCTGATTGAAACCGATTCCGAAAACCAACCCAACACCTGAACACCCCACCGCACCAGCCTCAGCCAGCAGCCACTTCGCTTTGACCTCTACCTGCCCCCGCAGCGCCCCCTGACCCCGACCACACACAATCGTGTGGGGGTGGGGTCAGGGGGCGCGGAGCGAGGGGCGCGCGGAGCGAAGCGAAGTGGCTGCGCCGGCCCGCGTTCGGATCGTAGGCCGCAGCCCTGGGCGCCACGGGATCGCACCCAGCCGTCGGTCGCGACCCGGGACCGTGGGTTCTTCTCGCGGAAAGCGCCGGCGAGCTCAGCCGGGATTGGCGCGAAGCGCCGCACGCCCGTCGGCGATGCAGCGGTTGGCCTTGGTCTGGCGTCAATTGTTCGGGCCGATCCCGGTCGTGGGTTCTGGCAGCCGCAGACGCCGTTAGGGTCACTTCGGTAGAAATGGTGTACCGGTATGAAGGTAGGCCCCGGAGCCGCTGCCGGGGCGTCCGGCGTGACAGCGGGAGCCACCATCCGCGACTTGCGCCGCACGCACAGCGATCTCAGCGTCGCAGTGTCGCCAGTGATAACCGGATGGCGCAGTTTGCCTGGCGCTGACCCGAGTCAGGCGAGCCAGTTCTCGACGCGAGGTCGGGGACGCGGTCGAAGTGGCGAACGTTGCCGGTGACGAGCGTGAGGTCCCGGGCGAGGGCGATCGAGGCGATGCGGGGGTCGGGCTCGTCGAGAGGGCGGCCCGCCGCCTCGAGCCGGGCGCGCAGCGGGCCGTACGCCTCGGCGGCGGCTTCGTCGAAGGGGAGCACGGTGAGGGCGCCGCGAGCAGCTCGCGAATCTGCGGAGCCTGTCGCTGTCGCGGCGGGCCGCCCCGTAGAGCAGCTCGCCGAGCGTAATCGCGGTCGTGAACTGCTCGGCGGGCGGGAGCTGCGCCAGGCGCCGGATCAGCGGCAGGTGGGGATTGCGGCGCATCGTCGCGCTGAGCACGTCGGTGTCAAAACAGTACACGGCGGGCGCTCAGCCCAGGTCGGGGGCGGGGCGATCCGCGCTGGCCGGCTGGCGGCGTAGATCTCCTCGACGACGGCGTCGAGGTCCTCCCAATCGGCAAGAGCGCCGGCCAGCGCCGCCAGGCCGCTGGGCGGCTCACGGGGCGGGCCCAGCAACTCGGGCTCCGGTGGCACGAGAGCAACAGCCGGGCGACCGTGGCGGGAGATCGAGGAAGCGCTCGCCCTCGCCGACCCGGTCGAGGAGCTCGGAGAAGCGCCGCTTGGCCTCGGCGGTGCCGACGCTGGCGGGGGCGCTCTCGCCCGATGAGTGTGGTGATGTCTTTGGTGTCATCTTGGGTCGATTATGTCATAGGGTCTTCACCTAGCGCGACCCGGCCTCCCGAGCGAGCTGGGTAGGTGGGCCGCCCGGCTGGGTAGCTCAAGATACGCCGAGGGTGACACTCTGAGGGACATAATGGCGGACACTTATCTGGACAAATAGGCCGCTATAATCCTGGAATGGCTGGAGATCCTGATCGAGCCTACCGCGAGAGCCACGGGCACATCGAGTTCGGTCTCGACCTCGGACGCGCGGCTTCGGCGACGTGGGTGCTTCTCGGTGAGGCGAAGTCAAAGAGCCTGCATGTCGGTCGCTCCCTGCTATCGCCAGGCGCGG
>CAWIPM010000005.1:0-288650 GCA_963838035.1 uncultured Solirubrobacterales bacterium
GGTATCGCTCTGGCCCGGCGAGCAAGCGGCGGACCATCTCGCGCTGGTCGGGCTTCAGGGTCGGCCGGGAGCGGATCGCCTGTGCGGAGATCAGCTCGCCGGGCGCCCCGCGCGGCTCGCTCGCCATCTGCTGAGCGCCTCTGCGCCTGGCGCTCCAGCTCCCAGATGCGCTGGGTGGTGAAGCGCTCGCTTTGGCGCTCTCGAGCGCCGAACATCGACGTCGGAGGCGATGAAGGCGTCGGCGACGGCCTCGACCTCCGGCGCCGGCGCGCCGTTTGGAAGCAGGTCGGCGACCGCCTGCACCGCGTCGCGGCGGTCGAAGTGGGAGGCGTGGGCGGTCACCTGGCCGTCGAGCAGTCCAGAGTCAGCTCGGTCTTAGATCGACCTCGGCTCCGAGCGTGGCGGCGATGGCCTCGCGGTCCAAGCCGATCTCCGTCGCTTTTGCCCCCCAGCGCTCGCGCAGACTCTCGCGCGAGACGTCCTTCTCCTTCGCCCTCGGGTGCTCAGGTTGGCGATCTGGCGGGCGCGGGCGGAGGCGTCGGGGCCAGCCGCCTCGAGGATTTCCGCCCGCCTGGTCGAGAAGTCGCGCAGGTGCTCGTCCTTGAACCCCTCGATCTCCGCGATGCCCTTGCGGACCTCCTGCCACTCGACCCCGAGGCTTCGGCTCAGCTCGTGGCGAAGATGAGCCTCGTAGAGGTAGCCGGCGGTCTTGGCGTGGTCGTAGATCGCCGGGTGGTAGAGCCGGGTCCAGCGGCCGTCCGGCCCCTGGGTGGCGTTGGCGACGAGGACGTGGGTGTGGAGCTGGGGGTCGCCGTTTCGCGAGGAGCGGTGGGTGTAGGCGGCGGCTAGGTAGCCGTTGCCGTGGAGGAACTCCTTGCCTCCGGCACCGCGTCGTGTCCAGCAGGCTTCTCGTTGCATGTAGTCGAGGGCGGCTTCTACGGAGCGTTGGTGGGCGCGGAGACCTCGGCGGCAGCTCCGGGCCGCCGAGGGCCCAGAGCAGGGAGACCGACTTGGGAGCGGAGAAGGTGAGGTCGAAGCCGGGGACCGGGCCGCGGCCGGGACGGCGCGCATACCCAGCGGCTCGCCGTCTACGGGGTTCCTGGCGGTCAGCATCGCGTCGAGCTGATCGGCCTCGACCTGGCCCTGCAGGCCCAGCTCCTCGGCGGCCTCGCCGATCCAGCGGCCCTCCGCCTCGCCCTCGCCGGAGTAGTAGTCCTCGGCGCCTTCGGCGACCTTGTCGAGGTAGTAGCCTCCTGGCCGGTGCCGAGCTTTCCGATCGTCAGCATCCACCGGGTCTGTCCGAGACGGGCGCTTTGCCTCGGTCACTTACCCGGTGATATTGCGTGAGGGTGGTGGCTGTTGGCTTTGGGGTTGGAGCCCTGGATGGGGATTCAGGGCTGCCTGGCGGGGCTGGCTGCCTCGCTTCTGGGCTCTCGGTGGTGGTCGTTTCCCTGGTGGCTTTGGGGGTTGGCTGGTTGATGTGGCTGGCTGGGCTTCTCCATGGCTCGAGCTTCACCCGGCAGCGCCGAGGCGAATTGGCCGGGACCGCGGCGGATTTTCGGGACGAAACCGATGCAAAAGCGCACTCCGACGACAGAGGGCTGGGACACATGCATCTTGAAAGCCCCGACAACCGCCGCCCCTCGCCTCCTCGCCTCGGCTTGACCGTAGAGGAGGCCGCAGAAGCGGTGGGCATGAGCGAGTCGTCCTTCAAGCGCCACGTCCAACCGGAGCTTCGGGTCGTCCGTCGCGGCAGTCTGCGGATCATTCCGGTGCCGGAGATCGAAAGATGGTTGGAGGGCAACGCGACGTTGGCCGCAACGACCAGGACGGCCTCTAGAATGCGTCATCGACAAAGCGCCCCCGCGCCGTTGGAGCGGCCGGGGGCATGGCCCAAGGAGGCGTAACTCCATGAGCAACTCGAAGCGTAGTCCGGCCCTTCAGGGATCGAAGTCCGAACGGACGCGAAGGGTCGGAAGCGATACAGAGGCACTGCCCGCGACAAGAACGCCGACAAGCACGTCGGGGGCCGTGGACCGGATCGCTTGCCGAGGCGCGGTCCTGGCGAGTGGATGCGCAGGCGCGCATACAAGCCGGAACCCTCTCGCCGTCGCCGGGCCGACCGTCGCCGAGGCGGCGGCGGAGTTCATCGAAGGACATGAAGTCGGAACGGTCCGGCAGAAGGGCGGGCACGTCTACAAGCCGAGCACCATCGGGGCTACGAGCGCGACCTCAACAAGCACGCGATGCCGGAGCTCGGGTCAAAGCGGATCAGCCGCCTACAGCGCCCGAGCTTCAACGCTGGGTCGATGAGCTGACACGCCTGAGCGTCGCCGTCCACGATCAGGAACATCGTTGCCGCGCTGCGAGCCCTGATCGGATTCGCGGAACTGCGCGGCTGGGTCCACGTCAACCCGTGCAACGGGCTACGGCTGCCGGCCGGCGAGAAGGCGCGAGACGGATCGCAACGCCCTCCGAAGCGGCGAAGCTGATCGCCGCGATGCGGCCGAAGGACAAGCCACGCTCGGCTCGCCGTCTACGCGGGCCTGCGGCTCGGCGAGCTGCTGGCGCTCGACGTGTCCGCGGTCGACTCGAAGGCGGGTGGATTCACGTCCACCGGAGCTGGGATCCCGGGACAAAGCAGTTCATCCCCACGAAGTCCCGCAAGCCCCGCAAGGTGCCGATCATCGACAGGCTCGCCGCCCTTCTGGCCGACCATTTCGTCTTGCTCGACCACCCGAGCGACGGCCTGCTCTTCCCGAGCGCCAACAACCCGGAGTGGCCGACCGATCCCGGCGATCCTGCGCCGCCGCATCCACAAGCGCTGGGAGACGCCGGGCTCGATCGGCTCGGCTTCCACGAGGGCCGCCACACCTTCGCCAGCATCGGAATCGCCGCCGGGCTGAACGCCAAGACACTGAGCACCTACATGGGACACGCGACGATCACGATCACGCTCGATCGCTACGGCCACCTGATGCCCGGCAGCGAGGTCGAAGCGCGGGCGATGCTCGACGCCTACCTCGACAAGTCCGAGAACTAATTCAATGAATGAGTCTACGCGACCGGCTGCCGCTTACCGTCAAGTCAAGCCTCGGACCTGTTTCAAATGCCTGGCTCGGCCATCGCGCAGTCAGTATTTGCACAATCAGGGCGCGCGGATATTGGAACGGCAGTAATGCTCCCACCCTGGCTCGCCCCCAGAGTCAACCTCGACGGTCGGCGTCAGGTAGCGTCGTCGCCCCATCGCGGCGCGTCCGAAGCGCCGCCGAATGCGACGCTAGTCTCGTTCTCAACGGACCGCCAAGCGAGTCATAGGCACCTTAATGCACAACTAGGAGCACTTGGACTCAATGGAATCCCCCTCTATCTCGACTATCAAGCAACGACGCCAGTTGATCCACGGGTATTGCGGGCGATGCTGCCGTTCTTCAGCGGCGGCTTTGGGAACCCCGCCAGCGTCCAGCATGCCCCCGGCAATAAGGCAAGAAGAGGCAGTCGAGCTCGCCCGCGAGCAGGTCGCCGTGGCGGTGGGGGGGGATCGGCGCGAGATCGTCTTCTGTTCAGGGGCGACCGAGGCGAACAACCTGGTGCTCAAGGGCTTGGCCGAGAAGGCCGATCGTCGCCATCTCGTCGTTTCGGCGATCGAGCATCCGGCAGTTCTAGACGTCGGGCGATCGCTAGCCCGCTCTGGATTCGAGCTGACTGAGCTGCCAGTGGACAACTGCGGCCGGGTGTCTCTAGCGCAACTCGATGCGGCGATCACCGATCGCACGTTGCTCGTATCGATCGCGGCGGCGAACAACGAGATAGGGACGCTGGCGCCATTGCGAGAGATCGCCACAATGGCGCATTCCCGGGGTGCTCTCTTTCACACCGACGCGAACCCAAGCGGCGGGGAAGATCGATATCGACGTCGGGCGCGACGGCATTGACCTGCTCTCCATGAGCGCTCACAAGATGTATGGCCCCAAGGGAGTCGGCGCTCTCTATGTGCAGAGGGAGCTACAGGTTCGGATCACGCCACTACTTGAGGGCGGGGGCCACGAACGCGGCCTCCGTAGCGGTACGGTCAATACCCCGGGAGTCGTCGGAATGGGGGCTGCAGCGACATTGGCGGTAGCCGAGCAAAAGGTCGAGGCAACCCGCTTGCAGCAGCTGGCGGAGCGACTCTACGCTCGCTTGCGCTCCGCGGTCGACGGCCTTGAGTTGAACGGCTCGCGGATCGAGTGTTCGAGACTGCCCGGCAACCTCAACCTGCGCTTCCCGGGCATCGACGCCGAAGCTTGATGGCCAATTGCCCCGGACTGGCGTTCTCCTCGGGAAGCGCCTGCTCGGCAGCTACGTCGACTCCGTCGCATGTTCTCACCGCGATTGGCCTCGATCAGCAAGCCGCCGAAGAGTCGGTTCGCCTGGGGGTTGGTAGATCGACCACGGCTGCAGACGTCGATCATGCCGTGGATATGTTGACTGCCGCGGCCATCCGGCTCCGGGCGGCATCCAAAGTGTCGATCGGAGCCAGATGACCGTTGCCGAGCATCCGACCGACGAGCTGCGTCCGGCCTTTGCCCGTCACGAGACCTTTCATCCCCGCTATGGCTGGCTCAAGAAGGGGTTCGACTCGGCGGTCGATGACGCCGAGTGTTCCTTCGCAGCGACGCGACGACACGTTCTCGGTGTCGGGAAAAACATGGTGCGCGCGATCCGCTACTGGTGCCTTGCCTACAAGGTCCTCATGAGGAGAAGACGCAAGGAGAACCCGCGGCCTCAACGGCGTGACACCGACTGACTTCGGCAACGAGCTGCTGGCTGAGGACGGATGGGATCCCTACCTCGAGGATCCAGGCTCGCTCTGGCTCCTTCACTGGCAACTGCTGCGCCCGCCGTGTCGAGCACCATGCCTGGTGGGCGATCTTCAACGCATCTGCAATCCCCGGAATTCAGTGACGACTGGCTCCTCGAAGCAGCTGCGCCGGTTCTGTGACGAACAGGGATGGGCCGACGTCGCCGATAACTCGCTCGACAAGGACGTCCGCTGCGTGCTGCGAATGTATGGGAGCGTCACGCAAGGTCGCGATCTGCTTGAGGATTCCGTCGACTCGCCGTTTGCTGAGCTCGGGCTGATCCGCCCGTTGCCGGAGACGAGTCGCGAGTGGAGCATCAACAGCGGCTCTAAGCGGGGGCTTCCCGACGCGATCGTCGCCTATGCCTGTCTCGACTACGCCGAGCAAGGTCGAAAGTGGGGCGCAGGGTGCTCGGCGTAGCCGGCCTTGCTCGCAACGAGGGATCGCCGGGTCGGGCATTGGCCCTCAACGGAGACCGCGCTCGGCGACGCACTGGCTCGTTTCGCCGAGGTCAGGGCACGTGCATCGAAATCACTCATGCCGCCGGAAACCGGCAGCTGGTCCTCCCGGCCGCACCAGCTCAGATCCGCGAAGCGATCTTGGCGGTTACTACGACGCCGCGGGGGAAGAGAAGGCGGTGAGTAGCTTTACGAGACGTGATTGAGATTCGAGCACCGCAGTGTTCGTGCGGTAAACCTCGACGAGGATCTTGGCGATCCCGAGGTGCTGCGGGGGTACGTCTTGGCGAACACGTGCTCGATGCCCTGCGCGAATCGCGATCTCTCTACAGGAGGAGCCGAGCACTCGTGCCTTCTCGATCACCGGGCCCTATGGCTCAGGTAAGTCTTCCTTCGCGCTGCTGCTATGTGCTTTGCTGGGCGCCGAAGGGAGGACGGCGCATCGCAGGCGCGATCAAGCTGCTGCGCAACGCCGATCCGCAGCTGGCCGACACGTTCGTCCGAGAGCGCCGCAGCCTCGGTATTTCCGAGCGTGGGCGATCGCGGCAATCGTGACCGCCGAGCAGCGAGCCGGTGGCAGTGCTGCCGTGCTGCGAGCGATTGAGCCGAGGTGCCGAAGCATATTGGGACAGGCGGCCGCAAGCCGGCGCTTCGTCGGGCGGCTGCGCAACGCGGTAGAAGCTGAAGATCATGACCACGATTTACGTGCTTCGAGTCTTCGATAAGTTGATTGAGACTGCTCCGGTCCTGGTGGTGGTGGACGAGCTCGGAAAGAATCTCGAATACGCGGCGGAGCATGCCAGCAGCGACCTCTATCTGTTGCAGCAACTAGCCGAGAGGGTTTCCTCGCGACCGAGGTTCGCGGGGGCTCTCTGACGCTGGCTCACCTCGGCTTCGAGGACTACCTTGGTAACGCTGGCGACGCGCGAGCGTCGAGAGTGGCGCAAGGTTCACGGGCGCTTCGAGGACATCCCCTTCGTCGCCAACACCGCTCACTCGATCGCCCTGCTCTCGGAAGCTTTGCATTTCACAGGGCCGAAAAACTTGCAGAAAGCGGTCGAGGGCACGATTGTCTCACTGCGGTTGAAAATCTTGCGGACGCGGCGGGGGCGCAACTCCCCAGCTGCGAATCCACCGCTGTTACGCTACCCCCTGCATCCGGCCGTTGCCGTCGCTTTGCCGGCGCTGGCCTCGCAGCTGGGCCAGCACGATCGCTCCCTCGTCGCATACCTGACCAGTGACGCGCCGCACGCGCTGCCCGGCTTTGCTCGCGAGCCGCGAGATTGCAGGCGGAGTTCAGGTGCCCTTTGTGCGGCTGGGAGATCTCTACGACTACTTCTTCAGCGACGGGGCCGTCGCCGCGCTGACCGGACCGGAAGGGGAGCGGGCGCGGGAGATTGCGGCGCGGATCGATGAGGCGCGGGACCTGACGAGTCGGAACTGAGCGTCTTGAAGACCATTGGGGTCCTGAACTGATGCTAGCGGCTCGGATCGCCTCGTTGCAAGCGCCGACGCGATGGAGGAGGCAGTTGTGGGCCTGACGACGAGTGCGAGCTGAGCGACACGGCGTGCGCGCCGTGCTCGATCGGTCGGTGGAGCGCAGTTTGCTCACCTTCCGTGACTTCGCCGGTGAGTATCGGGTTTGGGAGGGATCCGATTTCGATGCACGGTGGGACAGATCCGCGCTGCTCGTGAGCGGTTGGCTGTGGCGGGCGGCGAGCGAGGCACAGATGTTGACGATTTCGGCTGGGGCGCGTCCGCTCCGCCAGCCGTCGCTCGCCGCCACAGCCAGCGACATCACGTGCTTCGTTACTTCGAGTGCCGCTACGAGCGGCAGATGCCCAGGAGGAGGTGACTGCGGACTCTGAAGACGCCGACGGTGTGCATCCTGTACGTCGCTGACCAGCAAGGCCCCGGCGAAGTTGCCTGCTGAGACAAGTGACGGACTTCCACTGATAGTCATCTGGTCTCCGTTCGGTGAGGAGGTGCAGAGAGGCAGCGCTTGAGCTCGCCGCCGCCAGTGCGGTGCTTGACGGCGCCCCCGAGCTCGCGCGCGACGCTGTAGCCGGACGGGAGATGACGGCACCGTGTCGCCGCATTGCAGGGGCGACTGAGCGATCGAGTTGACGACGCGTTCGTCATCTGATCGCCCGGGCGTCTACTGGTTCTACGCGGACAAGCGGCAGAAGGCCGGTGCACCCGCCGATTTCTCGCGGCTCCTCTCCGATATCTGCGACGAGCGCTACCCGCTAACGCCCGTGATCAGGAACGAGATGGTCAATCGCCGTGAGCTGACCACGCAGGGCGCGAAGGCCAGACGGATGGTGCTGGAGCGCGATGTTCACCCACGAGCACGAGGAGAGCCTCGGGATTGAGGGCTATGGACCGGAGCGCGCGATGTACGAGGCGGTTCTCAGGCACACCGGCCTGCACCGCGCAACGCGGGGAGACGTGGGGATTCGGCCCGTCCACCTGCCGGATCAGCGATCTCGGCCAGAAGTTTGGGAGCACTTGATGGAGCTCCTCGATGACGCGGTCAAGGAGCCGATTCGGGTCGATGCCCTCTATGACGAACTAACCGGACCGCCATTCGGGATGAAGGTCGGCGTGCTTCCGCTCTTGCTCTCTGCGGCGTTGCAGTACCGAGCGGAGGATGTTTTCCTTTACCAGGATGGACAGTTTTCAGCCGGTCGTTGAACCAGCTCACATCGAACGCCTTCTGAAAACGCCAGAGCGCTTCGCACTCAAGCGTGCCTCGCTTGTGGGACTGCGCGCGAGCGTCTTCGAGCAGCTCGCGCGAACGCTGCTGGTTCCGGAGGCGTCCTGCGGCGACGACAAGCGACTCAGACCCGTAACGAGACGACATTGGCGGTGGTACGGCCACTGATTGCATTTGCACACAGCCTTCCCGACTACACCCGCAGAATACGAACGGCAATGTCGACGATCGGCCAGAGCAGTGTGCAACGCGCTGCTCGTAGCTCGCGAGCCCGACGAGTTGCTCTTCACCGCCCTGCCGGAGGCATGCGGGTTTGCGCCGTTTGAGGCGACCCGCGGAAGCAGGAGCAAGGCGCGCGCTGCCGAGTATGTGGAGCGGCTGCGCGCGGGCGCTTGGCCGAGCTCGGCGCGGAGTACCCGCGCCTCCTCGAGAAGATCGGTGATCTGTTTCACAGTGGGTTCGCCGATGCCGGGCCGCGAACGCGCTCTGCGGGAGGAACTCCGCACCCGCAGCCGCCCGCTTCTCAAGCAGGTGATCGAGCCGAAGATGCGCGCCTTCCTTGCCGACGGCCTGCGACGAGCAGCTCGATGACGAGGACTGGATCGCGGCGATGGCGATGAGCCTGGTCGCGAAGCCGCCAAGCAGCTGGAGCGACCATGACGTCGGGCTCTTCGAAGCTCTATCTGGCTGAGCGCGTGCAGTGGTTCCAGCGGCTCGAGCTGCTCTATCATGAGCTGCAAGGAAGCTAAGGGTGACGGGTTTCGACGCGCGGCGGGTCACGCTGACGGCGCCAGACGGAACCGAGAGTGCAGAATTGGTGCGGGTCGATCAGGCGACGCGGAGTATCGTCGACGATGTCCTCGACGAAGCGCTTGAGGAGCTGGAGGGTCGCCTCGGCGAAGAGGCGTCGCAAGCGTTGCTGGGAGTCCTCGCCGATCGGCTTCTGTCCTCGGCAGCCGCTACAACTGAGGACGTGCCTGAATCAACGAAAGGTGAGACGAGCATGAGCGCCGACTCACACAACGCCACGTTCTCGGGCATCTCCGGTGGTAAGGACTCAGCGGCGCTCGCGATATACATGCGCGATCGAGTTCCCGAGATGGAGTACTTCTTCTGCGACACCGGCCGCGAGCTTCCCGAGACCTACGAGTATCTACAGCGGCTGGAAACCGTTCTCGGGAAGCCGATCGCGCGGCTCAACGCGGATCGCGACTTCGATCACTGGCTATGGGTGTTCGGCGGCGCTTTGCCGTCGCCGCAGATGCGGTGGTGCACTAAGAACCTGAAGATCAAGCCTTTCGAGGCTTGGATCGGGGACGACTCCGTGTGCACCTACATCGGCATCCGCGCTGACGAGGACCGTGAGGGTTACATCTCTCGTAAACCGAACGTCACCGCCCGCTTTCCCTTCAAAGAGGATGGCCTCGTCAAGGAAGACATCCTCGCGCATCCTCGACGAAGCTGGGGTTGGGTTTGCCGAAATATTATGAGTGGCGCACGCGCTCAGGTTGTTTCTTCTGCTTCTTCCAGCGCAAGTACGAGTGGGTGAAGCTTGGCCGACGAACACCCCGAGCTATTCGAGCGAGCGATCGAATATGAGGACAAGGTCAAATTCGAGGCCCAGGCCAGCGGCCGGCAGTTCACTTGGTCCCAGGGCGAGAGCCTGCGAGAGCTAATCGCGCGGCAGGGACGAGATCGTCGCAGCAGCACGAGGAAGCGATAGCACGAGGAAAAGAAAGCTAAACCCAATCGACCACTAGTCGACGTGCTCAGTGGTGTGCTCGACGACGAGGATGACTCGGCCGCCTGCACGATGTGCCACGTCTAAGAGCCCTCGAAGGCCCGGGAGCCGCCGAACTGCCGCTGTAGAAGGTCAGTCCTGCTGGTCGGCGAGACGAGCTAGTGCGGTCAGTGCCGTCATCAGCCTCGTTCTCCTGAAGGTGGTCGCCAAGCAGATCGTACTCCAGGGCGATCACGCGCTCCGCTTCATAAAGCGCCCACTTACCGAAATGGGATTCGCAATTGAGGCGGTTGGAGGACTGCCAAGATCGCCTCGGACTGGGACTCGACCGGAACCTCACGCAGGACGGCTGCCGCAGGGTGATGACGGTCTGCTCGCCGAGCGTGGCAAAGCCGAGATCGAGCTGGGAGCTGGAGAAGCGAAGCGAGTACGTGACCATCTCGCTCAGTCCAGGTGAGGCCGTTGCTGTCGAGGATGGCAAGGCTCTGCTGGCGGATCTTGGCGTTCATGAGGAAGGTCGACTGCGCTTGACGACGATCTCCGAATGGGAGGGGACCGTTCGGCTGTAGTGGCCGGGAAGAAAGTAGAAAAGCCACCGCATCAGCGTCTGCCAAGCGTGGCTTGCTTCGTCCCGGTCGAGATCCAGCAGCTCGCCAAGGAGATCTCTGATCGCACCGAATCGCTGAGGCTCGGCGAGCGCATCGTCGACCGCCCGCACCACTGACGCCTGCATCGAGCGAGTTGCCAATCACGGCCTCGAAGGCCTCGACTTCGGGGCCGGGTGGATCTCCAGGGCGGAGAGATCCGCAGCCGCCGCAGTCGCCGAAGCGCTCGAGAGCCGGTCAGGCCCCTGGGAGTAGGCGATCGTCAAGTCGCGAGGCTCTCTCAGTAGCGGGTGCCAGCTACCGGGTCGGAGGGGCGGCGAATCGGCGCTGCCCACCTTCGGCGACACGGTCGGAAGAAGTGCCGCCGCCCGCTCGACGGCCGCGGCGATTTCGGCCGATGCCGGTACCGCGTCTCGCGCCAGGCTCGCTTCGAGCACAGCCACCTCGGGAGCCCTGGCAGGTACCTCGATCAGCAGCTCAAGGTTCGGGTTAGCGGACCATCCGAGTGCCGCCGCGGTCAGATTCGCCGAGCCGACCAGGGCTACGTCATCGAAGCGAAAGAGCTTGGCGTGGACTCGGTCGCAGAGGCGCACCGTTCCTCCTCGCTCCTCGACTAGCGGTAGAACGGCGGCTGTCTGATACACCCACCGCGACCTCGTCCGGCCGCCAGCGGGTGAAGAGCTCGATCGGGACGCCCTCTGGGACTGCATCGAGCACCCTCTGGAATGAAGCTACCTTGACGAAGGGAGCGCAAAAGACGGCGCGCTCAGCCGTGCGCCGTGCGGCGGCGACGAGAACCTCTCCCGTGACGACGCTAGTCGTCACGATCTGCGAGAAAGGTCTTGAGCAAAGTTCGCCCCACATCGTCCTGGTGTCCTCAAGGGCGCGCTTCGGTCCCCCGGCCGGAGTCTCACCCTCATGGACAGCCCAAGCCGCCAGCAGCAACTCCAGCAGGCGTTTGTAGTCGCCGCCGCGATCGTCCTCGTCGAACGGCATCGGGAGCTCGGCGAAAACCTCGTGGGCGGAGTTGAGCACTAGCCGCAGGTCGGCGCCCGGACTGGCTGACCGTGTAGACGGCGGGAGAGTCCAGGGGCCGCCGGCTGACACGCAGGAGACTGCCGCCCCCGAGCGTGATCGCTCGCAGCTCCACCGCCCGCAGGCGGGTCGAGAACGGCGTCGCGGGTGTCGTCCTGCGCGGGATCCGAGGCTCTGGCCTCGACAGCCGGCTTCGGAGCAACCAAGGTCCAGCGACCGCCGGGTTGCCAAGCAAACCGCTCGGGGGAGCTCCAGATAAGCTGCTCCGCTCGAGCCCGGTCGCAGCCCACCGCGGCCGCGACCTCCCGCGCGCTGAGAGCTCTACCGGAGCTGGCGAAGACGTCCTCGATCGTGTCCAGGAGGTCGTCGGCCACTAAGCGCCGTCCTTCACTCGCAGGAAGAGCTCTGCCATCCGTCCCCAGTCGTAGCGCACGTTCTGGGCATGGCGCTGAGCCTCTGATAGCAACTGCTCGTCCTCGTAGCGGGCCAGGCGAACAGCATCATCTCGAGCCCCTCCTGTGCGGCACGAAGCCGGTTCTCGAGCTCGTCGACGTTGTCGGGAAGCTCGGCCGGATCCTGAGCGCCCAGTAGCAACGCGTGGGCAGGGTGGTCGCTGTTGAGCGTGACGAGCAGAACCCCGCCGCGCGACTGCACGGAGAAGAACGCCCCCGCCTCGAGTGGGGCCGCTTCGATCCGATACTTCAGCCCGCGACTAATCGTGTCGGCCGCGAGCTCGTTGGCGAGCCCTTTATCGAGACCGGTGTGCTCGAGCTGATCAGCGACTTCCGCGGTCCGATCCGCATCGGGTTTCTCCTCGCCGGCGTCACTTTTGCCTTTGTGACCCTCTTCCTGCCGCCGCCGCACGGCCTCCGTCGCCCGCTCTTCCGCCGATTTCCCCTGGTGCCGTTTCGTTCGCCGGCCTTCGGTCTGGCGGGCGATGTGGGCGCGCATGTTGCGGATATTTCGCTCGATGTAGCCGATCAATTCGAGCAGCGGCCCGATCGGGTCGCCATCGCTTTCCAGCGCGTCACGGGCTTGCGTGATGCTGCCGTCGTGCTCTTTGATCAAGGCTCTGACGTCGACCTTGGCCGCCTCGGAGAAGTTGCGAGCGAACTGCTTGTTGTTGGAGACTCCGAAGAGGTCATCGAGCCCCGGCTCGAAGCAGACTTCGACTCCCGCACCATCTCTCGCGTGGATCGTAGGTGTTGACCCAACCTTGGTCGAGCTCGAGCTCGCGGCCCGCCCGTACTACCGAGACACCCGTGTTGCGACCGGCGTGACGCCCGTGGGGCCGGTTGCCCGCTTCGCGGCCGTCATCAGGGTCGTCCGCACGTGCCTCCTCGGTGGCGATCGCCAGGCGCACCTTCACCTCATGCGTTTCGCCGTTAAACCCGATCCTCCAGATTTCCTCGTTGTGCTCTTGCGAGGGGAACGGCTGGAACATCGGCTTGTCGTGGAAGGGCTCGGGGCACGACGTTTTGTCCATCAGGTAAAGAGGGTCGTTCGGCTGGGCGTCGTCATCGATCAGCATCTCCGTTGGGGTGTCAAAGAGAAAGCTGGCAAGCCGGATCGTGACTGCGCCACGATGGATCCAATCGCGGTACATCCGGCCGATCAGCGCCTCGGAGTTGTCGATCAGAGCTTTCGAGGTTCGCCATAGACAGCGGTCGATACCGGACCAGACGACCAGCGTCCCAGACTTCCCAAAGCCGTTCCTCGAGGCGACGCGCCAAACGTCGGGGATCGGGCTAGCCTCTGGCACCGGCACCTCGGTTTGCTCGTCTTGTTCGACCTTCCTCAGGTCGAGGTGGCTGTAGATCGCGCTCTCGGATCCGTCCTGCCAGGTCCACACCTCGACCTTGGTGCACTGCGAGATAGAAGCGCTTGGCAATCCCATCCCGAATCGGCCCATGCCTTCGTGATGCGCGGCCTCCTCCCAGGAGCCGTTGCCGAACTGCAGCGCCCGCTGCAGGGTCTCGGCGTCCATGCCGGAGCCGTCGTCGACGACGGCCACCTCCGCGATTCGCTTGCGCGCCCGCTGCTCGAGGACGAGTTCTTGATCGGCGCAGAGCAACTCGACCAGGCTGGCACCCGCCTGGATAGCGTTGTCCATCAGCTCCGCCACGGCGTAGGCGGCGTTCTTGTAGCCGTTGTCCCGCATCGCTTTCACGGCCAGCGAAGTCGGAACGATGTCGTAGGTGTTCGCTGCTTCTACTGCCATACGTCCTCCCAGTTGTGAAATGCCTCTACCAAGGATGAAAATCCGGGCAAGCTCGTGTCGACGATGGTGACCACTTGCGCCTGCTCGTTGCCGCCTGCCTTTGGCCCGCGGATGGCGCGGCCGACCATCTGGCTGTACAGAACCAGGCTGTTGGTGGGCCGGGCGATGATTACCGCGCTCGTTCGCGGAGCGTCGAAGCCAGCGGTCAGAACGCCGTAGTTGACGAGTACCTGAGGCTCCTCGCCATCGCCGCGGAAGCGTTCGATGATCTGTGCCCGCTCCTCGGCTGGCGTCAGGCCGGTGACAGCGCGGGACTCGATGCCACGAGCACGCAGGACCGTCGCCAACAGGACTGCGTGGTCAACGGTCGCAGCGAAGATCAAAAGCCGGGGATGCCGGCGCAACATCGCTTCGGCGCGAGTGACGATCGCCAGGTTTCGCTGCTCGTCTTGAGCGAGTTCTTCGATCACCGCGGCGGGGATCTCCAGCTGCTCGGCGAGCTCCTTGAGGTCCTTCTCGGAGAGCGTCTTGTCACCCGTGTAGTTCAGGGCGACGAACTCGGTCTTTGCTAGGTAACCCTCGGCGACTAGGTACTCGATCGGGCTTTGGTAGCCCGGTACCTCAAGGGGCACGCTTTGCCGGAAGAAGAAGTCCGCCAGCTCCTGGTCGGCATCGAGGTCGTCCCAGGTACGGCCGGGGGTGGCGCTGAGACCGAGCAAAGGCGTCAACCGCCCGGAGCCGGTGAGCATGTCGAGCACATGGCGGTAGGCAGGAGCGACAGCTTGGTGTGCCTCGTCGATCACGACCAGCCCCGCTCGGCCAGCGAGGTCGCCGATCACCCAACTGACCGCTGGCCGGCGCTGTAGGCCTTCTTGAGGCCGGCGACGACCAGTCCATCGACGGCTCCCTCCGGGTGCAGGTCGTGCGGTCCCCACCAGCGATGAACGGTCAGCTCTCGCCCCCCCAGCGCGGACCAGGTGCTTTCGAACTCTTCGACGGCTTGCTCGCAGAGCTCTTCGGAATGAGCCAGCCAGACCACCGTGAGGGGCTCCTTGTCGTTCAGCAGGCGGGCGATCACATGCATCGCGGTCCGCGTCTTGCCGGCGCCGGTGGGCATGTGGAGCAGGACCCGGAAAGGCTGCCTGTCGAAGGCTTGCTAGGACCCGCTCCGCGGCCAGGCGCTGATGCGCGAAGAGCGGGTGGGCGGGAACGATCGTCTCCACGGTCGCTGCCGGCGGCCGCGCTTCGGGCGTAACTTCGGCCAGGCCGAAGAATCCGAGCAGCGCCTCTGCCTGCTGCGTCCCCCGCCGCACCTTGAGCCCTTGCAGGGCTACGTAAGGGTCACCGCCGTCCGAGAGCCCGAGCTCGGCAACCAGCCGCTCGGCCTCCTTGCTCGGCAGGAGCAGCAGCAACTCTCGGCGGGTTGCCGGGTCGAGCAGCATTTTCTGCGGGCCGCGCAGCCCCAATGCGATCTGCCGCAGTCGGTCTGGCTGAGTCAGCTCGGGACCCAGGCGCGATAAAAGGCGCACCCCGGGCTTGCCGACCAGCTCCTGCAGAGCGGGCTCGGCGGCACGTGCTATGAGGTCATCAAAGTTAGATTTTTGACGCCGTTCCCGATCGCGGACGCTGCGAGCGTATCTCTCCTCAGCCTGCAACGCATCACCTCTTGAGCGATTCGAAACCTTTCTTGATGCGCAACAAACCTGGAAGCAAGGGACGAAACCGCTGCGCGATGCGTCTTGGGGGGGCGATGACCACTGTGGTCGGTCCTTAGGGATCTACCGATCAAAGGGAACCAGTTGGACACCTCACACAACCCCAAGAGTCCGGTACCCGCAAATGGCGCCCTTGAAGAGGAACTGGCACGACAGATGGCCGATAGTCTCGCCGACGAGGATCCTTCGAGCCAAGAACGAATACGAATTCTGCTAAGCGAGAAATCGATCTGCCTCGATTGCGGAGGGTCAGGATTGATCGGCAGCATCTCCCGCTTTGGTTCGGCAAATCAGCCCTGTCCTAATTGCGTTGAAGGACGCCAATCAATGACTTCTGAACGGGCGGGAAGGCTATTGAAAGAGCACCTCGAGCAATCCTTACGCTCGTTGCAAGCAAGTAACGCCTCGCCTCTGGCGACTGCATCTATCTCGCTGGTCCTAGATTCCGCTGACTGGATGAAGCTGGGGAAATTGCTGCGTCCCGTCTGGGACGGCTGATGGGCGTGCGCACCAACTCTTCGCTGCGGCTGACCTGCCGTTATCGCCACACAGCGCAGACGCAACCCAAATCTGAGGCCACGAGCACTCTTCGCCAGCAACGGCGTGAGACGACCTAGAAGCCGGCGATTGATTCTATTTGGAGCTGCCACTGCTGAGATACGCGCAGCTTGAAATCCTTCATTTTCAATCGCTCGATCTGCACTCAACCCACAAGGCGGCGTCCGGCGAGGGAATATGGCGCCACGGCCTATCCAACCGAGGAATCGACGAGACTGCCCGTGATTAACGTCCGACGCGGTCAAGCAACGCCAAACCCGTGGGGACAGCCGTGGGGACGGGATGGGGACAGAACCGACCCCTATGACCCCCTCTGACCCCGCAATCCCTGCCTAGAAGCCAAGTGCGAACTTGGCGTCGTCGGTCATCATCTCGGGGGACCAGGCAGGGTCGAAAACCATCTTGGGGTGGACGGCGGTGACACCCGGGAGGTCGCCGACGAACTCCTTCATCTGCTCGGAGACCTGAGGCCCGATCGGGCAGGCAGGGGTGGTGAGGGTGAAGGTGACGTAGACCTCGGTGTCCTCGATCTCGACGTCGTAGACGAGGCCCAGCGAGACGAAGTCGAGGCCGAGCTCGGGGTCGATTACCTCCTCGAGCGCCTCCAGCACGTCGTCATCGGTCAACACCGTGGTCTGGTCCTCGGGCATCGCCCCATGGTAGCCGGGCCTACGGCTCGGCCGGAGGATCGACTCATTAGGCTGCCGTGGGCGATGAGGGGCTCGGGCGAAATTACGCGGCGGTCGATCGGGATCGTCTTCTCCGACGGCGGGCTGTTCGCGCTCACCGCGGTGCGGCCGGCGGGCGCCGACGGGCACGGCGACGAGGAGGTCGCGGCGGTGATGTGCGACCCCGACGGGGCGCCGATCGAGTTCGACGAGACGCTGCTCTCGACCGAGTACGGCGACGACGGTGTGCAGCGCCGGGCGACGCTGGAGCTGTGGCCCGACGGCGAGAACGGGGCTCCGCTGCGCGGAGCGGGGGCACTGATCAGCTCCGCCTCGGTGCGCCGGCAAGGACTCAACGCCGAGGTCGCCTTCTTCCGCTGGTCGGTCGAGGGCCGCGAGGGACTCGGCCATTACGAGATCGTGCGCGACAGTGGCTGACTCTGGGATCGAGGCGATCGTCTCGGACTTCGGTGGAGTCCTGACCACGCCGCTGGTCCAGTCCTTCATGGCTTTCCAGAACGAGACCGGCATCTCAACCGAAGACCTCGGAAAGGCGATGCAGGCGATCGCCGAGTCCGACGGCGAGAACCCCCTTTTCGTGCTGGAGCGGGGCGAGATCACCGAGGCCGCATTCCTCGACAAGCTCGCCGATGCGCTCGAGCCCCTGCTCGGACACCGCCCCCATATGCACCGCTTCAAGGAGATCTACTTCGACGCGCTCGACCCGAACCCGCCGATGATCGAGCTGATGCGCGAGCTGAAGGCGGCCGGTTACCGGATGGCGATGCTGACCAACAATGTGCGCGAGTGGGAGCCGCTTTGGCGCTCGATGCTGCCGGTCGACGAGATATTCGAGACCGTCGTCGACTCGGCCTTCGTCGGTTGCCGCAAGCCCGAGCCGAAGATCTATGAGTTGACGCTGGAGCGAATCGGCCTACCGGCGGAGTCATGCCTCTTCGTCGACGACATCGCCCCCAACTGCGAGGGAGCGCGAGCGGTCGGGATGAGCGCCGTCCACTTCCGCGACAACGAGCAGGCGATAGACGAAATCCGCGCCGCCCTCGACTAGCCTGCGAACTCCTTAGTTGTCGGAACCGGCTCGGTCCCAGACGTAGAGCTCGACCGCCTCTACCGCGAGCTCCATCAGGCGCGGTGGAGAGAGCAGGCCCAGGACCAGCTCCAGTGCGTCCTCCTCGGTTACGCCGGCGTCGACCGCCTCCTCGCCGCGGAAGCCGGCGGCCAGCTTCATCGCCTCCCGACGGTTCTCGCCGAGCGAGCCGAAGGCGCCCATGAGGAAATCGCGATTGGGGACGGGCTGGCCGACCTCGAGCGAGCCGTGCCAGGCGGCGAGCATCGAGAGGTCGTGCTCGTCGAGCTCGGAGAGCGCCTTCGCGTAGTGGGTCTCCAGCTCGTGATCGGGGATCTCGTCGACCCAGGACCGCACGGCCTCGCCGAGCAGCTGGCGGCGGGCCTCGCGGCCGACCGAGTCGGCGATCGCCCGGATCGCGTCAGCTGGGTCTACGAAGCAGAGAGCCATAGCCTGCGGTGAATCTAGAGGCGGCGGAAGACGGCAAATCGGGACCCCGAAATGCCCTATTTGCGGGCTTCTGGGCGACGCTCCTCCACGCGCGGCGTGCGACTCGGGTGCGCCGGGGGCACACCTATGCTGAAGCGCCTCCCGAATGCCTCTCCATCTGATCCACGGTCCCCCCAACTCCGGCCGCGCCGGCCTCGTTCGGCGGCGGTTCACCGCAGCGCTCGACCTCTCCCCGTCCTGGTCGTGCCGACCCTCGACGACGTCTTCGTGTTCGAGCGCGAGCTGTCTGAGGGGGGCGCTGCGCTGGGCGGCTCGGTGATGACCTTCGGGGCGATGTTCAGGTTGGTGGCGACCGCGGCGGGCTCGCCGCCGTCCGCGGAGCTGACGCCGGCCCAGCGCCTGCGCGCGGTCTCGGTCGCGATCGAGGAGCGGCGAGCCGGCCTCGGGCCGCTGCGGGGGGCCGCGGCCCGGCCGGGGTTCCCACTCGCCTTCGAGCGCCTGCTCGAGGAGCTGCAGGCGACGGGCGTCGAGCCCGACGCTGTCGAGGCCGCCGCCGCGACGTTGGAGGGCTCCGCCTATCTGAGCGACCTCTCGAGCCTCTACCGAGGGTACGTCGAGGTGCGCGACCGCCTCGGCCGAGTCGACTCTCACGGAATCGCCCGTGAGGCGATCGCCCTGCTGCGGGACTCCGGCGACTTCTGGGAAGGACGGCCACTCTTCCTCTACGGGCTCGACGATCTCACCCGCAACCAGTTCGAGCTGATCGCGGCGCTCTCGGCGGTCGCCGAGGTGACGGTGGCGCTCCCGTACGAGAAGGGACGGGCAGCGCTCGCCGCCCGGGCGGCGCTGCTGGAGCAGCTGCGGGCCGGGGTCGGTGTGGCAGAGGAGAGCGAGGCCGACGCCGACGCCGGAAACACCCCGAACCCGCTCCTCTTCCACCTCGAGCGAAGCTTCGGCGACCTCGACCCCGACCGGCGACCGGTCGGCGACGGGCTGGCGCTGCTGCGCTCCGCCGGTGAGCGGGGCGAGGCCGAGGCGATCGCGGTCGAGGTGGCGAAGCTGATCTCCGGGGGGTCGGACCCCGCCGAGATCGCGATCGTCCTGCGCGACCCCGCGCGCCGCGGCTCGCTGATCGCAGAAGTGCTCGAGTCCTATGGCGTGCCGACGGCGCTCGAGGCCGAGGTTCCGGTCGCCGGGACCGCGGTTGGCGGCGCGTTGATCGCGCTGCTCGAAGCGGAGTTCGGCGGCGGGCGGGCGAGCGACCTGCTGCGCTTCCTGCGCGGGCCGTCGGGCGTCTCGCCGCGGAAGGTCGACTGGTTGGAGCGAGCCGTGCGCCAGGGGCGGATGCAGACCGCCGCGGAGGCGCTCGAGCTGTGGCAGGACCCTCCCTTCGACCTGGCGCGGGCCAGGGAGGCAGCGGCCCGCTTCCCCGCCGAGCTGGCGGAGGAGATCGGGCGCCTTGCGACGACGATGGCCTCCCGCCCCCTGCGCGACGGGGAGGACGGGCCGCGTCCGGGCGCCGGCGACGGGCTGGAGCTGAGGGCTGCGGCGGCGATCTCCGGGGCGCTCGCCGAGCTGAGCGAGCTCGACGGGCTCGCTCCTCGCGCCGAGGACCTTGCCGCGACGATCGCCCGCCTCGAGTTCCGCGCCTGGAGCGGCCCGGTCGAGGGGCGGGTTCGGATCGCCAGTCCCTACCGGCTGCGGGCCGCCCGCTTCGATCACGTCTTCGTCGCCTCGCTGCAGGACGGCGAGTTTCCCCGCCGCGACCGCGGCGCCGATCCCTTCCTCTCCGACCGCCAACGCGCAACGCTCGGCCTCGACCCGCGCCAGGACGCCGACGCCGAGGAGCGCTACCTCTTCTATGTGTGCCTCTCGCTGGCGCGGGAGCGGCTCTTCCTCTCCTACCGCGACAGCGACGAGAACGGCGCCGCGACGGCACGCTCACCACTGCTCGACGACGTTCGCCGCCTGCTCGAGCCGCCCCCCGGCGGCGGCCTCGCCGACCCGGTCGAGGAAGCGATCACACGCGGGCGTGACCTGGCGCAGGTGGTGCACGCGGTCACCGACGCGCCCTCAGAGGACGAGCTTGCCCGCGCGATCGCCGCTCGCGGAGCGGGTGAGAGCCCTGCGACGGCACTCGCCGCGGCAGGCGCCGGCGGCGAGGCCTCCGCCAGGGTGACCGCCCGGATCGAGGCGGCGCGGGCCGCCGAGGCAGCATCCCGCGCGCCGGGACCGCTGGCGAACCCCGCCGTGATCAAGGCGCTGTCGGAGGTGCCCGCCTACGGCGGTACGACCCTGGAGGAGTTCGACCTCTGCTCCTACCGCTGGTTCGCTGGGCACGAGCTCGACCCACAGCCGCTCGACCCTGCGCCGGAGCCGCTGATTCAGGGCGGCCTCATGCACGCCGCGCTCGACCGCCTCTATGGGGAGCGCCCCGGGGGAGACCCCCTCCCCCGCCCTCGCTCGCTCGCCGCCTGGACACGGCGCGGGAAGGCGCTGGTGGCAGAGCTGGCGGCCGAGCGGGGCCTCGGCAGGCACCCGATAGAGAGGGCGATGGTGCGCCGGGTGGAGAGCCTGCTGAGCCGGTTCCTCGGCGAGGAGGCCGAGCGCGAGACGGGCGTCTTCGAGCCGTGGCTGCTGGAGGCGACGTTCGGCGAGCAGGAGGGCAGCGAGCGGCCGGTCCTCGAGCTGGGCGGCTGGGGGCTGCACGGAGCGATCGACCGCGTCGATCGCTCCCCCGACGGCCGTGCGCTGGTCCTCGACTACAAGCTCTCCGCCTCGGTCACCCCGGGCGGCAAGTTCGAGGAGCGGTCGAAAATGCAGCTCCCGCTATACCTGATCGCCGTCGCCGAGCACTGGGAGGCAGAGCCGGTGGCGGGCCTCTACCACCCGCTGCGCGCAACCTCGGTGCGGCGACCGCGCGGCGTCGCGCTCGAGCAGGCGGCCGACGACCTCGCCTCCTACCGCCTCTACGACACCGACGTCGTGGGCAACGAGGAGTTCGAGGCCATGCTCGATGAGTCGAAGGAGCGCGCAGGCGCGATCGTCGCCCGCATGCGGACCGGCGACATCCGCCGCGATCCGGGCCCCCGGCAGGGCCTGCGGGGCCACGACGTATGCCCATCCTTCTGCGAGTTCGCCCCGATCTGCAGGCGCGACCGGGCGCCGGCCATGGAGGAGGACGAGGAGGCGGAGGAACGATGAGCCGGCACTCCCCGACGCCCGAGCAGGAGGCGGCGATCCGTGCCTCCGGGCGCGACGTGCTGCTCGAGGCGGGAGCGGGAACCGGCAAGACCGGGGTGATGGTCGACCGCTACTGCCGGCTGGTCTGCGACGAGGAGGTCTCCCCCGATGCAGTGCTCGCCTTCAC
This sequence comes from uncultured Solirubrobacterales bacterium, assembly GCA_963838035.1. Taxonomy (GTDB): domain Bacteria; phylum Actinomycetota; class Thermoleophilia; order Solirubrobacterales; family 70-9; genus CAVVNN01. The sequence continues at coordinate 21,472 of CAWIPM010000005.1, forward strand.
CTTCACCGACAAGGCCGCGGCGGAGCTGCGCCAGCGGATCGCCGTGGGGCTGGCGGCCCGTGCCGAGGCGGGGTCCGAGCGGGCGCAGGCGCTGCTCGGCGTGTTCGGCGGCACCTGGGTGACGACGATCCACGGCTTCTGCAACCGGTTGCTGGCCGGCCACCCGGTCGCGGCGGGGATCGACCCCCGCTTCCGAGTGCTCGACGTGCCCGAGGCCGAGCGGGCGGCGCGCGAGGCGTTCGACGAAGCGCTGGAGAGGTTCCTGGCCGAGGGCGACGAGTCTCGGGAGGACACGGTCGCCGCGTACGGGATCGACGGCCTGCGCGCGCTGGTCTCCGGCGTCCACGCAGAGCTGCGCAGCCGCGGCGCCGCCAAGCCGCGGCTGCCTGAGCCGCCAACGCCCGACCCGGCCGCGGCGCTCACCCGCGCCGCGGAGGTCGCCGCCGCGACGCTGGAGGAGCTGGGGCCGAGCGACTCCAAGCGGGAGCTGCTCGAGCGGGCGCTCGCAGTGCTCACGGACACCGGCGGCAGCCCGCCGCCGCTGGACCGCCTGACCGCGCTGCGGACAGACAGCAAGGCGAAGAGCATGACCGCCTACCGCGGGGCGATCGACGCGGCGGTCGCCCGCACCGCCGAGGCCGGAGAGGGTGGCATCGCCTACCGCCACGTGGGGACCCTCCTCGAGCTCTTCTCCAGCTGTTTCGAGACGGCCAAGGCCCGCCGCTCCGGCGTCGACTTCGAGGACCTGCAGATCCTCACCGCCCGCCTGCTGGAGCGGAGCGATGCCGGCGTCGGCTACCGCTCGCGCTTCAGCCATCTGCTCGTCGATGAGTTCCAGGACACCAACCGGCTGCAGCTGCGCCTGATCGAGGCGCTGCGCGGGCCGCAGGCCGAGCTGATGGTCGTCGGCGACGAGCGCCAGTCGATCTACGGCTTCCGCCATGCCGACCTCGACGTCTTTCGCGAGCGGCGGCGCGCGGCAGAGGAGAGCCCCGACGTCGAGGCGATGGAGCTGAGCGGCAACTTCCGCTCGCGGCCGTCGCTCGTCGGCGCGGTCAACGCGATGGCCGGGAAGCTGTTCGGTGCCGAGCATTTCCGCCCGCTGCGTGTCGGCGCTATCCCCGGGAAGGACGCCCCGCCGGGCGACGGGCCCCCGGTCGAGCTGCTGCTGACCGCGCGCGACGGCTGGGACGCAGACGGGATCGATCTGGAACCGGCGATCGACGGTTCCACTCCGCTGCACAGCCTCGCCGAGGCCCGCGCCGTCGCCGAGCGGCTGCGCGGGCTGGCCGACTCGGGGGTCGACCGCGGCGAGATGGTCGTGCTGCTTCGCGCCTTCACGCATCTCGACGCCTACGAGGACTCGCTGGAACGAGCCGGCCTGAGCCCCTACGTGGTCGGCGGGCGCGGCTACTGGTCCCAGCAGCAGGTCGCCGACCTCTGCGCGCTGATGGCGACCGTCGCCAACCCGCTCGACGACGCGGCGCTGTTCGGCGCCCTCGCCTCCCCCGCCTGCGGGGTTGCCCCGGACACGCTCTGGCTGCTGCGGGCCGCAGCGGGCAAGCGGCGCTGCGCCTGGCCGGCTCTCGAGCGGGCCGTCGGCCTCGGCGAGGGCGAGCTGCTCATGCCGGAGTGGCTGGAGCAGATCCCCGAGCCCGAGCTTGCCCTGCTTCGCCGCTTCGCCGAGACGGTCGCCGGGCTGCGGGAGCGCGGCACACGCCTCTCCCTCGCCGGCCTCCTCGACGCAGCGGTGACCGAGACCGGGTACGACCTCGCGGTCCTCACACGCCCCGCCGGCGAGGCCCGCTTCGCCAACATGCGCAAGCTGATGCGGCTCGCGACGGAGTTCGAGTCGCGGGAGGGACGCGACCTGCGCGGGCTGCTCGACTTCCTCGCCGCCCGCGCCGAGAGCGGCGGCGACGCCCAGGCTGCAACGGCCGCGGAGGGACACGACGGCGTGCGGATCATGACCGTCCACAACGCCAAGGGGCTGGAGTTCGACGTCGTCGCCGTGCCCGACCTCTCACGCAGCCTGCTGGCCGGCTCACGCCAGCCGCTGCTCTCGATCGGCCGCGGAGAGGAGCCGCGTGTCGGCATGCAGCTACGCCGGCTCGGCGCGAGCGCACTCAACCTCTACTCGCATGCCGAGCTCTGCGAGGAGCAGAAGCAGCGCGACTCCGATGAGGGCCTGCGGCTCTTCTACGTGGCGGCGACGCGGGCGCGAGAGCGCCTGATCCTCAGCGGAGTCGTGAAACCCGAGGCCGGCGGGAATGCGAAGCCGGGAACAGCGGTGGTCGAGCGGATCGCCGACACCTTCGGCATCGACCGCGAGCGGGACTCGATCGTGCCGATCGAGTCGCCACAGCCTCGCGCCGGCCTCGAGGCGCGCTTTGCTCCCTCCGAGATCGCCGTCCAGGTGAACCTCCCCTCACCGGAGCGGGCGGCGGAGCTGAGAGAGAGGAGGCGGGAGGCGGGCGCGACACATGAACTCGGCGAGGGCCCGGCGCCCCTGCTCGAGCGCCGCCCCCCGATCGTCCCCGCCCGCCCCCTCTCCTACACAGCGATCTCCGCCTACGAGGAGTGCCCCTACCGCTTCTACATGGAGCGCGTGCTGGGACTGGACGGGCGCGACCGCAGTCCTTCCCGCAGTTCGGGAACAGGCGGCACCGGCTCGGCGCGGGAGATGGGGGAGGCGCGCGGCGCCGCGGTGCATGCGCTGCTCGAGTGGAGCCAGGCGAATGGGTGGCGCAAGCCACCCGAAGAGCTGGCGCGACGTCATGCCCTGGCCGCCGGCCTCGACCCCGACGCCGGCGAGCTCGTAGGCGAGCTGCTGGCGCCCGTTCACGGATGGCTCGGCTCGCGCCTGCTCGAGGAGCGCGTGGCGCCGGCGGGGGCGGCGGTGCGGGCCGAGGTTCCCCTGCTGCTCGGCGTCGCCGGCACCGTCCTGAGGGGATCGATCGACCTGCTGGTCGAGCGCGAGGGCGCTGCGCCGCTCGTCGTCGATTACAAGACCGATTCCCTCGGCGACGCCGGGCCGGCTGAGCAAGCGGCCCGTTACGAGACGCAGCGCTCGATCTACGCCCTCGCGGTGGCGGAGTCCCGCGGCGTCTCGGAGGTCGAGGTCGCCTACGTCTTCCTCGAGCGAGCGGACGAGCCGCAGGCAGCCGTCCTCGGCCTCGGCGAGCTGGACGCCGCCCGTGAGCGGCTCGGCGCGGTCATCTCCCGCATCGGCGCCGGCGAGTTCCCGGTGGCCACACCTGAGCAGCGAAGCTGGGCACTGTGCGGCGGCTGCCCCGCCCTCAGGCGGCTGTGCTCGGGCCCTGCTCCAGCTTCGCCGCCAACTCGTCCAGCCTCAGCTCCTTGAGGCCCTCGCCGACGGCGTCCAGCTCCCCGGCGCAGTAGGTGACGAGCTCGCGACCCTCACCGCAGAGGTCGAGGGTCTCGCGCAGGCCGGCCTGACCGGAGTCGAGCCGGTCGATGATCTCCTCGAGACGGCCGACCGCGACCTCGTAGGACTCAATCTCCGGTTTGCTCTGGTCTGGCTCTGATTCGCCCATCGGCAAAGCGCAGACTAATCTCATCCACGGCGCGCGCCTTCTCAGCGCTGGTCAACGGCTCGCCATCGACCGTCTCCGCCAGCGCGTAGCCACGCTCCAAGGTCCGTTCGGGGTCGTGGGCGCGGAGAGCCACCTCGGCGCGCCGCAATGCTTCGCGCCGCCGGTCCATCTCTGGCCCAACTGCCCGCCGATGCGCCCGCTCCAGCACGACGAGGGCAAGGCGCCGCTGGTATGAGAGACGCTCGGCGACGCCGCGCTCGGATGCGGCGCGGATCTCACGTGTCTTCTGGCTAAGGGCGAGTCGCTCGCGGCGCAGGGCGCGCCCTGGCCCGCGGGCCAGGGCGGCCAGGTGGGGCGTGCGGGCGCGGACAGCGGCGGCGGCGGCCCGACTCAACGCGGCGACGGCACGGTCAAGACCGGAGCGGGCCGCCACGCAGTCGAGCGGGACCACCGCCTCGGCGGCGTGGGTAGGGGTCGAGCAGGCGTCCGCGGCGACATCGTCGATCAGGGTCGAGTCGCGCTCGTGGCCAACCGCGCTGACCACGGGCACGCGCAACATCGCCACGGTGCGGCAGAGCGTCTCGTCGCAGAATGCCCAGAGGTCGGCGAGGCTGCCGCCGCCGCGGGTGACGACGATCGCCTCGACCTCCGGACGAGCCGCGAGATCCTGGATAGCCGCGGTGATGGCCGGCGCGGCATGGCGATCCTGGACCGGCGCGAAGGCCCAGACGACCGTGCCCGCCCAACCGCGACGGGCAAGCCCGGCCAGGAGGTCGCGCCGTGCGGCGCCGGCCTCAGAGGTCACCACCCCGATCGTGCTCGGCAGCAGCGGCCGCGACAGCTGCTTCTGCAATGCGAACAGGCCCTCGGCGCGCAGTTGCCTGCGCAGCGCCTCCAGCCGGGCCATCAGGTCGCCCTCCCCGGCGAGCCGCACGTGGGTCGCGCGAAAGGCAAAACCGGGCGAGGACTGGGCGCCGCCGGGGTAGTAGTCGGGTCCACCGGCGACCACCACCTCGGCCCCGTCGCGCAGCGAGCCCGCCGGCAGCCCCGCCTTCTCGAACTCGTTGAGCCAGATCGCACACGGAACCGCTCCCTCGCCGTCGCGTAGCTCGAAGTAGACCTGCACCTTGCTGCGGCCGACCCCGGTGACCTCCCCGATCAAGAGCACCCGCGCTCGCCGGCGCAACTCCTCCTGCAGCTTGCGCGCATAGCGGCCGACGGGGAAGGGCCCTGGTAGGTCGGGGTCGGGCGCCCCGCCACCGTCAGCCGGCGATATCGCCTCCCGCTCCACGGTACGCGAGGCTACTCGGAGCGCTTCCAGCGGCGGGCCCACAACCGCAGCTCGCCGATCGCCGGCCCCAGGTCGGCGCCTTTCTCGGTGAGCGAGTAGGTGACCCGCACAGGCGATCCGGCCTCCACCTCCCGCTCGACGACCCCCGCCTCCTCCAACTCGCGAAGCCGCTGGGAGAGCAACCGATCCGAGAGCCCGGGCACAGCCCTGGCGAGCTCACCGAAGCGCTGCGGCCGATCGATCAAGGCGCAGACGATGGCTCCGGTCCAGCGTTTTCCAATCAGCTCGATCGCGGCATGGAAATGAGGGCATACCCCAGGGGCGGACTGCTCTTGGCCGATGGATGTTGCCGCCACGTTGAGTCAGCTTACTGAACGTAAGTGCTGGCTCGCGGGGGCGGAGCGGCCTTGGAGGTCGCAATCGGGTGGTTGGACTATGTTCGCCCGGAGTCACAACCAGGCACGGCATGGGTTTCCCCTGCTCAGAAAGGATGGCGGCATGGCAATCGACACGAGCAAGGCCGGACAGCAAATCGCAGCGCAGATGGAGGCGATCGAGAAGGACTTCGAGGACAAAGAGGGCTACCAGCTTGGCGCGATCATCACCATCGTCGGGATCGAGGGGCCAGAGGGGTCGCACTTTCGAATTCGCCACAACGTCGGCAACCCCGCCCTTGCCCTTGGGGCGATGCGGTTGGCCGAACACCAGTGGATTGAATTCATGCACCGGGGGGCTGCGGAGTAGCCGGCCGGCCGGCCACCGCTCCCTCGGGCTCACCCGCAGGGAGCTACGTCAACCCGTGCAGGGCCCGGTGTCGACCAGGGAAGCCGTCCTTCGTAGGGCAGGGGCGATGAGGTCGTTGGGGACCGCAAAGCCGCCGGCGGGACCGTCGGTCGTGGCGGCGAAGACGGTGCCGAGGACGCGGCCGCGGGAGTCGACCATCGGGCCGCCGGAGTTGCCGCTGCGGACCGCGCCGCGCAGAGAGCTGATCGAGCGGCGTATCGGGCCCTGGCCGTAGGAGTCGTCGCTGATCACCTCGCGGGTGTCGCCGAACCGGGCGGGAGCGGCGTCGTAAGGACCGTTTTCGGGGTAGCCAAGCACCGCGCCGGCGGTCCCGCGGGCTGGTTCGCGAACCATCGGCAGCGGCGCCAGCCGCGCGTCAACCCGCAACAGGGCGAGATCGTCGTGCGGGTTGTAGTAGACCGGCGTCGCCGGCAACGAGGAGCCATCGGCGGTCGCCACGGTCGTGTCGCTCTCGCCGGCGACGACGTGCGCGTTGGTGACCACGAGGTCCGGCCTCACCGCCCAGCCCGAGCCCTCCAGACCAAGGCCACAGGCGGTTCCCAGCACCCGCACGACAGAGCGACCGGCACGGACCACGTCGGGGTCGGAGGGGACCGCCCCGTCTGGTGGCGCCACGGGAGTGGTGGGCCCGACTATCGCGGGCGCGGGGTCGACCCTGTTCAGCGCGTTCAGCACCGGTCCCGTCGGCGGCAGCACGTCGTTGAGGCTGCGCAGGATGACCGAGCGCTGCACGTCGGCCCGCAGGCGCGCCGTCCCGGGTGCGTGAAGCGCGACGGCGCCGAAGACCCAGACCAGGCCAAGGGCAACAGAGGCGACCAGCGCCGCGCCGCCCGCCCCGTCGGCAAGGTGAAGCCCGCGCCGGCGGATCAGCCGCTCCCGCAATCCCAGCGCCAGGCTCTCCAGGGTCACCGCGACCAACGACCCCGCCAACAGCGCCCCGAGGGCGGCGAAGAGCGGGGCGTAGGGCGAGTCCGCGCCCCTACTCAGCACCAGCGGGCCGATCCGGCTCCCCGCGAACGCCCCGCCGGCAAAGCCGAGCAGCGTCAGCGCTCCGACGATCAACCCCTGCCGGTAGCCCCAGGCGCCCAGCGCCAAAGTGAAGGCGACTATCCCCCAGTCGAGAACGGACACGTGGTAAATGGAAGCAGGCCGCGGCGACCGGCGCCCGAGCCCTTCACTACCTTTTCTCGAAATGAGTCACCTCCCGCCCGAGGTGGAGCGGCGCCGTCGCCTTCTCACCCGCATGCTCCCCCTAGCGATCATCGCGACGGTTTCCTTCGTCTGGGGCGCCAGCGCCGGCACGCCGGTGTCGCCGAAGAAGGAGGCCTCCGAACGCTATGCCCAAGCCTGGGCGAGGGGCGATTTCGCCGCGATGTACCGCGAGCTGAGCCCGGCCTCCCGGCACGCGATCACGGTCAACGACTTCGCCACTGCCTACCGCGAAGCCGGCGAGGTGGCGACGCTGCGCTCGCTGCAGCCGGGCTCGGCGCAGGGCACGACCTCGGTCGGCTCCGCGACGGTGGTACCGGTTGCCGTCACAGCCGAAACCGTGGCCTTCGGCCGGATCGAATCCGAGATCGACCTTGCCTTCGGCGAAGGTGGCATCGACTGGGACCCGAGCCTGGTCTTTCCCGGGCTACGCCGGGGAGAGCACCTGGAGAACCAGATCGAATTGGCGCCGCGGGCGCCGATCCTCGCCGCCGACGGATCGCCGCTTGCCGAAGGCCCCGCCGACGAACGCTCGCACCCACTCGGCAGCGCCGCGATCGACGTCACCGGGGAAGTCGGGAAGGCGGAAGCAGCGGAGCTTCCCGTCCTTGCCCGCCACGGCTTCGCGCCGAACACGCCGGTCGGCGTCAGCGGCCTCGAGCAGGCGTTCAATGCCCGGCTTGCCGGCAAGCCGGGTGGCTCGCTGCTCGCCGTCGCCGACTCCGGCGGCTCCGCTCGCATCCTTGCCAAGTCGGAGCCGAAGGCCGGCGCCCCCGTGAAGACGACGATCGACCCCGACCTGCAGGTTGCCGCCGTTTCGGCGCTGGCGGGGCGCTCCGGCGGCATGGCCGTCCTCGACGCCCGCAACGGCGATGTCCGCGCCCTCGCCGGCCAGGCCTACTCCGCCCCCCAGCCGCCCGGCTCAACCTTCAAGACGATCACCACCACCGCAGCCCTGACGAAGGGCATCGTCTCGCTCGATGACGAATTCGAAATCACAAACGGCGTAAACGTCGGCGGGCGCTTCATTGAAAACGCCAACGGTGAGTACTGCGGCGGCACCTTCAGGCAGGCGTTCGCGGAGTCATGCAACGCCGACTTCGTCCCGCTGGGGCCGAAGATCGGCAACGACGAAATGGTGGCGACGGCGGAAAGGTTCGGCTTCAACTCGCCCCCCACCCTCTATGCGCCGCGGATCGCCGCCGAAGTTGAACCGGCCGAATCCAGCATCCCGAAGGAAATCGGCGACGAACTCGACCTCGGCGTGAGCGCGATCGGACAGGGCAAAGTCCTCGCCACCCCGCTGGAGATGGCAAGCGTCGCGCAGACGATCGGCAACGGCGGAGTGCGGGAACCGACCTCGATCGTCGCCAACCGCAAGCTTCGCCCCGACGCCAAGCCGGTTCGCGTGATGTCGAAGAAGATCGCCGGCGAGCTGACCGACCTGATGATCGGCGTCGTCACCAGCGGCACCGGCACCGCCGCGGCAATCCCCCAGGCCCAGGTCGCCGGCAAGACCGGCACCGCCGAGCTGGGACCGAAGCCGGGGCAGGAAGGCAAGGAAAACCCCGAACAGATCAAGGACGCATGGTTCGCCGCCTTCGCGCCGGCCAAGAAGGCGCGCTTGGCGGTCGGCGTGCTGCTGGTCGAAGCCGAAGCAGCGGGCGGCGAGGTCGCCGCTCCCGCCGCCGCCGAAGTGCTTTCCGCCGGCCTCTGACCCTCGGGGGACCGGTTTAGAGGTCCAGGGTGACCTTGGCTGGGCCTTCGGGCCCGGGGATGGAGAGGACGAGGGGCCGGTTCTCAGATGCCGAGGAGGGAAGTTCGAAGAGAACGAGAGAGCCCTCGATCGAGCCCTGCTGCGGCGTCGAATCGGGGGCGGGGATCGGTTCCTGCGGTTCGACTTCGCCTCCCACAGGGAACGCGTAGAGGCTTTCGGAGGGGATCGCCCCGAATTTCTGATCGCTCGCGTCGGTGATCGTGAAGGCGCCGGCCAACTTCCGGTTCTCTTCAGTCTTGTTCTGCACTTCGAGGAAGATGCCGAAGTAGTTGGAGCCTTTCTTTGGTGGCGGCTGGCCGACCAGGTAGGCCGCGTCCTCATTGTCATTGGGGTTGAGGAAGCGCGAGAAGATCACCTGATACTTGAGGTTGTTTATTTCCACGACCTGGCCCTCGACAACGTCCTTGGAGTCGCTCGAGTAGCCGCAGGCGGAGACGGCGAGAGCGACGGCGCCGAGCGCGAGCGCGGCGAGCAGGGGCAGGAGGATTCTGCGGAGCTGGGTCATCGGCGGGCGGGAGTCTATAAAGGCGGTCTCAGGGAACGCCGGTAGCGTGGCGATTGCCCCCGGCGACGGCGACGCGGGTGCCCTCCAGAGAACCCGACTCGAGCTCGTCGCGGAGCCGCCGCAGCCCCTCGCGCCAGCGGCGCTCGTGCCGGAAGGAGGCACCGGAGAGCGCGTTTCGGACGCGATGGACGGGGTGCAGTGACTCGGTCCAGTGGGAGACGCGGACCCTGGTAAGCGAGCCCGAGCCCCGGGTCAGCTCCCAGACGGTGGTCGAGCGAACCCGGCTCCCGCGCCCGCCGCTGCCGTGCTCGACGATCCGGTGGGGCGCCTGCAGCTCGGCGATCGCGGTGTCCATCCAGGCCGAGTCGAGCGGCACCTCGACGCGGAAGCGCGCCCCTGCGCCGACTCCCACCGAATCGATCCGGGTGAGATGGAAACCGGTGAGGAAATGGTCGGTGAACGAGGGGCGATTGCCGAGATCGGCAAGGAACTCGAACGCCCGCTCCCGCGGCACGTCGATCTCCACCTCGGCGCTGATCGGTCCCATCGCGGCGCGATTCTATTCTCGCGCTGCAGCGGGGGTGATCTTGCGGGTTTCTACCTAGCGGCCGATACGGCGGCGCGCTAGGATCGATGGCGGAGGCGCCGGGAAGGAGATCGACATCTTCACCAGTGTCAGTGCCAGTCCTGCCAGTGACCGTATCGAGACCGGGGTGTCTCCCGGGTCGGGGACGTTCTTCTGCGTCGAGTGCGGCTCCCAGCTCTCCCTGGAGGAGACCGACAGCCTTCCCGAGTGCCCCCGCTGCGGGGGCGCCGAGTTCCACCGCGACTCGATTTTCGAGTCGATGCAGGAGCACGTCGAGCACACCGCCGAGTTCGCGGCACCTACCCCCGATCAGGCCCAGAACTGGCTTCGTGAAGCGCGGGATTCGCTCAAGGGGCCCGGTAAGTACCTCGCCTTCTGTGAGGATGACGGCGAGATCCAGATCTTTACGATCGAACCCGGCTGGACTCGGATCGGGCGCAGCCTCGCCGCAGACATCCGCCTCGACGATCCCAGCGTCTCCCGCCGCCATGCCCTGATCGTCTCCGAGCCGCCCGATCTGCTGCGGGTGCTCGACGACCGCAGCCTCAACGGGGTCTTCCTCAACGGAAAGTCGGTTGAGTGGAGCCGGATCGGCGATGGTGACGAGCTGGCGATCGGCCGCTACCGGTTGTTCGCGATCGAACTCTAGCCCGGCCGCTCGTCGGTTCCGCCACCCCGCGCCCTAGCATGCGCAGCATGAGCGCCGGCCCCGACCCCTCGCTCCCGCCAGGCGCGCCGGAGTTGTCCGCGGCCGCCGAGCGCGCGCGCGAGCGCCTGCATGAGGAAATCGAGCGGGTGCGCGTGGGGGTCGAGGAGATGCTCGCCGAACAGCCTGGCGGAGAGGACGACGTCGACCTGCGCAGGGAGCTGGACGCGCTGCGCGATGAGACCCGCCGCTACGTGAAGAAGCGCGTCGCCAAGAGCGAGAGGCGCACCGAGAAGCGCCTTGGCAAGCTCGAACGCCGCCTCGACGAAGTCGAGCAGGACCGCAAATACGCGGAGTGGCGCATCCACACCAACACCGAGGCGATGCTCGACGGCCTCCTGCGCGACATCCGCGCGATCGCCGACCGCCTGGCCAAGTAGGCGTCTCCGGCGGATCCCTACTCGGTGGAGATGCTCGGGTCCGCCTGGACCCTGTGCGGGACTACCATCAGGAAGTTGCTGGCGGCGTCAGCGGCGAGGTTGAGCATCCGGACGGCCTCCTCCCCCTGGTCGGTTGCGCGGAGCTCCTCGGCATAGTGAGTCAACAGGTCGTCGAGGTCGAGCAGCCCCTCGGCGTCGAGGTCCTTCAGCTCCACTTTGGCGCCCTCGCCGAGACGCCGCGCGATCGCGTCTCGGTCGATGCCAAAGGCATTCTGGCGAACGTATACGCGACCCCCGGTCATCCCGGCGCAGGCCCACGGCCCTAGGTCGCCGAGGACGACGGCACGCCCGGAGGTCATGTACTCGAAGGCAAAGCCTTTGGCGTTGGCGCGGTCGACGACGCACCCGCGACTGTCGTCGATGTCGCTCTCAGGCTCTCCGGCCAGCACCACGTCGGCGCCGGAGAGGCGGATGCAGAAGCGCGAATCGGCAGAGCCCTGGACGAAGAGACGACCGCGCTGGGCGCCATAGGCGAAGGACTTTCCGACCGAGCCGTTGAGCCGCCGGCCCTTGGCGCCCTTGCCCTTGAGCACCGCCACGGTGCCGCCGAGCATCGCCTTGCCGACACCGTCCTGAGCGCCGCCCTCGACCCGTATCGAGACGCCGTAGGCGTTGAAGGCTCCGAAGCCCTGCCCGGCAACCGAGCCGCCGTTGAACTCGAGGCTGACGAGCACGTCGTCGCCCGGCTCGGGGCCGTCATCGAAGATGCGGGCGCGGGCGAGCGCCCCGGCCAACTCGGTCCCAAGCACCCGGTCGCCTGCATCGGTGGGGCGCGGGAAGGAGCTGTGCACGGTCTGCCCCGAGCAGACCTCGCCGGCGAGCGAGCCGATCTGGGCAGAGGCCTCCTTCTCCTCCATCCGGATCGGCCGCGCCGCGACCAGGCCGGCCTCGGCACGCTCCTCGGCGATTCCGTCGGCAACGGGAAGGTCCAGCGGCTCGAGGTCGAGGTACTCCTCCAGCGGGGTGATCAGAGACGCCAGATCGACGCTGTCATGTGCCGCCACCTGCTCGAGCAGGTCGTAGCGCCCGACCAGGTCCTGGGCACGCTCGTAACCGAGTGAGGCAACCACCTGCTTGACCTCCTCGCCCATCGCCCGGAAGAACCGCGCGCAGCTCTCGGCGGCGCTGTCGACCTCCTGCGGGGTGAACTTCTTCAGGCCATGCTCCTGGGCCTGCTCGACCGTCTCGATCTGGGTGGCGATACCGACGTGGCAGGTGTCGAGCTGGCAGCCGCGACAGATAGTGCAGCCGAGGCTGACCATCGCCAGCGTCCCGAACCCGACCCGGTTGGCGCCGAGGCAGTGCAGCTTGACGATGTCGTGACCATGGCGGTAGCCGCCGTCGGCCCAGATCTCGACGCGGTTGCGGATTCCCGCCTCCATCAGCGCTCGGTGGACGGCGCGGGTGCCGATGTCGGAGGGCAGCCCGACGTGGCGCAGCGCGTGTTGGCGCGCGGCGCCGGTCCCGCCCTCGAACCCGGAGAGGGTGATGATGTCGGCACCTGCCTTGGCGATCCCGAGGCCGATCGTGCCGATGTTCGGCACCACCGGGACCTTGACCGAAACCCGAACGTCGGGGTTGACCGTCTTCAGCTCGTCGATCAGCTCCGCCAGGTCCTCGATCGAGTAGAGGTCGTGGTTGTTGGAGGGCGAGATCAGGTCGGTGCCGGGCGCCGCGTTACGCGCGGCTGCGACCTTCTCGGAGACCTTCTTGCCGGGCAGGTGGCCTCCCTCGCCGGGCTTCGCCCCCTGGCCGATCTTGATCTCGGCGACGTAGGAGGAGTTGATCATCTCCGCCGAGACGCCGAAGCGTCCCGAGGCGACCTGCTGGCCGCGCCACTTGCGGTAGCGGCCGTACATGTCGCGAATCTCGCCCCCCTCGCCGTTGATGCAGAGGACGTTGATCGCCTTCGCCGCCTCGGCGTAGGCGCGGAAGGCGGGCTCGGACTGAGAGCCGAAGCTCATCGAGGAGATCACCACCGGGTAATCGTGGTGGCCGACCCCGGCGTCGACCGTCGCCGGGTCGACCGGGTCGCGGTCACCCTTCAGCCCCATGATGTGGCGCATCGATATCGGGCTCTGGCGCTCCAGGTCGCGCACCTTCTCCGAGTACTCCTCGTAGGTGCCGCTGCCGTTGGCGGTCGCGATCGCCGCCTTGTAGACCTTGGGATAGAAACGGAACGTCTTGGCCGGTTTGCCGTCGGCCTCGCCGGCCAGCTCACGCGCCCGCTCGTTGCTGTCCGCATCGAGGCCGGAGAAGCCGACTCCGCCCTGCTCGGAGGCGGCGAACGCCTCGGTCTGGAAGATCTCGGCCAGCTCGGGCTTGACGCCGATCGAGGAGAACTGACGCGCGTAGCCGCGCACCTCGTGGATCCCGATCGTCGAGATCACTTTCTCAATCCCCTTCCTCAGCGCCGCGCAGAGGTTGGAGACGTCGGTCTCGTAGTCCTCCACGCAGATCACCTCGACCATCGTGTACGGGCAGACTCCGTTGGCGCCGAGGCCCAGCGCCAGCATCGTGTCGTGGACGTTGCGGATCGCCGCCGAGCGGAGCACGATCCCGCAGCGGCGACGCAGGTTCTCCTCGCCGGGCTCGACCCGGAACTGCTTCAGCGCCTGGTCGACCGCCGAGGTGGCGAGGTGCGGGTCGAGGTAGCGGCGAACGCCGTCGTAGACGGTGCGATCGGTGAGGACGAGCAGCTCGGCGCCGTTGCGCACCTTCTTCACCGCCTCCTGCTTGATCCGCTCGATCGCCCCCTGGGTCGTCTCGGACTCGAGCAGGGAGATGTCGACCGCGTCGGCGCGGCCGCGGAACTCCTCCCAGAGGTCCTCGAGCAGGTAGGTGCGATGCTCGCGGGCGATACGCCGATATGTCTTGTCGGAGAGCGGCGCCATCTCGTGATGGCCGCCGAGGATGACCGGGAACGAGGTCTCGATCGTGGCGGTGTCCTCCCCCGCGGCGTGGATCGACGGCCTGCGGCCGAAGACGGCGCGGGTCGAGAAGTGCTCGACCTCGCGCTCGCGGTCGATCGCGGGGTTGGTGACGACGGCGACCGTCTCCTTGAAGTAGTCGGCGAGGTTCTGCCGCTCGGGCGAAAGCGCCGCGAGTGGGCCGTCATAGCCGAGTGAGCCGATCGGCTCGGCCCCGTTTGAGGCCATCTGCTGGACCAGCTTGACGTCGTCGCGATGCCAGCCGAACCCGGCGAGCAGGCGGTCGGCGACCTTGACTGGCTCCTCGGGGCCGGCGTCGGAGTAGCCCGGAACGTCCTCGCCCTCGAGCGGACCGCCGGTCACGAGGGCCCTGTCGTAAGGACCGGCGGCCCCGGCGCCGTTGCGCGCCAGCCAGCGGTCGCGCACGATCCGCAGCATCTCGTCGTGCGAATGCAGGGTCGAGCGCTTGCGCTCGCGGTCGATCGCGACCAGAGCCTTCTCGCCGGGGGCAAGCGGCTTGGGCTCGGAGACCATCGTGCCGATCGAGACGACACCGGGCTCGGAGCTGAAGACGAAGTCTTCGGTGGTCTCGACCTGCCACAGAGGGCGCAGCCCGAGAGCGTCGGCCGAGAACACGCACTCGTCGTCGTGACGGGCGATCAGCGCCACCGGGCCCTGGGCGAACGGCCCCATCGCCTGATGCAGGTACATGTAGAAGGAGTGCAGGTCGGCGGGAAGCGAGCGAATCTCGTTGACGATCGGCGGCACCACCATCTCCATCGCCTCGGCGAGGCTGAGGCCGGCGCGGCTGATGAGAGTGTCGATCGTGCGATTGAGGTCCTGGGAGTCGGAGGAGCCGGGCTGGATCGGGACTCCCAGCATCCGCGCCTCCTGGCGCAGCTGCTCGATCGTGTTGATCTCGCCGTTGTGGCCGAGTACCGAGAACGGCTGGACGCGCTTGAACGAGGGCCAGGTGTTGGTCGAGTAGCGGTTGTGCCCGAAGCAGCCGATCGTCTCGAAGCGCTCGTCCCGCAGGTCGGGGTAGTACTCGCCGAGCACCTTTGGAGCGCCCATCACCTTGTATACGCAGGTCGTCGCCGAGAAGGAAGGGACGTGGACTCCAAGCTTCGCCTCCAGCTCGATCAGAAGGTCGAAGAGGACCCGGTTGCGATTGGAGGCGTCGGCAACGAGGCCGGCGAGTTGCCAGAAGTGCGGCTCCTCCTCGCGAGCGGTCGGCCCGAGTGCGGGCGAGTCGACGGCACCGATCCGCTCGGCGAGGACGCGGAAACCTCCCTGACGAAGCAGCTCGCGGGCGTCGTGCTGGACCTTCTGCAGGTCCTGGGTGCGATCGACGAAGACGTGGGCGACGGCGAAGGCGTCGTCGAGAGTGAGCGAGGGATCGTGGCCACCGGCCCGGACCTCCTCGCCCCAGATCCTGCGCGGGATGTCCAGCAGCAACCCACAGCCATCGCCCTCGCCGTCGACGTTGCCGGCGCGGTGGAGCATCTTCTGCAGCGCCGGGATCGCGAGCTCGATCGCCGCATGGCTCGGAGTCGCGTCCTTGCGGACCGATGCATAGATCGCGCAGGCGTCCTTGTCCTCGACGCTGGGGGGCGAGACGAGTGGCCGGTAGGAACGCTCAGGGGAGTAGCGGGCGACGCCGCCCTGACCGCGACTCTCACGGGACTGGGGTACAGGCAAGTTGACCTCCCGGGTTCCGCACCTTCTCCGAGCGGGCGCGCGACGGGTTGACGAGAGCGGGCATTATAGGCGCGGACCCGGTCCCCGTCCAGGAGACCCGATCGCCGTCTCCCTTGCGCCCCTACAGCTCCGGAACGTCGGCGCCGTGGGGGGTGAAGGGGATGCGGCGGACCTCGGCCCAGCCCTCGCAGCGGCGCTCCAGCTCCTCGGCAACCTTGCCGGCGTCCTGCCAGGTGGTCCAGACGAGGACCGCGGGGCCGGCGCCGGAGATCGTGGCACCGAGGGCGCCGATCTCGGAGGCGACGTCGACGATCTCCATCGAGCGGGGGTAGAGGTCGCGACGGCGGGGTTGGTGGATGCGGTCGGTGAGGCCGCGGGCGATGAGGTCGAGGTCGCCCGTCTTCAGGCCGAGCACCAGCTGCGTCGCGGACGAGAGGTTGGCGACCGCCTCGGCGAGCGGCACGTCGGCCGGAATCGCCTCACGGGCGCGCTCGGTCGAGACCTCCTCAGCCGGGATCGCGACCACGCCCTCGACGTCGCTAGGCGGGTCGAAGCGGGCGGCGATCGGAGCGCCCGCAACTCCGGTGCCACAGATGACAAAACCGCCGTAGATGGCCGCCGCGACGTTGTCGGGGTGGCCCTCCAGCTCGGTCGCGCGAGCCAGGATCTCCTCCTCGGAGAGGGCCAGCTCGAAGAGATGGTCGGCCGCGTGCAGGCCGGCGACGATCGCCGCCGCGCTGGAGCCGAGGCCGCGGGCAAGCGGAATATCGCTGCGCAGGCGGAAGCCGATCCCGTCGGCGCTGTGCAGGCTCTCGAAGGCCCGCACGACGAGGTTGTCGCGCCCGGTCGAGACGTCGAGCCCGCCCGGGTCGAGCGAGAACTCGCCCGTCTCCTCCACCTCCAGCTCCAGATACAACGAGACCGCCGCAGCCATCACGTCGTACCCCGGCCCGAGGTTGGCCGAGGAGGCGGGGACGCGAACGAGTCGATGCCGGGCGGTCACCGCAAATCCTTCGCGCTCATGAGAATACGGCTCGCTCGACCGCGCCGATCTCGTTGCGGCAGTTGATCACCGCCGGGGCCTTGCCCAGGGCGGTGTCGGGATCCTTGAGGCCGTGGCCGGTGAGGACGCAGACGACCGACTCCGGCGGAGCGGCGCCCTCGACGACCGGCATGCCGTGGGCGAGGAGGCCGGCCACCGAGGCGGCGGAGGCCGGCTCGCAGAAGACGCCTTCTGCGGAGGCGAGCCAGCGGTAGGCGTCGAGGATCTGCTCGTCGGAGACGGCGGCGACGCGGCCGCGCGAGGCGGTGAAGGCGTCCATCGCCTCCTCCCAGCGGGCCGGGTTGCCGATCCGGATCGCGGAGGCGACTGTCTCCGGGTTGGCAACCGGCGCACCGTTGACCAGCGGCGCCGCTCCCTCGGCCTGGAACCCGAAGAGCACCGGCGCCGCGCCCACCTCGCCGAACCCGCGCCAGTAGGCGGTTACGTTGCCGGCGTTGCCGACCGGGATGGCCAGGGCGCCCGGCGCCTCCCCCAGCTCCTCGACCACCTCGAAGGCGGCGGTCTTCTGACCCTCGATCCGGTAGGGGTTGACCGAGTTGACCAGCTCGATCGGGTGCCTGTCGGCCAGCTCCCGCACGATCCGCAAAGCGTCGTCGAAGTTCCCCTGCAGCGCGACCACCCGGGCGCCGTGCATCAGCGCCTGCGCGAGCTTGCCGATCGCGATCTTGCCCTCGGGGACGATCACCGCTCCGCGCAAGCCGGCGCGCGCCGCGTAGGCGGCGGCACTGGCGGCGGTATTGCCTGTCGAGGCGCAGATCACGGCCTCGGCACCGCGGCCCTTGGCGCGCGACACGGCAACGGTCATCCCCCGGTCCTTGAAGCTGCCGGTGGGATTGGCGCCCTCGAACTTCAGGTAGGCCCGCGCCCCGATCCGCTCCGACAGTCGCGGTGCGTCGATCAGCGGCGTCGAGCCCTCGTTCAGCGTCACCACCGGGTCGCCGGGCTCCAGCGGCAATCGATCGCGGTACCGCTCGATGAGCGGCCTCAAACGAACTCCTCTTCGATGACCCTGATCGAGCGCGGAGCCGAGCGCAGGTCGCCCAGCTCGGCGATCACCTCGACGGCCGCGGAGAACCGGGACTCCAGGCATTCGTGAACGACCATCACCAGGCGCGCGTCATCGCCGATCCCGCGCTGCACGACGCTCTTCACCGAGATCCCCTTGTCGCCGAGCACCTGGGCGATCTGCGCCAGGACCCCCGGCCGATCGGCCACCTCGAGGTGCAGGTAGAAGGAGGACGTCACGTCGGCGACGATCGGCAGCCGCTCGCGGGCCTCGTGGACGGGCGCCTCTCCAGAGAGGATCGAGACGACGTCGCCGAGCACCGCCGAGGCGGTCTGCACTCCTCCCGCACCCGGTCCAGACATAGTCACCTCGGTGATCGACGGGGCCTCGACCATGACCGCGTTGAACGGGCCTTCTACCGGCGAGAGCGGGTGGCCCTGGTAGAGGAAGCAGGGGAAAACCCGGACGCTGATGCCGCCGTCGCGGCGTTCGGCCGCGCCGAGCAGCTTCAGCGAGAGGCCGAGCTCCTTGGCATAGGCGAGGTCGTCGGGCTGGATCGCCTCGATCCCCTCGTAGGCGACCTCGGCGAGGGTGACGGGAGTGTGGAAGGCGAGCCGCGCGAGAATCGCCATCTTGGCCGCGGCATCGGCGCCACCCACGTCATCGCTCGGGTCGGCCTCGGCGTAGCCCAGCGCCTGTGCGCGTGCCAGCACCTCCTCATAGGCTGCGCCGGTCGCGGCCATCTCGCTGAGGATGAAGTTGGTGGTGCCGTTGACGATCCCGAAGACCTTTGAGACATCGGTGACGCCGAAGCTCTCCTGGATCGCGCGGACGATCGGGATCACCCCGGCGACCGCCGCCTCGAAGCGAAGCTGCACCCCCATCTCACGCGCGATTCCGAACAGCTCGTCGCCGTGCTGGGCGAGCAGCTGCTTGTTGGCGGTGACGACGGGGCGCCCGGCACGCAGCGCGTCGAGCACGTACTGACGCGCCGGGTCGGTCCCGCCGATCAGCTCGACGACCAGGTCGGAGCGCTCCAGGATGTCGCCGAAATCCCCCTCGCCGCGGGTCAGCACTCCGGCGAGCTCCGGCCGGCGCCCGGTTGCCGCCTCGACCGCTCCGGCGCGCTCGGCGAGCAGTTCGGCGAAGGCCGCGCCAACCGTGCCGTGCCCGAGCAGACCGATGCGAACCGGATCAGACATCGCGGGAGGTGAGATCCTCGTAGGTCTCTCGCCGCACGACCGCGTGCGCGTCGCCGTCGCTGCAGAAGATCACCGGAGGGCGGGGCACGCCGTTGTAGTTGCTCGCCGTCGCATAGCCGTAGGCCCCGGTCGCCGGCGTCACCAGGACGTCGCCGACAGCCGGGGCGGCGAGCATCGTGTCGCGAACGAGGATGTCGCCGGACTCGCAGTGCATGCCGGCGATCGTCACGAGGGTGTCCGGAACGGCCCCGGCCCGATCGGCGATCGTCGCCTCGTAGCGTGAGCCGTAGAGCATCGGCCGTATGTTGTCCGACATGCCGCCGTCGATCGCGACGTAGGTGCGAACTCCGGGGATCTCCTTGACCGTGCCGACCCTGTAGGCGGTGACCCCGGCATTTCCGACCAGCGAGCGCCCCGGCTCGATCAGGATCCTCACCCCGTCGCCGAACACCTCGGCGACGCCGCGGGCCTTGACGTCGACGTAGGCCTCGATCGCCGGCGGCTCGTCCTCGGCCGTATAGGCGATGCCGAGGCCGCCGCCGACGTTGACGAGTCGGCACCAGTCGCCCGCCAGCTCTCCGATCGCCCGGATCGCGAGCGTGTAGGGCTCCAGCTCGAAAATCTGCGAGCCGATGTGGGCGTGCAGGCCGACCAGCTCGAGGGTGTCGGAGGCCAGCACCCGCTCGATCGCGCGCGCCGCCAGCCCGTCCTCGAGGCCGAAACCGAACTTCGAGTCGAGCTGTCCCGTCTGGATGTAATCGTGGGTGGAGGGCTTGATCCCGGGCGTCACCCGGATCAGCACGTCCTGGGGCCGGTCGAGCAGCCGCTCGCAACGATCGATCTCATCGAAGGAGTCGAGAATCAGGTGGCCGACGCCCGAGCGGGCCGCGAAGAGGATCTCCTCGTCGCTCTTGTTGTTGCCGTGCATGTGGATGCGCCCCGGGTCGAAGCCGGCCCGCAGCGCCATGTGCAGCTCGCCGCCGGAGGCGACATCGACGGAGAGGCCCTCCTCGGCGAACAACCGGTAGGCCGCGGTGCAGGGCAGCGACTTGCTGGCGAAGAGGATCTCGAAGTCGGCGCCGCGACGCTCGAACGCATCGCGGTAGGCGCCGGCGCGGCCGCGCATGTCGTCCTCGGCGTAGACGTAGGCCGGGGTGCCGAACTCTTCCGCCAGCTCGACCACGTCGCAGCCGGCGATCTCCAGGTGCCCACGCTCGTTGACCCGGCTCCCCGCCGGGTACACCAATGACCCCTCGATCGGGTCTGCCAGCGCACCTGCCCGTCCACGCTCCGCCATAAGACGGGCATTGTGACGGTTGCGGCGCAACCGCCGGTCAGTGGTTGGGATGGAGCAAGCCGCCAACCGCGCCGACGGTTTCATTCACCGCCTTGCCGACGGTCGATTCGGGGCCGGCGACGCCTTCGACGACGCCCTGCGCCGCTTCGGTGACAGTGGTTTTGCCGAGTGCGCTACCGACGCTGTGGTCGACCTGCGAGGCGGTTTCTTCGACGGTGTTCGTCGCGGTTGCACCAGGGCTGTTGCCGTTCCTGCCGCCGGCGCCCGGCGCGCCACCGCTCGAGCCTCCCCCCGACGGGGACGATGCCGATCCACCGCCGCCCCCGGGCGAGCTGGAAGGAGCACCCGCTCCCGGGGCGGCGGCGCCAAGGCCGACCGACTTCCCCCCCGCCGCGGCTTGCCGGGAGGGGCCGGCGGCCCGGGAGCGGGCGCTCCTTCTCGAGACAGCCCACGCCGGTGCGCCACCCGTCGATGCCGCTCTGGTCGCCGCGGGCCTGCCGGGCGCAACCGAGGTTGTATCGCCTGCCCCCGCGCCCAGGCCGGAGATCGGCCAATCCTGGAAGGCCTGGAGGGAAACGAGCACGACGAATACGGCGATGGCGGCGGCGAGGAGCGCCGCTCCGGACATCGCTCCCAACAGATAGGAGTGCGCCTGACGGATCATCGCGGCTACCTAAAGGTAGCCCATGGGATCCGTGACTTCTCCGTTGATCCGAACCTCGAAGTGAACGTGGGGGCCCAGGCAGTAGCCGGTGCAGTCGCTGTAGCCGATCACCTGGCCCTGGGCGACGCGCTGCCCGGCGGAGACCGCGAAGGACTCCTGGTGCGCGTAACAGGTCGAGAGTCCACCGCCGTGATCGATGCAGGTGTAGTTGCCGTAGCCGCCGCTGCTCGACTCGGGCTCGGTGAAGATCACCGTCCCCGCAGCCGCGGCGCGGATCGGTGTGCCGCTGGGCACCGCGATGTCGATCCCCGGGTGGAACTCGTAGCTGCCGTTGATGTGGCGCGGCCCGAAGCCGGAGACGACCGGCCCGTCGACCGGCCAGATCAAGCCGCTGCCGCTGCCGCCCCGGATCGGCCCGGCGGCCAGCGGCGCCGAGCCGCTCTCCATCAGCCGGGCTGCGATCTTGCCCTGGATCGCCGCGACCGAGCCGTCGAGCTCCTGCTCATGAGCGCGGACCTTCGCCAGGGCCGCGATGCGGCGGCCGCGCGCGGCGAGGAGCGCCGTCTGGTGGCTTTGGACCGCGGCGCGGGCGCTCGCCAGCGCCTGCTCTTCGGCGGCGATCGAATCGCGGGCCGCCTGGATCTGATTCTTGGTCGCCCGCAGGCCCTCGACCGTGCGCCTCACCTCGTCCCGCAGTTCCCGAACGCGACCGACGATCGCGTCGTCCATGCCATGGATCCGGTCCAGGTACTCGGCGCGATTGACGAGGTCTTCGTAGCCCCCGGAGCCGACGAGCACGCTGAGCAGATCGGGTGTTCCCGTCTCATAGATGGCCACCAGGCGCTCGCGCAGCGCTGCCAGGGCCCGCTTCAGGTGAGCGCGAACGACCGCCAGGCGCCTCTTTGCGACGTCGAGGCGGGCGACGGCGCGGTTCAGCTCGGCCTGCTTGGCGGCAAGGCGGGAACGCACGCCGGCCTCCTGGCCGCGCAGCCGGGCAACCTCACCCGTCAGTCGTTCGATCTGGTCCCCGTATCGAGAGATCGTCGTCGTCAGCACGCCCTTTCGCGCACGAACCTTTGAGAGCTTCGCCTGCTTGGCTTCGAGCTTCGCCTGGAGGTCCCGGGCGGGCGCGGCGGAACTGGAGAAGAGCAGCACCGCAAGCGCCACCGCGGCGGCGACTGCAGCCGCCAGGGCAAGGCGAGTCTTCGGCATCGGGTCGAGGCTAGCCGAGGCCCGAATCGCTCAGCGGCGAGGAAAAGCCCTGCAATCGAGCTTGCGCTCAGCTCTCGCCAGGAGCATTCTCGACCCGCAGCAGGCCGCCCCTGACCTCCTCCTCCATCTGCAGCGTGGTGTGATCGATCCCGAAGCGCTCGGCCAGCATCACCTCCAGGCCACGACGAATGAGGTCGCGATCGCACTCCGCCACCACAACGACGTGAGCGGCGATCGCACCGAACCCCGAGGTGACCGTCCAGATGTGGAGGTCGTGGACCGAGCGGACCCCCTCGACCTCGCAGATCGAGGCGCCGACGAAATCGACATCGATGTTCGCGGGGGCCGCCTCCATCAGCACGTCGAAGGGCTCCTTGATCAGCCGCCAGGAGGAGGCGAGGACGAGGCCGGCGATGAGCAGCCCGGCGAGCGGGTCGACGATCGGCGAGCCACCGGCAAGGACGAAGGCGCCGGTGACGACGACGCCGAGCGAGCCGAGGGCATCGGCTGCGCTGTGGCGCAGCGCTCCCTCGAGGTTGATGTCCCCGCGGTTGCCGCGGGCGAGGGCCAGTGTCGCGGCGACGTTTCCGGCAAGGCCGAGAAGGCCGAGGGCGAGCACGCCGCCGGCATCGATCCCCGGAGGGTCGCCGAGCCGGCCGACGGCGGCAATCGCAATCCCCACCCCGACGCCGATCAGCAGAAGCCCGTTGACGAGTGCCGCCAGCACCTCGGTGCGCTGGTAGCCAAAGGTGCGGCGCCCGCCGGCCGGGCGCGAGGCAAGGCCCGCGGCGATCAGAGCCAAGCCGAGTGAGCCGACGTCGGAGAGCAGGTGACCGGCGTCGGCGAGGACTGCGAGCGAGCCGGTGATGACGCCTCCGACGGCCTCGACCACGAGCATCGCGACGTTGATCGCCAGCGCGATCCACATCCGGCGCCGGCTGTCACGGCGCCGTGCCTGGAGCCCGTGCGTGTGGCCGTGCACGCCCCCGAGCATAAAGCCGCCCGATGGGCCGCGGTTAGGCGGGGACTGCCTCTTTCTCGGGCGTCTTCTCGACCATCGCCTGCTCCGCCACTTCGGCCGCGTAGCCAAGGCGCTCCGCGTATTCGCGGGCCTGCATGCGCGAGATCACCATGCGCTGGATCTCCGCCGTGCCCTCGAACAGCTGGTAGATCTTCGCGTCGCGGAAGAACTTCTCCAGCGGGCACTCGGTGCTCCAGGCATAGGGGCCGACCAGATCCATCAGCGTTGTCGTCGCCCACATAGCAACGTCGCCGCCCTTGAGCTTCGACATCGACCCCTGGCCGCCGGTCATCGGGATGCCGTTGCGGCCCATCCAGGCGGCGCGCTGGACCAGCAGGCGGGCCGCTTCGATCTCGGTCGCGACGTCGGCGAGCGTCTGCTGAATGCGCTGCGTCTGCAGCATCGGCACGCCGCCCTCGGACTGGGTGTCGAGGTACTCCAGGGTCCACTCGTAGGCAGCCTGGGCGATGCCAAGCGCGGAGGCGCCGACCAGCGGCCGGGTGACCTCGAAGGTCGCCAGCGCGTCGGCGCCGCGCGACTTCTTCCCTTCCCGCCCACGCTGCAGCTTGCGCTCCAGCTTCTCCTCGCCACCGAGCAGGTTCTCAACCGGGATGCGGCAGTCGTCGAGCACGACCTCTGCGGTGTGCGAGGCACGGATCCCGAGCTTGCTCTCCTTGTTGCCCTGGGAGAGGCCCGGGGTGCCCTTTCCGACGACGAAGGAGGCCTGGCCGCGCGTGCCGAGCGCGGGGTCGACCGTGGCGACGACGACATGGACGTCGGCGATGCCGCCGTTCGTGATGAAGACCTTGGTCCCGTTGAGGACCCACTCGTCGCCATCGCGCCTGGCGGTCGTCTTCAGACTCTTGACGTCGGAGCCGGCCTGTGGCTCGGTGACCGCGTAGGCACCGAGCTTGATCTCATCGCCGATTCCGAAGCACTCGGGGACCCACTGGGCGATCTGCTCGGGGGTGCCCGAGGAGGCGACTCCCGCTGCTGCCAGCCCGGAGCCGGAGATCGCCAGCGCGATGCCGGCGCAGCCCCAGTGGAACTCTTCGGCCGAGATCACCTGCATCTGGCCCTCGGCGTCACCGGCCGAGCGCTGGATCGCCTCGAGGCCGCCGAACCCCTGCTTGCGGGCCTCCTTGATCACATCCCAGGGGATGCTCTCCTCTTCGTCATGCTTGCGGGCGGCCGGGCGAATCACCTCGCGGGCGAACTTCCGGCAGCGCTCCTTGAACTCGCGCTGCTCCTCGTTCAATGCGAAATCCATCTAAGTCCCCTCTAAGAGTCAAGCCCGCATGGCGAGCCGATTCGGCAACCGATTGACTGGTCAGTCAACCAGTTTATCTGACTGGCCAGCCAACGCCCGCGTGTAGCGTTCCCGCCTTGGCCCGAAACCGCCCGATTAACGCCGAGCTGCCCGCCGTGGCGCCGGCCGAGGAGCCGACGACACCATCGCCGGCTCCTCAGCCGCCCAGACGGCGCCGGCCGGTGCCGCTCGCGCTGAAGGCGATTGCAGGGCTCGTCGTGGTCGCGCTGGCGTTCATCGTTGCCGCGATCCTCGGTGGCAACGGCTCGACGATCTCCGCACCCGGACCGAGTGCGTCCCCCCCGCCGCCACGCAGCTCGACCACCCGGCTTTCGCAACCAAGAACACAACCCGGGTGGACGGCTCGGACCCGGCCTCCAACGCCGCCGGAGTCGCGGAGGCCGTGTTCCCCTCCTCCTCCCCCTCCCTGCGCCCGGCTGCGGTAACCCTGGTCGGCGAAGACGACTGGCAGGGAGCGATCGCCGCCTCGGTGCTGATGGCCGCTCCCGTACGCGCGCCGATCCTCGTTTCCGGCCCCGGGCGAATTCCGGATCCAACCTCCGAAGCCCTCTCCGCCCTCGATCCCCAGGGAAGCGACGCCACCGGCGGCGCACAGGCCTTCGCGGTCGGCGACGCCGCGTCGCCCGACGGGCTGGCCAAGGTCACACCGGTCGGTGGAAACGGCAGCGCCTCCACCGCCGCGGCGATCGAGGCGCTGCGCGACAAGCTGTTCGGAGCGCCCCCGGCGCACATCGTGATCGCCCCCTCGGCCGAGCCGGGCTTCGCGATGCCGGCGGCGGCATGGGCGGCGCGGTCGGGCGACCCGGTGCTCTTCAGCGACGCCGGCAAGCTGCCGGCCGCGACCGCCGCCGCGCTGAAGAGGCACCCCGGGACCCCCGTCTACATACTCGGCCCCTCCTCGGCGATCTCCTCTTCGGTCTTCCGCGAGATTGCCAAGCTCGGGAACCCGGTCCACCGCGTCTCCGGCGAGGACCCGGTGACGAACGCGATAGCGCTGGCTCGCTACGGAGCCGGGGGCTTCGGCTGGAACATCAACGATCCCGGCCACGGCTTCGTCGTCGCCCGCAGCGACTCCCCGCTCGACGCCGCCGCCGCAGCGCCTCTCTCGGCGTCTGGGACGTGGGGGCCGCTGCTTCTCACCGACAGCGTCGATACGCTGCCCGCAGCGCTGCGCGGGTACCTGCTCGACGTCAAGCCGGGCTACACCACTGACCCCACGCGCGCCTTCTACAACCACGTTTGGGTGATCGGAGACGAAGGGGCAATCGACGTGAGCCAGCAGGCAGAGATAGACAACCTTGCGGAGCTGATCAGGATCGGGGGGGAACCGTGAGCGAGGCCGAGAGCCCGGAGCTGCTGACCCGCACCGCTGAGGTGAAGCCGGAGGACATCCGCGCCCTGGTCGGGGCGTCCACTCCCCATTTCGCCCTCCAAGTCCGCAACCGCGTACGGCGGCTGATCGAGCCACTGCCGGCCGGCCACCCCGCCCGGATCGAAGGCGAGCGCAAGGTCGTCGAGCTGGAGGAGCTCGCCGAGCACAGCGGCGACCCGCGCGGGACGATGGGCGTCGGGCATTGAAGTTCCTGGCCCCGGGCGTCTGGCGGCTGAAGGAGTTTCCCGCCCCGAGCATCAACGTCTACCTGGTAGAGGACGTCCTGATCGACGCCGGCCGGCGCTGGGACCGACGCCGGATCTTCGCCGAGCTCGAGGGCCGCGAGATCTCGATGCTCGCCCTGACGCACGCCCACCCCGACCACCAGGGCGTCGCCAGGGACATCTGCGAGGCGCGCGGCGTGCCGCTCGCCTGCCACGCCGATGACGTGGAGGCGATGGAAGGCAAGCGCCCGATGCAGGAGGCGGCGGCACGCAACCCCGTCAACAGAGTGATCCGGGCGATCTGGCAGGGACCGCCTTACAAGGTGGATCGCACCCTCCACGAGGGAGACGAGGTGGCAGGCTTCCGCGTCATCCACGCGCCAGGCCATGCCCGCGGCGAGGTGATCTTCTTCCGCGAGTCCGACCGGGTGGCGATCTGCGGCGACGTGATCCGCAACATGAGCTACGCGACGGGCCGCCCGATGCTCGCCGAGCCGCCGACGATCTTCACCTACGACCCGAGCGAGAACCGCCGCTCGATCCGCAAGCTGGCCGACCTCAGCCCCACGTTGATCCTTCCCGGTCACGGCCCCGCCGTCACCGACCTCGCCGCCTTCGAGCGCTTCGTCGCGGCGCTTCCCGTCTAAGCGCCCGATCTGCCGGGGCCGAAGGCTTCGATGATGCGGCTCTGGTACACGCTCAGCTCCTCGGGCGAGATGAAATACGTGGGCGGCGTCAGGAAGAGGCCGTCGGCTCGCTCTGCAGTCTCTTCCACCCTGGTGCGGACCTTGTCGAGCGGGCCGGCGGCACAGTAGGTCTCGACCATCTCATCGCTGATCGCGGCGGGTACGGCGGCGAGATCGCCACGGCGGAAGGCGTCTCCGGCGGCGACCGCGCACTCGCCGAAGCCGTGCAGCTCCCAGAGCGGCATGTATGTCTTCACCGTCGCGTAGAAGGAGATCGTGCGACGGGCCATATCGATCGCGAGGGCCTCGTCGTCGTCGATCGCGCAGCAGACGGTCGGCAGGTAGTCGAAGTCGGAGCGCTTGCGCCCGGAGCGGCGCAGGCCCGTTTCGAAGGCGTCGACAACGACCTCGTCGATCCAGCGAAGGCTCTGGATCGGGTGGCCGATCAGCCCGTCGGCGACATCGCCCGCCATCCGCGCCATCCCCGCCTGCACGGCGGCGGTGTAGATCGGCACGGGCTCACGCGGCGCCGGATGGGGCCGGATCCAGCCCTTGATGTCGATGTCGTAATAGTCGCCCTGGTAGCGGATCGGCTCCCCGGCGCCGGCCTGGCACATGATCAGTCGCGTCGCCTCGATCGCCTCGCGCAGGTGAGGCGCCGGCTTGCCGTAGTCGGCGTTGTGCCAGGTCTCGTTGAGGCGTTTGACACCCGCGCCCATCCCGAGCCGGAAGCGACCGCCGGACATCTCGTCGATGTCGAGCGCGGTGACCGCGTGGATGAAGGGGCTGCGGGTGAAGGCCCAGACGATCCCCGTGCCGACATCGATCCGCTCGGTCTTCGCCGCCAGGTAGGCGGCCTGAGTCGCGGCGCTGCGGAACAGCTCGGGCGCCCAGACGCACTCGACCCCGGCGGCCTCAGCCCGCAGGGCCTCCGCCTCCAACTCCGCGACCGAGGTGCCGATCGCGGCGACGGAGATGCGGTCGAGAGCGTCCACGCCGGCTTGGCTCAGGCCACGGCCGGCTCGGCGGCGCGGGCGAGCACGGCGTCGGCGACCCGCTCGCGGTGCCACTTCGAATCGCCGAAGATCGCCGCGTTGGAGCGGCCGCGCTTGAGGAAGAAGTGGAGGTCGTGCTCCCAGGTGAAGCCGATGCCGCCGTGAACCTGGATCGAGGCGTCCGGCACGCGCCAGCCGGCGTCAGAAGCGTAGGCAGCGGCCATCGAGGCCGCCAGCGACAGCGCCTCCGGCTCGGCATCGGCCGCCCAGGCGGCGCCGTAGACGGCGGAGCGGGCGTTCTCGGTCTCCAAAAGCATCTGTGCGCAACGGTGCGAGACCGCCTGGTAGGCGCCGATCGGCCGCCCGAACTGCTGGCGGTCTTTGGCGTAGGAAACCGCCATCTCCATCGTCCGCTGGGCGATCCCGGTCGACTCTGCGGCGAGGGCGACGCAAGCGCGGTGGAAGACCGGAAGGTAATCGGCCCCCTCGCCGGGCATGGTGTCGGAAGCGGCGACTCGGACGCCGTCGAAGCGGACCGAGGAAAATCGGCGGGTCGGGTCGATCCCAGCCTCCGGCGTCACCGTCACACCGTCGGCGCCTCGCTCCACCAGGTGGCGCCTGCCGTCAGCGGTTGCAACGAGGAAGAAGTCGGCGGAGGCAGCGTCCATGACCAGCGTCTTCTCGCCATCGAGGACGACGCCGTCGCCATCTGCCTTCGCCTCCATCGTGAAGTCGCCGATCGTGGCCGGCGAGCCGGCGTCCCAGAGGGCCGGCGTGCCGCGCCGCTCGCCGGCGGCGAGCGGCCGCAGGTAGCGCTCCCGCTGGTCGTCGGAGCCGCAGAGGCTCAGCGCCAGGCCGGCGATCGTGTTGGAGAAGAGCGGCGAGGGAGCAAGCGCGTAGCCCATCTCCTCGAACAGCACGGCGAGCTCGACGATCCCCAACCCCTGGCCTCCCCACTCCTCCGGCAGCGCCAGCCCGACCCAGCCGAGCTCGGCCATCTCGGCCCAACCCGCGGCGTCAGTGCCGTCGTCGCTGGCCGCGATCTCGCGCAGCCGTTCTGATTTGAAGCGCGAGGCGAGGAAATCGTGGGCGGTCGACTTGATCGCCTGCTGCTCGTCGGTCAGGTCGAAGTACATCTCAGGTCTCGGTCATCTCTCGAGTGCTCATCTCAGGCGGGGCAGGCCGAGCACGCGCTCGGCGATGATGTTCTTGAGGATGTCCGTCGTCCCGCCCTCGATCGAGTTGGCGCGTGAGCGCAGGAAGCCGTACTGCCAGGCTCCGTTGTCGATCGCGTTCTCGGCGCCGCGGGCAAGCGGAGCGTAGGCGCCCTCGATCTCCAGCGCCAGCTCGGTCAGGCCCTGGTTGATGTCGGCCCATTGCCACTTCCCCAGCGAGCCCTCCGGCCCGGGGATGCCCGACTGCATCGTCTTGGTCAGGCCGCGGTAGGCGTTGAGCCGCATCGTCTCGGCCTCAATGTGAAGCTGGGCGAGGCGCTGGCGGTAGTAGCTGTCGTCGGACGCCGTGCCGCCGTTGACCCGCACCTCGGTGGCCAGCTTCGCCAGCCGTCCGAGGCTGTTCTGGATCTGGGCGATGGCGCCGAAGGCAAGGCCGGCGCGCTCGTTCATAAGCGTCGTGATCGCCACCGACCAGCCGTTGCCGACCTCGCCGACGACGTTGGCCTCGGGAATCCGCGCTTCCTCCATGAAGACCTCGTTGAACTCGCCCTCGCCGGTGATCTGAACCAGCGGCTTGGCCTCGACCCCCTCCTGCTCCATGTCCATCAGGAAGTAGGTGAGGCCCTTGTGCTTGGGCGCGTCGGGATCGGTGCGGGCGACGAGCATGCACCACTTCGCGTACTGGGCGAACGTGGTCCAGACCTTCTGCCCCGTCACCACCCATTCGTCGCCGTCCTTGACCGCGCGGGTCTTCAGAGAGGCGAGGTCGGAGCCGGACTCGGGCTCGGAGAACCCCTGGCACCAGATCTCCTCGCCGGTCAGGATCGGCTCCAGGTAGCGCTGTTTCTGCTCGTCGGTGCCGTGGGCGATCACCACCGGGCCGCCCATCGCCAGACCGAGCACGTTGGCAGGGCTGGGCGCCTCCTGGCGCGCGGCCTCGCCGACGAAGATCGCCTGCTCGATCATCGTCGCCCCTCGGCCGCCGTACTCCTGCGGCCATGAGATCCCGGCCCAGCCTGCCGCGTGCAGCTTCAGCTGCCACTCGCGGCGGAAGGCCATCACCTCGTCGAGGCCGGCCTCGGGCTCAGGTCCCGGGTGGTTCTCCTCCAGCCAGGTGCGAACCTCGTCGCGGAACTCCTCCTCCGATGGCGACAGCGTCAGGTCCATCGGGCGGAGAGACTACTGGCTGCTCGGCCAAACAGGAGGTTGATCTGGGGTCGCGTGATCTCAGACCCTTTGGATGAGGGTGCCGGTACCCAATCCCCCGCCGCAGCACATCGTCACCAGGCCCATCTCCTTGTCGGAGCGCTCCATCTCGTGCAGCAGGGTGGTGATCAGGCGGGCGCCTGTGGAGCCCAGCGGGTGGCCGAGAGCGATCGCTCCGCCGTTGACGTTGACCCGGTCCATGTCGGGATCGAGCTCGCGCCGCCAAGCCCCGACCACTGAGGCGAAGGCCTCGTTGATCTCGACCAGGTCGATGTCGTCCATCGCCATCCCGTTGCGCTCCAGCAGCTTGCGGGTGGCGGGGATCGGGCCGGTCAGCATGATCACCGGGTCGACCCCGACCGTGGTCTGGTCGAAGATCCGCGCCCGCGGCTCCAGCCCCAGTGCCTCGGCCTTCTCGCGGGCCATCAGCAGCACCGCGGCGGCGCCGTCAGAGACCTGAGAGGAGTTGCCGGCAGTGATCTTGCCGTCCTCCTTGAAGGCGGGCTTCAGCTGTGCCAGGGCCTCCAGCGAGGTGTCGGGCCGGATGCCCTGGTCGGTGACGTGGGTGTCGCCGTTGACGGCAAACGGGATGATCTCGCGCTCGAAGCGCCCCTCCTCGGTCGCCTGCGCCGCCCGCTGGTGGGAGCGGAGCCCGATCTCGTCGAGCTCGGAGCGGGGGACCTCCCATTTGTCGGCGATCATCTCGGCGGAGATGCCCTGCGGGACGAGGTCGTAGCGCTCCATCAGTTGGGACGAGAAGGGCATCCCGTGCTCCTCCATCACCGAGTAGCCGTCGGCGAATGAGATATGGCCCATGTGCTCCACACCCGAGCCGATCGCGACATCGTGGACTCCAGTTGCGATCAGCGCTGCGGCGAAATTGACCGCCTGCTGGGCGGAGCCGCACTGGCGGTCGATCGTGGTGGCCGGCGTCTCGACCGGCAGGCCCGCCTCCAACCACGCGTTGCGGCCGATGTTGACGCCCTGCTCGCCAAACTGCTGAGCGCAGCCGGCGACGACGTCGCCGACCTCGGCCGGGTCGACCCCGGCCCGTCTGAGCACTTCCGAGTAGGCGCTGGCCAGAAGGTTCGAAGGGTGAAGGTCCTTGTAATAGCCCTTCTCCGGGTGTCCGCGACCGATCGGCGTGCGCGCAGCCTCAACGATGACGACCTCGCGGCCCCCAAACCTGCCGTTCCCGTTCTCTGCCATGGAAGCCTCCGTTCGATCGCTGACGGTGACCGAACTCTACTGAGGTTGACTGGCGGATCAGCCAGGAAGGAGGTCGCCACCCGCGGACCGGGCCGCGTGATAGGAACCCGGACCTGATGACGACGAACGGCGGTTACGAGAGTCCGGGAATTGCCGGCAGCGGGGCCATCGCCACAGGGCTCGCTGCGGTTTCCACAACCACGGCGGACACGATTCTGCTGGCGCGCAGCGAGGCCTCGGCCTGGCGGGCCGAGGAGAAGGTGGTCGCCGCCTGCGCGAAGATCGAGGGAGCCGACCCCTCGCGCCTTCGCGTGACAACCGATCCGGCTGACCTGGCTGAGTGCGACGTGGTCGTCGAGTCGGTGATCGAGGAACTGGGCCCAAAGAGCGAGGTGCTCGGCGCCGTCGCGGAAGCCTGTCCCAGGGCCACCCTCGCCACCACCACCTCCTCGTTGAGCGTCGCCGAGATCGCGGCTGCGAGTGGCACCGCCGACCGGCTCTTCGGCCTCCACGTCTTCAACCCGGTGCCGCGGATGAAGCTGGTCGAGGTCTGCTTCCCGAGTGGCGCCGACAGCGCCCGCGAGAAGGCGCTCGCCTGGTGCGCGGCGCTCGGCAAGACCGCGGTAGAGGTTCCCGACCAGGCAGGGTTCGTCGTCAACCGCCTCCTCTTCCCCTACCTCTTCGACGCGGTGCGGATGCTCGAGCGGACCGGCATGGCGCCCGGCGAGGTCGACACCTGTATGAAGCTCGGCGCCGGCCACCCGATGGGCCCGTTGGCGCTGCTCGACTTCGTCGGGCTCGACGTCGCCGAGGCGATCGGCGACGCCCTCTACGCCGACTCCTCCGAGGCGGCCCACAAGCCGCCGGGCCTGATCGTCGAGATGGTCGGCGAAGAGAAGCTGGGGCGCAAGAGCGGCGCCGGCTTCTACGAGTACGACTAGCCGCCCCCGCACGCTGGAGCGGAGGAGGGGGGCCGGCTAGATGTTCGAAAAGCTGCTGATCCGGACCGCCTCGATCCGGTTCTCGCGAACCGCCTCGACCCTGATCGTGTAGCCGTTGGCGGTGATCTTGTCGCCGCGCTTGGGCAGCCGCCCGAGCTCGCCGAAGACGTAGCCGCCGACCGAGTTGTAGGCGTCGGTGTCGACCGGAAGCTCGATCCCGGCATCGGCGAGGTCGCCGAGCGAGACGTGGCCGCGGACGAACCAATCGCCGTTGGTCAGCCGGCGCAGGGCCGCGGCGCGGGGGTCGGTCTCGTCCTCGATCTCCCCCACCACCTCCTCGAGGATGTCCTCGACGGTGACGATCCCGACCGTGCGCCCGTACTCATCGACCACGACAGCGATCGAGCTGCGCTGGACCTGGAGGTCGTGGAGGAGATCGTCGAGGGGCCGGGTCTCGGGGACGATCAGCGCGTCGCGGACCACCGGCTCGATCGCGGCATCGGGCCCGTCGCTCATGTAGAGCCGGGCGAGGCTGTTGTTGTGAACGATTCCCTTCACCTTGTCGGGGTTGTCGTCCTCGATCACGACCATCCGCGTGTGGCCGGAGGTGACGCAGCGCCGCAGCGCCGCCTCGACCGCCTCCGCGGCATCGACCGTGACCACCGCCGGGATCGGCGTCATCACCTCACGCGCCTCCTGCTCGTGCAGGTGGAAGACGCCACCGAGCATCCCGGCCTCGCCCGGGTCGAGGGTGCCGCCGAGCCGGGAGCGATCGATGATCTGCTTCAGATCCTCGGAGGTGTGTCGCTCCTCGATGTCGGTCGGGTCGACGCCGAAAAGGCGGACGATCGCGTTTGAGAAGCCGCTCAGCGCGAAGGTGACGGGCGCCGTTGCGGCGCGGAACCAGTTGAGCGGGCGCGATACGCGACGGGCGGTGCGCTCGGCGTGGCTGATCGCCAACATCTTCGGCACCTGCTCGCCGATGCTGATGTGGATCGCCGTCACGAGGGCGAACGCGATCGCCAGCGACAGGGCCGCAGCGACCCCGTGCGAGAGGCCGCCGAACACCGGCTCCAGCAGCTTCGCCAGCGAGGGCTCGCCGAGAAAGCCGATCCCGATCGAGGCCATCGTGATCCCGACCTGGCAGGCGGAGAGCGACTCGTCGACCTTGTCCAGCTGCTCGACCACCGCCTCGGCGCCGCTCTCGCCTTCGGAGGCGAGCTGCTCGATCTTGCCGCGCCGGCTGCGGACCAGCGCGAACTCGGCCGCGACGAAGAAGCCGTTGACGGCGATCAGGACGAGTAGCAGGACGAGCAGCAGGCCTGTCATCGGCTATGTGGCCCAGAACTTCGGGGGAGTTCGTCTTCGGCCATGCGGCGCATTGAATATAGCTTCCCGTCCCGCCGGTTCACCGAGAAGTGCCATATTGATCGGGGAATGCGTATCGCAAGCCTCGTACCGTCGGCGACCGAGATGCTGTTCGCCCTCGGGCTGGGCGACAGCGTCGTCGGAGTCACCCACGAGTGCGACCACCCGCCCCCCGCGCTGACACTTCCCCAGCTGACCAGCACGGTGCTGCCGGCGGGGCTCGACGCCGGCCAGGTCGACGCAACTGTGAAAGCGATAGTCGGCGAGGGCAGGGCGCTCTACCGGCTGGATGAGGAGAGGCTGGTCGAGCTCGTTCCCGACCTGATCGTCACCCAGGCTGTGTGCGACGTCTGCGCGGTCCCCTACGAGGACGTCCTCGCCGCCGCCGAGCGACTGCCGAACCGCCCGCCGGTGCTCCAGCAGGACCCACGCAGCCTCGGCGAGATGCTCGATGACGTGATCCGGCTGGGCGAGGCCACCGAAGTCGAGGGGGCAGCGCGGGAGATGCGGGCGGAGCTGGAGGGGAGAATCGCGACGGTCGGAGCGGCGGTCTCTGGCGCCGGCCTGCCGCGGGTGGTCGCGCTGGAGTGGCTCGATCCGCCCTTCGTGGGGGGGCACTGGATACCGGAGATGATCTCACTTGCCGGCGGCGAAGACGTCGCCGGCCCGCCCGGGCTGAAGTCGCCGGAGGTCGGCTGGGGCGAGCTGGCAGGACTCAGCCCCGACGTGGTGATCGCGATGCCCTGCGGCTGGTATCTGGAGGATTCGCGCGCAAATGCGCTCCAGCAATGGGAACGGATCGAGACGCTCGGCGCGGGGCGCGTGTTCGCCGTCGACGCCGCATCCTCCTTCTCTCGGCCGGGCCCGCGACTGGTGGACGGCATCGAGCTCCTCGCCCATCTCTTCCACCCGGAGCGCATCGGCCCCCCCGGCTACATCGAGTTCGCCGAGCTGAGAGCGCCGGAGGCCAACCGCACCCTCTGAGCATCCCGGCGGCGGCGTTAGGCGATGGCCAGAGCACCGGCTATGGAGAGGACGGCGATCGCGACCATCGCCGCCATCTCCACCTGGAGCCTGCGCCGCCCGAGCATCCCGCGATCCCCGGCAATCACGAGCAAGGCGCACAGGAATCCTGCGACGAGCCCGCCGATGTGAGCTCCAAGGCTGATTCCGGCGACGCCGAAGCTGAACGCGATGTTGAACAGGATCAGCACGCCGATCGTCGAGGCGAGTGCGTCGACCCCCCGACCGCGAGCGATGACGAACGTCGCGGCCATCACCCCGAAGACGGCACCGGAGGCACCGAACGCTAGGGCATCCGGGGTCATCGCGAGCGCTCCCAGCGAACCGGCGAAGAGCGAAGCGAAATAGACGGCGAGGAACCTTGGCGTCCCGATTCCCGGCTCGAGGATCCTCCCGAGGAAGAAGAGCACCAGCATGTTTCCGCCGATGTGCCAGAGGCCACCGTGAATGAAGCCATTGGTCAGGAGTCGATACCACTCACCTTCCGCGATCGACGGCCCGAAGAGCCCGAATTCGAAAAGCAGCGAGTTCGTCGTCGCGTTCAGGCCACCGTGACCCTTGGCAATCTCAACCAGGTAGACGACCACATTGATTGCGATCAGGGCGACCGTGGCGGGGAACCGCACCCCGCCGGGGGTGAGCGCCGCCGAGCCGCTCCTCACCTTGGTCCGATGCTGCGAGCACTCGGGGCAACGCATGCCGACCGGCGTCGGCGTCATGCAGTCGGGGCAGATCGGCCTGCCGCAGGAGGAACAGGAGACACGAGTCTCGCGGTCGGGATGGCGATAGCACGTCGGCTCCACAGGGATGAGCAGCCTACAATCGCGGCCCATGGACGGCCCCAGCCCCGCCCGGCTCTACGCGACCCTGATCGGCGCCGCCCTCATCGTCCTCGGGATCCTCGGCTTCTTCCAGGATCCTCTCGCTGGCTCAACTTCCTCTACATCGCCACCGGCGCGCTCGGCCTGCTGCTTGCCGGCTGCGCAGCGCGCCCCTACGCCCTCTTCCTCGGGGCGCTCTATACGGCGCTGGCGATATGGGGTGTCTCGGGCGGCGAGGCCTCGGCCTGCACCTGGCGCTCGGCCTGCTGGGCCTGGCCGCCGCAGCGGGAACCTCAAAGACGGGAGCGAAGCCCGCTGCCGAGGGCGCGTAGCCCACTCTCGCCCTGCTGCCTGCTGCGGCGGCGGACCTCGAGCAGCACCAAAGCGCCGGTGGCGAGGCCGCCGGCGCCGACGGCGACCACCGGGCGGACCCAGTTGCGGGGGTCGCGGAGCGCCCGCAGCTCGCTCTCGGAGAGCTCCTCGGCCCAGTCCGAGAGCTCCTCGGCCGCGGCCTGGGTGACCGCCGAGAGCGTGTCCTCGACCCGCCCCGAGAGTCGCTCGGGGGCTCGATCGGCGCCAGCGCGTCGTGGAGCAGCGCTTCGAGGCGCTCGCCCTGGTCAGTCATCGTCCATCCTCTCCTGCAGCTGCTTGATCGCGCGGTGGATGAGCACCTTGGTGGCCCCGTCGGTGCGACCCAGGGCGCGGGCGATCTCGCGGTTGTCCATGCCGAGCGCGAAGCGCATGATCAGCGCCTCGCGGCGGTCCTCCGGAAGGTGCTCGAGGTTCTCCATCACCCGCCGTAGCTCCTCCCGCCCCTCGGCGATCGCCTCGGTGCCGTGGCGCGCCGCGATCGGGTCGGCGCTGTCCAGGGGAGTCTGCGGCCGACGCGACCGGTCCCGGTAGTAGTTGGAGGCGAGGTTGTGCGCGATCCGGATCAACCACGGACGCAGCGGCCGGCCGTCGGACTCCCGCCGAGCCCGGTCGAAGTGGCGGTAGGCCTGAAGGAAAGCCTGCTCGGTCAGGTCCTCGGCGTCGTGATGGTTGCCGACCCGGTAGTAGGCGTAGGAGTAGACGTCGCGCAGGTGCTCCCGGTAGAGATCCTCGAAGGCGCGGTCGAGCTCGGCCTTGGCGGCCGGGTCGAGCTCGGCAGGCTCGACGTTCTTGCTTGGGCCGCTCACGCGCCAAGAGTAATGAGCCAGGACAGTAGCCAGGGCATCTGGCTTCGCGCCTCAAGCGGCCGCCTGCCTGGCTCGCTCGACTCGGCGCAATCCGGCTACCCATGACTCGGCGTCGATCTCGCCGCGGATCAGCGCCGCCAACCCGGTCAGCGCCTCGGCGGGGATCCCGGCGGCCGAGACCGCCTCAGCCAAGAGCGGCGCTGTGTCGAGGCCCTCGGAAGCCTGGCCGATCAGCCCGGGAATCTCCGCCGCCGGGGTCCCGGTCCCGAGCAGCTCCCCGGCGCGCCGGTTGCGGCCGGCCGGCGCCATCATCGTCGCGGTCAGGTCGCCGACACCGGCGAGGCCCGAGAACGTCTCCAGCTCGGCGCCCCGGCCAATCGCGTAGCCGATGCACTCGCGCCAAATCTCGGCCGCGGCGATCCCGGCGGCGTTGAGCCCGTGCGGCTCGGCGGCGGCGGCGGCCAGCGTGGCCGCGTTCTTGGCCGCCCCGGCCATCTCCACGCCGGCCACGTCGCGGGAGCGCTCGCAGACCAGGCCGGCGCGGTCGAAGACCTCGCCGAGCTGGTCGCGAAGGTCGCGGTCGGCCGAGCCGAGGACGAGGGCGGCCGAGCCGGAAACCGCCTCGCGTGCGTGGGCCGGCCCTCCGAGGCAGGCGATTGCGCGGGCCCTCACCCTCTCGCCCACGTACTCGGCGGGAAGCTGGCCGAGGGGAGCGATCAGGCCCTTGGTCAGCAGCAGCACGGCCGAGCGATCCCCGACCCGGTCGCCGATCGCACCCACCGCCTGCGGCAGCGATTTCGAGGGGATCGCGAGGCAGATCAGGTCGAGCCCGGCCAGCTCGATCTTCGATGCCGGGCGAACGTCGAGGGACTCGGGCAGCGCGACCCCCTCCAGATAGCGGCGGTTCTCCCGTGCCTCCGACAGCTCCACCGCCTGCTCGGCGGTGCGGGTGCCGAGCTGTACGTCGAGCCCGCCGCGGGCGAGCAGCACGGCAACTGCGGTGCCCCAGCTGCCGGCGCCGATCACCGCGGCGCGGCGCATCGGCGGCAGGCCACCCAGGTCTTCCCACTGCAGCTGCACGTTGGGCCAGATCCGCGCGGTCACCGCTTCGGCCAGGGCCGGCGAAGGGTGGGCAGCGTTGGGGAAGGTCATCGCACGACCAAGGCGGACCCTCACCCTGCGGGGCCGGATGCGCCAGCCGCGACGCACGTG
The DNA here is from genome assembly GCA_963838035.1 of uncultured Solirubrobacterales bacterium. Taxonomy (GTDB): domain Bacteria; phylum Actinomycetota; class Thermoleophilia; order Solirubrobacterales; family 70-9; genus CAVVNN01. The sequence continues at coordinate 59,183 of CAWIPM010000005.1, forward strand.
TTCGGTGCCGAGCACCGCGGTCGGGACGACCGGCGCGCCGGTCTGCAGGGCAAGCCTCCCCACGCCGCGCCGCGGCGCCGCCAGCGAGCCGGTCCTGATCCGGGTGCCCTCGGGAAAGATGCAGACGGTGCCGCCTCGCTCGACCACGCGCCGGGCGGTCTCCATCGCGTCCTCGTCGGACTCCCCGCGGCGGATCGGGAAGGCGCCCAGCCTGGAGAGGAGCCATCCCTGCCAGCGGCGCTCGAACAACTCGACCTTGGCGACATAGCTCATCGGCCGCCGCCACGGCAGGCAACCGCCGATCGCGAACGGATCGAGGAAGCTGCGGTGGTTGGCGGCGACGATCAGCCCGCCCCTCACCCGCGCGTGCTCGCGGCCCGTCCGCGCGTAGCGGAAGTAGACGAGGAAGAAGGGCGTCATGAAGATGCGCGCCAAGAGGTAGAGCGCCCGATTGACGCCGTGGGCACGGGTGTAGCGGTGATAGGCGGCAAGCCGCTCTGCGGTCACGCAGAGCGCTACACGGAGGAGGGACCTAGGTTACCGGGATACGACTACCAGGCTCCCTCGATCAGTCGCTCGAGGTCGTCGCGATTGGGAGGCTCGGGCGAAAATGCGAGCTCGGGGCGGGCGATGATCGAATCCAGCGCAAGGTCGAGCTTGGCGCTGTCGGCGCCGGCGGCGCCGAGGCCGGTTGGGTTGCCGCCCAGCCCGAGTATGCGCGCTTCGATGTCCCGCGGCGCGACGCCGATTGCGGTTGCCAATGCGGTCAGCTGCTCGGGGGCGCGGGGGACCATGAACGCCATCGCACGCGGGAGGATCGCGGCATTGGTCTCGGCATGAGGGCTGCCGCATACACGCACGAGGGTCTGGCAGATGACGTGGTGGAGGGCGAAGGCGCCCGAGTCGATCGCGTAGCCGCAGAGGATCGAGCCGAGAGCCAGCGCAGCGCGGTCGCGCTCGGTGGGGCCCTCGTCCAGCGCGCCGGCGATCAGCTCGGCGCCGCGAAGCGCGGTGAGCCGGGATACCGGGTTGGCGAAAGGGGTGTAGAGGGAGTCGGCGCCGTGCGCGAGCGCGTTCATCGAGCTGGCGCGGAGCGCGCGGCTCGGGGAGACCGGTCATTGCCTCTGGGTCGGCGATCACGATGTCGGGACGAACCAGCGCCCTCACCCGAGCCTCCGCCCCCGCCGGAAGACGATGGATGCCGGTCATCTCGGCCCCCGACATCGTGGTCGGGATCGCGGCGACGCGGGCACCGGTGACCGAGGCGATCGCCTTCGCGGTATCGATCACCCGACCGCCGCCCAAAGCGACGAGGTGCGGCGCGGAGGAGGCACCGAGCAGCTCCGCTGCGACCTCGGGGACCTGGCCCCGCGGCACCGCGGTCACCGTCCGCGCGGCGCCCGCCAGCCCAGCCGCCCCCGCGAGCGCCCTCTCGGTGCTCAGCAGCTCGAATTCGGCAAAGCCGTGCTCGCGAAGCAGCTGCGGGGCCTGCTCGACGCCGCGGTGGCGAAAGACAACCGTGCGACCGGCGTCCCGCCAGACGAACGATCGAGTTCATGAGTCCGTGGGTTGATGACCGGGCGAAGATTGGGTTCTACCTCGGCCCGCAGGTGCTCGTAGTCGGGGGGAAGCGAGAGCTTCTCCCCGAGGTGCTCGAGCGGCTCGTCGACGGTGAATCCGGGGCCGAGTGTGGCGATCTCGAAGAGGACGCCGCTGGGCTCGCGGAAGTAGATCGAGCGAAAGTAGAAGCGGTCGATCACGGGGGTCGGATGGGCGCCGGCGGCGATCGCCCTCTCACGCCACTGGACGTGCTCGTCGATGGTCGAGGCCCAGGCGACGTGGTGGACGCTGCCGGCGCCCTGCAGGCCCCGCCCTGCGGGCGGCTCGTCATAGACGTAGAGGCCGCCGCGCTTCTCGCCCCGCGCCTCCCAACCCTCACCGGCCGGCTCGAACTCGAGCCCCTCGAGAAGCCGGCTGCTGGCCTCGGGGGCGGCGCTGTATGCGCGAACGGCGTGGAAGCCCTGCAGCGCCAGCTCGCCGGGGATCTCGGGGTGATCGGCGATCAGCGGCTCGTCGCCGGCCTCGAGAACCGCCAGCTCGTGCTCGAGCCCCTCGGGGTCGGAGAAGATCAGGCGCTCCCGCTTCGCTCGGATTCGACCCCGCCGGCTGCCAGCCGCTCGGCCCAGAAGCGCAGCGAGTCCTCGGTGCCGACCCGCCAGACGATGCGGTGGACCATGCCCGCCCCCGCCTGCCCCCGCGGCACGCCGGGATACTCGAAGAAGGTCAGGTCGGAGCCGGCGCTTCCCTTCTCGTCGGCGAAGAAGAGGTGGTAGACGGTCGGATTGTCCTGGTTGACGGTCTTCTTGACCAGGCGCAGTCCCATGGTCCCGGCGTAGAAGTCGACGTTTCGCTGCGCGTCCTCGGTGATCGCGGTGATGTGGTGGATTCCCTCGAGCTTCACCTGGTCACGTATAGCATCCTCTGTCGATGAGTCGCGGACGTCGACGGCCGTTAAAGCGCTGGTCGTGCTCGGCTCGGTCCTCGCCTTCCTCAGCGTCTTCGCGAATCTGGATCGAGCGCCAGGCGCTCAACACGAGCGACTGGGTCAACACCAGCGACCAGTTGATCGCGAATTCGACGATCCGCACCGCCGTCGCCAACTACCTGGTCGACCAGCTCTACGAAAACGTCAACGTAGAGAAGGAACTGAAAAGCATCCTCCCCGGCGAAACCAAGCAGCTCGCCGGGCCGGCCGCGGGCGGGTTGCGCCAGGTCGCGGGCGACGGGGCCGAACAGCTGCTGAAGAGCTCCACCGCCCAATGCCTCTGGGAGGGCGCGAACCGCAGCGCCCACGAACAGCTGGTCTCGGTGCTGGAAGAAAAGGGCGAAACGGTCTCGACCGAAGGCGGCAAGGTGACGCTGAACCTCGGCAGCCTGGTCACCAACCTCGCCAGCCAGGTGGGCATCGGCTCGAACCTGGCCGAAAAGCTGCCGCCCGACGCGGGACAGATGGAGATCCTCCGCTCCGACCAGTTGAAGACGGCGCAGAACATTGCGGTCGCGGTGAAGGGCCTGGCGCTGCTGCTCTCGATCCTCACCTTCGCGGCCTTCTCCGGCGCCATCTACCTTTCTCGCGACCAGCGCTGGGTCACGGTGCTGTTCTGCGGAGTCGGGCTGATCGCCGCCGGCTTCGCGGTGATCGTAGCCCGCCATGTGGCCGGGGGGATCGTGGTCGGTCAGCTGGTCGACCAACGAAAGCGTCAAGCCGGCCGCGGAAGCGACCTGGTCGATTGGCACCTCGCTGATGACCAGCATCGCGACCACCGTGATCGTGGTCGGCGTGCTGTTCTCCGTCGCCGGCTGGCTCGGCTCGCCGACCGGCTCCGCGCGCGCCAGCCGACGCGCGATCGCGCCTGCCTTGCGCGATTACGGGCCCTACGTATACACCGGGCTGGCGATCATCGTCAGCATCTACTTCCTCTCCGCCCCGACCCAGAACCTGCGCTCCTTCCTCACCACGCTGATCGTCGCCGGCGATGGCCGCGTTCGGCATCCACGAGCTGGGCAAACAGACCGCGGTGGAGTTCCCGGACGCCGACTACGGCGAGATCTTCGGCCGCACCCGGGCCGCGTGGTCGACGCCGTCAAAAGTGCCAACCTCGGCGAGCGAGCGCCAAACTGCGGCTGCCCGGAGATGCGCGACGCCGAGGGCGGCGAGACTCCGACCTCGGAGGCGCCGACCGCAGTCGTCGCGCCAAGCGAGGACGATGCTCGCCTCGGTCGCCTGGAGCGCCTGGCAGGCCTGCACGAGAAGGGCGTCCTCACCGACGAGGAGTTCGCCGCGGAGAAGAGCCGCGTGCTGGGGAACGGCGACTCCTGACGGCCGAAGCCCGCCTCCGGGATCGAACCGGAAACCTCCGCTTTACAAGAGCGGTGCTCTACCAATTGAGCTAGGCGGGCAGGTTGCCGAATATAGACGCGCATGGACGCCGATGTTCCGGTTCCTTGAGCCCGACGAGGCGAGCGTGTTCTGTGCGAGGCGATCGAGGCTGCCTACGGGGACAGCTACGACGTGCGGTGGGTCTATGACGCCGATCGAGGTCGCGCTCGGCCTCGCCGACGGGACCTACGTCTCCTGCGTAGCCGAGACGGCGAGCGGAGAGCTGCTCTGCCACGAGGGGCATGAGCCTGGGCGCCGCGCCGGCGACATGGTCGGGCACTCGGGGCAGGCGGTGACGATGCCCGCTGCCCGCGGGCAGCACCTCTTCACCCGGACCAAGCGCCATCTGATGGACTGGGCGCGGGAGAGGGGCCTGGCCGGGATGTACAGCGAGGCCACCGCAGCCCACCCCTACAGCCAGCGCGCCAACGTCGAGCTGGGAGCGCACGAGACCGGCTTCCTGCTCGGCTGGATCCCGGCCTCGGTCGCCAACGACGCGGCGGGAGGAACGGCGGCGCAGGCGCCAGTCAGCGGCGCTCTTCTACAGCAAGCTGAACGACGGGCATCAGCGTGACGTCTTCGCGCCCGAGCGCCACCGGGAGATCGTCGCGCGCAACCCTGGAGCTGTGCGAGCTGCGCGGGACGCTGGCCGACCCGCCTGCGGACGCCGAGCTGGCGCCCCGCACCGAGCTGCAGGTTGAGGCCGACGCAGACCACAACCTGGCCCTGCTCACCGTCCACACCCCCGGCGCCGACCTGGAGACCGCGATCGCCGCCGAGCGCCATCACCTCTTTCACCGCGTCGGCCTCGACGCGATCTACGTCGACCTGCCGCTGGAGTCACCCGCGACCGCCCTGGTCGCCGACCACCTGGAGCGCCTCGGCGTCTCCTACGCAGGGGTCTTCCCCAACAGCCGCACCGACGGCGACGTGCTCCGCATGCAGTCCCTGCACCGAGTGCGGGTCACCGCCGACGACCTCGCCGTGGCCTCCGACCACGGCCGCGAACTCCTCGACTACGTCCTGGCCGACCTGCCCTCCTAGAGCGGGACCTCCCGGGAGGCGAGGTGCGCGCCGACCTTGCGCTTGACCCGTTGGAGGGCGTTGTCGACCGTCTTTGTGTCGCACTCCAGCTTCTCGGCGACGACCTCATAGGAGTAGCCGTCCAGGTAGAGGGAGAGGACGCGGCTCTCGAGGTCGGAGAGGACGCCCGAGACCCCGGAGAGGCAGGAGACGAGGCTCTCCAGCTCTTCCGTCGCGATCACCTGGTTGACGGGGTCGAACACGGTGGGGCCGGGGAGGATGTCGTCGAGGGTCGTCTCGGAGTCGCCCGCCGCGGCCGGTGTCTGGCTGAACGAGACGTACTGGTTGAGGGGGGTGTGCTTGTTGCGCGTCGCCGTCTTCACGGCGGTGATGATCTGACGGGTGATGCAGAGCTCCGCGAAATTGCGAAAGCTCGACTCGCGGTCGGTGCGGTAGTCGCGAATCGCCTTGTAGAGGCCGACCAGTCCCTCCTGGATCAAATCGTCGGAATCACCACCGAGCAGGAAGTAGGACGAGGCCTTGAGGCGAACGAAGCCGCGGTAGCGACGGACGATCGCATCGTAGGCGTCGGCTTTGCCTTCCTTTGCCAGGGCGACCAGATAGTGGTCATCAAGCTCAGGTTGAGCGTGAGATTTGGGCGCCCGGACAGCGCTTGATCCACGCACAGAGGGGAGTCGCATTTCCTTCGTAGGCGTCGATAGAGCCACAGATCCTTCTCCTTATGAAGGGTCGTGGCGCCGCTTACCTCCCCCGAGGCGCCCTATGGACTGGGAGATCTCAGACTCAAGCTGAGGTTCACCCTTATTGGCGCGTTAGTTTACGGTCGCGCGGAGTTCTGTCAACCCCGAACTGAGGTTCGTGCAAGTGCCGTTGCAGTTGCTAGCGCTGGCGGAGCGCCTCGAAAAGTAGAGCTGCGGCGGCCGCGGAGACGTTGAGAGAATCGACCGTCCCGACTCGGGGAAGGCCGAGAAGGCCGTCGCAGGCAGAGGCGACCCGGGGGCGGATGCCCTTGCCCTCGCCGCCGAGGACCAACACCGTCGGGCCGGTCAGATCGACCTCCCAGGGAGGTGACGAAGCCTCGGCCTCGGCGCCCCAGATCCAGAAGCCGGCGGCTTTTGCCTCGGCGAGCCAGTCGGCGAGATTGCGCGCGCGGGCGATCGGGAGGTGCTCGACCGCCCCTGCAGAGGCCTTGCAGGCGACAGCGGTGACCTCGGCCGAACGACGGCCGGGGATGACCAGTCCGCCGGCGCCGGCGAACTCGGCCGAGCGGCAGACCGCACCCAGGTTGCGCGGGTCCTGAACCTGGTCGAGTGCGACGACGAGCGGCGCCTCGCCACGCAGGAGGGCGGCCGGATCGGCGTAGGGGTACGGATCGACCTCGGCGACCACGCCCTGGTGGTCGGGCGAGCCGCAGAGGCTCTCCAACTCGGCGGCCGGCGTCTGCGGCGCCCGCCAGACCCGGTGAACTCGCCGCCTCCCCCGTTCCGCCTCCGTAACGGGTTGCTTTCCGTAGATGACCTGGTGGGCCATCTAGACCTTCGGCACGAGGCGAGCGCCGGAGGTCGAATCACGAACATCCCAACCCAGCGCAGCCAGTCGATCGCGAATCTCGTCGGCTCGCTCGAAGTCCTTCGCCGCCCGCGCCTCCTCGCGCTCCCCCAGCAACGCCTCCGCCTCCGGGTCGGCCTCAGCTCCCTCGTCCGGCTGGGTAAGGGAGCTGAGGCAGACGAGCTCGAGCATCTCGCTCACCGCCTCCGCCGCTCCCACCACCTCGCCACGGTTGGCTTCTCCGACCAGATCGAAGAGCTCGGCCATCGCCCGCGGCGTGTTGAAGTCGTCCGCAAGAGCTTCGCGAAACGCCTCGATGCGGGAGCCGGGGGAGGTTCCGGCGGAGCCTCCCCGCTGTTGCTCCGACGGGGCCTCCCCCGGCTCCACCGCCACGGGGTGCTCCCGAAAGAAGTTCCTCAAACGCTCCACCAGCGCCCCCGCCTGCTCCATCTGCTCTGGCCCGAAGGCCAGCGGCTGGCGATAGTGCCCCGAGATCAGGTACGCGATCACCGCCTCACGCCCATAACGGTCGAGCGCCTCGGAGAGCTGAAAGATGTTGCCCTCCGACTTCGACATCTTCGCCGCGTCGGTCTCGATCATCCCGTTGTGCATCCAGACCCGCGCAAAAGGCCGGCCCGCCGCCTCGGACTGGGCGATCTCGTTCTCGTGGTGGGGGAAGACGAGGTCCGAGCCGCCGCCATGGATCGCAAAGGAGGGACCCAACTCCCGCTCGGCCATCACCGAGCACTCGATGTGCCAGGCCGGGCGCCCACGGCCCCAGGGGGAATCCCAGCAGGTGTCCTCGTCCTCCTTGCTCGCCTTCCACAGCGAGAAGTCGAGCGGGCTCTCCTTCAGTGAGTCCGACCCCGCGTCCTCGCCCTGGTCCATGTCCTCGGGACGGCGGTTGGAGAGCTTCCCGTAGCCCTTGAAGCTCCGCACCCTGAAGTACACGTCGCCGCCCGACTCGTAGGCATGACCAGCGGCGATCAACTCGGAAATCAGGGCGACGATCCCCTCGATCGTCTCGGTGGCGAGCGGCTCGGCGTCCGGCCGCCCCAGCCCGAGCCGGTCGGTGTCCCCGAAGTAGGCATTCGTCATCGCCGCTGCGAACTCCGCCGAGGGCTCACCCGCCTCCCGCGCCGCCAGGTAGATCTTGTCGTTCACGTCGGTGACATTGATGACGAGCTTCACCCGGTAACCCTCCGACCTCAAGAAACGGGCGAGCAGGGAGAAGACGACAAACGGCCGAGCATTTCCAATATGGATACGGCTGTACACGGTCGGCCCGCATGCGTAGATGCCGACCTCCTCGTCAGGGTCGAGCTCCCGCAGCTCGCCGCTCAGAGTGTCCTTGATCCGCACCTCGCGCATGGCGAGGGTGAGACTAGAAGGTCCGGTAGCCGGCGGTCGCGGCGCCGGTCTCGCTGCGAGCCCAGGCCGGAGCGTTCTCGTCGGCGGCCGATAGGGCTTCGCGCTTGGCGCGCTTGGCGCTTGCCTTGATCTCTTCCTCCGCGGCTCGCCTGGCACGCTCCTCGCGCCGCTCCGCCTGCACCCGGATCCGGTCCGACTCAGCTCGAAGCTGGTCCTCTGCCCGTGCCCGTGCCGCCTCCTCGGCCTCGCGCTCCACTTTCTCGATCAGCTTCTGGACGCGCTCCTCGGCCTCGCGGCGCACGTCCTCGGTGCCCTCCATCACGCGCTTCTCGATCTCCGTCTCCAGCCGCACTGCAATCTCGTGGGCCTCCTGTGCCGCCGCCTCGGCATCGGCAGCGCGCTGCTCCGCCGCGGCAACCCGGCGATCGGCCTCCAGCTCAACCTCTTCACGCGCCTGGCGCACCCGCTCCCCCGCCTCCGCCCGCTCTGTTGCCATCTCGGCGCCGAGCGCTTCGCGATCGAGCTCGGCACGCCGCTGCTGCTCTTCGAAAGCCTTCTCGGCACGGTCTCGAGCATCCTCTGCGCTCGCCAAGCGGGCCAAGGCCTCGCGCCGCTTCGCACCCTCTGCGGCAAGCCGCTGGCGGCCCTCCTTGACGATCTTGCGCAGCGTCGCCATCGCGCTGTCCCTGATCTCGGTCTGAGCCCGCTCGGCCCTCGCCTCGGCCTCCGCGACCCGCTCCTCGCTGACGCGCACCCACTCGAGAGCCTGCTCCGCGATGCCGCGCACGGCCTCCCGTGCCTCTCCCACCGCTTGCAGCTGCGCCACCGGCTCGCCCATGTTGGCGCAAACTACTACGGCCGGCGGCGGGCCCGCTACCCCGCCACGCCTCGAAAAGGCCGCAATTTGCGATCCGGTCCTGCCTAGGAGGCGCCCCTACGCAGAAGGCTGGGCATCGCGCTCGTGGAGCACGCGCTTGAGGATCTTTCCGGTGGCATTTCGCGGTAGCTCCTCGAGGAACTCGACCTCGCGCGGTGCCTTGAAGGAGGCGAGGTTCGCCTTCACGTGCGCCCTCAGATCGTCCTCTCCGACCTCGACGCCGGGGGCGAGAACCACAAACGCCTTCAGCCGCTGGCCATACTCATCGTCCTCGACGCCGATCACGGCCGCCTCGACCACGCCCACGTGATCTGCGAGCAGGTCCTCGACCTCGCGAGGGAAGACGTTCTCACCGCCCGAGACGATCATCTCGTCGTCGCGTCCGTCGACGAAGAGCCGCCCGTCGAAATCGAAGTGTCCGACGTCGCCCGATGAAAGCAGCCCGTCGATCACCTCTTTGCCACCGCCACCGGTGTAGCCCTCGAAGGACATCTCATTGCCGACGAAGATCCGACCGACCTCGCCCTGCGGGACCTCACGCCCCAGCTCGTCGAAGAGCCGAACGATGGTGCCGCGGGGCGGCCGGCCGGCCGTGCCAGGCGCAGCGCGGAGGTCCTCCGGGGTGGCGACGCTGGCATAGGCGACCTCGGTCGAGCCATAGAGGTTGTAGACCGTGTCTCCGAAGCGGTCCATCCAATCGGTCGCCAGCTCGCCGGGCAGGGCCGAGCCCGAGAGCGAGGTGATCCGCAGCGAGGAGAGGTCGTACCTTTCCAGCGTCTCGTCTGGCAAGCGCAGGATGCGCTGGAGCATCACCGGGACCGCCGCCAGCACCTGGGCGCGGCTTTCCTGCACCGCGAGCAGCGTGTCCTCGGGGTCGAAGCGGCGACGCAGATGGATGGTCGAAGCCGTCGGCAGGCTGACGATCAGGTGGAAGAAGCCCCAGGAGTGAAAGAGCGGCGCCGCGATCATCATCGTCTCGCGAGTGCGGAAGGGGATCCTGTCGATCAGCGCGGCGATCGCCAGCAGCCCGTCGGGGCTGGAGCGCTGGGCGCCCTTCGGGGTCCCGGTGGTGCCCGACGTGAGGATCACGAAGCGGGGTTTGTCCGGGGGCGGCTTCAGGTCGGATGCCTCGCCGCCCGCGATCAGCTGCTCCAGGGTCGGCTCGCCCACCTCCCCGTCATGCCAGCCGATCACCCTGGCGACACCCCCGTCGACCTCCTCGAGCAGTCCCGCGAACTCCTCGTCGTAGACGAGGACCTTCGGGCTCTCGCGCTTGGTCACCTCCGCCAGCTGCGGGCCGGCGAACATCGTGTTGAGGTAGAGGGCGCTGGCGCCGAGCTTGGCCGCGGCAAGCGTCGCCTCGACGAAGCCACGGTGGTTGCGACACATGATCCCGACCCCGTCGCCGTAACCGATCCCCATCTCGGCAAAGGCGTGGGCGAGGGCGTTGGAGCGGCGATGCACCCGCTCGAAAGAGAGCGAGCCGCGCTCGTCGACGAGCGCCGTCTCATGCGGGTAGTGGATCGCGGCGGTGGCGATTCCCGTCGCCGGAGAGGCGCCCCAGCGGACGAAGGTCGAGCCGATCCTGGCCGCCTTGTCGGGGCGCACCGGCGTCAGGATCCCGGACTCGCGCAGAACCTTGACCTCGAAGACGGCATCGGCGACCGAGCGCCGAGCGCTTGCTGCGATAGAGCTGAGTCCTCCCATCGAACCGGGAAGCCTAGTGCCTAATCGTCCTCAACCGAGGCGACCGCTATGCAGGCAATTCCCTCGCCGCGGCCGATCCAACCCATCCCCTCGTTGGTGGTCGCCTTGACGGTGACCCGGGCCGAGGTCGCGTCGGCGATCGTCCGCTCCATCGCAGCCCTGTGGGGGCCCAACCGCGGCCCCTCGCAGATGATGGTCGCGTCGACGTTGACGACACGGCCGGCGATCGTGCCGACCACTGTCCGCAGCAGGTCGATCGAGTCGGCGCCCCGCCACTGCGGCTCATCGTCGGGAAACAGCGTGCCGATGTCGCCCTCTCCGGCGGCGCCGAGCAGGGCATCGATGATGGCGTGGGCGAGGACGTCGGCGTCGGAGTGACCTTCGAGCCCACGGTCGTGGTCGATCTCGACACCGCCGAGGACGAGGCGGCGCCCCTCGGCGAAACGATGGCTGTCATAGCCGATTCCGACGCTCATCCACCTAATCCTCGCCGATCGGCTCGAGCCTGCGCTCGCGACGCTCGAAGACGCAGATCTCATCGACCCCGAGCCCGTCGAGAAACTCGATCGCCCGGTCGTAGCCGAAGCCGACCTGCTCGGGGAGGTGGGCGTCGGAGGAGAGCGCGAAGACCGCCCCGGCCTCGACACACATCTCGGCAAAGCCCCGAGCAGGGTAGATCTCGCCGACCGGCTTGCGCAGTCCCGCGGTCGAGACCTCCACCGCGATGCCGCTCTCCGCGATCGCCTCGACCGCGGGCTCGTAGAAGAAGCGGAGGTCGCGCTCGGGCAGGGGCCGGGCGCCCCCCCAGACCTTGACCAGGTCGGGATGGGCGAGGATGTCGAAGAGACCGGCTCGCGCGCACTCGGCCAGCGCCGTGAAATAGCGGCGCCAGACCGCATCGGGGTCGCCACGCCCATCCCAGACGTCCCATCCCTCATGGTCGACGGCGCGGTCGCCGACGAAGTGGACCGAGCCGACGACGTAGTCGAAGTCGCGCGCCTCCAGCAGCGCCGCGGTGCGGTCCTCCGCCCCGGGAACGAAGTCGCACTCGACGCCCAGCTTCAGCGGCGTGGCGCGGACGAACTCGCAGTAGGCATCGATGTCGTCGCGGGCCTGCTCCTCCCAGAACGGGTGGCGCCAGAGGCCAAGCGCCTGGGAGAAGCGGTAGACGTGCTCGGAGACGCCCATCTCCGCCACCCCGGCCGCGGCGGCGGCGGCGAGGTAGCGGTCGACGTTGGCGGCTGTGAAATAGCGCTCGGCAGGGGTGTCTACCTCATCGGGGCGCAGGTGCAGGTGGTAGTCGGTCAGCACTGCGCGAGCCTAAGGGACTCCGCGCGCGGATACGCTGCCGTCGATGGTCCATCTGCGGATCGTGGTCCCGCCGGACCGCACGAAGAAAGTCCTCGGCCTGCTGGAGGCCGCTCCGTCGGTCGCCAACCTGGCCCTCCTGAGCGGGGCGGCGCGACGGCCGGCCGGCGACCTTGTCCTCTGCGACGTCGCCCGCGAGGAAGCCAGCGTGATCATCGACGACCTGAAGGAGCTGGACGTTCCGCGCGACGGCTCGATCGCACTCGAGCAGATCGACTCGCAGCTCTCCGACGCTGCGACGCGAGCCGAGCGGGCGGCCCGCGGCAGCCCCTCCGACGCGGTCGTCTGGGAGGAGGTCGAGGCGCGCACCTCGGAGAGCATCGAGCTGGGCGGCAACTTCCTCGCCTTCATGATCCTCGCCTGCCTGATCGCCTCGGTCGGCATCTTCACCGGCTCGCCGATCCTGATCGTGGGCGCGATGGTCGTCGGGCCCGAGTTCGGCCCGATCGCCGGCGTCTGCGTGGCGATCGTGGAGCGCCGGCTGAGTGTCGCCTGGCGCTCACTCTTCGCCCTCGCGGTCGGCTTCCCGGCGGGGATCACGGCGGCATTTCTCTTCACCCTGATCGCCAAGGCAACCGGCCTCGTCGCTTCCGACTTCACCAACGCGGGCCACCCACTGACCCAGTTCATCTCCCACCCGAACACGCTTTCCTTCATCGTCGCCTGCTTCGCGGGTGCCGCGGGAGTCCTCTCACTGACTTCGTCCAAGTCGGGGGCGCTCGTCGGAGTGCTGATCTCGGTCACCACGATCCCCGCCGCCGCCAACATCGGCGTCGCCGCCGCGGGGGCCGACTGGTCGCAGTGGCGGGGCGCGATGGCGCAGCTCGCAATCAACCTGACCGCGATCGTGATCGCCGGCGTCGGCACCCTCTCGGTTCAGCGCAGGCTCTACGTTCGCCGGCGCGACCGGCACCACAGCGATGGCGCTCGGGCGGCCGCCGGGCTGCCCGCCAGGCCGCGAAGGGCTCCGTCGAGCCGATGAGCCGCCAGCTCGCGATCCTGTTGGCCGCCTTCGCGGGGGGAGCCGCCGTCGCTGGGATCCTGGGCGCGGCCAGCCTCGGCGTGGCCTTCGGCGTCGGCCAGGTCTGCTTCGCGGCCACGCTGGTCTGGATCCTGTTGCGCTAGCTGTCCCAGCGCCGTCAGGCTCGATCTGAGAGCAGCAGCTCGGCGATCCGGAGGTCCAACTGGGTCGTGACCTTGAGGTTCTGGGGCAGGGTGGCGTGGATCAGGACCCTTCCCCCCGCCTCCTCCACGAGCATCGACTCGTCGGTTGCCGCAGCGCGGCGCTCGGGATCGGCTGCCAGCGCCGCGCGCAATGCGTCCGCGCGGAAGACCTGCGGCGTCTGCGCGGCCCAGAGCCGGCCACGATCCAGCGTCGCTTCGATCCGGTGCAACGCCTTTCCCCCCTGATCGGTGGAAAGGACGTCTGGTCCTGACGCAGCGGGGTCGATCTCAATTTGCTTGACCGTGTCCGTGATGGGCGCGGCGGCGATCACGCCATCCGCCTCCCGATCGGAGACCAGGGTCGCGACCAGGGATTCGACCAGCTCCGGGGTGAGCAGCGGACGTGCCGCGTCGTGGACGGCGACCAGCTCGGTCCCGACCGCCTCCAGCGCGTTGGCGACGGACTCGGCGCGGGTTGCGCCGCCGGCGACGACACCGAGATCGTGCCCGCCGAGGTCGTGGACGTGGCCAGGCGGACAGGCGACCACGATCGAGCGCACCGAGGCGGCAGCGCGAAAGGCCGCGATCGACCACTCGACCATCGGCCTCCCGGCAACCTCGACGAAGGCCTTCGGGCCGCCGGCGCCGAGCCTCTCGCCCGAGCCGGCGGCCGCGATGACCGCGGTGACCGCTGCCGCGTTAGACGGTCGCGGTGGCGGCGAAGCGCTCCTCCAGCAACCCGTCCAGGTACTCCTCCGCGCCCTCCTCGTCCTTGTCGAGCGCGTACATGAACTCCGAGGCGAGGATCTTCTTCGCCCTCGTGTACATCTGCTTCTCACCGGTTGAAAGGCCCTTCTGCATCTCGCGGATTGCGAGGTTGCGGACGACCTCGGCCAGCTCGAACACGTCGCCGGTCTTGATCTTCTCGCGGTTGTACTTGAAGCGCCGGTTCCAGTTCTTCGGCATATCCGACACGTCGTCGGTGAGAACGGCGGTGACCTTCCTGATTTCCACCTCGTCGATCACTCGCCGCAGCCCCGCCTTGCCGGCGTTTTCGCAGGGGACCATCACGGTGAGGTCGTTGTGGAGGATCTTGATCGTCAGGTACTCACGCTCGGCCCCCATCAGCTCGCGGGCCTCTTTCTTCATCACGAGACCAGCCCCATGATGCGGATAGACGACCTTGTCCCCCTCCTCGAAGTCGCAGACGTAAACGTCCTCTTCGAAGGCTGCCTCCATAGCCTCATCTAGCTCGGAAATCGGTTGCTCCTTTCGGTTCGCGACGGCGCCAATCGCCGTCAGCTCTGCAGGTACCGGTCGACAAGGTCGACCTCCTGAAGCCTCCGCAGACCCTCGCGGATGTCCTTGGCCCTGGTCGGGCCCACCCCGTCGACGGCCTCGAGATCGGCGTCGGAGGCCGCCAGGACCTCCTCCAAGCCACCGAACTCGTGGATGATCTTCTGGACTACAAGCTTTGGGATGCGGGGGATGCGGCCGAGGACCCGGTAGCCGCGCGAGGCGACCGGGAAGTCCAGGGTGTTCATCTTGCGGTCGTAGCCGAGCAGCTCGGCCAGCCGCCCGAAGTCGAGCACGTCCTGGTGGGGCATCCGCGCCAGCGATTGCAGCACGGCGGCGAGGTTCTGCTCGGAGTCCTCGACCGAGTAGTCGCGGATAAGCGCCGTCTTGTCGGCGGCAACCCCCACCATCGTCTCCTCCAGCTGCATCTCGATCAGGCGGCCCTCGGTGCCGAGCTCGACGATGTAGCGCTCGACCTCGACAGCCATCCGGGTGACGAGCTCGGCCCGTTGCAGCACGGCGAGCACGTCGTACAGAACGCCGACGCCCTCGAACTCCAGCACCATCAGGCGCGCGGAGACCTGGTCGAGCCGATCGCGGTACTTGTCCAGCGTTGCCAGCCCCTGGTTCGCTTTGGCGAGGACCGCGGGAATGTCCTGGAGGATGTACTTGGTCCCCTGGACGTAGAGGGAGACGACGTCTCGGCGCTGGGAGATCGCGACCACGAGCGCCTCTGTCTGTTTGGAGACACGCTCGGCTGTGCGGTGACGGGTGCCGGTCTCCGAGGAGAGGATCGTCGGGTCCGGCATCAGCTGCACATTGGCCCAGGCGATGTTCGTCGCCTCGGCGTTGAGGACAATCGCCCCGTCCATCTTCGCCACCTGGTAGAGCATCGCCGGCGTGTAGTCGATGTCCAGCTTGATCCCGCCGGAGAGCAGGTGGGAGAGGTCGCCGAGGTCGCCGACGACGATCAGGCCGCCGGTGCGGGAGTGAACGATGTTGTCGAGGCCCTCGCGCAGGGCACCGCCGGGCGCAACCATGTCGAGAGCCCTGAGTAGCCGGGGATCCTGTCGTTCTGAAAGCTCGTGAAGCTCATCCCCTGGCAAAGCTGGCATCGCTTCTAGGATGCCAAAAAGCGCTCTGGAATGAGGTCCGGTGATATCCGTGTGGAAAGGTCGGGATGGCCTTTGTCAAGGACTCAGCCCGCTGAGGCGGCGAGGTCGCGCTCGGGGTCGATGCCCCAGCGATCTCCGACCGCGGCCAGCTCGTCGGTCAGCGGCCAGCGATCTGGGCGCTCCTCGCCGTCATGTGCGGGGCTGGCGCCCTTCAGCGCCATGCAGCCGGTGTTGTCGCCGACCGCGCGGATCGCGGCGACGTCCTCGCCGGTGAGACGCTGCTCGGTCGGCAGCGCTCCCAGTTCCACCCTCTTGGCCTCGATCGGGCAAGCCTGCTCGCCGGTCTCCTGAATCAAGGTGGGAACGACGCACTCGACCGCTTGGTGGGCGAGGTTCCACTGGCAGGCGAGCTGGATCGGGGTCAGCCTGACTCGTTCCGCGATCGGCAGAACCCGCTCCAGCTTCTCGAGCCCGGCCTCGACCCAGCCGTCGGGGCGGAAGGCGCGGTGGTCGCCCTTGGCCAGCTCCATACCGGGACGCAGATCGCCCCAGAAGAGGCCGCCGAAGTCGACCACCCGTGTGATCACGCTCACGTCGTGGCGGGCGGCCGCGTCGAGGCAGAGCTCACCGGGCCAGGGCTCGAACGGGTTGAGAATGATCATCGCCCAGTCGATCCGATCACCGAAGCGCTCCAGGCAGGAGATCAGGTCGAGGGTGAAGCCGTTCGCAGGGCCGGGGGCAACACCGATCTGCGCGGCCAGCCCCGCCTCGCGCAGCGCCGCCATCCCGTCCCAGACCGCCTCGCTGGAGTAGCCGATGCGGTCGGGGTTGTGGAGCAGCAGGAGGTCGAAGCTGGAGGCTGCGACCCGCTCGAGGCTGCGCTCGACGGCCATCCGCAGATATGAGGCGTACTCGCCGGGCCCGCGCAGCCCCGGGTCGGTGAAGCGTGGGAAGCCGCGGGGCCCGTCGCGCTCGCCCTGGTAGAAGTCGTGGCCGACGGCGCCGACCAGGCTGTAGTCCTCGCGCGGCACGCCGGCCAACGCGGCGCCGAGGACCCGGTCGGCATCTCCCTGGCCGTAGGTGTCGGCGGTCAGGAAGGTGTCGACCCCGTCGCCGGGGCGCAGCAACGTCGCCAGCCGCTCCTCCTCGATCGCCTCGCCGAAGCGCAGGAACCTCCCCCCGCTCCAGGTCCCGATCGCGCTGCGGCCCGGCTCACGCACTGGCCCGACTCCTGTTCAGGAGTCGGCGTCGCCGGAGGGGTGATCCTCGACGTCCGGCTCGGCCTCGCCGCCGCCGTCTTTCTTCGCCCCGACGCCGACCTTTTCAGGCTCGGGCTGCTGCAGCGTCGCGGCGCGCTTCTGCGGCTTCTTCGGCTCGATGATGGCAAGGCTGAGCGGGCGGTCCTCGTCGTCGCCGGAAGGATCGCGCGAGACCATCACGGTCGAGCCTGGGGTCATCTGTCCCTGGCGCAGGACTTCGTCGGCGAGTGGATCCTCGATGTAGCGCTGGATCGCGCGGCGCAACGGACGGGCGCCCATCGAGGGGTCCCAACCCTTCTCGACCAGGATGTCCTTGGCCTCGTCGGTCAGCTCCAGCTGCAATTCGTGCTCGGCGACCTGGACGCGTACGCGGTTGATCATCAGATCGATGATCTCCTTGACCTCGTCCTTGGCCAGCTTGTGGAAGACGATCACCTCGTCGATCCGGTTCAGGAACTCCGGCCGGAAGACCTTTTTCAGGTCGCCCATGATCCGGTTTTTCATGTCGTCGTAGGACATGCCGGTCTCATCGGCGACGGTGAAGCCGATCGACGTGTTCTTGGCGATCTCTGAGGCGCCGATGTTCGAGGTCATGATCACGATCGCGTTGCGAAAGTCGACAGTGCGGCCCTGGGCATCAGTGAGGCGCCCGTCCTCGAGGATCTGCAAGAGGATGTTGAAGACGTCGGGGTGAGCCTTCTCGATCTCGTCGAGCAGCAGCACCGAGTACGGCTTGCGCCGCACGGCCTCGGTCAGCTGGCCTCCCTCGTCGTAGCCGATATAGCCCGGCGGCGAGCCGACCAGGCGGCTGACGGCGTGCTTCTCCATGTACTCGGACATGTCGATGCGGATCATCGACTCCTCGTCGCCGAAGAGGAACTCGGCGAGGGTGCGGGCGAGCTCGGTCTTGCCCACCCCGGAGGGACCGAGGAAGATGAAAGAGCCGGCCGGGCGCTTCGGGTCCTTGATCCCGGCGCGCGAGCGGCGGATCGCCTTGGAGACGGCGGTGATCGCGACCTCCTGGCCGATCACCCGCTTGTGCAGTTCCTCCTCCATCCGGATCAGCTTCTTGGTCTCTGCCTCGGTCAGTTTGAAGACCGGGATTCCGGTCCACATCGAGACGATGTCGGCAATCTCCTCTTCGCCGACCTCTGGGCGGTCGCCGCTCTCGCCCTCGGCCCACTCGTCCTCGAGCTGGCGCTTGCGGGTGGTCAGCTGACGCTCGGTGTCGCGCAGGTTCGCCGCCTTTTCAAACTCCTGAGCCTCGATCGCGGCCTCCTTCTCGCGCCGCGTCTTCTCGATCTCCTCCTCGAGGTCGCGGTAGACCGGCGGCGCGCTCATCGACTTGATTCGCATCCGCGAGGCGGCCTCGTCGATCAGGTCGATCGCCTTGTCGGGCAAGAAGCGATCGGAGATGTAGCGGTCGGCCAGCTCGGCGGCGGCGCCCAGGGCGTCGTCGGTGATCTTCACCTTGTGGTGCTGCTCGTAGCGCTCGCGCAGCCCTTCGAGGATCTTCACGGTGTCCTCGGGCGAGGGCTGGTCGACCCTGATCTGGGCGAAGCGCCGCTCCAGCGCCGAATCCCGCTCGAGATACTTGCGGTACTCGTCGAGCGTCGTCGCGCCGATCGTCTGCAGCTCGCCGCGGGCCAGAGCCGGCTTCAGGATCGAGGCGGCGTCGATCGCGCCCTCGGCCGCGCCGGCGCCCACCAGGTTGTGGAGCTCGTCGATGAAGAGGATGATGTCGCCGCGCTGGGTGATCTCTTTCATCACCTTCTTCAGTCGCTCCTCGAACTCGCCGCGATACTTGGAGCCGGCGACCAGCGCAGCCAGGTCGAGCGTGTAGATCTGCTTGTTCTTGAGCAGCTCCGGCACCTCGCCCTTGTTGATCCGGGCAGCGAGCCCCTCGACCACCGCCGTCTTGCCGACTCCCGGCTCGCCGAGCAGCACCGGGTTGTTCTTGGTCCGGCGGGAGAGGATCTGCATGATCCGCTCGATCTCGGTTTCGCGGCCGATCACCGGGTCGAGCTTGCCGTCCTCGGCGAGCTTGGTCAGGTTGCGACCGAACTGGTCGAGAAGCTTCGAGGACTTCTTGCCCTCACCCTGGCCTCCGCCTCCCGAGCCCTGGCGCCGCCCGCCAGGCCCGGACAGCATCCGGATCACCTCGTTGCGGATCTTGTCGGAGTCGGCGTCGAAGTCGAGCAGGATGCGGGCCGCGACTCCCTCGTTCTCACGCACCAGGCCCAGCAGGATGTGCTCGGTGCCGATGTAGTTGTGGCCGAGCGAGAGCGCCTCGCGCAGCGCCAGCTCGAGCACCTTCTTCGCCCGCGGCGTGAACGGGATCTGTCCGGAGGTGACCTCCTCGCCGGAGCCGACGATCCGCACCACCTGGGAGCGGACGCGTTCGACCGTGATGTCGAGCGACTCGAGGACACGGGCGGCCAGGCCCTCCTCCTCGCGCAGCAGCCCGAGCAAGATGTGCTCGGTGCCGATGTAGTTGTGCTTGAGCGTGCGCGCCTCCTCCTGGGCCAGGACGACCACTTGGCGGGCTCGCTCTGTGAATCTCTCGAACAATGGCTTCCTTACTTGATCGAACTCGGCTGGGTAGAGGAAGTTCCGGAGACGCCCTTCGATATCGGGAGGCGCCCATGTGCCCTTTAAACGATACCGGGACCATGCAACCGGCCTTTGCCCCCGAAATTCCGCTCTAAGCGGCTTTTTGGGGGCCGATCAGGAGCGCATCGCCGGGAACAGCAGAACCTCACGCAGGCTACTTGCTCCGGTCATCATCATCACCAGTCGGTCGATGCCGAGGCCGACCCCACCGGTCGGGGGCATCCCCTGCTCCAGCGCCTCGACGAACACCTCGTCGTAGGGCTGGGCCTCTTCGTCGCCGCGCTGCAGCTCGGCGGCCTGCTGCTCGAAGCGCCGGCGCTGCTCGTCGGGGTCGTTGAGCTCGCTGAACGAGTTGGCGATCTCGACGCCGCCGACGAACGCCTCCCAGCGCTCGACCATCCCCCTCTCGCTGCGGTGGGCCTTGGCGAACGGCGAGAGCTCGACCGGGTAATCGAAGACGAAGGTCGGCTGGAGGAGGTGCGGCTCGACCTCCTTGGAGAGGAGGCCGTCGACCAGCTTGCCCCAGCCCTCGGCCGGGTCGGGCTCGCTGCCCATCGCCGCTGCCAGCGTCTCGCGGGTCGGGTGCTCGGCGATGTCGACGCCGGCGCGCTCGCGGATCGCCTCGCGCAGCGTCACCCGCCGCCACGGGGGCGCCAGATCGATCTCGACCTCGCCGCGCTTGACCCTGGTGGTGCCTAGAACCCGCTCGGCGACCTCGGCGACGAGCAGCTCGAGGTCGTGCGCAGTCTTGCGGTAGTCGGCGTAGGCCTCGTACCACTCGACCATCGTGAACTCCGGGTTGTGCTTGTGCGAGACGCCCTCGTTGCGAAAGTCCTTGCCGAGCTCGTAGACGCGATCGATGCCGCCGACCACCAGTCGCTTCAGATAAAGCTCTGTCGCGATCCGCAGGTAGAAGTCGCGGTCGAGCGCGTTGTGGTGGGTGACGAAGGGCCGCGCCAAGGCGCCGCCGTAGAGAGGTTGCAGAACAGGCGTCTCGACCTCGAGGAAGCCGTGGTCGTCGAGCCAACGGCGCACCTCTCCGACGGTGCGGGTTCGGGTCGCGAACAGGCGTCGAGTCTCCTCGTTGGCCAGCAGGTCGAGCTCGCGCCGGCGGTAGCGGGTCTCGGTGTCCTCGAGGCCGTGGAACTTGCCCGGCGGCGGGCGCAGGCTCTTGGCGAGCAGCCGCCAACGAGTGAGGGTCAGAGTCAACTCGCCGCCACGGCGGGTGGCCATCGCGGTCCCCTCGACGCCGACGATGTCACCGAGGTCGAGGTGGACCAGCAACTCGTAGGCCTCCTTCCCGAGCAGGTCATCGCGGGCATGGAGCTGAATCTGCCCGCTGCCGTCACGGAGGTCGAGGAAGCAGGCCCTGCCGTGCCCGCGGCGGGCGACGATGCGGCCGGCGACCCGGTGCGCGGACTCCGTTTCGATCCCCGGCGCAAGCCCCTCGTGTGCGGCTCGCACCTCGGCGATGTCCTCGCGCTCGCCGAACTCGTGCGGGAACGGATCGATCCCCGCAGCTCGTATGCGACCCAGCTTCTCGCGGCGGTCTTGGAGAACGTCTGAGAGCTTTGGCTCTGCGGGCTCGCCACTCATCCCGGCGAGCCTACCTACCGTCAGGCTTTCTCGATTTTGGTGATTTTGAGCTTCTTCTTCGGGCCGCGGGGGACCTCGACCGAGACCACGTCGTTGCGCTTGCGGCCGACCAGGGCCTTGCCGATCGGCGACTCGTTGGAGAGCTTGTGCTCCAGCGGATTCGCCTCGGTAGAGCCGACGATCTGGAATTTCTGCGAGTCGCCGGTTTTCTGGTCCTTGACGTGGACGATCGAGCCGAACGCAACCTCGTCGGTGCCGATCGCCTTCTCGTCGATGACGATGGAACGACGCAGTCGCTCCTCGAGCTGGGCGATCCGCTGCTCCAGCAGCGCCTGCTCGTTCTTGGCGTCGTCGTACTCGGCGTTCTCGGAAATGTCGCCGAACTCACGAGCCTCCTTGATCCGCGCCGCGACCTCACGGCGTTTGGTCGTCGTGAGGTACTCGATTTCCTCTTTGAGCTTCTCGAGACCTTCGGGTGTGATGACGGCCTGGCGACTCACTTGTCCTGACCTCGCTTTGGTTGCAGGGAGCGCGGAAATATAGCGAGGCGCGCCTATTACTCAAGAAGGCGTCGTGAGGGGCTCGCCCATACCGCCGATCAGCTCCCTCGCGCGAGCGAGCGAGGCACTGCGCTGGAGCTCCTCGGCGAGCGCCGCGGGCGGGTCGAGCGCAGGCATGTACCAGGGGTAGAACTTGCGCAGGTAGCGCTCCGCCCGCTCGGCCCCGAAGTGCTCCTCCGCGCGGTCCATCGTCCAGAGCAGCTCGGCGACGACCTCGTCGCGGCCGGGCGGTCCGGTGCGGCGGCCGGTCAGCTCCTCGAAGAGCCAGGGGTTGCCGAGCCCGCCGCGGGCGATCATCACCGCGTCGGCCCCGGACTCCTCGTAGGCGAGACGTGCCGCAGCGGCGCTCTTCAGACCACCGGAGACGATCACCGGCACGTCGACGCTTTCGGCCAGCTCCCGGGTGAGTGCGTAGTCAGGCCTGCCCTTGTGGCCGGTGGTCGCGGCGCGGGGGTGAAAGGCGACGGCGGCCACACCCCCGTCGGCAACGAGTCGCCGCGCCAGCTCGAAGCCGGAGCGATCGCCGGCCTCGATCCCGGAGCGCAGCTTTACCGTCACCGGAAGGCCGCTGCCCTCGGCGGCGGCGCAGGCGAGCGCCAGCGCCAGCTCGGGGTCGCGGAGCAGCTCGGCGCCGGCCCCGGTGCGGCGCACCTTGCGCACCGGGCAACCCATGTTGATGTCGATCAGGTCGGCGCCGGCCTCGGCGGCGATCGCCGCGCCGGAGCGCATCACCTCGGGGTCGTGGCCGAAGAGCTGCACCGCAACCGGGTGCTCGTCGGGATGGATCCGCAGCAGCTCGCGAAGGGTGCGCTCGTTGCGGTGGTGCAGGCCAAAGCTGGAGACCATCTCCGAGACCGCCAGCCCGGCGCCGTACCGCTTCGCCTGCAGCCGCACGAACCAGTTGCCGATCCCCGCCAGCGGCGCCAAGAGCACCCGATTCGAGAGCTCAATTCCGCCTATCTCGAAAGGCGTGTTCAAGGCATCCCCCGCCACCCCCTGACGCGGGAGCGAGGGCCCATCCACATCTGATTCCTTGGGCCTTCGCGGGAGCGGAGGAGGTGGCGGCCTATTCGTTGCGCTCATAGATGAGATGGAGGCCCTTCAGGGTGAGCAGGTCATCGACCTCGTCGATCGTCTCGGTGAACGGCACGATCGCCTCGGCCAGCCCTCCGGTCGCCAGAAAATGAGCCTCACCCAGCTCTTCCTCGATCCGGCGTGCGACTCCGTCGATCAGGCCGGCAAAACCGAAGACGACACCCGACTGGATCGCGGTGCGGCTGGAGCGGCCGATCGCCGACTCCGGAGCCGCCAGGTCGATGCGGGGGATGCGTGCGGCGCGCTCCACCAGCGCCGTCAGCGAGATCTCGAGGCCTGGGGCAATCGCTCCACCCAGGTACTCGCCCTGCGCCGAGACCGCATCGAAGTTGATCCCGGTGCCGAAGTCGACGACGACGCAGGCGGCGCCCACCCGATCGTAGGCTGCAACGGCGTTGACGAGCCGGTCGGCGCCGATCTCGAGCGGGTTGTCGATCCGAATCGGCATACCGGTCTTGATGCCGGGAGCCACCAGCAGGCACTCGGCATCCAGGTAGCGCTCGGTCAGTTGCTCGTACTGGGCGCCGAGCGGCGGCACCACCGAGGAGACACAGACCGCGTCGAGGTCGTCGAGCCCCATGCCGCGCAGGGCCAGCAGGCCGCCGATCCGCTCGGCCAGCTCGTCGCCGGTCGCCCCGGCGCGGGTCTGGAATCGCCAGTGCTCGGCGAGTCGCTCGCCGTCGAAGGCGCCGAGGTGGGTCTGCGTGTTGCCGACGTCTATCGCAAGTAGCACGCGCGCGATTATGATGCCTCGCCGTGGATGCTCGTCTATATGTGATCCCGGCCTCGCACCCCAGCATCGCCGCCGAGCTGATGCTCAAGCACAAGGGCATCGCCTATAAGCGGACCGACCTGCTGCCGGTGGTCTCCAAGGGCGTCCTGCGCGCGGTCGGCTTCCCCGGTATGACCGTGCCGGCAGTGAAGATCGACGGTCGCAAGGTGCAGGGCTCGCGCGAGATTGCCCGTGAGCTGGACCGAATCAAGGCCGACCCGCCGCTCTTCCCCGCCGACCCCGAGCTGCGGGTCGCGGTCGAGGAGGCGGAGCGCTTCGGTGACCAGGAGCTGCAGCCGCCGATGCGCCAGATCCTCTGGTGGGCGATCAAGCGCGACAAGGCGCCGCTGCGCAGCTACTCGGAGGGCGCCAAGCTCGGCGTGCCGATCTCGCTGGCGATGAAGACAGCGGCGCCGATCGTCGCGCTCTCGGCACGTCTCAACGAGGCGGACGACGAGCACGTTCGGGGCAGCCTCGCCGCACTGCCCGCGATGCTGGACAGGATCGACGCCTGGATCGCATCAGGCGTCCTGAACGGCGAGACGCTGAACGCCGCCGACTTCCAGATCGCCCCCAGCCTCGGGTTGGCGATGACTCTCGACGACCTGCGGCCGGCGATCGAGGGGAGGCCTGCCGGCGAGCTTGCCAAGCGCGTCGTGCCAGGCTATCCCGGCCGTACTCCGCCGATACTCCCGCGCGCCTGGCTAGAGCCGTTGCACTCCCTGGCCACCACCTAGAGACGCCAACGCGTCCTCGAGCCGCGTCCCGTCCGGAAGCGCCAGCTCCGGGTCCAGCTCGAGCAGGGGGGCGAGGACGAAGCGGCGGCTGGTGACCTCGGGATGGGGAAGGGTGAGGCGCTCGGTCCGCAGCTCGAGGTCGCCGAGCAGGAGCAGGTCGACGTCGAGCGCCCTGGGCGCGTGGCGGGGGGCATCGAGGGTGCGGCCGCGCTCCACCTCGATCCGCTTGCAGATGTCGAGCAGCGCCTCCGGCTCGAGCTCGGTGCGGATGCGGACTGCGGCATTGAGGAAGTCCGGCTGGTCGAGCACCTCTCCGACCGGTTTCGTCTCATATGTCGAGGAGACGGCCTCGACCTCGATCCCGCTCTCGGACAACATCTCGACCGCCGCCCGCAGGTGCATCGCGCGGTCGCCGACGTTCGAGCCCAGGCCCAGGTAGCCGGTCCGCACCCGCTAGCCGCCGTTCGCGTCTTCTTCGTCCTCGTCGACCGAGCGCTCATGGGTCACCTCGACGGCGACCTCCTGGATCGCCAGAGGCAACGGCGGCTCGGGCTTGGACGCGCGGACCCGAACCGACTCGCAGCCGTAGCGCTCCATCAGCCGCTCGCCGACGACCTGCGCCAGCCGCTCCAGCGTCTTGTAGCTGCGCTCGGTAGCGGCGAGGGCGACGATGTCGCAGGCCTGGGCGTAATCGACGGTGTCCTCGAGGCGATCGGTGAGCACTGCGTCGCAGTCGGGGACGTCGAAGGAGACATCGAACTCGAGCCGTTGGCCGACCTCCTGCTCAGCGTCGCTGACGCCGTGATGGGTGTAGATCGAGAGCCCGTGCAGCTCGACCTCCACGCTCGACTCGATTCCGTTGCCGTGAGCCTCCATCGCGACGCAACCTACCCGAGGATCGCGCCGGCTACCGTCATCGCCTGCCGCGCCTCGGAGACGTCATGCACGCGAACTACGTCGGCGCCCTCTGCGGCGGCGAGCACCGAGGACGCGATCGTCCCGCCGAGGCGCTCGCTCGCCGGCGATCCGTCCAGCTTCCCGATGAAGCTCTTTCGCGACGTGCCGACGACCAGCGGTCGCCCCAGGTCGCGAAGCTCGCCGAGCCGGGCCAGTAGCTCCATGTTGTGCTCCAGCGCCTTGCCGAACCCGATCCCGGGATCGAGCCAGATCCGCCCCAGGTCCACGCCGGCCGACACCGCCACCTCGATCCGCTCCGCAAGGAACGCCTTCACGTCGTCGACCACATCGTCGTAAACGGGATTCTCCTGCATCGTGCGCGGGCTCCCCTGCATGTGCATGAGGATCAGGCCCGCCCCTCGCTCCGCGCACAGTGCCGCGATTTCAGGGTCTCCCCGCAGCGCAGTCACGTCATTGACGATCTCCGCCCCGGCATCCAAGGCCGCCTCTGCAACCGCGGACTTGGAAGTGTCGATCGAAACCGCCGCCCCGGCCAGCCCTTCCACGACCGGCTCGACCCTTCGCAGCTCCTCCTCGACGCTCACCACCTCGGCGCCGGGCCGCGTCGATTCCCCCCCCACATCCAAGATCTCCGCCCCCTCCCGAGCCAACTCCTTTCCGTGCTCGATCGCCCGTTCCGGATCGAGGTACAACCCCCCATCGGAGAACGAGTCCGGCGTCACGTTGACCACACCCATGAGCTGGGGCTTCACGAGTGAAGTATCCACCAGCTTCCGAGAGAAGGGGCGGGGTGCCTCCCGAACCGGCGGATACTCAAAGCGACGGACCAGCTGGTCCGTCGCTTGTCGGGGCGGGAGGCACCCCGCCCCTTCGCCGACTAGCTGGCGTCCCCGCCTGCGAACCCCGGCCGCGGCCGGGGCGTCGCCCGGGGCCCTTCGCGTTGCGGCCGCTCGGGCGCCGGCGCCGGCTCGGCAGGCTTCTGCGGCTCCTCCTCCTCGGCAAAGACCTCATCCTCGGGCTTGCCTTCGAGCAACGCAACGAACTGCTCGGCGTCGATCGTCTCCCGCTCCAGCAGCAGCTTCGAGATCCGGTCCAGCTCCTCGCGCTTCTCGGTCAGCAGGTCCTTCGCCGTCTGGTGAGCGCCCTCGACGATGCGACGGATCTCGTCGTCGATCTCGCGCGCGATCTCGTCGGAGTAGTCGGGTTCGGCGCTGAATTCGCGCCCGAGGAAGGGCTGACCGCGATCGTGGCCGAACACGCGCGGCCCGAGGCGCTCCGACATGCCGAAGCGCATCACCATCTGCTTCGCCGTCTCGGTCACCTTTTCGAGGTCGTTCGAGGCGCCGGTGGTGATCTCGCCGAAGACGATCTCCTCGGCGGCACGGCCGCCGAGCGTCATCGCCATCGTGTCGGTCAGCTCGGCGCGCGAGGTGAGGAACTTGTCCTCAGTCGGCAGGCTGATCGTGTAGCCGAGCGCCTGGCCGCGGCTGATGATCGAGACCTTGTGGACCGGGTCGCAGTTGGGAAGCAGGTGTCCGACGATCGCGTGGCCGAGCTCGTGATAGGCGGTGATCAACCGCTCCTTCTCCGACATCACCCGGGTCTTCTTCTCGGGGCCGGCGATCACCCGCATGATCCCCTCCTCCAGCTCCTGCATGGAGATCTCGCGGTGGCCCTGGCGGGCGGTGAGCAGCGCCGCCTCGTTGATCAGGTTGGCGAGGTCGGCGCCTGTGAAGCCTGGGGTCTGGCCGGCGAGCGTGTCGAGGTCGATTGCCTTCGCCAGCGGCTTGCCGCGGGTGTGGACCTCGAGGATGTGCTTGCGGCCCTTGCGGTCGGGTCGGTCGACGACGACCTGGCGGTCGAAGCGGCCGGGCCGCAGCAGCGCCGGGTCGAGGATGTCGGGGCGATTGGTGGCGGCGATCAGGATGATGTTGTCCTTCATCTCGAAGCCGTCCATTTCGACGAGGAGCTGGTTCAGCGTCTGCTCGCGCTCGTCGTGGCCTCCGCCCATGCCGGCGCCGCGATGGCGGCCGACGGCGTCGATCTCGTCCATGAAGATGATGCAGGGGGAGTTCTGCTTCGCCTGCTCGAAGAGGTCGCGGACGCGGCTGGCGCCGACGCCGACGAACATCTCGACGAAGTCCGAGCCGGAGATCGAGAAGAAGGGCACGCCCGCCTCGCCGGCGACGGCGCGGGCGAGCAGCGTCTTGCCGGTGCCGGGCGGGCCGTAGAGCAGGACACCCTTGGGGATGCGGGCGCCGAGCGCTTGGAACTTCTTCGGGTTCTCGAGGAATTCCTTGATCTCCTCCAGCTCCTGCACCGCCTCGTCGACCCCGGCGACGTCACGGAAGGTGATTTTCGGAGCGTCCACCGACATCCGCTTGGCTTTCGATTTGCCGAAGTTCATCACCCGCGAGCCGCCACCCTGCATCTGGTTCATCAGGAAGATCCAGAAGCCGAAGAAGAGGACGAAGGGAAGGATGTAGGTGAGCAGCGAGAGCAGGCTGGAGCCGCCGGTGCCGTGGACGGTCGTCTTCACGTTGGCGTTGTTGAGGGCGTTGATCAGGCTCTGCTCGGTGTTGAGCGGGTAGCCGGTCGAGAAGCTTTCTTCGTTGCGCTCCTTGACGTCGAGCGTGTTGTCCTTGGTGTTGATCGAGACTTCTTTGATCTTGCCCGTGGCGATGAGGCCGGTCTTCGGCTTGACGAGTTCGTTGTAGGACGGCGCTTCCGTTGTCGACGGATTGCTGATCAACCGCTGGGCGATGAAGGCGAGGATCACCACCAGCAGGATCGGGAAGGCTGCGCTTTTGAAAAAACGCCTCACAGGCAGGAAATCAGCGTACCAGGGCGGTTTTGCGCCCTAGTCTGAGAGTGCCGCCACGTAGTTGAGGTTGCGGTAGCGCTGCCCGTGGTCGAGCCCGTAGCCGATCGCGAAGCGATTGGGTATCTCGAAACCGACATAACGAGGTGAGAGGTCGACCCGCAGCCGCTCCGGCTTTGTCAGCAGCGCGCAGACCTCCAGCGAGGCGGGGTTGCGTGCCTTGAGGTTGCGCATCAGGTACTGGAGCGTCAGGCCGGAGTCGATGATGTCCTCGACAATCAACACGTGGCGGCCCTCGATCGGAGCGTCGAGGTCCTTGAGAATCCGCACCACACCCGAGGAATCGGTCTGCGAGCCATAGCTGGAGACCGCCATGAAGTCGACCTCGCAGGGGACGGTGAGGCTGCGCATCAGGTCTGCAAGGAAAAGGACCGCACCCTTCAGCACCCCGACCATGACCAGGTCGCGGCCGTCGTAGTCGCGGCTGACCTCGTCACCGAGCTCCGTGACCCGGCGCCGCAGGTCCTCGCTGGAGACGAGAGTCTCGCCAATCGCCGGGTCGGTCACGAGCGCCAGTCTAGATACGACGCCGCCGCCGGTCAGTGCTCGGCGCGGAGGACGCCGCGCTCGACGACGGCGCGGACCCCGCCGCCGAGGTCGAGCATCGCGCTGCCGGTGCGGCGCAGGGCCGCAACCTCGTCGGCGCGATTGGCAGCGCCGGGCACCGGGTGGCCGGCGGCCGCGTCGGCGAGGCGCTGCACGATCAGGCGCCGCAGCGCCGGGGGAAGCTCGGCGAGGCGATCCAGCCCGATCGCGTTGCGGGGCGCGCCGTTTGACGGCCCTGCCAACTCGGCATCGACCAACGCGTCGAGGACGTCCGCCTCGTCGCGCAGCAGCTCAGCCGTGCGCAGGACGTTCGCGGCGGCCGCCGGGTGGATCGCCGCAAGGGCTGGGATGAGACCGTGGCGCACTCGGTTGCGAGCGTAGGTCGACTCCTCGTTGGTGGCGTCGTCCCGCCAGGAGAGGCCGCGCTCCTCGCAGTAGGCGGTCGTCTGCGCGCGGGTGCAGCCGATCAGTGGGCGCGCCAGCTGCCCGTCGCGGGGACGCATTCCCAACAGCGCCCGCCGACTCGGCGAAGAGGCGAGCCGGTAGAGGATCGTCTCGACCTGGTCGTCTGCGGTGTGGCCGGTGGCGATCGCGGCGCCACGGGGCAGCGCCAGCCGCGCCGCCGCCGCGTAGCGGATGTCGCGCGCCCAGGCCTGCAGGTTGCCGGGGCCCTCGGGACGGCGCGGCCGCTCAACCTCCAGTCGTACACCGAGGCGCTCGCACAACGCCGTGCAAAGCCGCTCGTCCTCGTCCGAGTCGTCGCGCAGTCCGTAATTGACGTGGAGCGCGGTCACCTCTCCCTTGCCGAGCAGGCGCGTCGCGACGTCGAGCAGGCAGACCGAGTCGCGACCTCCCGAGAGCATCGCCACGACCGGCGTGCCGGCAGGCAGGAGTCCGCCGGCGCGCACCTGCTCGAGGGTTTCCTCAGCATTCATGGTGCGTGGCGAACGAGGAAGAGCGGGGTCGGCGCCGGGAAGCCCTTGAGGCTGACCTCGCCGATCGGCTCGAATGCGAGGTGGTCGCGGCCGGCGATCGCCTCGACCACGCTGTCGGTCACCATCACCTCGCCCGCCTGGGCGCGGCTGACCACCCGGTGCGCGAGGTTGACGTGGGTGCCGAAGTAGTCGCCGTCGCGATAGACGGCCTCGGCGAAGTGGACGCCGACGCGGGGGTGCGGCCGCTCGGGGAAGCGATCGAGAAAGGCGACAGCCCACTCGGTCAGCGAGGCGGCATCTGGGGAGACGACCATCACCTCGTCGCCGATCGTCTTCACGATCGTCGCCTCTCGCGGCAGCGTCGTCTCCACCGTCTCAACGAAGTTCTCGACCACGTCGAGCGCCTCCAGGTCACCCTCCTCCTCGGTGTAGCGGGTGAAGCCGGTGATGTCGATGAAGCAAAGCGTCACCATGACCTGGCCGAGCTCGGTGCCGGGCGCGCCAAGATCGGTCTCCATATGGCCGACCACGTCCTGCTCGAGGAAGAAGCGCAGGTAGCGGGTGTGCAGGTACTCGGTCAGAGGCGCCGCCAGCGGCAGGATGTCGGACGCAAGCTCCCCCATCTCCTCCGCCATCTCCAGCTCGGGGACGGCGTCGCGGATCATTGGTTCGTGGACGTAGAGGTGGAATAGCCTCACCTCGGCGTCGGCGACACGGCGTAGCGACTGGACGTATACGCGGATGAGCTGGAGGAAGGCGACCAGCGGGAAGCCGGCGGCGAGGACCCGCGCGCAGTGACGCAAGGCGGCGACGTCGGCGGAGCCGAGTAGCCGTTCACGCCCGACGGGCGTGCCGAGGATGGCGAGGATGCGCTCGATCAGCTCCGGCTCCAGCCCCGTCTCCTCCGAGACCTCGGCAATCGTGACCAGATTCTCCCCAGCGGTGAACAGCTCTTCGGTGAAGCCGAACGCCAGCCGGCCCTCGCGACCGGCCTGCTTGAGGTCCTCCAGGGAGTGGCCGCGCTCGCGCATCCGCCTCACCACCCTGGCCTGCGCCGCCGCGGCGGCGGTCCAGCGCCCGCGCCGCACCGGCACGACCTTCTCTTCGGCCCAGCGTTTGAGGGTGCTGGCGGGAACGCCGGAGCGACGGGAGGCATCGCCGAGGGAAATGCGCTCGTCGTGGAGCATCGCGTCCACGAGGATAAGGTCAGCCGCCGTGCCGAAGCGACTCCGCCCCACCGCGCCGATCGCAGCCGATGCCATTCTCGTCGGCGACCCCGGTCGTGCTCTGCTACTGGCACAGGAGCTGCTCGAGGAGCCGAAGATGAGCAACCACGCGCGCGGACTGTGGGGGTACACAGGGCGGACGCCGGCGGGCCGGGAGCTGACGATCCAGGCGACCGGGATGGGCGGGCCGAGCGCCGCGATCGTGCTCGGCGACCTCGCCGAGCTGGGGGTGACCCGAGCGGTGCGGATCGGCACCTGCGCCGCGCACGCCGCCGCGTCGGCGCCTGGCGCGCTGCTCGTCGTCGGCTCGGCCGTGGGGGGCGGCGAGACCGCCCTCCCCGATTTCGATCTCACCGAAGGGCTGGCACGGGAACTCGGCGAGGGCGAGGCGGTGAGGGTCGCGAGCGTCCACGAGCTGCCCAGCGAAGCGAAGCCCCCGCCTCCCGGGGTGATCGCCACCGACATGCAGACCGCCACCGTGCTGGCTCGTGGACGCGCTCACGGGATCGCGGTCGCGGCGATCCTGATCGTCGAGACTGCGG
Organism: uncultured Solirubrobacterales bacterium; assembly: GCA_963838035.1. Classification (GTDB taxonomy): domain Bacteria; phylum Actinomycetota; class Thermoleophilia; order Solirubrobacterales; family 70-9; genus CAVVNN01. The sequence continues at coordinate 90,293 of CAWIPM010000005.1, forward strand.
CCGGTGGCGAGCACATCGCCGACGAGGATCTGGAAGAGGCCGCGAAGCGCGCCGGAATGGCGGCGAGCGCCGTACTCTCACCCTAAAGTCTAGGGTTAGTCTTTGCTCTTCCTGGCCAACCCGCGGCGGATCTCGCTGAGGTCACGAGAGATTTCGTCGATTTGCTCCTCGACCTCCTCCAACCGCTGAGAGAAGGAGCGAAGACGCCGTTCGAGACGTTCGACATCGCCCGCCGAGGGCAGGTTGAGCGCGCTCATCGCCGCATGCTGGGCCTCGGCGGCCCGCTCCCGTGCGCCGAAGGCCGCCGAAATCGCATTGTGAAGGGTGGGGTTGTCCAAAACCGCCTGGGCGAGCTCGCCGAGCACCTGCTCGCTCCGCGCACGGAGGCCCTCCTGCTCGTCGTATTCGACGGTCATTGACAGCAGCTTAACGAGCACATCCGGCCCGGCTGAAACCCTGCCCGGTTGCAGGCATGAATGCAACCATGATTAAGGCCTTGTTGGGGGGCGGTCCCGTCCGTTGCATGGCCCCCTGTGAGCAAGTAGCGTGGGCGGGCCTGTTGCGCGGGGAGAGAGCGGACAAGGGTTACGCAACCCGTCGCAGCGGGGATTAGGCGCCAAAGGGATGAGACACAAGCTCGCACTGACCATTGCGCTGGCCGGCTTCCTGGTCGTGACCGCGTTTGGCGTCGGCATGGCTGGGGCCGATCCGCTGACGACCGGAGAAACTGCTCCGGCGACCGCCCTCCCGGCCCCATCGGTCGAAGCCCCGGCCTGCTCGAACGGAGTCGACGATGACGGCGACGGGCTGATCGACAGCGAAGACCCGGACTGTGCCTCGCCCACGGACGAAAGCGAGGCGCCCACTCCAAGCGCGGCGGCCGGCGCCACCGTCACCGCTCCCCAGCCCAGCGGTGCCCCGGCCCCCGTCGGCGTCCACCGGGGCTCGCCGATCGACGGCAGCGCGACGGAGCACGGCAGCGTCACCCGCCATCAGGGCATCTCCGCCGGCGGGGGCAACAGCGCCAGCGGCGGTGTCAGCTTCCCCAGCGCCACCGGCGGCGGCGACCAAGCGCAGGCCGAAGGGCCGACCGGAGGGTCGCAGTACAACAGCGGCGGCTCCCCCACTCCGACCAACCCGACAGCGACGATCGCCAACTTCGGCCCCGCCCCGATCGGCGTCCCCAACTTCGTCATCGACTCGTTCGAGATCCCGCCCTTCCTGCTGCCGATCTACCAGGCCTGCGGCACGGAGTACGGGATCCCCTGGGAGGTGCTCGCCTCGATCAACAAAATCGAGACAGCTTTCGGCACCAACCTCAACGTCTCCAGCGCCGGCGCGGTCGGCTGGATGCAGTTCCTGCCCTCGACCTGGGCGACCTACGGCGTCGACGCCAACGGCGATGGCCGCAAGGACCCCTACAACCCGGTCGATGCGATCTGCTCCGCGGCCAACTACCTCAACGCCGCCGGTGGAGCGAAGAACATCTACAACGCGATCCTCGCCTACAACCACGCCGACTGGTACGCGCAGGAGGTTCTCACCAGCGCGCGGGTATACGGCAGGCTGCCGGCGAATCTGGTCGGCTCGCTGACCGGGCTCACCGAGGGCGCCCACTTCCCCGTCGCCGCCGCAGCCCGCTACGCCGACGACGTCTCGGCACGCGAGTCGCTGAAGCGAGGGCGCACCCCGGGCGGCAAGTCGCTGGGCGACGCGGCCGGAGTGATCTCCTCCTCGCCGACCCGGCGCGGCATCAACATCTTCTCCCACCAGGGGGCACCGGTGGTCGCGGTCAACGACGGCAAGATCAAGGCGATCGGGCACTCGCGCAAGCTGGGCAGTTTCATCGTCCTCGAAGACGTCTACGGCAACCGCTTCACCTACGCCGAGCTCGGCCAGATCGTCCGCTCCGGCGGCGGCATTCTCGACTCCGGCGTGAGGCGCCGCCCGGTGGTGAACACAGAGAACCTACGGCCGCGGCTCTACGCGCATCCGCAGCGAGCCCATGGCCACGGCAAGGCCGGCCTCGGCAACCGCGTAGACAGTTCCCGCGGACAGCTGCGCGTCGGCACGAAGGTCCTCGGCGGCGCGGTCATCGCCCGTGTGGGACCGGGCGCCGAAGGGGCCGACCCGCACATCAACTTCTCGATCCGACCGGTTGGGGCGGGCGCGCCGCGGATCGACCCGAAGCCGATCCTCGATGGCTGGAAGCTGCTCGAAGCAACCGCGATCTACCGCGCCGACGGCAAGAGCCCGTTCGCCAACAACCTCAGCGTCGGCGGAGTTCTGCTGCTCTCCAAGGAAGCGCTGCAACGACGGGTCCTCGCCGACCAGGGCCTCTCGATCTATCCCTGTGGGCGCTCCGACATCGCCAGCGGCAAGATTGACCGTCGGGTGCTGGCCTCCCTCGAGTACCTGGTCGCCAAAGGCTTCCGGCTGAAAGTCACCTCACTGGAGTGCGGCCACGGGGACCCCACCTCCTCGGGCGGCACCTCCGAGCACAGCACCGGCGACGCGGTCGACATCTCCGCAATCGACGGCGTGCCGGTGACGGGACACCAGGGCCCCGGCACACTGACCGACGCGCTGATCAAGACGGAGCTGCGCCTGCAGGGAACGATGCACCCGCAGCAGGTGGTCTCACTCGAGAACCTGCCGGGACCGACAAGCTTCGCCCTTCCCAGCCACGCCGACAACGTCGACATCGGCTTCGACCCGGGCTTCGAAGCCGATTACGTCAGCCCCTTCCTCAACGCGACCACCGGCCGCATCGACCAGGGCGTCGACTTCACCGGGACCGGACCGATCGCCGCGGTCGGCGACGCGGTCATCCTCAGCACCGGCGCACCCGGCTGGCCGGAAGGCGGCGGCGTCCTCTACAAGCTCCTCAACGGGCCGCAGGCCGGCCAGATCATCTTCGTATTCGAGGGAGCGCAGGCAACGGTGAAGCCGGGACAACGAGTCTCCGCGGGCGACCAGATCGCGACCTTCGTTCCCGGCGGCTCGATCGAGATGGGCTTCGCCGACGCCAACGGAGTCCCCCTCAGCCACGCCGAATACACGGAGGGCGTCGAAACCGTGTGGGGTCGCAGGATGGCGACCTTCCTGACCGGCATCGGCGGGCCCAGCGTCCTGACCCCGGGCCTCGGCCGGCTCTCGCCGGAGAAGTGGAACCGGCTGATCAAGCGCCTCGGCGAGATCGAAAACCCCACCGTCCTCGGCAGGCCGTCGAAGCACTCGCTGCCCTGACCCAATTCTTCGGATTCGCGCAGCTCGAGTTCGCAGGACATCTGGCGGTGGCCGACGGGCGCTACCTCGCGCGCGGAGGTGGCGAGACGGCGAGAGAGAGTGTGCTGGTCCTCGAAACGGTGGGGACACCGGGGCCGGCGCCGAAACGACGTCGTCGCGGCCGAGACCTGGACGCTGCGAGCCCACCGACGACCCTTCCGCTGGCCCGTGTCACGGTCGTGCGGGCCCATGCGCCGTTCGACTCCGCGGACGACGCTGCCCGCTGGCTGGAGCGGATGAGCGGCTCCGGGGATGAAGTCGACGCGCTGCTCGCCGAGGCGATCGACCTGCTGAATCGGGCGCTGCACGCCCACGCCACAGCCAGCGCCGATCCGCGCGCCGTCGAACTGAGCCCGGAGGGCGCCGTGAAGGCCCGGATCGGCTATGGCAGCGGCGAACAGGTCGCGGCGGGCCGCTTCGCCGCGGCGGAGGAGATCGACGTGCGGGCGACGGGTCAGTCGCGGCGACGTCGAGTGCGCGTTGAGGATCTCCGCCCGCAGGAGCGCACCGCCGCGGTGCTCGGCGGCCGGGCGCGGATCGACGCCTGCGAGACCCTGATCCTGCGCGCCCGGGCCGACCTCGACGCTGGCCGTGACCGCGAGGCGGCGCTGCAGCTGCGCGTGGGGCTGGAGGCGCTTCTCGCCGAGCTCTCGGGCGCAGTTCGGGACCCCGGCCACGACCGCGACATGGAGGCTCTGCACGAGCGGCGGGGCGAGGCGGGCAAGGCGGCGAACGCGGCGCTGAATGACGAGCTGGACGATTCGGAGCGGTCGAATGTGCGCGAGCTGCTGGAAATCTGCGAGCGCGTGCTGCGCCGCCGCCGCGTGCTGCGCGGATAGCTAGAGGACGAGGTGACGGGCAATCGTCTCGTCGAGCAGGGACTCAGCCAGGTGGTGGGCTTCCTCCAGGGCGATCCCCTCGATAGAGGGCACGCCGATAACGGTGAGGCCGGCCGCCCGGGCCGCCGCGACCCCGGTCGGCGAGTCCTCGAGCGCGACCACCTCGGGCCCGGGCTCGACACGGAGCCGCAGGCACGCCTCCAGGTAGGGATCGGGGGCCGGCTTCGGCGCCGCGACCTCGTGTGCGCTGAGGATCACGTCGAAGCGGTCCTCGAATCCGGCGATCTCCAACGAGCGGCGAACGAAGACGAGCGGCGAGTTGGAGACTAGGCCGATCGGCGTCCCCCGCTGCTCGAGCGCATGGAGCAGCTGCCGCGCCCCGACCATCGCCTCGACCCCGTGCTCGAGCTCGGCGACGACCAAAGCGTTCAGCTCCTCGATCAGCTCCGCGGCCCGGCCGGGCTCGCCGAGTCGCCGTTCGAGGACCCCGCCGGCGACCTCCGCCGAGGTGCCGACCAGCTCTCGCTTGTGGGCGGGCGTGAACTCGACGCCGCGCCGCTCGAACAGATCCTCCTCAGCCCGCGTCCACACCGACTCGGTGTCGAGCAGCAGCCCGTCGTTGTCGAAGATGACGGCGGCGGGGAGCGGTGGCTGCATCGCGGGATCATCGCGAAACGGCTAGGTTCGCGACATGCCCTTCCATGTCGAGGTCAGCTCCTACTCCGCCCACCGGCACGCTCGGGTCTTCAACCTCGGCGAGGCGGAGATGCGGCAGACGGTGCTCGAGCCCTGGGTCGAGGGCAGGCCGTTCGAGTTCGGCGAAAAGGAATGGGATCCACGCGAGTGCAGCCTGCGGGTGCTCGAGGGGCCAACGCTGGAAGGGCCCGACCTCGCATTCGGGCAGGGTTGGTCGAACGCCCAGCGCTCGGCCGAGGACGTCACTCGGCAGATGCTCGAGGTTGCCGAGCAGGGCACACCCGTGCCGGGCGCCGCGGTGATCGCGGCGGACTCGCTGGACACGGCGCTGGCGATGCTGCGCGCGGGTGAGGGGCCGCAGCCGGTTCGCTGGTCGGAGGCCTGGGGCCGTGTCGACGGCCGCGACCCCTCGGTCGCGGCCGTGATCCTGGTCCTCAGGCCGTCTGAGCCTGAGGCGACCCGAAGCTGAGCGCGACTCCGCGCGGAACCACCAGCACCGGCTGGGTCGCGGTCTCGACCACGTAGTCGCTGGCCGCGCTGAGGGTGACCTTGCCAGTCGGCGACTCGGGCCGCGACCCGACCACGAGCAGGTCGACGTGCCCGCCGTCATGCTCGGTGACGCCGGCGCCAAGGGCCGCCGCGAGGCTGCGAGCGGTCTCCCCCGCCGTCTCGTCGCCCTCGTCGATGACGCCGATCGTGTTAATGCTGACCGACGGGCGCGAGTGCAGGCCCACAGGGGCGACCGCGATCGCCGCCGGGCCGCCGAGCAGCAGTTTGTGGGCGGGGATCCCGGGTTTGACCGTACCGGGGGCCGTGCGGTACTCAGAGCCGAAGACGATGACGTCGGCGTTCTCGCGCTCGGCCAGCTCCGCCAGGCCGACGCTGGTCCCGGCATTGACGACGACGTGGCGGGGCATGTCCGGCGCGCCGACCGAGGCGGCGCCACGAGCCAGCAGATCCTCGGCCTCCCTCTCCTCGAGCGCTCCGCCCTGGGAGTGGCGGACGTAGGCAAGGGAGAGCTCGGCGCCGGAGTAGGCGAGCAGGCGACCGAGCGCCAGCGCGTCGCGGTCGTTGTCGGTGTCGTCGTAGGAAACGATTATGCGTGTGGCCATTTGAGGTCTCCTTGGTGATTTGAAGGTCTGGCGTTTGAAGTTCGAGGCGATGGTCACATCTTCCTTGCATCAGCACAACTGTTATTACCTATCTTCTCGATAAGCTTTTCTAATGCTTAATGCCGCCCGGCTCAATGTATTGCGGGAGGTGGTGGCGCGGGGGTCGTTCTCCGCCGCGGCCGACGCCCTCTCCTACTCGCAGTCGGCGGTATCGCAGTCGATCGCGACGCTGGAGGGAGAGGTTGGAGCGACGCTGATCGAGCGGGACCGGCGAGGAGTGCGACCAACCGCCGCCGGTGCGGCACTGGTCGGCCACGCGGAGGGCATCCTGGCGCAGATGGAAGCCGCGGAGGTCGAGCTGGAGGCGATCGCCGGCGGCCGCGGCGGACGGCTGCGCACCGCTTCCTTTCCGACCGCGGGGGCAACGCTGATGCCGCAGGCGATCGCAGGGTTCCGTGCCTCCCACCCCGGCGTCGAGGTCAGCCTGGCCGAGGGCGAGCCCGAGGAAATAGCGCCGCGGCTTCGCGCCGGGGAGTTCGACCTGGTCCTGCTGTTCGAGTTCGAGGGGGTCGGAGAGAGACTCGGAACCGGGATGAAGCGCTTCGAGCTGCTCGACGACCCCCTTCACCTGGCGATGCGTGAGGACCACCCGCTGGCCGGCCGCAGAGAGCTGACGCTTGAGGACCTCCGCGAGGAGTCATGGGTGCAGACCTCCAGCTCCAGCCCCTGCGCCAAGCACGTTGTGCGGTCCTGCCACGCCGCTGGGTTCGAGCCCAGGGTCTCCTTCGAGAGCGACGACTACCAGACGGTTCAGGGCCTGGTCGCCGCCGGAGTCGGTGTGGGGCTGATCCCGCAGCTCGCCCTCTCCACGGTCCGACCGGACCTCCGCATCCGCGCCCTGCACCCGCAGAGCCCGGTGCGCAGGGTTTTCGCCGCGACCCCGCGCGCCGCCGCCGTGACGCCGGCCGTGGCAACCATGCTGGACGTGCTGCGGGAGGCTTCCCGCGGTCAGCCCGAAGCCCCGGCCTGAGCGGCGGGCAACGCGGTGCCGCCAAACGGAAACCGCCCCCGAGGAGAGAACGGGGGCGGTTCCGTGTGGCTGTCGATTTGCCGAAGCCGGGGCTTCGACCCTGTCGCCCGACCGACCTAGGAGGCCGGTCCCGGGACCGGCGCCGCCGGATGAGTCCCGGATGGGAACCCGAGCGAGGGCACGTCCGACGGGTACACCTCGTGCCCGTGGACGGCGATGTCGCCCTCCTCCATTTCCTCCTCGGTCATCCTCAGCGGCACGACGAGGCCGACCAGCTTGAGCAGGATGAAGGTGCCGATCGCCGAGAACACGATCACCCAGAGCGCGGTCAGCGCCTGCCAGCCGAGCAGGTGAAGGCCACCGCCGGAGATAGTTCCGGCGAGGGTCGTTTCCGCCATCGCGCTGTTGGCGAAGATGCCAACCAGCAGGCCGCCGGCGAGTCCGGCAAAGCCGTGGGTGTAGACCACGCCGAGCGTGTCGTCGACGTTTCGGAACGGCGCCATCCGGCTCAGGTAGTTGAGCGCGAAGTAGACGATCGTCGCGGCGATGACACCAATGATGATCGCCCCCCAGCCGTTGACGAAACCGGCTCCCGGTGTGATCGCGACGAGGCCGACGATCATCCCGTTGACGCTGCCGATCAGGCTCGGCTTGCGCCCGGTCGCATAGTCCCAGGCAACCCAGACCAGGAGCGCGACGGCGGTGCAGAGGTTGGTGTTGAGCACCGCTGCGGAGGCGATTCCGCTCGCTTCGTACCAGTCGCCGCCGTTGAAGCCGTTCCAGCCCAGCCAGAGGAGCCCGGCCCCGACCGCGACCATCGCCAGGTTGTTGGGGGCGTCGACCTCGCGGTCACGCTGCAGGCGCGGCCCGATCACCCATGCCGCCACGAAGCCCGAAACGCCCGCCGCGAGATGGATCACGTAGCCGCCGGAGAAGTCGACCGCGCCGTGCTGGGCGAAGAAGCCGCCGCCCCAGATCAGGAAGGCGTTGATCGTGTAGACGAGCACGGTCCAGAGGGCGACAAACGGGATCCATGCCTTGAAGTTGATCCGCCCGAGCACCGATCCGAGCATCAGGAGCGGGGTGATCGCGGCGAAGACGATCTGGAAGTAGGCGAGCGTCGACTCCGGGAAGGCGAATTCCAATTCGCTGAACTCCGGGATGTGCGCCTGCCCAAGCAGGCTCGAGCTGCTCAGGATCGATTCCGGCTTACCCCAGAAGTTCCCAAAGAAGCCGCTGTCGGAGATCGCATGCATCGGGACCCCGAACGCCATCTTGAAGGCAAACAGGCACCAGAGGATGAGCACGATCGCGAAGGCGACGAACGCCATCATCATCGAGTTCACCGACCAGCGCTTCTGCATTACCCCGCCGTAGAGGACCATCAGCCCCGGGATGCTCATCAGGCCGACCAGGGTCGCGGCGGTGAGCTGCCAAGAGTTGGCGCCTTCGCTCAACCATTCCATAGATCCGGTGTTTCCTTTCCTGTTGGTGGACTTGCGCGTAACCCTTCCGCCGGCAGGGCTCTGCCACCACATACAGCTGTCCAAAGATCGAGTCGGAAGGTTCTCCCGAATGTCGGGATCGGCCTGCCCCGCAGCGGCTAAGCTCCGGCGCGATGCCGCTCGAAGGGCACCACCAGCGAGTCAATACGCCCCTGCGCAAGCTCAGCAGGCGCGAGCTCAGGGTCGTGATCGCCGGGACCGTCGTCACCGCGATCGCGATCCTCGCCCTGCTCTTCGTGCCGAGCCACAACGACCGGCCCCTGCTCGACGAACGCGCCGGCAGCAACGCGGGATGCATCGAAGTCGCCGTCGCGGGACGCGTCGGCAGCGAACCGGTGGTCGGTTGCGGCGAGAAGGCTCAGGCACTCTGCAGGCGCGCCTCGGGCTACGAAGGGCCGCGCGCGGAAACGATCGTCAACGCCTGCCGCGAAGCCGGCGTCAGGTTCTGAGCGCGTCGACCAGCGCCGCGAGCTCGGCGTCGACCTCGCCCTCGAGCTTCAGCTCGGCGTCCTCGTCATAGGGGGTGGGGCCCTTGGTGACGATCGCCAGCCGCCCACCCCGTTCCAATGTCAGCCGTGGCAGGCTCGCGACCGGGTGGACCACCAGCGAGGAGCCGACGCAGAGCAGCAGGTCTGCCCGCTCGGCCAGACGTTGGGCGCGGGCCATCGCTCTCTCGGGGAGCAGCTCGCCGAAGAGGACGACGTCTGGTTTGACCGGCCCGCCGCAGCTCGCGCAACGGGCAACCCCCCGCTCGTCGAACAGGGAGTCGACCTCGTCGATCCCGAACGAAGCGGCACAGCGAGTGCAGGAGGAGGTGTCGATCGAGCCGTGGACCTCGACCAGCTCGCGCGACCCCGCGGCCCGGTGGAGGCGATCGATGTTCTGGGTGATCACGCCCTCCAGCAGGCCACGGCGCTCGAGCTCCGCCAGCGCCTCGTGGGCCGCGTTTGGGCGCTTGTCGCCGAGCGATTGGAAGCGCGGCCGGTAGTAGGACCAGAAACGCTCGGGATCGCGCTCGAAGACGTCGATATGGGCGACTTCCATCGGGTCGACGTTCGCCCACAGCCCGGTCTCGGGCGTGCGGAAGTCCGGGATCCCCGACGGCACGGAGACCCCCGCCCCGGTCAGCGCGACGGTGCGGCGCGACTCGCGGACCAGCTCCGCCAGCCGCCCCACCGCGGCCGACGGGACCGAAAGCGAGCTATTTCTACGCTTTGAGTCCCGTCGGCGGCTGGGTTTGGTTACTTGCCGCTCCACTTCGGGGTGCGCTTGCCGAGGAAGGCGCCTATCCCCTCCTTGGCATCCTCGCTGCGGAAGGCGGTGGCAAAGCCCCGCTTCTCGGCCTCGATTCCCTCGTCGATGTCGCCGGCATTGGAAACGAGCTTGATCTGCTCGACCGCGACCGGCGCCTGGGCGGCCAGCCTGCGGCCCCACATCAACGCCGTCTCGAACAGCTCGTGGTCGGGAACGACGCGGTTGACGAGGCCGAACTCGAGCGCCTCGTCGGAGGGGATCGCGTCGCCCACCAGGTTCATCTCGAGGGCTTTGTTGGAGCCGACCAGGCGTGGCAGCCGCTGCGTCCCCCCGAAGCCCGGGATGATCCCCAGCTTAACCTCGGGCTGGCCGAAGACGGCCGCGTCGGCGGCGATCCGCACGTCGCAGGCCATCGCCACCTCGCAGCCGCCGCCGAAGGCGAGCGCGTTGACGGCTGCGATCGTCGCCACCCGGGCCTGGCCGAAGTCGCGCAGGAGCGCATGGGCGGTGTGGATCAGCTCCTCGCCGCCCGCCTCGTCCATCTGGGTGAACGCCTTGATGTCGGCGCCCGCGGAGAAGACGACCGGGACAGAGGAGGCGATGACCATCGCCCCCACCTCGCCCGAGCTCTTCACCCTCTCCCAGACCGTCTTCAGGTCGCGGATCACGTCGGGGGAGACCGCGTTCATCGGCGCGTTGGCGAGCCAGGCGACAGCGACGTCTTCGCGCGTCTCCAGCTTCACCGTCTCCGCCTGCTCGCCGTCGTCAGGCTGCGGGTAGGGGTAGAAGCCCTGCCCCGACGCCATCCCGAGGCGGCCCTGGGCGACGAGGCGCTTGAGCAGCACCGGCGGAGCGAAGCGGTCGCCGTGCTTCTCCTGCAGCTGCTCGATCCGCTCGAGCACCGCCCCGAGCCCTTCGACGTCGGCTTTCCAGAACGGGGGCAGCAGGCCGCGCCGCGGGTCGAGCCCGGCGCCGGCCATCATCCCGACGTCGATGTCGCGCACCGAGCAGACGCCCTCCTCGACCAGCTTGCAGGCCTCGATCAGCGCCCGGCTGGTGAACAGGGCGACGAGCTCCTCGGCGTCGGGGTCGGCGTCGCCGGGAATCGTCTGCTCGCCATCGGCGAAGAACCCCTCCCCCCCGCTCTTGGCGCCCAGCCTGCCGTCCGCGACCAGTTGCTTCAGGCCCTTGTGGACATAGAAGGTCTCGCCGTAGGACTCGCTCAGGTGCTCGGCGACGTGGAGCACCGTGTCGAGCCCGAGCAGATCGGTGAGGAAGAAGGGGCCCATCGGCGCCACCTGGGCGGCGGCGATCGCCTCGTCGATTCCCTTCAGCGAGAGCCCCTGCTCCTCCTGAGCGCGCCAGACCTCCCCGATCGTCGCCATCAGGATCCGGTTGACGACGAAGCCGGGGACCTCGCCGCAGACGATCGGCTGCTTCTTGATCGCCTGGGCGAAGTTGTAGGCGGCGGTCGCGGTTTCGGGCGAGGTGTCCTCACCGACGATCACCTCGACCAGCGGCATCACCGAGGCCGGGTAGAAGAAGTGAAAGCCGACGACCTTGTCGGGGCGCAGCGTCGTCTCCCCCATCTCGGTGATCGAGAGCGAGGAGGTGTTGGAGGCGAGGATTGCGTGGCCGGGGGTGGCGGCGTCGAGCTCACGGAAGACGGCCTGCTTGATCTCCATCTTCTCCGGCACCGCCTCGACCACGAAGTCGACGTCGCCGAACTCCTCGTAGCTCGTGGTCCCGGTGATCAGGCTCATCACCTCGGCAAGGCGGGCGTCGGCCTGCTCCTGGGTCAGCTTCTCCTTCTTCACCAGGCGGGCGAGCTGGCCCTCCGTGACGGCACGCGCCTTCTCGACGGCGGCATCGACGAACTTGAGGTCGATGTCCTTGACGACGACGGGAATGTCGGCTGCGGCGATCGCCTGGGCGATCTCACCTCCCATGGTGCCGCCGCCGACGACGGCGGCCTTGGAAACGAACATTGCGGTTAGGTCCTCCGGAGTTTGGCTTGGGAATGCGGCCCCTCGGCCGCGGGCCGGAGAGGCTACCGACTCGCCCATGGGACAAAGGCGCGGGGCGATCCTTGTACCCGAGTACAAAGACATCTGCGACGCGCGCCCATTAGGCTGCGTTGGCTCTTCATATACGGAGCGAGACCGGCAATCCGAACGCGCCCGCGGGCCGGGCGCGCCGCAAGCGAGGGACTGACACAGCGATGACTCGTATCCGCCAGCAGAACGTGACCGCCGCGCAGTGGAGCTCCAACGGAGGGGCCCTTGGAGCGCTCGACCTGACCCTGCCCGAGAACGACCCCTTCGGCGCCAACGTCTTCTCGATCGCGGTGCAGCGCGAACGCCTGCCCGCCGACGTCTTCGAGAAGCTGCAGGCCACCCTGGCCGGCGGAGAGGCGCTCGACCCGAGCCTCGCCGACGCCGTCGCCGATGCGATGAAGGAGTGGGCGCTGGAGAAGGGCGCCACCCACTTCACCCACATGTTCCAGCCGCTGACCGGCTCCACGGCGGAGAAGCACGACTCCTTCTTCGACCCCGGAGCCGAGGGAACGGCGCTTGCCGGCTTTTCCGGCAAGGAGCTGATCCAGGGCGAGCCCGATGCCTCCTCCTTCCCGACCGGCGGCGTCCGCGCCACCTTCGAGGCGCGCGGCTACACCGCCTGGGATCCCACCTCACCCGCCTTCATCCTCGAGAACCCGAACGGGGCCCTGCTCTGCATCCCGACCGCCTTCGCCTCCTGGACCGGCGAGGCGCTCGACGCGAAGATCCCCCTGCTGCGCTCGATGGACGCCCTGTCGCGTTCGGCGATCAAGGCTCTGCGGCTGCTCGGCGACGCCGACAGCCAGCGCGTCTTCACCACGGTCGGCGCCGAGCAGGAGTACTTCCTGATCGACGAGCAGTACTTCTTCGAGCGTCCCGACCTGATCAGCACGGGCCGCACCCTGTTCGGCGCCAAGCCGCCCAAGGGCCACGAGCTCGACGACCACTACTTCGGCTCGATCCCTGAGCGGATCCTCGCCTGCATGCTGGAGGCGGAGCTGGAGATGCGCAAGCTCGGCATCCCGGTCAAGACCCGCCACAACGAGGTGGCTCCCAACCAGTACGAGATCGCGCCCGTGTTCGAGAACTCGAACGTCGGCTCCGACCACCAGCAGCTGATGATGCAGGTGCTGGAAAGCGTCGCGCGGCGCTACGGGTTGGTCTGCCTGCTGCACGAGAAGCCGTTCGCCGGCGTCAACGGCTCCGGCAAGCACAACAACTGGTCGATGGGCACCGACACCGGCAGCAACCTGCTCGACCCCGGCGACACCCCGGCGGAGAACGTCCACTTCCTGTTCTTCTGCGCGGCGGTGATCCAGGCGGTCAACAAGCACCAGGGCCTGCTGCGCGCCTCGGTCGCCAACATCGGTCAGGACCACCGCCTCGGCGCCAACGAGGCGCCGCCGGCGATCATCTCGATCTTCCTCGGCGCCGAGCTGGAGAAGGTCTTCGAGGCGATCGCCACGGGCGAAGGCGACCCCCATACCCCAGCCTCCTTCCTCGAGCTGGGGGCGACCGTGCTGCCCTCGCTGCCGATGCACGGCGGCGACCGCAACCGCACCTCGCCCTTCGCCTTCACCGGCAACAAATTCGAGTTCCGGGCGCTGGGGTCGAGCATGTCGCTCGCCTTCCCCAACACCGTGCTCAACACGATCGTCGCCGAGGCGATCGACGAGCTGGCCGGCGAGCTGGAGCAGAAGACCTCCGGCGGCGCCGACACGGCGACGGCCGTGATCGACATCGTCAAGGAGTCCTACGGCGCCAACAAGCAGGTCTGCTTCGGCGGCGACAACTACTCCGAGGAGTGGCACGCCGAAGCCGAGCAGCGGGGCCTGAAGAACCTGCGCACGACGCCCGACGCGCTGCCCGAGGTGCTCGACGAGCAGACGGTCGCCGCCTTCCAGAACTACAACGTGCTCTCCAAGCGCGAGCTGGAGTCCCGTTACGAGGTCTGGCTCGAGCAGTACGCGATCCGCGCCAACATCGAGGCCGAGGAGACCTTCTCGATCGCCCAGACGATGCTCCTGCCGGCGGCGCTGCGCCAGCTGGCGCTGATTGCCGAGGCCGGGGTATCGGCGCTCGAGGGCGAGACCCGCGAGCTGGCCGACGAGCTGATCGCCGCCCTCGGCGAGCTGAAGGAGGCGAATGCCTATCCCGGCGAGCTGGAGGGGATGGACCTCGCGATCCACGCTCGCGACAAGCAGCTGGCCGCGATGGACCGGGTCCGCGCCGCGGCCGACGATCTGGAGAAGGTCGTCGCCGACGACTTCTGGCCGCTGCCGAAGTACGAGGAGATGCTCTTCATCAAGTAGCGCCTACTCGTTGTCCTCATCGCGGTCGCGCACGGCCCGGACGATGAGGTAGCCGATCGCGGCGAGGCCGAGGATCGGGATCAGGCCGCCGAAAACGGCAGGCCAGGCCTCTGCGGCGAAGATCATCCGCGGGAGAGTACCCGCATCTTCAGGCCGCCCTTCGGCGAGAGGGTCGGCATCTGGCGGACCGTCATCGTGCGGCCAGGCATCGCGTCGAGGCGCATTCGCTGCAGCAGCATCGTCGCGACCAGCTTCACCTCGGTCTGGCCGAAGCGCTTGCCGATGCAGATCCGCTGCCCGCCACCAAAGGGGACGTAGGCGCCTCGGGGCAGGGCGGCCTTGCGCTCGCGGGTGAAACGCTCGGGGATGAAGGCCTCGGGATCAGGGAAGACCTCGGGGATCCGGTGGCTCGCCCAGGAGCAGTAGTTGACGTAGGCCCCCCTGGGCACCGTGTAGCCACCGAACTCGAACTCGCGCACGGCACGGCGCGGGCCGATCCATGCCGGCGGGTAGAGGCGCAGCACCTCGTCGAGGACCATGTCCAGGTAGGGCATCTCGCGTTCGAGCTGGTCGACGGTAGGCGTCTCCCCACCCAGCACCCGGTCCTGCTCCTCGCAGAGCCGCTCGAGCACATCGGGGTGGCGGGCCAGCTCGTGCATCATGAAGGTGAGGGTCGAGGTCGAGGTGTCGTGGCCGGCGAACATCAGGGTCATCACCTGGTCGCGGACCTCGCGGTCGGTGAAGGCCTCCCCCGCTTCGCCGCGGGCGCTGAGGAGGAGGCTGAGAATGTCGCGGCTGCCCGAGTCCGGAGCGCCGCGGCGGCGGGCGATCTCGCCGAAGACGATCTCGTCGAGCACGGCGCGCGAGGCGAGCAGCTTGCGCCACGGGGAGCCCGGGCCCCGCAGCAGGCGCAGCGCGTAGTCGATTCCGTAGAAGCCGAGGGCACGCTCGAAGTGCTCAGCGGCCGCGGCGCCCTTGCCGGCGTCGTCGGGATCGAGACCGAGCAGGGCACGCATCGCGATCCGCATCGCCAGGTTGCGCATCCACTCGTAGAGATCAACGACCTCGCCCGCGCGCAGGTTGGCGATCGAAGCCCCGGCCTCGACCGCCATCGAGTCGATCATCGACGTCAGCTGTTCGCGGTGGAAGGCGGGCAGCATGATCGCCCGGGCGCGGTCGTGGTAGTCGTCGTCGATGGTCAGCAGACCGTCCCCCAGCAGCGGGATCAGGTCGCCGAAGCTGGACTCACGCCAGTGGAAGTTCTCCGGGTGGGCGACGGTGACGAAGTGGTTGGCCTCCGGGCCGATCATGAAGACGCTGCGGATGTGAAGGAGGCGGAGGCTGAAGATCGGCCCGTACTCCTCATAGCCGGAGAGCAGGATCGGCAGCGGATCGCGAGCGATCTGCCGGGTGCGGGTGATGCTGAAGTCGTCCGACCCCGGGGGGAACCTGCCGCGGCCACGCCACTCGGCGAGCACGTCGCCGGCCAGCCGCCGGGCCGGGTTCGCCGAGAGCTGCGGCGGCCTCGGGGCGGGCGCAGTGGTGTCGACCGGTGCCATCGACGGATCTTAGTTGGCTGGGTAGCCAACTCCCTCCGCTGTGCCTTGCCGCTGCTTTGTCGGGCTAAGGAACCGCGGAAGGTTGGTTGGGGGCGGCCGAGGCCGCGAGCTGGCCGCAGGCGGCGTCGATGTCACGGCCGCGGGTGAGCCGCACCGTGGCCGTGAGGCGGTGCGCATCGAGGACCGAGCGGAAGCGCTCGATCCGATCAGGGGATGAGCCGTCGAATGCGCCGGTCGGGTTATAGGGGATCAGGTTGACCTTGTAGACGCGGGAGTCGAGCAGGGCGGCGAGCTGGCGGGCGTGCTCGGGGAGGTCGTTCACGCCATCGAGCATCACGTACTCGACGAAGACCTTGCGTCGTCGCCGGGCTCGGTAGCGCTCGCAGGCGGCGAGCACATCGGCCAGCGGGTATCGGTCGTTGACCGGCATCAGCGAGGAGCGCAGCTCGTCGTTGGGCGCATGCAGGGAGAGGGCGAGGCTTATCGGCATCTCGCACTCGGAGATCGCGTCGATCCCGGGCACCCAACCGACGGTGGAGATAGCGGTTCGGCGGTGCGTGACACCGAGGTCGGGCAGCCGCTCGCAGGCCGCAAGCACGGCACCGAGGTTCATCGTCGGCTCCCCCATTCCCATGAAGACGACGTGGTCGATCGCTTCGGCGCGGCGGAAGTGGAGCGCCTGGTCGAGGATCTCGTCGGCGCTGAGGTTGCGGCCGAACTTCATCGTTCCCGTGGCGCAGAAGGAGCAGGTCAGCGGGCAGCCGGACTGTGAGGAGAGGCAGACCGAGCGGCGTCCGTCCCGATAGCGCATCAGCACCGCCTCGATCGGCCGCCCGTCGGCGGTGTCGAAGAGCGCCTTGACGGTGCCGTCGTCGGACCTGGCCTCCCGCCGGAGGCCGAGCGTGGAGAGCGGCACCGAGGCGGCGAGGCGCTCGCGCAGCGCCGCAGGCAGGTTCGTCATCTCCTCGTAGGAGCCGACGCCGCGCGCGACCCACTCCCACACCTGGGCGGCGCGGTAGGCGGGCTCGCCGGAGGTGGCGAGCGTCTGCTCCAGAAGGGCGCGGTCCACGTGGCGAGTGTAGGGCCAGAAGTGCTCCAGCTCTGGCTCCCAAAGGCTGCTATGCGGGGCTCGTTGGCATCCGCCGACCTCAGCCGGGAGAAGCGATCAGAGCGATCTCCAGTGCCCCTGGGTCGACCCCCTCCACGCGCACCAGCTTGTCGCGCGACTTCTCCCCCCGCACGATGCTCACCCGCGACGGCGCAACCGCGAGCCGCTTGGCGATCAGGCGACATAGAGCGCGATTTGCCTTCCCCTCCACCGGCGGCGCCGTCACACGCGCCTGCAGGACCCCGTCCCGCATCCCGACCAACTCATCCCTGTCGGCACGAGCCCGAAGCCGGACCATGACCTGAGCCTGGCGATCGCTCACATCAAGGAGGTATCCGGCCACGCCCCAAGCCGAGCGCCGAGCGCAGGCGGCTGCGCAGGAAGCGCCGGCCAGGCGCTCGGGGTCGGTGCCCGCCAGTCCTCGGCGAAGCGGTCGATCAAGTCCGCTGCCCCGGCCTCGTTCATTCCCGGCACCTTAACCGGGGAGTGACGGCGCGAATCTATGATCGCTGCGGCAACCCAGTCAAGGAGGACGGATGAGCACCCATGCGGTGAAGAAGATCGACGAGATGGAGGCCGTCTTCGGCGGCGGCTTCAAGCGCGCCCGCGCCGAGCTCGGCGTCGAGTCGTTCGGCATGCAGATCATCGACATGCCGCCCAACTACGAGAACTACCCCGAGCACGACCATGGCGAGGACGGCCAGGAGGAGGTCTACGTGACGCTCCGGGGGAGCGGCGAGATCGAGATCGAGGGCGAGCGCTTCCCGCTCGACGAAGACCACGTCGCGCGGGTCGGCCCCGGCGTCAAGCGCAAGGTGTGGCCGGGCGAGGGCGGCATCCGCGTGCTGGTGCTCGGCGGTACCGCCGGCGCTGCCTACGAGGCGCCCGACATCACGAAATTGGGGGAACCTGACCCGATGGCGAGCTGAACAGGCGCCGCAAGGCGCTCCCTACCGCCGCGGCCGGGAAATCGGCCGCGGCGAGTGGCCCGGGCAGCTGAGGACCGGCAGGCGCGGGTAGCGAGGGTAGGCGGGGTCGGCCTTCGACCGCTCGCAGAGCGAGAAGACCGACCCCCGGGTGTTGGGGACGAGGCGCTGGTGGGCGCAGGTGTCGCAGAGTCCGCGATCCATCCGCAGGCCGAACGCTAGACGGTGCGGGAGAGGGGCAGCGCCGCTGAGGCTCCCGGGGCCGCCGCGAGCAGCTGCTGGACCGAGATGTCGCCACGCTCGAAGGCGAGCTTCGAGCCGGTCATGTAGAGGCGCCAGACCCTCTCCCGCTCCTCTCCCGCCTCGGCGATCGCCTCCTCGCGGCTGGCGACCAGGTTCTCCACCCAGCGGCCCAGGGTGAGCGCGTAGTGCTCGCGCAGGGACTCGGCGTCGCGTAGCTCGAGGCCGGCGCGCTCCAGCGAGGCGGCCACGCGGCCGACCGGGTGCAGCTCGCCGTCGGGGAAGACGTAGCGCCAGATGAAGCTGTTGCGGCGTCGGGGAGCCGGCGCCAGGCGGACGATCCCGTGGTTGAGGACGAGGCCGCCGGGACGGACCAGCGCCCGAAGCCGTCGCATGTACTCGTCGAGGCGGGCGGCGCCGACGTGCTCGTACATGCCGATGCTGGCGACCTTGTCGTAGGGGCCGTCGCCGACCTCGCGGTAGTCCTGAACCCGCACCTCACAGCGGTGCTCGACCCCGGCCTCGCGGATGCGGCGGCGGGCCAGCTCGGCCTGAGGCTCGGAGAGGGTGATCCCCACCGCCCGGGCGCCGTGGCGCGCCGCCGCGTGGATCAGCAGCGAGCCCCAGCCGCAGCCGACATCGAGCAGGCGCTCCCCGGAGGCCAGCCGCAGCTTGCGGCAGATCACCTCGAGCTTGCGCTCCTGCGCCTGCTCCAGGGTGTCCTCGGGCGTGGCGAAATAGGCGCATGAGTAGACCATGCTCGGCCCCAGCACGAGCCGGTAGAAGGCATTGGACACGTCGTAGTGGTGGCGGATCGCGTCGCGGTCGCGGCCCAGCGAGTGCAGCCGACCGCCGAGATGCGCCTCGCTGGCCGGCGGTGAGGGGCGGCGCAGGACCAGGGCGCCGGCCCTCGCGGCTGCCAACGCCGAGGCGAGCTTGTCGCCCAGCCCCAGCCGGAGGTCGCGAAAGCGCTCCCCCGCTCGCAGCGCCCGCTCGAGGTCGCCGTCGATGTCGATGTCGCCGGCGACCCAGGCCCGCCCCAGGCCGAGCTGGTTCGGGGCGCCGGCGACGTAGGCCAGGGCGCGCGAGTCGCGGACCAGCAACGTGTCGCCACTCCCCCTCCCCTGCTCGGGCCGCAGCTCGCTGCCGTCCCAAAATCGCACTCCGAACGGAATGCCGCCGGAAAGGCGGCGCTCGAGTCGCGCCGCGAGCGGCGCGAAGCGATTGGCGATTCCGCCGGTGCTCTGCATCCGCCACCCCAGGGTAGACCCCGGCCCCCCGATCAGGCAAGGTTGGGGAAACAAGGAGGTTCCATGTCCGATCCCACGATCACCCTGACGATGTCGAAGGCCGACGCGGAGGTACTGCTCGGCGTGCTCTCCTCGGAGCGCTACAACGCCGAGGTCGAGGCGGTGTGCGACGCGGTGCGCAGGCAACTCGACGAAAGGCTCGGCGAGCTGGGCCCGAGCTAGCGACATCGCGGAAAGTGCGGGCGGGGTGCGCGGCTGCCGCCTGCGCGGTGGCTAGCTTTGTCCTATGGACGGCACGGCGACTCTGTTCGAGGCCGACGAGGCGACCTACTCGGGGACGATCGAGGTCCTCGGCGTGATCTTCCGCGCCGAGGACGACGGATACGCGGTGCTGGAGGTGCAGGACTCCGACTCGGGCGAGGGATTCGCGCTGGTCGGGCCGGTCGCCCATCTGGGGGCCGGCGACCGGGCAGAGGTGAGCGGCGAGTGGCAGACGCACTCGCGCTACGGACGCCAGCTGCGGGCGCAGGGGGCGCTGCCGCTGGACCCGGCCGATCGCGAGGGCCGCATCGCCTACCTCACCTCGCTGCGCCACATCGGCCCCACCCGCGCCGAGCGGCTGGTCGACGAGCACGGCGAGGGCGTTCTGCAGGCGATCGCCGCCGACCCGCACTCGGTCTTCGCCTCGCTGCGCGGCGTAAGCGCCAAGCAGGCCACGGCGGCTGCGGAGTCCTGGCACGCCTCCCGCGCCGTCCGCGACCTCCACGTTCAGCTCGCACCGCACGGCCTGGCGCACCTGGCGGGGCCGATCCACGCCCGTTTCGGCGACCGCTCGACGATGATCCTGCACGAGGACCCCTACCGGCTGACCGAGGTCGACGGGGTCGGGTTCGCCCGCGCCGACAGGATCGCGCTGGCCGGCGACGTGCCGCCGGAATCCGACCGGCGCGCCCAGGCCGCCGCCGTCTTCGTCCTCGCCGAGGCCGAGCAGCAGGGGCACACCTACCTGCCGGTCGCCGAGCTTGCCGCCCGTGCGGCGAAGCTGCTCGGCCTCAACCCCGATCCGGCCGTGCTGGTCGCGGCCCGCGGCCTGCTCGTCGACGAAGGCCGCGCCTACCGAGAGGCGACCCACGCCCGCGAGCTGGGGGTGGCCGCGACCCTGGCGGCGCGCGCCGCGTCCCCTCCCCACCTCGACCACCTGCCCGGCGACTCCCCTGAGGACGGGCTGACCGACGAGCAGTGGGCGGCGGTGCGCGGCGCCTTCGCCGCGCGGATCTCGGTGCTGACCGGCGGGCCGGGAGTGGGCAAGACCGTCTGCACACGGGCCATCGTCGCCGAGGCAGAGGCCGCCAGCGCGAAGATCGCCCTCTGCGCGCCGACAGGGCGGGCGGCGCGACGACTGGAGGAGGCAACCGGCCACGCGGCACAGACGATCCACCGCCTGCTCGAGTGGGCACCGGGGCGCGAGCCCGGGTTCAAACCCGGTCACCCGCTCCCCACCGACCTCGTGGTCGTCGACGAGTCCTCGATGCTCAACCTGCGGCTGATCGAGGTGCTGCTGGGCGGGCTGGCCGAGTCGACCCACATCGTCTTCGTCGGCGACGCCGACCAGCTGCCGCCGATCGGCGCCGGCAAGCCGTTCGAGGATCTGATCGCCTCCGGCGTCGCTCCGGTGGTCCGACTCAACCACATCTTCCGCCAGGCGGCACGCTCGATGATCACCACCGCCGCCCACGAGATCAATCAGGGCCGGCCGCCGCACCTGGAGCCCGAGGAGGGCCAGGACCACGACTTCTTCTTCATCGACCGCGCCAACCCCCAGCGAGCGCTGGAGACGGTGGTCGAGGTGGTCGCCGAGCGGGCGCCGGGGCGCTTCGACGTCGACCCGATCCGCGAGGTGCAGGTGCTGGCGCCGATGTACCGGGGGGCGGTCGGGATCGACGCGCTCAACGAGCGCCTTCAGGAGCGGCTCAACCCACGGGGACGGAAGGCGGTGAACGAGCGCTTCCGCATCGGGGACCGCCTGATCCAGACCCGCAACTCCCACGAGCTTGGCCTGATGAACGGCTCGATCGTGTTCCTGCGCTCCGATGACCCCGAGGAGGAGGCGATCGCCGTCGACACCGATGATGGTGGCTCGCTGGTCATCCCCTACGCGGAGACCGCGACCCTGCGGCTCGCCTACGCGATCTCGGTCCACAAGGCCCAGGGCTGCGAGGTTCCGGTCGTGGTGGGCGTCTGCCACCGCTCCCACGCGCGGATGCTGACCCGCCCCCTCCTCTACACCGCGATCACCCGCGCCCGCGCGAGCTGCGTTCTCGTCGGGGACCCGGGCGCGCTGGAGATGGCGGTGCGCCGCGACGACGGCGGCGGGCGGCACTCGGGGCTGGCCGAGCGACTGCGCGCGTAGCCACCCCGTCCATACTCCCTCGGGTGAATGACGGACCGGCATCGAGGCCGTCCCTTGCCGCCGTGGCGATCACCCTGTCCGGGATCGCGATTCTCGCCGGGCTGGTGCTCCTGGTCCCGCCCCTGCGCGACGCCGCAACCGCGGCGGTCAGCGGCGACACGGCAGAGGTCCGGGCCCAGATCCACAACCTCGGCCTCGCCGGCCCGCTGCTGATTGTCGCCCTCGCCCTCATCCACATGGTCGTCTTCTACCCGGCCGAGATCGTCGACGCGGCGGCCGGCTTTGCCTACGGGTTCTTCCCGGCGCTGGCGCTTGTCACCATCGCCTGGATGCTCTCCGGCCTGGCCTGCTACGCGGTCGGCCACAGGGTCGCTCGGCCCCTGCTGGACCGCTGGCTGGGAACGGAGCGCTTCGAGCGAACCGAGGAGATGATCGAGCGGGGGGGCGCCACCCTGCTCGTCTCGGTGCGGCTGATCCCGGTCGTCCCCTTCAGCCTCGTCTCCTATGCAGCGGGTGCAGCCCGCGTGCCGCTCTGGCGCTTCGTCTGGACCACCGTGGTCGGGTACATGCCGATCACCGCGCTCGCCGTCTACTTCGGGACTCGCCTGGAGGGCCTCAGCCTCACCGACCCGCTCGTGATCGGCAGCGCCGCCGCCCTCCTCGCCCTGCTGCTCGGAGGACGCTGGGTCGTGCGCCGCACCCAGGCGGCGGGGTCCGCGCCCTGACGCTCAGCCGACCTGCTTCACCTTGAAGTGGAAGACGGCGGGAGTGCGGTCGACGTTTCCAGCAAGGTCGACCGCGCGGACCAGCAGGTAGTGCTTGCCGAGCTGGAACCGCTTCGAGAAGATCGAGCCGCAGAAGTGGAGCAGGCCGCGGTCGACCTTGCAGATGAACCGGGCGCCACTCTCGTTGGAGCCGAATCCGAAGGCGACCCGCACCTTCCTGCCGCGGATGCGGATGCGGTGGCGCGGATGAGCGCGGAGGAAAGTGTTGGGGCGCCGGGTGTCGACGAGGAAGGAGGCCGAGGCCCGCCCGACGTTGCCCGCCCGATCGGCCCCCTTCACCTCGAAAGAATGCGGACCGTCGGCCAGCGGTGTCGGTGCCGAATACGGAGACCCGCAGGGCTCCGGTATGGCCCCGTCGATCGCACATGTGAAGGTCGTCGGCTCGTTCGAGGCGAAACCAAAGGTCGGCGCCCTGTCGCGGGTGTCATCCGGCGGCCGGCTGGAGATGTCAATGGCTGGAGGCGTCGCATCGACAGTGAGGTCGGCCAGCGTATTCCCGGCGTGGCCGAGTTGATCGGTCGCTATGACTTCGAACGTATGGGGGCCGTCGCCGAGCGGCACCGGCACCGTGTAGGGGGAGCTACACGGCTGAGGGGTTCCGTCGAGGACACAGGCGAAGGTGGCTGGCTCGCTGGCGGTAAAGCCGAAGGTGGGCATCGTTTCGGCGGTTTCCGGCGGCGGCCGCTGCTTGAAGGTCACCGTCGGAGGAGTCGTGTCGACGGTGAACGAGTAGGTGGCGCTGGCGACCACGTCCGTGGCTTCGACTTCGAATGTGTGTTCGCCGTCCGCGAGCGTGGCCGGCGATGGCCAGGGCACGCTCGGGCTGCAAGGTTCAGGAGAGACGCCGTCGATGGCACAGGTGAACGAAGTCCCCTGGGTCGCGGTGAACTTGAATTCAGGGCTTTGCTCGGAGGTGCGGTCGGGCGGATGATCGGTGATCGTGATGGTGGCCGGGGGGAGCAGGCTCGCCACGGCTGCGTTGGCGTTCAGGAGCCCGGCGCCGACCGCATCAGGCCCGAACGACCCGACAGCGCCGGCCGTGCTGGTCTGGGCTTCGCGGATCTCCGCAACGGTTGCCGACGGATCCGCCTGTAGCTCGAGGGCGGCCACCGCGGCGGCGTGAGGAGCCGCCGCGGAGGTTCCGCAGAACCGCCAGGTGCTTTCGACCAACTGGGCGAAGAATGTCGTCGCCCCGCAATCCGTCGCCACGATATCGGGCTTGGATATTTCTTCAGGGGGGACGAGCGCCGCCGCCGCGGTGTTGCCGCTTACCGGGCCGAAGTAATGCGTCACCGGACCGCGCGACGAGTAGCTCTCAGGCTGTTTGGTGGTGCTAAAGGGGACGGCCCCCACGCTGACCGCACTGGCGGCGCCGCTGTGGCCGAAAATGGTTGGACCGACCGTGTCACCGCCGGAGGACGCCGGATACTCGGTTCCCGTTACACCCCCGCCGTTCTCGAGTAGGGCGAACTTGAGGCGCGGCGATCCTCCGGCGTAACGGTTGATCACCAGCTGCACTTCCTGGCCTGTGCCCGACTTGTTTTCCCATTGAAAGAACTCGAAGGGTTCTTCAGTGACATTCACATTGTCTTCGGCACTACCGATCAGCCCCCCTTCGACTTCCACGAGGCCACCGTTCTTCTTGAGAAGCAATGCATCAAGATCGGTGTTCACACCGAACCACGGTTCCGCCCACTGCAAGTCCACGCTGAGCGTTGCATCTTTGGCAACCGTGATTCCAAACGTGGTATCTGTTTCATTCCCGGCAGGGTTGAAGTCCATGCAGTGGGTGCCATTGAATCCCGCAAGCGATTGGACTGCCGCGGGACAGGTACCGGAGTCCCGATAATGGGGCGCTTCCCACGAAGCTATTTCGCGGCCACTTCCATCGAAGAGGTTGTCATTCCCGGCCGCAGAGAAATAGGGGATGCCGGCTGAGGTGACTTCGTTGACCGCTGCGGCAATCGGGCCATCCTGGAAGAACGGCTCATTGAAATAGACAACATCGTCAGCGATCACCTGCGCACCAGCAGTTTGCAACGCTCGAATGTTGTCGGCGAACGCGACGTCACCGGTGAAGGCCGTCGCGAAGTCCAGCAAAGCGCCGGGGGCGAGGTCGTGGACGATCTGTGCCATGGCGCGCCCCTCGTCGGCTCCTTCCGCTTCCGTATCGTCGAGGACATTGACTCCGGCGGTATTCCCGCACGAATCGCCCGCTTCAGGAAGGTCGCCGCTGGCGATGTCTTCGGCTTCGTGGGTTGCGATCAGCCCGGGGCCGAAGACTTCATGCGTCGCCTGGTTGAAAGAGTCGGAGAGGATGCCGACGGTGACGCCGCCGCCGTCGAGTCCGAAGTTCCTGCGCGCGTCGGCGGCGTGCAGCTGGCTGTCTCCCTCCGACACGACGGCTCCCGATGGGCAGGTGGCGTAGGTGATCGGGGTGAGGTCCTCGGTGACGCCGGCGACCCGGGCGACACCTGCCACTTCGTGCAGCTCGGCGAGCTTGGCGGCAACGGTGACGGTCTGGTAGCGGCGGCTGACGTTGACGATCTTGGCGCCAGCCGCGCGCAGGGCGTCGACGCCCGCGACAGCGCCATGGTCGAAGCGGACGTCGACGAGGATGCGGTTGCCTTGGCGGAGCAGGCTGCCGGGACCTTCCGACGCGACGCTCAGCGCCCTCGCCTGCCTCGCGGGCGACAGCGCCCGCACCGCCGGCTTGGCAAGCTCGGCCAGGCGCAGTGAGAGGGCGCCGTCGGCTTGCCTCGACATCGCCGTGGCCGAGGGTGCCCAGACGGCGCAGACGAGCGCCAGCGCGGCGATCGACGATCGCGCGGCCCGACGGCTGCGGCGGTGTCCCGACATCCGGGTCAAGGTATCGACTGCGCTCCTCGGTTCCTCAACACGCGTGAACCGGATTACGAGCGCGATCGGCCCGAGGATCAGATGTAGTCGCTGCGCCTGAACCAGACGACCAGGCCCACCACCGAGAGCACGAGGCTGCCAAGGCCGAGGCCGAAGAAGGCTCCCGACGACTGGATGTTGACCACCAGCCACTTGAAGTTCTGGCCGAAGAAGCCGACGACGAAGGAGAGGGGCAGGAAGATCGTCGCCATCACGGTCAGCTGCTTGGTGATCTGGTTGAGGCGGTTGGAGACGACCGAGAGGTAGGCGTCGCGGGAGCCCGAGAGCAGGTCGCGGTAGGAGTCGATCTGGTCGGAGATGCGGATCGAGTGGTCGTAGACGTCGCGGAAGTAGTTGCGCGAATCCGATTCGAGCCCGGGAATGTCGAGGATGTCGTCGACTCCCCGCGCCAGCAGATCCCTCTGGGGGGTGACGATTCGGCGCAGCTCGACCAGCTCGCGCCGCAGGACGCTGATCTCCTCGAGCTGGTGCGGCGTCGCCCGCTCGAAGATCTCGCTGTCGAGGCGCTCGATCCGGTCGTCGAGATGGTCGAGGACCGGGAAGAAGGTGTCGGTCAGCGCGTCCAGCACGCGGTAGACGACGAACTGCTCGGAGCGCGGCTCCTGCGCCTGCAGCCGCTGGCGGACTTCCTCCAGTGCCGAGCACCGCCTCGAGTGGGTGGTGACGATGTAGCCGCCGCTGAGGAAGGCGTGCACCTCGATCATCTCCACCTCGCCGTGCTCGGCCTCCTGCGCCCCGTAGTAGACGAGGAACATGTACTTGCCGAAGTCGTCGAGCTTTGGCCGCTGGCCGCGCTTCAGCGTGTCCTCCAACGCCAGCGGATGGAAGCCGAAGACGTCCTTCAGCTCGGCCACCTCCGCCTCTCCGGCGCCGGTGAGATCGAGCCAGAAATACTCGTCGCGCTTCAGCAGCTCGGCGATCTCGCCCCTCTCGATGCGATCGAAGATTCGCACGCGGCAACGCTAGATCGACGCCCGGACGCCGCGACCCTGCTACGGTGCCCGCGTTAGGTCGGATCGTTATTCGACAAAGTTGTGTCTAGCGCTCGCGTCGTTGCTTCACCGCATCCTCCGCGTTCGCAGCACATGAAGTGGAGGCAATGCATGCCTACTGGAACTGTCAAGTGGTTCAGCGACGACAAGGGCTACGGCTTCATCACGCCCGACGACGGCTCTAAGGACGTCTTCGTCCATCACAGCGCAATCGTCGGCGAGGGATTCCGGTCCCTGACCGAGGGCGCCAAGGTGACCTTCGAGTCCGAGGAAGGGCCCAAGGGCCCGGCCGCGGCCAGCGTTCAGCAGACCGCGTAGTCGCGCACCGCACTTAGCAGTAGCGAAGCCCGCCGCGAGGCGGGCTTCGTCGTGTCGGGGGCCCGAACCCCGATCTTCCTAACATTCCCCAGCCAATGACCCGCAGAGAAGACCTGAGGAACATCGCGATCATCGCCCACGTCGACCACGGCAAGACGACCTTGGTCGACGCGATGCTGTGGCAGTCCGGCGCCTTCCGCAAGGGCCAGGATGTGGCCGAGCGGGTGATGGACTCGATGGACCTGGAGCGCGAGAAGGGGATCACGATCCTCGCCAAGAACACCGCGGTCCACTACGGCGGAGTCAAGCTCAACATCGTCGATACGCCCGGCCACGCCGATTTCGGCGGCGAGGTGGAGCGGGGGCTGACGATGGTCGACGGAGTGCTGCTGCTGGTCGACGCCTCCGAGGGGCCACTGCCCCAGACCCGCTTCGTCCTGCGCAAGGCGCTGGAGGCGAAGCTGCCGGTGATCCTCGTCGTCAACAAGGTCGACCGGCCCGACGCTCGCATCGGCGAGGTCGTCGACGAGGTCTACGAGCTCTTCATCGACCTCGACGCCGACTCCGACCAGATCGAGTTCCCGATCGTCTATACCAACGCCAAAGCGGGCTGGGCCGCTCTGGAGGAGGGGGTCGAGGGAAAAGACCTCTCCCCCCTGCTCGACCTGATGCTGGAGCAGATTCCGGCTCCTGAATTCGACCCCGACCACCCGCTGCAGGCGCACGTCACCAACCTCGACGCCTCGCCATACGTGGGCCGCCTGGCGATCTGCCGGGTCCGCAACGGGACGATCCGCTCCGGCCAGCCGATTGCATGGTGCCGAGCCGACGGCTTGGTGCAGCGGGCCACGGTCTCGGAGCTGTACGTGACCGAGGCGCTGGAGCGGGTGCCGGCCGAGGAGGCGGGCCCGGGCGAGATCATCGCCGTCGCCGGGCTCGAAGAGGTGACGATCGGCGAGACTCTTGCCGACCCCGCGGACCCTCGCCCGCTGCCGGTGATCACCGTCGACGAGCCCTCGCTCTCGATCCTGATGGGAATCAATACCTCACCGCTGGCGGGCCAGGAGGGGAGCAAGCTGACCGCTCGCCAGGTCCGCGACCGGCTCGACGCCGAGCTGGTCGGCAACGTCTCGATCCGGGTCCTCGACACCGACCGCCCCGACGCCTGGGAGGTGCAGGGCCGCGGTGAGCTGCAGCTCGTCGTCCTCCTGGAGCTGATGCGGCGCGAGGGCTTTGAGCTGACCGCGGGCCAGCCGCGCGTCCTCACCCACGAGGTCGACGGCAAGGTGCACGAGCCGGTGGAGCGGCTCTCGATCGACGTTCCCGAGGAGCACGTCGGCACGGTCACCCAGCTGCTGGCGGGGCGCAAGGGCCGCATGGAGCAGATGGTCAACCACTCGACCGGCTGGGTTCGGATGGAGTTCCTGGTCCCCGCCCGCGGGCTGATCGGGTTTCGCACCGAGTTCCTCACCGAGACCCGCGGCACCGGCATCATGCACCACGTCTTCGACCGCTGGGAGCGCTGGGCGGGGGAGCTGCGCACCCGCCCCAGCGGCTCGATCGTCGCCGACCGGCGTGGCAAGACCGCCTCCTACTCGTTGGCCAACCTGCAGGAACGCGGGACGCTCTTCGTCGGCCCCGGCGAGGAGGTCTACGAAGGGATGATCGTCGGCGAGAACGCCCGCTCAGACGACCTCGACGTCAACGCGACAAAGGAGAAGCACCAGACCAACGTGCGCGCCGCCAGCGCCGATGTGCTGGAGCGGCTGGAGCCCCCCACCAGGCTTTCGCTGGAAGCGGCGCTGGAGTTCCTGCGCGAGGACGAGTGCGTCGAAATCACCCCGGAGTCGGTCCGCCTGCGCAAGGTCCTGCTGGACAAGACCCAGCGCCAGAAGGCCGCCCGCCAAAATCCCTCGGCGCCGCGCGTAGCCGCAAACTGACCGGCGGCGGGCCCGCCGGCCCGTTATCAGGCCTCTTCCGCGGTTAGCCGGCCGGAGTCGATCGCAGCCACCAGCGCGGCGTGGTCGCGCTCGCTCTGGTCGGCGTAGAGCTCGGCGAACCCGGCGATCGCCTCGTCGAAGCTGTCGCCGGCGCCGAGGTATGCGGCGATCGCGACGCGGTCGCCGGAGCGGGCGTGGGCCCGGGCCAGCGTCCAACCGCAGAGGCGCGCGTAGACCTCCAGCCCCCGCGGGTCCAGGCTCTCCAGATCGGCCGAGCGCTTCCAGTCCCAGAGCTGGCGCACGTAGAAGTCGCGCTGCCGCCCGTCGATGCCGACCGCCGGGCACCAGCCGAGGAAGATGTCGCTGGAGGCCTGCATGAGGCGCTGCCCCTCGACCACCCTCCGGCCGTGGTTGCGGAAGCGGCTGGCGCCGGTATAGGGCTCCAGCACCGACGCCTCGGCCTCCTTCGCCTGCAGGAAGAGCGGGTCGCCGTCGTCGGCGCCGGTCAGCAGGACCACCCAGGCGCGGGTACCGACGCTTCCGACTCCAACCACCTTGCGGGCGAGATGGCGGAAGCGGTAGCCATCGAGCAGGTGCCGGCGATCGGCGGGCAGGCTCTCGCGGTAGGAATCGAGGACGCCGAGCAACGTCTGGCGCAGATCGCGGGTCTCGTCCGCGGCCATCAGCTCCTCGGCCGGGACGATCAGCGGCGGGTCGCTGACGATCCGCAGCTCCCCGTCGACGACATGGGTGAGCCGATCCAGCGCCCGCAGGTTGTCCTTGGCTCGCGCCTTGGCGACACCCCTGCGGACCCGTTTCACCTGCTTGGGGGCCTCGGCCTCGACCCCCGCCAGCACCGCCTCGACGTCGAGGCGCGCGTACCAGACTTCGAGATTGCGAAGGGAGGCGAAGCCGCGCATCGCCTCGCGGTAGGTGCGCGCCGCCGTCAGCGTCGCGGCATCCCGCTCCCTGCGCTTGAAGCCGCGCTCGCGGCCGGCGATCGCGAAACTGGCGGCGAGCCGCTTCACGTCCCACTCCCACGGCCCGGGCAGACTCTCGTCGAAGTCGTTGAGGTCGAAGACGAGGCGACGGTCGGGTGCGGCGAAGGCGCCGAAATTGGAGAGGTGGGCGTCGCCGCACGCCTGCACCCGCAGCCCGGAGATAGGGGTCGTGGCCAGGTCGGCGGCCATCACCGCGGCTGCGCCGCGGAAGAAGGTGAAGGGAGAGACGGCCATCCGCCCGTAGCGGATCGGGACGAGCTCGGGAACGCGCGAGGCGGCCTGCGACTCGAGGATGCCGATCGGGTCGGCCCGACCGGCGGGCGCCTCCCAGGCCGCGTGCGCGGAGCGGGGAGCATCCGAGCGCGCCGCCTTTCCGGCGGCGGCGCGCTCGGAGAGGTTCATGGTCTAGACCGTAGCGGCTGCCTGCTCGGCTTGGCTACTCTCGGACGCCTTGGCCTTAGCTTCGGCCTCCGGGGTGACCTCGTCGATGTTGCGCGGCAACAGCACCTCTTTGGCGATCACCAGGCGCTGGATCTGGCTGGTGCCCTCGTAGAGCTGCATGATCTTGGCGTCGCGCATCAGTTTCTCGACCGGGTACTCCTTGATGAAGCCGTAGCCGCCGTAGACCTGAACCGCGTCGACGGTGATCTCCATCGCCGAGTCGGCGGCGAAGCGCTTGGCCTCCGAAGAGACGAGCGTGTTGCGGCGGCCCTGGTCGAGAAGAACCGCCGAGTTCCAGACCAGGAGGCGGCCGGCGTCGACCTTGGTCGCCATGTCGGCGATCATGAACTGGATCGCCTGGTGCATCGCGATCGGCACCCCGAACTGGACTCTTTCCTTCGAATACTCGGCGGCGTACTCGAACGCGGCGCGGCCGATGCCGACCGCCATCGCCGATACGCCTGGACGGGTGCGATCCAGCGTCATCATCGCCAGCTTGAAGCCGTGGTTTTCCTCGCCCAGGAGGTTCTCCGCCGGGACCTCGACCTCGTCGAAGGAGATGGTCGCCGTGTTGGACGCCCGCTGGCCCATCTTGTCCTCCTTCTTGTCGACGCTGACCCCGGGGAGGTCGGCGTCGACGACGAAGGCGCTGATCCCGCGGTGTCCGGCCTCGGGATCGGTCTTGGCGTAGACGGTGAAGTAGTCGGCGTAGGTGCCGTTGGTGATGAAGCACTTGGAGCCGCTGATGACGTACTTGTCGCCCTTCTTCACGGCACGGGTCTTCATCCCGGATACGTCAGAGCCGGCGTCGGGCTCGGTCAGGCAGAAGGAGGCCAGCTTCGGCTCCTCGCAGAGCATGCCGAGGTACTTCTTCTTCGTCTCCTCGGAACCACCCAGGGTGATCGGCGCGGAGGCTAGGCCGTTGGCCATCAGCGAGGTGCCGATCCCAGAGCATCCCCACCCCATCTCCTCCTCGATCAGGCAGCCGGAGAGGTAGTCGAGGCCGGGCCCGCCGTAGGCCTCCGGGATGTGGGTGTTCATCAACCCGACCTCCCAGGCCTTGTCGATGATGTCCTGGGGCCAAGTGCCGTCCTTGTCGTACTCCCAGGCGACCTTGCGGATCTCTTTCTCGGCGAAGTTGTGTGCCAACTCGCGCAGATCCTTCTGCTCGTCGGTCAGGGTGAAGTCAACCACGGGTCGAGGCTCCTTTTCGTCCGTGTATAAGCCTTTTGAGGGCACCGCCCGGGTAATGGCGGACGACACCGATTGACTGGTCAGTCAACCACCCGCAAGACTAGCGGATGGACCGAGCCGCGTGGGGCGCCTAACCTTGGGCCATGGCCCTTCCACTGGCTGCAAATGCAGCCGACAACGGCATGGTCCTGATGCTGATCACGATCGTGGTGCTGCCGATCGCCGCGATCGCCTTTGCCCGCTCCGGCTCCGCCTGGAAGAGCCTCGGCAAGGGCCGGTACGCGATCGATCGGGAACCGTCGCTGCGCCGGCCGGTTGAACCGGCCCCGCGGGTCGACCGCGCCGTACAGGCGACGGAGGCGCGCCAGATGCTCGAGGCCAAAGCCGATCGCCACCGACGCCGTGGCGAGGCGCCGGTCGACGTCGAGGCCGAGCTGAAGCGCCTGCTCGACTCCGAGCTCGCCGCTCCGAGCCGCGACGACGAACTGCGAGCCGAGGTGCGCCAGCTCGTCGTCGCCCGCAACGAACGGCGGCTGCGGCGCGGGCAGCCGCCCCTGGACGTGGAGGCCGAGACCGAGCGCCAGCTCTCGAATCTCATAGGATCGGATTGATGGCCGAGCCGGCAAAGGAGAACCTCTACGAGGTCGAGGACCTGCTGATGCAGCCGGGGACCTATTTCAATCCCCAGACCGAGGTCGTCGTGATCGTCGACGACTCCACCTCGCTCGACCAGGAGGTCTTCAACATGGAGGCCTACGAGGGGGCTGAGTGGGTGCGGATCTCCGACGAGGTGCCGATCGACGAGGATCGCCGCGACGAGGTGCTGGAGCGCTTCCAGACCCACTACCACCCGGGCTCGACCAGCTCGGTCTCCGCGACCGCCCTCGAACAGGGCGACGAGGAGCTCGACTCGGACGAGGACGGCCAGGACCCCGGCCGCGAGGACTGAATGCCGGCCGAGGGCGATCATGCTCCCGACTTCTCCCTGCCTGACCAGAACGGCGAGGAGGTGACCCTCTCCGCCCTGCGCGGCGAGACGGTCGTGCTCTATTTCTACCCCCGCGCCGACACCCCCGGCTGCACGATCCAGGCCTGCGGCGTGCGCGATCGCGGCGGCGAGTACCGCGAGAGCGGCGCCCGCGTGCTCGGCGTCTCCCCAGACTCTGTCTCAGACGTGAAGAGGTTCGCCGACAAGTTCGACCTCGACTTCACCCTGCTTGCCGACGCCGACCACGCCGTCGCCGAGGCCTACGGCACCTGGGGCGAGAAGTCGATGTACGGCAAGAAGTACATGGGCGTGCAGCGCGCCACCTTCCTGATCGACCCGCAGGGCAGGATCGCCAAGGTCTTTCCCAAGGTCTCGCCGAAGACGCACGACGACGTCGTGCTCGAGGCGCTCGCCGAGCTGGCCGCGGCCTGACGGGCAGCTCAGGCGTAGTAGAAGGCGAGACCGAAGACGAGATATACGGCGAGGAGCTGGACGCCCTCGAACCAGGTCGACTCGCCGTCCTGGGTGACGTAGTTGGCGATCAGGACCGCCAGCAGGATCGCGCCCAGCTCGAAGCCGTTGAAGACGAGAGCCAGCGGGTGGGGGCCGACGAAGAACGAGGCGATCACCAGGACCGGGGCGACGAATAGCGCGACCTGAGCGCTGGAGCCGATCGCGATGTTGACCGCGAGATCCATCTTGTTCTTCATCGCGACCACGACCGCGACCCAGTGCTCGGCGGCATTGCCGACTATCGCGATCACGATCACCCCGATGAAGAACTCGGAGAGGCCGACCGAGCGGGAGGCTTCGCTGATCGAGCCGACCAACACCTCCGACATCACGCCGACCAGAACGCCACCGATCGCCAGAGCGATCACCGAGGCGCGCACCGACCAGCCCAAGCTGTCCTCGTCCCCGTACTCGGGGTTGAAGATGTCGCGGTGGGTCCTAAGTGAGAAGTAGAGGCCGATGACGTAGGTGACGATGAGGACGATCGCGACGGCGAGCGAGAGGTGCTCGACGGTCGAGCCGTAGTCGACGATTTCAGCGCCGGGCCCCGGCAGGCCCTTGCCCTCGACCAGCTCGAAGATCGCCGGCATCAGCAGCGCCGCCGCGGCGAGCAGCAGCATCGAGGTCTGCACGCTGGCCCCGGTTCGGCTGAAAGTCTGTTTCTCGCGCCCCAGGCCGCCGGCCAGCATCGCGGCGCCGAGCACGAGCAGGATGTTGCCGATGATCGAGCCCACGATCGAGGCCTTGACCACCTCATGCAGGCCCTGACCCAGCGCGAAGAGGGCGATGATCAGCTCCGGCGCGTTGCCGAAGGTGACGTTGAGCAGGCCGCCGATGCCCGGCCCCGAGCGCGCGGCCAGCTCCTCCGTCGCCCGCCCCATCAGCGCGGCGGTCGGGACGATGCCCAGCGCCGAGGCGACGAAGACGACCCCGGCCGGCGCGCCCGCGATATCGAGCGCAACCGCGGCCGGGATCAGCGGCGTCAGCAGGTACGGCCAGCCATACGGTGTTCGCAGGAAGGCGATTACTTGAGCAGCCCCGCGCACTTCTGGAGGTCGACCGGGCTGGTCGCACCTTTGAGGCATTCCAGGTAGGCCTGCTGCGCGTTGGCGCTCGGCGCCGAGGCCCCGCCCGAGGAGGAGCCGCCGCCCGAGGAGGAGCCGCCGCCCGAGGAGGAGCCGCCGCCCGAGGCGCCGAGGCCGCCCAACAGGCCGCCGAGGCCGCCGGAGCCACCCAACCCGCCGACGCCGCCCTGCCCCTGCATCGCGCCGAGCAGTTCGAGCGGGTTGACGCCCAGCTTTTGGAAGAGCGCGTCGAGCGGCTTGGCGCCCGAGGGGGCTTCGATCGTCTGGTCTTCGTTGACCCCGTCAATCGAGAGCTCGAAGTCGAGGGAAACCTTCTTCGGGCCCCCGCCCGAGGAGCTCGGGGGTTCGATCGAGAGTTCGGCCGAGATCCTGCGGACAATGTTGTCGTCGCCGACGTAGACGTCCACGTGGGCCTTCTTCAGCGCGCTTTCGACCTGGCCCTTGGCCTTGTCGAGTTCGGCTTCGGAGGGCAGCGGGCCGGCGGCGCCCAACTGGGCGCTGCAGGCCGGGTTCTTGGTCAGTTCGAGCAGCGCTTCGATCGCGCCCGGGACGTTGAGGTCACCGCTGATCTTCGTGGTCGTCGTGCCGCCGACATCGGCGCTGCCTTCGTTGCTGAGGTTTTCGACGAAGTCGCCGACCTTGAGGTCGCTGACCGCTTCCTGGCAGGCGCTGGAGCCCGCCGAGCCGCCCTGGGCCCCACTCTTCTTCTGTGCTTTTTCGATCGCCGACCTGACGAAGCTGAAGGTGGTCGGGTCGACCGCGTACTCCGTCCCCTTGTAGTTGACGAAGGCGCGGTCGGGGAGCAGGATGAGGCCACCTTCGAAGTTGATGTCCTTGCCGTTGAAGGAGCCGTTCGCCTTCGCCATCAGGTCGAGTTCCGGCAGCTGTTCGGAGCCTTCGCCTTTGCTCTGAAACGGCCCCGAGAGGCTGACGTCGAGGTTGCCGCCTTCGCTCCCTTCCGCCTTGATGCCGAGCGAGAGGTCGAGGTTGCCGCTCTTGATCCCCTTCAGGGTGGCTTCGTTGATCACCTTCTGCGGGTCTTCACCGCTCTTGCTGCTGCTGCCACCGCCGCCGCAGGCCGCAAGCGCGGCTGCCAGAGCGATCAGCACGGTGAACAGAACGAAATAGCGAACTCGGTTCAAGGCGGTCGTCCTCCTTGGTGGGATCGGGTCGGGCTTTGACGGCGATGGTAGAGCTAGGCCGCCGTGGGCGGCTCCACGCCCCACTTTCGCATCCCCGCTTCGATTTCCTCGTTGACGATCTGGACCACCCGCACACGGGTGTAGCGCTTCGACTCGGCCGGGACGAGATGCCAGGGAGCGTGCGGCTGATCGGTGCGCGCGACCATGTCCTCGATCGCCTGCTCGTACTCGGCGCGCTTCTCGCGATTGGCCCAGTCGTCGTCGGTCAGCTTCCAGGCCTTGAGCGGGTCGCCCGCGCGCCGTTCGAACCGCTTCAGCTGCTCGACCTCGGAGATGTGCAGCCAGAGCTTGACCAGGATCGTCCCCTCGTCGGCGAGGGTTCGCTCGAAGGCGTTGATCTCGTCGTAGGCGCGCAGCCACTGCTCTCGCGCCGCCAGGCCGTCGACCCGCTCGACCAGCACCCGCCCGTACCAGGAGCGATCGTAGACGGCCATCCCTCCCCAGCCGGGCAGATCGGGCCAGAAGCGGCTGAGGAAGTGGTGGCGTTTCTCGTCCGGCGTCGGCGCGGCGAACTGGGAGACCCGAACGTGGCGGGGGTCCAGCGGCGAGACGAGCCGCTTGATCGACCCCCCCTTGCCGGACGCGTCCCACCCCTCGAAGACGACGCATACCGGCGGCCCAATCCCCTGCTCCCCCATCAACCCGCCGAGGATCAGTCGCAGCCGGGTGAGCCGTTCCCAGCAGAGGCTCAGCTCCCGCTCCTCCTCGCGGCGGCTGAGGGAGAGCGAGAGATCGACCTCGTCCAGTCGCCCCATCGCCCGATCCTAGCCCGCTCTCCGTCGGCTAGGGGGATGTTTGGACCGGCGGCGGCCTGTTCTCGGTGGTCAGGTTGATCGCCAGCGGGAAGAAGAGGGCGCCGAGGAAGATGAGAATCACCCCGGCGACGACGAGCCAGCGGGCGCGGGTCAGGTGGCCGAGGATGCCGGTCGCGAAGCCGATCAGGATCAGGGCGGTGTAGGGGCCGGGGCTGCGGGGAAACAGCGCGGCGAGCGGCAGGACGAGATCGAGCACCGGGCGGATTATCATCGCCTTGAGTGCGGAGCGAGCAAGCATCCATATCTGATCCTGTCGCGCAGCGAGCGAAGCGCGATGCCTGATTCCATGGCCGATGGCTCAGTGGCAGAGGTGAGGGACGCGCTGGCGCAGGCCGGCTACCTCGCCGACGAGTCTGCCGCGCTCGTCTCCTTCCTCGCCCAGCGGCTCGAGAAGCCGATTCTGGTCGAGGGCCCGGCCGGCGTCGGCAAGACCGAGCTGGCCAAGGCTCTGCACCGCGCCACCGGGCGCGAGCTGGTGCGGCTGCAGTGCTACGAGGGCCTCGACGAGGCGAAGGCGCTGTATGAGTGGAACTACCGCAAGCAGCTGCTGCGGATCCAGGCCGGCGGTGAGACGGGATGGAACGACGTGCAGGAAGACATCTTCAGCGAGGAGTTCCTGCTGGAGCGCCCGCTGCTGCAGGCGATCGCCAGCCCGGAGCCGGTCGTGCTGCTGATCGACGAGATCGACAAGACCGACCAGGAGTTCGAGGCGATGCTGCTCGAGCTGCTCTCCGATTTCCAGATCACGATCCCGGAGCTGGGCCAGGTGTCGGCGACGACGATGCCGATCGTCGTCCTCACCTCGAACAACTCGCGCGAGCTGACCGAGGCGCTGAAGCGCCGCTGCCTCTACCTCTGGCTCGACTACCCCGATATCGAGCGCGAGATGGAGATCGTCCGCCTGCACGCGCCGGAGCTGCCCGAGACACTGGCACGCAGGCTGGTCGAGGTGGTGCGGATGATCCGGGCGCTCGACCTGAAGAAGCCGCCCTCGATCGCCGAGTCGATCGACTGGGCGAGGACGTTGCTGCTGATGGGCGCCGAGGACATCGACCGCGAGACCTTCGAGCAGTCGATGTCGATCCTCGTCAAGCACCGCACCGACATCGACCTCGTCGCCGAGCGGGTTGGCGTGAAGCTGGCCGAGGCGCCCACGCAAGCTGCGGGGTGAGGCAGACGGCCGCCTCCCCCTACGGGCCGAAGGCCGATCCCGGGCCACCCGGCCTGGCGGCGAAGCTGCTCAGCTTCTGCGAGGAGCTGCGCGGTGAGGGCGTCGCGGTGGGGACCTCGGAGATCCTCGACGCGTTCGCGGCGCTCGACGAGGTGCCGTGGACGGCGCAGGAGGACTTCCGCGAGGCGCTGGCGGCGACGATCGCCAAGTCCCAGGAGGACCGCCGCGTCTTCGAGCTGCTCTTCGACCGCTTCTTCTTCCGCGTCGCCGAGGCGGAGGCGATCGAGCGCGGCGTCGGCGAGCAGGGGGAGCGCCACGAGGGCGGCGAGCGGCTCGACATCGACGAGCTGCGCGAGCAGATTCGCCAGGCGATCGTCGAGGGCAACGACGGCGAGATGCGCGATCTGGCGCGGCTGGCGATCGCGGCCTTCGGGCGACAGGCGGAGGGCTCGGGCGTGGTCGGCGTCGACGTGCAGCGGATCCGCCGCACGCTGGGGCTCTCGGCGGGCACGCAGCCGCAGGCAGAGGACGGCGCGGCCGAGATGGCGCCGATCGATCGCGACCAGCTCAACCGCTTCGAGCGCCACCTGAGGCGGGAGCTCGAGCGCGACCTGATCGAGCGCACCGAAACCCTGCCCCCGTCCCGCCCCCTCGCCGAGCTCGACCGGGCCCTGCCGACCAGCCCCACCCAGGACCTCGCCGCGGTCCATCGCGCCGTCTCGCAGATGAAGCGGCGGCTGGCGACGCTCGGACACGAGCAGCGGGGGCGCAGGCGGGGCCAGACGGTCGACGTGCGGCGGACGATGCGCGCCTCGCTGGAGACCGGGGGCGTGCCGATGCACCTGCGCTACCGGCCGAAGCGACCGCGGCGGCCGGAGATCTACGTCCTCTGCGACGTCTCCACCTCCGTCACCTCGGCAAGCGTCTTCTTCCTCTCCGTCCTGCACGCGCTGCACGACTCGTTCCGCAAACTGCGCAGCTTCGTCTTCATCGAGCGGATCTCCGAGGTGACCGACGTCTTCGAGCACGAGCGCGACTTCCGCGTCATCGCCCAGCGCATCTCCAGCGAGGGCGGCGTCGCCGACGTCTCCGGCTACACCGATTACGGCCGGGTCTGGCTCGAGTTCCTCGGCGAGATCTCCGACGACCTCGACCCGCGCTCGACCGTGATCGTCCTCGGCGACGCCCGCACCAACGGCCGCGAGCCCCACGCCGAGGTCTTCGCCCAGGTCGCCGAACGCGCCGGCCGCCTCTTCTGGCTGAATCCCGAGCCGAGGCTCTACTGGAACTACGGCGACTCGGTGATGGCTGCCTACGAGCGGTACTGCGACGGGGCGTTCGAGTGCTGGACCACTCGGCACCTGGAGAACTTCGTCAACGTCGTCGCCGGAGGCATACCGGCGCAGGACTGAGCGGTTTGGCGCGCGGCTGATTTACTGCGCGTGTGCGCGTTTCCGCGAAAGCCGACTACGCAGTCCGGGCCGCTGCCGAGCTGGCGGCCGCTGGCGAAGGCCCCATCAAGGGCGAGAAGCTGGCCGAAGCCCAGGACATTCCCCTGCAGTTCCTCGAGCACATCCTGTTGGAGCTGAAGCATGCGGGGATCGTGCGGGCGCGGCGCGGCGCAAAGGGCGGGTATTGGCTGGCGCGGCCAGCCGATGACGTGACGATCGCCGACGTCGTCCGCGCGGTCGAGGGCCCGATCGCTCATGTGCAGTCCTCGCCGCCGGAGGCGATCGAGTACCGCGGCAACGCGAAGCACCTGCAAGAGGTCTGGATCGCCGTCCGGGCCAGCCTCCGCACCGTTGTGGAGCAGGTGACCCTGGCGGATCTGGTCAGCGGAGAGCTCCCCGCCGTGGTCGAGCATCTCACCGAGTCGCCCGACGCCTGGGCCGCTCGCTAGCCGGCCGTCTCCAGGGCAACCTTCGCTGCTTCTCGCTGGCGACGGTGGTGCAGCCAGCGGGGGGCGGCGAGGATCAGGCCGAGGCCGAGGCCGGCGATCGCCGCGGCGATCGGCCACACGTTCGGGTCCCCCTTCTGGATCGTGACGATCCCCGAGGCGACCAGGACGATGCCGAGCGCGGTGCGAATCAAGCCCTGTGGCGCCCTGTCGGAGAGCGCGGCGCCGATCACCACCCCGGGGATGGAGCCGAGCAGGATGTTGCCCGCCAGCACGAAGTCGACGTTGCCGCCTATCCAGTGGGCGATGCCCGCGGCCCAGAGCAGGACCGCGGCATGGAAGACGTCGGTGCCGACCACTTTCTTCGGCGCGAGGCGGTAGACGGCGATCAGCAGGATCGCGATCACCGTGCCGGAGCCGGCCGAGGTGATCCCGATCACGAAGCCGGTGGTCGCGCCGATGACGACGGCGGCGACCTTGTGGCGGCGCTCGACCCGGAAGCGGTCGCGCTCGTCGACGAGGCGTCGCAGGATCAGCGCCCGCGCCAGGGTGACGATGCCGACTATCAGCAGGGTCCCGCCGAGAACCGCGTAGACGAGCGAGTCGAGCCGGGCTTCGCCGATGTGGTCCTTCAGGACCGAGACAAGCGCGACGCCGGCGACCGCCGCCGGGACGCTGCCCATCGCCAGCCACTTGACCAGCTCCAGGTTCACCGTCTTCATCCGCAGGTGGCGCCAGCCGCCGACGGTCTTGGTGACCGCCGAGTAGAAGATGTCGGTGCCGATCGCCGTGGTCGGCTGGATCCCGAAGATGAGGATCAGCAGCGGGGTCATCAGGGAGCCACCGCCCATGCCGGTCATGCCGACCAGCACGCCGATGCCAAGGCCGAAAAGGATGATTGTCGGGTCCATCGCGAAGCTCCCGGTGGTTTATCGACTTTCTCGACTTCTTAAGTCAGGAGTTTGAAGTGCGCCAGGATAGCAAGATGCGGGCTGAGATCGAGGATTTCGCCGGAAAGCCCCCCGTGCCTGCAACTGCGGGGGACCGCGACGAAGGCGCGGCACTCTCGATCCGCGGCCTCGGCCACTGCTACGGAGAGCTGCGAACGATCGCCCGGCTCGACCTCGAGGCGCCATCCCACGCTGTGCTCGGCCTGGTCGGGCCATCGGGCTGCGGCAAGTCGACGCTGCTGGAGCTGATCTGCGGGCTCCAGGGGGCCGGCTCAGGCGAGGTCGAAGTCGGCACAGCGAGCGATACCGGCGGCCGCCTCGCCCGCTGCGCCTACATGCCCCAGCGCGACCTGCTGCTGCCCTGGCTCTCGGCCGTCGACAACGCCGCGCTGGCGCTGCGAAACCGCGGCGTGAGTCGAGCCGAGTCGAGGCGCCGGGCCGGGGAGCTGTTCGAGCGCTTCGGCCTCGCCGGCTTCGAGGCCTCGCCGCCGAGGGAGCTCTCCGGCGGGATGCGCCAGCGGATCGCCTTCCTGCGCACGCTCCTCTCCGGCAAGCCGCTGCTGGCGCTCGACGAGCCCTTCGCCTCGCTCGACGCGATAACCAGGGCGGAGATGCAGGAGTGGCTCGCAGGGGCACTCGGGGACGACCCGCGCACCGTCGTCCTCGTCAGCCACGACATCGAGGAGGCGCTCTACCTCTGCGACAAGGTGTTGGTCCTCTCCCAGCGCCCGGCGCGGATCGTC
This sequence comes from uncultured Solirubrobacterales bacterium, assembly GCA_963838035.1. Classification (GTDB taxonomy): domain Bacteria; phylum Actinomycetota; class Thermoleophilia; order Solirubrobacterales; family 70-9; genus CAVVNN01. The sequence goes on from CAWIPM010000005.1 coordinate 130,833, forward strand.
GAGGAACTGCGCGCGCCCGCCCCCCGGGCGGCCGATCGGGACGCTGCGGTCACCGACCCCGGCTTCGTAGCCACGCGCGAGCGGGCGATGCACGCCCTGCGGGGGCGGCGATGAGAGGGTGGCTCCTTCCGGTGCTCGTCCTCGCAGCGCTGATCGGCGCCTGGCAGGTGGCGGCGAGCAGCGGGGCGATCGCAAGCGCTCTGCACCTCGAAGCCTTCCTCGTCCCCTCCCCAACCGAAATCGCGGCCTCGCTATGGGACAACCGCGCGCTGCTCGCCGAAAATGCCTGGGTGACGCTGAAGGAGGTGCTGCTCGGCTTCGGCTGCGCGCTGGTCGCCGGGCTCGCATTCGCCGTCGTCCTCCATCTCTTCGAGACGGCGCGACGCGCCTTCTACCCCGTGATCGTCGCCTCGCAGACGATCCCGATCATCGTGATCGCACCGATTCTCGTCGTCTGGTTCGGCTACGGGACCGGCCCGAAGCTGGCAATCGTCGCCCTGATCTGCTTCTTCCCGATCACCGTGAACGTGCTCGACGGCCTGCGCTCGGTCGACCCCGACGCGACCAAGCTGATGCGCACCCTCGACGCGTCCCGATGGCAGACATTCCGCCGGGTGGAGGCGCCCACCGCGCTTCCCTACGCGTTCAGCGGCGCCAAGATCGCCGTCGCCGTCGCAGTGATCGGAGCGGTGTTCGGGGAGTGGGCAGGCTCGGACTCCGGCCTCGGCCACCTGATGCTCCAGGACAACGCCCAGCTGGAGACGGCGCGGCTGTTCGCCGCGGTCGTCGTGCTCTCGGCGATGGCGATCGCCCTCTTCGGCCTGCTCGCCCTCGCAGAGCGTCGCATCGTCACTTGGCGATAGAAAGCAGGGGATGAAGCTCCGTCGAACGCCGCTCGCCGCGGTCGCCATCGCTCTCCTCGTCCTCTCGCTCGGGCTGGCCGCCTGCGGTGAGAAGAGCGAGAACGTCACCGCCGAAACACAGCCCTTCAGCCTCGTCCTCGACTTCTACCCCAACCCCGACCACGCCGGGATCTACATGGCGCAGAAGCTGGGCTACTTCCGCGACGCCGGCCTCGACGTCGGCATTCACGCTCCCTCCGACCCCTCGGCGCCGATCAAGCAGGTCGCCGCCGGCCGTGCCGACCTGGCGATCTCCTACGAGCCGGAGCTGCTGCTGGCGAGGGAACAGGGCCTCGACGTGGTCGCCGTCGGCGCCCTCGTCAATAGGCCTCTCACCTCGATGATCTGGCTGAGAAAGTCCGGGATCAAGGGGGTCGGCGATCTGCGTGGCAAGACGATCGCCACCGCCGGCATCCCCTATCAGGATGCCTTCCTGAAGACGATCCTCGCCCGCGCCAACCTCTCGCCCTCCGACGTCAAGTCGGTCAATGTCGGCTTCGGCCTGCTTCCGGCCCTGGTCGGCGGCAGCGCCCAGGCGATGCTCGGCGGCTACACCAACGTCGAGGGGGTCGACCTCAGCCACCGCGGCAAGGACCCCGTGGTCACGCCGGTGGACAGGCTCGGGGTGCCGACATACGACGAGCTGGTCCTGGTCGCCCGGCGCAAGCAGGTCGAAGAAGACCCCGAAGCGATCCGGCTGTTCATCGCGGCTCTGGCCCGGGGCACGAGCGCGGCGGCGAAGAACCCGGGTGCCGCGACCAAGGCGGTTCTCGAAGCGAACCACGACCTGGAACCGAAGCTGACCGAAGCAGAGGTGAAGGCGACGCTGCCGCTGCTCACGCAGGGGGCGTCCGAAGGCTCCGCAGGGGGGCATCCCTATGGCTACATGGATCCCACCGAGTGGGCCCGCTTCATCGGGTGGATGCGCGACAACGGCCTGACCTCCTCGCTGCCGGCGCCCGGTGAAGCGCTCACCAACGCCTACCTGCCGGGCAGCATCCCCGAATAGGTCGGGATCCCCTTCTCGAGCTGCTTGGAGACCTCCTCGGGGGGCAGCGGAGCGGCGAAGAGGTGGCCCTGGGCGTAATCGCAGCCGAGGCGGCGCAGCTCCGATAGCTGCGCCTCGATTTCGACCCCCTCGGCGATCACGTCCAGCGACAGCGCCCGCGCCATGCCGACGATCGCCTCGATGATCGCGGTCCGCTCCTGTTCGACCCCCAGCGCCTCGACGAAGGAACGGTCGATCTTGAGCGCGTCGAAGGGGTAGCGATTGAGGTAAGCGAGCGAGGAGTAGCCGGTGCCGAAGTCGTCGAGGACGAGGCCGACGCCGAGCTCGCTGAGCGCCTCGAGGGTCGCCTGCGCAGTCGCCGACTCCTCGACCAGGGCAGTCTCGGTGATCTCCAAGCGCAGATGGATCGGGTCGAAGTCGCAGCGGCCGAGCGTCTCGGCGACGAGGGCGGGAAGGTCGGGGTGGGCAACCTGCCGGGCGGAGAGATTGACGGAGATGTCCAAGGGCCGCTCATCGGGGCGCAGATCGTGCCAAGCGAGGGCCTGACGGCAGGCGCGCTCCTGAACCCAGCGGCCGATCGGCTCGATCATCCCGCACATCTCGGCGATCGGGACGAAGTCGGCCGGGTCCAGCAGGCCGCGGTCGGGGTGGCACCAGCGAACCAGCGCCTCCATCCCGCGCACCTCGCCCGTCCTCAGCGATACGACCGGCTGGTAGTGGAGCGTCAACTCCTCGCGATCGAGGGCTCCGCGCAGCTCGTGCTCGGTCTCAAGGCGGCTCAGCGCGTTCGCCCTCATCTCGGCGTCGAACAGCTCGCAGCGCGCCCTCCCTCTCTCCTTCGCCCGGTACATCGCCGCGTCGGCGTCACGGATCAGCAGATCGGCGCTGATCGGCTCACGCTCCGTCGGCCGGGCGACCGCGACGCCGATGCTGGCGGTGACGAAGTGGTCGGCGGAGGCGCCGATCGAGTATGGGTTGGCGAAGGCGGCGGCGACGCGGCCGGCGATTGCGAGCGCCTCCTCCTCGTCGGAGAGACGGTCGATCAGGATGCCGAACTCGTCGCCGCCGAAGCGGGCGACGAGGTCCCCGGGACGCAGGTGGTCGCGCAACCTCGGTGCGACCGCCCGCAGCAGCTCGTCGCCGGCGTGATGGCCGAGGCTGTCGTTGACCAGCTTGAAGTGATCGAGGTCGAGGAAGAGGATGCCGACCGGCGAGCCGGACGCGATGCTGCGCCGCAGCGACTCGTTCAGCGCCTCGATGAAGCTGAGCCGGTTTGGCAGCCCGGTGAGGGCGTCGTGAAGGACGCGGTGGCGCAGGGCCTGATCGGCGGCGTGGCGCTCGATCGCGTCGGCGAGGACGTTGGACGCCGCCTGCACGAAGTGGACGTCTTTCGGGGTGAAGCCGCTCGGAGAGGTGGAATGGAGGTCGAGCACCCCGAACGGGTGCTCCTTGCCATCGATCGCCACCGCGAGGCTGCTCTGCACCCCGATCACCCGCAACGCGGGCGGCATCGAGAAGCGCTGCTCTCCCGACCAGTCGTCGACGATCGTGTGAAGCCCCGACTCCAGAGCAGCGCCGGCGTGAGAGTCCCTGGCGGCCGAGACTCGGCTGGCGCTCTCGGTGAGCTGGCCGTCGAAGCCCGCACGCAGCCGTAGCCTGCGGCGGTCGCGGCCGACCTCCCAGATGCAGGCGGCATCGATGCCGTCGATGCCGGTCATCAGGGAGACCGCTGCCCGCATCAGCGCCTCCGGGTCGCCGTCTCGCAGCGCCCGCTCGCCGAGTTGGGCGACGACCGCCTGCTGCGCAACCGCCCTGTGCAGCTCCCGCTCGGTGCGCTTTCGCTCGGTGATGTCATAGAGGATTCCGTGCCAGACCGGCACGCCCATCTCGTCGGCTTCGAGCACCGCCTCGTCGTGAATCCAGACCACCTTGCCGCTGGGTGTGATCATCCGGTACTCGACCGGATGCGTGTCTTGATCGCCAAGGAAGTCCTGGGATTCGAAGGCGAGGGCGCGCTCGCGATCATCGGGGTGCAGCAGCCGCGCCCAGAGGCCGGGGTCGCGCTTGAGCTCCTCGGGGCCGTGACCGAGGATCTCCTCCACCTGGGGGCTGACGTAGCGCCAACGCCCGTACTCACCGAGTTCGCAGGAGTAGACGATCACCGGCACGCGCTCGACCAGCCGCCTGTAGTCCTCGCCCCCCGAGCTGATCTGATCGAGGAATTCGTGGACCTGCTCCTGCGGCCAGTTCCTGTCTCCTGTCGCCCGCTCCACTGCGGACCTATCGGCACATCCACGCCTCTCTTGAAGCACCTCTCCCCCGGGCACGAACACATGCACGCCGAGTGAGGCCTCAGGCGACGCGGCGCAGAGGCGGGCCCTGGGCGATCGCCCGGTGCAGGCCGGCGAGGGAGAGGGCGCCCGCGAGTCCGCGGAAGGGCACGTACGGCGCGTAGAACTCCTCGACCTCGTCGACCGTGGCACGGCGGCCGAGGCCGGCGAGCCGGCCGACCAGCTTGATGTAGGCAAGGTCCCCGGCGGGGAGCGCATCGGGGTCGCCGCGGCCGAAGAGGCCGAGGCACCCCACGGTCCAGGGACCGATCTCCGGCACCGCGAGAAGCCGCCGGTCGGAAGCCTCGGAGAGGAGATCGCAGCGGCCGGCGGCGACCTCGTGGGCGACCGCGCGCAGGGCGACCGCCCGGCGCAGTGTCAGCCCCATCGACTCCAGCTCTGCGGGAGCCCGGCCGGCGATCGTCGTCGGCACCGGGACGTCGCGATACCCCCCGCGCTCCTTCCCCAGGCACGGCCCCCAGCGACCGACGATACGGCGCTGGATGCGAGCGGCGCGCTCGGACTCGATCAGCTGCTTGACGATCGCCCAGGCAAGCGCCTCCCACGGCCAGGGCCGGCGGCGTGGACGAAAGTGGGGCCGGCGGCGGATCAACGGCCCCAGCAACGGGTCGGAGCGGAAGCGACGATGGAACTCTCCGAGGTCGTCGTCGACTCCGAGGGCGAAGCGCATGCGCTCGACCGCGGCCTCGAGCTGCCCGGCCCAGCCGGCTTCGCACCCGGCGCCGGCAGCGATCTCGGCGCCGAGATCGCGGCGGGGTCGACCGGCTCGGAGCGGAATACCACGCGATCCGCCGCCGGTTGCCAGGCCCGGGCCAGCACTGGGCTTCCCTCGATGTGGAGAAGGCGGGTGGCGACCCCGCCGCTTACCCTCATCACCCGATCCTCGCCACCGCTGAGGGGCATCCGAAACGGTGACGGAGGCCGGACATCGACTTCGAACGAAGCCGAGCCGACCATCTGCCCTACCGCCCGAGCAGGTGGACGTCGACCAGGAAGGAGCGGCTGGCGACGACGTTTGCCGCCGGCTCGCGACGTCGCAGGAGCCGCCGCGGTGACTTACGCGCCGATGTCGCGGCCCCCATCGCCCGCACCGCCGCCACGGTCGCCGCACCCGCCAGGACGCCGCCGGCGGCGGCTATCGCCGCAGTACGCGCCTCGCTGCGCAGGGCAAGCGAATCGGGGTTCTCTCGTGGCAGGACACGGACCGGAACCGGCTCAAGCTCCATATCGCTCACCGCGCCGACTCTAACGAGGCCACGGACCGCTACGAAGGGCATGTCACGCAAAACCCGGAACTTGCGGCTTTACAGCGAGCGCTCGTAGACCCGGTAGCGCTTCACGACCTTCCCACCCATCCCCTCCATCGCCCGGTTCATCGGCCCGTTGGTCTCGAGGATCCAACCCATCTCGCCGCCTCCGATCGCGCCGGGCTGCGCCGCCGTCTCCAGGTGCTTCAGGTAGAGGCCTGCGGCGACGCCACTGTGGCGGTAGGCGTGCTTGACGCCGAGCGCGAAGACTCGGAGCTGGTCGATCTTGCGTTTGCCGAGCAGGAACCTGGCCCAGCCGAAGGGGAGCAGGCGCCCGTTCAACTTCGCCATCACCTGGTTGATGTCAGGCAGCGTCAGCGCGGCGCCGATCACCTCGCCGTCCTTTTCGGCCATGAAGGCCCAGTCCTCGTCGATCACCTGCTTCAGGTTCTTCGCCTGGAACTCGACCTCGGCGTCGGTGATTGGGACGAAGCCCCAGTTCTCGCCCCAGGCCTCGTTGTAGACGTCCATGAAGCGGCGCACCTCGCCGGCCATGTCGCGCTTGCTCATGTTGCGGATCGCGATGCCTTCCTCGTGAAGGGCTTTCTCGGCTGCGGCGTGGATCGCGGGGTCGAACCGCTCGCCCTCCTTGAGGTCGCCGAACTGCAGTTCCCACATCTGCACGTCCATCGCCTTCTCGAAGCCCCCGGCCTCGATCAGATCGCGGTAGTACGGCGGGTGCCAGGGCTCGAGGATCATCGGGCGGCGCTCGTAGCCCTCGATCAGGATCCCGATCTCGTCGTTGGTGGTGAAGTCCATCGGGCCGAGGATGCGGCCGCGGCCCTTCGACGCCGCCCACTCGGTCGCCGCACCGATCAACGCCTCCGCGACCTCGGGGTCATCGGCGGTCTCGAAGAAGCCGAACATCGCATCGCTGCCGCCCTGGAACTCATCCCAACGGCGATCGACCTGCGCGGTGATGCGGCCGGCGGGCTCACCATCGCGCTCGGCGAGGAAGTACTCGGCCTCGGCATGCTCGAAGTAGGGGTTCTTCTTGCGGTCGAGGAACTCCATCCGCTCGAAGAGAAGTGGCGCCACCCACTGGGGGTGATTGCGGTGCAGGTGGAAGGGGACCTTGACAAAGCGCTTCAGCTCGCGCCTCGTGCGGACCGGCCGGATCGTCACCCCTCCCATCAGGGCGGAACCTACACTCTGCGCATGAGCGAGACAACGAAAGCACCTGTCGACGTCTTCGAGAAGGCCCGCAGCCATGACCGTCTCGAGCAGCTGCAAGCGGCCAAGGAGCACGACCTCCTCCCCTACTTCCGGCTGCTCACCTCGCAAGCCGGCCCGGTGGTCGAGATGGAGGGACGCGAGACGATCATGCTCGGCTCCAACAACTACCTGGGGCTGACCGGGGACGAGCGGGTCAAGCAGGGGGCGCGGGATGCGCTGGAGGCCTACGGCACCGGCGTCACCGGATCGCGGCTGTTGAACGGGACGACCCCGCTGCACATCGACCTCGAGCGCGAGCTGGCGGAGTGGATGGGAACAGAGGACGCGATCGTCTACACGACCGGATACCAGTCGAACCTGGGCTGCATCGGCACCATCCTCGCGCCGGGGGACACGGTGATCTGCGACGCCGGCGACCACGCCTCGATCCTCGACGGCTGCCGCCTCTCCGGCGCCAAGCTGCGTCCCTTCCGCCACAACCGGATGGACAAGCTGGAGAAGATGCTGCAGCGCGCGGCGGAGGACGGCGGCGGCGTCCTCGTCGTCGTCGACGGCGTCTTCTCGATGGAGGGCGACGTCTGCAACCTTCCGCGGATCGTCGAGCTGTGCCGGGAGCACAGCGCGCGGCTGATGGTCGACGAGGCACACGGGGCGGGGGTGCTGGGAGCACGCGGCGCCGGCGCCTGCGAGCTGTTCGGCCTCGAGGCCGAGGTCGACCTGAGGATGGGCACCTTCTCCAAGAGCCTCGCCTCCTGTGGCGGCTTCGTGGCCGGCCCCGCCGACGTCATCGAGTACCTGCGGATCTCATCCCGCTCCTTCATCTTCAGCGCCTCGGCGGTGCCGGCGGCGGTCGGCGCGGCGCTGGCGGCCCTGCGGGTGATCCGCTCCGACGGGCCGCGCCTGTTCGAGGCCCTGCTCGACAACGCCGAGTACCTGCGCGAGGGCCTACGACACCTGGGCCTGAAGGTGATCGAGCCGGGAACGCTCCCCGACGGCAGCGTGGCGACGACCCCGGTGGTGCCGGTGATGGTCGGCGACGACTGGCAGGCGGTGCTGCTCTGGAAGGCCCTCTTCGACGCCGGCGTCTACACCAACGTCGCGATCCACCCGGCTGTCCCGCCGGGCGGCGCCCTGTTGCGGACCAGCCTGATGGCGACCCACGAGCGCGAGCACCTCGACGGCGCGCTGGGAACCATCGCCCGGGTCATCCATGACTTCCCCGACCTCCCGCGCGGTTAACCAAGGTTTTACATCCCCCACGTGGGTAGTTTCAGGCCTGTCCAGATCTGGACAAGGTTCGGCGGCACGGAAAAAGATGCTCTTAGCGGATGGACCGGGCCTGGTTTCGCCCCCCGGGTTGACGCTCCCCACCCCGACGGCATAGCTTGCTGCACGCGCCGATCGAATCCGCCAGGGTCACGAAAAGGAGGGTTCGGATCACCAGGGTCGCGGTCTTCCCGTCGGCCCGGCGCCGGAGAGAGATATCCAGTCAACCCGATCCCCAGATGGGAGGAGTCTCAGTGGACGCTGCCTCGATCGCCCCTGCAACGACGACCGCTTCCGCCGTCCAGGCGCCGCAGCACATGCAGGCGCTGGAGCGTGCCAACCGGGTGCGCCTTGCCCGCGCTGAGCTGAAGCGCTCGATCGCGAACGGAGACGTCGACGCGTCCGCGGTTGTCCGCGAGTGCCCCTGGGAGACCGAGAGCATGACCATCGCCGAGCTGCTCGGCAGCCAGCGCCGCTGGGGCCGCACCCGGGTCCGCAAGTTCCTTCTCCCTCTCGCCCTCAACGAGAACAAGCGACTCGGCACCCTCACCTCGCGCCAGCGGCTGCTGCTGGCAACCGAGCTGGCGGCGAAACGGCCGGGCGAGCGGGCCGCAATCCTGGTCTAGCGAATTACCCTCGCAGGCCGCCCACCCTGAAGCTGAGGCCTCCGGACGCTCGCTGGAAGGCGCGGCGAAGAGCCCAGAAGGCGGCAACGAAGACGGCAGCCCCCACTGCAAGGCAGACCGCGAGGATCAGCCCGGCGAGGTAGAACAGCCCCCCCACCGTGAGCACGAAGACGGTGCCGGCGAGCAGCGTGGTGTGGGAACGGTAGCCCGCGAGGTGCTCACGGAGCGAGACCTCGAGCCCGCCAAGCCCGCCGAGGACGACGCCGACGCCGATCGCCGTCGGGCTCGCACCGACCAGCCCGATTACCAGCATCACGATGCCGGCGAGGACCGACAGCTCGGCCAGCGGGAACGACCCCCAGGGCGCCGGCGGGCGCTCCTCACTAACGGCGGGGGAAGTGGGCCTCTGCGGCGCCGGCCGCTTGGCCTTCTTGCGTCTGCTGCTCAACGGCCTCGAGCCGCCCGGATAACGGGCATCCCGACGATACCTTCACGCGCCACCAGCCCATCAGCATGCCGAGCATGCCGAACCTGGGGCAGGAGTGCCAGCCCCCACAACCGGGCTCGCCGACGTCGAGGCGCGAGATCCGTACCCACCTGTACTCGTCCGGCTTGGCGAGCATCTGCCGCAGCAGCTCGCGGTTTTGAGTCTCGACCTCGGTCCGATCGAGCAGCGCCCTGCGGGCCTCGGCGACGCGGGTCGCGAGGGAGTCGCGGACCCCCTCCAGGCCGCCGAGGTCGAGCGCCCGCGGGGCTGCGTCCGCGGCCCTCCCGGCGGGGGTGACCTCCACCCGGCCGAAGGCCTCGCCGAAGAGCCCGGCGAGCTCACGCTCGAGCCGGCCGATCTGGCGCCGCAGCTCAGCCCGCGCGAGGCGCTCGTCCGCCCCGGCACGAAGATCGACGAGGGTGTCTCGTTCAAGCAGATCCGGCATAGAACCCGCTCCGAGTCTAGATCACGAGCTTCTGCTCTTCCTTGTGCGCACATTACGCAGACAGCTGACCGCGGAGGCCCCGCGGAGCGACATCTCAGGCGGCTGCCAGCGTCGCGGCCGCCATCCAGAGAGCCTCGTCGACGGCCATCTGCGGCACGCCATCGACCTGGACCGCGGCCAGCATGACCCGCCGCGTGCCGCGGTCCACCCCGTGGCCCTCCCCGGTCGCACCGAAGAGCAGCCCCACCGGCTCCCGCTCGTCGGCGATCGCCAGCGTTCCCTGCGGCAGCTCGCCCGGTCTCCCCGCCAGCGACTCGCCCGGCGCCGAGTCACGGATGCAGAGGCCACCATCGATCTGCTCGGCGTCGAACGCGCGCAACGCGACCCCGGTCTCGACGATGGCGATCGTCAGCGCGTCGGCCGGCAGGCCCCTGCTCCTGAAGGCGCCATCCTGGAGGCGATCGAGTGCCAGCTGCTCCACCGGGATGCGAGTGCGATCGGGGTCGAGGCCGATATGGCGGAAGAAGACGCGGTAGGCCCACGGGATCGGCCGCTCGCGCAGGTGGATCGCGTGGGCGCCGAAGAAGCGGTCGGAGAGGTCGCGGAGCCGGCGCCGCACCGGGTCCGGACTCCTGCGGGGGTTGCTGTCGACCTCGATCCATGCGATCCCCAGGCCCGGGAACTCGCCGGCAAGATGGGGCGCCACCCATCCCTGCTCGGGGGAGGGGTCCCAGCCGAGGCTCGAGCTTGCAGCTGCGCCCGTCACCGCGGGGCCTTCCCGGCCTCCGCGACACGGGTCGCGTGAAGCAGGCCGGCGACGCGGGCATCGAGCTGCGCGGGGGCCAGGTCGCCGATCCCGGCGCTCTGCAACGTGCCCCCGGGGTAGACGTAGGCGAACGTGGGGCAACCGCCGACACCGTAGAGACTCGCCACGGCGCCGTCCCGGTCATAGCCGACCGGGACCTGCCAGTGATGGCGGCGGATCAGCTCCCGAACCGTCTTGCGATCGTCGCGCACGTCCAGCGAGAGGAAGCTCACCCGTCCACGGTAGCGCCGATAGGCGCGGTCGACCACGTCCTGTTGATCGACACACCCGTCGCCCCCGGTGAACCAGAACGAGATCACCAACGGGTGGTCGAAGAGGTCGCAGGAGCGGATCGCCCCGGCGGCGTCGATGCGGCAGGCCGGAGTGCGTCGCGCTTCGGCTGGGCATGGGACCTGCGAGGTGGCGCAGTCGTCCTGGGCGACGTTGGCATCGCCTTCGAGCGAGCCCGCAGCCGCCGGCACGGCGAACTCGGGAAGAGGCCATCGAACGGGGAGCTGGTCGAGCCCGAGCGTACCGGGCTCGTTGCCACCGACGGTGTTGAAGAACGCAATCGCGACAATCGCCACGAAGAGGAGCCCGACCCCGATCGAGTAGCGGTCCCTCACCACTCCTCCTTCCAGGCGAGCGTGGCCGGCAGCACCACCATCACCCCCAACAGGGCGACGGCGAGATCGATCACGGTGACGAGGCCGAAGTCGCGCAGCATCTGTATGTCGCTGGCGATCAACACCGCAAAGCCGGCGATCGCGGTAATGCCGGAGGCGCGCACGGCGGCCCCCGTGCGCGAGTAGGCGCCCTCGAGGGCGAGCGCGACCGAGAGCCCTCCCCCCGCTCCTCGTGGAAGCGGGCGGCGAGGATGACGCTGAACTCGGTGGCGATCGCGATCGTCAGCACCCCCAACGCAGCCGACATCGGGTTGAGCGGGATGCCGCTTACCCAGAGGACCAGCGACGACCACCCGGTTGCCAGCACGATCGGGACCAGCGGGACCAGCGCGCGCGAGAGGGATCGGTAGGCCGCCAGCAACACCAGCGCCACCGCGAGCACGCCACCAAGGGTCAGCCAGTACCGACTGCCGGAGAGGTCGGCAGCCGACTGGGCGGCGATCACCGGCAACCCGGCGAGGCGAACCTCGACCCCGGGCGGGGGGCCCTGGGCAGAGCCAGGAGTGCCGACCTCCCTGCGGATGCGGTCGATCAGCGCCTGCTGGCCCTCGAGGGACTGCGCGCGGATTCCGAACGAGAGCAGCGCGGTGTGGCCGAGCCGGCCGGTCCTCGGGTCGATCGGCGCCACCTGGCGCAGGTCATAAGGCGACATCGCGGCGAGGGTGGAGCGGATCCCGGGCCCGGTCAGGGTGCCGCCGCCCGCGACAAGGAAGTCCGAGAGCGCCGGCCCCGGGCAGACTTCGGCCGTCCGACAGCTCGGCCGCGGCCCGTCGAACCCGTTCGATCTCAGTACTCGTTGCTTGAACCCGGCCATCCAGCGGATCAGCCCCGGGTTGGCGAGGTCGTCGGCCTGGACGCTTACGTCGAGCTCGCCGGACACACCCGTAGCGTCCTGAAGTTCGGTCAAGGCACGCACCGCGGTCAGGCTCTGCGGCGCCAGCGAGCGGATGTCGGAGACGGTGCCGATCTGGGTTCCCAGGCCCCAGCCGAGCAGAGCGAGCGCAGCGCCGACGCCGAGCACACGCCGAGGGTGGGCGACGGCGATTGAGACAAGGCGCTTCGGCGGGCGGGTCCTGTCAGGGAGATGGCGTCCTCGTCCTCGCAAGCTGCGGGCGAAGACCCCGCCTCCCCGCCACCCGCCCGGGGAAGCACCACTCCCATCACCCTCACGTCGAAGGCTGAGGGCGGCGAAGCCGGCAGTCAGGGCAAGGGCGAAGCCGATCGCTATTCCGACGATTAGGAGCAGACCGAAGCCGCGAACCATGGGGGTTGGGGAGAGCTGGAGGGCCAGGAAGCCCGCCGCGGTGGCGAGGCATGCGGTGGCGATCGTCGGCCCTCCGCGCGCGGCCGCCCGACGCGCGGCATCCACACCGGAGGCGCCCTCCTCGACCGCCTCGTCGTAGCGGGCCTGGAGCTGGATCGCATAGTCGACGGTGAGGCCGATCAGGATCGGCAGCACCGCGATCGAGGCCATCGTCAGCGACCCGCCCACCAGCCCGAGCAGGCCAAAGGTGAGCCCCGCCGCCGCGAGCGCAATCGCCAGTGGCAGCAACCTGAAGCGGGAGCGGAAGACCGCCATCAGGGTCAACGCCATCACCGCAATGGCGACGCCGAGGAGGATCAGGAGAGCATCCTTGAGCGCCCGCGCCAGACCGTCGACGACTACCGGCGCCCCGGAGACGACGTAGCGGCCGCCGTGCAACTCGAAGCATGGAGCCGGCCTGCCCCTTTCGGCGCACACCTTGCGCGGCGTCGTGTCAAAGACCGCTTCCCGGATCAGTTCCAGCGCTCGGTGGCGCTCGGCCCCGCTCAGGCCGGGGCGCAGGCGAAGGACGATCTGAGCCGAGTGGCCGTTGGGGAACAGGTAGGCGAGGCGCGCCTTCGGCGTTCCGCGCGAGCGACGCAGGTCGAACACGACCGTCGCCAGGAAGTTCGGGTTGCCGAGGCTGGGGAAGCTGGTCACCCCGTACTTCGTCGCCACCGAGAGCAGGAATTCCCGCAGCTGGTCGGGCGGGATCCCAGCCGCCAACCGGCGCAGCTGTTCGTCGATCTGGATCACCGCCTCGTTGAGAAAGGTGGCAGGGCCGGCGAGGAACTCGACCGGCCGCAAACTGGCGAGCTCGGCGCAGGGCCCCGGAATCGGCCTGGCCCCCGGCGGCACCTTCCCAGACAGACACCCCTCCAAGCGCAGCAATCGGAAGAGGTTCGGGGTCAGCACCAGGCGCTGCAGGTCCCCCTCTGCCAGAACCACCACCGGTTCTTCCCCGAACACTTCCCGCACATGCTGCGTGGCCCGGTAGCTCGCCGTATCCGCGTCGACCAGCGTCCCGGTGCCCGCGTCGGTCGGCAACCGTGTCGCCACCACCCCGGCCGCCACCGCAAGGGCGACCGACACCGCAAGCACCGGCCGTGCGCGGCGGGCGGCCCAGGCCGCCAGAACGCTCAATCCATCGACAGCGGACCGGTCACGTCCGCATTCAGGAACTGGGCGACGAACCGGTTGTCGGAATCGAACAGATCCTCTTTCGGCCCCGACTCGACGATTTTGCCGTTCCACAGCACAGCGAGGAAGTCGGCGATTCGGCGCGCCGTGTTTAGATCGTGGCTGATCACCAGGTAGCAGCCGCCGTTCTCGGCGTGGACCTCCCGGATCAGCTCGCAGAGCAGCGCCGTGCGCACCGGGTCGAGACCGGAATCCGGCTCGTCGAACATCACGATCGCCGGTTCGAGGACAAGCGCCCGGGCGAATCCGGCGCGCTTGCGCATCCCGCCGGAGAGCTCGTTCGGCATCTTGTGGATCGCCTCCATCAGCCCGACCTCTTTGAGGCGGCGGTTGACGATCTCACCGATCTCCTCCTCGCTCTTGTCGGTGTGCTGGCGCAGCGGGAAGGCCGTGTTGTCGTAGATGTCCATCGAGCCGAAAAGGGCGCCGTCCTGGAACAGCAGGCCGAACTTTTTACGCACGTCGAAGAGCTCGTCGTCGGTCATGTTCGGGATCGATTCCCCGTGGACCAGGACGTCGCCGGAATCGGGGTGCAGGAGGCCGACGATGTGCTTGATCAGCACGCTCTTGCCGGTGCCTGAGGGCCCCAAGACCATCGATACCTGGTCCTCGGGGAGACCGAGGTTGAGGCCGTTGAGGATGCGGGCGCGGCCGAACTGCTTGACCAGGTCGATGATCTCGATCGCGTCGGTGCCACCGTGGTCGCGCTTGCGGCCGGTGTGGAAGCGGTATGGGTCGGGCTCTCCGGGGTCGACGCCCGGGATGACGAAGTCGCGGCCCATCACCGCGCCGTCGGCGCTGACGTAGGGGCCCGCGGAGACCTCAGCGGCAACCTCGTCGGTGGCCTCGAGAGCCTCGGCTTCCAGGTCCTCCGCTTCGCTTCCCGTGAACTGATCCGGATCCGTCGACAACTCAGCCTCCTATCGGCGCTCTCGGGTTGGCTCCCCAGAAGACCAGGGTCCCCAACATCCCGATGATGTGGACTAAGACGATGTTGAGCACCATCGACTTCGCGGTCGCGGTGCCGACTCCGACCGGTCCGCCGGAAGCCGTGTAGCCGTAATAGCAGCCGACCATGACGATCGCCGTCGCCATGAACATCCCCTTGATCAAGCTGAAGAGCAGGTCGGGAGGGTTCTGGAACATCCAGAAGATCAGTTCGTAGCCGCCCGACGACACGTCGCCGATCTGCTGGACGACAGCCAGGTAGCTGGCGAAGTACATGATCCCGATCCCGACCAGGTACATGAACGGGAAGGCGATCCAAGCGGCCAGCAGGCGGGTGGCGCAGAGAAAGGTGACGGGCGGCACGCCCATCACCTCGAGCGCGTCGATCTCGTCGGAGATCCTCATCGCCCCCAGCTCGGCGACGATCCCGGTCCCCACCTTGGCAGAGAGCATGTAGCCGAACGCGTAGGGCATGATCTCGCGCAGGTCGCACCAGGCCGAGAAGACGCCCGCGTAGGCAGGGGCGCCCTGGGCGCGGAGCAGGTAGGCCCCCTCGATGCCGCACTGCAGGCCGAGGATGAAGACCAGTCCCCAGATGATCATCGCCGAGCCAAGGATCAGGATGCCGGCCTGTCGCAGGCTCTCGCCGAAGAAGCGCAGGACCCGCCCCGAGTAGACGAGCCCGGCGACACGCGAGCCGAAACGGGCGATCTCCCCGAAGGAGTCGAGCCAGCCGCGCGGCACTTCGAGCCAGGCGTTCATGGTCGCCTCCCGCCCCCGTCGATGGTTTCGCGCTCGCTCACCGGATCGTCTGCAGCTCCGGGTTGGTGGCCAGGAGCGTCTGGGTGAACGCATAGTTGAAGGCGAAGACGCCGAGGAAGGCGATCACCACCGCCTCGTTGACCGCCCGGCCGACGCCGGCAGCGCCGCCCGATGCGGTCATTCCCTTGTAGGAGCAGACCACCGCGATGATCGCGCCGAACAGCGTGCACTTGATCACCGAGCCCCAGAGGTCGGTGATCGAGGCGTTGGTGAAGAGGGTGGCGAGGAAGCCGCCGAGCGGCTGGTGGTAGAGCAGCTCGGTGAGGATGCCCCCGCTGATGCCAAAGACGAGAGCGTAGATGTCGAGCAGGCCGGTGATCAGCATCAGCGCCAGAAAGCGCGGCACGACCAGGTTCTTGATCGGGTCGACGCCGAGCACCTGGAGGGCATCAAGCTCCTCGCGGATCTTGCGGGCGCCGAGGTCGGCGGTGATCGCGGTCCCGGCGACGCCGGCGACCACGACGGCGGTCACGAACGGTGCGAACTCGCGAATCGAGGCGAGCACGAAGAAGCCGCCGAGCCGGTCGAGGGCGCCGAACAGCGAGAGGAAGTTGGCCGCCTGCAGGCCGGGCGCCCCGAAGCCGAAGGCGACGGTCGAGACCAGCAACGGGAACCAGCAGAGTTGCAGCGCGAAGAGGAACTGCCCGATGAACTCCTCGCCATAGGGGTAGGGCGGGCGGACGGCAGACATCAGCGTCCGCGCAGTGAGGATCATCATGTCCCCGACCTGCTCGAACAGCGATCTTGCGGGCAGAAATGCCCTATCTACCGCGCTTTTGACCATCAGCTCCTCCGACGAGCCGCACCGCATCCATGCAGCGCCCCACTCGGTGGATCGAGTCTATGGGATGAGTCAGCGGCTCTCGTTACATGACTGTTGAGATCCGAATAACCCTGCCACGATGGCGCGGACACCCGCCGGAGGCGGGCAAACCCCGTGGTATGTTCCGCCCGCCTTGCGGGGGACCGGACCATATTCCCGGAAGACCTGCTTGCGAGCCACGGCGACCGGGGTTGCCGCAGTGGCCGCGGCAGCGCTGCTCGCCGCCTGCGGCGGCGGCTCATCCTCGGGCGCCAACCAGACCGCCGGCACCTTCAGGGTCAAGGTGACGACGGCGCAGTTCCCGACCGCGCAACGGCTGGGCGAGACCTCGCTGCTGCGGCTCGGCGTCCGCAATACCGGTCCCAAGACGGTTCCGGCGCTGACCATGAGCGTCTCGATCGCCGGCCCCAAGGGAAGGAGCTCCTCGCTGCCGTTCGGAATCCGCGACCCCGAACCCGGCCTCTCCCAGCCCGACCGCCCGGTCTGGGTGCTGGCGGAACACTTCCCGAAATTCGCCGGGTCCTCGAAGCCCGGCGGGACCGAAACCTCCAATCGCAAGACCTTCGACTTCGGGCCGCTGAAGCCGGGTGACACGACGAACGCGATCTGGAAACTGAGTGCGGTGAAAACGGGGCGCTACACCCTTCTCTACCGGGTCGGCGCCGACCTCAGCGGCACCGCCAGGGCGGAGACCACCGGCGGCGTCGCTCCGGGCGGGTCCTTCTCGGTCCGGATCTCGAGCGTGCCGCCGAACACGATCGTCACCGACAACGGCGATGTCGTCGAAGTCAATCCGCATAAGTAGCCTCGCCGCAACGCTTCTCGCACTCGCCCTACCAGCCTGCGGATCAGCCCGACAACCCACTCGCGGCGGGGTTGCGCTGGAGAGGATCGGGCGGTTCCAGGAACCCGTCTACGTGACCGGCGCACCGGGCTTCCCGAAGCTGCTCTTCGTCGTCGAGCAGAAGGGCAGGGTCCGGGTGCTGAACGGGGGACGCGAGTCGCGGCGCCCCTTCCTCGACATCTCCGGCCTGGTGGGCTCGGGGGGCGAGCGCGGCCTGCTCTCGATCGCCTTCCCGCCCGCCTATGCGAAGAGCCGCAGCTTCTACGTCTACTACACAGACCGCGCCGGGAACATCCGGATCGACGAATTCAAGCGGCGTAGCGCGACGCGGGCCGCACGGGGCTCGCGGCGGAAGGTGATCGAGATCCCCCACCCGGTCAACTCCAACCACAACGGCGGCCAGCTCCAGTTCCTCGGCAACGACCTCTACTTCGGCACGGGCGACGGCGGCTCCGGCGGCGACCCGCCCAACAACGCCCAGAACAGAAGGAGCCTGTTGGGCAAGCTGCTGCGGATCGACCCGCGCCCGAGCGGCGGCCGCCCCTACTCGGTCCCCGACAGCAACCCCTTCGTCGGTCGGCCCGGCCGCGACGAGATCTACAGCTACGGGTTGCGCAACCCGTTCCGCTTCTCATTCGACACGGTCGGCGATCCGCGGCCGCGGATCGCGATCGCCGACGTCGGCCAGGACCGCTTCGAGGAGCTCGACTACACGACCGTCTCCGCTGCCGACGGGGCAAACTTCGGCTGGGACGCCTTCGAGGGCTTCTCCCCCTACACCGGCGAGAACAGCGGCACCCCCGACCCCGGCGGCACGGTGAAACCGATCTTCGCCTACAGCCATCACCGTGGAGGCGGCAGCTGCGCGATCATCGGCGGCTACGTCGTCCGCGACCGCCGCCTACGAGGTCTCTACGGGCGCTACCTCTACGCCGATCTCTGCGAGGGCCAACTGCGCAGCCTCGTCCCCCGCCTGGGCAGGGCAAGCGGCGATCGCCGGCTCGGCCTCGCGATCAACTCCCCCACCTCCTTCGGCGAAGACGACCGCCACCGCATCTACGTCTGCTCCCAGGAAGGCGCCGTCTACCGATTGGTGCCACGAGGAACCGGTTAGCGAACGTCAGGGTCTGATTCCTCCTGAGCGGCGGCGCGGCACCGCGCCGCCATCCCCGGACGAGCAGCGGAGGAGGTGGCGGAGTAATACTCTTGGCTGACCAGCCAATCGGAAGGAGCGGTCAGGTGGAGAGCGGAGTCGCACAGGGGGGCGCGGAGGCAGTCAGCGGGACGGGCGCAAACGGGGCCGCTGTCCAGCAGATCGAGGTCCACAACCCGGCGAACGGCGACCTGGTGGCCAGCGTCGAGGTGGACTCTCCTCAGCGTGTCGGCGAGGTCGTCGCCCGGATCCGCGCCAACCAGCCCGAATGGGAGGCGCTGGGGATCGAGGGCCGCTACCGATGGCTGGGCAAGCTGCGCGACTGGCTCCTCGACAATCAGGACCGGGTCGCCGACACGATGCAGGCCGAGACCGGCAAGGTGCGCGCCGAGGCGACGACCGAGGCGGTCTACCTCACCGACCTGATCAACTTCTATGGGACGAAGGCCGCGAAGTTCATCGGCGATGAAAGCGTCCGGCCTCACTCCCCGCTGCTGGCGACGAAGAAGTTGAGCGTCCAGTACCGGCCCTACCCGGTGGTCGGGATCATCAGTCCTTGGAACTTCCCGCTTACCCTCGCGCTCGGTGACGCGATCCCGGCTCTACAGGCCGGTGCCGCGGTGCTGGTCAAGCCTTCCGAGTTCACCCCGCTGGGACTGATCGAGGTGGTGAAGGCTTGGAAGGAGGAGATCGGCGCTCCTGATGTCTTCGACTGCGTTCAGGGCCTCGGGGAGACCGGCGAAGCCCTCGTCGACGAGGTCGACTTCGTCCAGTTCACCGGCTCGGACCGAACCGGCCGCAAGGTGATGGCCCGGGCGGCGGAGACGTTGACCCCGGTCAGCCTCGAGCTGGGTGGCAAGGACCCGATGATCGTGCTCTCCGATGCCGACATCGACCGCGCCGCAAACGCCGCAGCCTGGGGCGGGATGATGAATTCCGGCCAGGTCTGCATGTCGGTCGAGCGGATCTACGTCGAGGAGCCGGTCTACGACGAGTTCGTCCAGAAGCTGACCAAGGAGGTCGGTGGCCTCAAGCAGGGCGCCGACGGAAAGGGCTTCGGCAAGGACGTCGGCGCGATGACCTCGCCCAACCAGTCGGCGATCGTCGAGGACCAGGTCAACGACGCCCTCGCCGGCGGCGCCAGGGCGCTGACCGGCGGCAGGCGGGTCGAGGGCCCCGGGGACTACTTCGAGCCGACCGTTCTGGTCGACGTCGACCACTCGATGAAGGTGATGCGTGACGAGACCTTCGGCCCGGTCGTGGGGGTGATGAAGGTGCGCGACTCCGAGGAGGCGCTGCGGCTCGCCAACGACACCCGCTACGGCCTCTCCGGCTCAGTCTTCGGAGAGAAGGATCGGGCGGAGCGCGTGGCGCGACGGGTCGAGTGCGGCGCCGTCAACGTCAACGACGTGCTCGTCAACTACCTCGCGTCCGACGTCCCGATGGGCGGCTGGAAGGAGTCGGGCATCGGCTTCCGCCACGGCGAGTACGGGATCAAGAAGTACTGCCGCCCGGAGTCGATCGTCGCCACCCGCTTCGGGGGTAAGCGAGAGCCGACCTGGTATCCGTACTCGAAAGGGCGTCGCGGCATGATCAGCCGGATCGCCCAGGCGTTCAACGCCCGGGACCTCAGGCGCCGCCTGGGCATGCGCGGCTGAGCGCTCCCAACCGGTTCCGCGGTTTTTGGCCTCGGTAGCCTCTCCAGGCAATGGCCGAGCGTGACTTCCTAGCCGCAACCAGAGAGCGCGTCGTCGTCTTCGACGGCGGCATGGGCGCGACCCTGGAGCAGTTCGACCTTACGCAGGAGGACTACGGCGGCTTGCAGGGCAAGTGCCACGAGGCGCTCGTCCTCAACCGGCCCGACGTGATCGCCGGGGTCCACTCCTCGATGCTGGAGGCCGGCGCCGAGGTGGTCGAGACCGACACCTTCCAGGGCTCACGCTTGAAGCTCGACGAGTGGGGCCTGGGCGAGCACACGCTGGAGATCAACACCAAGGCGGCGCAGATCGCCCGCGAGGCGGCGGGCGAGACCCGCTTCGTCGCCGGCTCGATCGGACCGACCGGGTTCCTGCCCGCCTCGACCGACCCGACCCTGGGCGAGATCTCCTTCGCGACCCTGGTCGAGGTATTCGCCGAGCAGGCCACGGGTCTCGTGCAGGGTGGAGCCGACCTGATCATCGTCGAGACCGCCCAGGACATCCTTGAGGTGAAGGCGGCGATCTTCGGCGCCCGCGAGGCCTTTGCCGCGACCGGCCGACCCCTGCCGCTCCAGGCCAGCGTCTCGCTTCTCCCCAGGGGGGAAAGATGCTGCTCGGCACCGACATCCGCGCGGTGCTGACGACGCTGACGGCGCTCGACGTCGACGTGATCGGGCTCAACTGCTCGACGGGGCCCGAGGACATGCGCGACGCGATCCGCTTCCTCGGCGAGAACAGCCCGCTGCCGGTT
Organism: uncultured Solirubrobacterales bacterium; assembly: GCA_963838035.1. Lineage (GTDB taxonomy): Bacteria > Actinomycetota > Thermoleophilia > Solirubrobacterales > 70-9 > CAVVNN01. Next base: position 151,434 of record CAWIPM010000005.1, read on the forward strand.
CACTGCATCCCCAACGCGGGCCTGCCCCTGCAGGGGCCCGACGGCGAGACGATCTTCCCCGAAGAGCCCGAGCCGCTGGCCACGACCCTGGGCGAGTTCGTCGAGCGCTACGGGGTCGGGATCGTCGGCGGCTGCTGCGGGACAACCCCCGAGCACATCCGCGCGATCCGCGAGCGGGTCGGCGAGCGCGCGCCCGGAGCACGACCGGCGCCGGGCCCGATCGAGGTCTCCTCGATGATGACCTCCACCCCGCTCGTGCAGGAGCCGCGCCCGACTCTCGTCGGCGAGCGCGTCAACTCGCAGGGCTCACGCCGGGCGAAGGAGCTGCTGCTCGCCGACGACTACGACGGCCTCGTCCAAATCGCCGAGGACCAGGTGGCCGGCGGCGCCCACGTGCTCGACGTCTGCGTGGCGCTCACCGAGCGATCCGACGAGGACGAGCAGATGGGCGCGGTGGTGAAGCGGGTCTCCCTCACCCAGCCGGCGCCGATCCAGGTCGACTCGACCGAGCCGGAGGTGATCAAGGCCGCGCTGGAGCAGATTCCCGGGCGGGCGATCGTCAACTCGATCAACCTCGAGGCCGGCCGCGACAAGGCCGACGTCGTCGTGCCGCTGGCCAAGGCGCACGGAGCGGCGCTGATTGCGCTGACGATCGACGAGGTCGGGATGGCGAAGACCGCCGAGCGCAAGGTGGAGATCGCCGAACGACTGCGGGACATCGTCTGCGGCGAGCACGGCCTCGACCCCGAGGCGCTGATCTTCGACGCCCTCACCTTCACGCTGACCACCGGCGACGATGAGTGGAGGCCCTCCGCGGTCGAGACGATCGAAGGGATCCGCCGGATCAAGGCCGAGATCCCGGGCGTGAAGACCTCGCTCGGAGTCTCCAACGTCTCCTTCGGGGTCTCCCCCCGGCCGCGCGCCGTCCTCAACTCCGTCTTCCTGCACCACTGCGTCGAGGCCGGGCTCGACCTGGCGATGGTCAACCCCAACCACATCACCCCATACGCCGAGATTCCCGACGCGGAGCGTGAGTTGACCGACGACCTGGTCTTCAACCGGCGCGAGGACGCGCTCGAGCGCTTCATCGCCCACTTTGAGTCGACGGCCGAGGAGGCTGTCGAGGCGGCCACCGACCCGACCGAGGGCATGGAGCCCGAGGAGGCCCTGCACTGGCACATCCTGCGCCGCCGCAAGGACGGCGTCGAGGGATGGATCGACCGCTCGGTGGAGAAGATCGGCGCCGTACCGACCCTGAACGAGGTGTTGCTGCCGGCGATGAAGGAGGTCGGCGACAAGTTCGGCGCCGGCGAACTGATCCTGCCCTTCGTCCTGCAGTCGGCCGAAGTGATGAAGCGCGCCGTCGCCCAGCTCGAGAACTACCTCGACCGGATCGACGGCCACACCAAGGGAAAGGTGGTGATCGCGACCGTGTTCGGCGACGTGCACGACATCGGCAAGTCGCTCGTCAACACCATCCTCACCAACAACGGCTACACGGTGATCGACCTCGGCAAGCAGGTCCCGGTAGAGACGATCATCGAGGCCGCGGTGGAGAACGAGGCCGACGCGATCGGCCTCTCCGCCCTGCTCGTCTCGACCTCGAAGCAGATGCCCGCCTGCGTGCAGGAGCTGCACCAGCGCGGGCTCGGATTCCCGGTGCTGATCGGCGGCGCCGCGATCAACCGCGACTTCGGCCGCCGCGTCCTCTATCCCAAGGGCAAGGAGTCAGACGACGTCTACGAGCCCGGCGTCTTCTACTGCAAGGACGCCTTCCAGGGGCTCGACACGATGGACGCCCTGATCGACGCGGAGGCCCGCGAGGCGCTGGTCGAGCGAATCCGCGGCGAGGCCAAGCTCCTGCGCGAGAAGCCGGCGGTCGTCGACGACGCGCCACCGATCACCGACGACAGCGTCCGCTCGGCCGCCCGCACCGACACGCCGATCCCGGCGCCGCCCTTCTGGGGAGTCCGCGAGATCCCGGTCGACCTCGATGAGGTCTTCCCCCACCTCGATCGCCACGTTCTCTTCAAGCTGCATTGGGGAGGGCGCGGGGTGAAGGGAGAGGCCTGGCGCGAATTGGTCGAGGGCACCGGCGAGGAGGAGGGCTTCGCACCGCGGTTGGAGCGGATGTGGCGCGAGCAGGACTACCTGCGCCCGCGGACTCGGCTTGGCTACTTCCCCTGCAATGCCGACGGCAACGAGCTGATCGTCTTCGACCCCGACGACACCGAGCGCGAGCTGGAGCGCCTAGCCTTCCCGCGCCAGCCCAGGCACGACCGCATCTGCCTCGCCGATTTCTTCCGCCCCCTGGGGTCGGGCGAGCGCGACGTGGTCGCGCTGCAGGGCGTCACCGTCGGGCCGGAGGTGACGGAGTTGATCGAACGGCTGGAGAGCGAAGGCGAGTTCGCCGAACAGCTCTTCGTCCACGGCCTCGGCGTGCAGTCGGCAGAGGGGTTGGCAGAGTGGCTGCACTCGAAGGTGAGGAGGGAGCTGGGGATCGACCCCGACCAGGGACGCCGCTACTCCTGGGGCTACCCGGCCTGCCCGGACCAATCCGAGCACGAGAAGGTTTGGCGCCTGCTCGGCCTCGAGGAGATCGGCATGACCCTCTCCGGCGGCTACGCGGTGATGCCCGAGCAATCGACGGTGGCGATCGTCGCCCACCATCCACAGGCGGTCTACTTCGGGATGAAGTCAGGCTTCATCCCCGAGGACAAGGTCTCCGACGAGCTGATCGCCGGCACCGATCGCGGCGGTGAGCTGCCGCCGGAGTCAGACCCCGGCGACAGCTCCCCCGAAGTGCTCAGCCCCTCTGCCTAATGGCGGGCGAGCGGGGCGATCTGCCTGCTCGTCATCCCCGACTCGATTGCTTGCACCGGGGCCAGCCGTCACTTAGGCCCGGACGCGCTTGCGGCGGCTGGCATCGCCGTGAGCCTGGGGCTCAGGCTCGAGCCGGACCGGCGCGGCGGAAAGCGCCTGCACGCGGAGGTCGCTCCAGGTGAGGCCCTCGCGGACGAGAGCCGGCAGGCCAAGGGCAACCGCGGTGGCGATCTCGACCGCCTGCAGGATCACCCCGTAGGCGAGGGCGTCGGCGGTGCCGATGCCGAAGCCGGTGTGGAGAACGCTGATCACGGCGAGCTGGAAGACACCGATATTTGAGGGCGTTGCCGGGATGATCGCGGTGACGTTGACCGCGAAGAGCACGGCCGCGGCGGCGCCGACGCCCGCCTGCCCGTTGAGCCCAAGCGCGTAAAGCAACGCCCAGCAGGCCGAGAGCTGAATCGCCCACGCGGTGAGCTGGGCAACCGCGGCGACGGCCCCCAGGCGCGGCTTCCGGAAGACCGCGAGGCCCGCCCGGACCTGGACCAGGGCCCTGTGAAGGGCGCCGCCGAGCCGGGCCAGGCGGCCATTTCCGTTGCGGCGCATCAGCATCGGCGCGAAAAGCACAACGACGAGCAGGATCAGCGGTACGAAGCTGAACGCAAACAGCTTTTGAGTGCTGGAGTGAAAGAGGGGTGTGGTCGAGACGATGATCACGCCCAGCAGGACCAGGGCAACGAGGTTGAGAACGGTCTGGGAGACCAGCGTGCCGAGCAGGACGGGGAAGGTTTCCCGCATTCGCCCGGTGCGGCGGGCCAGGGACATCGCGCGGGCGGGCTCGCCCAGGCGCGCCGGCAGCGTTGCTGACATCAGGACGCCGATCATCGTTGCCGAGGTGACGTCGCGGCGGCGGACCTGGCGGCTGGGCAGCGCCGCGCGAACGATCCAGTACCAGGAGGCCGCGCGGAAGAAGAGCGAGAGCGCCATCAGAGCGCAGGCGACGAGCACCAGGGTGAGGTCGGAGCGAACGATGCTTTCGACAACGCTGTCGACGCCGATCTTCTGCGCCGCGAGCGCGGTCAGGCCGAGGCCGAGCCCCCCGGCGACGCCGAGCCCGATGCGCCGGGCGACGCGCCTTCTCCGGCTGCCCCTCTGAATCGGCGCCGGGTCGAGGGACGGCAGACGCTGCGGTGGGCGCCGGGGCCCGCCGTGGGCAGGCCGGACGCCGGCCCAGTGCGCGGCACGCTCGCTCGCGCTGCGGGGCGCCGGCGACTCAATCGCCCGCTCGTAGACCTTCGTCACCCGGTCGGCCACCCGCGGCCAGGCGTAGCGGCGGGCGCTGCGGCGGGCGGCCTCGCCCATCGCCCGCAGGCGCTCGGGCTCGTGATAGATGCGCAACAGCTCCTCGGCGAGGCGCTGCGGGTCGGCCGGCGGCACCAGCAGCCCGTCGACCCCGTCGGTGACGACATCGCTGTATCCGGCGATGGCGGAGGCGATCACCGGCGTTCCGGCGGCGAAGGCCTCGGTCAGGACCATGCCGAAGCTCTCGCCGGAGAGCGACGGGGCACAGAGCACGTCGGCCTCATGCAGAGAGCTCCACAGCCGCTCGCCGGAGACCCGCCCATGAACATCGATCCACCGCATCAGATCGCGGTCGGCGAGGTAACGCAGCACATCCTCACGCTCGGCCCCGATCACGGTGAGGCGGCAAGGGACATGCTCGACCAGTGCACCGAAGGCGGCGAGCAGGATCGGCAGGCCCTTGCGCTCCTCCGGGCGGCCGACGAAGAGGACCCGCAGCTCCCCGGACGCCGGCTTGGGCCCGGACCGCGCCGCGTCGACGTCGACCCCGTTGGGGACGATCTCGTAGTCGCCGCCGTACCAGCGCCGCCCGGTCCAGGCAGCGGCCTCGGAGACGGCGATCCTTGCCGAGAGCCGGTTGAAGACCCGCCGGGCGCCAAGCGCCGAGGCGATGTGATTGGGGATCGCCTTGGTCGAGTAGGCGTGGAAAGTTCCGACGACCGGGGATCCAGAGCCGAGCGTCGCGTTCCAGCCGACCAGCGGGACCACCGGCTCGTGGACGTGGACGACATCGAACCCGCCCTCGCGCAGCTCGCGGCGGGGAGCGACGACGCCGCCGGCCGGGAAGGCTGCGAGGTTGGAGATCGCGCCGTTGGAGGCGATGCCGATCGAGCGACCGAGCGGGACGAGGTAATCGGAGACCTCGCGCGGTTCGGCATTCGCCCGGTGCGTCATACGGCTGAGCCGGCCAGGCGGGTCGAACGGAGCGAGCACGCGAACATGGTGGCCGCGATCGAGGAACTCCTCCGCAAGCGCCTCCACGTGCCTGTTCACGCCGCCCTGGTAGCTCCAGGAATATGGCGAGACTAAAGCGATTCGCACGAACCACTAAGGGTAGTCGATCATGCGGCCTCTTCCGGGCGGGCGCTCTCGGCCCATGCGTAACCGCAGAAGACGAGGAGGTAGGCGGCGCCGATCTCGAGGAGGAGAGCGCCCGAGTCGTTGGCGAGAGTGCCCACAGCGGTCGCCGCGAGCGCTCCGAGCAGGCCGGCCCGCATCGCCGGCAGCCCGCGCAACCAGGCCTGGAGAAGATCGCGGCGGGCGATGGCAAGCGCCACGAGCAGCGCGATCAGCGGCATGAAGACGAAGACGATCGGCCGGGTGAAGCTGTGCGCCGAGAGTTGGAGGCGCCGCTGGGCGACCTGGGCCAAGTCGTTGAAGCCGCCTGCGTCGAGGACCGAGCGGGTGAGGTGGGCGTTGGCGCCCGAGACGAGATCGACGAGGGCCAGCAGCGCCAAGGCGCAGAGAGGCACTGCGACGACAAGCAGAACGGCATGCCGGCGGCGAGGCGCAACCACGGCAGCGGCCACCGCCGCCCCGACCGGGAAGACGATCGCCGCGCCGACGTCGGCCCCGAACCGTCCCGCCGCAAAGACGAACGCCAGCACGATCCCCACGACCAGAAAGGCGACGGCCGCCCGGCGCGATTCGATCCGCGGCGCGAATCCGGCCAGCCCCGCCCCGGTCCCGGCGACGATCAGCACAGCGAGCAGGGCCTCCAGCTCGTTGCCGATCCCGTAGAACCGAACCCCGAGGCCCGGGTTGGGGCCCAGCAGCGAGAGCGAGGTGAGCTGGGAGCCGGCGATCACGTCGGCCGCGTAGGCAAGGACCGTCAGCCCGGAGGCCACCGCCAGCGCCCGGTAACCGCCGACGAAGGCGAGGGTCAACCCGGCGAGGAGCGGCGACCCGGCCAAGACCAGAAGCTGTTCGGCCGTTTGGCTCGGCTCGATTGCCGCGCCCGCCAGCAAGAGGAGGGGTAGGTAGACGACGGATAGCCCAACCGTCCGGATCCCGCTCCGGCCGGCACGACCGCGGGTCAAGGCAACCGCCAGCCCAAGCGCGATCAGCCAGACAGCAAGGCTACCCCCGATCACCGGACCACGCCTCTCCGAGATCATCCCGAGTCGATTCCCCAGCGACACCACCTCTCCCACATCGACCGACCCCTCCGACCGAATCGGCTGCCCCGACATCTCTGGGGGGACCGCGATCCCGAAGTGGTCGAGGATGGTCGGAGCGATGTCGGTCGAGAGCACGTACCCGTCCAACCGAGTGCTGTCCGACGTCAGGTTCCCATCGAGTCCTCGCCCGGCGATCCCGATCGCCAGCGCCTCGTTCTTCGCCGGTGGCGGCCTCTCGATCGCGATCAAGAGGCCCTCGCCACGCAGGCCACGGGCCAGGCGTCCGAGCTGCCCCAGGCTCACGGCTCGAACCACGCAGCGCCTGCCGGCGCCGGCGAGAGCGGAGGCGAGCAACCCCGGCACGATGTCGGCTGGCGCCGATTCGGCCCGCTCGGTCACGGCCCGGGAATAGGGAGGCCCGCAGATCCCGCCGCCGGTGTCCTGCGGCAGGGCGGAGTCATAGAGCGAGTCGAACACGCGGTTCCCCTGCGAAATGTCCAGGTAAGTCTGCTCCGCCGGAACACTCCCGAGCCCGGCGCTGATCAGCCCCGGCGAAACTCCCCGAACCCTCGCCAGCTGCTCCACCCGGGTCCCCCGGGGTAGGAGAGCAATCACTATGCGGGGGCGTCGGGCCCGGGCAGGGGGCGGAACGTCTTGCGCTCTTTCGCCGGCCCCAATCGCGGCCAGCCGACCCGGCCCCTCGAAAGTGTTGAGTGGAGCCCCCTTTCCGGACCCGGCAAACGCCAGCGTTCCGAGCGCTATCGTGACCCCGATGGCCGACCGCACTTTCGCCAAGTTCACATTTTTCAAGGTTGACCCAGCCTGGCGCCGCCGAGATGCCGAGCTTCGCACGGCCGACAAGCAGGAGTTTCTCGCCGCCTGCGAGGACTTTGCCATCGACCGCTCGCTGCGCGCCTACTCAACCATAGGCACACGCGGCGACGTCGACCTCGTCCTGCTCAGCCAGAGCCCCAACCTCGACGACATCCACACCTTCCATGTCGTTCTCGGCCAGAGTGGATTGGCGAAATGGGCCGAGACCCCATACTCGTTCCTCTCGATGACCAAACGCTCGCCCTACTCCGAGGAGCAGGCGAGGCCCGAGATCTGCGTATCGGATCGCAAATTCCTGTTTGTCTACCCGATGGTGAAGCAGCGCCGCTGGTACGGGCTGCCCGCCGAGGAGCGGGGGCGGATCATGAAGAGCCACATCGAGGTCGGTCGCCGCTATCCGGAGATCACCATCAACACCTCCTATTCATTCGGCATCGACGATCAGGAGTTCGTCGTCGCCTTCGAGGCTGACGACCCGGGGATGTTCCTCGACCTGGTCAATGAGCTGCGCCCGACCGAGTCCAGCGAGTACACCGAGCGCGAGACCCCGATCTTCACCTGTGTCGCGATGTCCGCGCGCAAGGCTCTCGACGCGCTCGACGGAGCCCCCAACCTCGCCGCCGTGCGATGAGCACCGAAGCCCTCAGCTACGCGATCGACGACCAGGATCACCTGATCAAAGTCGACGACGGATACCTGAGCTTCGCCGAGGAGAACGGCTGGGACGGCGCCGGGGCAAGCCTGGGCCGCACGCTGTGGGACTTCGTCGCCGGCCACGAGATGAAGAAACTGCAGCGCATGCTGTTGCGCCGGGTGCGAAACGAGGCGCGCTCCGTCGAGCTGCCCTTCCGCTGCGACGGGCCGGACGTGCGCCGTGAGATGGACATCCGGATCGCCGCCCACGGCTCCGGCCGAGTGGTCATGTTCTCGGCGCGCCTTCGCTCCGAGGAGGCCCGCGACCGGACCCAGCCGATGCTGGACCCCCACGCCCCTCGAGGCGAGGGCCTGCTGGAGATGTGCGGCTGGTGCGATCGCTTCCTGATCGGCGACGAGTGGGTGGAGATCGAGGAGGCGGCAGCGAGGCTGGAGCTGTTCAGGCGCTCGGAGATGCCGGCGGTCAGCCACGGGATCTGCCCGAGCTGCAACGAGATGCTTCTCGCCGCTTAGACGGCGGCGGCAGTCCCCTATCCTTCCGCGCTCGCCATGGCCAAGATCGGAACTCCCGAGAACCCCCTCCGCGTCGCCATCGTCGGCGCCGGACCGTCCGGCTTCTACGCCGCCGAGCACATCCTCAGGGATGAGGGCCTTCATGCCCAGGTCGATCTCTTCGACCGCCTCCCCACCCCGTTCGGGCTGGTCCGCGGCGGAGTCGCTCCCGACCATCCCAAGATCAAGTCGGTGATCCGGGTTTACGAGAAGACCGCCGCGCGAGAGGGCTTCCGCTTCTTCGGCAACGTCAAGGTCGGCCACGACATCGAGGTCGATGACCTCGAGCGGCTCTTCCACGCGATCGTCTTCACGGTCGGCTGCGAGACCGATCGCCAGCTCGGCATTCCGGGCGAGAACCTGCCTGGCAGCCACGCGGCCACCGCTTTCGTCGGTTGGTACAACGCCCACCCCGACTATGCCGAGGAGGAGTTCGACCTCTCGTGCGAACGAGCGGTGGTGATCGGCAACGGCAATGTGGCGATGGACGTGGCGCGGATGCTGGCGCTGACCGACCACGAGCTGCGCCAGACCGACACCGCCGACCACGCGATCGAGATGCTCGATGCCAAGAAGATCCGCGAGATCGTCGTGCTCGGCCGGCGCGGCCCCGCCCAGGCCGCGTTCACCAACCCTGAGATCAGGGAGCTGGGCGAGATGGAGGACGCCGATGTCGTCGTCGACCGGTCCGATATGGAGCTGGACGGGGCCAGTGCCGCCTTCCTCGAGTCCGACGAGGCCGACAAGACCACCCGGGTCAACGTCGAGACCCTGCGCGAGTTCTCGACCCGCGAGCCCGAGGGCAAGCGGCAGCGAATCGTCCTGCGCTTCCTCGCCTCCCCGGTGGAGATCCAGGGGGAGGGCAGGGTGGAGAAGATCGTGATCGGCCGCAACGAGCTGGTCGAGGAGGGCGGCGCTCTTCGCGCCCGCGACACCGGCGAGCGCGAAGAGCTGGAGTGCGGCCTGGTGCTGCGCTCGGTCGGCTACACCGGCGTCCCGATCGAGGGGGTCCCGTTCGACGAGAAGCGAGGCCTGATCCTCAACGAGGGCGGCCGCGTGCTCGACTCCCACGACGCCGGCCACAAGGTCGGCCACTACACCGCGGGCTGGATCAAGCGCGGCCCCTCCGGCGTGATCGGCACCAACAAGAAAGACGCGCTGGAGACGGTCACGCACCTGCTCGCCGATGTCGGGTCCCAGACCCTGCTCGATCCCGAGAGCCCAGAGCCCGCTGCGGTGGAGGACCTGCTCGCCGAGCGGGGCATCCGCTACGTCAGCTTCGAGGACTGGCAGGCGATCGACGAGGCCGAGGTCGGCAGAGGTGAGCCCCACGGCCGCCCCCGGGTCAAGTTCGTCCGGGTAGAGGAGATGCTCGAGCACGCCGGCGCCCTCGGTGCCGGCGAACGCTGATGGCCGCCGACCTGGCTGAGCTGAGGGGGATGATCGAGGCGGCGCTGCCCGGCGCTGCGGTCGAGGTGAGCGACGAAACCGGCGCCGGCGACCACCTGCGGGCGACCGTCGTTGCGCCGCAGTTCGACGGCCTCTCGCGACTCGACCAGCACCGCCTGGTCAGGGCCGCGGTCAAGCCGCGCTTCGACGACGGCACGATTCACGCCCTCTCGGTTAAGACGGAGACGCCGAGCTAGCTAACCTGTGCAAATGGCCGATTCGGAGCTGAAAAGCAAAGTCGAAGAGTTGATTGCCGCCAACCCGGTCCTGCTCTTCATGAAAGGGACGCCGGAGATGCCGCGGTGCGGCTTCTCGATGCGGGTCGTGCAGGTACTCGACGCGATCGATGTCGAGTACGGCGCGATCGACGTCCTCCCCGCCCTGCAGCCGCTGCGAGAAGTCACGGCCGAGATCTCCGACTGGCAGACCTTCCCCCAGCTCTACGTCAACGGCGATCTGATCGGCGGAGCCGACATCGTCGAGGAGATGTTCGAGTCCGGCGAGCTGGCCGAGGCGCTCGGAGTCGAGCAGCCCGAGGTTGCCGCACCGGCCGGCCCGCCGGCCCAGGCAGCGCCGCTGCAGATCGACGGCAGCAGCTAGACCGCCGCTTGCTCGGCGGCGTCCTCTTTGACGGGAAGGGACGGTGCCGTGTTGCCCTGTAGCGCCCCGTCCGATAGATGGCCCTAGAAAGCCGACCCCGGCGAGTCGCCTTATTGACTAACCCAGCCGAATCCGGCCAGTTGGCGGTGTTCGGCTGCAATCGGGTTGCGATGTCGCCGATAGCGGGGGCCCGGCCTGGCGCTGGCCGGGTCCGGTGAGGTGGGGGCAATCGGGATGAGCGCGGCGGGGCAAGATTCGGTAATATCCCCTGGCCATCGCTGAGTTGAAAACCGCTGCTGCCTTTCATGGCAGCCATCACATGGGCGCTCCTGCTTTTCGTCCGAAGCGAGCGCCCCACGAGCAGATCATTGGCGCTCGCAACTCGCGCAGAGCGGGAGCGGCTCTCGCCAACATGAGCGCTGCTCCTGCGCATGGAAATGCAACCGCCAAATCGTTGGTGTTGTGAGATTCTCCGGGCCAGATGACCGAGGTGAAGATCCCCACTCCACGTGGTGAGATGCCGGCCTACCTGGCCACACCAGTCGATGAGGGACCGTGGCCGGGCGTCGTCGTCATCCACGACGCTCTGGGCATGAGCACGGATGTCCGCAACCAAGCGGACTGGCTGGCGAGTGAGGGACATCTCGCGGTGGCACCCAACCTCTACTACTGGGGTCGCCGGATCCGGTGCCTGATCTCGACGGTTCGCGGAGGGGAGCGGCCGCTGAGCGAGCTCGACGCCGCGCGCCGCTGGCTGGCCGAGCACGAACGTTGCACCGGTAGGACCGGCGTGATCGGCTTCTGCATGGGAGGCGACTTCGCGCTGTTGATGGCGCCCGCACACCGGCGTCTCCGTCGCCAGCGTCAACTACGGCGGCGCCACCCGAGAAGTGGAGCGTGCCCTCCCGACGTCTGCCCGATCGTCGGGAGTTTCGGGGCCCGGGATCGGTGGCCCGGGATACGCAAGGTTCCAGAACGCCTCGAGCGGATGCTCAGCGAGGCCGGCGTTGAGCACGACATCAAGGTCTACCCCGACGCCGGACACGGCTTCCTCAACGACCACGACCCAGCCGAGCTCCCGGTCTGGGTCAAGGGGATCGCGGCCCTCGCGCGGGCTCAATACCACGACCCTTCCGCCCAGGACGCCCGGCGGCGCATCGTCGCCTTCTTCGGCGCCCACCTCAAGGCCTGACGCCCCATGCATGCGGAATCTGTCGAGAGCACGCCGCACCAGGGGGGTCGGGTCGCTCCGGGCTTCGAGGAGGTACGTGCCGAGTTCGAGCGCAACTTCTCCGAGCGGGGCGAGATCGGCGCCGCCGTCGCCGCGTATTGGCGTGGCGAGAAGGTGGTCGATCTCTGGGGTGGCCGCCGCACACCCACCGGCGACGCACCGTGGAACGAGGAGACGATGGTCGTCGTCAATTCGACGACCAAGGGCCTCGCCGCGATGACGATCGCCGTCGCGAACTCTCGCGGCTGGATCGACTACGACGCACGCGGTCGCCGAGTACTGGCCCGGGTTCGCCCAGAACGGCAAGGGCGCCGTCACCGTGCGCCAGCTCCTCAGTCACGAGGCGGGGTTGGTCTGGATCGACGAGCCGTTGCGCCCCGACGACATGCGTGACCTCGACCACGTGTCTCGTGCGCTCGCGCTTCAGAAGCCGGCCTGGGAGCCGGGAACGCGGCACGGCTACCACGCAATGACGATCGGGCTCTACATGCAGGAGCTGATCCGCCATGTCGACCCGGAGCATCGCACGCTCGGCCGGTTCTTCGCTGAGGAGATCGCGAAGCCGCTGGAGATCGAGTTCTACATCGGATTGCCGCCCGAGGTTCCCGACGAGCGGCTCGCGCAGCTGAGGCTCTTCTCTCCCAGGCGCGCCATCCGCGCGCTGCCATCGGTTCCCAGGGGGTATGGTGATGCGGATCCTGTGGCCCTGGTCGCTGCTGCGAAAGTCGATGCTGTTCGCGGACCTAAACCCGAACGATCGCAGCCTGCTCGATGTCGAGATCCCGGCGGGCAACGGCGTGGGGACGGCGCGGGCGATCGCGCGGGCCTACTCGGCGTTCGCGGAGGGAGGAGCCGAGCTCGGCATCACCCCGGCGACGTTTGCGAGCCTGACGGCGATCAACGACCCCGAGCGTCCGAAGGACGAGATAATGGGTGTGCCCAGCTGGATGTCGCTCGGCTTCCTCCGACCTGGACCGCAGCTCGATTTCGGCTCGAGTCGGCGCGCCTTCGGCACGCCGGGCGCCGGCGGCTCTTTCGGCTTCGCCGATCCTGACGCACGGCTCGGTTTCGCCTACGTGATGAACAACATGGAGTTCCAGATGTTCGACGACCCGCGCGAGAAGGCGCTGCGCGACGCCGTGCACCGCGCGATCCGGCGGCTCTCAGACTGAGACCGAGAAACCCCGCGAAGGGTTTCGCGTCTTCCCTCCTCGCGCGAAGCAGGAGCTTGCTTATGGATCGGTCAGACCTTCGAGTCTCGCTCGAAGGAAGGGCCCCCTCGCGCGCACAGCGGGCCCCAGTCATCCACCATTTAGTGCCTGACCCACGCTCCGAGAGCGGGCCGCTAGAAGGCCGAGGCCGGCTACCGTTACGGCTCCTAGGGTCGGGACCGCGAGACGTGCAGCACGCGGCGAGAGCACCAACTCGAACAGGGGGACAGGATCGCCTATGCGATCTCCCAGCCGTCCCAACGGGCAGTCGCCCCGGTTAGCGACGACGAGCGCACCCTCACCGACCAGGGCCGCGATAGCCGATCGCAGGAACCGCCCGCGCCTACCGCTGAGAGCGCACCACCACACGTATCCAATCGATGCCAGAAAGCCCACCGCGACTAGGCCATGAGCGATCCTCCAAGCAATCACGGCTGGCGGCAGGTCCCGCATCGAGTGGGCTACCGAGGTACTGCGCACGGGCCCACCGTAACCAGTCCGAGAGTGCATCTACAACAGAATCGAAACCTTCCTCGGATGCCTGCTACCAACCTGCCGGCGGGGTCGAGCCGTGCCGGGCGCGCTGCCGCTTTCGCGTGGTTGCGAGCGCGGTGCGCGCCAGCGCGCACGCTCCCGCAACGGACGAGGAGATCGGCGCGGTCAGGCCGGCCGCCGATCTGGTTGCGTCGCTGGCGCCGTGAAGCCCTATCATTTACACATCTAACGTGTGAAAATGATAGGAGGCAAGCGATGGCCTATGTGATCAACGAGCCCTGTATCGGCACGAAGGACCACTCCTGCGTCGAGGTTTGCCCGGTCGACTGCATCCACCCGACCCAGGACGAGCCCGACTTCGACCGCCATGAGCAGCTCTATATCGATCCCGACGAGTGCATCGACTGCGACGCCTGCGTGGAGGCCTGCCCGGTCGACGCGATCACGCCAGAGGACCAGGTGCCGCCGGAGTGGCAGCGCTACATCGAGATCAACGCCGCCTACTTCAGGGAGAGGGCGTAGCGCCTTCGGCCTCTTCGATCGCCGCGGCGAGCCGCGCGAGATCCTCAGCGCCCAGATCCGCTTCAACGCGAGGGAAGAGCTGGCGCTCCTCGAAGCGGACGTGGTCGCGGAGGAGGCGCCCCAGAACCCGGGCCTCCTCCAGGCTTGCCTCGCCGGCTTCGAGCCGCCACGCCTCGCGGCGGATCGCGAGGTGCTCGTCGAGCATGCGCCGCACGCCCTCCCGATCCACCTCGGTGCCGACCGCCCAGCCGGGGAGCAACACCTCCTCCTCGACCCGGAAGTGGCGCCGCCCGTCGCTCTGCCAGAAGTCGAGGAAGGCCCGGCTCGCTTGCTCAAGGTCACCTGCCTCACGCAGCTTCTTAGCGGCGAGCAGGGCGGCCAGATGCTCGCGTGAGAGGGGGCGGAGCGCCTCGGCGCGCTTCATCGCGCCCCGAACCCCTCCACCTCGACCAGGCAGCCGGCCCGGTCGGGGTCGTGCGGCTCGAAGCGGGTCAGCCTCGCCTTCGGATCGAGCCTTGCCAGCAGCCCCGCGGTGATACCCCGGTGCAGCGTGCAGACCACGTCGGGGTTCTCGCGCGCCGAGACGCGGTAAGGGCAATTCCCCAGCGTGCATGCGAAGCCGCCGTCGGCCTTGCCCTCGATCTTCGGCTGGAAGCCCAGCGCGGCAACCGTCTGGTGGAAATCCTCGGCCGGATCTCCGGCGGAGGCAGGCGCGAGCTCAGCGCCGATCTCTCGCCCGGCCCTCTCGATCGCGCGCAGGCGACTCGGCCCACTCGGCGTCGCGCGCGCGAGCCAGCGTGCCAGGTCGGCGTATCCGCTGGGGCGCTCGCCGCCAGGGCGAGCGCCGGCCGCGATCGCCCAGCGATCGGCGGGCCGCCCCCTCGGGCCCCGGCGCCGCAGTCGCGCGACCAATCCCTCCTCGTGCAGCCGCTCCAGGTGCCTCCGCACGCCGTTGGGGTGCAGACCGAGCAGCCTTGCCAACTCCTCGGTTCCGGTGGCGGTCCGGGACTCCACGAGCTGGGCGAAGATACGCGCGCGGGTGCGCTGCGCCAGCACCTCCTCGCTGCCACTCGGCAGGTCCATCACCGTTGCCTATGTTTGCACAGTCTTGATGTGTAAAAGGCGGGCTCCCGGTCTCAGCGATCCCTCCCCTTGGCCTCACGCGGCAGCCCTCGCTTCAACACCTCCGCGAGGACGATCGCGTCGTTGTGTTCGGTGTCCTTGGCTGAGTAGACGAGGGTGAGCGTTCCTTGGCGAGCGCGGCGGCGAAGGACGACGAGCCGCGGGCGCTGTCGGCGAAGCTCCTCGAGGTAGCGGCGCCGGAACTCGTCGAAGCGCTCGGGCCGGTGGCCAAACCATTGCCTCAGCTCGGCGCTCGGCGCCAGCTCTGGCTCCCATTCGTCGAGCTCGGCCTGCTCGCGCGAGACCCCTCTCGGCCAAAGGCGATCGACGAGCACCCGGTAGCCGTCCTCGGGCTCGGCGGGCTCGTATGCGCGCTTCAAGCGGACGTTCACAGATGTATCGCCTCGAGGCGGATTGTCGCGAATCAGGCCGTCGCGGCCAGCGAGAGCACGGACGCGCTTCGACGATTTCCGTCGGATATCGCCCGAAGCTGGCGTAGTTGCCATGCAGAAGGTCGAGGGTTCGTGTTCGTCAGCCACCTTGAAGGAACTCTGCTGCACAAGGGGCAGTGATGCAGAACCCGCCGTGACTTTACGGCCCTCGGTGGTGTCATCTCCTCCTCGTGTGGTTGCGAGCGCATCAACTAACGCCGCTCACGCTCCCGCTTCGGACGAAAGGCGATAGTGGCGGGAGGCCGCTCGCTCAGACAGGCGTACCCTTCTCCCGTGACGGATCTTGGACTTGAGATCGCCCTGGTTTGATGCAGATCAAACTCCCGGCAAGCGGCCGTCCGAAACTGGTGATGGAGAGCCTCGGCCTCTTACAGGAGGCCGTCTACATCGTCGTGGGGCTACTACTCGTAATCGCTGCGGTCACGGTCATCGTGGGCACGGTCGAAGAGCTGGTTGATGGAATCCGGGGCCAAACAGATCCGGTCACGATCGGGCTCCTGGTCCTCGATCGCATCCTCCTCCTGCTGATCGTCGCAGAGCTCCTCCACACCCTGCGAATCGTGCTCTATGAGGGCGATATTCATGCTGAGCCGTTCCTCTTGGTCGGTCTCATCGCCGTCGTGCGACGGGTCGTCGTCGTCACAGCCCAGGTCGAGCAAACCTCGGGAAGCCCGCCCACCAGCCTGCTGATCGAGCTGGGAATGCTTGCCCTCTTGGCGCTCGCCTTCGGCGCAGCCATCTACCTATTGGGTCGCGGTGCCGCACAAGAACCCGGATCCGAACCCGGAGATCAATCACCCCGGGCTTGATTGCCGATGGCGGGAGTTCGGTCTCACGGGTTCCGCCAAGATCGTGCCCTGCTGAACCCCCTCGCTCAGCTGTGCTTGGCCGGGCGGATGTCGACCTTCTTCACGGTGACTTCCGGCGTGAAGCCTTCCGAGGGGCAGTGCTTAGCCAGCTTCGTGATCTTGCCGTGCAACTTCAACCGGCTGCCCGGGGCCGGGCTCTGCGCGTCCACTCCATGATGGAACTTGACCCGTGCGCCTTCGAGCGTAAACGTCTGGTCACCTGTCGAGCCGCCGTGGTTGGCCTTGCTGACTTCGACCTCGATGGTGCCGCTGTAGCGACCGTTCCCGATGGACGTCAGCGATGAGCTGACCAGTGACCCGGTCGCGCCGTAGCCGACCGAGCGCGGGGTGCAGCTCTGCGCGGGCGCACCGTGCACCTTCGCCTGGGCCGGCACGACCAGCGCGAGGACCGCGAGCGCGCAGATTGCAGCGATCTTCTTCATTTTCTTCCCTCCGTTGAGCATTTGCTCCTCATGGAAAACGCCACCTCGTGAGTCAAAAACGGCGTTGGAAGCAAACCGTCAGGCCAAACTTGGCCGAGGTGGACGGATTCGCCGCTGGCGAAACAGGGAGCGCCTGACTCAGGGTCGCCGAATCGCGGCGGCCGCTAGACCGCCGCTTGCTCGGCGGCGTCCTCTTTGACCTGGAAAGAGGAGCCGCAGCCGCAGGCGGCGACGACGTTCGGGTTGTTGACCTGGAACCCGGCGCCCTGGAGGCCTTCGACGTAATCGACCTCGGAGCCGAAGACGAACTGCATGCTGACCTTGTCGACGACAACCGAGACGCCGTCGACCTCGAAGACGTTGTCGTCGTCCTTGGGCTTGTCGAAGGCGAGCGCGTACTGGAAGCCTGAGCAGCCACCACCGCGGACGGCGACGCGGAGGGCCTGGCCCTCGGCGTCGTCCTGGCCACCGAGAAGCTCGCCGATCTTGGCGGCGGCCTTGTCGGTCAGGGCGATGGCGGCTTGCGGGGCGTCACTCACTTCACAAAGTGTAGCGGTAGCCCCCACAGCCCTCGCTTCGTGTCCGGGCATGCGGTTGCGGGTCTGACAGACTCCGTCTGCCTTGAATTCCAGCGCCCAGACCGCGGTCGTCTGCGACACGACCGCCTACCTCCCCTCCGAGCTGGTCGCCGAGCGCGGCATCGAGGTGATCAGCCTCTACGTCTCAATCGATGGGCGCCAGGAGCCCGAGTCGGAGATCTCCGACTACGGGGACTTTTACGAGCGTCTGCGCGCTTCCAAGGGCGGCGCCACGACTTCGCAGCCCTCGATCGGGGACTTCGTCTCCGTCTACGCTCCACTGCTCGACGCCGGCCGCGAGGTCGTCTCGATCCATCTCTCCGCCAACATCTCCGGCACCTATGCGGCGGCCACCCAGGCCCGCGAGCGGCTGATCGCCGAAGACAGGGGCGGCGAGCGAATCCACGTCTTCGACTCCCGCTCGGCCTGTGGTGGGATGGCGTTCTCGGTGCTGGCGGCCTCTGCATCGGCGGCCGCCGGAAATGACGGCGAGACCGTCCTCGCCCGGGCCCGGCAGGCGCGTGAGCAGTTGAAGATGTGGTTCGCGGTCGACACCCTCGAGTACCTGCGGCGCGGCGGCAGGATCGGCGGCGCCAGAGCCTGGATCGGCTCGGCGTTGAAGATCAAGCCGATCCTCACCTTCGAGGAGGAGATCACCCCGGTCGAGCGAGTGCGGACCCGGGCACGCTCGATCGAGCGCCTCTGCGAATACGCGCGCCAGCGTCACGAGTCGGGCGCCGACGCCTGGATCGTCCAACACATACAGGACCCCGAGGCCGCGGAGACGGTCGCCACGGAGTGCCGCGAGATCTTCGGCGGCGAGCCGGTCTTCATCTCCGAGATCGGGCCGGTCATCGGCGCCCACGCCGGCCCCGGGCTGCTCGGCGTCGGCAGCGTCACGACCGACGTGCTCGGCCTCTAGCTAGCGCCTGCGGCGAAGGGCCATCAGCCCGCCGATCGCAAATCCGGCGATGGCGGCCCCGACGATGAGCTGGGAGCGGTGCTCCCGGACCTGGCGACGCCAGTCGGTCAGCTCGGTGACGCGCCCGCGCAGGGCCTCGACCGAGCTGCCGAGATCGCGGCGGTGAAGGTCGATGTCACGGCGGATCTCCGCGGAGGAGCGGCCGGGCAAGCCGACGGCGGAGGGGCGGACGGGCTCCGGATGAGCGCTCATTTCTGCGGCTCCTCTCCTTCCAGCACAGCCCTCGTCAGCTTGGCCTCTTCGATCGCCTGGTCGGGCACCGGCGGGGCGCCGGCCTGGACCGAGCGATAGGCGAACAGGCCCGCCGCGGCGGCGATCAGGAGGAAGACGGCCGCCTCGATGAAGAAGCCCGGCCACGTCTTGCCGTCGAAGACCTCTTCGTTGAGGAGCCAGGCGATCCCCTCCATGACCAGGATCAGCGCCAGGAAAGCGAAGGCCCCGGCGGCGGCGCCGACGGCCGAGCCGCGCAGGATCTTGCCGACCTTCTCGGTGACCTCGGCCTTGGCGAGCTCGATCTCCTCGCGGATCAGCGCCGAGGTCTTTTCGGAGACGTCGAAGACGAGCTCGGCGACCGACTTGTGGCCGGGCTCTTGGGGAGGCGTCGAGTTCGGCTCCTGCATCTGCCTCGCCTACTCCGGAGGCTCTTCGTCGAAGACTCGGCGCCAGAGCATGGCGGCGATGCGAGCGGCGGCGATGCTGGCGAGGGCGCTGCTGACGGCGAGCAGCCCGCTCCAGGCCAGTCGTCTGACGATCTCGTTGTCCATCCGGCCCGACCTTACCTATCGGGGCTCGAGCCCGTCGCAGATCGTCGTCACCACCAGGTCTTTTGCACGCTCGTACTCAGCGTCGGCGGAGGGGATGACGTCGAAGATCCAGCCCGAGAGCAGCTGCTCGATCGCGCCGTAGAAGGACATCGAGGCGAAGATCGGGTCGATGTCGCGGCGGAATGCGCCCGCCTCCTGGCCGTCGGAGACGATCTTCGCGATCGACTCATACGCATTGCGGATCTCCGGCAGGTGGGTGCGGCCGAAGGAGTTGGCAGCACGGGTCACCTCGACGATGATCACCTTCATCAGTTCCGGGTCGTGGCGGTATGACTCGACGATGAACGCCGCCACCGCGGCGAGCTTGTCGCGTGGCGCGGCGTCGCCGGCGTCGGTCTCCTCGATCGCCGCCAGCAACAGCGACCAGCGTTGGGTGAAGAGCTCGTTCAAGACCTCGTCCTTGGAGCGGAAGTAGTGGTAGACGAGCCCGTAGGCGACGCCGGCCTCGTCGGCGATGTCGGAGACCCGGGTCGCGTGGAATCCCTGGCGCGCGAAGACGCGGATAGCGGCGTCGAGGATCTGGCGGCGTTTGTCGACGGCAGGGGCTTTGGCGCTGGCCATCAAGCGAACATCCCCTGAAGCTGATGCCATGCATATGCCTCTGGACGACGGTTGGCGAGGGAGGGAAGAGAGGCCCGGATGCGATCCTGCTCGGCCAAGTCGAGGTCGGCGGCGACGAACCCCTCGCCCGTTGCGGCGAGGGCGAGGATCCTCCCCCAGGGATCGACGATCGCCGAATGGCCATAGGAGTTGAAATGCGGCGGGACCTCGCCCACCTGGTTGGGGGCGAGGACGAAGACCTGGTTCTCGATCGCCCGCGCCCGCAGCAGAGTCTCCCAATGGTCGCGGCCGGTTGCCGCGGTGAACGCGGAGGGAACGGCGATCAGACGGGCGCCGCGCACTGCGAGGATCCTGTACAGCTCGGGGAAGCGAAGGTCGTAGCAGACCGTCAAACCCGCGATCAGCTCGCCGAGCGGCGCGGTGACGATCTCGTCGCCGGGCTCCTCGTGGTCGGACTCGCGGTAGGCGACACCGCCGACTTCGACGTCGAACATGTGGATCTTGCGGTAGACGGCGAGGTCGTCGCCACCCGGCCCGATCAGGACCGAGGTGTTGAACGCCTTCTCCGCGCCTCGCTCCGAAATGCTGCCGGCAAGCAGGTGGATCTCCAGCTCGCGCGCCCAACCGCGGGCGGCGGTCAGGCTGGGGCCGTCGAGCGACTCGGCGCCGTCGAGCAGATCGCCGCCGGCGCCGAGCAGGTTCCACTTCTCAGGCAGGGCGACGAGCTCGGCGCCGTCGGCCGCCGCGGCTCGAACCAGCCGCTCGGCCGAGTCGAGGTTCCGTGCCTTGTCGTTGGTCGAGTTGAGCTGTACAGCCGCTGCGCGCAAAGCATTCCTCAATCAGGTGATTGACCAGTCAATCGGCCTCAGGCCAGTATAGGAGGCGACCGGGAGACTTCTCGACTACAGGCGCATCGCGCGCGCGACGAGCGCGTCGAGCGCCCGGTCGGGGAGCAGGCGTCGACCGAGCGCCTGCCCGCGGGCGTCAGCGCCGACCAGATAGCGGGTTCGGGGGCGGTGGGCGGTGAGCGCGTGGGCGATCGCCTCGGCCACCTTCTCCGGCGCGATTCCCCGCGCAGCGGTGCGCCTCAACGCGGCTCGGAAGCGCTCGATCGCCTTCCCGTAGAGCTGCTCCTGGGCAGCCGGGGCGCGGCCGGACATCTCGTCGGCGGTTCGTTCGCCCCGCTCCCAGATAGGAGTGTCGATCGAGCCCGGCTCGATCACCGCGACATCGATCTTCCACGGCCGCAGCTCCTGGCGCAGGCAGTCCGCCACAGCCTCGACTCCGAACTTGGCGGCGTGATAGGGCCCGCCGAAGGGCAGCGCCATCCGACCTCCGATCGAGCTGACGAAGACGACCCGCCCGGTGGCAAGGCGCAGCAGCGGAAGCATCGCCTGCGTCACCGCGACCTGCGCGGTCAGGTTGACCTCGACCTGGCGCCGGAAGTCCTCGATCTGCATCGTCTCCAGCGGGCCGAGGACCGCAACCCCGGCATTGTTGACGAGCCCGTCCAGGCCCGCCGCCCCGACCGCCTCGCCGACCCGGTCCGCGGCAGCGGCGATCTGGCCCGCGTCGGTGACGTCGAGGATCACCGGCTCGAGCCGGTCCGACCCCGCCTCTCGTAGCGCCTCCGCGTCGGCCTCGCGACGGACCCCGGCAAAGACCCGCCAGCCATTCGAGTCCAGGCGCAGCGCGGTGGCGCGTCCGATTCCCGTCGAGGCTCCCGTGATCAGGGTGGACCTCACCGGGCTCTCCTCGCCCGGTGGCGCTCGAGCTCGGCGACCATCAGCTTGGTGTGGAGGGCCGCGATCAGGTCCTGGAGGGGCTGAGCGCCCGATTCGAGCATCTCGACCACCTGCTCGGGCGGTACCTCGCCAGCGAGGCGCTCCATCACCATCCCGACCTCCTCGCGGACCAGCGCTTCGATCGCGGTCTTGTAGCGGAGGGTGTCGTAGACGGTGAAGCCGATCTCCTCGTCGTAGCCGCCGGCGCGGAAACGGCTGATCGCCTCGATGATCTTCACGTCGGACGGGGAGTAGCCACGGCTGTTGGGGCTGAGGACCTCCAGCTCCTCGAGCCGGTCCAGCACGTCCTTGGGAACGCCGTAGCCTTCGCGGACCTCGGCGGCACTGGTCCGCGTGCGCTCGCCGGCGAGGGCACGGTCGAGGATGCGGTCCTCGAGCTCGACCAGGGCGCGGGCGCGCTCGGGGTCCTCGTCGAGGATCGACTTGATCGCCTTGAGCGGCATGAAGCGCTCCTCCTGGAGCTGCTTGATCAGCCGGATCCTGTCGACGAACTCCGGCGGGTAGTAGGCCATGTTGCGGCTGGTCTTCACGGGCTCGGGCAGCAGCCCCTCGCGCAGGTAGTGCTTGATAGTCGGGGCCGAGACGCCGGAGGCCTCGGCCAGCTCCCCCATCCGCAGCAGCTTCTCGGTCTCGGTGCTCATGCGCGAAAGGTCCCGGCCGCGTCCGCGCCCGGCCCGGCCGCGGCGCCGGACTCCACCATCGCCGCGACCTCCTCCTCGGAGTAGCCGGCCTCGCGCAGGACCTGGTCGGTGTGCTCGCCGAAGGCCGGTGCCGGGCGCGTCGGATCCCCGGGGGTCCGGCTCATCTTCACCGGGACGCCGAGCTGGCGGACCGTGCCCAGCTCGGGCTGCTCCACCTCCACCACCATCTCCCGTGCCCGCACCAGCTCGGAGCGCAGCGCCTCGTCGAGGTCGAGGATCGGCTCGATGCAGCAGTCGTGCTCGTCGTTGAAGGCGAGCCACTCATCGCGCGTGCGGGAGCGGAAGACCTCGGCGACCTCGCGCCAGGCCTCCGAGCCGGGCGCCTCGAACTGCTTCTCGACCAGATCCGGCCGCTCCACCCCATTGCAGAGCGCGGCCCAGAACTTCGGCTCCAGCGCCCCGCAGCTGACCCAGCCGTCGGCGACCTCGTAGGGGAGATAGCAGACGAGGCCTCCCGCGAGCTGCTGCTCGCCGCGGCGCGGCAGCTCGCCGTCGCAGAAGTAGCGGCCGGCGACCATCGCCAGCCAGGAGAGAGCGCCGTCGGCCATCGAGACGTCGACCAGCTGCCCCTTGCCGGAGCGGCTCCGCTCGTGCAGCGCCGCCATCACGCCGAAGGCGGCCATCAGCGCGCCGCCGCCGAGGTCGGCGATCTGGCCCCCCGACTGCACCGGCGCCCCGTCCTTGGCGCCGGTCAGGCCGAGCAGCCCGACCAGGCCGAGGTAGTTCATGTCGTGCCCAGCGCGCTGTGCGTAGGGGCCGTCCTGTCCGTAGCCGGTGATCGCGCAGAAGACGATCGCCGGGTTGGCCTCGCTCATCCGCTCATAGCCGACTCCAAGCCGGTCGAGGACCCCGGGGCGGAAGCCGTCGAGGACGACGTCGTATTGCTCGACCAATCTCAGCAGGGCCTCCCGCCCTTGCTGCGTTTTGAGATTCAGGCGGATCGAGCGCTTGCCGCGGTTGAGCGAGAGGTAGAGCGCCGAGCGCGTCCCCAGCCCCTGCTGCTCGTCGCCGCCGTAGTAGGGCGGCGCCCAGCGGATGTAGTCGCCCATCCCGGTGTCCTCGACCTTGAGCACCTCCGCGCCGAGGTCGGCAAGGAGCAGCGAGCAGAAGCCTCCGGGAAGCAGCCGGGTCAGGTCGAGGACACGGATGTCGCTGAGGGGAAGCTCGCTCATGCCGGCTCGACCTCGACCGGGAAGTTCACCGAGTTGGAGACGAAGCAGGCCTGGTGGGCACGGTGATGGAGATCGGCCAGCGCCTCGGCGCTGGGCTCCTCGCCCGCCCAGCCGACCTTCGGCCGCAGCTTCGCGCCGTTGAAGCTGCCCCCGTCCAGCGTCGCCTCTGCGGCGTCCTCGTACGCGGCAACCCGCAGGCCGTCCTTGCGCGCATAGGCGAGGAACCAGAGCATGTGGCAGGAGGAGAGCGCGGCGACGAGCAGCTCCTCTGGGTCCGCCTTCGCCCCGTCGCCGCCGAACTCGGGCGCCGAGGAGCCGGCCAGTACCTGGCCGGCCAGCTCGATCCGGTGGGCGCGGGAGTCCTCTCCCCCCTCCCAGACGACCCGGGCTCGGTGGATGGACACCGCCATCGCTAAGCCTCGGCCCGTCGCGGCACTCCCAGCAGGTCGCGAGCCTCGGCGACGGTGGCGGCGCGCCGCCCGACGTCCTCGGCCATCTGTCGCGCCTTGGCGATCAGGTCTCCGTTGGAGCGGGCCATCTCCCCGTTCGGCAGGTAGAGGTTGTCCTCGACTCCGGCGCGGACGTTGCCGCCCAGCACCAGCGCGGCGGCGAGCAGCTTCCACTGGTCGCGGGAGATGCCGATCACCTGCCACTGGTTGGGGCCCTCGGGGCCGGCGGGGATCTGGTCCGACATCAGCGTCACGTTGCGCGGGGTCGGGCGGATGCCGCCGGTCACGCCCATCACCAGCGAGATCTGCAGCGGCGCCTCCAAGCAGCCCCATGTCGACCAGCGGGTCGAGATTGGCGACGTGGCCGGAGTCGAAGCACTCGTGCTCGGGCTTGATCCCCAGCTCCCGCATCGCGGTGAGGAACTCGACGATCGTGTCGAAGCTGTTCTCGAAGACCGTCTTGAAGACGAAGTCCTTGCGGCGGGAGCTGTACTTGGCGTAGTTCATCGAGCTCATGTTGAGCGCGGCGACGTCGGGCTTCAGCGCACGCAGGTACTCGATCCGCTTCTCGATCGAGATCCCGATCGCGCCGGTCGAGTAGTTGACGATCACGTCGCCGACCTCGGCCAGGATCGCCTCGGTGATCGCGCGGAAGTCCTCGACCTCATATGACGGGGTGCCGTCGGGTTTGCGGGCGTGGATATGGATCTGCGAGGCGCCCTCGTCGACCGCGCGCCGCGCCTCCGCCGCGTACTCCTCGGGCGTGTAGGGGATCGCCGGGCACTGGTCGCGGTTGGCGATCACCCCGGAGATGGAGCAACTGATGACTACGGGATCGTCGAACGAGCTCATACGGGCATCACCCCATGCCTTTTCTTCGGCTTCTCGACGTGCTTGGTCTTCGCCATCCGCAGGGCCTTGACGATCGTCGGTCGGGTCTCGCGGGGGTCGATGACGTCGTCGATGACGGCGTTGCCGGCTGCGATGTAGGGGTCGATCTGCTCGCGGATCGCGTTCAGCATCGCCTCGCGGGTCGCCTCGGGGTCCTCGGAGGCCTCGATCGCCGAGCGGCCGATGATGTTGACCGCGCCCTCGGCTCCCATCACCGAGATCTCGGCCCCGGGCCAGGCGACGATCAGGTCCGGCTCGTAGGCCTTGCCGCACATCACGTAGTAGCCGGCGCCGTAGGCCTTGCGCACGACGACGGTCACCTTGGGAACCGTGGCGCGGCTCACCGCGTAGAGCATCTTGGCGCCGTGGCGGATGATCCCGGCGTGCTCGACCTTCGAGCCGACCATGAAGCCGGGCACGTCCTGGAGGAAGACAAGCGGGATGTTGAAGGCGTCGCAGAGGTTGATGAAGCGCGCCGCCTTGTCGGCGGAGTCGTTGTCGAGGATGCCGGCCAGCTGCTTGGGCTGGTTGGCGACTATCCCGACCGGCTGGCCGCCGAAGCGCGCCAGGCAGGTGATCAGCGTCTTCGCGAACTTCGGCTTGATGTCCAGCCACTCGCCATCGTCGACGATCTCGCGGATCACGTCGTACATGTCGTAGGGCTGGCGCGAGGAGTCCGGCACTATCTCCAGCAGCTTCTCCGACGTGCGATCGCCGGGGTCGGCGGTCTCCGACAGCGGCGGCTTCTGCTCGCAGTTCGCGGGGAAGAAGGAGAGGTACTGCTTGACGACCCGGATGCACTCCTCGTCGTCGGCCACCTCGAGGTCCCCGACGCCCGATTTGCGGCAGTGGACCTTGGCGCCCCCCAGCTCCTCCATCGTGATGTCCTCGCCGGTGACGGCTTTGGTCAGGTGCGGGCCGGCCAGCGCCATCGCCCCCTGCCCGGAGACCATCGGCACGAAATCGGCCAGGGCCGGGATGTATGCGGTGCCCGCCGCGCAGGGGCCCATCATCGCCGCGACCATCGGGATCACGCCCGACATTTCGACCTCCTCGCGGAAGAGGTGGCCCGAGCCGGCGAAGAGCGAGCCGGTCGCCTCCTGGATGCGGGCGCCGGCGGAGTCGAGCAGCCAGACGAACGGCATCCGCTTGCCCAGCGCCATCTCACGCAGGCGGGTCACCTTGAGCTCGCCGGTCATCCCCATCGAGCCCGCCATCACGGTGAAGTCGTATGCGGCGATGCAGCAGGGCCGGCCGTCGATGTCGCCCCAGCCGGTGATGACGCCGTCGGCGGGCGCCTCGATGCCCTCCATCGCGCGCTGCGCGAAATGGGGGCGGCCGTGAATCCCCATCTCGACGAAGGTGCCCTCGTCGACCAGCAGGTCGAGCCGCTCGCGCGCGGTCAGCTTGCCGCGCTCGTGCTGCTTGGCGATCTTCTCGGGGCCGCCGCCCAGCTTCGCCTTCTCGCGCCGCTCGTGCAGCTGCTCGGTCAGCTCGGCAAGCGGCGCCGTTCCCGGAAGCAGATGCCTGTCGCCTTCCGCCCGCGTGCTCTGCTCTCGCTCGCTCGCGCTCATCGTCCCCGGCTGCCTCGCTCGCTCGCTCCCGCGTCCGCCGCGGGCTGGTGCATGTCGATCACTATCTCCCTTTCCATTGCGGGTCGCGCTTCTCGAAGAATGCGGTGACGCCCTCGACGATGTCCTCGGTCGAGAAGGTGAGCGAGAGCTGCGAGCGCAGGTACTCGAGCGCGTCGTCGACCGCCATGTCCTGCTGGCGATACATCGCGTCGTGGCCGAGCCGCATCAGCAAGGGGCTCTTCGAGGCCAGCTTCCCGGCCCAGTCGGCCACCGCGGCGTCGAACTCATCAGCAGGCACCACCCGGTTGGCGAGCCCGAACTCGACCGCCTGCTCGGCGCTCAGCCGCTCGCCCAGCAGCATCATCTCGTTGACCTTCTTGCGCGGGACGTTGCGGTAGATGATCGCCATGATCATGTAGGGGAAGGCGCCGACGTTGATCTCCGGGGTGCCGAAGGTGGCTCCCTCCCTGGCGATCAGCAGGTCACAGGAGAGGGCGAGGCCCATGCCTCCCGCCAACACGTGGCCGTTGGCGGCGCAGAGCGAGGGCTTGCCGAGGCGCGGCATCAGCCGGAAGAACTCGAGGAAGAGGTCGGTGGCGAAGTGTTTGGCGACCAGCGGCATTTCGGCGGCGAACCCGCCGAGGTCGGCGCCGGCGCAGAAGGCCTTCTCACCGGCCCCGGTGAGGACGACCGCCCGCACCTCCTCGGAGTCCCGCGCCGTCTTCATCGCGTCGACGAGCTCGGCCAGCATCTGGCCGGAGAGCATGTTGCGCTTCTCCGGGTTGTTGAGGGTCACCGTGGCGACGCCCGCGGCGACCTCGTACTTGACTACCTCGTAGCTCCCCTCGCTCATAGGATCAGCACCATAGCCGACTCTGTAGAAAGTAGGAAGTGCTACTGTCCGCACGGCTTCGGGAAGACCAGCTAACGGAGGAGAGAGACCTGTGGCGACCGCGACGACCAACGGCTCCAGCGTGATCAGGCCCGACCACGCTGCCGAGCGCAAGCACATGATCTTCACGCAGGAGCACGAAGACCTGCGCGAGTCGATGCAGGCCTGGGTCCAGAAGGAGCTGTGGCCGCATCGGAACGAGTGGGAGGAGACAACCTGGCCGAACGAGGTCCTGAAGCGCGCCGGCGAGCTCGGCTTCCTCGGGCTCTGCTTCCCGGAGGCCTACGGCGGCCAGGGCGGCGACTACTACTACTCGATGGTCCGCGCCGAGTGCATGAGCTACTCCGGCTCCGGCGGCCTCAACATGGGCTTCGTCGTCCACACCGACATGGTCCTTCCGCCGATCGAGATGCTCGGCACCGACGACCTGAAGCAGCGCTACCTGCCCCCGGCGATCGCCGGAGACAAGATCGGCTGCCTTGGGATCACCGAGCCGGAGGTCGGCTCCGACGTCGCCAACATCCGCACCAAGGCGATCCGCGACGGGGACGAATTCGTCGTCAGCGGATCGAAGATGTTCATCACCAACGGTGCGCGGGCCGACTTCATCGTCCTCGTCGTCAAGACCGACCCCGAGAAGTCGCATGACGGAATCAGCCTGCTGGTCGTCGACCTGCGCGACGACAACGGGGATCCTGTTCCCGGCTTCAGCGTCTCGCGCAAGCTCGAGAAGATGGGGATGCACGCCTCCGACACCGCCGAACTCGCCTTCGACGAGGTGCGGGTCCCCGTCGAGAACCTGCTCGGCGAGGAGGGCAAGGGCTTCTACCACATCGCCTGGGAGCTGCAGAGCGAGCGGATGGTGGCGTGCGCCGGCGCGGTCGCCGGCGCGCAGCGGATGTTCGAGCGCACCCTCGAGTACGCGAAGGAGCGCAAGGCGTTCGGCCGCTCGATCGGCAACTTCCAGGTGATCCGTCACAAGTTCGCCGAGATGGCGACCAAGATCGAGGCGGCAAGGCAGTTCACCTACGCGACCGCCTGGCGCTTACGCCAACGGCGAGTACCCGGTGCGCGAGATCTCCCAGGCCAAGCTCTACACCTCCCGCATCGCCTGCGAGGTCGCCGACGAGTGCATCCAGATCCACGGCGGCTACGGCTACATGAAGGAGTACGAGATCGAGCGCGCCTACCGCGACGTTCGCCTCAACCGGATCGGCGCCGGCACCGACGAGATCATGCTCGAGGTGATCGGCCGCTCCTACGGGCTGTAGGCGGGCCCAGGCCGCGTCCATCGAGCGGCAGGCAGATCGCGCAGAAGTCCTCGCCGAAAGGGGTCAGGAGGATGCTGCGGCGGACGGTGCGCGCGGTGCGCCCGCCCTGGTCGCAGCGCTTCGGCGACCTCAGGCTGGGCCTCCAGCACCTGGTAGCGGCGCGGCGTCGCTCGACCGGCTCGCGCGAGAACCAGATCAGGCCGAGCCGGTGGAGATTGTCGAGATAGGCGTGGACGCGATCGGCATGCCGGCAACCGGCCTCCATCGGCGATCATCGTTGCAGCCCTGGCGCGACCAGCGTCGAGGCGAAGGGCAGGCCGGCGCGGACGTCGACGGCGGGCTGAGGGCCGTCGCGCGCGAGGAAGCGCAGGATGCGGCCCTCGTCCGGGGGCGAGCGAGTCGAGGATCCGCATGTAGGCGGGGTGCGACGTCTGCTCGTACTCGATGTCGGCGGAGTGGCGGAGCAGCTCCGCGCCGCGCCGGCGCAGCGCCTCCGGTCGAGCTGATCGGCCGCGTCGCGAGACCTGCGCGCGCGTGAGGACGGCTCCTCGCGACTCCCGACATCGGAGAGGCCGAGCAGCTCGCGCGGCGTAGGCGCGCAGCTCGGCGAGCGGTGTCCTGGACGACGTCGGCTGTCGGCTCGCCCCGCGCCGCCGCCCGCACCGCGCGCGATGCCGTCTGCACATAGGCCTCCGCGGCCCGGGTCGTGGTCCGCCAGCCGGCGTTGACGGCGATCCTGCGCCAGCCCCGGAATCGCCCGCGCCACGCTCCGTCCAGATCGGCGACTCCGCCCGACTTCCCGCAGCACCAGGGGCCCACCGGGCGTGCCCCCGCTCTCTTGCCGCCTGCCGTCGCTCATCCGAAGATAGCCAGGTGTAGCAGCCCGGCGCCAAATCCGAGCACGGCCCCGTGCAGGTAGAGCAGCCACTCGTCCTCGCGGACGGCGGTGCGCAGCATCTCGGAGAAGTCGGCCGGGCCCATCTCGCCGGATCCGCGCCGGTGATGAACTCGCGCAGGCCGTCGCTCTGCTGGCGGGCGAACTCGGTGTCGGTCAGGGCGGCGACGGCGTGATCCGCCGCCTCGGCCGCGACCGAGGAGCGGATCGCCTCGTAGTTGCGCGAACCGACGGCCACCCGCACCGCCGGCCTGGTGCGACCCACCGCCCGGTCGACCGCCGGGTCGCAGGACCGACTTCGATCATCTGCCGCGTGCGGTCGGAGTTCGGCCCGTGCAGGAGGTCCTCGGCCATGTTGCTCATCGTCACGATGTCGTCGGCGATGATCGTCGGCGTAGACGCCGGCGACCTCGGGCTGGCGCTTGAGGAAGAGGCCCTGGACGGTGAACGGCCCGACCTGCCGCGGGCGGACCGGCTCGAAGATCATCCGGATGCCGAGCAGGTTGGTCGTGTAGCCGATCAGCACACCGGCGATCGGCAGCACCCACCACTGGGTGAGGAGGTCCACGGTGAGGAAGGCGGTCGGGACGCCGAGCAGGAAGCCGAAGAAGAAGCCGAAGTTGACGATGAAGCGCAGCTCCTTGCGGCCGACCTCGAGGAAGATCCGGTTGGCCAGCTCCGGGCTCTGCTCGATGCGGCGGATCACCATCAGCTTCACGTTGAGGAGGCTGGTCGATGTGGTCGCCGATCTCAGCGGTGACCGCGCGGACGATGTCCGGCAGCTGCTCCTCGACGCGCGCGTGAACCGCTGGCTCGCAGGCGCGGTGGCAGGTCGTGCCAGAGCTGCGGGTGGTCGCGCTCCATGATCCGCTCGACCACGTCGTGGATGTCGCCGCGCGCGGTCGTCAGGATCTGCTCGGCGATCGCCTCGGCGTCGAGCTGCCGGTAGAAGTCGCTCGGGCCGCCGAGCTTTGGCGATCACCTTGTCGACCGCGAGCGAGCCAGTCTTCGCCGCGCGCGAGGGGACGATCCCCTGCCAGCCGATGCCCGCCCTGGCTCGAGCCCGGGAATCTGCTGGATCCGCCGCGGCATCAGGTTGGCGAGCGGCACCGAGGCCGGGCACCGTGAAGCCGGCGAAGCGGATCGGGAAGAAGAGCATCCAGACCCCGGTCCAGTTGGTGACGTAGCCGATCGCCCCGGTGAAGAGCGGGATCGTGATCAGGCTGAGCGTCTGCTGTCCATCGGGATGGGGGAAGATGCGCGGCGGGCGAAGGATGACAGTAGTCAAGGACAGCGGTGTCCGCGCCACCCTTCCGCCCTTCGGCGAGGAGCACGAGGAGCTGCGGGAGACGGTCAGCCGCTTCGTCTCCAAGGAGATCGCGCCCAACGTCGACGAGTGGGAGGCGGCGCGTGAATTCCCCCGCGAGCTCTACGGGCGCTGCGCCGAGCTCGGCTTCCTCGGGCTGAAGTTCCCCGAGGCCTACGGCGGCCAGGGCGGCAACCATCTGCACGACGCGATCTGGGTCGAGGAGCTGGCCCGCAGCGGCGGCTCCGGCGGAGTCGCGGCGAGCCTCAACGCCCACACCTCGATCGCGATGCCGCCGATCTTCAACTTCGGCACCGAGGAGCAGAGGCAGCGCTGGGTTGTCCCCGGGATAGCCGGCGAGAAGATCGGAGCGCTGGGGATCACCGAGCCCGGCGCCGGCTCCGACGTCGCGGGCATCTCGACCTTCGCCAGGAAGGTCGACGGCGGCTATGTCGTCAACGGCTCGAAGACGTTCATCACCAACGGCGTCCGCGCCGACTTCCTCGTCTGCGCCGTCAAGACCACCCAGGAGGGCGGCCACCACGGGATCTCCTTCCTCATCCTCGAGCGGGAGATGCCCGGCTACGAGGTGGCGCAGAAGCTGGAGAAGATGGGCTGGCACTCATCCGACACCGGCGAGCTGGCCTTCACCGACGTCGAGGTGCCCGATGAGAACCTGCTCGGGGAGGAAAACGGGGGCTTCAAGCTGATCATGGCCAACTTCGCCTGGGAGCGGCTGCTGATGGCGATCGGCGCCGTCGGCGCGATGCAGCGGCTGATCGACGTCACCGTCGACTACGCCCTCGAGCGCGAGGCCTTCGGCCGCCCGATCGGCAAGTTCCAGGTGATCCGCCACCAGGTCGCAGAGATGGCGACCAAGGCCGAGGCCGCCCGCGCGCTCACCTACAACGCCCTGCGCCTCTTCCACGAGGGCCACGACTGCATCAAGGACGTGACCATGGCCAAGCTCGTCACCCAGCGCGCGGTGCTCGAGATCGCCGACCAGTCCCTGCAGATCCACGGCGGCTACGGCTACATGCGCGAGTACGGCATCGAGCGCGCCGTCCGCGACGCCCGCCTCGGCCCGATCGGCGGCGGCACCGACGAGGTGATGAAGGAGATCCTCGGCAAGCTGATGGGGTTGTAGGGATTAGCAGGGGTTTCCTGCAGTTCCGCGGATGCAAAAGCCGGTCGCCTTGCTGGCTCGGACGAACTAACCGGGCCGCTGAGCAGCCTCTGCCCCGGCAGCCCTCATCGCGCCAAAGCTCCCGAGCAATGCATAGATCGTCCTCTCATGCCCCAACTTCAGGCCGGAGCGACTCAACCTCACTTCAGCCGGCTTGTCCAGCGTGGCGAGCTTGGTCACGTGCGCTTCCCTTCTGACCGCTCCGGGACGAAAGATATGGACACGTTGGTCAGAAACGACAACCAGCCGCGCTCTGGTCATAAGCGCGTAAAGGATCCAAAAAGGGAACAAAGGGAGGCACCACGAGCCACCACAGCGCCATCCCTATTTTCCCTCGGAAGACGGCCTTCGCGGTCTCACCCGGCATCTGCAACACGGCCGCTTCGAGGTACTTCTGCTCGATCTGCCTTCTGCCCGGGACGCGGTAGCTCCCTCCTACAACCTGCGTTCCATCTGCCACCGGGTGCGTCACTGTCTCCGCCATGCGCCGCCTCTCCTTTGTCGAAGCCGAACACTCGCGCCCAATCGTCTCGTCGCAAGATTCCCTTCCCATCGGGAGAAGGCCGTTGACTTCTGGGGGGATAACTACCGACGGTCGGGCTAGTGCCGGGAGAATCGGGGGCTGCTCGGGGCATCGCAGACACATCGCCCGCGCCACCGCGATCACGCGCGGTCGTCACGTCCCTCTTGGAGGGAGATCTTCGGCAGCAGAGGAATCGGGCCGTACCCAGTTCAGGGGCCCAGTGAGGTGATCGGGATTACCTGAACTCCGTCCTCGCGCACGTAGCCATAGCCGGTTGCGACGATCATCGCCAGAAGGGCGGGCTTCCCGCTCTGCTCAACGTCGATTTCGCCGGCGAACTTCAGAAGGCTCGAGGCAGCCTCGTCGATAGGTCCCTCTCCTCCTAGCTTCACCTCGAAAGCCGCCCAGGTGTCCTTTGTCTGGATGATCGCGTCCACCTCGAGGCCCTTGTTGTCCAGGTATTGCCTCACCTCGCCCCCGAGTGGCTGGGAATAGACCCGTAGATCGCGCACGACCAGGGACTCGAAAACGAAGCCGAGCAGGTTGAGATCCCCAAGCAGCGCGGCGGGGTCGGCGCCGAGCGCCGCCGCCGCCAGTGAAGGATCAACGAAGTGGCGCTTGGCCGATTTGCGCAGGATCGAGCGCGATCGCAGGTGCGGCTGCCAAGGTGGTTGGTCCTCGACCACGAAGAGGCGCTCGAGCGCGGTCAGGTAGTCGCTCGCGGTCTGGTTCTTGAGCGGGTCGGATCCAGGGTCGGCGGTCTCCGCGGCGAGCTTGGTGATCGTCACGTGGGTCGCGACGTTTCGAGCCAGGCTCCGCAGCAGGCGCCTGACCCGCGCCGGATCGCGACGCACGCCATCGAGCCGGCCGATGTCGGTGCGGGTCACCTCCTCGAGGTAATCGGCGACCGAGGCGATCGCTCCCTCGATCGGCATCTTCTGCAGCGCCGGCCAGCCGCCGCGGGCGACGGCGTCAACCAGATCGGCAAGCCCAATCCCCCGGTCAGAGGAGCTGGACACACCGCCGCCAATCAACTCGGCGAGGGAAATCGACCCGTCGCTAAGACCCGACTCGACCAGCGTCATCGGGCGCATACGCAACCTCGAGAAGCGCCCGGCGCCGGAGTGGCGGGTCACCTCATCAGCGGGCAGCGCCGAGCCGGTGAGGATGAAACGGCCGAGCTCGCCGCTGTCATCGACGGCGCGGCGAACCAGATTCCAGACTTCCGGCTCGACCTGCCACTCGTCGATCAGCCGCGGCGCCTCACCAGCGAGCACCAGCTCGGGCTCGACAGCGAGGGCCGCGCGAGCACCGGCGTCGACGTCGAGACGCACTTCACTGGCGGCAAGCTGCCTCGCGGTCTCGGTCTTGCCACAGGCCTTCGGCCCCTCGATCAGTACGGCACCTATACGCTGCAAACGGCTTTGTAGCTCGCGATCCGCGATCCTTGGGCTGTAAGCAGAGGCGCTGATAGGCAAGATTGTAAGGCTTACAGCGGCAACAATGCAAGGGATTCAACGGCAAGATCGTAAGCGGTTCCAGCGGCAAGAACGAAGGAGCTGCGGCGACGATCAGCTTCAACCGGCGATTCGCCGCCATGCAGCGGTGGTAGCGCTGGTGTGGACATCTCCCGCGGACACAATCCGGACACATCAGCCGGGCCATCCGCGATCACGGCGGATCATCGCCCTCATCCTCGAACAGACTCACCTGCGGGGAGTCCTTGCCCTCCGATGACCCAGCATGTCCTCCCGTGCCATGCTCGGGACTCATGAAGGAGATCCTCGGCAAGCTGATGGGGTTATAGGGCCAGTCGCCTTGCCAGGCCCGAGTCGTTAGCCCCAGTGGTCCCGGACGTACTGAGCAACTTGGCTCTCGGGGAGGCTGCGGGTACTGTTGTTCATCCGCACCCAGAAGACCTCGGCGCCGTCGCTCATCCTGGCGGTGATCGGGGTCGAGGAGCGGGCGACGTCGACCCTGCAGACCTCGCCGCCGTCCAGCTGGTCGATCCGAGCACGGGTGCGCATCGCCGCCGCGTGGGTGAAGGCGTTGATCAGGTGGGTGGTGAGCCAGTTGAGGAGTCCGTCGGGGCTCTGCGGCTTGACGAGCGGTAGGTCGTTCTCCAGCCCAATCACCTGGCCGTCGTCGCCGACGCCGATCAGCAGGGTTCCCCCGTCGGTGTTGAGGAATCCGGCGATCGTCTTAACCACGGCGTCCTCCATCCGCTTGTCCTTGCACCGCTCGCGCAGGTTCCAGCGCGCCGTCGACTTGAACTCGACGTCGAAGCTCTCGTCCCGGGCGATCAGCTCCTCGCTCGGCACGGCGAAGAACGCCTTCTCGCCGCGGAGCTGCTCGGCGACCATCTCGGCGAACGTGGGGTCGCCCTTGATCCGTCGCCAGCACCTCCTCCGTGACATCGTCCACATCGATCGACGAGGGCGACGCGGTCGGCTCCGGGGCGGTAGCGGCAACCGACGTCGACGGCCGGCTCGGAAGCGCTCGTAGACGCTGTGCCCCGTCGTCGTAGTAGCTGGCGAAGATGTGGTCGAACACGATGCCCGCCTTGCGCTCCCAGACCTCTGGCCCGTACGGCTCTTCGGGAAGCTCCTCGAGAATGTCCTTGACCAGGCTGCGGGCCGCCTCGCGCGTCTGCGCCTTGCGCGCGCCAGTCCAGGACGAGCCGGTCCTGGATGTGCTCCATCAGCTTGGCGCGACCCCTTCACCTCCTCGCGCTCCTCGTCGGTCAGCATCGGGTCCGGCCTTGTCAGCAGGTCGAACACGGCCAGCTCGGGCTCTCTCAGACCCTCGCGAGCGGTCCGCTGCTCCTCCTCGGAGAGCTGGCGCGACAGCGCCTGGAGGCGGCGCAGCATCTCGTCGACGTTGAAGCTGCCGGCGTTGTAGTCGTCGATCAGGCGCTCGCAGCTGCTCGACGAGATCCCGCCGGCTCGGGATTCCTCTGCGCCGCCGCCTCGGCCCTCGTCTCGAGCTGGCCGATGAAGCGTCGCGCGGAGGAGCGCTTCCTGCCCGCGAGCCGCGCGGCCAGAGCATCGAAGTCGATCGCGTTGAGGTCGATCAGCGGGGCGGCGTCGCGCCGCATCCGCCGCCGCGCGGATCACGTACTCCTCCGCCCGACCGAGCGATCGAGGAGGTCCTGAACCGCTCCGGAGACGTGGGAGAGATCGGGCGCTCGGGTCCAGCGAGCGAATCGTCTCGGCGAGATTCCGGGCCACGCCGACAACCCGGATGTGAGCGAGTGGCGGCCGGGTCGGCAGGATCGCGGCGAAGAGCCTGCGCGACCGCATCGAGCGTTCGAGATAGGCGCGCCTGGTGACGTCGTCGACCAGGAGGCCTCGACCGAGGCGTCGCGCAGCGCGATGAACTCGAACCCTCGCGCCCGGGCGAGCGCGTCGAGGTCGACGTCCCAGCGCTCGCAAAAGCTCACCAGCTCGCCGATCTCGTCCTCGAGCTCGGCGACCAGCGCCGACTTATCGCGGATGATCTCCGCCCCCTGCTCGCCGTCCCGCGCCGCGGCGTAGACCGCGAGCGCCGCCTCGAGATGGCGGAAGACGCCGACGTAGTCGACGATCAGGCCGTTCTCCTTTTCGGGGAAGACGCGGTTGGCGCGGGCGATCGTCTGCATCAGCGTGTGGTTGCGCATCGGACGATCGAGGTAGATCGTCGAGCAGGACGGAACGTCGAACCCGGTCATCCACATCGCGCAGACGAAGACGAGCCGGAAGCGGGTCGTCGGGGTCCTTGAAGCGCTCGTCCGAGGTCCTCCTACAACATCCGCTCGCGGTGCGGCGCGATGTCCAGGCCGGCCTCTCGCATCTCGGCGATCTCGTTCTGGGACTGGGAGACGACGACGGCCATGTCGGTCCCCTCCATGAACGCGATCTGCTCGTCGACGCCCGATCCGCTCGAGCTCCGGGAGCCGCGTCGCGCGCTCGCGGAGCTCCGCAAGGTAGAGCTCCCACTCCTCGGCGACGAGGTCGTACATGCGGACGGCGGTCGCCTTGTCGATCGAGACGAACATCGCCTTGCCGAGGAAGCCACGCCCGACGAAGTGGCGGACGAGGTCGGCGGCGATCCGCCGCAGCCGCTCGGGCCGGGTGATCAGCTGGTACTCGGTCGCGAAGCGGCGTGAGAGCGCCCGCTCCTGGGACTCGTCGAGCTCGGCCGCTTCGAGGATCCCGGTCAGCTCCTCGTCGAAGCTCTCGTTGACGATCTGCAGCTCGGGGATCCGGTTCTCGTAGAAGAGCGGAACCGTAGCGCCGTCCTCGATCGAGTCGCGGAAGTTGTAGATCGAGACGTAGTCGCCGAAGACCTCGCGCGTGCGCTCCTCCTCGCCCTTGATCAGCGGCGTACCGGTGAAGCCGAGGAAGCCGGCGTCCGGCAGCGCCCGCCGCATGTTCAGTGCAAGCGCCGAGTACTGGCTGCGGTGCGCCTCGTCGGTGATCACGATCACGTCGTCGCGATCCGAGCAGACCGGCATCTCCTCCCCCTCGCGGAGGGCGGAATTTGTGGATCAGGGTGAAGACGTAGCGGTGATCCTCGCCGAGCAGCCGCCGAAGGTGCGCCGAGGAGTCGGCCTGGAGGTGCCCCTCGACCGCGCCGGCGTCCACGAACTCCTCGTAGAGCTGGTCGTCGAGCTCGGTGCGGTCGGTGACCATCACGAAGGTCCAGTTGCCGGGCGCGGCGTCGCAGCACCTTCTGGGTGAACATCAGCATCGAGAGGCTCTTCCCGACCCCTGGGTATGCCAGAAGACGCCGAGCCGCCCGTCGCGCGAGGCCGGGTCGGCGAGCGCCCGCATCGCGGCGTTCACACCCAGCACTGGTGGTTCTGGGCAAGGACTTGAGAGACCGCCCGGCCGCTCCAGATAGGCGACGAAGTTCTCGACCATGTCGAGCAGGCGCGCCGGCTCGCAGAGGCCGTGGATCGCGGTGTCGAGGAGACGATCGCCGGGCTCGGACTCGTCGTCGATCCGCTTCCACTCACCGAAGCGCTCCCACTGCGCGAACGTCGCGCCCACTCTCGTCTCCGAGCCGTTCGAAAGGATGACGAACGCGTTCGGGGTGAAGAGCTGCGGGATCGTGTCGCGGTAGTCGCGGAGATTTTTGCGGTAGGCCTGCTCGACCGTCTTGTGGGAGGCCTTCAGCTCCAGCAGCACCAGCGGGATCCCGTTGACGAAGCAGACGATGTCGCAGCGCCTGGTGTGGAGGGGGCCGACCACCCAGAACTGGCGGACCGCGAGGAACTCGTTGTCGGCCGGCGCGATCCAGTCGAGGACCCGCACCGTCTCCGTCGAGCGCTCCACCCTCCTCGTCGGCGAAGGTGACCGTGACGCCGTCGCGCAGCAGCCGATGGACCTCCCGGTTGGCGCGGGTGCGCTCCAGCGCGGAGCGATCGCGCACCAGCTCCTCGACCGCCGCCTCGATCGCCGCAGCCGGCAGCTCCGGGTTCAGCTCGGCGAGCTTCGGCTCCAGCCGGTGCCGGAGCACCACCTGCGACTGGTCGTCGCGGCCAAGCGCCCTCCGATCCCAGCGTCTCGGCGTACCCGTCGACGATCTCGTAGCCAAGCGACTCGAGCAGATCGAGAGTCGGCCGCTCGACCAGCTCGTCCTCAGAGTAGTCACGCCGGACTCACTCCGTCTCCGCAGGGGTGAGAACGCCGAGGTCGATGTCGGAGATGTCGAGCTGACCACTGACAAGGCGTGGGAGGAGGAGGTCGCGGGTGCGCTAGCGAACTGCGATTCTGCCGCCGCAAGTCGCTGCGTAAAACGCTGGATTGGATCGACAGTCGCATCAAACTTCTCCAAAAGCGACTGCGGTGGTACTACGACAGGTGCACTACCGAAATCCTTAGGGCGAACTGCAGGGTATGCAGACCCACTGGCCGACCGACGAGATAGCTGCTGAAAGCCTCCGAAGCCGTGTACTCGAACAGGAAGCTTGGAGGAACAGCGACCGGGCTGAGCACGGCCAGGCCGGTCGACGACAACGAGGTTTGGTGGTGGGTTATGGATCTGAGCGTGTGCTCGTCGGGTTTGGGCGAACAGTCGCCCAAACGATGTCTCCGTCAGACGCGCGACGACGTGCGCGACCGCGGAGCCTCAGCGGCATGGTAAGACCGATGGGACTTCAAACCTCGCCGACTCCTACGGCTGAAATATCGAGGTATAGGAATGGATCAGGGGATGTTGACGGCCTTGATGTTTTCCCTGTTGACGTGCTGCAACATCATCAAGCGGGCGAATCTTCCACCCCGCCGGAATCGGTCCTCGCTCCGACTCGATGAGTTCGACAGTGTCATGCCCCGGAAACCGGAAATGCACGAACCACTCCCGGTAGAGCGATCGAGCGAGATCCTCTAGCAGCTCGATCCGCCGCTCGTTGATCTCGATCAATTCGTCGAAGGAGGTGAGAACGGCCACAACGCGACGCTGCTGCCGCATCGGTGGTAGATCAAGAACGATCCTGCGGGATGATGTCCTGGTTCAGCGATCGGCCATAGTGGCTCCGTGCGAGCACTGGCGCCTCCATCCACATCTTGTGAGAGTCGATTAAGAGAAGCTCGACAAATACTTCGGCAAGTACGGGTGTACCCGACTCCAAACGTAAGCGAATGCAATCCGATTCCTGCATCCATCCGGTCCTGGTTTTCTGAAATCAAGACATGGCGATCAACTGCACCCTTTCGACCAAATACGATGTCTCCCGCTCGAAGCAGGTGACCGTTGAGGCGCTCCTGCACCTGCTGTGGGGCGTACTCGATGTCCGCGGGTCGAAGGAGCCAAAGCCAGGTTGCGCACATTGAGCACCGGAACGCCCTCCTCGCCGTAGTCAGAGGCCTTGGACTGCGTGCCGAACGGACCTGTTCGCAAGTTGGCGAGCCCCTGGTCGATCAGGTCTCCAACGGTGGTTGACACGCAAGCTCGAGCTTGACTCATTGCAACTCGCCGCCAGACACCGCTCTCATCAGGGCGCCTGCGCAACGTATCGCCTCTGACCTCTGACGCCAGCACTCCTCCTCGTTCAACACACCCTGCTCCTCCATCCGCCTCAGCAGGCGCAGCGCAGTGGGGCGGCTCACGTCCAGGCGACTCCTCGATCGACCTGGTCGTGACCACCGGGTTCTCGCAGATCAGGTCGACGAGGGCGATGGCGTTCGGGGTTCCCATCGTCGCCGCCGTCTGGAGGTAGCTCTCGCGGAGGGCGATGATCCGTTGGGCACGCTGGACCGCATCGTCGGCCTGGGTCTGGACGGCGGTCAGGAAGAGATCGATCCAGGGGATCGGGTCGCCCGTCTCGCGGATCGCCTGGAGGGAGTCGTAGTAGTCCTGGCGCCGGCGCTCGAGGTAGGCGCTCAGGTAGAGCAGCGGCACGGTGAGCCTGCCGCGGGCGATGAGGAAGAAGACGAGCAGCAGCCGTCCGAGGCGCCCGTTGCCGTCGAGGAAGGGGTGGATCGTCTCGAACTGGGAGTGGAGGAGGGCGTTCTGCACCAGCAGCGGCAGCTCGGGCTCCTCGTGCGCGAAACGCTCCCAGTCGGCAAGGAGGGCCGGGAGCTCCTCGGGCGGCGGCGGCACGAACTGGGCGGTCTCGATCGTCGAGCCCGGCGCCCCGATCCAGTTCTGGCTCGTGCGCAGCTCACCGGGGGCGAGCTCGCGGCCGCGTACGCCGGCCATAAGGCGGCGGTGCATCTCGCACAACAGGCGCGTGCTGAGCGGCAACTCGTCGAGGCGCTGCCAGCCCCCACCGCATCGCGGCGACATAGTTGACGACCTCCTCGACGTCGGCGTTCGGGGCGCTCGCCGACCGGCGTCGACCTCGAAGACCTCGGCCATGCGTCGCCCGCGTCCCCTCGATCCGCGTTGAGGAGAGCGCCTCGCGCAGCAGGTAGGGACGGATGAGGAGATCGGGGTTGGGCAGGAGGCGACCGACGCCGCGCGAGCCGGCCCAGCGCCCCCTCGGCCTCGCCGAGCAGGCGCACGGTCGAAGCGGGCAGGGCCAGGGTCCGCGGTATTGTCGCCGGGAAGTAGGCCACGTAGCCGTGGCGACCCGGGGTGCGGCGCGCCTCGCCGAACGGGGTCTTTGCGTGCGTCTCGAGCTCCACGGGGCTCACCATACCCGACTCTAACGTCTAACGTGCTAAACGTTAGAGATAAGGGATGACCCTAACGCGGTCTTCAGGGTCAGCGGGAGAGCAGGTTTCTGAGCACCATGTCCACGCCTTCCTCCAACTCCCCGGCCCTGGCGCCCAGGCTGCGCAGCTCGGCGTGGGCAGCGGCGAGCTTCTCCTCGAAGACCTCCTCGTCGAGTTCCTCGACCTCGGTTCCCACATAGCGGCCCGGGTTGAGGCTCCACCCCTGCGCCTCGATCTCCTCGATCGTGGCGACCTTGCAGAGGCCCGTTGCACGTCGGCATAGGCGCCGTCGGGGAATCGCTCCGCGAAGAGCGCGTTCTCGTCGTGCGCGAGCTCCGGCTCCTCGCCGCGGTAGAGACGCACGATGTTCGCCAGGAACTCGAGCTGCTCTTCGGTGAACTCGCGATGGGCGCGGTCGACCTGGCGAAAGACCTCGCGAGCGTCGATGAAGAGGACCTGGTCTGCGCGCGTGCGTCTCGCGCTTGCCGCGGTCGAGGAACCAGAGCGTGACGGGGAGGGTCACCGAGTAGAAGAAGTTCGGCCCGACCGCGACCATCACGTCGACGAGCCGCTCCTCGATCAGCCGGCGGCGGATCTCGCCCTCGCTGTGGCGGGCGTCGGACGCCGAGTTGGCCATCACGAACCCGGCCCGCCCGCTGCTCGTTCGAGCGCGGTCGGCGAAGAGCTGGATCCAGACGTAGTTGCCGTTGTCGGCTTTCGGCAGTTCCGGGAAGCGCGGGTCGCCTTCGAGCTTCGCCTTGTCGATCCGGTCGACGTTGAACGGCGGATTGGCCATCACGAAGTCGAAGCGGCCGAGGCTCTCGAAGGGGTCCTCGTAGTAGCTGTTGCCCTCGCGAATCTCGCCGGTCAGCCCGTGCACGGCAAGGTTCATCTTCGCCAGCTTCACGGTGTCGCCGGTCTTCTCCTGACCGTAGATCGAGAGCTCCTCGCCGGGCGAGCTGCGATGGCGCTCGACGAAGTGCGCCGAGTGCACGAACATGCCTCCCGAACCGCAGGCCGGGTCGAAGATCCGACCGTGGAAGGGCTCGATGATCTCGACGATCAGCCGCACGATCGACATCGGCGTGAAGAACTCGCCGGCGCCTTGGCCCTCGGCGAGCGCGAACTTGCGCCAGGAAGTACTCGTAGATCAACCCGAAGGCGTCACCTTCGAGATCTTTGGTGTAGCAGCTGATGTGACGGAGCAGCGAGGCGATGGTCGCGTTCGCGGATGCTCGCGTAGCTGCGCGGGAGCAAGCCCTTCAAGCTCCGGGTTGTGCTTCTCGACCAGGCGCATCGCTTCGTTGACGGCCTTGCCGAGGTCGGCACCCTCGGGAAGGTCCGAGCAGGGAGCCGAAACGGGCCTCGTCGGGCAGGTAGATCAGGCCCTCGGCCTGGTAGTCGGAGGGGCCGACCTTGCGACGGGCGGAGCCCTTCGCCTCGATCCGTCGCGCGCCGCCTCGAAGCGGGCATCGGCGAAGCGCAGGAAGATCAGGCCCGAGGACCGGCGAGGCGTATTCCGACGCCTTCAGCTCCGTGTTCGCGCGCAGCTCGTCAGCCGCGTCCCAGAGCCGATTCTCGAGTTCGGCTCAGATCAGCTTGCATGCGACGGCGGTGGCGATGCGAATCGGAGAACGGGCGCGAGTCTAGTGTGAGTTGAGCCATCGAGAATGAAGCTCCGAACGCGAGAGCGAACATTCAAGGATCGGCGCAACCGGCGCGAACCGGCGGACACAGTCCGGACACCTGAGCCGGGCCACCAGCGAGTCGGGGGAGAGCTCGCCTTCGTAGCTCGAGCAAGCTCATTTGCAAGGAAGCCTCGAAATAGTCGAAAATGTGGGCGTAGGCTTCGAGGGTCATCGTGAGCGCATGACGGGCTTGGCAGGTGACGTCGATGATGCTGCGGCCTTCCTGAATCAGCAGGGAAACAAAACTGTGGCGCAGGTCATAGGGACGGCAGTAGGCGACTCCTGCCTCCTCGAGCGCCGGCCTCCAGGCGGACTGGTGCCACGCGTGCCATGTGGAGTCGCGCCACGGGTCGAAGTCAGCGTGCTCCGCCAGGCAGACGGATCCCGAGCCGACCTGAGCGTGAGGCGGCTCGAGTTGACGTGGAGCTCAAGACGAGACGAGGCCTCGCTGCGCAACAGGAGCTTGAAGTCCCGCCTCTCCCAGGTGCCGAAGGCATCGAGCCAGCCGATCGCCGCCATCCCAGGAGCAGCGCCTGGCGCCGGCACTCCTCCGGATCCTCGACATCGCCATGGCGGAAGGGGTCGCCAGTCTCGCCGAAGATCCAGCTGCGCAGGAAGCGCCTGTAGCGGGTTCGCAGGGGCAGGTGGGCCAACAGGTCCTCGGTCTTCTTCATCTTGGTGGCCGGCACGTCAATTAGGAAGTGGTTACGCCGATCGATAACCCCTCGGCTCCGGGCGGCGGCTGTGAAGCCTGCCTGCAATGCCTCATAGAAGGGCGGATAAGCGTCGATGAAGCGTTAGGCGCCGAGCATTTCGAAGGCGGTGGCAAAGTGTTGTTTGGCGATGGGCGAGAGAAGCTCGGCGTTCGCGGTCGCGATCCTCAGTTCGGCGAGTAGCTGGGGGTTGGTGAGCACTGGCTCGATAAGCCCGATCAGCC
The DNA here is from genome assembly GCA_963838035.1 of uncultured Solirubrobacterales bacterium. Classification (GTDB taxonomy): domain Bacteria; phylum Actinomycetota; class Thermoleophilia; order Solirubrobacterales; family 70-9; genus CAVVNN01. Next base: position 194,531 of record CAWIPM010000005.1, read on the forward strand.
TCTCGTCGTGGCGCTCGCGGACCGTGCTTACGAGCGGCTGACCGAGGCTCTTCGGCAAATAGCCGACGACGAAGAGCACCGGCGGGTGTTTTCTCTGGGAGTCATGGAACTCGGCCCAGTTCTCCTCGAAGACGAGGAGCGAGGTCTCGATCCCGCGGCCGATGCCGCGGGTAATTTCGGTGGCGATCCGGGCGGACTGCTCGCGAAACGACTTGTAGCCGGGTGAGCTGACGATGTTCTGAAGCGCTCGCTGAAGCGGCGCCTGCCAAGACTCGATCATCTCCTGGTAGCGGCGCGTGTACTGCTGTGCGATCGGTTGAATCGCGCCCGCAAGTTTGCGCTGAACCTGCGCCAAGCCATCGGCGATGGCGTCCTGGTTCTCATAGATCAGATCGAGCAGCGGCGAGCTCGGCCACACAAGATCGCCCTGGGCCTCCTCGAGCGCCTTCACGGCCGGCGAGGAGAGCAGCGCCTGCAGCGAACGCTGGTTGCGATCGTGCGCAGAGGTGACCTGCCTGATGGCCGCGTCGAGCTGCTCGGAGTTGCCGATCCGGGGAATCTCGAGCCGCTGGTGGTGTCGCGCAGCCACCTCGGCCGTATATCTACTCAGGCGAGCGGCCTCTCCGAGCTGCGGGCGGGCGGCGCGCATCAGCTCGGCCTGGCGCTCGGCCATCTGGCGCCCAATCGAGGGGAAGACGGAGTTGACCCATTTGGGAATCGAGGCGCTGAGCCGCTTTCCCCACTCGACCATCAACTGCTGCAGGAGCCGGTGCTCTTCGAGAAGCACTGCGAAGAGCCGCTCATCGCCCGAGAGCATGGTTCCGGTCAGCCGCCTGTAGGTCAGGCGGACCCCGGCTGCTTCGGCGATCGCCAGGCGGAGGCTGGCCCGCACGGACTCCGAGAGACGGTCGGCCTCAGCCGCCGTCAACTCGGGAGAGCTGACCATGCGCGCGACGACCTCGGAGACGAAGCGGCGGTAGTCGACCCGCATCGGTTGCCCGAAGTACTCCTCGGCCAGCTCAGCGCTGATCCCCAGAGAGAACCTCGACCCGTACCGGATCGAGACCGCGGATATCGCGACTGACCGCTCCGCCTTCAGCCGCGTCGAGACAAGTTCAACGTTCTTGGTCATTCATCCAGGATAGGCGCCAGTGCAACTGAAAACGGCGGCCGAAATCGCAGAGTTGCGGACGCAGGCCTCGCTGCTCAGTCGGTTTCTTCGCCGATCAGCTCGACCTGGATCTCGAGGTCACGGCCGCTGATGATCAGAAAGCCGCGACTCTCCATGCGGGCATCGTCGAACTCGGGCTGGCTGATGTAGAAGCCCGGCACCCCGTGCACCCCGAACGGCTCCAGCTCTCCCACCCCGACCGGGTAGAAGAGTGCGTGCGTTCGCCGCTCGGGAGCCAGCTCCTCGTTTGGGATGTTCTGAATGTCGGGCTCCTGACCCGCCTGCGGCGCCCAGCGGCTCGCGCCGAGCTCTCCCCGCAAGACGACCATCGGATTGAAGCCGCTCCTTAGGCGCCGACGGTCGACAGCGACCGAAACCCGCCGTCCCTCCCATTGGGCCAGCTGGGAGCGGGCGCTGGAGAAATCGAGACCCATCGGCTAGATAGGTTCCTTCTCGCGCTCGAACTCAATGAGCTCCCGGTACCAGTCAATCGTCGCCTCCAGGCCGAGGTCGCGCGGGGGCGGGTTGACGTCGATGAAGTTCGCCTCGATGTACTGACGGTAATAGGCCTCGCCGCTGCGGCGCGGGTGATTGGCGAGCCAGGAGTCGAAGAAATCCTCGTGGGTTTCGTAATGGTGGGTGTGGACGAACTCATCCCAGCGCTCGCGCACCGCCTCGTAGTCGGAGCCGGGTCGGATGACGAACTCGAACTGCTCGAATTGGCGCTCCTCCGGCGTCCCCCAGGCGCGCTTGAACTCGGTGATCGCCGCAACGTCTGAGACCGGCGCGCTGTAGCCGAAGACACTGACGACCCGCCCGTGCTCAAGGCCCCAGCGCAGGCCGTGCCAGGCGGTGGGCGATGAAGGCGTTGCTCTCGTAGTCCTTTTCGGTCACTGGGTAGAGCAGCGGCGAAGGCTCCAGCGGCTCGCGGCAGGTGAAGCACCTGCCGCCGACCATGCCCGCCTCGGAGTGCTCGAGGCAGACGCCAATCGCAACGTTGCCGTGCAGGAAGACAACCTGGGGGAGCTGGTGGACACCAGCCTGGCGCAGGCGCAGCTCGGCTTGCACGATCAGCGGGTCCCAGTTGAAGGTCGCGACCACGTCCTTGGGTCTCAGACTGAGCAGGAGGTGGTCGTAGATCGTCGGCTCCTCGACTATCTGCACGGCGGCGAAGAACTCACGCACCACAGCATCGATCCGATCGCCGATCTCGGGGTGCTCGCCCGCCTCGCGTAGGCGCGAGTAGGCAGCCTCGAAGTCGCTTTCGGCATCGCCGATCTCCGCCTAGCGAAGAGGTGGCTGATTCCGGCAACTTCGCCAGGCCGCGCATGTCGGGGAGCCGCCGGCCGTTTCTGTCCTCAGGAACTGCCGCGATCGAAGCTCCCGCGCCGACGATGACGACGTGCGGGCGCTCGCAGAAAACGTCCCTGATCTCCTGCTCGCGGCTCACCTCTCCCACGAGTTGCTCCTATGTCAAGCCGCTACCGCAATTTGCGGCGGCCAGCGAGCCTCTCTGAGTGTCGATGGTGGTCATCGGATCTATCAATTTCAGAATCGATCAAAAGCCGCCAGACTTTGCGCGCCAGGTGGCGCTTGAGGCAGCGTATGGCTTCGATCCTGGACTTGCCCTCGGCTTGCTTTTTGGCGAGATAGTCGCGGGCCGGGGCGGATGGACGCGGCCCTGGGTCACGGCAATGCGGTGAAGGGCGCAGTTGAGCTGGCGGTTGCCGCCACGGTCGAGGCGGTGGCGGATGCGGTTGCCCGAGGAGGCGGGGATCGGGGCGACGCCGGCGAGGCGGGCGAACTTGGCGTCGGAGGCAAGGCGCTTGGCTCCGGCGGTCTCGGCAAGGAGCTTGGCCGCGGGTGAGGGCGCCGCAGCCCTCGAGCGTCGAGCAGCTGCGGGGGCCTGGGCTTTGACCAGGGCACCGAGCTCGCGCTCGAGCTCCGATGACCCGGCGGGTGCGACGGCGGATCTCGAGCAGACCAACTCGCGGGCGATCGCCGGACCCGCGTGCCCTGCTCGGCGCGGGCGAGCTTGCGAGCGACCCGATCGAGCCAGACGAGCGCGGTCAAAGGCAACCGGCCGGCAGCTCCAGCTCGGGCCAGAGGTCGTGCAGGTGCCAGCGCAGCCGGCACTGGTCTTCAGAGCGAGCTTTGACGAGATCCTCGCGGTGGTCGAGCAGGAGCTTCATCTGCAGGGCCGTCCTCGTCGAGATGAGCGGCGGGCAGGTTCTCGGGCCCCTCGCGCAACGCGGCCCTGGCGACCGCCAGGGCGTCGATCGGATCGGACTTGCCCGCGGCGCGTTCGCCGCGGCGACTTTGGCCCATCAGCTTCGGGGGGACGCGGACCACTCGCTCGCCAGTGGCCACCAGGAAGCGCTCCAGCGGAGCCGGAGACGTGGCGGCAGTCCTCGATCGCCCAGATCCGCTCTTCGTCGAGGTCGCGCCCCCAGTCGAGGAGCTCGGCGAAAGCCGGCCTCTCTGGCTGAGGCGGTCAGCTCGCCGGCAAACTGGCCGGTTCCCGCAAATACGGCACCGCAGGTGTGGCTCTGCTTGTGGGTGTCCGTTCCGATCACGATCATCTGGCCTGTCCCTTCGATTGGTCGTTGCCTTCGGACGGACCTCCGGCTGACAAACCTCACTTGGGGCGAAGCCACGCTCCTATCAAGTCAAGCCGGGGATCCTCGGGTGCCGGCGGGCGACACAACGCATGGATGGTCAGACCTTCGGGTCGACAGCGAAGCCTAAGAGTCAGCCCGTCGCCTTCCCGAGAACCAACCGGCCCGGTCGGACGCCAGCCGCCGACCGTGGGCCGACGATGACAGTGAGCCGACCCTACCGGTGCCCCGCCGGCGACAGGATTCGGGAATCAGTTCACGGAAGTAAGGCTTTCGCAGCACACGCTTGACCTCGGCCAGCAGGCGGGGGCAGATAATCGCCTCGACGCTCATCTCCGAAACCGCGTCATAGATCTGGCAAGGCGGGTTCTCGCTGCGCGAGCCCGTGATTCCCGACACCAGCGCGCTGGCGTCGATTACAAGCCGCTTCAACCGGCGGTTCGCCGATCGGCGGCGGCACCGACGAGGTGATGAAGGAGATCCTCGGCAAGCTGATGGGGCTGTAGGGATTTGCGGACACATCGCGCCGCCTGGGCGATCTGATCCTCGGTGCCAGGCCTGCCATGCCGGATCGTTCCAGATTCCCCCGGAGCCGTTCGGGAACGGGAGCGCGTCGTCGTCAGGGCGGCCGCGCAGGAGTCGCAAGCCGGTAAGGTCGATGTTCGACGCCGTGAGCGAGTGAGTGTCGCCACGATGTCCGGCCCCCACCGAGTCGAGCCTTGGAACAGGCCGTCCTTCGCTCCGCTTCGTGATGGCCTCGGGCGCTGGTTGCGATCCACGCCGCGCGGTGGTTAGATGCGAGACCATGAAAGCACGGTTCCGTTCCGGTGCGTTGGGCGTCGGGATGCTCGTCGCTTTCGCCCTGAGTCCGGTGCCTGCAACCGCAGCGACCACGATCTGGAAGGTGAAGGCCCAGGGCGGCCGCGTCCAAACCCGTCACAGCGACGACGAAAGCTCCGATCCGAGCACCCGCGTCACCTTCGACGACGCACAGACCTACAAGGGCAAGATCGAATTACCCTGGTGCTCACAAAGAACGGCAACTTCACCCACACAGCTTCGGAACCTACGAACAGGCGACCTGGCACCTGGAAGGCGTGAACGGAAAGGAAGGCCCCTTCTCCTGCGACCCGACGATCACGGCACCGCAGTTCGATGTCGGCGTTGGCGGCTACTTCCACGACGGCGCCGCTTCCCTGCATCTCACACTGGCCGCGCAGGAGTCCAACGAAGAAACCGACTGCGGCGCCCACTACACGGCCTTCGGCACCACTTCGACCCGGCTTACCGACTCGCTCACCGCTGTCGGCGGAGATCACATGCGCCTCTCCGGGGTCCCGATCGCGCCGGTCCTGCGCAAGCACACGGTGGAGGAATCGGGATCGACAAAGAGCACGGTCGATGATGAATGGCACTTCTCCGCCACCTGCTCAGGCGACTGCCTGCCCGATCCGGTGAAAGTGCGGCAAGAGCAGAAGGAAAACGCGGAAAAGGCGGCCGCCGCCTACAGGGACGCGATCAAGACCGATCACGCCCAGGTCAACGCGCTCTGCCCCGCTGGGGGCAACAGGGAAGCCCCGTTCGCCTGCGTCCCCTTCGAGGCAAAGCTGATCTACGACGAGGCGATGCTCGCCGACGCCGAAGCTCTCGCCAAGGACCCGCCAAGCCATAGGTTCAAGGCGATCGCGCGGCCGCACCCGCTGAAGCTGAAGCGGCTCCGAGTTCGGGGTGCCGGGGTGACCAACGCCCTGCTCTCCAACTACGGACAGGTCGGCGGATTGCTCCGGGCGCTGCTCGCGACGATCAACCGCGCCGACGGCGCCGCCGTGGCCGGGAGCCGCCACTGGACGCAGGGGCAGAACCGCGCTGCGCGCAGATACGCCTCCGGGATTGTCGGCCTCCTTCACAAGCAGGGTGGCCTCGCGCGCCGCGCCGAGCGAAGCCTCGTCCGCGCCCATATGGTGAGCCGTCACCGTGCCGCAGGCCTCGCCGATGCGAACTCCCGACGCGCCGCCTCAATCCTCGCCCGAGCCCTCCGCCACCTGCACTGATGCGCTCCAGATCCTGCCTGGCACCCTCGCAAGGGGGTTAGGCTCGGATTCTTTGTGGCCCATCAACACAGACGCCACTATTGGAGATCCGGCGAAGACGGTGCCGAAGTTCGGGGCGGGCGCAAGCTGGAGGGCGGGCAGCATCGGCCCGATGGGAGACACAGGGGCCGGCGAGTAGCCTGAGCTCGTGATCTACCTGCTGCGGCACGGCGATGCCGAGGACGGATCGGGGGACGACGCGGCGCGGCGGCTGACCTCGAAGGGGGAACGGCAAGCGCAGGCTGCCGGCCGGGCTCTGGCCAGGCTCGGGGCCGAGATCGACGCCTGCCTGACCAGCCCGAAGGTACGAGCGGCCGAGACTGCTCGGCTTGCCTGCGAGGCGCTCGGGATCGAGCCGGAGACCGCGGCTGAGCTGCGCGGCGGAGCGTTCGACGCGCTCGAGCTCTCCGCCGGGCGAGGCAACGTGCTGCTGGTCGGCCACGAGCCCGATTTCTCCGGTGAGGTCGCCCGCCTCACCGGTGCAGACGTGAGGCTGCGAAAGGGCGGCCTGGCGATCGTCGACGGCGGCACTCTGGTGGCGCTGCTGAGGCGACGCGACCTTGCGGCGATCGTGGCGGCGCGCCGATAACAGCCCATGCGCCGCCGGCTACCTCTCGCCGCAGCCGCATTCGCCCTCTGCGTGTGGGCGACAACCCTGACGAGCGGCCCAGCCCTCGCCGGCCCGGCGCACCGGACACCGGCCGGAGGAGCGCAGGGCGTTCCCCGACCGCGCATCACCCAGTGGCCGATCCCCTTCGGGCCGAAGCGCAAGCGCCAGATGGCGGCCTACTCCGAGCGCCACTACGGAGAACGGACCTGGCGGCTGCGGAACCCGCGGGTGATCGTCGAGCACGTCGCGGTGGCCTCGACCGCGCAGGCCGTGTTCAACACCTTCGCCCCGGACCTGCCCGACCCCGAGCTGCACGAGCTGCCCAACGTCTGCGCCCACTTCGTCGTCTCCGGCTCCGGCCGCATCTACCAGCTCGTCAACCTGCGAACTCGCTGCCGGCACACCGTCGGCCTCAACTGGACCGCGATCGGGATCGAGCACACCGGGTTCTCCGACGCCGATGTGCTCGGCGACAGACGTCAGATGCGCGCCTCCCTGCGGCTGACGCAGTACCTGCGATGCCGCTTCCAGATCAAGTTGGCCAACGTGATCGGCCACAACGAGAGCCTCAGCTCCCCCTACCACCGCGAGCTGGTGCCGAGCCTGCGGCACCAGACCCACGGTGACTGGAAGCACGCCTCGATGCAGGTCTACCGCCGCAAGCTGCGGCGGCTGGGCCGGTGCTAGGGGCCGCGCCGGGAGCATCGCGCTAGGTTCCCCGGGACCGATCAACGGCAGAGGGGGCGCCGATGCTGTCCTGGCTGGCCAAGAGGATGATCGCCCGCAACATGGCGAGGGCTCGAGAGGGGGATCTCGGACCCACCCTGAGGATGGACGCCGAGGACGTCAGGTTCCGCTTTCCCGGCGACAGCTCCTGGGCGACCGAGCTGGAGGGGAAGGAGAAACTGGAGCCCTGGCTGCAGAGGTTCGCCGACGTGGGCATCCAGATCTACCCCGACGAGGTGCTCCTCAAGGGCTTTCCCTGGAACCAGACGATCTGCGTTCGCGGGCACGACTTCCTCGACTCCCCGGAGGGAGAGCGCGTCTACGAGAACCGCTACGTCATCTGGGGCCGCATCGCCTGGGGCCTACTGCGCGAATACGAGGTCTATGAGGACACTCAGAAGAGCAAGGAGCTCGACGAGTACCTGGCCGGCGTGGGCAGGCTCAGATGAACGAGACGATCGATGCCACGCGACGAACCCGCCTCGCCAGCGAACGCACGGAGCTGGCCTGGTGGCGCACCGGGCTGACCGCGCTCGCGGTTGCGCTGGCGGTGGGCCGGGTCATCCCCGGGCTCGACCGAAGCTCGGCGCGCTGGCCCTATGTCGTGGCGGGGGTCTGCTTCGCGCTCTACGGGATCGCGGTGATCGCCTACGGCACCCGCCGCCGGGCCGCCGTGGAACGAGCGCTGGCCGATGGGCGCTTCCCCGATTCGCCGCGCTATGCGCACCGTGCCCTGGCGGCGGGCGGCGTGGCGCTCGGGCTGTTGACGGTGCTCCTGATCCTCATCGATTAGCTTCAGTGGCCGGGGCCGGCCTCGCATTCGTGCGAGCGGCCAACACCCGGGCCTCCGTCGCAGTAGTCGAAGCCGGGGCCGCCGTAGAGCTGGTCGGGTGCGGGGCCGCCGTAGAGACGATCGTTGCCGGCTTCGCCATGGCAGCCGTCCTCGCCAGGGCCCATGTAGCAGACGTCGTTCCCGGGTCCCCCCCAGCAGCCGTCGCTGCCGGCGCCCATCTTGCAGACGTCGTTGCCCGGGCCGCCGACGCAGTCGGTGTTCTTCGGCCCGGAGACGCAAGTATCGTCGCCGCCGCCGCCGACGCAGCGGTTGCGCCTCGTCCCCTGCGGATAGCAGGTGTCGGGCTCGCCGTTGCCGATCAGCTTGTCTTGCCCGGTTCCAAGGTAGGCGGTGAGCGGTATCGGCAGGCGGTCGAGCACTTCGACCAGGTCTCCCGACGGGCCCATGTCCAATTCGATCGCGGCGACCCCCGCCAGCGGGCAGACTGCGACCGTGCGCACGCGCGTGAAGCGGCACCCGGTCGGCTGGGTGCGGGCCATGTAGCCGCGCACCACGACATTCGACCCACTCGAGGTCAGCTGCAGGTGTGAGCCCGAGTTGGCGCCATGGATCACGATGCTCCCGGCCGGCGAGGCAGGAGTGGGCGCCGCCAGAAGCGCAAGGGCCCCAAGAACAAGGATCGCCAGCAACGCGCCGCGCGGAGAGCCTCCCATCCGAGCGGATCTTAGAGAGGCTGAGGACGGCGCGTCCTTGACCCTCGGAAAGGCCAAGGGCCTCGACGAGTCGCCCTACTGACCCGGGGCGACCGGGAGCTTGGGGTCGAGCTTGGCGGTGAACTTCAGCGGCTTCTTCGAAGTGCAGGGCCCGCCCCTCGGCTTCACGGTTCCCTTGATCGCGTTCGGGCTTGCGACAACCGCCTTGATCTTCACCTTCAGCGTGAAGGGTTTCGCCGTGCTGCCGAGCACGGAGGTTTCCGGCGTCTTGAACGACTTGGAGAAGCCGTACTCACCGTGAGAGAGCTTCAGCCTCGCGCCCGGGAAGCCGAAGACCGCGAACGGCACTTCGTGGAAGCCGGGGCCCTTCTTCGCCTTCTTACAGAGAACGGCCCCGCCGCTGAGCGCGAACTGGCTCCCAACTGCAGCCCCACCCGGTTCGATCACCCTGCCGCTGGACGGGCCGGTTACGAGCGTGAGGCTCACTCCGTGCCTTATGTGGCCGGTCGAGTAGGCCTTCGCCGGCTTCGGCAGCGGAGCCGAGGCGAAGGCCAGACCGGCGAGGAGCAGCCCGAAAGCGCCGACGGAAAGAATCGAGATCTTGAGCACGCGTCCAGTGGGCAAGACTGGCGCGAAGCTAGCCGCGAAACCTAAAGCACACCTAATGGTGCGCCGAGACTTATCCCAGCAGACCGGCAATGCCGCGGACGACGAGGAGCACGCCGACCACCGCCGCGCCGATCACAGCGGCCCGATGGCCGTTGCGCTCCAGCCAGGCCCGAAAGCGGACGACCGCGTCCTGGGTCCACTCGGGAGCGATCGCGTAGCCGAGCAGCGGCAGCTCGAGCAGCATCTGCTGCATCAGGCAGAAGCCGACCACCAGCAGCACCGCCGCCGCGACCCCCGCGTCGAGATCGGCCATCCGGTGAAGGGCCGTGAGGTAGGAGACGCCGGGGAAGCTGAGGACGACGCCAACCGCGAACGTGACCCGGGCCGACCCTCGCCCGAGCATTCGCACCGGCCACGACTCCTTCGCCTCCGCGTCTCCCTTCTTCGCCTTCTTGCGCCGGCGGCGCTCCTGCAGCGGCGCGTCTCGCCCGGTCCCCAGGACAAAGGCGATCAGCAGAGCCAGCAGGCCGACGACGATGTCCTCGGCGGGGCTGAGTGTGCTCTTGGCGGCTTCGACCGAGCCCGATTCGTCCAGGGTGAAGACGATCAGGAGGCCGAGCGAGATGCTCGTCAAGTAGGCGCCGAGCAGGTAGCCGAGCATCAGCCGCTTCGTGTCCGGCAGCAGCAGCATCACGGTGACCGCCGCCAGCAGCGTCGGGTTGAACATCGCCAGCAGCGAGAGGAAGAAGATGCTGGCCAGGTCCCCGTTCACCGCCGAGAAGCCTAAGCGCTGGCAGCCCCCCGGCGGTCGAGTAGGGTCCCCTCAACCGACAGGCGGGGAGAACGAGAGATCCAGATGGCCTACGAAATGCAGATTCGTGGCAGTCAGGAGAAGGTCAAGATCCGAAGCCCTTGGGCTGCCGCCCTCCTGCCCCTGATCACCCTCGGCATCTACCACCTCGTCTGGTGGTACCGGGTCAACCGGGAGCTGCGCGACTACGGCGAGGCAAGGGGCTACGACCTGGGCCAGAACCCGACCAATTCGGTGCTCGCCCTCTTCCCCGGCGGCCTGATCATCGTCCCCGCCCTGATCACCTACTGGCGGGGGACCAAGCGCGTTCAGGGCGCCGCCCGCATCGGCGGCCACGAGCCGGTCAACGGCTGGATCGCGCTCATCCTCTATCTGCTGATCGCGCCGGGCCTCTGGGCCTACCTTCAGTCTTCGCTCAACTCCCTTTGGCAGTCCGAGGCGGATGCGATCCCGGGCGAGCCGGCGCCTCCGGCGCCCTCCAATCAGATGCCGCCGCCCCTTCCCGAGCAGCGTCAGGACCAGCCGCCACCGGCTCCGTAGAGCGCGCCGGCCCCGACCTCTCCGCCCGAGCCGACTGGCCGGTCAACCAGGGCCGGCGCAATCCCTATACCCTCCCGGCCGACTTTTTCCGAATCCAGAAGGAGAACGCAGACTGATGGGAATCCTTGACGGGAAAGCGGCGATCGTGACGGGGTCGGCGCGTGGGATCGGCCGAGCCACGGCCGAACTGTTCGCCAGCGAGGGCGCAAAGGTCCTGATCAACGACCTCGACGCCGACGTCGCCGAGCAGGCGGCGGGCGAGATCGACGGCGAGACCGCCGTCCATGCCGGTGACCTGACCAAGGCCGACGCGCCCGACCAACTGGTCGCCGCCGCGGTCGAGGCGTTCGGCGCCGTCGACATCGTCGTCAACAACGCCGGCTACACCTGGGACGGCGTCGTGCACCGGATGAGCGACGAGCAGTTCCAGGCGATGCTCGACATCCACACGATCGTCCCCTTCCGCATCACCCGCGCGCTCGCCCCGCACTGGCGCGAGGCCGCCAAGGCGGAGCGCAACGAGGGCAAGGAGGTCTTCCGCAAGCTGATCAACGTCTCCTCGATCTCGGGGACGATGGGCAACGCGGGCCAGGCCAACTACTCCGCCGCCAAGGCGGGCGTGGTCGGCCTGACCAAGACGCTGGCCAAGGAGTGGGGGCAGTTCAAGGTCAACGTCAACGCCGTCGCCTTCGGCTTCGTCGAGACGCGCCTCACCGCGGCCAAGGAGTCCGGCGGCGAGATGACCTCTCCGACCGGCGAGAAGATCGAGCTCGGCATCCCCGAGCAGATGCGGGCGATGGCCTCGGCGATCATCCCGCTGGGCCGCCCGGCCCAGCCCGAGGAGGCCGCCGGCCCGGTCCTCTTCCTGGCTTCCCCGCACGCCAACTACGTGCACGGCCAGATCCTCAACGTCACAGGCGGCCAGTTCGGAGGGATGTACACCTGAGAACCCAAGCGACAGAGGGCAGGTCGGCGCCCCGCTACCTCGATGTGGCGGACCAGGTCTGGCCTGCCCTCCGACGCTTCATGGGCGTTCACACCTTCCTCTACCGCAACACCGGCGGGCGCCTCGGGCACACGATCCCGGGGGTGGGCGGCCGGATGCTCCTGCTCGACCACGTCGGCGCCAAGAGCGGCGCCAAGCGCACCTCTCCCCTGCTCTACATCCGCGACGGCGACGATGTGGTCGTCGTCGCCTCCAAAGGCGGCTTCCCCAAACACCCCGCCTGGTACCACAACCTGATGGCCAACCCGGACACGACGGTGCAGATCGGCTCAGAGCACCGCCGGGTCCACGCCCGCGTCGCCAACCCGCAGGAGCGAGAGCGCCTCTGGCCGAAGGCGGTCAAGGCCTATCACGGCTATGAGGACTACCAGGCGCGGAGCAGGGGACGCGAGATCCCCCTCGTGGTCCTCGAGCCCCGTTAACGCCGCTCCTCGGCGACCGGCTCGCCGCTGTCGGTGGCGATCGCGGCGGGCGGCCAGGGGCCTGCCCAGTCGTCCCGAGCGCCGTCGATGGTGATCGTCGTCCCGGAGAAGAAGTCGCCGGCAGACGAGGCGAGGTAGGCGACGAGCCAGGCCATCTCCTGCGGCTCTCCGACCCGACCCAACGGCACCGAGCGCTCGATGTTGTCGACGACGACCGCCGGGTACTTGGTGCGCAGCGTCTCGGTGCCGAACTGGCCCGCCGCAAGCGCGCAGAGCTTGATCCCGAAGCGCGACCACTCGATCGCCAGAGTCCGCATCATGTTCTCGACCGCGGCACGCGCCGCACCAGAGTGCACCATCCCCGGCATCCCGTTGTGGGGGGAGAGGGTGACGCTGAGCACCTTGCCCCCGCCCTGCGGGATGAAGGCCTTGGTCGCCGCGGCGTGGGTCATCAGCCAGGTCCCCTGCACGTTGAGATCGATCACGGTGCGGAAGCCCTTCGGCGTGATCGCCTCTGCCGGGCTCATGAACTGGCCGCCGGCGTTGTTGACCAGCACGTCGAGGCGATCGTGCCGGTCGAGCACGCCGTCGAAGAGGCGCTCGACCGCCTCCTCGTCGCGGATGTCCATCGCCTCGCGCTCGAAGGAGCCGGGCAGCTCCGCGGCGAGCGCCGCGGTCTCGGCCAGCGGCTCCTCGCGCCGCCCACAACCGACGACGACCGCCCCAAGGCGGATCAGCTCCAGCGCCGTCTCCCGCCCCAGCCCGCTGCCCGCGCCGGAGACGACGCAGACCAGGCCGTCGAGCAGGCCGGGTATGAAGATGCGCGAACGGGAGTTCTCGTCCATCGGCGGAGCAAGCCTATAGGCGACCTCGTCCCAGGTAATGTGACTCGGCGATGAAGGTGCATGTCGAGGCGAAACCGCTGCACGAGCCGCTTGCCGGAGGGAGCCAGGGCGCCACCGTCGCGATCGAGCCGATCGTCGCCGGGCACGTCACCTGGTCGCGCTCTTTGATGGAGAGCCCCGGAGGGCGCTTCCTCAAGCTGAAGCTGTTGCGGGCGCTGCTCACCGGCCAGCCCGCGATGACGATCCCCATCCCCGCCTTCCTCATCCGCCACCCCGGCGCCGGGGCGATCCTCGTCGACACCGGCCTGCACCCTTCGATCGCCACCGACGCCGAGGAGAACTTCGGCCGCCTCGGCGCCCGCCTCGGCCACCCGGCGCTGGAGCCCGGCGAAGACGTTCCCGCGCAGCTCCGCAAGCGCGGCCTCGACCCCGGCGAGATCCCGGTCGTGGTCATGACCCACATGCACATCGACCACACCTCGGCGATCTCGGAGTTTCCGCAGTCCACGTTCGTCGTCAGCGAGACCGAGTGGGCTGCGGCCACGACCGGGGCCGGCCCCCTGCTCAACGGCTATCGCCGCACCCACATCGACTACGCCTTCGACTATCGCACCATCGACTTCGACCGCAGCGGGATCGACTCATATGCGACCTTCGGCCGCACCTTCGACCTCTTCGGCGACGGCTCGGTCCGCCTCGCCTCGACCCCCGGCCACAGCGCCGGCCACATCTCAGTGATCGCCCGGCTGAAGGAGCGCGACTTCGTCATCGGCGGCGACGCGATGTACACCTACCGTCAGCTCGAGGGCGAGGCGCCGCTGCCGCCCCGGCCCTCCGACGCTCACAACCTCCGCCGCTCACTTCAGGAGCTGAGGCTCTTCCACCGCGAATTCCCGCACGCGGTGATCACTCCGGGCCATGACCCGGAGTTCTACGAGAAGCTCGACCAGCGCTACGAGTAGACAGCCCCTCATACATCTCCCGCACCCGGTCGAAGACCACTGTCGCAACCTCCAGCTGCCGCTCGCGGCTTGGCCCCTGCTCGACCGGGAAGGTGAGCGGCTCGCCGAACTGGACCGTGACCTTCGGAAAGCGCAGCCTCTTCCATTTCCGCACCTTCGCCGAGCCGTGGATCGCGACCGGGACGATCGGCGCCCCGGACTCCAGCGCGATCCGGCCGATCCCCGGCTTGGCCTCGCCGAGCCGGCCGCTTCGCGATCGCCCTCCCTCGGCGTAGACCAGCAACATCCCGCCCTGGTCGAGGATCGTGTAGGCGGTCTTGAAGGCCTCCTCGTCGCGGTGGCCGCGCCGGACCGGGAAGACGCCGCCGTGCTTCCAGACATAGGTGAGGACCGGCGGGCCGAAGAGCTGCGATTTGGCCATGAAGCGGATCTTGCGCCTCAGGTATGCGCCGGTGAAGAAGTGGTCCATCTGGCTGAGGTGGTTGGGGGCGAGGACGAGCGGGCCCGAGCGCGGGACGTTCTCGACCCCGATCGCCCGCAGCCTGTAGATCACGATCGTCGGCACGCGGACGAGAAAACGGACGAAGGAGTAGGTCCAGCCGACCCCTCTGCGCGCCGCCGCGTGGAACTGGTCGAAGTACTCCGCGGGGCGCGGGTCCCTGTAGACCTGTGGCTTCATCTCCGCCATGACGAGACGGCGGCCTCGGCCGCCGCAGGTGCCTACCCTCGCGGGCGGGGGGGGTTACGCGGACTCGGCGCCGGCGCCGACCCAACCCCGCGAACGCTCGACCGCGCGGCGCCATTCGGCGAGCAGCGACTCGCGCTCATCTGCGCCCATCTGCGGCTCGTAGCGAGCGGCCTCGCGCCACATCCGCCCGACCTCCTCCGCACTCCAGCGCCCGGTTCCGATGCCGGCCAGGTAGGCGGCGCCGAGCGCCGTCGTCTCGGCTATCTCGGGTACGACAACCGGCGCCCCCAGCACGTCCGCCTGGAACTGCATCAACCAGCGGTTGGCAACCGCGCCGCCATCGGCCTTCAACACCTCGAGCGGCGCCCCCGCCGCCGCCTCTTGAGCACGCACGGCGTCGACCGTCTGGTACGCGATCGCCTCAAGCGCGGCCCGGGCCAGATGCTCACGCCGCGTCCCTCGGGTCAGCCCGACGATCGTCCCCCGCGCGTACGGGTCCCAGTAGGGGGAGCCGAGCCCGGTCAGCGCCGGCACAAAATAGACACCGTCGTTGCCGGTCAGCGAGGCGGCCATCGCCTCGGTCTCGGCAGCCTCGTCGACGATTTCCAGCCCGTCGCGAAGCCACTGCACCGCGGCGCCGGTGACGAAGATCGCCGCCTCCAGGGCATAGGCGCTCCCACCCTCCGCCCCGCAGGCGATCGTGGTCAACAGGCCCTCGCTGGGCGCCGGCGCCGCTTCACCGGTGTGGAGGAGGACGAAGCTGCCGGTTCCGTAGGTGTTCTTCGCCATCCCGGCGCGGTGGCATGCCTGGCCGAACAGCGCCGCCTGCTGGTCGCCTGCAATCCCCGCAACCGGCACCTCGCCGCCGAACTCCGAGGTCGTGCCGTACACGTGGGCAGAGGGAAGCGCCGGCGGGAGCCGCGCCGGGTCGATCCCGAGCAGCGCGCACAGCTCCTCGTCCCAGGTGAGCCGGCGGATGTCGAAAAGCATCGTCCGCGAGGCGTTCGTGTGGTCGGTCGCGTGGCGGCCGGTCAGCTTGAAGAGGAGCCAGGAGTCGATCGTGCCGAAGACGGCGCGCTCGATCCCCTCGACGTTGCCCAGCATCCACTCGATCTTCGTCCCCGAGAAGTAGGGGTCGATGACCAGGCCGGTGCGCTCCCTGATCAGGGCTTCGTGCCCCGCCGCGCGCAGCGCGTCGCAGCGCTCGGCTGTGCGCCGGTCCTGCCAGACAAGCGCCCTACATATGGGCTCCGCCGTCGACGGGTCCCAGGCGACCACCGTCTCGCGCTGGTTGGCGATCCCGATCCCGTCCAATTCGGCCCCTTGGATCCCCGCGCCGGCGATCGCCTCACCTGCGACCCGCCGCGTCACCTCCCAGATCTCCGACGCGTCGTGCTCCACCCACCCCGGCTGCGGGAAGTGCTGCTCGAACTCGGAGTAGGCCCGGCCGGCGATCTGCCCCCCGGCGTCGAAGACGAGGCAGGTCGTCCCGGTCGTCCCCTGGTCGATGGCGAGGATCACCGCGACGCCCCCCGAACGATCGTCATCAGAGAGTCTGCGATGCCGGCTGTGTCGTCGCTTCCGGTGCCGAGCCGACGCAAGGCCAGCCCGTACATCAGGGCAACGATCGAGCGGGCGTGCCGCTCGGGGTCAGGCACTCCGAGCATCTCCAGGGCCACAGCCGCGACCCCCTCGTATGCCTCGAAGCAGCTCAGCGAGGCCTCCTGCAGAGCGGGGTCGCGAGCGGCTCGAAGATGGAGCTCGGTCTCGGCGAGCTGCTGGATCCGATTGCCCGATTCCCGGACTATTCGCTCCACTTCGGCGGCGACCTGCTCGACGCTGGGGTGACGGCGACGAAGGTCGGCGGCTATTTCCTCGAGTCGCGCCACCTCCTCTCCGACGAAGAGCAGAAGGCTCTCACGCAGAAGATCGACCTGGCTGGGGAAGTGGTAGGTGAGGGAACCGAGCGAGACGCCCGCCGCAGTGGCGACGCGGCGGTTGGTGATCGCGGAGACTCCCTCGCGGCCGATCAACTCGATCGTCGCCCGGAGGATGCGCTCACGGGTGTCGGCGGGCGCGGGGGTGGCCAAGGTGCGGCAGAATACCCATAGCGCCTATCGTTCGTTCGAACGAACACTTGTGAGGAGGAGCCGTGCCGACCAATCCCACCCAGATCGCTCGCGAGCCAGGTGACGACGGGATGGACGAGTTGGCCTTCGCCGGCCTGGTGGAGCAGGTGCTGCTACTCCAAGCCGGCGAGGTCTCCTCACGCGAGCTGGTCGAGCTGTCCCTGCAGCGAACTGCGGCGGCCCAGCCCACGCTGAACGCCTTCCGGATCATTCGCTCCGAGCAGGCACTCGCCGAGGCCGATGCGGCAGATCGCCGCCTCGCCTCCGGCGAAGGCGCGCCGCTGCTCGGCGTGCCGGTTGCGATCAAGGACGACGTCGACCTGGCGGGCCACACGACGCCCTTCGGCTGCGGGGGTGAGCACCCGCCCGCCGAGCGCGACGCCGAGGCGGTGAGGCGCCTGCGCGAGGCGGGCGCGATCGTGGTCGGCAAGACCCACGCTCCCGAGGTCGGCCAGTGGCATTTCACCGAGACGCCAACCCATGGCGACACGCGCAATCCATGGCATACAGACCACACCCCCGGCGGCTCCAGCGGCGGCGCTGCCGCGGCGGTCGCGGCCGGCCTCGTCGCAGCAGCGGTCGGCTCCGACGGGGCCGGCTCGATCCGCGTCCCTGCCGCCTGGACCGGGTTGGTCGGCCTCAAGCCGCAGCGTGGGCGTGTGTCGACCTGGCCCGACCCGGAGGCCTTCAACGGCCTCAGTTGCTATGGGCCGCTGGCCCGCAGCGTCGCCGACGCCGCGCTCCTCCTCGATGCGATTCAGGGCAACGCCCCGGCCGATCTTCACGTACCCCCCACTCCAGCCGAACCATTCTCCGAGGCTGTCGGCCGGGAGCCTCGACGCCTGCGCATCGCGCTCTCCTTCGCCACTCCGTTCGGGGTGGCGAACGAGCTCGACGACGAGCATCGCCGTGCTGTCGAAGAGGTCGCCGAGCGCCTTGCCGGGCTCGGCCACGAGGTCGAGCCCGCCGACCCCGACTACGGCCTGGTCGGAGCGGCGCTGATCCCGCGCGGCATGGCCGGGGTCGACGCCTGGCTGCGCGCCAACGTGAATGACCGCTCCACGCTCGAGCCCCGCACCCGTGTCCACGCCAGAATGGGAAGGCTGCTCGCCGGCCCGCCGCTGCGCATGGCGCGCGCCGCAGAGCCCGCCCTGCGCCGCCACGTCGGCCGAATCTTCGACCGCTTCGACCTGGTCCTCACCCCGACCACCGCAAAGCCTCCGCCCAGGATTGGCGCCCTCGCCGATCGGGGTTACTGGGCCACCAGCACCACGGCATCCACCACCTGCCCGTTCGCCTTCGCCTGGAACGTCGTCGGTTGGCCGGCGATCAGCGTCCCGGCGGGGCTGACGGCTGCCGGGCTGCCGATCGGCGCTCAGCTGCTGGGCCCCGAAAACGACGAGGCGACGCTGCTGGCGGCTTCCGGGTCGCTCGAACGCGCCTCGGACGAAGCCTGGGGACAGGCTCGGCCATTTGCATAGAAGCCCCACCCCACGCGAAACACCGAGCCCCCAACTGGCACTACAGCCCTCGGCGGCGAGCCAGGTAGGCGCGCGCGAAGTCGCGCAGCTGGTGGGCACGGTGGACGAACCCGGGGATGGTGCGGCCGGTCGCGCGATGCTCGAGATCGAGCTCATACTCGCCGAGCCTGAAGCCCGCGCGGACCGCGTCGACCGTCATCCCGATCTCCATGCCGTAGCCGCGGGCGAAGGGGAGGGTGGCGCGCAGTACCTCGACGCGCATCGCCCGCTGCCCGGAGATCGGCGCCCTCGTCTCGGCGTCGCACAGGCGGCGGATCGCCCAGCCCGCAAAGCCGAGCGCCACTCCGAAGCCGCCCCCGGTCCGGCGTGAGAAGGCGGCGACGGCGAGGTCGCAGCGGCCTTCCTCGACCGCCTCGAGCAACGGAGAGAGCCGTGCCGCCGATGCCCCGAGGTCAGCGTCGCAGAGAAGGACCAGGCGCGGCGCCGGCGCGGCGCTCAGCGCCGCCTCCGCCGCCGCTGTCACGTTGGCCCCCTTGCCATGCGGACGACCGCGGCTGACCACCTGCGCCCCCGCCGCCATCGCAGCCTCGGCAGTGCCGTCGGTCGATGCGTCGTCGGCGACCCAGATCGCCGCAGCGGGGAAGACTCCGCGCAGCGCCGCGACCGTCTCCTCCACTCGATCGGCCTCGTTGCGCGCTGCGACTATCACCGCGAGCGGGTCCTTCATGGCGGCTATTGTCCCCGCCCATGGCGGACATCGAGGCGCATATCACCGGCAACGTGTGGAAAATCGAGGTCGCGGTGGGGGACCGTGTCTCAGATGGAGACACGGTCGTCATCCTCGAGTCGATGAAGATGGAGATTCCGGTCGAGACCGAGGACGACGGCACGGTGAAGGAGATCCGCTGCGAAGAGGGTCAGGCCGTCAGCGAAGGCGACGTCCTCGTGGTGCTCGAATAGGCGCAACGTGAACGAACGGCTCGCAGGCGGCAAGCTGATCCTCGACTCGCCTGCCGAGGCCGTCGTCCGGATCCGCATCTCCAACCCCGAGCGCCGCAACGCGCTCGACCACGAGATCCTCGACGCCCTGGCGGAGACGCTGCCGCGACTCGACCAGGGGATCGAGACCCGCTGTGTGGTGCTGACCGGCGCGGCGCCGGTCTTCTCCGCCGGATACGACATCGCCTCGATCCCGTCCGAGAGCTTCGAGCGCGACGCCGAGGCGCTCGTTGCCCACCCGTTCCACGCAGCGATGGAGGCCCTCGCGGCGCATCCCTGGCCCACGCTGGCCGCGATCAACGGCCACTGCCTGGGCGGCGGGCTGGAGCTGGCGATCACCTGCGACCTGCGCATATGCGCCGCCGGGGCGAAGCTGGGGATGCCGCCCGCCAAGCTCGGCCTCATCTACGGCCACACGGGTCTGCGCAAGTTCATCGACACGATCGGCCAGGCACGAACCAAGGACCTCTTCCTGACAGGTCGCAACATGACGGCGGCGCGCGCCGAGCAATTCGGCCTGGTGCATGAGGTGGTCGGCGACGAGGAGCTGGAGCCGGCGGCGGTCGAGCTGGCGGCGGCGGTCGCCGCCAACGCGCCGCTATCGACGAGGGGCAACAAACACGCGATCGACCTGCTCACCCAGTGCCCGGTCCTGACCGAGCAGCAGCAGGCGGGGCTGATCGCCCTGCGCGAGTCCTGCTTCTCCTCCAGCGACTTCCGCGAGGGGATCCGCGCCTTTGCCGAGAAGCGCAAGCCCGAGTGGACCGGGCGTTGAGCGGCTGTCGATGAGCGCCAAGGCCCGCCGGGCGCTGGCGGCCGCCGACCCGACGATGGCGGCGCTGATCGAGCGGGTAGGGGAGATCGACATCGCGACGCGGCTGCGGCGGCGCAGCGAGGAGCGACCTGCCGACGCCTACGGGGCGCTGCTGCGGGCGATCGTCGGCCAGCAGCTCTCGACCAAGGCGGCGCGCACGATCTACCTGAGGGTGATCGAGATCTTCGACGGCGCAACGCCGACCCCGGCGCAGCTGCTGAAGGCAAGCGAGGAGGATCTGCGCGGCGCCGGCCTCTCCGGGCGCAAGGTCGAGTACGTCCGCGACCTCGCGACCCACGTGCTCGAGGGCGAGCTCGAGCTCGACCGGCTCGGCGAGCTCTCCGACGAGGAGGTGATCTCCGAGATCGTCGCGGTGCGCGGCCTCGGCCAGTGGACCGCGGAGATGTTCCTGCTCTTCCACCTGGAGCGACCCGACGTCCTCTCCGGCGGCGACCTCGGCATCCGCAAGGCGGTCCAGATCGAGTACGGGCTCGACGCGATGCCGGCTCCCACGCAGGTGATCGAGATCGGCGGGCCCTGGCGTCCCCACCGCAGCCTCGCCTCCCTCTACCTGTGGGAGTCGCTGGCCGCCGTTCCCGGTGCGTAACGGCTCCTGCGCGTTAACGGCAGGGTGCAATGTGGCCGAAGATAGGGTTATGCGCCTCCGATTCTGGCTCGGCCTCGCCGCGGTCCTCCTGATCGCAACCGGCTCGGTTGCCGCGGGGCTGATCGTTCGCGCCGGCGACACCGCCGACTTCCACCGGATGCAGCGCGACGAGGCGACTCGCGCGGCCCGGCAGACGGAGGCGATCGCAGCCCTCTCGGTCGGGCAGCTGGCCAGCACCGCAGCCTTCTTCCAGGCCGAGGGGAACTTCAGCCGGCATGAGTTCGACGTGGTCACCAAGCCGCTGCTGCGCGAGGGCTCGCTGAGCACGACGGCCTTCGTCCCGCGCGTGACGCGATCCGAACGGGCTCGCTACGAACGCGAAAGCGGCTTCCCGATCTTCGAACGGGGACCGGTCGGCTTTCGCAAGGCGGGCGGCCGCCCCGCCTACTTTCCGCTCACATACGTGGCGGCCGATCGCCTCGCCAAGGCAGGGCTCGGGTACGACCTCGGCTCCGACCCCGAACGAGCGCCGTTCCTGCGCCGCGCCCGCGATACGGGCAGGCCGGCCGCGACCCCGGCCGGGCATCTCCTGGTCGGCGGGATCGGCATCGTCGTCTTCCGGCCGGTCTATCGCGACGGCGCCCCAACCGGCAGCGTGGCCCAGCGGCGCGCGGCTCTGGTCGGGTTCGCGGCAGGCGGATTCCACGCCCGCGACCTCGCCGCCGCCGCTGACTCCGCGGTTCCGAGCACCGTCGCCGTGCAGCTGAGGCTCGATCGCCACACCGTGATCGGCGACAAGGGGCGGCTCACCGACGCCGCGCGCGCCCCGATTCACATCGCCGACCGAAACTGGATGCTGATCGTCCGCGACCCGAACCGGCCGGACATCGCCCCGCCGATCCTGCTGGCAGGCGTCGGCATCTCCCTGGCCGCGCTGCTCGGGGCGCTGATCCTGATCTGGAGACGCAACGAGCGGATGGAGGAGCTGCGGCGCCAGGCGGGCCAGGACTCGCTCACCGGGCTGAAGAACCGCCGCCGCTTCGAGGAGGACCTGCGGCGGGAGATGGCACGAGCCCGTCGCGAGGAAGAGACAGGGGCACTGCTGATCGTCGACCTCGATCGCTTCAAGCAGGTCAACGACACGCTCGGGCATCCCGCTGGGGACAGCTTGATCGGCGAGATCGCCGGGGTGCTGCGAGGCCGTATGCGGGAGACCGACGTGCTGGCGCGAATCGGCGGCGACGAGTTCGCGATCGTCCTCCCGCACTGCGACACCGCGGAGGCGCGGTTGGTGGCAGAGCAGATCGTCGCGGCGATTCGCAGCCACGCCCCTCGAGGCGACGGCGCCTTCCCGGTGACCGCGTGCATCGGCATCGCGATCTTCGGCGCCGACCCCCGAATGAGCTTCGAGTCGTTGATGTCGGAGGCCGACACGGCGATGTACGCGGCCAAGGACGAGGGGCGCGACCGGGTCCGGGTCTTCGACCCGCTCGCCGTCCGGGGCGATGCCTAGCCTTGCGGCTGAATGCCCCCCCTGATCACGTTTGAGGAGGCGCTCGGGCTGGGCGAGCTCAGCGACCGGCAGGAGATCGGCGACCTGATCGAGCGCGCCTGGAAGGTGCGCCGCGAGAACTTCGGCAACTCCACCGACATGTGCTCGCTGGTCAACGCCAAGTCAGGCGGATGCGCCGAGGACTGCGGCTTCTGCGCCCAGTCTCGCTACGCCGAGGCCGACACGCCGATGCACGCGATGATGGAGCCCGAGCAGATCCTCGAGCACGCGCGCGCGGCCGAGGCCGCCGGCGCGCACCGCTTCTGCATGGTCACCCAGGGCCAGGGGCTCTCAAAACGGGACTTCGCCAAGATCCTCGAAGGAGCGAGGCTGGTCGCCGAGCAGACCAACCTGAAGCGCTGCGCTTCGATCGGACACATGTCAGCCGAACGTGCCAAGCAGCTTCGTGAGGCCGGAATACAGCGCGTCCACCACAACGTCGAGTCCTCGCGCTCCTATTACCCGGAGGTCTCTACCACGGTCCGCTACGAGGGCCGGCTGCGGACGATCGAGGCGGTCAGGGAGGCCGGCCTGGAGACCTGCGTCGGCGGCATCCTCAACCTCGGCGAGAGCCGCCGCCAACGGGTCGAGATGGCCTTCGAGCTCTCCGAGCTGAACCCGACCTCGGTCCCGATCAACCTTCTCAATCCGCGCGAGGGCACCAAGTTCGGCGACCGCCCGCTGATGGACGCGATCGAGGTGGTCAAGTGGGTGGCGATCTTCCGCCTGATCATCCCGGGGGCGCTGTTTCGCCTCTGCGGCGGCCGGGTCGAGAACCTCGGCGACCTGCAGCCACTGGCGGTCAAGGCGGGGCTCAACGGTGTGATGATGGGGAACTTCCTCACCACGCTGGGCGCCGAGCCCGAGGACGACCGGGCGATGTTCGAAGAGCTTGGGCTGAACGTGGCGCGCCAACCCGACAACGGCGCCAACCCGCGCCCGGACAACCGCGACGGCTGGCTCGATGGCGAGGCGCCGGAGACACCGATCGACGAGCTGATCGACCGCCAGGACGAGGCGAACTTCTGGGACCCCTCGACCCAGCTCCGCGTGATCAAGAAGGCCAAGAAGCCGCCGCCATATCCCCAGGCGGCATGAGCGATGTGGCCGAGCGGCTGGAGGAGCTCCGCGAGCGGGGCCTCTATCGCCGGCTGCGGCTGATCGAGGGGCCGCAGGGCCCGCGCGTCCTGCTCGACGGGCGAGAGGTCCTGTTGCTCTGCTCCAACGACTACCTGGGACTGGCCGGCCATCCAGGGGTGCGCGAGGCGGCGGCCGAGGCGGCGATGCGCTGGGGCGCCGGGGCCGGCGCTTCCCGCCTGATCTCGGGGAACATGGCGCCGCACCGCCGGCTGGAGGAGAAGCTGGCTGAGTTCGAGGGCTACGAGGCGGCGCTGCTGTTCGGCTCCGGCTATCTCGCCAACACGGGCGCCATCGCCGCCCTGGCTGACCGCGGCGAGGTCGTCTTCTCCGACCAGCTCAACCACGCCAGCATCATCGACGGCTGCCGGCTCGCCCGGGCGGAGACCTTCGTCTTCCGCCACGCAGACGTCGAGCACCTCGACTGGGGGCTGCGCAAGGCCGAAGGACGCGGTTCGCTGATCGTCACCGACGGCGTCTTCTCGATGGACGGCGACATCGCCCCGCTGGAGGAGCTGACAGGCCTGGCGCGCCGCCACGGCTGTCGCCTGATGGTCGACGAGGCGCACGCGACCGGGGCGTTGGGGCCGGGTGGGCGGGGCAGCGTCGCGGCCGCCGGCCTGAGCGGCGAGGTCGACGTCATCGTCGGCACCCTGGGCAAGGCACTCGGCTCATACGGCGCCTATGTCTGCACGAGCGGCGAGATCGCCGAGTACCTGGTCAACACGGCGCGCCCTTTCGTCTTCTCGACGGCTCCCCCACCCACCGTCGTCGCGGCGGGGCTGGCGGCGCTGGAGCTGCTCGAGTCCCATCCCGGCTGGGTCGCGCGCCTGCGGGCCAACGCCGCGACCCTGCGCGCTTCGCTGGCAGCCGAGGGCTTCGAAGCCGGCGGGTCGGAGACCCAGATAGTCCCCATCGAGATCGGCGACGCGGAGCGCACGATGGAGCTCAGCGAGCGGATCCTCGAGCGCGGCGTCTTCGCCCAGGGGATCCGCCCCCCGACGGTTCCCGAGGGCAGCTCGCGCCTGCGCTTCACCGTGATGGCGACGCACCAGGCCGGTGAGTTGCGGAGGGCCGCCAAGCTGGCCGGCGCGGTGGCTCGAGAGCTGGGGATCGCATCGCGGTCGCTGGAACTGGTCGCCTAGGCGCCTTGCGCGGGGTCTTCGTCACCGGCACGGGGACAGAGGTCGGCAAGACCGTCGTCGCGGCGGTTCTGGCCCATAGCCTCGCGGCCGCTGGCGAGCGGGTCGCCGTCTTCAAGCCGGCGGTGACCGGGCTCGACGAACCTGGGGAGGCAGACCACGCTTTGCTGCGCCGGGCCGCAGGCTCATGCCAGGGCGACGCTGAAATCGCGCCGTACCGCTTCGGGCCGCCGGCATCGCCTCACCTCGCGGCAGAGACCGCAGGCGAAGAGATCGACCCGGCGAGACTGCGGGTCGTCGTCGGCGAAGCGGCGGCGGCGGCCGACGCTTTGGTCTGCGAGGGCGTCGGCGGCCTGCTCGTGCCGCTGGCCCCCGGCTACCTCCTTCGCGACCTCGCCGTCGACCTGGCGCTACCGCTCGCGATCGCTGCGCCTCCCGGCCTGGGCACGATCAACCACACGCTGCTGACGATCGAGGCCGCCCGGGCGGCGGGGCTCGATATCGCAGCGGTCGTCCTCACTCCGTGGCCGCAGCTACCGAGCCGAATCGAGGAATCCAACCGAGAGACGATCGCCGCGCTGGGCGAGGTCGCCGTCGAGACTCTCCCGCAACTCGACCTGACCGACCCCGCGGGCTGGCCCAACATCGACGCCTGGCGCCTTCTTGCCGCGATCCGGGAATGACTCGCCAGACGGTCAGGCGGCGGGCCTCCCGGCGACCGCCTCCTGGGCGGCAAGCTCGGAGCCGCCCGGGTTGACGGCTGCCTCCGTCGCCTCGACGCTCACCGACGGGCCCCTGGCCCGAATCGCGGTCGCCCCGACCAGGGCGCCCACCATCGCGACAACTGCTGAGACGCTCATCGCGTGACCGAGGGCGGTGACGAACTGCTGCGGGCTGGCGGCGTTGAAGTCAGAGGCGCCGACCGAGCCCTGGAAGATCGCCCCGGTGACGGCGACGCCGAGGCTGCCGCCGATCATGCGGAACATCGAGAGCACCCCCGACGCGATCCCCGCCTTCTCGACCGCGACCGCGTTCATCGCGGTGCTGGTCATCGGTGACATCGTCATCGCGATCCCGATCCCGAGCAGCATGAAGCCGGGCAGCAGGTCGAGGTAGCTCGAATCGACCGCGATGCCGCTGAAGCTGTAGAGCGATGCGGCGACCGTGGCCAGCCCCCCGGCGATCAGCCAGCGCGGGCCGAAGCGATCCGACATCCGGCCGGCGACCGGCGCCACGGTGACGATCATCAGGGTCGACGGCAGGAACCTGATACCCGCCTCCAGCGGCGAGTAGCGGAGGATGTCCTGCATGTAGAGGGCGAGGAAGAAGAAGACGCCGAGCATCGAGAAGGAGACGATCAGGGCGACCACCACGGCGCCGAGGAAGTTGCGGTCGGCGAAGAAGCGGAATTCGACCATCGGAACCTTGACCCGCAGCTCGATCGCGACGAAGGCCGCGAGCATGATTCCCGCCCCGGCGAGCAGCGCCACCACTGCGGTCGACCCCCAGCCCCAGCTGTTGCCCTCGACCAGGGCGAGGACAAGGGCTGTCAGCCCGGCGCTGAGCGCCGCCACCCCGGCGTAGTCGACCTCGCGCCCGACCGTCGTGTCACGCGACTCCCGCACGGCGAACAGCGCCGCCGTAACCGCCCCGATCGCGACCGGGATGTTGAGGTAGAAGATCGCCCGCCAGCTGACGTGCTCGGTGAGGAAGCCGCCCAGCACCGGGCCGACGGCCAGCGCCAGTGCCGAGACCCCCGCCCACATCCCCATCGCCTTGCCGCGCTCGCTGGCCGGGAAGGCGTCGGTGATGATCGAGAGCGTCGCCGGCATCATCAGTGCCGCGCCGACGCCCTGCACCACGCGGCTGGCGACGAGGTCGGTCGAGCTCACGGCGAAGCCGGCGGTCGCCGAGGAGAGCGCGAAGATGACGACGCCGAAGAGGAACATGCGGCGGCGCCCGAAGATGTCGCCGAGCCGCCCCCCGGTCGCGAGCAGAACCGCGAAGGAGAGCGTGTAGCCGTTGATCGTCCACTCGAGGCCGGAGATCGAGGCGCCGAGGTCACGCTGGATCGACGGCAGTGCCACGTTCACGACGGTGTTGTCGAGCATGATCATGAACAGCGCGAAGCACATCGCCCCGAGCGTCCACCACTTGCGATTCTCGTCGGTGATCAGATGGTGGTAGCGAGTCAAGCCGGTCCAACCTCCTTCAGATGCTCGTAGGCCTCAGCTATGTCCTCCCTGTCCATCAACGAGTCGACGGCGGCGTCGAGCCTGCGGCGCTGCGCCGCGGTCAGCGTCGCGGCGAACGCCTCCATTCCCGCCTGCCGCACCACGACGAGGGTCTCGACCAGCTGCTTGCCCTTGGCGGTGATCGCCACCTGCCGGGCGCGCCGGTCCTCGGGGTCCTCGACCCGGGTGGCGAGGCCCGCCTTGACCAGGGCGTCGACCGCCCTGCTCATCGACGGGACCGAGACGCCGAAGGTCTCCGCCAGGTCGCTCACCTGCCGGGCCTCCACCGCCTGGCCCAGCCCGCCCAGCTCCAGGAGCGCCTTGCACTGGGTCAGGGAGAGACCGCACTGCTCGATGACCCGCAGCTGGTTGCCGCGGTCGTAGAGGAAGAGGTGGCGAAGCAACGCGCCGAGCCGAGCGGCGGTCTCCTGCGCCGCGGGGCTGACCTCCGCCGCCGTCGCCCCATCTGCGATCGCCGCTATGTCGCTCGCCTGCATCTCGTAGATGATTGCATACGCGCAACTATTTCTAGTGCGCAATAGTTGTGCGTGTGACCAATATCACGCGCTTCCGTCCGGTGATCGGTTTCCGCATTGAGCGACTTCGCGACCGGGTTTCCGCCCGGTGGCGGGTCTAGGGTCGCTACGCGATGCAGATGGATCACCCGCGGCTCGACCACGATCACCTCTGGCACCCGTTCACGCAGCAACGGGACTGGTGCGGGGAGGAGCCACTCGTGATCGAGCGCGCCGAAGGCTCCCACCTGGTCGGGAGCGACGGGCGGCGCTACCTCGACGGCGTCTCCTCGCTCTGGTGCAACGTCCATGGTCATCGCCATCCCGGCATCGACCAGGCCGTGCGCGACCAGCTCGACAAGGTCGCCCACTCGACCATGCTCGGCCTCTCCCACCCAAGCGCCGCCGAACTGGCCGCGCGCCTGGTCGATCTCGCCCCGCCCGGCCTCTCCCGCGTCTTCTACTCAGACTCCGGATCGACCGCGACCGAGATCGCGTTGAAGATGGCCTTCCAGTACCAGCAGCAGCGCGGCGGGCAGCACGTGAGACGCACCTCATTCGTCCATCTGCGCGACGCCTACCACGGCGACACGATCGGCTCGGTCTCGGTCGGCGGCATCGACCTCTTCCACTCCACCTACCGGCCGCTCCTCTTCGACACCCACGCGGCCGAGCCGGGCGACGCGGCCCACCTGGCCCGGATCCTGGCGATGCACGAGGAGGAGATCGTCGCGGTGATCGTCGAGCCATTGGTCCAGGGCGCCGCCGGGATGATCGTCCACCCGCCCGGATACCTGCGTGCCGTGCGCGAGCTGTGCGACCGCTTCGGCGTGCTGCTGATCTGCGACGAGGTGGCGACCGGCTTCGGTCGCACCGGGAAGATGTTCGCCTGCGAGCATGAGCAGGTCGCACCGGACTTCCTCTGCCTCGCCAAGGGACTTACCGGGGGCTACATGCCGCTCGCCGCGACCCTGGCGACAGAGGACGTCTACGAGGGCTTCCTCGGCGCCTCTGAGGAACAGCGCACCTTCTTTCACGGCCACACCTACACCGGCAACCCGCTCGCCTGTGCCGCGGCCCTCGCCAACCTCGACGCCTTCGAGCAGGAGCGGACGATCCTCTGCCTGCAGCCCAAGATCCACCTGCTCGGCGAGTTGCTGACGGAGATCGAGGCGATGCCCGAGGTTGCCGAGGTGCGCAGCCGCGGCTTCATGGTCGGGATCGACCTCGGCGAGCACGCCCCGGCTCTGCGGCTGGGCCACAGGGTCACTCTGGAGGCCCGCAAGCGGGGCGCGATCGTCCGCCCGCTCGGCGACACCGTCGTCCTGATGCCTCCCCTCTCCATCTCCGAGAGCGACCTGCGCCACCTGGTGGAGATCACGGCGGCGGCGATCGGCGCCGCCGCATCATCCGCGCACGGGCCGGCCGGCGCGACAGGCTGGAGCCCACTTGCCGAGGCCGCCTGATTCGATCCCCATGTGACGGATTGGCGTCGTGGTCGTAGTACGGGCGTGAGCGAAACCCTTCTCGCACCCGCCGGCGAAGCGCCGCGAGAGTCCGACGTCGTCTTCGATCAGCTCTACCGCTCGAGCCGAGACGATGTCTTCGCCTACATCGCGGGCCTGCTCCGCGATCGCACGGCAGCCGAGGAAGTCACCGCGACCGCCTTCGAGCGCGCCTACCGCAAGCGCTCGCGCTTCGACCCGAGGCGCGGCGAGCCGCGTGCCTGGCTGTTCGGGATCGCCCGCAACGCCGCCCTCGACGAGCTGCGCCGCCGCGGCCGGCAGGTTGAGCTGACCGCGGAGCCGGCCGATTTGCTGCATACCCCGGTGGACGAGAGCGCCGAGGCAAGCGAACGGCGGCTCGCGCTCTCCGCCGCCCTCGCAGACCTCGAGCCGCGTGAGCGCGAGCTGATCGCGCTCAAGTTCTTCGCCGGCCTCGCCAATGTCGAGATCGCCGCGGTGCTCGGGATCGGCGAGTCCAACGTCGGCACCAAGCTGCACCGAGCCGTTACCAAGCTGAGGGAGGCATGCGATGGAGCCCTATAGGGACAACACCGACGTGATCGCCGAGCTGGGCGCGCTGCGACCCCTGCCGCGGCCCGCCTTCGCAGCCGAGCTCGACGAGCGGGCTGCCGCCGGTTTCCCACCCAGCTCGGCGAGCGGCCGCTCGCCGCTGGGGCGACTTGCGACTCTGCTTCGGGGGGTCGAACCGCGGCGGGTGCTCCTCCCCGCCGCCGGCACCGCGCTCGCCGCGGTGGCGGTCGCCACCGCGCTTGTCGCGACCGGCGAGCCCGGAACCAGCTCTCGCTCGCTGAGGGTCGGCTCGTCGAGCACAGGGTCCGGTGGAGCAAGCGGGGGCAACGGCGAGCTGCTCTCGCGGATCGCTCCGACTTCCGCCACTGCAAAGAGCGCGGCGGGGGCGGCAGAACTGAACTCCGCTGCCTCGAGCGCCGGCCCCTTCGCCGCAGGGGCCCAGCATCGCGAGGTCGAACGCGCCGCCGAGATCGTCCTCGGCACGACGCCGTCGGAAGTCCACGAAGTGGCCGGCCAGGTTCTGCAGACCGTCCACACCTACCAGGGGATCGTCCTGCGCTCCTCGATCCATGACGTCGGCGGAGCGGATTCCACCTTCGACCTGCTGATCCCGAGCCCGAAGCTGAGCGACGCGCTCGCCGGCTTCTCAGAAGCCGGCGAGGTGCTCTCGCGCAGCGAGTCGACCGCCGACGTGACCGCGCGGACGATCAGCCTCGGTGAACGGCTGCAGGACACCGAAGCGGCCATCAGGGGCCTGCTCGGTCAGCTCGCCGCCGCCGAATCTGAC
Organism: uncultured Solirubrobacterales bacterium; assembly: GCA_963838035.1. Classification (GTDB taxonomy): domain Bacteria; phylum Actinomycetota; class Thermoleophilia; order Solirubrobacterales; family 70-9; genus CAVVNN01. The sequence goes on from CAWIPM010000005.1 coordinate 224,568, forward strand.
TCCGAGCGCGAAGTCGTCGAAGCGGAGCTGCACTCCGCCCGCGAGCGGGCCGCCGGCCTGCGCTCCCGCCTCAGCTCATTGCAGCGGCGCGTCCACTTCTCGCGCGTCTCGCTGCGGATCGACAGCAAGCCCGGCGCGGTCACAGGCGGCGGTTGGGGAATCGGCGACGCCCTTCACGACGCCGGTCACATCCTCGCGATCGCCGCCGGAGTCGCCCTCGTCGGCTTCGCCGTCATCGGCCCGCTGGCGCTGCTCGCCCTGCTCATCTGGCTGGCGAACCGCGCCTGGGTGCGCCGCGGCCGCGAACGCGCTCTCGGCTGAGTTGCCGCTGCCGACTTTTGCCCCACCAGGGTGTGGTCAAAGTCGGCAGCGGCCCTTTAGGGTGGGCCGGTGACGGAGAGAGAGCGCGGGCCGGCGGAGGCCCCGAACCTCGGCGAGCCCTCCACCCCTCGCCCGGCGGCCTCGGTGGTGCTGCTGAGGAGGGGCGGCAAGCACGCGGACCGCGCCCTCGAGGTGTTGCTGCTGAGGCGGACCGAGAGCGCCACGTTCATGCCCGGCGTGTGGGTGTTCCCAGGGGGCGCGGTGGATCCCGAGGATGGCGAGAGCGAGGCCGGCCACCGCGCCTGTGCCGTGCGAGAGCTGGCCGAGGAGGCCGGGATCGAGCTGCCCGCCGGCGAGGAGATGGTGCTGTTCTCCCGCTGGATCACGCCGGAGGTCGTCTCACGCCGATTCGACGCCTGGTTCTTCCTCGCCCTCGCGCCGGCGCACAGCCCGCCGAAGCCCGACGGCGTCGAGACCACCGACGCGGGTTGGTTCGAGCCGCGGGCTGCACTGGATGCGCATGCAGAAGGCGAGTTGGCGCTCGCCTTCCCCACCGTCAAGCAGCTCGAGTCCCTGCTCCCCCACCGCAGCGCCGACGAGGCGATCGACGCCCATCGCGGCCGCGAGGTCGAGCCGATCCTGCCCAAGGTGATCGGCACCCCCGACGAGCACCGCGTCGTCCTGCCGGGCGACCCCGACTACCCCGCATGACCACCCGGTCAGCTGTCCGGGAACGGCGCCAGGCCGGCATGCCAGGGACCCGACGGGTAGGTGTGGATGCCGCTCTCCTCCATCTCCGACTGCAGCCGCTTGAACAGCTCGCCGGCGTTCTTCAGCGCCGCGATCAGCTCGGCCTCGGTGCGCTCGCGCAGGTGCCAGAGGAACCAGAGCTGGCGGTCGTTGACGCCGAAATCGACCTCGCCGGTCATCGTCGTGGTCCAGGCGAGGAAGCCCGGGCCGAAAAGCTCGCGCAGCGCGACCGGGTCGTACTCGCGCGGGACCGTGGCGAGAAAGCGTCTGTTGAAGTCGATCGACTCGAACTCGACCTTGCGGGCGAGGTGCTGGGTGACGACCTCATGGCCCTCGATCGACTCGACGTTGAAGGCGGGCACGACCTCGGCCAGATCCGGCATGTGAGCCTTCGCCAGCAACGCGGTCGGCAGCACCGCCTTGCCGAACAGCCCGCCGGCCTCCTTCTCGTCGGCGTCGCAGGAGGAGCCCCAGAACCCCTCGGCGAGCTGGCCGGTCAGCCGGTTGGTCCCCCCCACGCACAGCGCCACCGGCCCGTCCTTGGGATTGATCCCGCCGACCGTCTCGTAGGTGAGACCCTGCATCTCGCCGTGCTTCCGCACGATCTCGGCCCAGGCTTCGGCTTCCTGCTTGGCGCCCATGCGCGCCGATCCTATTAGGGCCCGGGGTTCGGGCGGCTAGGATGGGCCGAGCCCGGTCCGACCAAGGAGCCTGCCCCATGATCATCGTCATCGTCGTCATCGCGATAGTCGTCATCGCGGCCCTCTACTACGTCGCGAAGCGCAACTCGATCATCTCCTCCCGCAACCGGGTCGACGAGTCCTGGAGCGGGATCGATGTGCAGCTGAAGCGCCGCCACGACCTCGTCCCCAACCTGGTCGAGACCGTGAAGGGCTATGCCGAGCATGAGAGCCAGGTCTTCGAGAAGACCTCGAAGGCCCGGGCCGAGGCGATGTCGGCCCAGGGGGTCGGCGAGACCGCCAAAGCAGAGGAGAAGCTGACCGGAGCGCTGACCGACCTACGCGCCGTCGCCGAGAACTACCCGGCGCTGCGCGCGACCGAAAACTTCCAGCAGCTCAGCCGCAACCTCTCCCAGCTGGAGGACGAAATCCAGGCCTCGCGCCGGATCTACAACTCAAACGTGCAGTCCTACAACACGAGCATCCAGCAGTTCCCGGGCTCGATCATCGCCAACCAGGGCGGCTTCACCGCGCGCGAGTACTTCGAAATCGACGGCGCCGAGCGCGAGCCGGTCGCGGTCAGCTTCGACAAATAGCGAAGCTGACTAAGCTTTGGCCATGACCGCGACGAAGGAAGCGACCCTCTGGATCTGCGAGAGCTGCGGGTTCATCTACGACCCCGAGATCGGCGATCCCGATGGCGGGATTCCGCCCGGAACGGCGTTCGAGGACATCCCAAGGGACTGGTTCTGCCCGGTCTGCGGCGCCAGGACCACCGACTTCCGCCCACTCGAGCCGGGAGAAGCCTGAGGAGCCTCGATCGCCCCGCCCGCCGAGAACGCGGAGTGAGTGAGCGAGGCCATCGGTGATCATGAGCGCGAACGAGCGGGGGCAGAGCACGCGGGCGGGATTTGACTTCGACTGGATAGTTGTCGGGTCCGGATTCGGGGGCTCGGTTTCGGCCCTTCGGCTGGCTGAGAAGGGGTACAGCGTCGCGGTCCTCGAGTGCGGCAGTCGATTCCGCGACGAGGACTTCGCCGAGTCGACGCTGCGCCAGCCCAGGCGGTACTTCTGGGCCCCCAAACTCGGCCTCCGCGGGGTCCTGCGGATGACCTTCTTCAAGGACCTGTTCGTTGTCTCCGGGAGCGGCGTCGGTGGCGGAAGCCTCGGCTACGCGAACACCCTCTACCGGGCGCGCCCGGCGTTCTTCACCGACTCGCAGTGGGCGGAGCTCGGCAACTGGGAGGCCGAGCTGGCCCCGCACTATGACACAGCCGAACGGATGCTCGGCGTCGTCGAGTACGAGGGGTTGGGCCCAGCCGACAAGCTCCTCAAGGAATACGGGGAAGAGATCGGCGCCGGCGACACCTTCACCAACACGCGGGTGGGCGTCTTCTTCGACCGGCCGGGGGAGAAGGTCCGGGACCCATTCTTCGAAGGCGAGGGGCCGGAGCGAACCGGCTGCGTGCGTTGCGGGAGCTGCATGGTCGGATGCCGACACGGCGCCAAGAACACGCTGATGAAGAACTACCTCTGGTTCGCCGAGAAGCTCGGTGTCCGGATCGTGCCCGAACGGCAGGTGACCGAGATCCGCCCGCTCGGCCCGGCGGACGGATCAGGCGGCTACACGGTCAGCAGCGAGCGCTCCGGCTCCTGGCTGCGCAAGCGGCGCCGCACCCTCACCGCGCGTGGGGTGGTGATCGCCGCCGGCGCCCTGGGCACCAACAACCTGCTCGCGAACTGCAGGCACAGCGGCGCCCTGCCGCGCCTCTCGGATCGGATCGGCGAGGTGATCCGGACCAACTCGGAGTCGATCCAGTCCGTCACCGCGAGGGACGACGAGCGCGACTTCAGCCGCTCGGTCGCGATCACCTCGAGCATCTACCCCGACCCCGACACCCACATCGAGGTCGTCACCTATGGCGAGGCCGGCGACGCGATGAGCGGGACCTTCACCGCGATGACGGGCCCGGGGACGCGAGTGACGAGGCCGCTGAAGTGGATAGCGGCGATCCTGCGCCATCCGCTGCAGGCGCTGCGGATGCGCATCCCCTACCGGTGGTCGCGACGGACGGTGATCCTGCTGGTGATGCAGACGGTCGACGCGGCGATGCACCTGCGCCCCAAGCGCAAGCTGCTGGGGAGCGGGGTGCGCCTGCAGACCGAACAGGATCGCGAGCGCCCGAACCCGATCTACATCCCCGCCGCCGCCCAGGCCGCCCGCTGGTTCGCAAAGCGGACCGGGGGAATCGCCCAGAGCGCGCTCACCGAGTCGATCCAGAACGTCCCGACGACGGCTCACATACTCGGCGGCGCGGTGATCGGTGCCGGCCCCGAGAGCGGCGTCGTCGACTCGGCCAACCGGGCCTTCGGCTACGAGAACCTGCTCGTCACCGACGGCGCCTCGATCCCCGCCAATCCCGGCGTCAACCCCAGCCTGACGATCACCGCCAAGGCCGAGCACGCGATGAGCCAGGTGCCGCCCAAGGCGGGAGCCGAGCCGCGCCACCTGCCGGAGGCAGCGCGGCCGGCAACGCGCGTTGCTTCCTAACGGTCAGCCCGCCTCGGCGAGCCTCTCGCCGACGTAATCCCAATTCACGACGTTCCAGAACGCGTCGATGTAGTCGGGTCGCTTGTTCTGGTACTTGAGGTAGTAGGCGTGCTCCCAGACGTCGCAACCGAGCAGCGGCGTGCTCCCGTCGGAAACCGGGGAGTCCTGGTTTGGCGTGGAGACCACGGCGAGGCCGGTCCCGTCGTGCACGAGCCAGGCCCAGCCGGAGCCGAAGCGGGCGATCCCGGCGGCTTTGAACTCATCCTTGAAGGAGTCGAAAGAGCCGAATGTCTCGGTGATCGCGGCGCCCAGCTCGCCGCCCGGCTCGCCACCGCCGGCGGGGCTGAGCATCTGCCAGAAGAGGCTGTGGTTGTGGTGGCCACCGGCGTTGTTGCGGACCGGGCCCTGCTTGTCGCCGGGCAGGCTGGAGAGGTTGCGCAGCACGTCCTCGACGTCGCGGTCGGCCCACTCTGTCCCCTCCAGCGCGGCGTTGGCTTTGTCGACGTAGGCCTGGTGGTGCTTGTCGTGGTGAACCCGCATCGTCGCCTCGTCGATATGTGGCTCGAGCGCGTCGTAGGGGTAGGGAAGGTCGGGAACCGAGAAAGCCATCTGGCGTCTCCTTCTGGTCGAATGCGAAGTTAACGGCAGCCTAGCGACCGAGGAACTGCACCCGCGGGACCGTGTCCGCGTCGCCGCCGGTCCAGGCGTTGAAGGCGTACCAGGCGGGCTTGGCTTCGCGGTTGCTGGTCAGCAGCCCGGCCGAGTCGCAGAATTGGCAGGCACCGTACGCATCGGTCCAGGAGAACCACCAGACCCCCCCGATCCGCCAGCTCCGCCGGTGGGCGGAAAGCAGAGAGAAGGCCCTGTCGAGTTCTTCCGCCTGCCCGTAGAGGCCACGCTCCCAGCGCGATTGGCCGCTGTTGGAGCCCCAGCCCAACTCGGTGACGTAGAGCGGCGTCGCCGAGTCGTGGTGGACGCGCATCACCCGTCGCAGGTTGGCGATCTGAGCGCGCATCGCCTCGGCGCGGGCCACATAGGGGTGCAGCGCGACGCCGTCGAAGTACGGCTTCACCCGGCGCGCCCTATAGAGCCGCGTGAGGAAGTCCCCGGACGGGATATTGGGCGGCGCCTGCAGGGGTCGCCCGAAGAGACCGCCGACGATGACCCTCGAGCCGGGATCGGCCCGATGCAGGACTCGCCCCGAGAGCCGCACCAGCGCGGCGAACGCGACCGGGTCGGGCCGGCGGGCAAAGGTGACGATGTTCTCCTCATTCCATATCTCCCAGCTGCGGATCGGCAGGAAGGGCAGGCGGGGGTGTTCTTCCCAGAAGGAGCCTTCCGGGCCATAGCGCTCGACCGCGTCGCGCAGAAAGGTTGACCAGCCCCAGCGCTGCCAGCCGGTCGCCACCGGCAACTCGGACGGCTGCGAAGCAGCCCATCCCGGGCTGTCCGAGACGAAGGGAAAGACGCGGATCCCCTGCTGAGCCGCGAGCCCGACGGCGCGGTCGTAGGCCGAGAAGTCCGGTTCGGCGACGGTGGGGTTTTCGGGCTGCACCTCTGCCCAGTCCAGCGGCAGTCGCACGCTCTGCACCCCCGACTCCCGCATCAGCAAGTAATCGGAGGCTTCGGTCGCGCCCTGCGGGGAGATCCCGATCAGGCGCGGCGGCAGATCGGCCCCGGCAGAGGGCGGCAACGCGAGCAGCGCCAGGGAGATCAGAAGTGGCAGCAGGGGCTTTCGCATGCGGTCTTACCCATACCCCGCGCAGGAGCGGAAGTCGCGGCGGCCGGTATGCGCGCGGTGACGATGCAATCGGGGCGCCCGGATTTGAACCGGGGACCTCACCGACCCGAACGGTGCGCGCTACCAGGCTGCGCCACGCCCCGAGAGGCGGGGATTATCCCAGACTGCCGCGCGACTACTGGACCGCCTCGATCGCGGCTTCGATTTCGCCCAGGGCCGGGCCGTCCTGGAGAGTCCGGGTCCCGTTCGGCCCGCTGACTATCGCCGCCTGGCGCGTGCGGATGCCGAGGCCGGTTCCGAGGCGGTCGTAGCCTTCGAGCTGCTTGGCGATCGCCCCGCCGGGGCCACCGTTCTGTTCGAGGTAGCTGCGCCATTCCGGCAGGTTCAGTTCCTCCACCCCGCCGGCGATCGATTCGAGGAAGTCCTGGTCGATTCCGAACCGCTTCGCTTCGTCCTGGTTGCGGAAGAAGAGGTAGGTGTACTGCCAGCCGTAGCCCTGGTGAGCGGCCGCCTCGGCGCCGTAGAAGCCGAGCTCCTGAGGGCTTTCGCTGACCGAGTAGTGGCGATAGAGGAGCATGGCGCTTCCCGGGCGGGCATAGCCTTCAACCAGGCCGGGGATCGTGCGGAGGAAGTCCGCGCGGCAGCTGGAGCACTGCAGGTCGTTGAAGATCTGGATCGTCACCGGAGCGTCAGAGGAGCCGAGGCGGTCGCCTTCCTGCGGCACGCCGCCGAAGAGTTCCTGCGCTTCGGCGATCCCGGCGACCTTGACCACGTCCCGCCCCGCCTTCTGGGTCGAGATGCTGACGACCGCGTAGCCGAGGCCGAACAAGCCGAGGGCCAGCGCCGCGAGCACCCAGAGACGCCCCCGACGAGGAATCGGCTTGGCCCCGGGGCCACTCACAGGGGTCTCGGCGAGCTCGGGCATCTGCCCATTATCCCGTTTCCCAGGGCAGCCCGAATAGGGCGCAATTTGCGACCTTCCGATTGACACCGCCATCTCCGGCGATAACTTCTATCTACGCAATTTCAACTACCTGGGAGGTCCGCCGTGGCCAATCACCTGACGCCCACCGAGCTTGCCGACGAGTTGCGCATGCAACGGCAGGAGGTGATCGGCAAGTGCATGGAGATGGGCGTCCCGATATTCCACGGTCGCATCGACCGCAGCCTCTTCGAAACCTCGCTGCGCCAGCTCGGCCGGCGGGGCGGGAGTGGGCCTCAGGCCTCGGCCGCGGCTCACTGAATAGACTTCCCCCGCAATGGGGCGGGGAACCAAATCGTCCACACTCGCTGACCTCCTGCCGCGTTCTGCGCAGCTGTACGGCGACGCCCCTGCGGTCCGCTACAAGGAGAACGGCACCTGGGTCGATCGCAGCTTCAACCAGGTCCTGGAGACCGTCCGCGACCTCTCCCTCGGCCTGATCGACCTCGGTGTCGAGAAGGGCGACAAGGTCTCGATTCTCGCCAACACCCGCGCCGAGTGGACCTACTTCGACTTCGCCGCGCTCTCGGCCGGCGCCGTCGTCGTCCCGATCTACCAGACCAACTCCCCCGAAGAGTGCCGCTACGTGCTGGAGAACTCCGACGCCAAGGTGGTCGTGGTCGAGGACGAGGAGCAGCTGGAGAAGATCCGGGCCGTCCGCGACCGGCTGCCAATGCTCGAGCACGTGGTGCGGATGACCGGGTCGAGCGACGACGCGATCTCGATCGGCGACCTCGCCGCGCGCGGCGCCGGCCACGACGCCGCCGAGTGGGAGGCGCGCTGGAGCTCCGTGAGCGCCGACGACATCTGCACCTTCATCTACACATCGGGCACGACCGGGCCGCCGAAGGGCTGCATCATCAGCCACGGCAACTACCGCGCGATGCTAGACATGGTCAACGAGACGAGCGTGATCGAAGACGAAGACGTCACCTATCTCTACCTTCCCCTCGCTCACTCTTTCGCGTTGCTGATCCAGCTCGGCAGCTTCGACCTGGGCGCGACCATCGCCTACTGGGAGCGCGACCCACTGAAGATCATGCCCAACCTGGCCGAGCTGAAACCGACCTACTTCCCCTCTGTGCCGCGGATCTTCGAGAAGATCTACACGGCAGCTACCAGCGGGATGGAGAAGGAGGGCGGCCTGAAAAAGGCGGTCTTCGACTGGGCGATCGGGGTCGGCAAGAAGATGCGCGCGGTGGAGCGCGACGGCCGCAAACCAGGCTTCCTCCTGCGCAAGCAGTATGAGTTCGCCGACAGGCAGGTGCTCTCGAAGATCCGCGGCCTCTTCGGCGGGCGACTGCGCCTCGCCGTATCCGGCGCCGCCCCGATCAACCCGGAGATCCTGCGCTTCTTCGACGCGGCCGGCGTCCTCGTGCTCGAGGGCTGGGGGATGACCGAGACCTCCACCGCGGCGACGATCTCCTCGCCGGACGACTTCAAGATCGGCACGATCGGGAAACCCTTCCCCGGCTGCGAGGTGAAGATCGCCGAAGACGGCGAGATCCTGGTCAAGGGCCCGAACGTATTCCAGGGCTACTACAAGAATGAGGAGGCGACCCGGGAGACGATCGTCGACGGCTGGCTGCACACCGGCGACATCGGCGAAGTCGACTCCGACGGCTTCATCAAGATCACCGGCCGCAAGAAGGACATCATCATCACCGCCGGGGGCAAGAACATAACCCCGGCCAACCTCGAGGCAGAGATCAAGCAGCACCCGCTGGTCTCCCAGTGCGTCGTCGTCGGCGACCGTCGGCCCTACCTGGTCGCGCTGGTCACCCTCGACCCCGACGAGGCTGCCGCCTACGCCGGCGAGCACGGCCTGTCCGAGGATTCCGAGCAGCTCGCCTCCAACCCCGAGGTCGAAGCGGCTCTCAACGCCCACGTCGAGAAGATCAACAAGAACTTCGCCCGGGTCGAGCAGGTCAAGAAGATCGCGATCCTGCCCCACGACCTCTCTCAGGAAAGCGGCGAGCTCACCCCCACGCTGAAGGTCAAGCGCGCTGTCGTCGCCGCCAAGCACGAGACCGAGATAGAGCAGCTCTACGCGAGCTGACCGGCGCCCGGTGGACGGGCGGAGAGCTAGGACGCCTCGCCGGACTGACGCAGCAGAACCGAGGTGGTCTGCTCGAGCACCCGGCGCCAGGCCGAGATCTGCTCGGACTCCTCCTCGGCTGCCCGCTCTACCACGCGCCGGACGCGGCGCTCGGAGATCTCGAGGCCGTGGCGCTCGGAGATCTCCTTGTAGCGATCGTAGTCCTGGGCGAGGGTGGCGGTGACCGATTCGAAGCCGTGGCGGGCGATCTTCAAGCGACGCGAATAGTCCATGATCGGTGTGCCGAACATCAGCTCGTCGGTCGGCTCGGGCTCGATCAGCACAATGTCGACTCCCGGGTACTTCTCCTCCCACTGGGCAACCGCCTCGTGAAGCCGGGCGTGGGCGATCAGGCGGAAGGTCTGGTTGGCGATCGCGGGCAGGCCCATGTCCGATACCCGCCGCGCGCGGGTCCCGAAGACCGTCGGGATCGTCTTCTCGAAATCGTTGACGAAGGGGACGAGCGGGTTGACGACGATGATGAACTTCGCTCCCTTCTCGACCGCGATGTCGACGTTTGTGGTCGAGCGGATGCCGCCGTCGACCAGCTGGCGGCCCTTCAGGTCGATCGGCTTGTAGACGATCGGCAACGCGGTCGAGCACTGGACCGCCTTCGAGATCGGCACGTCGCCCCAGCCATCCTCGCCGAAGACGATCCGCTCGCAGGTGTCGAGATCGGTCGCGGCCAGGTACAGCTCGCGCTCGAGCAGGCGGAAGTCGTTGGAGCGACCTGCGGCGGCGAGCACGTCGGCTACGTACTCCTCGATGCCCGAGCCCGAGTAGAGCCCCGTGGGCAGCGCCTCGGCGAGGCCGACGCCGATGTCGATTGCCGACAGCTCTCCGATCCGCGCCAGCGCCCTCACCAGCTCGAGGCTGCGCAGCGGCAGCAGCGCCGCTTTGCGCAGGAAGCCGAGGTAGTTGGGCTTCAGCACCTTGTCGAGGTCGAGGTCTTCCAGCTCTGAGGGAGTGCTCGAGTTGAGCACCTGCATCATCTCGTCGGGCGTGATGCCGTTGGCGAGCATCGCGGCGACGAACGAGCCGGCGCTGGTGCCGACGTAGATGTCGAAGTTGTTGACGGTGCTGTTGACCGCGAGCAGGTCGAGGGCGCGCAGCGCACCGATCTCGTAGACACCGCCGGTGAAGCCGCCGCCGCCAAGCACCAGCGCGGTCTTCGACGGCCGCTTGCGCGAGCGGCGCCGGCGGGGCTGGGACTCGATGTCCACAACTTTGCCCATAAACATGGATTATTTCAGGCGATGAGGCGCAGCCTTACGTTGTTTGCCGCACTCTGCGGGCTATTGCTGCTTCCCGGGCCCGCTGGAGCGACCAGCCAGCCGCAGAGGTGTCAGACCATGAAGTCGCGCCTGGTGCGCGGGGGAGGGCAGGCGAGCGGCCTGCTGGTGGTCGATTCGGGGACCGGGAAGGTCCTCTGCGCCAGGGCGGCGGGAGCACGGCGGCCCCTGGCCTCCAACATGAAGCTGTTCACGACCTCAACCGCGCTGGCCAGACTCGGGCCGCAGGAACGGATACCGACCCGGGTGTTCAGCGACGGGCGGCTGGACCCCAAGGGCGTGCTGCACGGCAACCTCTACCTGCAGGGCGGTGGAGACCCGACGCTCGGGACCCCGGCCTTCTACGACCGCTACCTCGGCGGGCTGGGGACGAACCTCTTCGCCCTGAAGCGGCAGGTCCGCGCCGCCGGCATTCGCGCGGTGACCGGCAGGCTCTACGCGGACGCCACGATCTTCGACCGCCGTCGCGGCGTGCTCGACTCGGGCTATGCCACAAGCCCCTGGATCGGACCCCTCTCCGGCCTCGCCTTCGACTCCGGCTACGCCGGCTCGCTCGACGCCGGGTTCGCCTCGGACCCGGCAAAGCTCGCCGCCTCGACGCTGGCGCAGTCGCTGCGTGGCGCGGGCATCCGGATAACGCCGCAGGTGGCCCTCGGCGCAACCCCTGCGGGCGGCAAGCAGGTCGCCGTCGTGCGCTCGCCGACCCTGACCCGGATCGTCAACACAACCGACGTCTACTCCGACAACTTCTTTGCCGAGACGCTGATCAAGCTGCTCGGCGCGCGCTTCGGCGGCTATGGCAGCACCGCGGCCGGAGCCTTGGTGGTGGAGCGTTTTGCCCGCGGGCTCGGCTCCGGAGTGCACGCGATCGACGGCTCCGGCCTGACCCGCTCGGGCGCCGCCTCGCCGCGCCAGGTGGTGGCTCTGCTGCGGGGAATGCGCTCCAATCCCGCCGGCGACGACTTCATCCAGGACCTCGCCCTCGCCGGCGAGGAGGGAACCGTCGCCTCCCGCATGCACGGAACGGCCGCTGCCGGCCGCTGCCGGGTGAAGACCGGCACCCTGACCGGTGTCAGCAACCTCTCCGGCTACTGCTTCAACCGTGACGGAAGGGTGATGGCGTTCTCGGTGCTGATGAGCGGCGTCCGCGACCTCGGGCTCGCCCACGCGGAGCAGGACCGGATCGCCGCCGCCGTCGCCGATTACTGAAGCAGCGCCAGCAGGCCGGCTTCGTCGAGCGTCTCGATGCCCAGCTTCTCCGCCTTCTCCAACTTCGAGCCGGGTCTCTCTCCGGCGACCACGTAGTCGGTCTTCTTCGAGACCGAGCTGGTCACCTTGCCACCCGCGGCCTTGATCGCCGCCGCCGCCTCCTCGCGGGTGAGTCTCGGCAGGGTGCCGGTGAGCACCAGGGCCCTGCCCTCCAGCGGGCCACCGGCGGTGCGGCGCTCGGAGGGGTCCTGCTCCAGCCGCAGGCCCCTGAAGCGCAGCTTCTCGATCAGCTCCCAGGTGCGCTCGTCGGCGAGCGACTCGGCGATCTGCACCGCCATGATCGGGCCGACGCCCTCGACCTCCTCGATCCGCTCGGGGTCGGCGGCGCGCAGGGCGTCGACGGAGCCGAAGTGGTCGGCCAGCGCCTCCGCGGTGACGTAGCCGACGCCCGGCAGCCCGAGCGCGTAGAGGACGCGCTTGAAGGGGCGGGAGCGAGAGGCGTCGATCGCCGCCACCAGATTGCGCGCCGAGATCTCGCCGAACCCCTCCAGCTCGAGCAGTTGCCCCTCGCCGAGCTCGTAGATGTCGGCGACGTCGCCGATCAGCCCCTCCTCGAGGAAGCGCAGCGCCTGCTTCTCCCCCAGCCCATCGATGTCCATCGCCCCCTTGCTGACGAAGTGCTTGACGTGCTGGAACGACTGCCCCGGGCAACCGGACTTGTTGGGGCAGATGGTGAAGACGGCATCCTCGGGCTTCACCGTGGAGGTGCCGCAGATCGGGCACTCTCGCGGCGGCTTCGGCTTGCGCGGGCGCCCCTTGCGGCGCTGGAGCAAGGGGGCCACCACCTGAGGGATCACGTCCCCGGCCCGCATCACAACGACGTCGTCCCCCACCCGCACGTCCTTGCGAGCCAGGTCCTCCTCGTTGTGAAGGGTCGCGGTGGAGACGGTGACGCCGCCGACGTGGACCGGCTCCAGCATCGCGAACGGGACCAGATGGCCGGTGCGGCCGACGTTCCAGACCACCTCGCGCAGCTTCGTCGTCGCGGTAGTCGGCGCGAACTTCCAGGCGATCGCCCAGCGCGGCTCGCGCCCGACCACGCCCAGCTCCCGCCACAGCGCCCGCTCGTCGATCTTGACGACGACTCCGTCGATCTCATAATCGAGCGAATCGCGACGCTCCTCCCACCACCGGCAGCGCTCCACCACCAACTCGACCCCCTCGTGGTGGGCGGTGTCGGGGTTGACCTTGAAGCCCCGCTCGGCAAGCCAGGCGACCTCCTCGCTGTGGGTGGCGGGCTCGACGCCGCGCGCGACGCCGAGCCCGTAGCACCAGATCGAGAGCGGGCGTTCGGCGGTGATCTTCGGGTCGAGCTGGCGAATCGACCCCGCCGCGGAGTTGCGCGGGTTCGCGAAGGTTGGCTCGCCGGCCTCGGCGCGGCGTTCGTTCAGCGCCTTGAACTCGGCGATCGGAAGGTAGACCTCGCCGCGCACTTCGATCAGCGGCGGCGCCTTCTCGATCCGCAGCGGGATCGCCCCGATCGTGCGCAGGTTCTGGGTCACGTCCTCACCGACCCGCCCGTCGCCGCGGGTGGCGCCGCGGACCAGCACCCCGTCTTCGTAGGTGAGCGCGATCGCGAGGCCGTCGATCTTCGGCTCGGTCGTGTAGCTGAACTCCGAGGCGCTGATGTCGAGCCGCTTCAGGTGGTTGCGGACCCGCGTCTCCCAGGCGCGCAGCTCTTCCTCGTTGCGCGCGTTGGCGAGCGAGAGCATCTGCTCGAAGTGCTCGACCTGGTGGAAGCGATCCAGCGGGGGCGCGCCGACGCGCTGCGTGGGCGAGTCGGGGGTGCGGAGCTGCGGGTGCTCGGCCTCGATCGTGCGCAGCTCGTCGAGCAGCGCGTCGTAGGCGTCATCGCCGATCTCGGGGTCGTCGAGTACGTAGTAGCGGCGGTTGTGGTGCTCGAGCTGACGGCGCAGCTCAGCGACGCGGTCGGCGTCTCCCTCGGTAGCGCTCACGCGGTCGAGGCGCAGGCCGCCAGCATCTCCTCGAGGCGCCACCCGCGCAGGCGCTCCAGCCCGCCGTGGTCGGTGAGATCGAAGTGGATCGGGGTCACCGAGATCCGGCCCTGCGAGACCGCGGATAGGTCGGTTCCCGCCTCATCCTCGAAACCGGGCTGCCAGCCATAGATCTCGTAGCGGCGGCGCCCGCTCTCGGAGTCCTCGCCGACCAGCTTCAACTCGTCGTTGTAGAGCCGTTTGCCCAGCTTCGTCACCTCGATCCCGCTCGGCCCCCCAGCGGGGACGTTGACGTTGATCAGGGTGGCCTCGGGCATCGGCGTGTCGATCAGCCCACCCACCAGCTCAGCCGCAAAGGGCGCCGCCACGCTGAAGTCGAAGCGGCCGCTGACGTAGCCCATGCCACCGCCCGAGGACTGCTGCGAGATCGCCACAGCAGGGATTCCGAGCACGATCCCCTCGAACGCCGCCGCCACCGTGCCCGAGTAGGTGATGTCGTCACCGAGGTTGGCCCCGTGGTTGACCCCCGACACGATCAGGTCGGGCCGATGCCCAACGAGCCCCAGCTCCGCAAACCGCACGCAGTCCACCGGGGTCCCGTCGGTCGCATATCCCCGATCCCCATCCCCGAACTCGACCTCCTCGACGGTGAGCGGCGAGCGGGTGGTGATGCTCCGCGCGGTGGCACTCCGGTTGGAGTCCGGAGCGATCACATCCACCTCGACCCCCTCGACCTCGCGCAGGGCGCGCCGGGCGGCCTGCAACCCGGGCGCCGTGATCCCGTCGTCGTTTGTCAGCAGCACGCGCACCTGGCCGATTCTAGGTGTCGCGTGCATACTGCCGGCGTGAGCACGGTCAGGCTGGACCTCGAATACGACGGAGCCGGGTTCAGGGGCTGGGCGGCCCAGCCTGGGGTGCGGACCGTGCAGGGGGAGCTGGAGACGGCGCTGGCGACCGTGCTGCGGGGGCCGGTGGGGCTGACAGTGGCCGGACGCACCGACACCGGGGTGCATGCGTGGGGGCAGGTGGCAAGCTTCGTCACCGATGCCGAGGTGCGAGCGGACCTGGCTCGGCGATTGAACGGCGTCGGGCCGGCCGACATCTCCGTGATCACCGCCGCAGTCGCCCCGGACGGCTTCGACGCGCGCCACGACGCCAGGTCGCGCAGCTACCTCTATCGCGTCCTGGCTCGCGCCGCCCCCAGCCCCTTCGAGCGGGGCCGCGCGCTGTGGTGGCCGCATCGCATCGACCGCGGCGCCCTCGACTCCTGCGCCGCAGCCCTGATCGGAACCCACGACTTCACCGCCTTCACCCCCACACAAACCGACCACGTACGCTTCGACCGCGATGTCTTGCAGGCCGTGTGGGACGAGGAGGACGGTGACATCCTCGCATTCCGCGTAACCGCCGACGCCTTCATGCGCAACATGGTCCGAGTCCTCGTCGGCACCATGCTCGAGGCAGCATCGGGCCGCCGCACGGTCGAGGACTTCACCCAGCTCCTCCGTGGCGCCCCCCGCTCCCAGGCCGGCGAAACGGCACCGCCCCACGGCCTCTACCTGCACTCGGTCAGCTACGACTGAAGGCCGAGTGGGGTGCTACCTCAGACGAGCTCGAGGTAGACCATCTCCGTCGAGTCAGACCTACGCGGGCCCAGCTTGACGATGCGGGTGTAGCCGCCGGGCCGCTCGGCGTACCGCGGCGCCACCTCGTCGAACAGCTTGTGCACGATGAACTTGTCGTTGTGCAGCGTTGCCAGCGCCTGGCGCCGGGCATGCAGGTCGCCCCGTTTGGCGAGCGTGATCAGCTGCTCGACCTCGGGCTTGACCGCCTTCGCCTTCGCCTGGCTCGTCTTGATCCGCTCGTGCTCGATCAGCTGCTTGGAGAGGTTCGCGAGCAGCGACTGACGATGCGCGGCATCGCGGCTGAGCTTGTTCCGCTTCTTGCGGTGGCGCACAGGCTGCTCTCCTCGATCCCCGGCGGCTTCCTCAGTCCTGCTGTAGATCGAGGCCGCGGGCGTGGAGTGTCTCGATCACTTCCTCGATCGACTTGGAGCCGAAGTTGGGGATCGCGTTGAGCTCCGAACGCGACTTGCGGACCAGGTCGCCGACGGTCTGCACGCCTGCGCGCTTCAGGCAGTTGTAGGAACGCACGCCCAGTTCAAGCTCCTCGATCAGGATCTCGTCGAGGCCGTTGCCGGCGCCGCTGTCGCCGTTTGAGCCGGCAAGCGGATCTGCCGGGAGGGCGACCGTGTCGCGCGCGGTCAGCTCCTCGACCCGGTCGGCGTCGGTGAAGATCGCCAGGCTCTTGATCAGGATCTCGGAGGCCTCGCGCAGGGCGGCCCCGGGCTCGATCGAGCCGTCGGTCTCGAGGTCGAGCGTGAGTTTGTCGAAATCGGTCCGCTGGCCGACCCTGGCCGTGTCGACGGCGTAGGAGGCGCGGCGGATCGGCGAGAAGATCGAGTCGATCGGGATCACGCCGATCGGCTGCTCGTCGGACTTGTTCTCCTCGGCAGGTGAGTAGCCGCGGCCGCGGCCGATCGTCAGGTAGACCTCGAGCTTGGTTTTCTTCTCGAGCGTCGCGATCGGCGCGTCCGGGTTGAGGATCTCGACGCCGGAAGGCAGGTCGATGTCCTTCGCCTTCACCTCGCCGGGGCCCGTGGCTACCAGCGGCGCCTCGACCTCGTCGGCATCGGTGTGCATCCGCACGACCAGGTCCTTGAGGTTGAGAACGATGTCGGTGACGTCCTCTTTGACGCCGGGCACGGTCGAGAACTCGTGCGCGACCCCCTCGATGCGGACGCTGGTGATCGCGGCGCCGCCAAGCGAGGAGAGCAGGACGCGGCGCAGACTGTTGCCGAAGGTGTAGCCGAAGCCCTTGTCAAGGGGCTCGATGGTGAAGTTGCCGCGGCGGTCGTCGACCTTCTCGGCGCTGATGCGGGGGACCTGGAAGTCAGTGGTCATGGGTTCCTTGCGTATGGTGTTCGGATACTGGACCGGGCTACTTGGAGTACAGCTCGACGATCAGCTGCTCCTGGACCGGCGCCGAGATCTCGGAGCGCTCCGGGTAGCGCAGGACCTTGGCGGTAAGCGAGTCGTGGTCGGCCTGCAGCCAGGCCGGCACGGTCGAGACGAGTTCGGTCGCCCGGCGCACGGTGTCGTTTGCGGCCGAGCTCGGCTTGATCGAGATGATGTCCTCGGGGCGCACCTGGTAGGAGGGAATGTCGACGCGGCGGCCGTTGACCATCCAGTGCCCGTGGCGGACCAGCTGGCGGGCCTGGCGCCGCGAGGCGGCGAAGCCGAGCCGGACCAGCACGTTGTCGAAGCGCGACTCGAGCAGGCGCAGCAGGTTCTCGCCGGTGACACCCTCCTGGCGGGAGGCCTTGTCGTAGTAGGCGCGGAACTGCTTCTCGAGCACCTGGTAATAGCGGCGCGTCTTCTGCTTCTCGCGCAGCTGCACCCGGTACTCCGACTGGCGCATGCGCCCGCGGCCGTGATCGCCGGGCGGGTAGGAGCGGCGCTCGACCCCGCACTTGTCGGTGAAGCAGCGCTCGCCCTTGAGGAAGAGCTTCTGGCCCTCGCGACGGCACTGCTTGCACTGGGGGGAAGTGTCGCGAGCCATCAGACCCTCCGCCGCTTCTTCGGGCGGCAGCCGTTGTGCGCCTGCGGGGAGACGTCCTTGACCGTGGTCACGTCGAGGCCAGCCGCCTGCAGCGAGCGGATCGCCGTCTCGCGGCCCGAGCCGGCGCCCTTGGCGAATACCTCGACCTTCTCGAGGCCGTGTTCCATGCCCTTCTTTGCGGCGGCGTCGGCGGTGACCTGAGCGGCGAACGGAGTCGACTTGCGCGAGCCCTTGAACCCCGCCGAGCCGGCCGACTCCCAGGCGATCACGTTGCCCTCCATGTCGGTCAGGGTGACGATCGTGTTGTTGAAGGAAGTCTTGATGTGAGCCTGACCGTAGGTGACGTTCTTTTTCACACGCCGCCGGGTGCGGCCCTTCGCTGGCTTTTTCTCGGCCATCCGCTCTCCCCTACCTGGTCGGCTTCTTCTTGCCGGCGATGCTCATCCGGCGCGGCCCCTTGCGGCCGCGTGCGTTGGTCTTCGTCCGCTGGCCTCGGACGGGTAGGCCGCGCCGGTGCCGCAGGCCCCGGTAGGAGCCGATCTCCATCAGCCGTTTGACGTCCTGGGAGCGCTCGCGCCGCAGATCTCCCTCGACCTCGCGCTTCTCCACCGCCTCACGAAGGCGCACGACCTCGTCCTCGGTCAGGTCTTTGACCAGCGTGTCCGGATCGATCTTCGTTTCCGCCAGGATCTCCTGCGCGGTCGAGTGGCCGATGCCGAAGATGTAGGTGAGCCCGACCTCTACCCGCTTCGCGACTGGGATGTTGACCCCGGCGATACGTGCCATCCGCTGTCCCTAGCCCTGCCGCTGCTTGTGACGCGGGTTTTGGCAGATCACGAGGACCGCGCCGCCACGGCGGATGACCTTGCACTTCTCGCACATCGGCTTTACGGAAGCTCGAACCTTCATCGCTCCGGATCTCGTATCGAAAACAGGACTCCCGCGCGCCTCAGGAGTTAGGCGGCAGGCACAAGAACTTGGCCCTCTGGGCCGACCGGGAAAGATAGCAGGGGACCGTGGGCGGCAGCGCTACAGGTCCTCGCGCACGAGGACCACGGTGAAGCCGTCGTATCCCTTCGAGCCGACCGTCTGGATCGTGGTGGCGCTGACCCGGGGCTCGCCGGCGAGGATCTCGTGGAAGTGGCGCTGGGCCCTGGTGGCGGGATCGTCGCTGTGGGCGTCGACCAGGGTGCCACCGCGAACGACGTTGTCGGCGACGATGACGCTGCCGACGCGCGAGTGTTCGAGCGCCCAGGCGAAGTAGTCGGGGGTATTGGCCTTGTCGGCATCGATGAAGGTGAGGTCAAAGGGGCCGGCGCCCTCACCCTTCATCTCCTCGAGCGTGTCGAGCGCCGCCCCGACCCGCACCTCGACGACATCTCCCAGCCCGGCCCGCTCGATGTTCTCGCGCGCCACCGCGGCGTAGCTGGGCTCGGCCTCCAGCGTGGTCAGGTGGGCGCCTTCCGGCAACCCGCGGCCGAGCCAGATCGTGCTGTAGCCACCGAGCGTGCCGAGCTCCAGGACGTTCATCGGCTCCTGGAGTTCTGCCAGCAGCTGCAGCAGCTTGCCCTGCGGCGGGGAGACCTGGATCGCCGGCAATCCCGCCTCCTCGCTCGCCGCAAGGGCGGCCGCGAGCGCCGCGTCGTGCGGCGCCAGCAGTTCCGAGACGTAGCCATCGACCTCCGCCCAGCGCTCGGGATTCATCGAGCACGATCCTGCCAGCTGCTGCCGACGGATCTGTCCTCAGCGGGGAAGGCGCTGGCTGAGCGTCACCACCTGCTGGAAGGTCGGGCGGTTCTGGAACGGAAACGGGCCGAGCGTGATGCCCGAGGTGACCGCGGGGCGGTTCTGGTCGAAGCAGTACGGCTGGGGGTCCGCCGCGCAGTCGCCGTTGCCGCCCCCGTACATCTTCTCCGGGGTCGTCTTCAGGGCCATCCGCAGGGAGCGCTGCAACGCCGCCCGGCAGCGCTTCTTCGAGCCGTTGCCGCAGTACACACGGCTGTAGGCGCCCTGCGGCCTGGGTCCGAACAGGTCCCGTAGGTCCTTTTCGGTGTAGCCCCACCAACCGCCGAAGAAGTCGGGGGCCTGCGGAGACCCGCCCGTGTGGTCACCGATTTCGAGCATGCCCTGGAGGCTTTCGAAGGCCTTGCCGCCAAGCGCCGGCTTGAACTCCGCAGTGACCAGCTGCGGCCACCAGGCGTCCATCAGCTCGATCGCTTCGTTGTTTTCGTCGATGCCGTCCCGGTTGAGGTCACGACGGTGCGAGCCCGCCTTGCGCCAGGCACGCAGTGTTCCCAGCGCCCTGCGCAGCGACGCCTGCTTCGGCGTGCCGATCGCCTTCAGCAGCGTCGGCAGCAGCCGGTAGGCGCGCAGGTCCTGCGTCGCCGGTTCCTCCATCGCCTGCACCAGCTGGGCGATCGTCATCTTGCGCTTGCCCTTGGTTCCCGCCTTCACCTTGTCGGAGATCATCTGCGAGCGTGCCAGCGGCCCATACGCGTACTGATCGTCGGCTGCCGCCCAACCCGGCGCCTGCTTGTTGTTCCAGGAGACGAGGAAGCGCGGGTCGACAGCCTGCGGGTGCTTGGAAAATGGCAGGTAGGCAGCGGAGAGCGTGGCGGGCTTGAAGCCCTTCCAGTCGAACTTCCCGGTGCCCAGAATCGGGAAGTCCGGCGAGGTCCCCTTCGCCCGTTGCGGCATCGCTCCCGGAGAGCCCGTAGGCGATGTGTTCTGAGTCGACGTAAGCCCAGTTGAAGAGGAAGTTGATGTGGGAGACCGCCTTCTCGAACTGGGACGGGCCGGTAACGAATGCGGGTTCGTTGAGCTGGGCGAAGCCGACCACCGAGTCGGCCTCGTGGCCGTAGGTGCTGCGCTGGTGGACGAAGGCCACCTTGCTGCCATGCACCTTGCCTCGGGCGAAGACGATGCCGTGCACGGTGCGGTAGGCGGTCAGGGTCTGGCTGCCGGCCTTGGTCGAGTCGATCGCGTTTGGGCTCCAGCTATCGGTCCGGACCAGTTCTTCCATCGGCATGCACTTGCCGTGGTAGCGGTAGTGGAAGTTGTCGCGGCAGAGCACCTCGGCGAAGGTGTCGACGTTGTCGGAGGTCGCCGTGGTCGCGCTCCAGGCGTAGTCGCGGCCGTGGCCCAGCTCGACGTAGAGGTTGACCCCGGCGAAGGAGGCACCGCGGGCGTCGATGCCCGGCCCGTGCAGGTCCTCTTCCATCAGGATCTGGGGCACGTAGTAACCGACCTGCGGGCCCATCACGGCGATCGGGTGCCCGGTGGCGGAGTGCTTCGCCGAGACCAGCTCCCAGTTGGAGGCATGGGCGCCCGCGAGCAGGCCGCGCCGCAGCTGCGCGCCGATCCCCGAGGGAGGGCCGGCGCTCGCGCTGGAGGCGCTGGCGGTCTTCGTCGCCTTCACCGAGCCGGGATCGGGCAGCGCCAGGCCGCGCTTGGCGAAGGCGCTGCGGGTCTCGTACGGGAAGCGCTTGGAGATCGTCGTCGGGGCTTCCGGGTCGTTCTTGGAGCGGAAGCCCAGCCACGCGTTACGACCGGCCTTGCGGCCGAAGCGCGCTTCCAGCGCCTGCATCGCTTCCGCGGAGCCCACCTCGTTTCCGCCGCCGCGCCCGAAGATGCCGCCGATCAGCGATGCGATGGCGACCACGTCGGTCGGCTTCCACAGTTCCATCGGCTTGCTCAGCAGGGTGTACTCGGCCGGCTTCAGCGTCGTCGGGCTCGCGTTGGCAGCGGCGATGTAGGCGTTGATCCCGTCGACATAGGCCGTGACGTCTTCAACCGCCTGCTGCCCCGCCGCGCCATATTCCTGCGGGGCCCGTTCGAGCTGCCTTTCCAGGTCGGCTTCGGTGTAGGGCGCGAAGCCCCACTGGGCCGCGTCGGTTGCGGCGTTGGACCCGCCGAGGAAGGAGGAGAGTTCGGCGCGGCCGGTGTGACGCAGCACGTCCATCAGGAAAAGGCGGTCGGCGGCGCCCGCGTAGCCGGCCCCGAACATCGTGTCGGCCCGGGTGTCGCCGTAGATGTGGGGAATCCCGTAGGCCTTGTCGCGGACGATGGTCACGCCGGGACGGGGTTCGATCGTCGATTCCACTTCCCCCGCCGGCACGCCGAAGGTGGCGTCCTTGAAGTAGGTGGGGACCTGCGCGTCGGTCAGCGTCGGGCTGCCGTAAACGAGGTTTTCGTAGAGCGGCTGCTGGTCGGCGAAGTGGGGAGGCAGAGTGCCGCTGCCGCGGAAGCTGAACAGCTGGCCCAGGGTGTCGAGCCCGTTCTCGCCGGGCGGGAGCACATTGCGGAAGCCGCCGGCATCGTTGCTGCCGTAGGGCTGGACGGCGGCTGTCGCGAACTGGGCGGCGGTGGCAAGCACAACCAAGGCGACCGCGCAAATGAGAGCGAGAGCGGCACTGCGGCGAATCTTCACGTATGAAACCTCTTTCCGCGCGGTTTTCCGTGCGGCGCGCTCCCGGCAGTGACCTTACAGCACGCCCGACTCGCAATCGGCTCGGGCTACTCCTCCTCGTGCCAGGGGGTGAGGATGCGGGGCCCATCCGCGGTCACGGCGACGGTGAACTCGAAATGAGCCGCCAGCGAGCCGTCCTCTGAGTAGACCGCCCAACCGTCGTCACCCATGCGCACCAACGGCCCACCGGCGTTGACCATCGGCTCGATTGCCAGCACGGTGCCCTCCTCCAGCAGCGGTCCCTTGCCCGGATCGCCGAAGTTGGGCACCTGTGGGTCCTCGTGCATCTCGCGGCCGATCCCGTGCCCCACCAGCGTGCGGATGATCGAGAGGCCCTCGATCTCGACCGCGCGCTGGATCGCCGCGGAGATGTCGCCGAGATGGTTGCCGGGGCGCATCTGCTCGACCCCGGCGAACAGCGACGCCTTGGTCACATCGAGGAGCTCGCGGGCCTCGGGGCCCACCGGGCCGATCGGGACTGTGATCGCCGCGTCGGCCACCCAACCGTCCTTGATCACCCCGACGTCGATCGAGAGCAGGTCGCCGCGCTTGCACTCGTAGGGGCCCGGGATGCCGTGGACGACCATCGAGTTCGGCGAGGCGCAGATCGAGCCGGGGAAGCCACGGTAGCCCTTGAAGGCGGGAACGGCGCCCTGCGAGCGGATGAACTTCTCGGCGGCGGCGTCGAGCTCCCTGGTGGTGACGCCGGCCCTCGCCTTGCCCTCCAGCATCCGCAGGCAGCGCACCAGGACGTCGCCGGAGGCCGCCATCTTCTCCACCTGCGCGGGCGTCTTGCGGATGATCATCCGGTACACGCTAGAGCGCGCCGTCCTGCTCCATCCGCAGCGTCGCCAGAATCCGGCGCACGCCGTCCTCGACGTCGTCCGGGGCGGCGGCGCCTTCGACCCTGCGCAGCAGGCTCCTGTGGTCGTAGTGCTCGACCAGCGGCTCGGTCTTCTCGTGGTAGGTCGCGAGGCGCTTGGCTATCACCTCCGGCGAGTCGTCGTCACGAACGATCAGCTCGCTGCCGTCGAGATCGCAAACCCCCTCCTGCCTGGGCGGGTTGAGCTCGACGTGGAAGACGTGGCCGCTCTCGACGCAGGTTCGCCGCCCGCCCAGACGCCGCTGCACCTCCTCGTCGGAGACGTCGATCAACAGCACCCCGGTCAGCGAGCGCCCGAGCTCGTCGAGCTTCCGGTCGAGGGCCTCTGCCTGCGGCACGGTCCGCGGGAAGCCGTCGAGGATGAAACCGTCGGCCGCCTCGGTGGAGTCGATCCGCTCGGCGATCGTGCCGACGATGACCTCGTCGGGGACGAGGTCTCCGCGATCCATGTACCGCTTCGCCATCCGGCCCAGCTCGGTCTCCTCGCGAACCGCGGCGCGCAGGATGTCGCCGGTCGCGTAGTAGGGCAGCCGCAGGTCCTCCTGCAGCCGCTCCCCCTGGGTTCCCTTCCCTGACCCGGGAGGGCCGAGAAGCACGAGATTCAACTCAGCCATCGGAGGGACCTATTTGAGGAAGCCCTCGTAATTTCGCATCATCAGCTGAGCCTCCAGCTGCTTGACCGTATCCAGCGCGACGCCGATCACGATCAGGATCGAGGTGCCGCCGAAGAAGAAGTTGGCCGAGGTCTGGCTGATCAGGATCGTCGGCAGCGCCGCCACAGCGCCGAGGTAGAGGGCGCCGGGGAAAGTCAGGCGGGAGAGGATGCGATCGAGGTACTCGGCAGTCGGGCGGCCGGGCCTCACCCCGGGGATGAAGCCGCCGTACTTCTTCAGATTGTCGGCCTGGTCGACCGGGTTGAATGTGACCGCCGTGTAGAAGTAGGTGAAGACGATGATGAAGAAGATCTCGCCGACCACGTAGGCCCAGCTGTTGGGGCTGAAGAAGGCGGCGAAGTCGAGGGCCGCGGGGGTGTTGAGGAGCTGGCCGACGGTCGGGGGGAAAGCCATGATCGAGGCCGCGAAGATGACCGGGATGACGCCGGCCATGTTCACCCGCAGCGGCAGGTAGGTCGAGCCGCCCGAGGTCATTTTCCGTCCCACCACGCGTTTCGCGTACTGGACGGGGATGCGCCGCTGGCCCTCCTGGACGAAGACGATCGCGACGATCACCGCGAGGGCGATGAACGGCATCATCACCACGAACACCTGGTCGGGGTTTTCCCACCACTTGGTGATCCCCTGGGGGATTCGGGAGGCGATCGAGGCGAAGATCATCAGCGAGATCCCGTTGCCGATGCCGCGCTGGGTGATCAGCTCGCCCAGCCACATCAAGAGAGTGCACCCGGCGGTGAGGCAGATCACGATCAGGAAGGTCTTGGTGAAGGTGAGGGTGCCGACGACGCTGGTCCCGGATTTTGCCCCGAAGGAGCGGAAGAGGAAGACGTAGCCCAGCGACTGGCCGAAGGCGAGGCCGACGGTGAGGTAGCGGGTGTACTGAGTGATCTTCTGCTGTCCGACCTCGCCCTCTTTCTGCAGCCTCTCCAGCGAGGGCACGACCACCGTCAGCAGCTGGAGGATGATCGAGGCGGTGATGTAGGGCATGATCCCCAGCGCGAAGAGGCTGAGGCGGGAGAGGCTTCCCCCCGAGAACAGGTTGAGGAAGCCGAGGATGTTGGAGCCACCGAAGTTGGAGGAGATTTCCTTGACGGCGTTGACGTCGACCCCGGGGGCGGGGATGTAGGCGCCGAGGCGGTAGAGCGCCAGCATCGCCGCGGTGAAGGCGAGCTTCTTGCGGATATCGGCGACGCTGAAGGCGTTCGCAATCGTCCGCAGCATCTAGGGCTCCAGAGTCTCGCAGGCGCCGCCTGCTGCCTCGATCTTCTCCTTCGCGGCAGCGCTGAAAGCGTGGGCGCGGACCGTAAGTTTCTTGGAAATCTCGCCGCGGGCGAGGATCTTCACCGGATCCGACCGCTTGGCCAGGCCCTTCTCCTTGAGGCTCTCGGGAGTGACCTCGGCCCCGGCGTCGAAGCGCTCCTCCAGGTCGGCGAGGTTGACGGGCTGGGTCTTGGTCCGGAAGTTCTCGAACGGCATCGACTTCTTCATATGCGGCCCACGGAGCTTCCGCATCCGCATGTGGATCGGGTTCTGCCCGCCCTCGTAGCCGGCCTTCCGCTTGGAGCCCGCCCGAGAGCCGGCGCCCTTGTGCCCCCGGCCGGAGGTCTTCCCGAGCCCAGAGCCCTCGCCCCGCCCGATCCGCTTGCGCGGTCTACGCGACCCGGGCTTCGGCTTCAGGTTGTGCAGCCCGATCTCCTCGGAGCGCTCAGCCACCATTCACCTCGACCAGATGAGAGACGACCCTCAGCTGCCCCTGCAGCTGCGGCGAGTCCTTGCGCTCCACGGCCTTGCCGATCCGCCCCAGCCCAAGCGCCTCCAGGGTCGCTTTCTGGCTGGGATTCGTCCCCGCGGCCGACCGCGTCTGCCGGATCTTCACCGCGCTCACGAACCCTCACCCTCGCTCGAAGCCTCCTCGGAGGGCCGGAGCCTCCTCCACCGGGGTGGTCGCCTCAGCGGCCGGAGCCTCGTCCGACGGCGCGGCATCTCCAGCGGGTGGCGTGGCAGGACCCGCTGGCGGCTGCCCCCCGTCAGCGCTGTTCCCGTTCTGAAGACCCAGCACCTGGGAAACCGTCAACCCGCGCAGCTCGGCTACCTCCTCAGGACGCCGCAGCCGGATCAGGCCGTCCATCGTCGCCTTGACCAGATTGATCGGGTTCTGCGTCCCGATGCTCTTGGTGAGCACGTCGCGAACCCCACCCAGCTCGAGCACCGCGCGAACTCCGCCGCCGGCGATCACCCCGGTGCCGGGGCTGGCCGGGCGCAGCACGACGTGCCCGGCGCCGTAGCGCCCGATGATCTTGTGGGTGATCGTCTGCCCGTATTTGGGGACGCGGATCAAGTTCTTGCGGGCGTCCTCGACGCCCTTCTGGATCGCCAGCGGCACCTCGCGCGCCTTGCCGTAGCCGATCCCGACCACGCCCTCCTCGTCGCCGACGGCGACCAGCGCCGTGAACGAGAACCGCCGGCCGCCCTTCACCACCTTGGCGACGCGGTTGATTTCGATCACCCGCTCCTGCAGGTCGAGCCCGCGAGGGCTCACCGTCTCCACATTTGTCGCGTCCATTCCCTTCATCGCAAGTCGCCCACCGTAGCGGTTAGAAGCTCAAACCCCCCTCGCGGGCGCCTTCGGCCAGGGCCTTGACGCGGCCGTGGTACTGATAGCCGCCGCGGTCGAAGACGCAGGTCTCGATCCCGGCTGCCTTGGCTCGCTCGGCGAGCAGCTCGCCGGCGCGCTTCGCCTGGGTGCTCGCCGAGAGCTTGCGCAGCTCCGGCTCGATCCAGTTGACCGCAGCCAGGGTGTGGCCCTGGCGGTCGTCGACGAGCTGGGCGAAGACACCGCGGTTGGAGCGGTAGACGGAGAGCCGGGGCCGATCCGCGGTGCCCGAGACGCGGGCGCGAACGCGTCGCCGGCGGCGCAGGCGCCGCTGTCTGCTCGTCAGCACCGTCATGCGCGCTTGCCCACCTTGCGCAGCACATGCTCGCCGCGATAGCGGATGCCCTTGCCCTTGTAGGGCTCCGGCGGGCGGCGCTTGCGGATATCGGCCGCGACCTGCCCGACCAGCTGCTTGTCGATTCCCGCGCACGACGATCTCGGTCGGCTGCGGGACCTCGAACTCGATCCCCTCGGGCGCCTCGATCGTGACCGGATGGGAGTAGCCGAGCGCCATCTCGAGGTTCTTTCCCCGGAGCTGAGCGCGGTAGCCGACGCCCTGGATCTCCAGCCGCTTCTCGAATCCCTCGGTGACGCCCTCGACCATGTTCGCGATCAGGCTTCGCGTCAGCCCGTGCAGGGCACGATGCTCGCCGCGGTCGGTCGGGCGCTGTACGGTGACGACGCCTTCGGCCTGCTCGACCGCCATCTCGAGCGAGAGGCCCTGGCTGAGCTCGCCCTTGGGCCCCTTGACCGCGACGCGGCCGGGGGCGAGCTCGACCGTCACAGCCTCGGGCACGGGGATGGGTTTTCTGCCGATTCGACTCATCCGGAGATCACCACACGTAGGCGACTACCTCGCCGCCGACGCCCTTGGCCCGGGCTTCGTGGCCGGTCATCACGCCGGTCGAGGTGCTGAGGATCGCCGTGCCGGTGCCTCCATCGACGCGAGGAACCTGCTTGTGGTCGACGTAGCGTCGCCGGCCGGGGCGGGAGATGCGCTCGATCCCGATGATCGCCGGGCGGCGGTCCTTGGTGTACTTGAGGTCGATCTTGATCGCCTCGCCGACGCGTGCCGGGGCCGGGGCGAAGTCGCGGATGTAGCCCTGCTCCTTGAGGATCCGCGACATCTCCAGCTTCAGTCCCGATGACGGAATCGTCACCTCGTCGTGGCCGGAACGCAGCGCGTTGCGGATGCGGGTCAGATAATCGGCTATCGGGTCGGTCTGCATTGTCTTTTCGCTACCAGCTGGACTTGGTCATCCCGGGGATATAGCCCTCGTGCGCCGCCTCGCGCAGGCAGATCCGGCAGAGGCCGAACTTGCGGTAGTAGGCGCGCGGCCGGCCGCAGCGGCGGCAGCGGTTGTAGCCCCGGGTTTTGAACTTTGGCTTGCGGCTCTGCCGAGCCTTTTGCGAAGTCTTAGCCATTCTCCTGATTCTCCTCGTCGGTCGCGCTTCCGGCGTCCTCGCCCTCGCCCTCGCCCTCGCCCTCCTCGGCGGGCTCCTCCTTCTCGGGCTTTGCGTAGGCCTCGGGGTTCTCTTCCTTGAGCTGGTCCAGCGCCGCCTGCTCGGCCTCCGCCCGCGCCCGGGCCTCCTCCTTGCGACGCTCCTCCTCGGCCTCGGCTTCGGAGGCCTCGATGTCCTTCTCGCCGGGACGACCCTCCTGGGCGAACGGCATGCCCAGTCCGAGCAGCAGCTCGAAGGCCTCCACGTCGGTCACCGCCGTGGTCGTGATCGTCACGTCGAGGCCGCGGACCTGGTCGATCGAGTCGTAGTCGATTTCGGGGAAGATCAGTTGCTCGCGCACGCCCATCGAGTAGTTGCCGCGACCGTCGAAGGAGCGCGGGTTGAGGCCGCGGAAGTCGCGGATCCGCGGCACCGCGATCGAGGAGAGCCGGTCGAGGAACTCCCACATGCGGGCGCGGCGCAGCGTGACCGAGACGCCGACCGGCATCCCCTCGCGCACCTTGAAGGAGGCGATCGACTTGCGGGCGCGGCGCACGTTCGGCTGCTGCCCGGCGATCGTCGCCAGCTGCTCCTGCGCCGCCTCCAGCATCTTCGCGTCCTGTTTGGCCTCGCCGAGCCCCATGTTGAGGGTGATCTTCACCAGGCGCGGCGCCTGCATCGGCGTCGAGTAGCCGAACTTGCGGGTCAGGGCCGGCAGCACGTCCTGCTCGTAGCGCTCCCGCATGCGCGGCGGCGGGGCCGCCTGGGACTGGGCTGTCGCGGTCGCCTCCATCAGATCGACGCTCCGCTGCGCTTCGCGAACCGCTCGCGCTTGCCGCCTTTGTCCTCGCGCACACCGACCCGGGTCGGCTTGTTGTCTTTGGGGTCGAGCAGCATCACGTTGGAGACGTGGATCGGCCCCTCCTTCTCGACGATGCCGCCGGCGTCGGCGCGTTTCGTGTCGCTGACCGAGCGCGGCCGCTCGGCCCGCTTGATCATGTTCAGGTGCTCGACGTAGACCCTCTGCTTCTTCGGCTCGGCGCGCACCACGCGGCCGGTCTTGCCGGCGTCCTTGCCGCCGATCACCATCACCTGGTCGTCGGTCTTGATCCGCATCCGCTTCATCAGAGGACCTCGGGGGCGAGCGAGACGATTTTCATGAAGTTCTTGTCGCGCAATTCACGAGCGACGGGTCCGAAGATGCGGGTGCCACGGGGGTTGTTGTTGGCCGGGTCGATCAGCACCGCGGCGTTCTCGTCGAAGGAGATGTAGGTGCCGTCGGAGCGACCGAGCGCCTTCTTGGTCCGCACCACGACGGCCTGCACGACCTCGCCCTTGCGGACCCCGCCCTGCGGGCTCGCCTGTTTGACGGTGGCGGTGATCACGTCCCCGATCCCGGCATAGCGCCGGTGCGAGCCGCCCTTGACCCGGATGCAGAGGATCTCCCGAGCCCCGGAGTTGTCCGCGACCTTGAGCCGTGTCTCCTGCTGGATCACTTCGCCTTCTCCACTACCTCGACCAGGCGCCAGCGCTTGGTCTTCGAGAGCGGTCGCGTCTCGACCACCCGCACCACATCGCCCTCGCCGGCCTCGTTGCGCTCGTCGTGGGCATGCAACGTCCGCGAGCGCCGCACGACCTTCTCATAGACCGGGTGCCGCCGAGCGATGTCGATCCGCACGGTGATCGACTTCTGCCCCTTGTCGGAAACGACGATCCCCTGCCGGACCTTGGCCGCATTCGGGCTCCGCTCAGCCACCGGAGTCCCGGTCCTGGCATCCCCCTCCTCAGCCTTGGCGCCGGCCCGCTCCTTACGCCTCAGCGCGGCCTTGGCCTTGCGCGCCTCGGCCCGCTTGGCGGCCCGCTCCTCCGGGCTCAGCTGCGGCCCCGGCTGATGCGGCCTGCGCGATCGCTCCAGCCTCCGCCGCTCCTTCCAGGGCAAATCGTCCTCAGGCGAAGGCTCCGCAGCAGGCTCCGATTCGGCAGCAGCAGGCTCCTGAGCCGACTCCGGCTCCTCGGCTTTCTCCTCAGCCTGGACCTCCGAGTCCTCGGCCTCTGCCTCCTCCTGCGCAGCCTCAGGCGTCTCGGCGGACTCAGCCGGAGCATCGTCCCGAGCCTCGGCCTCGGCCTCGGCCTCGGGCGCAGCGTCCGCGACCTCGGCGCCCTCGTCCTGAGCCTCTATGTCTTTGTTCTCGTCGTCCGTCATACCCTCTTCAGCTCTCTCTCAACGTCAATCCCACGCTCCCGCGCGATCGTCAGCAGCTTTGCAATGTCCCGTTTCGCGGCGCCGAGCCGGGCGGTGTTCTCCAACTCGCCCGTAGCGTGCCGAAAGCGCAGGTTGAACGCCTCCTGCTTGGCGTCGATCAGCTTCACCACCAGCTCGTCGTCCTTCATGTCGTGGACCTCGGCGCCCTTCATCAGGCCTCCGCCCCCTCGCGCTTGACGAACTTGGTCTTGACCGGAAGCTTGTGCCCGGCCAGCCTCAGCGCCTCGCGGGCGAGGTCCTCGGGAACGCCGGCCAGCTCGAACATCACGCGCCCGGGCTTGACCACAGCGACCCAGCCCTCGGGGTTGCCCTTGCCGGAGCCCATCCGGGTCTCGGCCGGCTTCTTGGTGAACGGCTTGTCGGGGAAGACGTTGATCCAGACCTTCCCGCCACGTTTGATCTTGCGCGTCATCGCGATACGGGCGGCCTCGATCTGGCGGTTGGTGATCCAGGCGCGATCCAGCGACTTCAGCCCGTACTCGCCGAAGGAGACGGTGCTTCCGCCCTTTGTGTTGCCGCGCATCCGGCCGCGCATCTGTTTGCGGTGCTTGACCCGCTTCGGCATCAGCATCAGCGACCACCCCCACCGCGTGGGCCGCCACGCTCGCCACGACCGCGGTCGCCGCCAGGTCGCCCGCCCCGCTGGCCTCCGGAGGGAGGCTCGCCGTCAGCGGTGATCTGGTCGGAGCGGAAGCCCTCGGGCATCACTTCGCCCTTGTTGATCCAGCATTTGACGCCGATCCGGCCGGTCGTCGTCCGCGCCTCGAAGAAGCCGTAGTCGATGTCCGCGCGCAGTGTGTGCAGCGGTACCCGCCCATCCGAATAGCCTTCGGTCCGCGCCATCTCGGCGCCGCCGAGGCGGCCGGAGACCTGGACCTTGACGCCCTTCGCGCCGGAGCGCATCGCCGAGGTCAGCGCCCGTTTCATCGCGCGGCGGAAGGCGACCCGGTTCTGCAGCTGCTCGGCGATCGACTGGGCGACCAGCTTGGCATCGAGCTCGGGGCGCTTCACCTCGCGGATGTTGACCTTCACCGGGGCTGCCGGTCAGCTTGTGCAGCTCCTTGCGCAGCGCGTCGACTTCGCTGCCGGACTTGCCGATCACGATGCCCGGGCGCGCGGTGTGGATGTCGACGGCCACCTCGCCGCGACGCTCGATCGTGATGTCGGAGAGCCCGGCGTGGGCAAGCTTGCCGAGAATGTGATCGCGGATCTGCATGTCCTCGTGGAGGATGTCGGCGAAGTTTTTCTCGTCAAACCAGTTCGACTTCCAATCATGGATGTAGCCGACGCGGAAGCCCTCAGGATGGATCTTCTGTCCCATGTCCTCAGTCCTCTTCCGGGCTCAGCGCCACGGCGATGTGGCTGGTTCGCTTGTGGATCGGGGTCGCCCGCCCCTGGGCGCGCGGCCGGTAGCGCTTCAGCGTCGGCCCTTCGTCGACCGTGATCTCGGCCACCCGCATCTCGTCCCCGATCAGGTCGTGGTTGTTCTCGGCGTTGGAGGCGGCGGAGTCGATCAGCTTGCGGATGTCGTGGGCGGCGCCACGGGGTGAGAACTGCAACAGCGCACGGGCCTTCTCGATGTGCAGGCCGCGCACCTGATCGGCGATCAGCCGGGCCTTGCGGGGGGCGATCCGCACATAGCGGGAGCTGGCGCGGACAACGATCGCGACCGGCTCCTTCTTCGGCTCCGCTTTCGGCTTTGCAGCCTCTTTTTTCGTCGCGGCTTTTTTCCGAGTCGGTTTTTTCGCGGCCGCTTTGCCCTCTGTTTTGCCCGCTGCTTTTTTCGCAGCGCTTTTCGGCGCGTTCCCTTTTTTCGCAGCGGCTTTTCTTGGCTCTTTTTTGGCCACTTTTTTGCCGCGTTTCTTATCCGGTTTATCGTCGGCCATCGCTACTCGCCCCTGCTGCTGCCGGAATGGGTGCGGAAGGTCCGGGTCGGCGCGAACTCGCCCAGCTTGTGGCCGACCATCGACTCCGAGATGAAGACCGGGATGTGTTTGCGGCCATCGTGGACGGCGATCGTGTGGCCGACCATCTCGGGGAAGACCGTCGACATCCGCGACCAGGTTTTCAGCATCTGCTTCTGGCCCGACTCGTTCATCGCGGCGACGCGCTGCATCAGCCGCTCCTCCACCCACGGGCCCTTTTTCGTCGAGCGTGCCATCAGCGCGACTTCTTCTTGCCGCGGCGGCGTCCGCGCACGATGTAGCGGTCGGACTGCTTGCCCTTCTTGCGGGTGCGGTAGCCCAGCGTCGGCTTGCCCCACGGCGTTACCGGGTGCCCACCGGGCGTGTGGTGGGCCTCGCCGCCCCCGTGCGGGTGGTCGACCGGGTTCATTGCCACGCCGCGGGTCTGCGGGCGCTTGCCCTTGTGGCGGTTGCGGCCGGCCTTGCCGATCTTGATGTTCTGGTGCTCGGCATTGGAGAGCGCGCCGACGGTCGCCCTGCACTCGGCGCGAACCATCCGCATCTCCGAGGAAGGCAGGCGCAGCGTCACCATGTCGCCCTCCTTCGCCGCGAGCTGGATCGCGGCGCCGGCCGCACGGCCGAGCTTGCCGCCCTGGCCGGGAACCATCTCGACGTTGTGGACGATCGTGCCGGTCGGCATCTCCCGCAGCGCCATCGCGTGACCCGGCTTGATGTCGGCGCCGGGGCCGGACTTGACCTCGTCCCCGACCGCCAGCTGTGCCGGCGCGAGGATGTAGCTCTTGGCCCCGTCGGCGTAGTGGAGCAGGGCGATGTAGCAGCTGCGGTTCGGGTCGTACTCGATCGTCGCCACCTTCGCCGGCACGCCGTCCTTGAGGCGCTTGAAGTCGATCTGGCGGTAGCGACGCTTGGCGCCGCCGCCACGGTGGCGCGCGGTTACGCGGCCATTGACGTTGCGGCCGCCGGAGCGGCGCAGCCCCTCGGTCAACTTGCGCTCCGGCTCGCTCGCGGTGAGCTGCTCGCGCAGCGGGTACGTCGCGAAGCGGCGCCCCGGGCTGGTCGGTTTTGTCTTTCGGTTCGGCATCCCTATCCCAGTCTCTACGCGGTCTCCGCGCCCTCGAACAGCTCGATCCGTTCGCCCGGGGCAACCTGGACGACCGCCTTCTTCCAAGCGCGGGTGCGGCCCTGGTGCAGGCCACGGCGCTTCGGCTTCGGCCGCACCTTGGCGGTGCGCACGGCGGCGACCCTGACACCGAAGACCTCCTCGACGGCGCTGGCGATCTGCGTCTTGTGCGCGCGGTCGTCGACCCGGAACGTGTACTTGCCCTCCGCGATCAAGGCGTAGCTCTTCTCCGAAATCACGGGGCGGATGAGGATGTTGCGCGCGTCCATCAGCCGAGACGCTCCTCAAGCTTCGACAGGGCGGCTTCGGAGAGGACCATCGAGGCGGCGCCGATCACGTCGGCGACGCCGATCGCGCCGACCTCGACAACCTGGGCCCGGGGGATGTTGCGGAAGCTCTTCACTGCACCGGTCTCCTCGGCCGCCAAGACGATCAGGGTCGAGGGCTTCGCCCCCCACTTCGCCAGCGCCTCGGCGGCCTGCCTGGTCGAGGGAGTCTCGAACGCGGTCGCGTCGAGGACGGCGACGCTGCCCCGCTCGGCGTGGACAGAGAGCGCCGCCCGCATCGCCTTGCGGCGCGCTTTGCGGTTGACCTTGACCGTGTAGTGGCGCGACTTGGGGCCGAAGGCGACGCCGCCGCCGGTGCGGTTCGGCACGCTGAGAGCGCCGGCGCGGGCGCGGCCCGTGCCCTTCTGGCGCCATGCCTTGGCGGTGGTCATCGAGACCTCGCCGCGGGTCAGGGTCGACGCGGTGCCGCGGCGGCGCGCTGCCATGTCGGCGCGGGCGGCCTCGTGCACAAGCGAGTGGTGGAAGGGCTCGGCAAACAACTCCTTCGGCAGGTCCGCCTTGGTCGTCTTGCCGAGTACCGGCGCTTTGGCGGCAGCTTTAGCCATCGGCCCTCACCTCGACCACGGAGTTGCGCGAGCCCGGCACCGAGCCCTTGATCAGCAGCAGGTTGCGCTCGGTGTCGACGTCGGCGACCTCCAGTCCCTTCTGGGTGACGCGCTTGTTGCCCATCTGGCCCGGCATCCGCATCCCCTTGAAGACGCGTGCAGGGAAGGCGCTGGCGCCGATCGAGCCCGGGGCGCGGACGTTGTGTGAGCCGTGGCTGACCGGCCCGCGGCTGAAGTTGTGGCGCTTGATCCCGCCCTGGAAGCCCTTGCCGATCGAGACCCCGGAGACCTTCACCTTCTGACCGGCCTCGAAGGAGGCGACGGTGACGTCGTCGCCGATCTTCGGGCCCTCCTCGGCGCCGAGGTCCTCGTCGCGGAACTCGACCAGGTGGCGCATCGGCGGCGCTCCGGCCTTCCGAACGTGACCCTCCTCCGCCCTCGTCAGCTTGCCCTCCTTGACCTCGCCGAAGGCGAGCTGGACGGCGGCGTATCCGTCGCGCTCGTCCTCGCGGACCGCGGTCACCTTGCAGGGCCCTGCCTCGATCACCGTCACCGGGACGACCGTCCCGTCCTCGCGGAACAACTGCGTCATGCCGAGCTTCTTTCCCAAGATCGCAGCCATTTCTTCACCTAGAGGCGGATCTCGATGTCGACGCCCGCCGGCAGCGAGTCCAGCCGCTGCAACGAGTCGACGGTTTTCGGCGACGGTTGGAGGATGTCGATCAGCCGCTTGTGAGTGCGGATCTCGAAGTGCTCGCGCGAGTCCTTGTCCTTGAACGGTGAGCGGATCACGCAGTAGACGTTTTTCTCGGTCGGCAGCGGCACCGGACCGGAGACCGTGGCGCCCGTGCGCTCGGCGGTCTCGACGATCTCACGGGCAGCCCGGTCTATGGCGTCGTGGTCGTACGCCTTCAGCCGGATTCGGATTTTCTGTGCCGCTATCGCTGCCACTTCGATTCTGTCTCTCTCGGTCTCTCTTGCGCAGTCCTAACCGCGCAATAAGGGCGGGGCCCCTTGGGTGGGGCGCCGCCCCGGTCGTATGTCCTTTGCAGTTGTCTCGCCGCCCGGCGGGCAGCGAAAGGGCGGGCCGGTGGCCCGCCCCGGGTGTCGTTACTCGATGATCTCGCTGACGACCCCCGAGCCCACGGTGCGCCCACCCTCGCGGATGGCGAAACGCAGGCCCTGATCCATGGCGATCGGCTGGATCAGCTCGATCGTCATCTCGACGTTGTCGCCCGGCATCACCATCTCGGTCCCCTCGGGGAGGTTGGCGATCCCGGTCACGTCGGTGGTGCGGAAGTAGAACTGAGGCCGGTAGCCGGAGAAGAACGGGGTGTGGCGACCACCCTCCTCCTTCTTCAGGCAGTAGACCTCGGCCTTGAACTTGGTGTGCGGCGTAATCGAGCCGGGCTTGCAGAGCACCTGACCGCGCTCGATCTCCTCGCGCTTGGTGCCTCGCAGCAGAGCGCCGATGTTGTCGCCGGCCTGGCCCTGGTCGAGGATCTTGCGAAACATCTCGACCCCGGTGACGACGGTCGTCGTGGTGTCCGTGATTCCGACGATCTCGACCTCGTCGCCGGTGTTGACGATCCCCTGCTCGACCCGGCCCGTGGCGACGGTGCCGCGGCCGGTGATCGAGAAGATGTCCTCGATCGGCATCAGGAAGGGCTTGTCAAGCTCGCGGACCGGCTCCGGGATGTAGGAGTCGAGTGCGTCGGCCAGCTCGAAGATCGCCTTCTGGGCCTCCTCGTCGCCCTCCAGCGCCTTCAGCGCGGAGCCCTTGACGATCGGCGTGTCGTCGCCCGGGAAGTCGTACTCGTTGAGCAGGTCCTTGACCTCCTCCTCGACCAGCTCGACCAGCTCCTCGTCGTCGACCTGGTCGATCTTGTTGAGGAAGACGACCACGTGCGGCACGTTCACCTGGCGGGCGAGCAGGATGTGCTCGCGCGTCTGCGGCATCACGCCGTCGGCGGCGGAGACGACCAGGATCGCCCCGTCCATCTGGGCGGCGCCGGTGATCATGTTCTTCACATAGTCGGCGTGGCCCGGGCAGTCGACGTGCGCGTAGTGGCGGTTGTCAGTCTGGTACTCGACGTGGGAGGTCGCGATCGTGATGCCGCGCTCCTTCTCCTCGGGAGCATTGTCGATCTCCGCGAAGCTCTTCGCCTCGGCACCGCCCTTCGTGGAGAGGGTCTGGGTGATCGCGGCCGTCAGCGTCGTCTTGCCGTGGTCGATGTGACCGATGGTGCCGACGTTCACATGCGGCTTATCGCGCTCGAACTTCTCCTTGGACATCTCTCTCCGTTCTACCTTTCGAAGTCGGGTTCTGTCTGGTTTGGCTGTTTAAGTCTGTGGAGCACTGCGTGGCAGGGCGTTTTGTCCTGCCTGCGGGCGAACCTGGGAAATATAGCCAGATGCCCGCCTCCTCCGCGGTTGGGTCAGGGGGCGACCCCTCCCGGCTCGCCGGAGCGGTGTTCGACGATCTCCTCGGCGATGTTCGCCGGGACCTCCTCGTAGCGCTCGAACTGCATCGTGTAGTTGGCGCGGCCCTGGGTCGAGGAGCGCAGGTCTGTTGCGTATCCGAACATCTCGCCGAGCGGCACGAATGCCTGCACCGCGAGCGCGTTGCCGCGCTGCTCCTGGCCCTGCACCTTGCCGCGGCGGCGCGAGAGGTCACCGATCACGTCGCCGAGGAAGTCCTCAGGGGTGACCACCTCGACCGCCATCACCGGCTCCAGCAGAACCGGACTGGCCTTGCGGGCACCCTCCTGGATCGCCATCGAGCCGGCGATCTTGAAGGCCATCTCAGAGGAGTCGACGTCGTGGTAGGAGCCGTCGACGAGTTCGACTTTGACGTCGACCATCGGGTAGCCGGCCTTGACGCCGTTCTCCAGCGCCTCCTCCATCCCCTGCTCGGCGGGGCCGATGAACTCGCTGGGGATGACGCCGCCCTTGATCTTGTTGACGAACTCGAAGCCCTCGCCCGGCGCCGGCTCCAGGTTGATCACGACGTGGCCGAACTGGCCGCGGCCGCCGGTCTGGCGGACGAAGCGCGCCACCACCTTCTCGACCCGCTTGCGGATCGTCTCGCGGTAGGCGACCTGGGGCTTGCCGACGTTGGCGTCGACTTTGAACTCGCGCAGCATCCGGTCGACGATCACCTCGAGGTGCAGCTCGCCCATCCCGTGGATCAGCGTCTGGCCGGTCTCCTCGTCGGATTCGACCTGGAAGGTCGGGTCCTCCTCGCCGAGACGCTGCAGCGCGGTTCCCATCTTCTCCTGGTCGGCTTTCGTCTTCGGCTCGATCGCCACCGCGATCACCGGGTCCGGGAATACGATGTGCTCGAGCTCGATCGGCGCGTCGGGGGCGGACAGGGTGTCGCCGGTGCCGGTCTGCTTGAGGCCGACGCCGGCGCAGATGTCGCCCGCGTAGCACTCCTCGATCTCCTCGCGGCTGTTGGCATGCATCATCAGCAGCCGCCCGATCCGCTCGGTCCTGCCGGTGGAGACGTTGAGGACGCGGCCACCCGCTTCGAGCTTGCCGGAGTAGACGCGGAAGTAGGTGAGCTTGCCGACGTAGGGGTCGGTCATCACCTTGAAGGCGAGCGCCGCGAAGGGGGCGTCGTCGTCGGCAGCGCGCTCGGCCTCGACCGGCTCGTCGCTGCCCTTTGGGGCGGGCTCCAGCCCGGCGACCGGAGGGACCTCCAGCGGCGACGGGAGCAGCTCGACGATCGCGTCGAGCAGCGGCTGCACGCCCTTGTTCTTGAAGGAGGACCCGCAGAGGACAGGCGTCACCTTGGTGTCGAGGCAGGCGCGGTGCAGCGAGGAGGCGATTCGCTCGTGCGGAATCTCCTCCTCGGCCAGGTAGGCCTCCATCAGCTCGTCGTCGTAGTCGGCGCAGGCCTCGATCAACTGGGTCCGGTATTCCTCGGCCTGCTCGCGCAGGTCTGCCGGGATCTCTTCGACCTCGAACTCGGTGCCCAGTTCGTCCTTCCAGACCAAAGCCACCATCTCGACGAGATCGATCACCCCGGCAAACTCCGCCTCGCTGCCGATCGGCAGCTGGATCGGAAGCGGGTTGGCGCCGAGCCGGTCGGTCATCGTCTTTACGGCATTGAAGAAGTCGGCTCCCGTGCGGTCCATCTTGTTGATGTAGGCGAAGCGGGGGACCTTGTACTTGTCGGCCTGGCGCCAGACCGTCTCCGATTGCGGCTCGACCCCGGCAACGGCGTCGAAGACGGCGACCGCGCCGTCGAGGACGCGGAGGCTGCGCTCGACCTCGACCGTGAAGTCGACGTGGCCGGGCGTGTCGATGATGTTGATCCGGTGGCCCTTCCACTCGCAGGCGGTCGCGGCGGAGGTGATCGTGATGCCGCGCTCCTGCTCCTGCTCCATCCAGTCCATCACCGCGGCGCCCTCGTGGACCTCGCCCATCTTGTGGGTGCGGCCGGTGTAATAGAGGATGCGCTCCGTCGTCGTCGTCTTGCCGGCGTCGATGTGCGCCATGATCCCGATGTTGCGGGTCTTCTCTAGGGGAAAGCTTCGTGCCATGTCCGTAAGGTGGGTGGTGGTTGTCCTTGAAGCGGGGTCGAGTGAAACGTAGGCGCGCCGGCGAAAGCCGGGAGAAGCGCATGAAAAAGGCCCTCGCGGGCCCGGCGAAACCTGCTGCGAAAAAGCAGCCTGAGCGACGCGCGATGATAGCAGCGGCGCTCGCCTCGGTTGTGAAGTGGACGCGCGCCGCCGACCGCAGGGCGGACCGCTTGCTGCGAAGAGCCGAGCCGGCGGGCGTCCGCATCCGCTCGACCGCGGTCCGCTCGGCGCGCTGGGCCGGCAGGCGTGCACGCCCCGCCGCGGCGCTTCTCTTCCGCGGGATCGCCATTGCCGAGAGGCACGTGCGCGCGGCTGCCGCCAGCCTGGCGAGGGCGGCGACGCGGGCCAGCGCGGTGGTCACACCCGACCGCGCCGTCTGCGCCGTGATCGTCGCCTCGGCCGGCTGCCTCATCGCCTCCCAGTTCATCGACTACCGCAGCGTCGAGATCGGCCAGCCCGGATACGCCGGATTGCCCGCGGTCGCGGCGCCCCCAACCACCGACGCGAAGACGGCGGGGGCGGCGCATTCCTATCTGCTGGTCCCGATCGCCCTGCTCGCCGCCGGGCTCGCCGTGGCGGCGCTGCGCCCCGGGCGGCGCCGAGGCCTGGGCCGCGCGATCTTCGTCCTCGGTGCGCTCAGCATCGCCCTCATCCTCCTTGTCGACCTGCCCGCCGGGCTCGACGCCGGCGCCCAGACCTCGCGGTTCGCAGGAGCCCGGGCGGTGCTTGACGACGGCTTCTACGCCGAGCTCGCCGCAGCGGTGGGGCTGGTCCTCGGCGGACTGCTCTACTATGCGCGGCCGTGCCGAATACGAACCAACTTGTACGCAAGGGCCGCAAGCGCCCTAAGAAGAAGACCACGACGCCGGGCCTCAAGTCGGGCCAGGGCCGCAAGAAGCGGGTCTCCGCACCGCAGCGGCGAGGCGTCTGCACCCGCGTCGCGACCGTAACTCCGAAGAAGCCGAACTCCGCCCTGCGCAAGATCGCCCGTGTGCGGCTGACCAACGGGATGGAGGTGACCACCTACATCCCCGGAGAGGGTCACAACCTCCAGGAGCACTCGGTCGTCCTGGTCCGCGGCGGCCGCGTCAAGGACCTGCCGGGCGTGCGCTACAAGGTCGTGCGGGGAACGCTCGACGCGGCCGGAGTGTCCGACCGCAAGCAGGCCCGCTCCCGCTACGGCGTCAAAGCCTCGTAATGCCCCGCCGTTCCGCAGCCCAGATCCGACCGGTCGAACCGGATGCGCGCCATCGCAACCGTCTGGTCCAGCAGGTGATCAACAAGGTTATGGAGGACGGCAAGAAGTCCCTCGCAGAGCGGCTCGTCTACGACAGCCTCGCTGTCGTCGGCGAGCGTACCGGCGAAGACCCGGTCGAGACGCTGGAGGCGGCGATCAAGCAGCTGACCCCGGTCCTCGAGGTGCGCTCCCGCCGAGTCGGCGGCGCCACTTACCAGGTCCCGGTCGAGGTCCCCGCCCGCCGCGCCCGCACGCTCGCGGTCCGCTGGCTGGTCACCTACGCGCGGGGGCGTCGCGAGTACTCGATGGCCGAGCGCCTCGCGAACGAGATCCTCGACGCCAACCAGCAGCAGGGCAGCGCCTGGAAGCGGAAGGACGACATCTACCGCATGGCGCAGGCGAACAAGGCCTTCGCGCATTACCGCTGGTAGCTAGCCTGGCTCCATGAGCCGGCCGATCCTCGCCGTCGACGTCGACGGCGTCATCAGTCTCTTCGGGTTCGACGAGCCACCCGACCGGGAGGCGGCCCGCTTCGAGCTGATCGACGGGATGGTGCATTGCATCTCGCTGGCGGCCGGGGAGCGGCTGGCGCGGCTGGCCGAGCACTACGAGCTGGTCTGGGCAACCGGCTGGGAGGACAAAGCCAACTACTACCTGCCCAACATGCTCGGGCTGCCGGAGCTGCCCCACCTGACCTTCGACGGCGCCGCCCGCTTCGGCTCGGCGCATTGGAAGCTGGGCCCGCTGGACGAGTACGGGCAGGGGCGCGCGGTGGCCTGGGTCGACGACAACTTCGACGAGAGCTGTTACGAGTGGGCGCGGGGGCGTACGGAGCCCACCCTCCTCGTCCCGACCGAGTCCCACCTCGGCCTCGAGGAGGTTCAGGTCGAGGCTTTGACAGCCTGGGCCGGCGGTCTAGACTGAGTTCCGTGAGCGGGGAGCGACCAAGAGTGCATATCTGGTTCTTCGCGCCGGGAGCGAAGCGCGAAACTGTGTGATGACGGGGTTCTGGCCGATCTTCTTCCTGCTCGTGGTGCTCAAGATCCCGGTGCTCGGGTCGCTCTGGCTCGTCTGGTGGGCGAGTCGCCCTGCGCCGGAGCCCGATGGGACGGCCGGGGACTCCGACGAGGGCTTCAGGCGCTTCAGGCCCGAGCCGACGGGCCCGCGGGGGCCACGGCGCGACCCTCACGGCGGCGGCGCCGCGCGCGCCCTGCCCCCCTGCCCGCCCGGCGGGAGGCCGCGGGTCAGACCCGCCGCGCAGCCTGCTTTCGCTCGCGCCGGATCTCGCGCAGGTAAGGGTGGAAGTCCACCTGGATCGTGTGACGCTTAGAGGCGACGTAGCGCTTCCGCATCTTCCGTTCGGCCTCCACGATCTCCGCTCGCATCTGCGCCGGTGAGGGCAGCGTCCCGCCGCCGCCGAGCAGATCCGCCACCCACTCGGACTGGGCCTCGGCGATCGGCATGATCGCGCCGAGCGGCTGGATCAGGCCGATGAAATAGAGGCCGGGGTGCTCGACCGAGACGACCCGCCGGTAGAGGGGGATCCGGTTGCCGCCGGCGGAGACCAGCTTCTCGTCGAAGAAGGGGAAGGTGATCTTGTAGCCGGTGCAGTAGACGACGAGGTCTATCTCCTCCTCGCTGCCGTCGGCGAAGCGCACGGCGCGCCCACCCGCGAAGCGATCGATGTTGGGCTTGACCTCGATGTCGCCGTGGCCGAGGCGCGAGAGCAACTCGGCGGAGACGGTCGGGTGCGCCTCGAGCAGCTTGTGGTCGGGCTTGGGCAGGCCGTAGGCGGTCATGTCGCCGGCGGAGAGCCCCAGCATCCGCCCGATGAAGAAGCGCTGCACCGAGAGCGGCAGCCTCGTCAGCAGGGGAGACGCCGATTCGTCGGTCGGCTTCCCGTTCATGTACTTGGGGAGCACGTAGGCGCCGCGTCGCATCGCGAGAAAGGTCCTCTCGGCGATTCGCGAGGCCTCGACCGCGATGTCGGTCGCCGAGTTGCCGATCCCCAGCACCAGCACCCGCTTGCCCCGCAGCACCTCGGGCTCGCGGTAGTGGTGGGCGTGCATCTGCTCTCCCTCGAACTCCTCGGACCCCGGAAACGGCGGCTCCGGCCAGCGCGGGTCCCAGTGGTGGCCGTTGGCGACCATCACGGCGCGGTAGCGATTCGTCTCCCGCTCCCCGTCGGCGCCCTCGACCGTCACCTCCCACTCGCCATCGACCGGCTCGACCTTCACCACCTCGGCCCGGAACCGGATCTTCTCCCGAAAGCCGAAGCGATCGACGTAGTCGTCGAAGTAAGCCGCGATCTGGAAGTGGTTCGGGTAGTCCGGATAGTCATCCGGCATCGGATAGGTCTTGTATGCCATCAACCCCCGCGAGGTGTTGATGTGCAGCGACCGGTACGCGGACGACATCTCGTTGTCGTTTTCATACCGCCAGTTCCCCCCCACCTCCGACCCCTTCTCGAAGCAGTCGAACGGAAGTCCGCGTGCCCCCAGCACCTGGCAGGCGGCAATCCCGGAAGAACCGGCACCGATGACGCAGACCTTCTCAGCGGCTGACATCAAGGGGAATCTGTCCCCACCCCTAGGGCTGCAGTCCTAGGACTCCTCGGAGGTCTGCTCGATCTCCTGGGCCAGCTCCTCGAGCTCCTCGGCGAAGGAGGGGCCGAAGCCCTCGACCGCCGCCTCGGCGCCGTCGACGCCCAGCTCAGCCGCCAGCTCTTCCTCGTCGAGCAGGCCTTCCTCGCTCGGGGGCTCGATCGCCACCGCCGGCTCGACCGCCAGCGTGCGGTAGTGCTTGAGCCCGGTCGCGGCGGGGATCAGCTTGCCGATGATCACGTTCTCCTTGAGGCCGACGAGCCTGTCGCGTTTGCCCTCCAGCGCCGCGTCGGTGAGCACCTTGGTCGTCTCCTGGAAGGAGGCCGCTGAGAGGAAGGACTCGGTCGCCAGCGAGGCCTTGGTGATGCCGAGGATGACCTCCTCGCCTTTGGCCGGCGTGCCGCCCTCTTCCTTGGTCTTCTTGTTGAGCCGTTTGAGATTGCCGCGGTCCTCGAGCTGGCCCGGCAGCAGGCTGGTCGAGCCCTTCGACTCGATCCGCACCTTCTTCAGCATCTGCCGCGCGATCAGCTCGATGTGCTTGTCGTTGATGTCGACACCCTGGGCGCGGTAGACCTTCTGCACCTCGGCCACCAGGTAGAGCTCGGTGTCGGTACGGCCTCGGATCGCCAGCAGGTCGGCCGGGTACAGCGAGCCTTCGTTCAGCTGCTGGCCGACCTCGACCTTGTCGCCGTCGGCGACATGCAGCCTGGTCCGCGGCGGGAAGCTGTAAGCGTGCTCCTCGCCGCTGGACTCGGTGACGATCACCTTCAGCGCTTTGTCGGTCTCTTCGATCGAAACCTTCCCGGCGGCCTCGGCCATCTGCGCCAGGCCCTTCGGTTTGCGCGCCTCGAACAGCTCGACGATGCGCGGCAGGCCCTGGGTGATGTCCTGGCCCGCGACGCCGCCCGTGTGGAACGTGCGCATCGTCAGCTGCGTTCCGGGCTCGCCGATCGACTGTGCAGCGATGATCCCCACCGCGTCGCCGATGTCGACCGTCGAGCCGGTCGCCGGCGCGACCCCGTAGCAGGAGCGGCAAACGCCGGACTGGGCATCGCACTTCAGCGTCGAGCGGACCGGGACCGCGACCTCCCCATCGCCGCCGAACGCCTCGGCGATCGCCTCGACGTCGGCCAGGGTGATCTCCTGGTTGCGCTTGAGCAGCTCGCGACCTCGTTTGGTCTCCAGCTTCTTCGCCGCCAGCCGCCCGATCAAGTTGTCGTTGAGCGAGTTGTCGTCCTTGCGCAGCGCCATCTCGATGTGGTCTTTGGTCTTGCAGTCCTCCTCGCGGACGATCACGTCCTGGGCGACGTCGACCAAGCGCCGGGTCAGGTAACCGGAGTCGGCCGTGCGCAGCGCCGTGTCGGCGAGACCCTTTCGCGCGCCGTGGGTGGAGATGAAGTACTCCAGGACCGAGAGGCCCTCCATGAAGTTGGCCTTGATCGGCCGCTCGATGATCTCTCCTTTCGGATTGGCCATCAGGCCGCGCATCCCGGCCAGCTGGCGGATCTGTTTGAACGATCCGCGGGCGCCCGAGTTGGCCATCATGAAGATCGGGTTGAGCTCGTCGAGGTTGTCCTCCATCGCCTGGGCGACCTCGTCGGTGGCCCGGTTCCAGTGCGCGGTGACCGCCTCGTGGCGCTCCTCGGCGGTGATGTAGCCGTCGTCGTACTGGCCCTGGATCGCCGCCGTCTCCTTCTCGTAGCGCTCGAGGATCTCCGCCTTGCTCGGCGGCGAGACCACGTTGTTCTTGGAGACCGTGATCCCCGCCTGGGTGGCGTAGTGGAAGCCGAGGTCCTTGAATGCGTCGAGCACCTGCGAGACCGCCGGCGCGCCGTAGGCCTCGACCAGGTCGGAGACCATCTCGTTGACGTCGCGCTTCTTCAGCGAGTGGTTGACGAACTCGTATGCCTCGGGGTCGAACTCCTCGCCGAGCGCGTCGGCCAGCGCCCTCTCGATCTTTTCGTTGAAGATGATCCGCCCGACCGTGGTGAGGAAGTGCTCGTGGCCGGCACGACGGTACTCGGCCTGGTCGTGCAGCCTGCAGCCGCCGTTCTCGTAGACCAGCTCGGCCTCCTGGGCGGATCGGAACACCTTCGGTCGGGCGCCGTTCTTTGCCGCGCCCTTGCCCGCCTTCAGCTCCTCGTCGAGCTTCGTCAGCTCATCCTCGTCGGGGCCGTAGGTCAGGTAGTAGATGCCGAGCACCATGTCCTGGGTCGGCGTAGCCAGCGGCGCGCCGTGGGCCGGGGAGAGGATGTTGTTCGCGGAGAGCATCAGGATCCGCGCCTCGGCCTGGGCCTCGGCCGAGAGCGGGACGTGGACCGCCATCTGGTCGCCGTCGAAGTCGGCGTTGAAGGCGTGGCAGACC
Organism: uncultured Solirubrobacterales bacterium; assembly: GCA_963838035.1. Lineage (GTDB taxonomy): Bacteria > Actinomycetota > Thermoleophilia > Solirubrobacterales > 70-9 > CAVVNN01. The sequence goes on from CAWIPM010000005.1 coordinate 268,943, forward strand.
AGCGGGTGGACCTGGATCGCCTTGCCCTCGACCAGCACCGGCTCGAACGCCTGGATGCCGAGGCGGTGCAGGGTGGGCGCGCGGTTGAGCAGCACCGGGTGCTCGTGGATGACCTCCTCGAGCACGTCCCAGACCTCGGGGATCATCGACTCGACCATCTTCTTGGCCGCCTTGATGTTCTGCACCGATTTGCGCTCGACCAGCTGGGCCATGATGAACGGCTTGAACAGCTCGAGTGCCATCAGCTTCGGCAGGCCGCACTGGTGCAGCCGCAGACTCGGCCCGGAGACGATCACCGAGCGGCCGGAGTAGTCGACGCGCTTGCCGAGCAGGTTCTGGCGGAAGCGGCCCTGCTTGCCCTTGAGCATGTCGGAGAGCGACTTCAGCGGGCGGTTGCCGGGCCCGGTGACAGGGCGGCCTCGGCGGCCGTTGTCGAACAGCGCGTCGACCGCCTCCTGCAGCATCCGCTTCTCGTTGTTGACGATGATCTCGGGCGCGCCGAGGTCGAGCAGCCGCTTCAACCGGTTGTTGCGGTTGATCACGCGGCGGTAGAGGTCGTTGAGGTCGGAGGTGGCGAAGCGGCCGCCGTCGAGCTGCACCATCGGGCGCAGCTCCGGCGGGATCACCGGCACGCAGTCGAGGATCATCCACTCGGGCCTGTTCTCGGAGTTCAGGAAGGCGGATGCGACTTTCAGGCGCTTCACCGCGCGGGCCTGTTTCTGGCCTTTGGAGCTGTTGATGACCTGCTCCATCTCCTCGCATTCGGCCGCCAGGTCGACCTGCTCGAGCAGGTCGCGGACCGCTTCGGCGCCCATGCCGCCGCGGAAGTACTCGCCCCAGCCGAATGGCGATCCGAAGCGGTCTTTCAACTCGCGGAAGACCGTCTCGTCGTTGACGACGTCCTTCGGCTTCATCTCGGAGAAGATCTTCCAGACTTCGGCCATCCGCTCGATCGCCTCGTCGAGGTAGGCCTCGGTGTCGGCGATCTCGGCGTCGAACTGTTTGCGCAGCTCTTTGATCATCTTCGCCCGCTCGTCGTCCTTCAGCTTGCGCAGCTGCGCGGCGGTCAGCTTCAACGAGTCGGCCCAGATGTGGTCCTCGTCGTCGAACTTGGCCTGCTCGCCCTGCTCGAGGTAGGCGACCCGACGCTCCAGGGACTCGCTCAGCTCCTGGGTACGACGATTTCGTTCGGCCTCGTACTCGTCGGTGACCTTCTTCACCTCTTTCTCGAGCTTGCCGATGTCCTTGTCGCGGGCCTCGACGTCGACCCAGGTGATCATCGAGGCGGCGAAGTAGAGGACCTTCTCCAGCTCCTTCGGCGCCATGTCGATCAGGTAGCCGATCCGGCTCGGCACGCCCTTGAAGAACCAGATGTGGGAGACCGGCGCGGCCAGGTCGACGTGGCCCATGCGCTCGCGGCGCACCTTGGACCGGGTCACCTCGACGCCGCAGCGCTCGCAGACGATGCCCTTGTAGCGGACCCGCTTGTACTTGCCGCAATAGCACTCCCAGTCCTTGGTCGGGCCGAAGATGCGCTCGCAGAAGAGCCCGTCTTTCTCGGGCTTCAGGGTTCGGTAGTTGATCGTCTCGGGCTTCTGGACCTCGCCCCAGCTCCAGGAGCGGATCTTCTTCGAGGAAGCGAGACCGATCTCGATCGCGTCGAAGTTGTTGATGTCGATCATCAGTCCTCCACCTTCGCGTCCTCGGCCTCGCCGGCCCCGTCGGTACCGCCCTCGCCCTCGGCGACCACCTGCTCCTCCTGCTCATCCGCGGCGCCGTTGGAGGACTCGGCGCGGACCCCGGTCAGGTCCATGCCCAGCTCCTCGGCTGCTTTGAGCAGGTCGTCGTCCTCCTCGGCCATCTCCACGTCGCCGCCCTCGGAGACGACGTTGGCGTCCAGCGAGAGGCTCTGGATCTCCTTTAGCAGCACTTTGAAGGACTCGGGGATCGACGGCTCGGGGATGTTCTCGCCCTTGACGATCGCCTCGTAGGCCTTCACCCGCCCAACCGTGTCGTCGGACTTGACGGTCAGCATCTCCTGCAGCGTGTAGGCGGCGCCGTATGCCTCCAGCGCCCAGACCTCCATCTCGCCGAAGCGCTGCCCGCCGAACTGCGCCTTGCCGCCCAGCGGCTGCTGGGTGACCAGCGAGTAGGGACCGGTCGATCGGGCGTGGATCTTGTCGTCAACCAGGTGGAGCAGCTTCAGGATGTACATGTAGCCGACCGTGACCTTGCCCTCGTAGGGCTCGCCGGTGCGGCCGTTGTAGAGCTGCGCCGTGCCGGAGCAACGGGAGCCGGGCAGCTCGCGCTTGTCGATGCCGAGGTCGATGCCGCGCTCGGCGTTCTCGTCGGACCAGCTGACCAGCGCCTCATCGACGTCCTCGACCGTGGCCCCGTCGAAGACCGACGTCGCCACGTAGACGCGGCCGTCGCCCTCCGTCGAGTGGGCCTGCTTGTAGGCGTCGGAGCCGTCGTCGTACCAGCCGTTTGCCGCGACCCAGCCCAGGTGCGTCTCGAGGATCTGGCCGATGTTCATCCGGCTCGGCACGCCGAGCGGGTTGAGGATGACGTCGACGGGGGTGCCGTCCTCGAGGTGGGGCATGTCCTCCTCGGGAACGATCTTGGAGATCACACCCTTGTTCCCGTGGCGGCCTGCGAGCTTGTCGCCCTCGGCGATCTTGCGCTTGGTCGCGACGTAGACGCGGACCAGGTCGTTGACGCCGGGCGGCAGGTCGTCGCCGTCGTCGCGGCTGAAGGTGAGCACGTCGATGACGACGCCGCCCTCGCCGTGGGGGACCTTCAGCGAGGTGTCGCGGACCTCGCGCGCCTTCTCCTTGAAGATCGCGCGGATCAGCTTCTCCTCGGCGGTCAGCTCGGTCTCGCCCTTCGGCGTCACCTTGCCGACCAAAAGGTCGCCGGAGACGACCTCGGCCCCGACCCGGACGATGCCACGCTCGTCGAGGTTGCGCAGGCTCTCCTCGGAGCGGTTGGGGATGTCGCGGGTGATCTCCTCGTCGCCGAGCTTGGTCGTGCGGGCGTCGATCTCGTACTCCTCGATATGTATCGAGGTCAGCTCGTCGTCCTTGACCAGGCGCTCGGAGAGGATGATCGCGTCCTCGAAGTTGTAGCCCTCCCAGGACATGAAGGCGACCAGGCAGTTCTTGCCCAGCGCGATCTCGCCGCCGGCGGTCGAGGAGCCGTCGGCGAGCACGTCACCCTCCTTGACCTTCTGGCCGGGGTTGACGATCGGCCGCTGGTGAATGATCGTCCCCTGGTTGGAGCGCATGAACTTGTGCAGCGGGTACTCCTCTTTCTTCGAGCCCCCGCTGACCACGATCCGGTTGGCGTCGACGTGGCTTACCTCGCCGTCGATCGTGGCCAGGGTCACGTCGCCGGTGTCGACCGCGGCGCGGCGCTCCATCCCGGTGCCGATAAGCGGCGCGTCGGGCTTCAGCAGCGGCACCGCCTGGCGCTGCATGTTGGAGCCCATCAGCGCCCGGTTGGCATCGTCGTGCTCGAGGAAGGGGATGAGGGCAGTCGCCACCGACCAGATCTGGGTCGGCGAGACGTCCATCAGGTCGACCTCTTTCGGCGAGGCCGTCGCGTACTCGTCCTCGCCGGAGCGGACCAGAACCTGCGGGCCCTTCAGCTTGCCCGTCTTCGGATCGACTTCGGCATTGGCCTGGGCGATCACCTTCTCTTCCTCCTGGGTCGCGTCCAGGTGGACGATCTCCTTGCTGACCGTGCCGTCCTTCACCACCCGGTAGGGGGTGGTGACGAAGCCGTGCTCGGAGATCTGCGCGTAGGAGGAGAGCGAGCCGATCAGGCCGATGTTCGGCCCCTCCGGCGTCTCGATCGGGCACATCCGGCCATAGTGGGTCGGGTGCACGTCGCGGACCTCGATCGGGGCGCGCTCGCGGGTCAGGCCGCCGGCGCCGAGCGCCGAGAGGCGGCGCCGGTGGGTGAGGCCGGCCAGGCTGTTGGTCTGGTCCATGAACTGGGAGAGCTGCGATGAGCCGAAGAACTCCTTCATCGCCGCGACCACCGGCCGGATGTTGATGATCGTCTGCGGGGTGATCGCATCGGAGTCTTCGGTGGTGAGCCGCTCGCGCACGACCCGCTCCATCCGGTAGAGGCCGATCCGGAAGGCCTCCTGGATCAGCTCGCCGACGGTGCGCAGGCGGCGGTTGCCGAAGTGCTCGTACTCGTCGAGGTGCTCGTAGACGGGCTCGCGCGGGTAGGTGATCGCCTCCGCCGCGTAGTCCTTGATCGGGTTCTCCTCGTCGATCTCCTCGGGGATGCCGAGCAGCTTCGGGAGCGAGACCAGCTCCTTGACCAGGGCAATGATGTCGTCGTGGGTGAGGACGCGGGTCTCGAGGTCGATGTCAAGGTCCAGGCGCGCGTTCAGCTTGTAGCGGCCGACACGGGTGAGGTCGTAGCGCTTCGGGTCGAAGAAGAGCTGCTCGAGCAGGTTGCGGGCGGCGTCGACCGAGGGCGGCTCGCCCGGGCGCTGCTTTTTGAACAGCTCGATCAGGGCGCCCTCTTCTGTCTGGGTCGCTTCTGTGTCGGACTCGATCGTGTGGCGCATGTAGACCGAGTTGTCGAACATCGAGAGCAGCTTCTCGTCCTCGACGTAGCCCATCGCGCGCAGCAGCACGGTGACCGGCAGTTTGCGCTTGCGGTCGATACGGACGTAGACGCGGCCTTTTTTGTCGATCTCCAGCTCCAGCCAGGAGCCGCGGGCCGGCATCAGGTTGGCGATGAAGACCTGTTTCTCGGCGTCCTTGGGCGCCATCACGTAGGCACCCGGGGAGCGGACGAGCTGGGTGACGACGACGCGCTCGGTGCCGTTGATGATGAACGTGCCCCGATCGGTCATCCACGGGAAGTCGCCCATGAAGACCGACTGCTCGCGGATCTCCCCCGTCTCTTTGTTCTGGAAGGCGACCGTCGCGGTCAGCGGGCGCGAGTAGGTCATGTCCTTCTCGCGGCACTCCTCGATCGTGTTGGGCGCCTCCTCGAACTTGAAATCCCCGAAGACGATCGCCAGGTTCCCCGTGTAGTCCTCGATCGGGGAGATATCGTCGATCGTCTCTCGCAGCCCGCCCTTCTTCGGATCCGTCAGCTCCGCGAAGGAGCGGCGCTGGATGTCGATCAGATGGGGGACCTCGAGGGGGTTCTGTAGTCGGGAAAAACTCCTGCGGGTTACGGGGGCAGCGTTCGAACGTGCCAAAGTCGGCGACTCCTCAGGCGGTCAGAGGGACGGATATACGGCGCGGGTTAAGGCGCAGGTTGACGGCAGCCAGGGGCACAGGCGCGCGACCGCAAAAAATAACACACGCGGCACTCCCGCCCCCGGGCCACCCCCCACTACTTCAGCTCTACGGTGGCGCCGGCCTCCTCGAGCTCGGCCTTCAGCTTGTCGGCCTCCTCGCGCTCGACGCCCTCCTTGATCGCTTTCGGAGCCTCGTCGACGAGGGCCTTGGCCTCTTTCAGGCCGAGGCCGGTGGCTGAGCGGACGACCTTGATCACCGGCACCTTCTGGCCACCGACCTCGGTCAGGACGACATCGACGGTGGAGGAGGCTTCCTCCTCGCCACCGCCGTCGCCGGCGGGCGCGCCGGCCGCGGCTGGGGCGGCTGCCGCGACTGCGGTCGCGGAGACGCCGAACTCCTCCTCGAGCGCCTTGATCCGCTCGGAGAGTTCCAGAACCGAGATGCCTTTGAGCTCCTCGATCCAATCCTCGGTTGAGGTCTTAGTTGCCACCTTGCTCCTCCTTTTGAGTCTGCAGTTGTTGAAGTTGGGACGCGAGGCCGGAGACCATCGAGCCGAGCCCGCGGACCAGTCCGGTAAGCGGGCTGGCGACGACGCCCGCGAGCTGGCCGTCGAGCACTTCCCGAGAGGGCAGCCGGGCGATCGACTTGAACCTGTCCTCGTCGAGACTGAGGCCGTCCATGAAGCCGCCCTTGAAGGTGAGCACCTCATGCTCGCGGTTGAAGGTGGTGATCGCCTTCGCGGCCTGCGCTGTGTCGCCGCGGACGAAGGTGAGCGCGGTCGGCCCCGCGAGCAGCTCGGCGAGGCGCTCCTCCCCCGCCTTCTCGGCGGCGAGCTTGGTCAGGCGGTTCTTGACCACCCGGAAGCTGGCGTCGGCGTCGCGGAGCTTCGATCGCAGCTCGGCCGCCTGGGGAACGCTGATGCCGCGGTAGTCGACTGCGAAGATCGCCTCGGCGCCCTCGATCTGGGCGGCGATCTCCTCGATTGTGGCTGACTTCTGGTCGCGGTTCATCGTCTCACCTGCACCGGGCTTCCGAGCCTGGGGCTCCGCCGGTGGTCTGGGGTTAGCGGCCGCGCATGGTAGACGATTCGCGCCTTGGGACGAAGCCCGGCAGGTCGAAGGCGACCCGGGCGCCGCCCAGCGGGGAGTCGGCGGCCCAGATCCGGCCACCGTGCGCCTCGACGATCGCCCGCGCGATCGCCAGGCCGAGGCCGCTACCCTCCCCCGCACCGCGGTGGAGGCGGGTGAAGACCTGTTCGCGTTCCTCGGCGGGGATGCCGGGGCCGTCGTCGTCCACGGCGACGACGACGCCGCCCTCGGAGGGCTCGGCGCCGAGGCGGACCGCGCCGCCCTCGGAGGTGTGGGCGACCGCGTTGGCGAGCAGGTTGGCGACCACCTGGACGAGGCGGTCGCGGTCGGCGTGGACGGTCCCGGCGGGAACCGGCCCGAGCTGGAAGTCGCGCGCCGCCGTCGCCCCGAACTCATCGAGTTGGCTCGCGAGCAGCTCCGGCATGTCGACGTCCTCGAGCCGCGCCGACGAGCCGCCTTCGGCGCGGGCCAGCAGAACCACGTCGTCGACCAGGCGCTGCATCCGACCCACCGCCGAGGAGACGATGGCCGAGACACGCCGGACCTCCTCGCGAGAGGGGTCGGACTGGCGCGCGAGCACCTCGAGCTGGCCCTGGATCACGGTCAGCGAGGTGCGCATCTCGTGCGAGGCGTCGGCGACGAAGGCGCGCTGGCGCGAGGTCCAGGCCGCCAACAGGTAGCCGGCGAGGAGACCCGCGGCCAGGGTGATCGAGCCGACCACGATCAGGGTCCGTGAGACGTCGGACTGGGCCTCCCTGATCGTCGAGAGCTGCGCCGTCCGCGGCTCCTTCCCGCTATCCCCTCGCAACGCCGCCTCGCGATGCTCCTCGGTCCCGATCGCCGTCGACTCGTTGCTCATCTGCCGCGATACCGCGAAGAAGGTGATCCCGTAGGCGGCGAGGAGGATCGCGGCGATCGAGAGGGTCAGCCTCCCCCTGATCCCGAGCCGCCTCACGACAGGCTCACCGCGGCTCGACCAGCCGGTAGCCGACCGAGCGCACGGTCTCAATCGGGTCGGGGGCGCCGGGCAGCGCCAGCTTTCGCCGCAGGTAGGCGATGTAGACGCCGACCACGTTGGTGCCGGGGTCGTGGTCATAGCCCCAGACGGCGCTGAGGATCTGCTCGCGGGAGACGACGTGGCCGGCATGGCGGACGAGGTAGGCGAGCAGGTCGAACTCCTTCGCCGAGAGGTGGATCTCGGACCCGTCGCGCTCGGCGGCGCGGCGCAGAAGGTCGAGCCGGATGCCCCCCGCCTCCATCCGCGTCGGCTCCTCCCGCTCGGGGTTGCGCAGGTGGGCGCGGATGCGGGCAGCCAGCTCATCGAAGGCGAACGGCTTTGAGATGTAGTCGGTGGCGCCGCGGTCCAGTCCGGCGACCTTGTCCTCCACCTCGCCCTTGGCAGTGAGCACGATCACCGGCAACGCCGGGTGGGTGCGGCGCACGGCGCCGAGCACGTCGAGCCCGGGGCGGCCCGGCAGCATCAGGTCAAGGACCACCAGGTCGAACTCCCCGCTCAGCGCCCGCGCCTCGCCCTCGACCCCGTCGTGGACGCAGCTCACGGCGTAGCCCTCCGCCTCGAGGCCGCGCTGCACGAAGTCGGCGATCGCCTGCTCGTCCTCAACCACAAGGATCTTCACCCCGGCGATGCTATAGAGCGCCCTGTGGGCGACTAAGCGACGGCCGCGACGCGGATGCCGGGGCCCATCGTCGTCGTCAGCGTGCTGGAGACGAGGTAGCGGCCCTTCGCCGAAGACGGCTTGGCGCGGACGATCTCCTCGATCACCGCGGTGTAGTTGTCGAGCAGCTTCTGCTCGTCGAAGCTCGCCTTGCCGATCGACATGTGGACGATCGCCTGGCGATCGGTGCGGTACTCGACCTTGCCCGCCTTCGCCTCGGTGACGGCCTTCTCGACGTCGTCGGTGACGGTGCCGACCTTGGGGTTCGGCATCTTTCCCTGCGGGCCGAGCACGCGGCCAAGTTTCCCCACCGTCGACATCATGTCCGGCGTCGCCACCGCGACATCGAACTCGGTCCAGCCCTCTTCGACTTTCTTGGCCAGGTCCTCGCTGCCGACGAAGTCCGCCCCGGCGGCCTCCGCGTCGCGGGCCTGCTGGCCCTGGGCGAAGACGGCGACGGTCACGTCCTTGCCGAGCCCATGCGGCAACGCCAGGGTGCCGCGCAGCTGTTCCTCGGCGTGGCGCACGTTAACGCCGAGCCGCACATGCAGCTCGACGGTCTCGTCGAACTTGGCGCTGGCGGTCTCCTTGAGCATCGCGATCGCCTCGGGCGGCGGGTACTCGCGGCCGCCCTGGACCTTCTCGCGCTGCTGGCGGTATCGCTTTCCGTGGGCCATGGCTAGTTGACGTCGACGCCCATCGATCGGGCGGTGCCGGCGATGATCCTCGAGGCGGCGTCGAGGTCGTTGGCATTGAGGTCGGGCATCTTGCGCTCGGCGATCTGGCGGACCTGCGCCATCGAGATCGTCCCCACCTTGTTCACATGGGGCTCGCCCGAGCCCTTGCGGATCCCGATCGCCTCCTTGATCAGCACGGCGGCCGGCGGCGTCTTGGTGATGAAGGTGAAGGAGCGGTCCTCATAGACCGTGATCTCGACCGGGATGATCGTTCCGGTTTCGGCCTGCGTCTGCGCGTTGAACGCTTTGCAGAACTCCATGATGTTGACGCCGTGCTGGCCCAGCGCGGGACCGACCGGAGGCGCCGGGTTGGCATTGCCCGCCTGGATCTGCAGCTTGATGAGGGTGAGGACTTTTTTCGCCACGAGGGTTGGGGAGAGTAGCGTCAGCTAGATCTTCTTGACTTGGTCGTATCCGACCTCGACCGGAGTCTCCCGCCCGAAGATCGAGACCAACACCTTGAGCTTGGCCGCGTCCTCGTTGATCTCGGCGATCTCGCCGGAGAAGTCGGAGAGCGGGCCGGAGATGACTTTCACCGATTCTCCGATCGAGAACTGGGCCTGGGTGCGCGGCCGCTCGGCGGTCTCGCGGTGCAGCAGCCGGTCGACCTCCGGTTTGGAGAGCGGCACCGGCTTGTTGCGAGAGCCGACGAAGCCGGTTACGCCGGGGGTGTTCTTGACCAGGCTCCAGGCGTCGTCGGTCATCTCCATGTTGACCAGGACGTAGCCGGGCATAGTCCGTTTCTCGGTCTGGACCTTCTGCCCGTCCTTCATCTCGGAGACCTGTTCGGTGGGGACGACGACCTGCCGAACGTTGCGGTTCTGGCTCATCGTCTGCACCCGGTGCTCGAGGTTGTGCTTGACCTTGTTCTCGTGTCCGGAGTAGGTGTTGATCACGTACCAGCGATACATCAGTCAGAGGCCTTTGGTCGGGGAGCCTGGACTACAGGATCCGCTTGATCAGGAAGTTGAAGAGGGCGTCGAGGGCGCCCAGATAGGCGGCCGCGACGGCGACGAAGATGACGGTTACGGCGGTTGCCTGGACCAGCGTTTCGCGGTCGGGCCACTGGACTTTCTTCAGCTCGGCCCAGCAGGAGGTGAGGAAGCCGATCACCCCGCCGCGCTGGCGTTCGGCGCTTGCCTGCTTCTGCTTGCGGGCGACCTGGTCGCGCTCCTGGCGCTTCTGCTCGGCGCGGCGGCGCTTCTCGGCCTCCTTGCGCTGCTTCTCCTCGGCACGACGCTGGCCGCGGGAGGCCTTCGGGGCGTCGGGTGTCTCGAGCTGCGCCTCGGGAGCGCCGGCCGCCATCCCCGCCTCGACCGCCTCGATCTCGGCGATGTCGCCGGAGACCGGGACCTGTGTGTCGTGCTGGGCCCGCGACTCGGCGCCCAGCGGGTCGGCGGAGGCAGCCGAGCGCTTGCGCTCCTCTGCTTCGCGCGCCCTGCGCTCCGCCTTGCGCTGTGCGCGCGTCTTGGCCATCTACCGCGTCTCTTTGTGGGCGGTGTGGCGCCCGCACCAACGGCAGAACTTGCGCAGCTCGACGCGGTCCGGCGTGTTTCGCCGGGACTTGTTGGTCTGGTAGTTGCGCCGCTTGCAGTCTTCGCAAGCCAACGTCACCGCGATGCGGACATCTCCGCGAGCCATTTCTCCTCATTCACGTACGGACGGCCGTTACAAAGGAAAACCCCGGGCCGAAGCGCGAGGCTGAGCGGAAGGATAGCGATCCAGCCCGGCAGAGCGCATGCTCAGAGCCCGAGCGTCTTGGCGATGATATTGCGCTGGATCTCCGAGGTGCCGCCGTAGATGGTGGAGACAAGTGCGGTGCGAACGAGGCGCTCCATGTCGTACTCAGAGGAGTAGCCGTAGCCGCCCATCAGCTGCATGCCTTCGAGGGTGACGCGCTTGGCCACCTCGGTGACGTGCAGCTTCACCATCGAGGCCTCGCGGGGGAGCATCCGGTCGGGGGCCTCGTCGGTGAGGGTGGCTACCCAACGGGTCATCAGGCGGGCCGCCTCGAGGTCGGTCGCGAGGTCGGCGAGACGGTGCTGGAGCGCCTGGAAGGAGCCGATCGGGCGGCCGAACTGGCGCCGCTCCTTGACGTATGCAAGGGCGTCGTCGAAGGCGCGCTGGGCGATGCCGAGCATCGTCGCGGCGAGGATCAGCCGCTCCACGTTGAGGCCGGCCATCAGCTGCGTCCACGCCTGATCGACCTCGCCGAGCACGGCGTCGGCCGGCGCGAAGCAGTCGGTGAGGTAGACGTAGTTGGTCTCCCGCCCGCCCATAGTGTCGATCGGCTTCACCTCCATGCCCTCGGCGTCGCGCGGCACCCATACCATCGAGAGGCCCTCGTGCTTGGACTCCGACCTGGTGGTGCGGCAGACGATGAGGACGTGATCGGAGATGTGGGCGTTGGAGCAGAAGACCTTCTGGCCATTGAGGACGAAGCCATCGCCGTCACGCTCCGCGGTGGTCGTGAGGGAGCCAACATCGGAGCCTGCATCGGGCTCGGTCATCGCGATCGCCTCAACCGCCCCGCGCGCGATCCCGCCGAGGATCTCCTGCTTCTGCTCCTCGGTGCCGAAGCGCTTCGTCGCCCCGGCGACGATCAGCGTCGTCGCGTAGCCGCCGATCGGCGCCAACCCGCGCGAGGCCTCCTCCATGAAGAGGCAGGCGTCCAGCATCGAGCCGCCGGAGCCGCCGTAGGCCTCGGGGATCGTCACCCCGAGCCAGCCCAGCTCGGCCATCTTGCGGTACAGCTCGAAGTTGTGATGCTCCGTGTATGAGTCCGTGAGACGCTCGCGCTGCTCCCGGGTGCCGCACTCGCGCGCACAGAAGTCGCGGATCGCGGCGACGAAGTCGCTCTGCTCGTCGGTGAGGGCGAAGTCCACGGGCGGCGAAGCCTATGGAAAGTCGGGCAGCTTGGCGACCGTCCGCAAGCGAATCTTCTGCCGCTCTTCCCAGCGGCCCCTCTCGCTCAGGTGTACTTGGAGGGTTCGAAGTGGCAGGATTTGAAGTTGAAGCTGAGGACCTGGTTGTTGGCCTTGTTGGCGTTGTGGGTGAGCTGGATTTCCAGCCGTTGGGCAAGGTGCTTATTGCCCGCCTTCAGCGCTTTGCCGGTCTTTTCGAACAGACTCGCCTCGGTCTTCACGTAGCTCAGCCATTTGGCGAGCCTCGCCGTGTCGGCCGACGGTTGGGGAACCGCCTTCAGTTCGCTGTAGGTCCGCTTGAGGGCCTTGGCGGCCTTGATCAGGCGCGTGCCCGCGGGGGACAGCTTGCCCTTCTTCACGTCGGCACGAACGCCCTTGAGGATCCTTTCGTTGGCCTTGGCGTTGACCGCGCAGATCGGCTCCACCGCATCCTTGTAGGTTTCGCGGGTCACTTCGTCGGCGATCGCCAGCGACGTAATTGCGAGAAAGGCCGCGGTGACGGCCAGCGCGAGGATTCTCATTGTTCGATGCCCTACCTTCGTCTGTTGTTGGGTTTGACTCATTTGGCCGGGGTGCAGCTCTTGACGATGTTGCCGGAAAGGCTGTCGCCGTTGACGAAATTGAATTCCCCGTGCGCGTAGAGGTGGCCGCTGGGGCAGCTGGCGAGCAGGAGGCTGCGCTTCTCGTGCTTGTAGGTCCAGGTTTTGTGGATCTTGGCTTTGAACGAGGTCAGCGAGCCGTATCCGGCGACGATCGTCGGGATCTGGATCAGGGTCGAGGTGCCGAATTTGCCGTGGGCCTTGCCGATCACCCCGCTCGTGACGAAGGCGGTCGGTGCGGGCACGCGAGCGTAAACATGGAAGACCAGCACCGGCTTGCCTCCCTTGGGGACGCCGTTGAAAATCAGCAGCGGACCCGAGGCTGAGAAGGGCGCCTGTTCGGGCAGCTCGATCTCGGCGGAGACCTTGCCGGTGCCAACCAGGGCCTTGCCGCAGGTCTTCTTCGCCGTCGATGTCTGGGTGCTCTCGATCTGGCCGGGCTTGCAGGTCGGAAGGCCCTTGGTGTAGATGTGGCCGTGCTTGTCGAATTCGAGCGCCAGCGTGTTCAACGGGGAGGGACGGGTGCCGTCGGCGTCTTTGACAGAGCCTTCGACATTGAGCGTGATCGGGGCCGGGGTCTTCTTGGGCAGCTTGGTCGGGCTGAGGCTGCCTTCGATCGAGACGATCAGTTCCCCTAGGCGGGTCGAGTCGGCGGACGCCCCGGTGCCGGCGACGAAGACGAAGAGCGCCACGGCGGCGAGGCCGAGCGCCAGCGCCCGCGGTCGTCCAATTCGATTCCAGCTCCCTGCTAGACGCATCTAGCTCCTCCACCCCCTTCCCCAAGTTTGCAGGTCCCGAATAGAGAACCCGGCCGGGCACTCTAAAGCTCGGTCTGTTTATACGCGATTAACGTCGAACGTGCTCGCAACAGCACGAACGGGAGTCGCATCGCCCACGCCGGGTAGATCCTTCGCGGCCGGTGCTACCCTCGATCGGCCGGTCAACAGGTGAAGGCTCGCTTTGGGCCAGCTCGCTTGACCGGAGGAAGGGGCAACATCACCCCACGCGTTCCGCGGCGCCCACGCTCCACGCAGGTGGATGCCGATCAGTCGGCGTCTGATCGAGATCAGACGACCTCTGATGCCGATCAGACTGCCTCCGACGCCGACCAGACGATGGCCGATCGAGACCAGGCAGCCTCGGAAGCCGACCAGCGCGTCTCCGATCGCGACCAGGATCTCGCCGACCGCGAGCTGGAGGCTTCGCCCGCCGACCCCGCCCAACTGCTTGCACACGAGCAGGCCAAGACCGGTCGGGGCGAGGGGACGATGGCGCGGATGGCGACCACCACGGTCCGCGCCCAGGTCGGTGCTGAGCGCCACGAGCTGGCATGGCGCCGCGACGAGATGGCGCGCCACCGCGACGAGGTGGCGGCCAACCGCGACCGCGAAGCTGATGAAGTCGATGTTGCTGCCGAGAATTTGGCGGGCGATTTCGGCGTGGACAGTCCCGCCGCCAAGGTGGCCGCTGTCGCGAGGGCCTCGGCCGCCGCCGCCAGAGCACGGGCCGCCGAGGACCGCGAACGCGCCGCCCGCGACCGCGAGGACGCCGCCCGCGACCGCGAGCTGTTGATGGCCGAGATCGAGCGTTCCCACATGGACGAGGCGACCGGCGCCTACGGACGACAGATCGGCGGGGTGCTGTTGCGCCACGAGATCGAGCGCGCTCAGGGCACAGGCGCGCGCCTGGTGCTCGGCATCATCACGATCGAGGCGACCGCGAAAGCCGAAGAGGGCGACGGCGCCCCCGCACGCGATGCTCTTGCTCGGGATCTCTTCCTCGCCCTCCAGGCGAGGCTCCGCCCCTACGACCCGATCGTTCGTTGGGACGAGTGCGAATTCGGCTGCGCCGTCAGCGCGGTCATCGAGGAGGAAGCAAGCCGCTCGCTAGGCGATGGATGCTCCGAGGTCGTCGAGCGGCACCCCGGAGCGCGGGTACGCGTCGGCGTGGCGCTCCTCCAAGAGGCCGACACCCTCGACAGCCTGATCGAGCGCGCCAGGGCCACTCGGTAGCGGCTCAACATTTGAGTCAGCCCCAGCCCATCAGCCTGACAGCTCTTTCCGCGCCGACGCGAAGGTGGTAGCACGATCCCAGTTCGCCAGAGCGCATCGACGGTTTGGCGCGCGGCCAGGCTCCGCAAGAGCAGGGAACCACCCCAGATCCCGCATAGGACTGCGGAATTCGCACCTCAAAGCGGAGGGGGTGGGATTCGAACCCACGAGCGCCTTGCGACGCCAACAGTTTTCGAGACCGATCGGGTCGGTGATTTCGAGGCTGATTCTTGGCTCGCCCAAGCCAAATAGCGGGTCCACCGAATCCGTAGGGAACGGATTAGGGAACGAATCCGGATCGAAAATTCCGAGGGGAGCGCCCGCCGCCACTCGCGCCATGATGGATCGGCCATGCCAACGATCAGCCGCTTCTTCGGGATCACGATCGCGATGTTCTTCAGCGACCATGGGTTTCCGCACTTCCACGCCCGCCATACCGAAGGGGAAGCGAAGGTGCGCATCGACAACCTCGAGATCATCGACAGCAATATGGGTCGGCGGCAGCTGCGCTTCGTCCTTGCCTGGGCCGAGCTTCATCAGGAGGAACTCGAAGAGAACTGGCGCCGAGCGCGCGCCGGTGAAACACTTCTGGAGATCGAGCCATTGCGATGAACGGCCTGACTCCTGACATCACCGCTGCGGAGGTCGTCCGGCACGGCGTCCTGCGCCTGACGTTCGCCGACGGGCTGAGCGGAGAGGTCGAGGTGCTCGACCGCATGCGAGGCCCCGTCTTCGAAGATGCCCGGACCCCTGAGGGCTTTGCCCGAGTCGAGGTCGACAGCGAGACGGGCACAGTCGTTTGGCCCGGAGGCGCCGACTTAGCTCCGGACACGCTCTACGAGCGGGTCAGCTCGGGAGCTTGGCCCGAATCTCGGGCTGCGGCGTAGAGACCGATGAGGCGGACGGGTAGGCCCGCGTAGTTCAAAGCGGGACCGCCTCGGCGAGGATGCGATCTCGTAGGTAGGAGAGGCCATGCTCACTGAGCACGTCAACCTCGCTCTCGAGCGTCTTCTCGAGCTCGTTGGAGAGAGCGAACAGGTCGAGCGGGTTGTGAGTTCTCCGGCCTGGACGGAGCCGCGACGTTCGTCGAGCTGAACGCGATGTTCGAGTAGAGCCAGCGACGCGGCTCGGGAGATCTCAGGGCTCGACGGCGCCGGGCGTGAGGGCGGCTACCCCTTGCTTGGCAGCGCCCGAAGACGATCTCGCTCGCGATCCGCTAGTTGGCCCAGTAGGGCTCTCGGTGGTCTTACCTCCTTTCATGGTTGCAAGCGCATCAGTCAGGCCGTTGAGACGCTTGCAACGCACGGACGAGAAGCAGCCGCAATTCGTCCATAGCGATAGTGCCCCGCAAGGTTCCCGGCAGGTTCGCAATGCCAAGAACGCGGTTGTTCCACGTCAACTCTGCGGCGATTCCCTGATGCGTCGGTACTGGCGGGGTGGGAGCCTGGGCCGGAGAGTGTTCAGCCCTCTCTTAGGACGGGACTCTCCAACTCGCAACGAGGAAGGCATAATGAAACGGCTTCGACCAACCACGATCATCGCTTGCTTGGCGCTCTTCCTATCGCTAGGTGGAGGCGCATGGGCGGCGCAACACTATGTCATTACAAGCAAGAGCCAGATCAAGCCTTCCGTCCTCGGTCAGTTGAAGGGTAATCGAGGACCCAAGGGGGCAAAGGGCGACCAGGGGATTCAGGGGAACCAGGGAAGCCAAGGGATTCAGGGTTCACCGGGAGCTAACGGCACCGGGTCAATCGTGGTGGCTGGTGAAGTATTCGATGTGGGACCCCTGGTTGAAGGAGCCTCTGTAGAGGAGAGTGTGTCGTGCCCTGCAGGTTCCTCCCCAACCGGAGGCGGCGGATGGGTTCAGGGCAAGCTCGTTCTAGTCGGCGACTCGCCAGGTGAAATGGGACATGGATGGCAGATTGAAGCTGTAGCCACCGAAGCCTTTGGAGCAGATGAAGGCGAAGTCTCGGTCACCGTCTTCTGTAAGACGGAATAGCTGTGGACATATCACCATCACCGACGTCACCGGCACTAGCCAGCGTGATGCAGGCGATCACGGTGGCCCCTGCCACGATCGCCAGGGCTATGTGGGGGAACTCAGCGTAAGGAGCGGGCTGCCCCGGCTTGAACAGCTCGAAGAACGGGACGATCAGGGTCAGTGCCCCCAGGACCGGAATGGCCACACGTCGGAGCGATGAAAACGACTCTCGGTGGCGTCGCCACATGAAGACGGGGAGGGCGAGCGTCGTCAGGAAGTAGACGAACAGGCTCACGATCGTGCCCATCGTCGAGCACTCGGCATAGAGGCCGACGGGGTTCATCGATCCCGTATTGACGCCGACCAGGTGGGACACCCACCAGACCCCGATGATCCCGAGTCCAACACTGGCCATGCCCAGGGCGTTGACCGGGCGTCGGCCGGAGGGCGGACGTGGCCAAACCATTCCGGCAGGAGCCCCGATCGGCCGCCGTCGAAGATCATGCGCGCTTGGGAGTTAGCGCCCGCGACCAAGTGGCGAGCAAGGAGACGATGCCGGCGATCCAGGCCAAGACAGCCGCGCCGCCGAGGTACTGGTCAGCCACGGTCAGAAACGGCACCGATGAGCGACCGATGGAGGACACGTCGTAGTCGAAGCCGGTGACGGTGGAGTAGGCGAAGAAGACGAAAAGAGCGGTGGTGATCGCGATCGAGATATAGAGGGCCCTCGGGACGGTACGCCACGGATTGCGACACTCCTCGGCGAGCACCGGGCCGTTCTCCCGCCCGATGAACATGTAGAGGCAAGCGGGAAGCCTGCCGAGAGGCCGGTCAGGCCACCGCTGAGGTGCGCCCAGGAGAACGGAGTGCCCGAAAGCTGGGCATGCTGGTCGACGAGAACGGTGACGCAGACGATGACCATGATCGCCACCTGCATGAGGACGGCCAAGCCCACCGCTTTGGTCGAGAGCCTGACGCCGCGCACCGTAAGCCAGATGGCTCCGACAGTGAACACAAGACAACCTTCTCCTTCGACCTCAACGAGGCAGCAACCGTCACCCACGGCTTCAAGCGAACGGGACCTGTCAGGCACCGCTACGTCGAACATGCGAAAGGAAGGCACCGCGGTCGCCGACCCTGCAAAGGGCTGGTAAGCCAGGGTGTCTTGAGCAACGCCGGTCAGGCCGGTCACAACGAACTCCGCTTCTTCGGCAACCTCAACGCCGAGAAGCGGCTGAAGCCCGGCCGCTACGCGCTCACGATCACGGCCAGCGCCAACGGCCTCACATCCGCTCGGCCACTCTGAGCTTCACGATCGCCGCCGCTCGCTAGCGCCAGACAAAAATCAACTGCTGCGTCGCCGAGGGGCGGGCGGCCTGGCGGGCCGCAGCGTGAGCCGCTCCCCGGGCGCCCGCTCTACTTGCGATAGGCGGGGCCGGTCGTCGCGACCGGGCCCTTGCCTTCGGCTTCGCCGCCCGTTTCGCCGGTTGAGTCGACGGTCGCCACTTCGAGCAGGTCCTGCTCGCTGATGATGGTCCCGGCGGGGACGCCCCGCAGGGACCGGTCGGCCGCCGGGTCGACGAGGATCGTGCGCGCGGCGAATAGTTCCCCGCCTTCGGGATCGAACAGGTATTCGGTCTGGACCCCGTCCTTGGTCGCGGTCCGGATCGCGGCTCCGCGGCGCCCAGCTCCGTCGGTGGCTTCGGTCTCGACCTTGATCTCCGGCAGTTCGGCGAGGGCGTTGAAGATCGCCGCCTGCAGCTGTGGCGTCGGGCGCCCTTCGCGAAGAACATTGAACAGCTCTTCCGCCGTCTGTTCGGTGGTCGAGGTGCCGCGGCGCCGTGCCGAACATCAGGTTGAAGCCGCTGACTTCGATTTCGTTTGCTTCGACCTGTTGCCGGAGGGCCTTCGCTTCGGTCGGCAGCTTCGAGGTGTCGGGGGCGTGGAAGTTGCCCCAGCCCTGATGGTTCATGTCGACGACTCGCGGGACCGATCTCGTTCGCGCCTTTGAAGGCCCTTTTGTAGCGCTGCCGGTATTCGGCGTTGAAGGGTGGAGGCAGCGGCGATCCCGCCGCCTTCCAGCGCGCTTCTTCTTCCTTGCTCCAGAACTGCGGCGTCCCCGCGACTTCGCGCGAGCGGCCGCCGCCGTTGCTGGCCGGTCCACGACTCGACCGTCACGCGGCACCAGCGCGTTGAACGCGTGGGGTCCGCTTCATCGTCCCGCCGGTCCCGCCGACCGGGACATCGGCGCTCGGCGGCGGCAGAGGGTAGAGCCAGCCGTGGATTTCGCGTCCGCAGCATCTTGCGGAAGAGGAACTGTCCGGGCCCGGGGACCGTAGGTCGCCGGCCCGCCGGAGGCGGCCGCGGCGGCCTGGTGGAGGATTTCGGCGGCGGAGGCGGGCTGGGCGGTCGGGCCGGAGTTGAGGACGAGCGCGCCGGCGAGTGCGACAGCGGCCGCGGTAGCGGCGGCGGAGAGGAAGCAGGCGACGGCGCCGTGAAAGCAGGCCGCGGCGCCAGCTCGCGGAGCGGGTGGGCGCGGTCGACCCGGCGAGGGCTTCGCCGAAGCTGCGAGCCTCGGTGGCGGCAGCCTCCATGCGGGCCTCGAGCGCGCGCCAGACCGCCTCGCGTGCCTCGGGCGGCTCGATATCGCGCTCGGCGCGGAAGCTCTGCATCACGATCAGCTCGTCCATTGGTTACCTCCGGGTCGGGGTGAGATCTGTGGTGGATGGGTCGCCGTCGGGAAGGTCGAGGGCCTCCCTCACTCGTCCGCGGGCGCGGGAGAGGCGGGACTTGACGGTCCCGATCGGGACGCCGAGCGCGGCGGCGATCTCGGGCTGGTCCAGTTCCGCCCAGACGAGCAGGTAGAGGACGTCCGACTCCTCGGCGGGAAGCTCGGCCAGGCAGCGGGCGAGTGCGCCGCGCATCCGCTCGGCGTCGACCCTGGCCTCGCTGCCGTCGTCTGAGACGCTCGCCTCCGCGCCCATCGCCGCGATCGCCCGCAACTCGGTGATCTCGTGGCGGCGATGGCGACGGGCGATGTTGGTGGCGATCCCGAAGAGCCAGGGACCGGCGTCGGCCCGCTCGCGGTCGAAGCGCCCCCGCTCGTCGAAGGCGACGAGGAAGGTCTGCGCCGTCGCTTCCTCGGCGGGCTGGTCGTCGAGGCGGCGGCGCAGGTAGCGGAGGATCGCCCCGAAGTGGCGTTCGAAGATGACGCCGAAGGAGCGCGGTTCTGCCAGCGAGGCGGCGATCGCTTCGCTGTCGCTCTGGGCTTCGCTCATATCTTGTATTTGCCATAAGGGCCGAAAAGGGTTCGCGCTGGTCCGCGAAGTGCAGATGCTGACCCTAGTCTCGGCTGGCGGAGCGGTGCAAGGGAATG
>CAWIPM010000006.1:0-313019 GCA_963838035.1 uncultured Solirubrobacterales bacterium
GATGTATTGCTCCGTTGGCACCGGCAGGGCCTGCCCGGGCGCATTATCCACGGCTCGGAGATGCGTCCTGCCGCTTCGGCTTGCCTAACGGGCTTCTGTCGGCGGGGGCAGTCGCACGGTGGTCTCGTAAGTGTGTGCGACGGCTGAGATGTGCATCGCCATGTGGTCGGCGATCGAGCCGATTGGGTTCGTGCTCAGAAGCATCGGCAGCGAGATGAGAGTGTTGCCTGTCTCCGGCTGGCTGACGCCGTCGTGGCGATATTGCGTGAAGCCGAGGTGGTAGATCGCGGTTATGGTCATGACGAGCGCAAGCGAGACTGCGACGTAGGCAATCCGGCGCCGCCAGGTCGTCAGGTGCCCGCCAAGCGCGCGATACACGACTAGGCAGGGCAGCACCGTCAGCAGCAACGCATCCGCTGCACCGTAGATCCCGCCGCGCCAGATCAGCTCGAAGACGTAGTAGGCGCCATGTGGACGAAGCGTCCCGTCTTCGGACAGCACGTTTCGGACAAGCGCGAAGCCGACGACGATCCCAACCACGACGCCGAGCTTCCAATGCCGGCGAAGCGTCGCACGGATGTTGAGCCCGGTGGCGACGGCGTAGGCCGTGAAGCCTGCCAGCACGACGATGAAGTAAATGCCCAGGTAAACGTCGTGCTGGAGCCCCAACACGCTTGACCCGATGAACGGGACGGCGAAGCTGATGACAGTGGCCGCGGCAAACCAGCGCAGTTGAGTCGCCCAGCTCTCCGGATGGGCAGCTGGGCGCAGGACGATTCGGGGATGCAGCCCGGGCGGACCGTGAGCTTGACTCGGGTCCATGCTTCGAATCTACGCACGCGGGTCGATCGTGGCATCAGAGAAATGCCGCAGCAACGCTGTTCCAAACTACGCGCCGAGAGCCCCAATTCATCGGCGCGTCGATCCTCATCGCCTGCCACGGTCCTCGCCGTCTGTGTCTCGGATAGGGGCATACGAGCGGTCCGACGAGCATCAATGAAGCGTGCTTGCGCTTTCGCGTGAGGCTGTCGCGTAAAGGCGCCGAGCGCGCGCTCCAAACGGTGAAACCCGAGCCGATCGGAAAACGGCAGGGACTCGCGGCCCCCAGCTCAGGCAGCTGCGGCTGCCAGAGTGTGCCGGTGGAGCTTCAGCAGGTTGTGGGTGGCCGCAATCAGGCGCCATTCCGAGCGAGCGGCAGCCCGGCCTCTTCGTTTGAAGCGCTCGATCCGACGGTTCGCCTTGATCTGGGCAAAGACGGGCTCGACCATGCATTGTCGTTTGGCGTATAGCTCGGCACCGGTCTCGGTGGCCATCACCCTGCGCATGAAGTCATAGGGCCCGCCCAGCCTGGTCTTGCGCGGCCGGTTTCGGGTGGTGTCGGCGGCGACGAGCGGGGTGATCCCGCGCTCGCGCAGCAAGTCGATGAGATCGTTTGACCAATAGCCGGCGTCGGCCAACACCACTCCTGGGCTGGCGTCAACACCGGCGCTCTCCAGTTCGCGCTCCGCGGCTGTGATCATCGGGTCGAGCTGTCGGAAGTCGCCGCCTTCGGTCACGACCTCGGCAGCGACGATGATCTGGTCCTCGGTGGTGACCGCCTGGGCGTTGTAGGCGGGGATGAAGTTGCGGCCGAACTTCATTCGCTTTGCGTCGGGATCGGTGGTGTTGAGCTTGCCATCGGGGACCTCGGGCGGCGAGTAGGGCTTCGGCGGGGCACCGAAGCGGCGCCCGTCGCTCATAGGAGAACCTCCCCCTTGTTCTTCTGAGATCTAGATATGGAGGCCGAGCGAAGCGAGGCCGTCGAAGATCCCGGGGGAGCACATAGAGAAGCCGACCGCCGTCGGGAGAACGCCGTCGTCGCTTGCCCCGCAGAGGGCCACGATGAGACCAGCGTCTCCCGGCGGTCGGAGGCACCTGAAGCGGCCACAGGAAGTGGCGCACCCGAGCGCCCAACTATGAGCACCCGCAACGGTACCTCCCGGCCGGCGCAAGTGGAAGCGATCCGAGGAGGGAACCGATGGATGAGACGTTTGCCGGCATCGACTGGGCCAGCGACAAGCGATTGCGCGACGCCGTCGCCTGCCTTGCCAACTCCACCCGCCACACCCATCCCTGGGCGCGGAAGGTCTACCTCGATGCCCGCGGCCGCGGGCTCGAGCATCCCCACGCGATCAGGGTCCTCGGCCGCGCCTGGCTGCGCGTGCTCTGGCGTTGCTGGCAGGACGAAGTTCCCTACGACCCCGCAAGACATGGCAATCTCATCCGCCTTCAACCCGTGGGGGGTTGACACAGGAAGTCTCATCACTCCCCGTCCTGCTTGAGCCAGTTGTAGATGGTAGCGTCGCTCATGCCGAAGGTGGCGGCGAGCTGGGCGACTTTGGTGCCCGATCGAGCTAGCTCGATCACCTGATGACGAACCTCTGCTGGGTACCTGCGGGGCATCTGAATCCTCCTTGGTGCCGAAGGACTCTAGAAACAGGACTCCGTCAGAGCGGGGGTAGATCAAAGTCTCCGTGGAACCCGGTCCGGCTCAGCCGTCGATCGCGACCACCCCGGGCTTGAGGAGTCCCGCCTCGGCGCAGAGCCCGAGCACGTCGCTGAAGAGCTCGGCCAGCGCAACCTCGTGGCGCTGGCGGAAGCGGGCGATCGTGGTGTGGTCGGGGCGCTGGTTGGCGGAGATCACCCGGTAGGCGACGTCCTCGCTGCACCCGCGCTCGATCCCGCGCGAGGAGCGCTCGCCCTTCGCGTAGGCGTAGAGCAGGAGGGCGACCATCATCTGCGGGTCGTGGGCGGGGCGGCCGTGGCCATCGTCGCGGTAGGCGGCGTAGAACCCCGAGAGATCGAGCTCCTCGGCGCTGGCCAGGATGAACCAGGCCAGGTGGTCTTCGGGGGGCCAGTCGCGCAGCGATGGCGGCATCAAAAAGGCTTGTTCACGGTCACATTCGATGAAGTTGTGGACCATGCCGAAATGGTCTCGACCGGCGCGGACGGCAACCCCTTTTTGCAACAGCCACGACGAAAAGCGAAAGTGGCGGGAGGCCGCTGGCTCAGGCGAGTGTTTGGGAATGTGCCCTGAGTCCCCGCCATCGCCTGGGCGCTCGTGCTTTTCGTCCAGACCGGGCGTCTGGGGTGAGGTCAGTGGACGCTCGCAAATCGCGCGCGAAGCAGAAGCGGGTTCGCCGCCGAACTATGAAGAGCTCGGGTCCTCTCGAACGACACCGAGCCAGGTGGCTGCCTCCGATGACATGCAGACGTTCCAAGCGCTGCCCTACGGCGAGAAGTGGCGTGTCACCAGGTTGGTTGCTAAGCCCGCTGCCTAGCGGCGGCGGGCGATGACCGTCGTGGCGATGACAATGGATGCCGCAACGAGAGCGCCGAGAGCGCCGAGCCAATTGATGCCGGTGCTCTGACGGACATGGTCGGCATAGGCCACGAACCCGATCGGAACCGCCACGGAGAGAACGATGAGGAAGCCGCGCACCACATCACGCCGAGTCCGCCCGCGGTCCTCGTGGCGGTCGCCGGCCGCGATCGCCGCCTCGGTGCTGGCCGATTCACCGCCGTAGAAGCTCAGTGTGCGGCTGCCCAGCTTTCGGGCGTGACTCTCACAGCCCCAGGCCATCGCGATCATGAAGCTGACGGGAAGCACCCAGGTCGTAACCCAGATCGCGAGCCCGATCAGGAAGCCGAACACCGCCCGCAGGCGCCAGTGGGCGTACTTTTCGCCCTCGTCGGTCGAGGCCCCGATGAATCCGCCAAACACCAGCAGCAGGTAGAGGCTGCGGACCCAGACGCGTAGCGGGCGACGAGCGGTCGGCTTCTCGGGCAGGGAGGCCTCGCTCACCTTGAGTAGGGCCTCGCGGGCGGCGTCGACCGTCGGGTGTACGCCGCGCAGCGCCAGCAACCGCGCGCCGGTCTCAAGCCCCCGGGGGTCGTGGCCATAGAGCGCCGCGATCCGCCGCTCCATCACCCCCTCCTGCCAGAGATAGGCGATATAACCGGGGACGAGCGCAATCAGAAAGGGGGTGCCCGCGACGGCGCCGTCGACCCGAGCGACGCGCGCGGTCTCCTGGCGAAGATCCTCGGCGATCAGCGACCGCGGAGCGTCCGGATTTTCCTCACGGACACGCTTCGCCCATTCAAGCGACGACTCGCCGAGTTGCTGGGAGCCGAAGAGCGTCAGCCGCTCGCAAACGTGCTCGGGGTCGCGGTAGGCGAGCCGCGCCAGCCTACGCCACGTCGCCCGCTTGCCGCTCCCATCCCCGGCTGATTGGGGCGACTGCTCAGCGGGCGTACCCTCGGTCGGACTCACTCGTTCAACCTAGCCGACCGCTGGTAGCGTAGCGGCCCTTCGCCTTCGGATAGGTTCAACAGGTGCCCGATCAGCGTGCTAGCCGACTGGATCGTGTGCGCCGCCGTCGCGAGGCGCTGGAGCTGGCCGAGCGGATCAGCGATGCCTACGGGCTCGTCTTGGCCTTGATCCTGGTCACCTTCGTCGTGATGATGACGCTTCCGCCAGAGGGCTGGGGCGGGCGCGTTGCGGCAGTCGCGGCTTCGGCACTGACCGCGGTCATCGCGTTCACCAGCTCCGACGTGCGACCGGCACGGGTGCGTTTGTCCATCGTGGTCGCCTCCGCCTCGGTTCTGACGGCGCTGATCGCAGTTCGCATCCCGTCTGACCGATTGCTCAGCGTCGCATTTGGCGGAGTCGCGATCCTGCTCGCCGTCGCGGCCGTGACCATCCTCCGTCGCGTAATCATCGGCGCCAACCGGGTCGAGTTCCGTACGATCCTCGGCGCGGTCAGCGTCTTCACGATCCTCGGTCTTCTGTTTGGGTTCCTGTACTTCGCATTCGGTCGCTGGAGCAACAGCGATTTCTTCACCGGCGTGGCCCATGCGCGCGCCAGCGACTACCTCTTCTTCAGCTACACGACCCTGACGACGACCGGCTACGGCAATCTGGTTCCGGCCGGGACGCTCGGCCAGTCATTCGCGGTCCTCGAGATGCTGCTCGGCCAGATCTTTCTCGTCACCCTTGTCGCCGGGCTGGTCAGCCTCTGGCGCCCCGGAGCCGCGAAGGCACCGGTAGATCGAACCGACGCCTGATCGGGTGAGGTCAACACGCCCGCCGATGGCAGGCGGCATGACGTTATGTCACGCGAGGGTCCCCTCCCTTGTTTCGGTGGATATGTCCGCCTTCCGGTCCGTTAGGGAGGCCAACTCGCTTAATGATCTGCGCTTGGTCGCGAGAGACGAATCGGCCTCGCTATCGGCGAAAAATGCAACCCGAATGCAGCCGAACGCCGCCAAACTGGCCGGATTCGGCCAGACTAGTCAACATGCCAATTCGGCGGGGTCGGCTTTCTAGGGCCATTTACCGGACGGGGCGCACAGGGCAACATGGACGAACCTGGAGATGATGTCCGAGGACGCCAAGTTCGCTCTCGGCTTCTAGGCAGGGATTGCGGGGTCAGAGGGGGTTGTATAGGGGTCGGTTCGTCCCCATTGCGCGGAGGACTACTACTCCGGCGACTCGCCCAATCGCCATCCGATCCGCTCTGCGTGTGTCCGTTCGAGATGACTGACATCTACTCGACCGCCATGTGTGGCTGAAATCAGCTGCTGGTGAACAGCTCTATCCGGTTCCCCCAGGGGTCAGCCGTGTAGAAGCGGCGCGTGTCGGGAACCGTGTCGTCCCAAAGGACCTTCGCTCCGGCCGCCATCAGTCGGGCGGCCAGCGCGTCGAAGGCCTCTGGCTGCACACGAAGCGCGGGGTGGGCCTTCTTCGCCGGCGCGAACGGCTCCTGCACACCGATATGGAGCTGTTGAAGGCCAACCTGGAACCACGCACCTCCGCGGGCGCGCAGCCACTTAGGCTTCTCAACCTCCGCCAAACCGAGCAGTTCCCCGAAGAACCGTCGTGCTTCCGCCTCGCACCCGGGCGGAGCAGCGATTTGGACATGGTCGAGTCCCTCGATAGACACATCACGAACGTATCGCAGCGAAGGACCCTTCAACCTGCCGAGCAGCAAGAGGGGGTTGGCGCTCCTATCTTGTGTTGCGAGCCGACCGATGACCGTGCAGCTGCCATCCGACCTACGCTGGATCGCGAGCGTCTATGTGGGCGAAGAGGAGCTGCCCGAGGGCTCAACGGCGATGAGGCTCGACCTTGCGGGGTTCAGCCGGCTTCTCGACCGGCTCGGCCGATGACTTTCCTCACTCGCAGGCGACTGCTCGTCGTATCTGGGATCGCGACGCTGGCCTTCGACGTCTTCCTCATCGTCATCGACCGGCACCTGCAGGCGACCGGCGGCCCCTCGATCCTCGGGCTCGAGTTCGCCGGCAGTGAGCAGCGCGCGACTCAGATCATGGTCGAATGGGGAGGCCACGGTCGCTATCTCGCCCGGCTGTCGCTGTGGATCGACTTCGGCTTCATGCTCAGCTACGGGACGTTCTTCACCCTTGCGGCGCTTGCCACCCGCGACTTCGCGAGAGAGAACGGCATGCGGGCGCTCGCCATCGCCGGCCTCGCCGCTCCCTACCTCGCCGCAGCCGCGGCCCTCTTCGATGCCACCGAAAACATCGTCTGGCTCCTCGTCCTTGGTGGCCGCGGGGGGAGCTTGGCCCCTTCATTTGCGACGGTCTGCGCAACCCTCAAGTTCTGGCTGATCGGCCTTGCCATCGGCTACGTGCTGTGGGGGTTGATCACTCGATTCCGCCGCCATCGCGGAGACGAGCAGATTCGGCTCTCTCCGTACGACCCTGGCTGGCCCGGCCGGTTCGAGGAGGAGCGGGCCGCCCTGGAGGACGCGATCGGCGAGTGGATCGTCGGCGGCATACACCACGTTGGCAGCACGGCCGTGCCGGGATTGGATGCCAAGCCGATCATCGACATCCTGGCCGGGGTTCGCGACCTTGACGAGTCACGGGCGTGCTTTGAGCCGCTGGCGCAGAGCGGCTACATGTACGCGCCGTACCTCGCCGAGGAGATGCACTGGTTCTGCAAGCCGCACCCGAGCCGCCGCACGCACCACCTCCATCTCGTCCCGGTCGGCTCCAAACGCTACGCCGACGAGCTTGCCTTCCGTGATCAACTGCGAAGTGACCCGGAGATCGCGGACGAATACCTTGCCCTGAAGCGGAGCCTCGTGAGCCGCTTCGCGAACGATCGCGAGGCGTACACGGACGCCAAGTCGGACTTCGTCGCCCGCGTCCTCGACCGGCTCCCTAGATGATTGATTCCACGCCCTCAGGCGACGTAGTCGACCAGGGCGCGGCTCGGACGGCCGAGCCTGTGGTTGAGCGCGATGCCCGCGGCGAGCGCCAGGAAGCGCTGGGCGATGCGCGCTCTGCAGGTTGTGCAAGGGTGCGCGCACCGTGGCGCTCCAGGGTGAGGATGTCCTTGCAGGTCCAGAAGATCGACTCGACCCGCTGGCGGATCGGGGCGAGGTGAAGGCCGTTGGCCGGCTCGTCCTTTCGGGCCGGCCGCACGATCGTGGCCTCGAGCTCCTCGACTGCCGCGGCGAAGTCCCGCCCGGCGTAGCCCTTGTCGCCGATCACGATCTCCCCACCGACCCGGTTGGCGCGTTCGAGCAGCTCGATCCCGACCTCGCGCTCGTCGCGCTTGGGAGAGGCGAGGGTGAAGGCCCGGGGCGTGCCGTCGGGGGCAAAGAGGCAGTGCAGGCGAAAGCCCCAGAAGAAGCGGGAATGGGAAGCGCAGTAGCCGTAGTCGGCGGCGTCGGCCAAGGCCGAGCGCCGCGTGGTCTCGACCGAGCGGGCGCACTCCACCGGCGTGGAGTCGATCAGCAGCAGGTCATCGTGAAAGCCCGGGGCTCTGGGCGGCGAAGACGCCGATCAGCCACTCGATCGTCTCGGCCAGACGGGCCCTTCGCTTGTGGTAGCCGGGTTGCTGGGGCAACTCAGGGAAGAGATCTCCCAGGCGCTTGCGGGCGACGGCGAGGAAGCGGCGGTCGGAGGGGATGCCCATGATCGCCTGGGCGACGCAGAGGGTCGCGATCTCGGCGTCGCTGACTCTGCGGCGGGCATTTCCGGGCTTCTCGGGCAGGAGATCGTCCGCCGTGCAATAAACCGTGGTGCAGAGAGTGTCGAGGTCGGCGTGCATCGTGGCCTTTCGGTCGACGGTTGCTTCAGCACCGTCGACTTCGGCCTCTCTGCTTCAAACCCCTTGCCCACGGGGAATCCCGTGGAATCAGTCATCTAGGAGGCCGAAGCGGTTACCGAGGCGGGCGCCGAGGCACACGCGATCGAACCGGGTCAGCTCACCCTCGGAACCAACAACCGGGGGTGGGGTCGTGCCATCTACTTGCGCTCCCGGTCACCTTGTGCTTTGCTATGCCGATCCGCTGGGGCGGGTGGACAGGGTATCTACAGGGAGTACGGGGAGTCTAAGAGACATGGTCGGGCCTCGCGGCTCGGATTTCTCACCGACATAGGGCGGTGGGACCACTAGGACACAAGGAGAGGCACGTGAAGGCAATGGCCCATTGGGCAACCCTCATCGACCGTTCCGGCGGCGCCAGCCGAATCGAGCGCAGTACTGCCTTCGCCGCCCGTGGTGCGTCCTCTGTCGGCGACGGGAGTCGTGTGCCTTCACCTGCGCTGTCCGGAAGAAGGCCAGCCTTTGTCCTTGCGTTCGCCGCAGCGGTCGTGGGGCTGGCTGTCGCCGCCTCCCTAGCCTCCGCCGACGGCCGCATTGGCGGCTTCGGAGAAGGACACTTCTTGGACAATCTCGCGCCCGGTGGGCTCTCCTCTCCCCTTGGGCTTGCGGTCAGCGCAAAGGAAGGCAGCGACATCTATGTGCCCGACTCGAGCAGTCCACAACGCGTCGATCAGTTCGAACCCGACGGCACCTTCGTTCGTGCCTTCGGCTGGGGCATCGTTCCCGGCTCCGCAACCGGCACCGGGAACGTCGAAGCCGGATCCAACCTGGTCACCAACGTCGTCACAATCAGCGGAGCTTTCTCCATGGTGGGGGCCGGAGGGAAGTTCATAACGGGTTCCGGTATTCCGGAAAACACGAGGATCGAAAAAGTCACCTCGAGCGAACTCGTCCTTTCCAAGACCGTCACCACCACAGGCACGGCCATCGCCCTTTCTGTTGCGGCTGGCCCCGGGAACATACCCACCGACGAGCAGCAGCAGCTGACGGTTAAGGCCTCCGCTGGCAGCTTCAAACTGTCCTTCATCAACCCGAGGCCGGGCTCCACCACCCTTACTACGGCCAATATTTCGGCTGGGGCCCCCGCATCGGGCGCCGGCAGCGTTCAGGAAGCCCTTGAAAACCTCTCCACCATTGGCGCCGGCACCGTCTCGGTCACCGGAGGTCCCGGTGACGCAACTGGCAGTAGTCCGTATCTCATCAATTTTCACGGCCGTTACGCAGACACCAACGTGCTTAGACTATCGACCACCAACGTCAGCCTCAGTGGGGGCAGCCCTTCGTCCGAAGCCGGCGTGACAACCCCCACAGAAGGCGGGGGAGTGATGGAGACGTGCACCACGGTATGCGGGTTCCCAGACGTCGAAGAAGATAACTTTGAACGCGGCGAGGGCACCACAACCACACGTCCGGGCGGGCTAAATTACAGCGACGCCGCTGCCATAGATAACGACCCCGGATCCGGCTCCTACGGCGATGTGTATCTCGTCGACCAACGCAATTTCCGCGTGGTGAAATACGACAGTGAAGGTCACTTCTTGTTGATGTTCGGCGGTGAAGTCAATAGGACGACCCACGCCAATGTTTGCACCGCAGCCGATCTGTCCGGCGGTGATATCTGTGGAGTCGGCATCCCTGGAACAGGCGCAAGCTTCTTCTATAAGGAACCAAGCGGTGTCAAGAGCTGGGGCCAGGATGGTTCCAATTCGATTGCAGTTGGTTCGGACGGCACAGTCTACGTCGGCGACTTCGGGCGCATCCAGGAATTTGAACCGAATGGAACATTCGCCGGCGAATTCGTCCTTCCCGACGGGGAACCGCGATTCGTACTTGCTCTCGCCGTGGACGCAGCGGGCAACATCTATGAGCGGAGCGGCAACATCAATCAGAATCTAGAACTACAAAGTCAGGTTCCTGGTGTGCGGAAATACAACAGCTCTCACACGCTCGTCGAAACCTTCGACACCCAAAGTGGCAGTGAACCGACCCACATCGCCCTCGACGCGAGCAACGACCTCTTCGTCAGCGACCGTAATAGCGGGCACTTCCAGTTCCGCGCCTTCAAACCGGACGGAACCCTATACGCTGTCTTCACATCTGACCAGGTGGCAAACAACACCGCCGGTATCGCCATTGGCGACGCCGCAGGTAAGCTCTATGCGTCGTCCAACGCCCCGGAAGGGGCCCATATCGCGGTAGTGCCCCTGCCGATATCGGGTCCGCCGACGGTTAGAGAAGAGGCGGTTAACAGTATTCAGCCCACAACCGCCACCATTCACGCTGTCGTCAACCCCAAGGGCTTTGACACGCATTATCACTTTGAATACGTAGATCAGGCTCATTTCTCGGCCGGAGGCTTTTCCGACCCCGCGACTCAGTCGACAGTGTCAACCGGGCTCGGCCTGATCAACCAGAATAACCCGGTCCAGGCTGCGATCTCGGGGCTCCATCCGGGAACGGTTTACCACTATCGCGCCGTTGCCGAAAGCGCCGAAGGGACGGTTGACGGGCCAGATGAATCGTTCGAATCGTTGCCCCCTGTCTCGATTCGAGACTTCACAACCCAGACCGTGGGCCCAGAACTCGTCACCTTCAAAGCTGAACTAAATCCGAACGGCTCCGAAAGCACCTACACGGTCCACTTCGGGGAGGGCCCGGGATACGCCTGCGAATCGGGCCATGTCTGCTCGTCGTCGGGAAATCTTCCGATAGGAAGCGAATTCGAACCGATCGAACCTACGTTCACCGGGCTGAAGCCAAACACGCTCTATCACTACCAGGTCGTCGCAGAGAACGGCTATGGCGAAGTGGAAACTGCAGATCGGACTTTCACGACCGAACGCTCCTCTGCCGAAGAACGCGCGGCCGAAAACTGCCCCAACACCAACCTCCGCGAAGAGAACAGCTCTTTGCACCTGGCGGACTGCCGTGCCTACGAGAAGACAACGCCCAATGCAAAGGAAGGTGGAGAGGCATTTTCCGCAGTGACGTTGGCGCCTGGCGGCGAACGGATGCTGTACTTCTCCGAGGGCGCCTTCGCCGGAGCGGTGCAGAACGAACTCGCGATTCCGTACATCGCCCACCGTACCAGCGCGGGTTGGGTTACGCAGGCCGTTCTGTCGAGACGGGTCGCGCCAGTCGGCTACCAGCCAGTGCTAATGGGGACCTACAGTCCTGAACTTGATCGTTGGCTCTTCGCGACTCTGCCCGGGCTGTCAGCCGAACAAGCCAGAGTGGGCCAGAGAACCGGGTATCTGTCGATGGGCTTCGCGGACGGGTCCTATCTTCTGCACGCGACGCCAACCATCACCCTGGAAGAAGGAACCCCGCGGACCTTTTACTACTTCATGCAGGTCCAAAGTACGGATGTCTCGGATGATCTGTCGCACCTGTTCATCGTCACCGCCTCTCGGGATCTGCCGGTCGCGCAGGATCCACGGCCGGAGTACGGTCAGGGATTTAGTACTAACAACACACGGGTCTACGAAGTATCCGGCGCGGACACGCTCAGTCCGTCGATGAGCGTTGTGGCGGAGGTTCCGCTCGGCCTCCAAGGGACCGGCTGCGAAGTCGATGGCGAGGGGGCCGTCGGTCGTCAGCCAGTGAGGAGGGTGACCTCGGATGGCTCGGGATTGTTCTACTGGGCCCCGGTCGAAGTCGTGCCCGGCGCTAATTGCGGTGAGGGGACTCCGAATCCAATCGGGTTGTTCGCCCGCTTTGCGGGATCATCTGCGGTCCAACTCAATGCACCTCCCGCCTCGCAGTGCTCCTCGCCTTCGCCGTGTAGCACTGCTCCGAAGAAGACCCCCCTTTACTACGGCGCCTCGCCCGACGGGGCCAGGGCGTGGTTCACGACCACTCAGCCGTTGGTCGACTCTGACACTGACACGACCAGCGATCTCTATCTGGCCAAGCTGGCCAACGGCCAGCTCGACGAATTGGTCCAGGTCTCGGCGGGCGACTCCACCGATCCAACCCCAGGGGAAGGAGCTGGTGTCAAGGGGGTCGTTCGGATCTCCGGGGGCGCCTCACATGCCCCCTTTGTCGCGACGGGCGTGCTCACCACGCACGAAAACGCCCTCCATGAGTCCGCTGTTCAGGGTGCGAACAATCTTTACGTCTACGACGCGCAGAGCGAAGAGACGAAGTTCGTGACACGCATTTGCTCCGGCCCTGAAAAGTCGGGCTCCGTAGCCGATCCGGCCTGTCCTGCCGATCTCTCTGGTTTCGAACAGGGCAGCGAAAACGACAACGGACTCTACTTAGCCGGCAACAATCCATCGGCCGTTATGACTCCCGACGGCCGGTACCTGTTGTTCACCAGCTTCGGTCGGCTTACATCTGATGACACCGACAACGCCAGAGACCTTTATCGGTACGACTTCCAGACCGGCCAACTCATTCGTATCTCTGTCGGCCGCGATGGTAACGATGGCAATGGCAACGACAACGCGTTCCCGGTCTTCATTCAAAACGGAGGTGGTCTCGGCGGTAACGATCTGGCAGAAGATGCCGAGCGCTCTATCTCGGAAGACGGCTCGACCATAATTTTCGATACGGCTGCACCACTCGTGTCGCGCGACACCAATGTCGGCGCCAACCCCCAATGCGGTGGAGAAGGCACCGGTTGCGATGTCTATGAGTGGGAGGAACAGGGCCACGGAACCTGCAGCGATGTCGGCGGTTGTATCGGCCTGGTCTCCGATGGTGTGGCCCCTCATGGCGCCTCCTCGGCGGTCATTGGCGCCACGGGACGCGACATCGCTTTCCAGACCACACGCGACCTGACGCCCGAAGACACCGATGGGATCGGCGATGTCTACGACGCAAGAGTCAACGGCGGCTTCCATGCCGCCCACCCGCCCTCTCCCTGCGGTAGTCCCGAAGCGTGTCGGGAAGCACCTCGCGCTGAGTCCGCGCCTGCCACTCTCGGTACCCCCAATTTCTCCGGCCCTGGAAACTCAGCGGAGCGCCTGCAGTGCGCGAGGGGCAAGGTCCGCATGAAACGTCACGGGCAGGTGCGCTGCGTCACCAGACATCACAAGACCAAGCACCATCACAAGTCCAAGCACCAGCGAGCAAGCACCACGCCGGGAGGTGCCAAGTGATCCGCCGCGGCCACATCCACGCTCACGGTGGTCCCGTGAGCAAGGAGTCCTCCACCATGAGTGCCCGGATCCGCACCCGTCTCCGAACCCACACCAGGGAGCCGGCCGGGCGTACCCGTAGTGCCTGCAGGCGCTCAACGGCGCTTACGGTCCTTGCCGTCGCGGCGTCTCTGTCAATTGCCGCGTCCGCCTCCGCATCTGAAGGCCCGAAATGGAAGACTTACCGTCACACCCAACGCAGATTGGGTGGTGTCGGGTTCCGAACACCCTGGCGTTTACAAAGTCATCGCCGAAAATGTCGGCGATGAACCAACTCTAAACTCGGAAACAATTTCGCTAATAGACATTCCACCGGCTGGCACGACGATCGACGGGGGAAAGTTCTACGACTCGCAACTGGGATATGCTGAACTCAGCGGTTTCGGAGTCTGTCCAAGCGTGGAGGAATGCAAATATCCTGAAGGTCCGTTCGCAGGGTTTCTTCCGTCCCTGGAACCGGGTGAAAGGTTCATCATGGCGGTCAAAGTACCGGTTCCCGCCAATGTCGAAGGGATACTCGAAGATGTGGCCAGGATTACGGGAGGCGGAGCACCGCCGGCCGAAGCCAGCGCCACCAACACGGCTAGCGCCGAACCGACCTTTGGGGTGTTCCACTTCGACTCTACGTTGACCGACTCGGCCGGTATTCCATACACCCTGGCCGGCGGTCATCCGTTTCAGTTCACGACCGAATTCAACTTTGGGACCTATTCCTGCGCCAGCCCCGGGGAGAATAGTTCGTGGCAATGGTCTGGTACCTGTCCCATGCACGATCCCAAGGACATCACGTCGGATCTACCACCCGGCCTGGTTGCCAATCCACAAGGGGTTCCCCACTGCCTCCTGGCCGATTACTTTGCCGAGGAATGCGAACGTAACAAAGTGGCCGTCGGCAGTGCAGGCATTCGCTTTTTCGGCTGGACGGAGGGGGCCTCGAGGATTATCTCGCCGGTCTTCAACCTGCAGCCGCAGGGCTCCTATCCGGGCGAGCTTGGTATCACGATCGGTGGCGCACCCTTCATCGTGATCACCACGGGCGTGCGGAGCGGCTCCGACTATGGCGTAACCGCCGTCGAACGTAGCCGGAGAGGCCGACGTCAGCCGTGTGCGCCTCACCACTCTGGGGCGTTCCCGCCGACGAAGGCCACGACACCCTGCGCGGTAAAGAATGCCAGGGTCGTTATAACGAATTGTACGAACACTTCGCTACCGCCGAGACTGGACATTCAGGAATGCGAAGAAATGGAAGGAACGGAGGGAGGCGGCGGTCCCGCTGAAGTTCCCCGGACCCCCTTTCTCACGATGCCGACCGAATGCTCAGGCGAAGCCACTTCCAATCGTCGGGCGCTACGACGCCTGGGATGTCCCCGGCGAATACGTCGCAACGCACTGTCGATCTGTCGGCCGTCGACGGCTGCAACCAGCTCAGCTTCGAGCCGACGATCGAAGCGCGGCCGACCACCAACCTGGCCGACGCCCCTTCGGGGCTTGGAATTCAACCTCCACGTTCCGCAAAACGAAGACCCCGAAGGCGTCGCCACCCCGGAGCTGAAGGAAGCGGTGGTCAAGCTGCCCGCCGGCCTGAGCCTCAACCCGGCCTCCGGCTGAAGGACTGGGCGGCTGCACGGAAGCGCAGGTCGGCCTGCACATCGAAGAACCCGCCCATTGCCCCGATGCCTCAAAGCTCGGCACCGTCGAAGTGCATACGCGCGCTGCTGAACGAACCGCTGAAGGGCACCCTCTATCTGGCAACGCCACACCAGAACCCCTCCGGCTCGCTGCTGGCCGGTTACATCGCCGTCGAAGGCTCAGGGGATCAGGATCAAGTGCCGGGCAATTCGAAACCGACCCGGTGACAGGCCAGATCACGGCCCGCTTCACCGAAAACCCGCAGCTGCCCTTCGAAGACCTGAAGCTGCAACATCTTCGGTGGCGCCCGCGGCGCCCTGCGCACCCCGGCGGTCTGCGGCACCTATGAAACGACCAGCGAACTGACCCCCTTCTCGGCGCCCGAATCGGGCCCGCCGGCGACGCCCAGCGCCGAATTCGAAACGACCAGCGGCCCGACCGGGGGCGAATGCGCCGTTCAGCGAAGCCGACCAGCCCAACGCGCCGCGCTTTCACGCCGGCACCGAAACCCCCCAGGCGGGCATCTACTCGCCCTTCTCGCTGAAGCTGGTCCGCGATGACGGCACGCCAGGAAGTGAAGAGCGTGGAGACGACCCTGCCCAAGGGCTTGATCGGCCGCCTCGCCGGCACCTCCTACTGCCCGGAGGCCGCGATCGCCGGCGGCCGAAGCGAAGACGCGGCGACCGAAGAGCAGAGCTAGCCCCTCCTGCCCGGCCTCGAGCGAAGTGGGCACCGTCGAGGTCGGCGCCGGTGCGGGCCCGACCCCGCTAAACGTCCCCGGCCACGTCTACCTCGCCGGCCCCTACAAGGGCGCCCCGCTCTCCATGGCGATCATCACCCCCGCCGTGGCCGGCCCCTTTGACCTCGGCACGGTGGTCGTCCGAGCCGCCCTTCACGTCGACCCCGAAACGACCCAGATCCACGCCGTCTCAGACCCGATCCCGACGATCCTCGAAGGGATCCCGCTCGACGTGCGCTCGGTCACCCTGAAGCTCTCCAAGCCCGACTTCACCCTCAACCCGACCGATTGCTCCGAATCGGCCTTCAGCGGCTCGGCGACCTCGATCCTGGGACGTCGCCGCCCCGCTGACCCAGCGCTTCCAGGTCGGCGGCTGCCCGGCGCTGGCCTTCAAGCCGAAGCTCGCCCTGAAGCTCAAGGGCGGCACCAAGCGCACCAAGCACCCCGCCCTCACCGCGATCTTGAAGATGCCCGCAGGCGATGCCAACATCGCCGCCGCCCAGGTCACCCTGCCCCACTCCGAGCTGCTCGACCAGGGCCACATCGGCACGATCTGCACCAAAGTGCAGTTCACCGCCAACGCCTGCCCGGCGAAATCGGTCTACGGGCAGGCCAGGGCCTTCAGCCCGCTGCTCGACCAGCCCCTGGAAGGCCCGGTCTACCTGCGCTCCTCAAGCCACGAGCTCCCCGACCTGGTCGCCGACCTAAGCGGCCAGATCCAGGTCGTCCTGGCCGGCCGCGTCGACGCCGTCCACGAACGCCTGCGCAACACCTTCGAAGCCGTCCCCGACGCCCCGGTCTCCAAGTTCGTCCTGCAGATGCAGGGCGGCAAGAAGGGCCTGCTGCAAAACAAGACCGACATCTGCCGCTCCCCCCAGCGAGCCACGGTCACCTTCACCGCCCACAACGCCAAGAGCCAGGAAACCAACCCGGCTCTGAAGGTGCGCTGCGGCGGGCACCACAAGAGGCACAAACGCCATCACCGTTGAAACATCCCTGCTCGAGAGCACAAAATCCGACCGCGCAACAGGTCTCGACTCCACGGGTAACTCCTGACAATTCCCCCAGCGCTACGTTCTAGTGCTAGACCATCGATGGCTAAGGAGGGAATCTGATGAAGAAGATCGCCGTTCTCGGCGTGCTCGGATTGCTGGCGGTGGCCGCTCCCGCCCAGGCGGTGCATTACTCGCCGGCGCCGCACACTCCGCACAAATGCACGCCCCACAAAGCGGGTTACAACGCTTCCGGCACTCTGGTGAGCGCGGGATTGACTGCGGATGGAAAAGGCCGATACAGCGGCACGCTCGAGGTCAACGTTTCCAAGGCAAACCACCACGCTCCGACTGGTGACGAGACCTTCACGCTGGTCAATGCGAAGGTCAAGTTCCATCACGGCGTCGACCCGACCGCGCCCGCGCCGGGCGACAGGGTGAAGCTGCACGGGAAGATCACGGGGCTGTCCAAGCACTGCCCGTCCGACGGCTTCTCGCCGACGATCACCGTCAACAAGGTCGACATCGCTCAGCCCAAGCACCAGAAAGGCTGACGGCTATCAGGCAATTGGGGCGGGGAGGCGCCTCGTTCGAAGGCGACCTCCTCCGCTGGCGTCGAAGTCGTAGTGGCGCGCTGCGCCCTGGCCTCAGGCGCCGGAGGCGCCGACCATCACGAACCGCCGCGTGAAGTACCCGCGCCCCAGGCGCCGGACGATCGCACGGGTCGGCGGGACCAGGAAGACGATCCCGAAGACATCGGTGATGAACCCCGGGGTCAGCAGCAGGGTCCCGCCGATCACGATCATCGCTCCGTCGGCCACCTCGCGGCCGGGGAAGCGCCGCTCCGCGATCGCCGCGTTGAACCGGCGCCAGGCGCCGCGGCCCTGGTGGCGCAGCAGCAGCGCGCCGAGCAGCGCGTCGGCCAGCAGCAGCGCAATCGTGGGCCAGACGCCGATCAGCGAGCCGACCTCGACGATCACGAACAGCTCGGCGATCGGCACGACGATGAAGAGGATGACCAGGAGGGCCATGCCCCCAAGCGTAGCCAGGCCGGTTGCTCAGGCCGCGGTGGCGGCCGCTGCCGCCTCCTCGAGCTCCGCCAGCGACTCGGTCACCCCCGCGGCGATCACGTCGACGTCCTCCATCGAGTCGAAGTCCGCAAGGAGCCCGAATCCGACATGGCCGTTGTAGCTCATGATCGCCACCGCCAGCGCGTGGTTCTGCGGCAGGAAGGCGACCGGGAAGATCTCCTCCAGCTCCCTTCCCAGCACGTAGAGGGGGATCTGCGGCCCCGGCACGTTGGTGACGATCGTGTTGAAGAGCCGGGTCGAGAAGTTGATCCGTGAGGCCTGGGCAAGCAGGGTGGGCGGCGCGAAGTCGTTGAAGCGTGAGATCACTTCCGCGCCCAGCGCCTGCTTGGAGCGCTT
This sequence comes from uncultured Solirubrobacterales bacterium, assembly GCA_963838035.1. Classification (GTDB taxonomy): domain Bacteria; phylum Actinomycetota; class Thermoleophilia; order Solirubrobacterales; family 70-9; genus CAVVNN01. The sequence goes on from CAWIPM010000006.1 coordinate 18,114, forward strand.
CAGCCCCTCCATCTGGTCGCTCACCACGCGCAGCCTCCGCACAGGGTCCTCGACGTAGACGGGAAGCGGGCCGCGCATCGCCGCGATCCTGTTGCCGAGGTCGCCGCGCTCGTCCTCGGTTCGGATCGAGACCGGCACCAGCGCCCGCAGCTCCAGCCCCTCGGTTCGGATGCCGCGGCCGTGCAGCCAGCCGCGCAGCGCCCCGGTGACCACGGCGAGGACGACGTCGTTGACGGTGCCGCCCAGCGCGTCCTTGATCCGTTTGAAGGCCGCCAGATCCGAGCGCGCCCAGACGAAACGCCGGTGCGGCCCGATCGGCTGGTTGAGCGGCACGTCGGGGGCCGGGTCGGCGAAGGCGGCGGCGATTTCGCCGACCCCCTCCAGCGCCTCCGCGACGCGCTTCGCCGCCCACTCCGGGTGGCGCACCACGTCGACCGTCCGCTCGGCCAGCTGCAGCGGCATCGCGGCGGCGTCGACGACGCCGCGGGCGACCAGCTCGGCGGTCGAAGGCTCGGCGCTCGGCACCCAATCGTCGACGACCGCCGCCGGCTCGGGCACCGGCTCGAGATCGAACAGCACGGTGCCGATGTCGACGCCGGAGATGCCGTCGACCATGGCGTGGTGGGTCTTGGTCAGGATCGCGAAGCGGTCGCGCTCCAGCCCCTGCGCAAGCCACAGCTCCCAGAGTGGCTTGGAGCGGTCGAGCTGCTGGGAGAAGACGCGCCCCGCGAGCCGCTTCAGCTCCTCCTCGCCGCCCGGCTCAGGCAGCGCGGTGTGGCGGATGTGGTAGGTGAGGTTGAAGTTGACGTCGTCTGTCCAGAGCGGCCGCCCTGCCTCCAGCGGCGGGACCACGAGGCGCTGCCGGAAGCGCGGCACCTGACTCAGCCGCCCCCTGATGTGCTCGACCAGGTCGAGGTAGCGCGGCGGCGGCCCCTCGAAGATGAGGATCCCCCCGACGTGCATGTGACTGGTGGCGCTCTCGTTGGTAAGGAACGAGGCGTCGACGGCGGTCAGGCGATCGAGGTGGCCTCCGTTGGTGCTGCTCATCGCGCAGGTTCGCGGTTCGCTCGCTGCGCGAAGACCCGGAGATGGACGCTTGCTCGCTCAGCGCTCATACCTCAACGGTACCCTGTCGAGAATGACGACCGCCACCGTCTTTGCCCCCCGCAAGGTTCTCCTCGCCGCCCCGCGCGGCTACTGCGCCGGCGTCGACCGCGCCGTGCAGACGGTCGAGCGGGCGCTCGACCTCTACGGCGCCCCCGTCTACGTCCGCAAGGAGATCGTCCACAACAAACACGTGGTCGAGGAGCTGGCCAAGCGAGGGGCGATCTTCGTCGAGGAGGAGACCGAGGTGCCGGAGGGCAAGATGGTCGTCTTCTCCGCCCATGGCGTCGCCCCGGCCGTCCACGGCAACGCCGCCGCCCGCAGCCTGCGCACGATCGACGCCACCTGCCCGCTGGTTACCAAGGTCCATGTCGAGGCGCGCCGCTTCGCCGCCGACGGCTACACGATCGTGATGATCGGCCACGAGGGGCACGAGGAGGTCGAGGGAACGACCGGCGAGGCGCCCGAGAGCATCGTCTTGGTGCAGACCGCGGAGGAGGTCGATTCGCTGGAGGTGCCGGACCCCGAGCGCGTCGCCTTCATCACCCAGACCACGCTCTCCGTCGACGAGACGGCCGAGATCATCGCCGCCCTGCGCGGCAAGTTCCCGGCGATCGTCAGCTCCAAGTCAGACGACATCTGTTACGCGACCACCAACCGCCAGATCGCGGTCAAACAGCTTGCCCGCGAGTCCGACCTGGTCCTCGTGATCGGCTCCACCAACTCTTCGAACTCGAATCGTCTGGTCGAGGTGGCCCGCGAACACGGCGCCGCCTCCCACCTGATCGACAACCACACCCAGGTCAAGGAGGAGTGGCTGGAGGGAGTCGAGACCGTCGGCATCACCTCCGGCGCCAGCGCCCCGGAGGAGCTGGTCGAGCGCCTGGTCGACTTCTTCCGCGGCCGCGGCGCCGACGAGGTCTCCGAGCTCCGCACCGTCCACGAGGACGTCCGCTTCATGCTCCCCAAGGAGATCCGCGAGGAGCTTGCCGCGCGGGCTTGACTGACGGCCAAGGTGCTCGCCGGGCATACTCGACCGATGTCCGTCCCCCTGATCGAGTTCCCTGCAGATGACCCCGATCGCGCTCTGCGCTTCTGGCGCGGTGTGCTCGGGATGGAGTTGGCGCCTAGGCCTACCGATGCCGGCCGCGGCTGGGAGGTCGAGGAAGACGGGTTTCGCCTCGGACTCCATGAGCGCGGAACCGGGCCCGGCGATACCGCCTCGCTCCCTTACTTCTCCGTCGCCGACCTACCCGCGACCATCGACCGAATTCGCGAGTTGGGTGGCTCCGTCATCCATCCGGGCGAGCGCTGGGCCATCTGTCGCGATTCCGAGGGCAGCCCGTTCGCGCTCGAGCAAGTGGCTGTCTAGCCCTCCAGCCGCGTGGCTGCCGCCGTGAGCTTCATCGGCGACGTGTCGCGCGCCAGACCCAGAGCATCGCCAGCGGCTGCAGCGGCAGCCGCGCCCACAGCGCCCAGCGCGGGATGCGCCTCAGGTCGAGCCCCGGGACCTGCTCGGGGTTGACCGCCATGTGGACGTTCGCCGGGAAGACGGCGAGGAGCAGGCCGAGCAGCCACCAGCGGGCAAAGCGCCGGGTCGCGGGCGCAACGACTGCCGCCCCGCCGGCGATCTCGGCGACCCCGCTGACGATCACCGCCTCGCGACGCCGCGAGATGGATGGCGGGACGACCGATTCGTAGCTACGTGGGATCGCGAAGTGCATCGCCCCCGCGAAGGCGAAGAAGCCGGCCAGCAGTCGCTGCGATCGGTCCACGGACGATCGCGATTGTTTCAGCTCCTGCCCGCGATGCTGCCGACGCCCTGCGCCTGCGCCGACCGTGGACCGGAAGATTGACTGAGTCTTTACGCGACCTTGACCTGACGCCAAGCTTCGGGGGCGATGCTGCTCGCGTCACCCAACGAAGGAGGCACGATGCCCCAGATACTCATAGTGGCCGATGCCCCGGAGGATGCCCCTGACACGGTCGTCTACCGGGAGCGGATTGCGACCACCGATCTCGAGTCGGACCACTTCTCCGGCCAGCTGGTCGAGAGGGTCGGCTGGGCCGTGGTCGACGCCGACGAGCTCGAGCACAGGGATGACCGCCTCAGGATCTGAGTTGCCCGGCGCCTGCCGCGAAGCTGATCGACCAGATGCGGAGGCCCGGGGTGGGGTGGAGGACGATGGTGTGGTGCTCATGGCTCGGGTGCTCGGCCAGAGAATGTAGGGCGGGATCGCTTGTCTGGATTGAAACGTGCCTCGCGCCGTCCAGTTCGACTGCGATCTCGCCCTCTCCCTCCACCGTCGCGTAGGCGCCCCCCGCGGCGTACTCGACGGTGAGCTCCTCACCGTCGTCACCCCCCGTCCAGGGCCGCTCCCAGGAGCCGCCGGGGAAGACCTCTTCTGTTGGCGCCACCAGCAGGGCGCCTGGGACGTCGGCGGGGCGCAGGGGAGACATCGGGTCGGGTAGGGCGCGCAGGGCGTCGATCTCGCGCAGCTCCTCCTGGATCGCCAGCTCGGTCGCCAGGTAGTCGCCCTCGCCGAAATGGAACCAGGAGAGGGCGCCGCCAAGGCTCCAGAGGAAAAGGCTGGGCCAGCCCTCGCAGCCATAGCTGAACCAGAGGTCGCGGTCGGCGTCGATCGCCACCGGGAACTCGATGCCGAGCCTGCTCAGGCCGGCGGCGACGGTGCCGGGGTCGGCTCCGAAGGGGAAGCGCGGGGCCTGGACTCCGACCGTGCTAAGGCCCGCGTCTCGGTAGCGGCGGTGCCACTCGGCCACGTAGGGGACGGTCCGCACGCTGTTGAGCTGGGAGAAGTCGAAGAAGTGGACCAGGGCCGGGCCGCCTGCCGTCACCTCGGGCATCGAGCCGGGCGCATCGCCGACCCAGGAGATTCGGCCCGGCAGGTCTGGAGCGGCGATGTCGTCTCGGCCGGGGCGCATGGGCGCCCGGACGTTATCCTGGGCCGCGATGTCGCAACTCAATGGCCTGCTCGAGTTCTTCCTCCCGGCCGTCCCACTCCTCTTCCTGGTCGTCTCGCTGCTGTTCGGCCATTACCCCGGCGCCGAGGCGATCGCGCGGCTCTCGGAGCGCATCGCTCCGCGCCGGCGGAAGAGGTCCGCTGCGCGCCAAGCGCGGCCGGCGATGCCCCGGTCATGCGCCGTCAGCGGCGGCCTCCTGATCGCCTTCCGCCTCGCCCAGCGCCCGCCCCCTCGCCCCGCCTAGACGACGCATTCAGTCGCGGCCGCCCGGTCGCGCAATGGTCGGCGCGGGGCCATGCCCTGGCGCCCTGAGCGAAGGAGCAGGAGATGAAGTCGAACGCTGTGCGTGTGGTGGTTGGTGTCGCGGTCGTCGTCGTGGCGGTCGTCCTGCTGGTCGTCCTCAAGGACAACGGCGGCAGCGGGGAAGCGAGCAACGCGAACGGGAAGGACCCGGTCATCGTGGTCAAGGACGGCAAGCCGGTCGGCGGGATCAGGACGCTGAGCTACAACAGGGGCGACCGGGTCCGCTTCAAGGTGGACTCCGACGTCAGCGACGAGGTCCACGTCCACGGCTACGACATCATGAAGGACGTCAAGGCCGGCGGATCGGTCAGCTTCGACTTCCCGGCGACGATCGAAGGGGTCTTCGAGGCCGAGCTGGAGAGTCGCAAAGAGCAGATCATCGAACTGCGGGTCAATCCGTGACCTGGCTGCCGGTCGCCCACGCGCTGGTCGCGCGCAAAGACCTGCCGATCCCGACCTGGCTGTTTGCCTGGGGGGCGTCGATCGTCCTGATCGTCTCCTTTTTCGCGCTCTCGGCGGCGTGGCGAAAGCCGCGCTTCGAGCAGGAACGGTGGCGACCCTTCGGCGGCCGGCTATCGAGGGCCCTGCTCGGGCTTCCTGTGCAGGCGCTCTGCGGGGCGATCGGCGTCTCCCTGCTCGGCATCGCCGTCTACACCGGGCTGCACGGCACCGAAGCGCCCGATCGCAACTTCGCCCTCACCTTCCTATTCGTCACCTGCTGGCTCGGCTTCCCGCTGTTCAGCGTCCTGCTGGGCGATGTGTTCAGGCCCTTCAACCCGTGGCGGGCGATCGGCAGAGTGGTGGGAAGGGGGTTCAGGGCCCTCGCCGGCCAGCGACCCGCTCGCCTCGCCTACCCCGAGGCGGTGGGCCGTTGGCCGGCGGCGGTCGGCCTGCTGGCCTTCGTCTGGCTGGAGGTGGTCTACGGGGCCAGCGGCGGTGTCGCGGTCGGGCTCTCGCCGCACGCCGCCGGGGTCGCGGCGCTGATCTACAGCGGCTACACGCTGGCGATGATGGCGCTCTTCGGGGTCGAGGTGTGGTGCGAGCGGGGGAGATCTTCTCGGTCTTCTTCGGGATGCTCTCCCAGCTCGCGCCGTTCGGCGTCAGGGACGGCCGGCTGGGCAGGCGCCGCCCGTTCGCGGCAGCCGGCCGTTGGGCCACCGTGCCCGGCTCGGCGGCGGTGGTGCTCGCCTCGATCGCCTCGACCAGCTTTGACGGCGCCCAGGAGGGAGCGCTCAAGGGCGCGATAATCGGCACCTTCAACCGACTGGTCGACGCCGGATTCGGCCTCGCCGCCGCGCTGCGCCTCTCCGACACGATCTTCATGCTCGCCTGCTTCGCCGGGGTCGCCGCCGTCTATCTGCTCGGGGTGCGGGGGATGCGGACGGTGCGCGGCGCCCCCTCATTCGCCAGGTTGCGCTCGGGCTTCGCCCACACGCTGATCCCGATCGCCTTCGCCTACCTGGTCGCCCACTACTTCAGCCTCTTCGTCTTCCAGGAGCAGGCCCAGTTCACCTACCTGCTCTCCGACCCTCTCGGCACCGCCACCACCGACCTCTTCGGCACCGCCTCGGCGGGGATCGACTTCCAGGTCCTCAGCTCCAACGCGATCTGGTACGTCCAGGTCGGCGCGCTCGTCCTCGGCCACGTGCTCGGCCTGACGCTGGCCCACGACCGCGCCCTCGCCTACTGGAGCGACTATCGCCAGGCGACCCGCTCCCAGTACTGGATGCTGGCGGTGATGGTTGCCTTCACCTGCTTCGGCCTCTACCTACTCTCGGTGGCCAACGCATGATTCTGCCTCTCGCCCACGTCGGCCACTTCCTCTGGATCCTCTACGTCCTCCCGGTCCTGATCGTCGTCGGCTCGATCGTCAAGACCACGATCTCCGAGCGCCGCAAGGCTAGGGAGGAGGATTCAGAGGATCTCGACTAGCCGCCGCTCCAACGCGGCCGAGACCTCGTCTCGCACCGACCCCTCGGCAAGCCGCTCAACCAGCGACTCGAGGAACCCCTCGATGATCAGCGCCTTCGCCCCGGGGGGATCGAGGCCGCGGGAGGTGAGGTAGAAGAGCTGGTCGCGGTCGATCTGGGCGATCGCCGCTGCGTGGGTGCAGCGGACGTCGTCGGCGAGGATCTCCAGGCCGGGGATGGCGTCGGCGTGCGCGTCGGTGGAGAGCAGCAGGTTGCGGCTCTCCTGGAAGGCGTCGGTCTGCTGGGCGCCTGGGTCGACCTTGATCATCCCGCGCCATACCGCGGTTGAGCTCCCGGCCAGCACGCCCCGGAACGCCAGGTCGGAGTTCGTGTTGGGCGCCGCGTGCTCCTGGGTCGTGTCGTAGTCGAGGTGCTGGCCCGGCCCGCCGGCGTAGCCGCCGGTGACCCGCGCCTCGGAGCCCGGCCCTGCGAGGTTGGTCTCCATCCGCACCTTGCCGCCCCGCGAGCCGAAGCCCAGCGCGGTCCAGTCGAGCCGCCCGTCGCGCTCGACATGGGCCCGCTGTGAGGAGAAGATCCAGGCGGACTCGGAGATGTCCTGGGTGTTGACGTAGCGCAGCGTCGCCGCCTGACCGACGCTCAGCTCGACCACCGAGTTGATCAGCGCGTCGATGTCGTCGCCGGGGGAGGAGCAGTGCTCCCAGACCTCGGCCTCGGCGCCCTCCTCGAGCACGACCAGTGTGCGCCAGCTGACCGCGGAGCCGTTCTCGTCGAGGAAGGTCTCGACCCGGACCGGCTCATCGGCCCGCGCCCCGCGGGGCACGAGGATGAGGACTCCGTCCTGCCACGCCGCCTCGTTGCGGGCGACGAAGGGGTCATCGATCGGGACCAGCGAGCCGAGCCGCTCGTGGAGCAGCTCGGCGTGTGAGGACAGCGCATCGGCGAGCGGCAGAACCGTGACTCCCTCGGGGGCCGTGATCTCCACACTGGCTCGGGTCGGCTCGTAGGAGTCGATCTCCAACCCGGAGAGGTCGGTGAACTCCCACCCCTTCGCCTTCCGGTCGGGGAGGGGGAGCTCCCGCGCGAGAGAGGCGCCCCTCTGGCGCCTCTCGGAAAGCCAAGCCGGTTCGGTCGCGACCTCAGCCAATGCTTCCCTCCATCTGCAGCTCGATCAGGCGGTTCAGCTCGACCGCGTACTCCATCGGCAGCTCCTTGGTGACCGGCTCGATGAAGCCGTTGACGATCATCTTCGAGGCCTCCTCCTCGCTCAACCCGCGGCTCTGCAGGTAGAAGAGCTGCTCGTCGCCGATCTTTGAGACGGTCGCCTCGTGGCCGACGTCGGCGTCGTTCTCGTCGATCCGGATCGTCGGGTAGGTGTCCGAGCGCGAGTCCTCGTCGAGCAGGAGCGCGTCGCAGACGACCTTGGATCGGGATTCGGTGGCCCCGTCGGCGACCTCCAGCAGCCCGCGGTAGGTCGCCCGCCCGCCGTCCTTGGAGATCGACTTGGAGAAGATCGAGGACGAGGTTCGCGGCGCGGCGTGGATGATCTTGCCGCCGGCGTCCTGGTGCTGGCCGTCGCCGGCGAAGGCGATCGAGAGGATCTCGCCGTGGGCTTCGGGGCCGAGCAGGTAGATCGACGGGTACTTCATCGTCAGCTTCGAGCCGAGGTTGCAGTCGACCCACTCCATCGTCGCCTTCTCGTGGGCGACCGCCCGCTTGGTGACGAGGTTGAAGACGTTCTGCGACCAGTTCTGCACAGTCGTGTAGCGGACCCGAGAGCTCGGCTTGGCGACGATCTCGACCACCGCCGAGTGCAGTGAGTCGCTGGAGTAGACCGGCGCCGTGCAGCCCTCGATGTAGTGGACGTCGGAGCCCTCCTCGGCGATGATCAGCGTCCGCTCGAACTGGCCCATGTTCTCGGTGTTGATCCGGAAGTAGGCCTGCAGCGGCATCTCCACCTTGACCCCGGCCGGCACGTAGACGAAGGAGCCGCCCGACCAGACCGCGGAGTTGAGGGCCGCGAGTTTGTTGTCGTTGGGCGGGATGATCGTCGCCCAGTGCTCCCGGACGAGGTCCTCGTGCTCGCGCAGCGCCGTATCCATGTCGGTGAAGATCACGCCCTGGGCCTCGAGCTTCTCGTTGACCTGGTGGTAGACGACCTCGGACTCGTACTGGGCGCCGACCCCGGCCAGGAATTTGCGCTCCGCCTCGGGGATGCCGAGCCGGTCGAAGGTGTTTTTGATGTCGTCGGGGACCTCGCTCCAGTCGCGGCTGTTCTTCTCAGAAGCGCGAACGAAGTAATGGATGTCGTCGAAGTCGATCTGGCCGAGGTTGCCGCCCCAGGTCGGAGTCGGGCGGGAGTAGAAGTGCTCCAGCGCCTTCAGCCGGAAGTCCCGCATCCACTGCGGCTCGTCCTTGTACTCGGAGATCGATTCGACTATCTCGCGGCTGAGCCCCTTCGGTGCCTTGTAGGCGTAGCCGGACTCGGAGTCGTGGAAGCCGAACTTCTCCTTGTAGTCGGCGTTTATGCCTGCCAGCTCTCGCTTCTCTGCGACTACCTCGGGCGTTGCCACGGTCAATCGACCTCCAAGACGATGGTGTCGTCCTCGACGGCTATCGGGAACGTTTGCACGGGGGCGAATGCGGGGAGAGTCTTTGGCCTGCCGGTGCTCAGGTCGAAGAGGGAGCCGTGGCGGGGGCACTCGACCGTGCAGGACGCCGGGTCGAACTCGCCCTCGGCGAGCGGCCCGTCGTCGTGGGAGCAGCGGTCCTCGATCGCGTACAGCGCCCCCTCGCAATTGAACACGCCGATCTTGCGCCCGTCGTGCTCGACGAGGCGCATCGCGCCCGCCGGCAGCTCGGCGGCAGGGCAGACCGGGACCTTGCTTGTGGTTGTGCCGTCCGTCACGTTATTCCTAGTGTATAGGTCGGATTTTAGCGACGTGAGAGGATCGCAGACTCGAGCCTTCGACGATTGGAGCAAAGCATGAGCGAGCGGACCGGTTACCTGCCAGGCACTCCGTGCTGGGTGGACCTGGGGACCCCCGACATCGAGGCGGCGGTCGGGTTCTACGGCAGCCTCTTCGGCTGGAGCATCGAGGAGGGGGAGAGCTCCGAGCAGACCGGCGGCTACCGGCAGGCGACGCTGCGCGGCAAGCCGGTGGCCGGCGTGATGCCGCTGATGCAGGAGGGCCAGCCGCCCGCCTGGAGCAGCTACGTCTCGGTCGAGGACGCCGACGCCACCACGGCGAAGGTGCGCGAGGCCGGCGGCAATGTGCTCGCCGAGCCGATGGACGTGATGGACCTTGGCCGGATGGCGATCTTCGCCGATCCGACCGGCGCCGTCTTCGGCATCTGGCAGCCGGGCACGTTCGTCGGCGCCGAGGTAGTCAACGAGGCCAGCGCCCTCGTCTGGAACGAGCTCAACACGCGCGACACCGAGGCGGCCAGGGCCTTCTACTCAGCCGTCTTCGGCTGGGGCTTCGAGGACATGGAGATCGACGACGGCGGCACTTACACCGCGCTCAAGATCGGCGAGGACACGGTCGGGGGCATGCTCGACATGACCGGCCGCGTCCCCGACGATGTCCCCGCCCACTGGCTCGCCTACTTCGCGGTCGACGATGCCGACGCGAGCATGCAGAAGGCGACGGATCTCGGCGGCAGCGTCGCCTTCGGCCCGGCGGACATCGTCGCCGGGCGCATCGCCGTGGCGAGCGATCCGTTCGGCGCCGTCTTCGCGGTGATCAAGCCCAAACCGATGGATGGGGACGCCTAGAGCGAACCGAGGTCGGCGGCCGCCTCCGAGGGGTCGCCGATCTCGCCCTCGTCCTCCCATTCGGCGGGCTCGCCGAGGCCGGCGCTCTTGACGATCTTGAGGCCGAGCATCGCGCACTTCATCCGCGTCGCCGAGATCTCGATCCCGAGCAGGTCGAGGACGAACTCCTTCGGCAGTCGCAGCAGCTCCTCCCGGGTCTTGCCCTCCAGCTCGTCGGTGAGCAGGGAGGTCGCCGCGGTGGAGATCGCGCAGCCCTTCCCCTCGAAAGCGACCTCGGCGACCCTGCCCTCCTCGTCGAGGCGGATCGTCACGTGTTGCTCGTCGCCGCAGAACGGGTTGGTGTCCTCGAACTCCAGGTCGGGGTGCTCCAGCCGGCCGAAGTTGTGCGGCCGCTTGTAGTGCTCGAGGATCTGGTCGCGGTAAAGCTCGTCCATCAGAGACCGAACACCTTCCTCGCGTCGTGGAGGCCGTCGATGAGGCGGTCGATCTCCTCGGGGGTCGTGTAGACGCCGAAGCTGGCGCGGGCAGTGGCCGGCACGCCGAGACGGTCCATCAGGATCTGGGCGCAGTGATGGCCGGCGCGGACCGCGATGCCGTGGCGGTCGAGGATCTCGGAGACGTCGTGGGGGTGGACGCCCTCCAGCTCGAAGGAGACCGGACCGACCCTGTCGGCGCCGCGCGGCGGGCCGAAGATTCGCAGGCCCGGCACTTCGCTCAGACGCTCCAGCGCGTAGTCGGTGACCGAGCGCTCGTGCTCGAGCACCGCCTCCATCCCCAGCCCGTCGAGCCAGCGCAGCGCCGCGGCCATCCCGATCGCCTGCGCGATCGCCGGCGTTCCGGCCTCGAAGCGAGCAGGCGGGTCGGCGTAGGTGGTCCCCTCCCGGGCGACCTTGCGGATCATCGAGCCGCCGCCGAGGAACGGCGGCATCGCCCGCAGCAGGTCGAGGCGGGCCCAGAGCGCGCCGATCCCGGTCGGGCCGTAGAGCTTGTGCCCGGTCAGCGCGTAGAAGTCGACGCCCAACGCGGCGACGTCGAGCGGCAGCTTCGGCGCCGCCTGGGCGCCGTCGGCGAGCACCAGGGCGCCCGCCTCATGGGCGAGTCGGGCGATCTCAGCCACGGGGTTCTCGGTACCGAGCACGTTTGAGACGTGGGCGAGGGCGACGAGCTTGGGCCGGCGCTCCAGCAACCCCGCAAGGGCATCCATGTCGAGCAGGCCCCCGCCGTCGACCGGCGCCCAATCGATCTCGGCTCCGCTCCGCTCCGCCAGCTGTTGCCAGGGCACGATGTTGGAGTGGTGCTCCATCTCGGTGAGGACGATCCGGTCGCCCTCGCCGACGTTGGCGTCCCCCCAGGCTCGCGCGACCAGGTTGATCGCCTCGGTCGCGTTACGGACGAAGACCACCTCGCGGCGGTCGGCGGCGCCGACGTGGTCAGCCACCGTCGCCCGGGCGCCCTCGTAGGCGGCGGTCGCCTCGGCCGAGAGCGTGTGGGAGCCGCGGTGGACGTTGGAGTGGTGGCGGCGCTCATAGCGGTCGACCGCCTGGATCGAGGCCAGCACTCGCTGGGCGCTGGCGCCGCTGTCGAGATAGGCGACCGGCCGACCGTGCACTTCGCGCTCCAGCGCCGGGAAGGCGGCGCGCACCTTCTCGATCGGGAAGGAAGCGGTGGAGGCGGTCACGCGCTTGCCGCCACCTCCTCGCCGATCCAGCCATAGCCCTTCTCCTCGAGCACGCCGACCAGCTCGGGCCCACCTTCCTTGACGATCCGGCCCTCGAACATCACGTGGACGAAGTCCGGTTTCACCATGTGCAGGATGCGCTGGTAGTGGGTGATGATCAGTACGCCCATCTCCGGCCCGGCGAACTTGTTGACCCCTTCGGCGACCGTGCGCAGGGCGTCGATGTCGAGGCCGGAGTCGGTCTCGTCGAGGACCGCGATCTCAGGTCGCAGCAGCGCCAGCTGGAGCAGCTCCATCCGCTTCTTCTCCCCGCCCGAGAAGCCGTCGTTGAGGTAGCGGCTGGAGAACTCTTTCGGGATGCTCGCCAGCTCCATCGCTTCCTGGGCAAGCTTGGCGAAGTCTTTGATCTTGATCGGATCTTCGCCGCGCGCCTCGCGGCGGGCGTTGATGATCATCCGCAGGTACTTGCTGACCGAGACGCCCGGGATCGCGACCGGGTACTGGAAGGCCATGAAGAGGCCCGCCTGCGAGCGCTCGTCGGGGTCGGCCTCGGTGATGTCGGTTCCCTTGAAGGTGATCGTGCCCTCGGTGACCTCCAGCGCCGGGTGGCCCATGATCGCGTTGGCGAGGGTCGACTTGCCCGACCCGTTCGGGCCCATCAGCGCGTGGATCTTGCCCTTCTCGACGTCGAGGTCGAGCCCGCGCAGGATCTGCTTGTCCGCGGCGCTCACATGCAGGTTGCGAATCTCCAACTCAGCCAATTTCACTCCGTCCGTTTCAGTTTTCGGTTCAGCTTCGGTCAGGCGGCGCTGCCGACGGCCGCGACCTGGTCGCGACCCTCGGGGCCGGCGAACTCCACCAGCTCGGCCAGCGTCGTGCCCGCCAACGCCCTGGTAACGCCGCTCTGCACGCGAGTCCACAGCAGCTTCGTCGCGCAGGCGCGGTCGCCATCGCTCTCATGGGAGCACAGCACCTTGCCTTCGGGCGTCTCGTGGAAGCACTCCATCGGGGCAATCTGGCCTTCGAGCGCCTCGACCACCGCGTCCATCGTGATCTCCTCGGCCGATTTGGCGAGGCAGTAGCCGCCGTGGGCGCCGCGGGTCGAGGTGACGAGGCCCGCCTTGCGCAGCCTCGCGACCAGGTGCTCGAGGTAGGAGAGCGGCAGCCGCTCTGCCTCGGCGACGGCGCTGAGCGAGATCGGGCTCGAGCCGGGCTGGCGTCCCAGCTCGACCATCAGGCGCACGCCGTACTCGGCTTTGGTCGAGAAGAGCATCGCCTAAATCCTACTGAGTGAGTCGGTTATCGGAGTCCGTGCTCCGGCTGCGGCATAATCGGTGGGCAATCGACGAAGGGCTAACCGCGCGATGACCACCACCAAGCAGTCGACCTTCGGAGCGACCCTCCGCACAACGATCCTGCTGGCATCCCTGTCCGGCCTGCTGGTCCTGATCGGAGCCCTGATCGGCGGCCCCAGCACGGCGGCGCTCTTCCTCGGGTTCGCCGTGCTGCTCAACCTCGGTTCCTACTTCTTCAGCGACAAACTGGCGCTGGGGATGAGCCGCGCCCAGCCGATCGAGGAATCCGAAGCGCCTCGCCTCTACCAGATCGTGCGCGAACTGACGACCCGCGCCGGCCTGCCGATGCCGCGCCTCTACATGATCCCCCAGGATCAGCCAAACGCCTTCGCGACCGGGCGCAACCCGAAGCACTCCGCCGTCGCGGTCACCCGCGGGATCATGAGCCTGCTCTCCGAGGACGAGCTGCGGGGCGTGCTTGCGCACGAGCTCACGCACGTCAGGAACCGCGACATCCTGATCCAGTCGGTGGCCTCGGCGATCGGCGCCGCGATCACCTATCTGGCCTACATGCTGCTCTGGTTCGGCGACGAAGACAACTCGCCGCTGGGCCTGGTCGCCTCGTTGGCGATGGTCCTGCTGGCACCGATCGCGGCGAGCATCATCCAGCTCGCCATCTCGCGTCAGCGCGAGTACGCGGCGGACGCCGGCGGGGCGGAAATCTGCGGCAACCCGGAGTCGCTGGCCAGCGCCCTGCTGCGATTGGAGCAGGGCGCCCAGGACATGCCGATGCAGGTCAACCAGGCGGCCGAGCCGCTCTACATCGTCAAGCCCTTCTCGAGCAAGGGCATCGCCGGTCTCTTCTCCACGCACCCGCCGATCGAGGAGCGGGTGAAAAGGCTTCGTCAGATGCGCCCGAGCCTCGGCTAGCACCCTCGCTATACTTTTTGAAGTAAAGCTGATCGGGATTTAGGAGATTTGGGCGATGGCCACTGAGACGCAGATCCAGATCGAGGAGATCGAGCCGTTCGAGGCCTCGCAGGAGATCGAGGGCGGCGACGTCGTCCTGATCGACACCCGCGAGCCGCACGAGTACCAGGAGGCTCACCTCGAGGGGGGCAAGCTGGTGCCGCCGGGGCTGCTGGCGGATGAGATCGCCTCAGCCGCTCCCGATAAGTCGGCCCGCACGATCCTCTACTGCCGCTCCGGCAACCGCTCGGCGATCGCCGCGGCGCAGATGCAGGAGATGGGCTACGAGGACGTCGCCTCGATGGCGGGCGGGATCCTGCTCTGGCAGGAGCAGGGGCTGCCGGTCGTCGCCGCCGCGGGCCTGACGCCGGAGCAGCGCGAGCGCTACTCGCGCCACACCCTGCTCCCCGAGGTCGGCGTCGACGGCCAGGTCAAGCTCCTGAACGCCAAGGTGCTGCTGCTCGGCGCCGGCGGGCTCGGCGCCCCGACAGCGCTCTATCTGGCGGCGGCTGGAATCGGGACGCTCGGGCTGGTCGACGACGACGTCGTCGACGCCTCCAACCTGCAGCGCCAGGTGATCCACAACACCGAGCGGGTCGGCAGGCCGAAGACCGAGTCGGCCCGCCTCACGATCGAGGCGCTCAACCCGGACGTGAACGTGGTCGAGCACAACATGCGGCTCGATGCCTCCAACATCCTCGGCGTCATCGAGGACTACGACGTGATCGTCGACGGCGCCGACAACTTTCCCACCCGCTACCTGCTCAACGACGCCTCGGTGCGGCTGCGCAAGCCGGTCGTCTCGGCCTCGATCCTCAGCTTCGACGGGCAGATATCGACCTTCGTCCCATTCGAGGGGCCCTGCTACCGCTGCCTCTACCCGACTCCGCCGCCGGCCGAGCTGGCGCCGAGCTGCTCCGCCAACGGCGTGCTCGGCGTGATGGCCGGGACGATGGGCACGCTGCAGGCCAACGAGGTGTTGAAGCTGGTGCTCGGCATCGGCGAGCCGCTGGTCGGCCGCCTGCTTCTGTACGAGGCGCTCAGCACCCGCTTCACCGAGCTCAAGGTCCGCCGCGACCCTGAGTGCCCGATCTGTGGCGAGAACGCGCCGGCTGAACTGGCGGAGTCGGAGATGGGGAAGTTCCCCGACTACGCGGCCTTCTGCGCCGGTTAGCCGCTAGGTTTCCGGCTCGATGGCAACCGTTCGCATCCCGCCGGTCCTCCGCGCCCAGACTGGGGGACAGCCTGAGGTCGAGGCCGCGGGGTCCACGGTCGGCGAGGTGCTGCGCGCGCTGACCGCCGCGCATCCCGAGACCGAGAGCCAGCTCTTCGGCGGAGAGGGCGACCTCAACCGCTACGTCAACGTCTACCTCAACGACGAGGACGTGCGCGTGCTCGAGGGTCTCGACACGGCTGTCTCCGACGGGGACACCGTCGTCATCCTCCCCGCGATGGCCGGCGGCTGAGCTTTCCCCGCCGGCCCGCGATGCGGGGCTATACTTTTTGAAGTGACGGGAGAGCTACTCAACCGGCCGTGCGGGGGGCGCTTCGGCGACATCGTCGAGTCGATCGGCAACACGCCGTTGGTCGAGCTTCCGCGGCTCTCGCCCAAGCCCGAGGTCCGCATCTACGCCAAGCTCGAGGGCCGCAACCCGACCGGGTCGGTCAAGGACCGGGTCGCCAGGTCGATGATCGAGGCGGCCGAGGCCGAGGGGCTGATCGAGCCGGGGCAGACGATCCTCGAGCCGACCTCCGGCAACACCGGGATCTCGCTGGCGATGATCTGCCGGCGCAAGGGCTACTCGCTGAAGGTTGTGATGCCCGACAACGTCACCGCGGAGCGGACGCAGCTGCTGGAGATGTACGGGGCCGAGATCGTCTACTCCGAGGGCGCCAAGGGGTCCAACGGCGCGGTCGAGGTGGCGCTGGAGATGGCCCAGGACTCGCGCTACTACATGCCCTACCAGTACGGGAACGAGGCCAACCCCCGCGCCCACTACGAGGGCACCGCTGTCGAGATCCTCGACGAGCTCGACGAGGTGACCGCCTTCGTCGGCGGGCTCGGCACCGGCGGCACCCTGATGGGCAACGGGCGGCGCTTCAAGGAGGCGAACCCCGCGACCCTGATCGTCGCCGCCGAGCCGATGCAGGGGGAGATGGTGCACGGCCTTCGCTCGCTCGAGGACGGCTTCATCCCGCCGATCATCGACCTCTCGATCCTCGACCGCAAGATCATGGTCTCCAACCGAGACGCGGTCGTCTGGACAAGGAAACTGCTCGACGAGGAAGGGGTCTTCGCGGGCGTCTCCTCCGGGGCGATCGCGCGCATCGCAGTCCGGATCGGCGAGCGAGCTCGATGGCGGCAACGTCGTCTTCCTGATCCCCGACGACGGCTGGAAGTACCTCTCCTCCGGCGTCTACACGAAACCGATCGAGGAGATCGAGAACCTGGACTCCACCGTTTGGTGGTAGGCGCAGCTCCACCTGGCCATGCGCATCTCCCAGGTTCTGATCGACGAGATGGTCGCCCACGCGCGCGACGAGCTGCCGAACGAGTGCTGCGGGCTGGTCGGCGGTCGCGACGGTGAGGCGAACGTCGTCATCCGCGTCGCCAACGCGGCGGAGAGCCCGCTGCGCTACGAGATGGACCCGCAGGAGCAGTACAACGCGCTGAAGGCGATCGAAGACGACGGTGGCGATCTGCTGGCGATCTACCACTCCCATACCAAGAGCGCCGCCTACCCGTCCCAGACCGACGTCAACCAGGCGGTCGCCTGGCCCGAGCAGATCTACCTGATCGTCTCGCTGGCCGATGAGGACGCACCGGACGTGAGGGGCTATCTTCTCAAGGGCCTGAAGGTCGCCGATGCCGAGGTCGCCATCTCATAGCCAAAGTCGCCGGTCCCACGCCCACGGCGCGGATGGCGACGGCGCGGGCGGGCACGATGACGGCGGTGGAGGAGGCGGCGGCGGTGGCAGGTTGGTCAAAATCGCCTTCGCCCCAAGCCAGGTGGAGGCCGAAATGATCCAGGGGCTGCTCGCCGAGCACGGTATTCCCAGCATGTTGAAGCGCGGGCCCGGATTCGACGTGCCGGAGTTCCTGCCGGTCGGGCCTCGCCAGGTGTTCGTCGCCGAAGAAGCGGCGACGCGAGCGCGTGAAGTACTCGAGGGAACCCCGGGCGGCAGCTAGTCGAGGCTCGGGCGGGTCATCTCTCGCAGGTAATCGCGCCAGGCGCGACTCGACTTCGCGGATGTCGGCTTCGAAGGCGGCTTCCAGCGTGGGTCGCGAGCCGCCGGGGAGGAGCCGCAGCGCCAGTCGCTCGCAGGCGTCAGGCCCGCGCTCGGACTCCAGCAGGTCGAAGATCGTGCCGCCGAGGATCACCGCGTCGCGGCGGGAGGGGGGGAAGGACGGGCGGGCGCTCTCGCGCAGGCGGCGGATAACCGCCGCCCGGTAGAGGCCGACCTGGCGGGCGAAGTACTGGGCGCCGCCCTCGGCCAGCCAGGCCCAGCCCAGGTAGCGGGCGAAGCGGCGCGGCGTCCACGAAGGGGGCAGGTCGGGGTTGTTGGCGGCGATCACCAGCTGCGCGTAGAGCCGCTCGGCGGTTCCACGCAGCGCCTCGCGCGAGTCCTCTCCCGCGGCACGGCGCTCCATGTGGGGGTCGTTGAGGACGTGCAGCTCGGTCGCCATCGCCCAGCCGGCAAGGTAGCGGCGCCCAGCCGGCGCCGCCGACCACCGTGCCGCAGGCAGGAACGGGTGCGCCATCGAGAGCCAGAGGGGATTGGTGTGGACGACCACCGTGACCTCGCCCGGCACTCGCTCGAAGCGGTCCTCGAGCCGCAGGCGAAGATCCTCCATGCGGTCGAGCGTGCGCTCGGCGAAGGCGACGTCTTCGCTGTCGTGCCGCGCGGTGAAGCTAAGGGACTGCGTCTCCACCCACGACATCTAAGGCCGCCTGGCCGGCGCATATCCGCGTCCTCGGTCGTTTGCGTGCGGCGCACGCGGCGCTCCCTGCGTCCTTGATCTGCTTGACCAGGCGGCCTTAGACAAGAACGGGCTCAGCGGCGTCCGCGCAGACCGACTGGATCTCCTGCCGGGCGCGGTCGAACTCGTCATCCGCCATCACCGGCGTGCCCTCGAAAGGCAGCTCGCGGTCGATCTCGACCCAGGAGCGGCAGCCGTGGAACTCCTCGCGGACCCGCACCGTGACCGGGCGGGGAATCCGGTGCACCCGCAGCAGCAGCACGTGGAGCGGGTGGCGCCGCTTCCAGTTGAGCCGCTTCTCGGCATAGTCTGGCGTCCAGACGTAGAAGGGGGAGAGGCCGTCGAGGGCGCGGCGATCGGCGATCGTGAAGTGGTCGGTCACCTCGGCCCAGGCGCGCAGCCGGACACGGTCGGGCTGCTCGATGCCACCGTCCTGGATCAGCGCCCTCGCCGGCGGCTCCTCGTCGGGCCAGACGCCCTCTTCGAGCGCGCGGCGCAGCTCGGGATGATGGGACTCGCGGACGAGGTCGTTTCGCTGGTGGTCGAAGGTCGGGTAGAGGAAGAAGCGCTCGTGCTCGAGCTCGAAGTGCCTGTTTTCCTCGCGGATGCCGCCCTTGCGCAGCGTGAGCAGCTGCTCGCCCTCGGCAAGCGCACGCACTGTTACTGCCCATTCCTTGAGAGCGATCGGCATTTGGAAGCTGTACCTGGGAGGGGGTTGGGTAAATCTCTGACTGGGGGCAGGACGCTCTAGGACCCCTGTCTGGGCAGACCGTCCGCCCGGACCGGGCATTCTAGACCAGCGCTCCCGAATCGCCAAATTAAAAGTTCGTAAAAACGGCGTTCAGCCGTATCCGCCGCCGCCCGGGGTCTCGATTCTGAGCACGTCGCCGGGCAGCAGGTCGCCTTCCGCCTTGCTCGGCAGGGCCTCTCCGTTGAGGGAGTCTGCGCCGGTCGTGCCGTCGGCTCCTCCGTCGCGGCCGCGCGGGGCGTGGCGGCGGCGCTCGGCGATCAGGGTGAAGCGCATCGGGGCGAGTGCTTCCAGCTCGCGCACGAGCCCGTCGCCACCTTGGTGGCGACCGTCGCCACCGCTCCCGCGCCGCACCGAGAGCTCCCGGGCCCGCAGCGGGAATTCGGACTCCAGGGCCTCGATCGGGGTATTGAGCGTGTTCGACATTGCGACGTGGATCGCGCTCGGCCCGTCGGCGTCGGGACAGGCGCCCTGGCCTCCGCCGAGGGTCTCGTAGTAGGTGAAGCCCTCCCCGGCGAGCGTCACGTTGTTCATCGTCCCCTGTCCCTGGGCCGGGACCGGGCGGGCGCCGCCGAGGGCCGAGATGACCAGGTCGGCGACCCGGCTCGAGGTCTCGACGTTGCCCGCCGCGACCGCCGCCGGCGGCCGGGCGTTGAGCAGGCAGCCCTGCGGGGCGCGGACCTCGATCGGGCGGTAGGCGCCGGCCGAGGCCGGCGCGTCGGGATCGGTCAGCGCCCGCACCGCGAAGAACGCCGCCGACTTGGTTACCGAGAGCGGGCAGTTGAGGTTGCCCTCGACCTGGGGGTCGGTACCGGCGAAGTCGAGGATGAGGGTTTCGCCGTCGATCGTCGCCGCGACTCGTAGCGTCACGTCTCTGGAAGCCCCGCCGAAATCGTCTTCGAGAACGTCCTCGGCCGTGTGGGTGCCGTCGGGAAGGGCCGCCAGCGCCGCGCGGGTGCGTCGCTCCGCGTAGTCGAGGGTCGCGGCCATTCCGGCGCGCAGGCCGTCCAGCCCGTAGCGGTCGGCCAGCTCCTCGAGTCGGATCGCGCCCGCCCGGTTGGCGGCGCTTTGGGCGCGCAGGTCGGCGAGGCGCTCCCGCGGCGAGCGCATCATCGCCGCCAGCTCTTCCAGCTCGCGCTCACCGGCGAGAGTGGGGGGGATGACCAGCCCCTCCTGTTCCAACCGGGTCGAGCCGGCCGGCATCCCGCCGGGGCTCGGCCCTCCGATGTCGGCGTGGTGGGCGCGGCTGGCTGCGAACCCGAGCAGGGCGCCCTGCCGGAAGACGGGCGAGACGATCGTGATGTCCGGGAGGTGGGTTCCTCCCCGGTAGGGATCGTTGAGCATCCACGACTCCCCGCGCCGGAGGTCCTGCTCGAGCACCGCGGCCACGGCCTCGGGCATGGATCCGAGGTGCACGGGGATGTGCTCGGCCTGCATCACCATCTCGCCGTCGGCGTCGAACAACGCCGTCGAGCAGTCGTGGCGCTCCTTGATGTTGGCTGAATGGGAGGCCCGGATCAGAACCGCTCCCATCTCCTCACAGGCCGAGCGCAAGGCGCCGGAGAGGACCTGAAGCGCGATCGGGTCGAGTCTCATCGACCCGCCCTCTCGGCGACGATCGTCCCGGTGCTGTCGACCTCGGCGCTCCAGCTCGGCGGCAGCACGAAGGTCGTCTCCGGCAGCTCGAAGACCACCGGGCCGTCGGCGTGGAGCCCGGCGGGCGGCTCGCCATGCAGCACCCGGGTCTCGAGCCACTCGGCGCCGAACCGCGCCGGCCGGCTGCCTTCCGCCGGCAATCCGCGGCGGGGCGCTCGTGGCTGCGGATGCCGTCCAGCGACGACCATCGCCAGGCGGATGTGGACCAGCTCGACCTCGCCGCCGGGGTCGCGGTAGCCGTAGCGCTCCTCGTGAGCCGCGGCGAAGCGGCTCCGCAGGTCGGCAGGATCCGGATCCGGCGGCCCCGGAACGGGCAGCTCGAATGCCTGGCCCCGGTAGCGCATCTCGTAGACGACCTCGGGCTCGGCCCCCTCGAGGCCGCTCCCGGCGTGGGCGATCAGCTCTGCGACCTCTCGCCCGACCCGCTCCGCGCTCAGATCGCGGCCGCGCAGCATCACCGTGCGGGCGGTGTCGCGGCGGCGGTCCGACGCGCAGAGGCCGAGCGCCGAGAGGACGCCGCCTGCGCGGGGGCAGAGGATCCGCTCGACTCCCAGCTCGGCCGCGATCGCCGCGGCGTGCATCGGGCCGGCGCCGCCGAACGGGAGCAGGGCGAACCCGCGCGGGTCGACGCCCCGCTCGATCGTCACCACCCTCAATGCCCGCACCATCTCCTGGTTTGCGACCCGGACGATCCCCTCGGCGGTCTCCATCTCGGCCAGGCCGAGCGCGGCGCCCAGCTCCGCGATCGCCGCCTCCGCCGCGTCGCGGCTCAGCCCCACGCCCCCGGCCAGCTGCGAATCCGCGGCGAGGTAGCCGAGCAGCAGGTTGGCGTCCGTGACGGTCGGCTCGGCGCCGCCGCGGCCGTAGCAGGCGGGTCCGGGGTCGGCGCCCGCCGAGTGCGGGCCGACGCGCAGCGCACCGCCGGGGTCGCGCCACCCAATCGAGCCGCCGCCGGCGCCGACGGTGTGGACGTCGACCATCGGCAGCTGAATCACCCGCCCCCCGATACGGCGCGATCCAGTGCGCCTGACCTCGCCGCCCTCGACCACGCAGACATCGCAGGAGGTTCCGCCCATGTCGAAGCCGAGAGCGTTGCCGTCGCCGCAGGCGCGGGCAAGGAGGCCGGCGCCGACCGCGCCCCCGGCCGGGCCGGAGAGCACGCTGCGGACGCCCGCCCGCGCCGCCTCTCCCACCTCGACGACGCCGCCTGAGGACTGCATCACCAGCGGCCGCGGGAGGCCTGTTTCGGCTGCGGCCTCGCCGAGCCGGCCCAGGTAACGGCCGAGCAGGGGGGAGAGGTAGGCGTCGATCGCGGTGGTCGAGCAGCGCTCGTACTCGCGAAAGAGCGGCAGGACCTCATGGGAGGCGGAGACGTGGACGTCCGGCAGCTCGCGCCTCAGGTGCTTGGCGATGCGCACCTCGTGGGCGGGGTCGAGGTAGGAGAAGAGCAGGCAGACGGCGACCGATTCGGCGCCCGACTCGCGCACCACTTGCGCCAGGCGGCCGGGCTCCTCCGTCGCCAACGGCTCGATTGCTCCATCGGGCCCGACCCTCTCGGCGGCCTCGAAGCAGAGCTCGGGCTCGATCAGGGGGGCCGGCTTCGGAGCGCAGAGCCGGTAGAGCTCGGGACGGTCCTGGCGGCCGATCTCGAGCAGGTCGGCGAAGCCGCGAGTGGCGATCAGCGCCGTGCGGGCGCCGCGTTCCTCGAGCAGCGCATTCGTGCCCACGGTCATCCCGTGCGAGAACGCCTCGACCTGCGCGGCGCCCGCGCCCGCCCGCCGCAACACCTCTTCGATCGCCGCCATCACCCCGGCCGACTCCTCGCCGGGAGTGGTCGGGACCTTGGCCGTGTGGATCGCGGCGGCGTCGAGCAGGACCGCGTCGGTGAACGTCCCGCCGACGTCGACCCCGAGGATCATGGCCTGAGGCCAGCCTCGCTCACAGCCATTCCTCGCGCCGTATCTCCCCGTTTGCGGCGAGCAGGAGGTGGATGCCGTCGAGAGCGTGGTCGATGTCAGGGAAGTCGGCGCGAAGGTGGCCGCCGCGCGACTCGCGGCGCTCCAGCGCGCAGGTGGCGATCGCCCTGGCGAGCGGGTAGGGGTCCCGCTGTAGCTTGCTCAGCTCCTCCGGCCGCCGCAGCGGGCCGGCGAGCCGCCAGACCGCGTCCCGGGTCTCTGCGCTGGGCGGCTCGAAGCGCCACTCGGGCGGCGGCGGGCGCGTGCCGGCGGCGGATTCCCGGAGCGCCGCCGTCGCGGTCCGGTCGCCGAACACGAAGCACTCGGTGAGCGAGTTGGAGGCGAGGCGGTTGGCGCCGTGCAGGCCAGTGCAGGAGCACTCTCCGACGGCATAGAGGCCGGCAAGCGAGGAGCGCCCGTCGAGGTCGACCGCGATCCCCCCCATTACGTAGTGGGCCGCAGGGGCGACGGGCACCGGCGCCGACCGGGGGTCGAGCCCGGCGTCGGCGACCGACTCGAAGACGTTCGGGAAGCGAGTCGGGTCGACGCCGCGCAGGTCGAGCTTGACGTCGGCGGTGCCGTCGGACGCCATCCGGTCGAGGATCGCCGCGGTGACGGCGTCGCGTGGCGCGAGCTCGTCGGTGAACCGCTTGCCCGAGGCGTCGAGCAGCGTCGCGCCCTCGCCGCGAATCGCCTCGGTGATCAGCAACCCGTCGAAGCGGTTGCCGGGGAGGGCGAGGGCGGTCGGGTGGAACTGGCAGAACTCGAGGTCGGCGAGGGTCGCGCCGGCGGCCTGGGCCAGAACCGGGCCGGCGCCGATCGCCCCCCACGGGTTGGTCGTGCGGCGCCAGAGCGCGGCGGCGCCGCCGGTGGCGAGGACCGTGGCGGCGGAGGGGACGGGGCCGCTGTCGGTGAACAGGCCGTGGCAGCGATCGCCATCGCTCCAAAGCGCTGTCGCCGAGGTCTTCTCGCGAACCTCGATCCGCTGCTCCGCGGCGACCATGGCCGCCAGCTTCGAGGTGATCTCGTGCCCCGTCTGGCTGCCGCCGGAGTGGACGATCCGGCGGCGAGTGTGCCCTCCCTCCAGTCCCAGCGCCGGCTCACCGTCGGGGTCGAGGTCGAAGACGACGCCGCGCTCGCGCAGCTCGTGGACCGCGCCCGGCGCCTCCTCGACGAGGGTTTCGACCGCCGAGGGCCGGCAGAGGCCGCGACCGGCGGCGAGCGTGTCGGCGGCGTGGAGGGCGGGAGTGTCGCCCGGCTCCAGCGCAGCGGCAAGCCCTCCCTGCGCCCAGAAGCTCGCGCTCTGAGAAAGGGGGGTACGGGAGATAAGGCAGACGGCGCCGCCGTGCTCGGCCGCTCGCAGCGCGGTCCACAGCCCCGCCGCCCCACCGCCGACGACGGCGACGTCGAACTCCTTCGGTGTGGCTATCTCCCGGCCTCTCGCCTGATCGCCTCGACCTGCCCGCGCAGCCAGGCGGCCGCCGCTTGGCGGGCGCCGGCCTCGCGCTCGGCGACGGTGCGCTCCGCCTCGGCGGCGCGCCGCTCGGCCGCCTCGATCCGCCGCTCGGCGGTCTCGGCCTGGGCCTCGATCTCGGCAAGGCGGCCTTCAGCCGCGGCGATCGCGTCCTCCTTGGCGCTGCGCTCGTGCTTCAGCTCCTTCTCGTGGGCGGCCTTCAGGTCCTCCACGGCTTGGACGGCTGCGAGGCGTTCTTTCTCCAGGTCCGCCTCGAGCGCCCGGATCTCGGCGACGGCGCGCCGCTCCGCCGCCTCGGCTATCTCGGTCGCCTCCTGGAGCCGGCGCTCGGCTCCCTCGACCTTCGCGTCGAGGTCCTCGGTCGGCTCAGCGGTCTCTTCGCTCATTGGCCGTCAATCTATTACCGAGGTGGCGGCGATGTCACGGTAGGCGGCGAGGACTCGCTCGGCCATGCTGGAGCTGGACAGCGATGCGGCGCGAGCGGCCCCCTCGACCCGGGGGTCGGCAGCGTCCAGGTGGGGCCGGGCCGCGGAGCTCCACAGGGATGTCTCGTATGGGGCGCAGAGGCACCCGACGATCCCCCTCAGCGCGTAGCGGGCGATGCCGACCGGGGTCGAGAGCACCGGCACCCCACAGGCGAGCGCCTCGACGCAGGCCAGGCCGAAGCCCTCGTAATCGGAGGTGACGAGGACCGCGTTGGCGGCGTTGATCCAGAGCGGCATCTCGTCGGGGTCGATTGCTCCTCCCGTCAGCAGCTCGGCGTCGCAGGCCGCCACCAGCTCGGCGGCCCGATCGTGGCGCTTCTCGGGGCGGCTCGGGTTGGCGGGGAAGAGCAGGTAGCGGCCATCGGGCTCCAGCCCGAGCTTCCGGCGGGCCTCCGCGCGCGGCAATGGCCCGAACCGGCCCAGGTCCGGCCCGCAGGGGAGGACCGCGGCGCCGGGGACATGGGGCAGTCCCGGCCTGCCGTCCTCGGAGTCGAACAGCGCCCGCGAAACGGCGGCGACCAGATCGGCCCGCCAGGCCAGGCGGCGGGAGAGCGGTCCGACCGCCCAGTGGCGCACATCGGTGCCGTGGAAGGTGACGACCAGCGGCCGGGCGCCGGCAAGTCGGGCGCACCAGCCCGCCAGTCCGTAGTGGGCGTGGACGAGGTCGAAGCGCTCGCGCCGCAGCAGGCCGCGCAGCCGTCGCGTCGCCGGTATGTACTCGCCGCGACCGGGTGGGAAGCTGAAGACGTCGACGTCGACCCCGTGCCGCCGAATCTCGTCGACCTGGTCGAGGACCCAGCGCCCCCGCTGCGGCGCCGAGGGATCGGGCTCGAAGTTGGTGACGACCAGGACCCGCACCGGTTGAGGGTATCCGCGTCGGCGCCGGGCGCGGAATTGACGGTTCGGAGGGAATCCGTTTCCGAAGTTGTCGCAGTCGGGTCTGGATCGGTGCGTGCGGGTACCTCAGGCTCGGCGCCCAACCACCAAAGAAGGAGGCTTGATGATCTACGCGCTGATGGGATACGTGCACGCGACGGTCGAGCGGCGGGTCCGCTTGCTGCGGGCTATGGCGGGGGAGCGCGGCCAGGGAACGGTCGAGTACGTGGGCCTGATCCTGCTCGTCTCGCTGTTGATGGTCGGGATGGTCGCCGCGATGAAGGGGTTCAACGGCAAGCAGGGGACCGAGCTGGCCGACGTGATCGTCAACAAGATCAAGGAGGCGGTCGACAAGGTGGCGTTCAAATAGGAGCGGGAGGGACGGTTGCGGCCGTCCCCTCGCCCTTCATCGCGGCACGGCACGCCGCGTCGTCTCCATGCGTGAAACACTCGCGGCGTGCCAGCTTCGCGCAGCTACGACAGGGCGCCGGCCGATATCCGGCCGGTGACGATCGATCCAGGCTTCGTCGCCACCGCGGACGGCTCGGCGCTGATCTCGATCGGCAGGACCCGGGTTATCTGCACCGCGTCGGTGAGCGATTCGGTGCCGCGCTGGATGCAGGGGCGGGGGAGGGGCTGGGTCACCGCCGAGTACGCGATGCTTCCTGCTTCGACCGGGGAGCGCAAGCAGCGCGACGTCTCTAAGGGCAGGCAGGACGGCCGCGGCGTGGAGATCCAACGGTTGATCGGCCGCTCGCTGCGGGTCGTCGTCGACTTCAAGGCGATGGGCGAACGCAGTGTCTACGTTGACTGCGACGTGCTCGAAGCCGACGGTGGTACCCGCTGCGCGGCAATCACGGGCGGTTACGTGGCGCTGCGCCAGGCCTTTCAGAGGCTGGTCGACCGCGATGCGCTGGAGGCGATGCCCCTGAACGGCTCGGTCGCCGCGGTCAGCGTCGGCGTGGTCGAGGGCCGCGCGCTCTGCGACCTCGACTACTCCGAGGACTCGACCGCAGAGGTCGACGCGAACGTGGTGATGACCGGCGACGGCGGCCTGGTCGAGGTGCAGGCGACGGCCGAGCGCACCCCGCTCGCCCGCGCCTCGCTCGACGAGCTTCTCGTTCTCGCCGAAGGCGGGATCTCCCGCCTGCGGGAGGTGCAGGAGCGGGTCGCTTGAGCGATGCCGTCTATGTCCTCGCCAGCCGCAACGAGCACAAGTTGCGCGAGCTGGCCGAGATCCTGCCCGGGGTGCGGCTGCGCCGGCTGCCGCCCGGGGTGCAGATGCCGCCCGAGGACGGCGACAGCTTCGTCGCCAACGCGCTGATCAAGGCCCGCGCCGCCCACGCAGCAACCGGCGAAGCAGCGGTCGCCGATGACTCCGGGATCGAGGTCGCGGCGCTCGGCGGCCGTCCGGGCATCCACTCGGCGCGCTACGCGGGGGAGGGGGCGAGCGACGAGGAGAACCTGGCCAAGCTCCTGCGCGAGGTCGCCGCCGCCGGCGAGGACCGTCGCGCCGCATACGTCTGCGTGGTCGCGCTGGTCGACGCCGGGGGCGAGGAGCGCACCTTCGAGGGGCGCTGTGAGGGGGCTCTGATCCTGGAGCCACGCGGCGAGGGAGGGTTCGGCTACGACCCGGCCTTCGTCCCTGTCGACACCGGCCCCGGCGACGCGCGGACGATGGCCGAGCTGAGCGCTGCGGAGAAGCACGCGATCAGTCACCGCGGTCGGGCCGCGCGGCTGCTCGCCGAGCACCTCGGGGCAGGGACGCAGGAGGCCGGCCGGTGATCCGCACGAAACAGGGAGCGGCCGGCCTCTCGATCGCGTCCAACCTGGCGCTGATCGCGCTCAAGCTCGCGGCGGGCGCGATCACCGGCTCGATCGCGATCATCACCGAGGCGGTCCACTCGACGATCGACCTGGTCGCCTCTGTCGTCGCCTACATCTCGGTCCGCAAAGCCGACGAGCCAGCCGACGCCGATCACCCCTATGGTCACGAGAAGGTCGAGAGCCTGGCGGCGACGATCGAGGGAATGCTGATCCTCCTCGGAGCCGGGATCATCGTCTACGAGGCGACCCACCGGCTGGTGGTCGGCGCGACGGTCCAATCGCTCGGGGTCGGCATGGTCGTGATCGGCTTTTCGATCGTCGCCAACCTGGTCGTGTCGACTGTGCTGTCGCGGCAGGCGCGTGCGAGCGAGTCGCCCGCGCTGGAGGGCGACGCGGCGCACCTGCGAACCGACGCCCTCACCTCGACCGGGGTCCTGGTCGGGCTCGCGCTGGTCCAGGTCACCGGCAATGCCGCCTTCGACTCGATCACGGCGCTGGTCGTCGCCGTGGCGATCGTCGCCGCCGGCATCAGGATCATCCGGCGCTCCTCCGGCGTTCTCGTCGACGAGGCGCTGCCGGACGCCGAGATGGATCGGATCGAGGCGGCGATCGCCGCCGCCCGCACCCCGGAGGTCGCCGGGTATCACAAGCTCCGCGCACGCCGCGCCGGCGCTCGCCGCTACATCGACCTCCACGTGCAGTACGTCTCGGGCACCAGCCTCGAGCGCGCCCACGAGCTGGCGCACGCGATGCGCGACTCGATCGAGGCGGCGCTCCCCCACGCCGAAGTGCTGATCCACGCCGAGCCCGAGACCTCCTACCGCGAGCCCGACGGCGACGGCGGGCCCTACCGCTCGGGCTAGGGGCTCGGCAGGAGGTTGACGGCAGCGGCCAGGCCGACGGCGCCGACCGTGATCGCATAGCCGGTGTACCCGCCAAGGACGAACAGGACCGCGGCGATCGCGCAGACGGCCACGACGGTTATCCAGGAAGCTCGGGCCAGGGACACGGAGCGGTATTTTCACCTAGATGGCCGACGTCGCCGCAACCGGGTCCGTATCCGACGACGCCGCGGAACAGGCGCTCGCCTTCCTGACGGAGATGTCGCCGGACCTTCGCGGCGCCGCGATCCTCGACTCCGAGGGCGCCGTGATCGCCGCCGGCGGAAGCCCGGACCGCTGGCGCGAGGACGCCGCGACGCTGCTCGAGGTCGCCGACCGGGCCGGCGCAGAGCCGGTCGAGCAGGTTCATATCGCCACCCAACAGGGCGAGGTCTTCGCGCTGCGCCACGGGGGGCTTGCGGCCGTCGCCGTCACCGAGCGCTTCGCCCTCGCCTCGCTGATGTTCTTCGACATGCGCTCCGTCCTGCGCGACCTGGTCCGCGATGCCTCCTAAGCCGCACCGGATTCTTCTCGACCGCGTTTCCGGCTACGCCGACGAGGCGGCGGCCTACATGCGCCGCCGCCGGGTCTCCCGCCGGCCGTTTGCCCGCCTCTACTATCCCGGTGGCCGCAGCAGCGACCACGCCGCCGACTCCCTCGCCGGGGGAGAGCTGTTCGTCGCCGCCGGGCGCCTTATCGAGGTCGCGGGGAAGAAGCCCAAACCATGAAGCGCGGGAGGATTTGGTGAGCGCGCTGATCGACCCGGGGGTCGCCGAGCGGGTCATCTCCCGGGCGCTGGCCGCGGGCGGCGAGTTCGCCGAGCTGTTCGCCGAACGCCGGAGCGGGCTCTCGATGTCGATCGACGAGTCGCGGGTCGAGGCGGTCCAGGCAGGCGCCGAGGAGGGAGCGGGGGTGCGGGTGGTAAGCGCGGGCACCACCTATTTCGCTCACGTCGACGGCCTCGACCCCGATGACCTCGAGCGCGCCGCGGGCGAAGCGGCTGCGGCGCTTCGCGGAGAGCGCGCCGAGCCGCGTCCGCTGAATGCTGTGGCGAGCACCCCGCAACCGATCGAGCGGCGCCCGGAGGAGGTGCCGGCCGAGCGCAAGGCCGCGCTGCTGCGCGAGCTGGACGAGCGCGGCCGGGCTCGGGGCGAGGAGATCGCGCAGCTGTCCGCGAACTACAGCGAGGCCCGCCGCGAGGTCACCGTCGCCAACTCGGACGGCGTCCTCGCCTCCGACGACCGCACTCGCGTCCGAATCGCCGCCCAGGCGGTTGCCCGCCGCGGAGATGCGGTGCAGACCGGCGCCGAGACCCTCGGCGCCCACCGGGGCTTCGAGCTTCTCGAAGACGACCCGGGCGCTGTCGCCGAGGAGGCTGCCGGCAAGGCGCTCACCCTGCTCGACGCCGACCCGGCGCCCGCGGGCTCGATGCCGGTGGTGGTCGGCGGGGGCTTCGGCGGCGTCCTCTTCCACGAGATGACCGGCCACGGGCTGGAGGCCGACCATGTCCAGAAGGGCGCGAGCGTCTATGAGGGCAGGCTCGGCGAGCAGGTCGCCCAGCCGCTGCTCAGCGCATATGACGACGGCCGCCTGCCGGGCGAGTGGGGCACCGACGCGATCGACGACGAGGGAACTCCCACCCAAAAGACCCTGGTGATCGAGGAGGGCCGGCTGGTCTCGTTCCTCTACGACCGCCTCCGTGCCGGGCGAGACGGCGTCGCATCGACCGGGAACGGCCGCCGCGAGAGCTTCCGCCACCTGCCGATCCCGCGCATGACGAACACCTACATAGCCCCCGGCGACGCCGACCCCGAGGCGATGATCGCCGAGGTGCAGAAGGGCTTCTACGCGGTCTCCTTTGCCGGCGGCCAGGTCGACCCGGCGACGGGGGATTTCGTCTTCGGCGTCTCCGAGGGCTACCTGATCGAGGGCGGCAGGGTGACCAGGCCGTGCCGGGGGGCGACGCTGATCGGCAACTGCCTGGAGGCGCTGGCGGCGATCGACGCGGTCGGCAACGACTTCGAGATGAAGACCGGCTTCTGCGGCAAGGGAGGCCAGAAGGTTCCGGTCGGGACCGGGCAGGGGCACGTGCGGATCCGGGCGATGACGGTGGGGGGGACGAAGGTTTGATCGAGGTTGCGAAGCGGGTGGTCGAGGCGGCGCTCGCCGGAGGCGCCGGCGCCTCCGAGGCCTACGCTTCCGAGGAGGCCGGGCGCGAGGTGCGGGTTCACGGCGGCCAGGTCGAGAGCCTCACCGCGGCCACCCAGCGCGGCGTTGGCGTACGGGCCTGGATCGGCGGCCGGGTCGGGTACGCCTTCGGAACCGACACCTCCGAGGCGGGAATCGCCGCGATCGCCGCCGGCGCCGTCGAGGCGGCCACCGTCGCCGATGAGGACGAGTTCGCCGGCCCACCCGCCCCGGAGGCGGCGGCTTCCCTCGACGGCCTCAGCGATCCCTCGCTCGGCGAGTGGGCCGGCGATCGCGTGGCGGAGCTGGCGCTGGCCGTCGAGCGCGCCGCCCTGGCGACCGATTCGCGGATCGCCGGCGTGGAGCAGGCCGTCTACGCCGACAGCTGCGACCGGGTCGCGATCGCCTCATCGACCGGCGTCGCCGGGGAGTTTGAGGCATCGAGCGCCTATGCCTACCTACAGGCCCTGGCGCAGGGCGACGACGGTCGCGAGACCGGTCTCGGCTTCGGCCTCGCCCGGGGCCCCGCCGGCCTCGACCCCGAGGAGATCGGGAGGGAGGGCGCCGAGCGGGCGCTGGCGATGATCGGCGCCCGCAAGCCGGAATCGCGCTCGGGCCCCGTCATCCTCGACCCGACGGTTGCCGCCAGCTTCGCCGGCCTGATCGGCTCGACCCTGAGCGCCGCCGCGGTGCAGCGCGGCCGCTCCCCCTTCTCGGGCCGGATCGGCGAGGCGCTGGCCGGCGAGGCGCTGGCCCTGCACGACGATGGGATCGCCGCCGACGGGCCGGCGTCGGCTCCCTTCGACGGCGAGGGCGTGCCGCGCCGCCGTACCGCGCTGATCGAGGACGGGCGCCTGCGGACCTACCTCTATGACACCTACACCGCCCGTCGCGCCGGCGCCGCCTCGACCGGAAACGCCGGGCGCGGCGGCTACCGCTCGCAGCCGACGGTCTCGACCTCCAACCTGATCGTCGCCCCCGGCCGGCTCTCCTTCGAGCAGCTCCTCGCCGAGGCCGGCGGCGGTGTCTATGTCACCGATGTCGCCGGCCTCCACTCCGGCGTCAACCCCGTCTCCGGGGTCTTCTCGGTCGGCGCATCGGGCCGGGCGATCCGGGGTGGGGAGCTGGCTGAGCCGCTGCGGGAGTTCACGATCGCCAGCGATCTCGTCTCGATGCTGCGAGAGGTTCGAGGGGCGGGCGTCGACACCCGCTGGGTGCCGTTCGGCGGCTCGATCAGCACCCCGTCGTTGCTGATCGGCGAGATGACCGTCGGCGGCGCCTGACTCTTACGCCGAGCCCGCTGTTAGATTGCGGCCGTCTTCAAACTCCGAGGAGGAACTTCGACGTGACAAAGGCTGAGTTTCTGGACCAACTGGCGGGCGACGAGCGGGTCGGCAGCAAGAAAGCCGCCGCCAATGCGGTGGAGGCCGTGCTCGACGCGATCACCGACACGCTGAGCGGCGGCGGTGAAGTCAGCTTCACCGGCTTCGGCAAATTCCACGTCGCCGAGCGTGGCCCACGCCAGGGCGTCAACCCGCGAACCGGCGAGCGGATCACGATCCCCGGTGGAAAGGTCCCCCGCTTCTCCGCCGGCTCGGCGCTGAAGGCCAAGGTCAAGGGCTGAGCAGCGCGGTTCCGGCTCCTTTCGCAGATCGGCTGGCGGCGCTCGTCGAGGAGCGCCGCAGCCAGATCTGCCTCGGCCTCGACCCCGACCCGGCGAAGCTCGTCGGGGTGGGGTCGGCTCCGGGCGGCACTTCGGCGTCGCCCGCCGAGCGGGCCGCCGTGGCGGTCATCGAGCACTGCCGCCTCCTGATCGAGAGCGCCGGCCCCGCCTGCGTCGCGGTCAAGCCACAGCTCGCCTGCTTCGAGCGCCTCGGCGCTCCTGGGTGGGCAGCCCTCGGGGAGGTTTGCGCCGCCGCCCGCGAGGCCGGGCTACTGACTATCGCCGACGGCAAGCGCGGCGACGTTCCCGTCACCGCGGCTGCCTATGCCCAGGCGCTGGTCGGCGAGACGCCCACACCCTGGGGGACGGTCGCCGGCCTCGGCGTCGATGCCTTCACGGCCAATCCGTTGCTCGGCCGCGATGCCCTCGAGCCGCTGATCGAGGCGGCGGAGAGCGCCGGTGCGGGGATCTTCGCGCTGGTCCGGACCAGCAATCCCGGCGCCGCCGACGTCCTCGACCTGCCGGCGCCGCAGGCGCCGTTGCACGAGCGTCTCGCCGCGCTTGTCGACGGGCTCTCCGAAAGGCTGCTGGGGGAGTCGGGGCTGAGCGGGATGGGCGCGGTGGTGGGCGCAACCGAGCCCGCGCACATTGCCGGCCTGCGCGCACTGATGCCGCGTGCGATCTTCCTCATGCCCGGGGTAGGCTCCCAGGGGGGACAGGCCGAGTCGTTGGGGGCCGCCTTTTCCGCGGGGCCGGCGTCGGGCCTGGTCCCGGCTTCGCGGGGGATCGCCGCCGACCCTGACCCCGCCGCGGCGGCCGAGCGCCTCCGCTCCGCGGTTTGGGAGGTTTCGACCGCCTGAGAACGGCTCGAGCGGCTATACGATCACCTGCAGTCATTCGATTTCCCTCTCCGCCCAATGCAAAAACGCTCCACAGCTCCGGCTCGGGCCCTGGCAGCGATCGCCCTTGCGGTCGGCTTCGTCGCCGTGGTCGTGGTGATCTCGAGCTCGGGGGGCGGCTCGGACGGCTCGGGGAGTCACGCGTCGACGTCGAAGGCCACCCACACGGTCAGGCGCCCGAAGACCACTGCCGCCACCTACACCGTCCAGTCCGGCGACACGCTCACGTCCATCGCGCACAAGACGGGCATCTCGGTGGTCCGCATCCAGCGGCTGAACCCCGAAGTCGACCCCCAGATTCTGATCGCCGGCGAGACGCTGAAGCTGCGCTGAGCCGCCGGCGCGCCCTCGCCATTCCAATCGCGATAGTGCTGGCGCTCGCCCTGCCGGGGCCGCGTCGCCGCGCTCGCCAATCCGCCCAAGATCGAGGCCCGCTCCTGGGCTCTGGTCAACGCCAGAACCGGCAAGGTGCTGACCTCGCACGCGGCGTCGCGGCGCCTTCCGATCGCCAGCGCCACGAAGCTGATGACCGCATGGGTGGCGCTGCACGAGCTGCCACTCGACCGGATCGTTCGCGCCGTCCGCTACCACCCCACCTACGGCGAGTCGTTGCTCGGGCTGCGGGTCGGCCAGCGGATCAGCGTGCGCGACCTCCTCTACGGGCTGGTCATGCGCAGCGGCAACGACGCCGCCTACGACCTCGCTCTCGCAGCAGCCGGGTCCGAGGCGCGGTTCGTGCGCCAGATGAACCGGTGGGCGGTCGCGCTGGGCCTGTCCGACACCCACTACGCGAATCCGATCGGGCTCGACCAGCGCGGCAACTACTCGAGCGCCCTGGACCTCACCGCGCTCACCCGGCGATTGCTGGCGACCCCGGCCTTCGCCAGGATCGCCGACTCGCGCCGGGCGGTCCTGCGCAGCGTCCGTCCGCGGCGGCGGATCTCCTCGATCAACGAGCTGCTGCAGATGGCGCCCTGGGTGAACGGCGTCAAGACCGGCCACACCCTCCGCGCCCGCTTCGTGCTGGTCGGCTCCGGCCGGCGCAAGGGAGTGGAGCTGATCTCCGCGGTGGTCGGCGAGCCGACCGACGAAGACCGCTTCGGCGACGACCTCCGCCTCCTCGAGTACGGCTTCTCCCTGTACCCGAGGCCGACGCCGATCCGCGCCGGACAGCCGCTCCCGGTTCCGGCGGTCCCGCTGGCGGCGGGCCCGTCCCTGCACCGCGCGAGCGACCTCGACCGGGCGGGGAGCTTCGCCGGCGACAACGCCATCTTCATCGCCCCGGCCGCGTTCGTGATACTGATTGGCATGGCCTTTCTGTGGCGCCGCCGGCGTCGCAGGGGCGTGGCGGTCGATCGGATGCAGGTGAGTCCCGAGGAGGGTGGAAGGTGAGCCAGCAAGATCGAGGCGGGGAGCTTTTCGAATGATTCTCACGGTCACCCTCAACGCGGCGATCGACCGCACCGTGGCGGTGCCGAGCTTCCACCTCGGGCATCGTCACCGCGCGGTGGAGAGCCGCACCGTCGCGGGCGGGAAGGGCATCAACGTGGCGCGGGCGCTGAGCCTGCTCGGGCGCCCGGTGATCGCCACCGGCTTCGCCGGCGGCCCGACCGGCGTACGCGTGCTGGAGGAGCTGCGCGAGGAGTCGATCCCCACCGATTTCACCAGGATCGCCGGCGAGACCCGGATCAACCTCGCCGTGGTCGACCCCACCTCCAACGAGCAGACCGAGATCAACGAGCGCGGCCCGGCGGTCAGCCCCGAGGAGGTCGAGGCGCTCGTCAAGCGAGTCGAATACCTGGCGACCGGCGCGAAGATCTGCGTCCTGGCGGGAACGCTTCCTCCCGGCGCCGGCGACGACCTCTATGCCCGCCTCGTCAAGGACCTCTGTGCGCGCGGGGTCACCGTCGTCCTCGACGCCGAGGGCGAGGCGATGCTCGCCGGGCTGCGTGCCGGCGTATCCGTGGTCACGCCCAACGAGCTCGAGGCGGAGGAGCTGGTCGGCCAGGAGTTCGCCGACCGCAGCGACCTCGCCCATGGCCTCTCCGAGCTGATCCGGCTCGGCGCCGGAGAGGCTGTCATCACACGTTCCGACGGCTGCCTCGCCGCCGTCGACGACGGCGGCGAGCGCCGCTTCCTCGAGGTTCGCACCGAGCCCCTCGACCCGGTCTCGACGGTCGGCTCCGGCGATGCTTTTCTCGCCGGCTACGTCGCCGCGCGCTACGAAGACCGGCCCGCCGGCGAGTGCCTCGCCTACGGGGTTGCCTGCGGGGCGGAGTCGACCCAGCACTTCGGCGCGGGCTCGGTCGACCGCAACCAGGTCGAGCGACTGCTCGGTGAGGTCGCGGTACACGACCTGGAGGTCCCCGCCGAAGTGTAGGCTGGCTACTCAACGCCACCCCTGGAGGACCAATGGAGATCGACATCGGTCGAGGCAAGAAGGGGCGGCGCGCCTACGGATTCGACGACATCGCGATCGTCCCGTCGCGCCGCACCCGCGATCCCGACGACATAGACATCAGCTGGACCCTCGGCCCCTATCGGTTCGCCCTGCCCCTGGTGGCGTCGGCGATGGACGGGGTGGTCAGCCCCGACACCGCTGCGCTCGTCAGCGAGGTCGGCGGGCTGGGTGTGCTCAACCTCGAGGGCATCTGGACCCGTTACGAGAACGCCGACGAGCAGCTCGAGAAGATCGCCGCTGCGCCCAAGCACCTGGCAACGCGGATCATGCAGGAGATCTACGACGAGCCGGTCAAGCCCGAGCTGATCGGGCAGCGGGTGGCGGAGATCAAGGAGCGGGGCGCCGTAGCCTGTGGCTCGCTGACTCCGCAGAGGGTGCGCGAGCATTACGAGGTCGCGGTCGAGGCCGGTCTCGACATACTCGTCATCCAGGGAACGGTGATCTCCGCCGAACACGTCTCGACCACGGTCGAGCCGCTCAACCTGAAGGAGTTCATCGCCGAGGTTCCGGTTCCGACCATCGTCGGCGGCTGCGCCTCCTACTCGACCGGGCTGCACCTGATGCGGACCGGCGCGGTCGGCGTCCTGGTCGGGGTCGGCCCCGGCGCCGCCTGCACGACCCGCGGGGTGCTCGGGATCGGCGTCCCGCAGGCGACCGCGATCGCCGATGTCGCCGCCGCCCGCGCCCAGCACATGCTGGAGACGGGCGAGTACGTGAACGTCATCGCCGACGGCGGGATGCGGACCGGGGGCGACGTCTCCAAGGCGATCGCCTGCGGCGCCGACTCGGTGATGGTCGGCTCGCCGCTGGCCCGCGCCAAAGAGGCCCCCGGGCGAGGGTTCCACTGGGGGATGGCCACGTTCCACCCCTCGCTTCCCCGCGGCACCCGGGTCTCGACCGCGCAGGACGGGACGCTGGAGGAGATCCTCCTCGGCCCCGCCCAGGAGAACGACGGCACCTTCAACCTGATGGGGGCGCTGAAAACCTCGATGGCCACCTGCGGCTACGAGGACATCCGCTCCTTCCAACGGGCCGAGGTGATGGTCGCCCCGGCGCTGATGAGCGAGGGCAAGAAGCTCCAGAACGAGCAGTCCGTCGGCATGGGGTCGAACGGCAGGGCGGCGGTCTCCGCCGGTGTTGGAGTCGCCGACGATTGAGGCCGGCGCCGTGGCGGCGCCGGCCCAAGCCTCCGAGGAGGTGCTGGTCCTCGACTTCGGAGGGCAGTACTCCCAACTGATCGCGCGGCGGATCCGCGAGTGCGGGGTCTTCGCCGAGCTGCTGCCGGCGACCACTTCGGTGGAGAAGATCCGGGAGCGGGCGCCGAAGGCGCTCGTCCTCTCGGGCGGGCCCGCCTCGGTGTATGAGCCGGGAGCGCCCGCCTTCCCGACCCAGCTGCTCGACCTCGGGATGCCGATGCTCGGCATCTGTTACGGGATGCAGGCGATGGTCCAGGCGCTCGGCGGCCGGGTCGAGGGGGCCGAGGCGGGGGAGTTCGGGCGCACCGAGCTGGTCCTGCGCGACGGCGGCGGGCGGCTGCTCGGCGGGCTGCCGGTGGAGCAGAGCTGCTGGATGAGCCACCGTGACGCGGTCTTCGAGCCTCCCGAGGGATTCGTGCCCCTCGCCTCCAGCCCCGGCTCGCCGGTCGCCGCCTGCGAGATGCCCGATCGCGGGCTCTATGGGATCCAGTTCCACCCCGAGGTCGTCCACACTCCCTACGGGACCGAGATCCTCACCCGCTTCCTGCGCGACGTCGCCGGCTGCGAGCAGCAGTGGTCGCCGCAGTCGGTGATCGCCGAGCAGGTGGCGAAGATCCAGGCCCAGGTTGGAGAGGGCCGCGTGATCTGCGGCCTCTCCGGAGGGGTCGACTCCTCGGTCGCCGCGCTGCTGGTCCACCGGGCGGTGGGGGAGAGGTTGACCTGTGTCTTCGTCGACCACGGCCTGATGCGACTCAATGAGGCCGCGCAGGTGGTCGAGGCGTTTGGCCAATTCGGCATCCCGCTCGTCCACGTCGACGCCGAAGAGCGCTTCCTGGCGAAGCTGGCCGGAGTCGAGGACCCCGAGCGCAAGCGCAAGATCATCGGCGAGGAGTTCATCCGCGTCTTCGAGGAGGAGGCGGAGAAGCTGGACGATGTCGGTTATCTGGTCCAGGGCACCCTCTACTCCGACGTGATCGAGTCCGGCGGTAGCGACGGCTCCGAGACGATCAAGTCCCACCACAACGTCGGCGGCCTGCCCGACGAGTTCGACTTCGACCTCGTCGAGCCGCTGAGGATGCTGTTCAAGGACGAGGTCCGCGCCGTCGGCGCCGAGCTGGGGCTCCCGGAGCGGATGGTCTGGCGCCAGCCCTTCCCCGGTCCCGGCCTGGCGATCCGCATCGTCGGTGGCGAGGTCACCAGGGAGCGGCTCGACATCCTGCGGGCGGCTGACGCGATCCTGCAGGAGGAGATCCGCGCCGCCGAGCTCTACCGCCAGCTCTGGCAGTCGTTCTGCGTCCTTCCCGTCGTGCGCTCGGTCGGCGTCCAGGGAGACGGCCGCACCTACGCCTACCCGATCGTGATCCGCGCGGTCACCTCCGACGATGCGATGACCGCCGACTGGGCCCGCCTCCCCTACGACCTGCTGGAGCGCGTCTCCAACCGGATCATCAACGAGATCCGCGACGTCAACCGCGTCGCTCTGGACATCTCCTCGAAGCCACCGGCCACGATCGAGTGGGAGTAGGCAAGAGCTTCGCGGGTGAGTCTAATCCTGGAGCAGCTTCGGGAGGTCGTGAACGATCTGGCCCGGCTGGAAGTTCTCCGGGTAGATCGTCGTCAACCTCCCGCTGGCGCCAATCCCGTAGATGAGCGCCGAGTGGGCGACCAATTCGGGGTTGACGGAGTCGGGGGTCGAGCCGACGTTCCACGCCTTCCAGACACGACTGAGCTGGGTAGCGCTGCCGATCAGGTACTTCATCCTTCCCGTCATTCGATGCGCAGTCAGGAACTGGGCGACCGCTTCGGGGGTGTCGTGGTGGGGATCGACAGAGACTGCGACGATCTGGAGCTGCTTGCTACGGTCCGGCCCGAGCTTTTCGAGGGTGTCGCGGAGCGCGGCGGTCATTAGCGGGCAAACGTCGGGGCAATGCGTGTAGAGGAAGGTGACGAAGACCGCTTTGCCGCGATAGTCGGCGAGGTTAATCCGTTCCCCGAGGTAGTTGCGCAGGTTTCCCACCGACGGTGCGGGCTTGCGCGGGGAGACCAGCTCGCCGTCGAAGCCAGTCACCGATTCGCTGTGCACGTTGCCGGGAAGCGCTGGCGAGGAGTGGTTATTGACAAGCAGGACCGTCACGCTCGCAACGACGGCCGCGATCGCGATGAGCGGAAAGAACACGGACAGGGGAACGCCCCTGTGCCCCTCAGAGCGATCCGGCGGGTTTGAGCCGCCGCCAGTCATTTCGCGCCCTGTGCAGTCAGTCGTGGCATCTCCATCGCCGCCCGTCGATGCTATCGCCCAGCTTCATCGCGCCTGCCACGTCCCGGATCGGGCGCGCTTTGAGGTCGTGCTGGTTGACTATGGAATAGTCTGTTTCGGCAATGCGTCTCGCGGGTCGTTTTACAGCTGGGATGGCCCTGGTGATAACGATCACCTGGGCCTTGACTCTCGCCGTATTCGGCTCAACCGATGTTCTGCTTTTCTTGGCCCCCGTTCTGTTGCTGGTCGCGCCGCTCGTCACCGGCCGCTATCTGGGGGAGGAGCTGATCGCGAAGCTCGTGCGCGAGCGCCCTCGCAAGTCGCGCGACGGGTCCGCGTTGGTGGCGCCGGTCCCGCGCGCCCAAGCGATCTGGCTCCCCCGCGGCACTCGGTTGCTCGCCTTCTCGCTGGCGAAGCGGCCACCTCCCGCGCGCCTGCTGACGCTGCCCTAAGCGCAGGCGCCGAGTTGTCCATCGGTTGCCGTGCGCGCGACCGAAAGGACACCCCGTGCGAAAGCACCTGGCGACGCTTGTCGCTTTCACAACACTCTTCACAGCGATTTCCGTCGCGCCCGCTTTCGGGCACGAAGGCAATCCCGATTATCGCTCGGTGATCGACAGAGTGACGCCAAAGGTTCCCGGCGTCAGCTTCGAAGTCCTCTCCTACGACAGCTATTTCCAGCTGCTCGACCGGCACGGCCACGAAGTGGTGATCTACGGCTACGAGCACGAGCCCTACGCGCGGGTGCTCAGGGACGGCACCGTGCAGGTCAACGAGCGCTCACCGGCTCTGTACCTAAACCAGACTTTCTTCCCCACAACTCAGGTTCCGTCTAACGCCGACCCGAGCGCGCCGCCCATGTGGAAGACGGTCGATCACTCTGGCACCTTCCTCTGGCACGACCATCGGATGCACTACACATCGACGTCGACCCCGCCTCAGGTCACCGACGCGAGTCGTACAACGAAGATCTTCGATTACACGATCCCTCTACGGATCGACGGCCGAACGGGGGCAATCGATGGGACCCTGTACTGGGTCGGCCCGGCCGATACCTCAAAGCTGCCGTTCATCGTCATCGGCATCGTGGTCCTGCTTGGGGGTGGGGCGCTCGTGCTCTTCCTGCGCCGCCGACGCCGCAATGGGGGCCGCCCTGGCGATGAGCAGGCGGTAAAGGAGGCCTGGTAGGTGAGAAGGACGGCCGCCGCCGCGTTTCTCCTCGTCCTCCTGATGCCGGCGAACGCCCTGGCGCATGCCCAGCTCGAGGGAACCTCACCGCAGCGGGGCGCAATCGTCAAGCGCGAGCCATCCGCTGTCATATTCCGCTTCGACGAGCCGGTTGAGGGCAACTTCGGGGCCATTCGCGTCTATGACGCCACCGGGTCCAGGGTCGACGAGGGCGATGCGT
Source organism: uncultured Solirubrobacterales bacterium (assembly GCA_963838035.1). Classification (GTDB taxonomy): domain Bacteria; phylum Actinomycetota; class Thermoleophilia; order Solirubrobacterales; family 70-9; genus CAVVNN01. The sequence goes on from CAWIPM010000006.1 coordinate 58,106, forward strand.
TCCACCCCAATGGGGACGGCCCCCGGCTCGGCGTGCACCTCAAGCCCGGCCTGTCCGATGGCAGCTTCACGGCCACCTACCGGGTCATCTCAGCAGACGGTCACATCGTCTCCAGCGGATTCGTCTTCTCGATCGGCAAACCAGGTACGGCCCCGAAGCAGACCGTGGCCGAACTCACCGCGGGCTCGGGCAGCGGACCTGTCACGGAGACCGCCTTCGGCATCGCGCGCGGACTGCAATACGCGGCGACCGCGCTCGGGGTCGGGAGCCTGACCTTTCTCCTGTTGGTCTGGCTGCCCGCGATTGGGGCGCTCGGACAGGGGGAGGCCTGGATGCGGGCGAGACAAGCCTTCGGATCGCGATTGCGGGTCGTGGCGATACTCGCCGCCGTCCTCGGAGCGATCAGCGCTGCGGCAGGGGTGGTGATGGAGGCCGCCGAGGCGGCGGGGGTCTCGGGCTTCTCGGCCCTCAAGGAGTCGATCCTCCGTGAGACGCTGGAAACCAAGTTCGGGAGCATCTGGGGGACCGCCGTTCTCGCCTGGCTCCTTTTCGGCGTAGTCGCGGCGGTCGCACTGCGGGGCGCCGGAAACCGTCGTCCCGGTCGGCTCGCACTGGCACTTCTCGTCGCGCCGCTCGTCTTCGCCGTTCTCGTGCCCGCTCTCTCGGGGCACGGCAGCACCCAATCGCCGGTGGCGGTGCTGTTCCCGGTCAACGTCGTGCACGTCGCGGCGATGGCCGTCTGGCTCGGCGGCCTGATGACGTTGCTCTTCGTCGTACCGCGCGGGACGCGCGGGTTGGAGCCAAGCGACCGAAGCCGAGTGCTGGCGGCGGTCCTCTCCCGCTTCTCGGCGGTCGCGCTGACCTCGGTCGGGGCAATCTTGCTCAGCGGCTTGGTGCAGGCATATGTCTACGTACGCGTGCTCGAAGCCCTGACCGAAACCGGCTACGGGAGGGCGGTGCTGATCAAGCTCATCCTGCTGACGGCGCTGATCGGACTTGGCGCCTACAACCGCCTTCGCTCGGTTCCGCGGCTGAAGCGGATCGCGGCGGGCGGCGACTCGCCGGGTCGCACCGGGGTTGTGCTGCGCCGCGCCCTGCGCGCAGAGGTCGCATTGCTGGTCATCGTGCTTGGCGTCACCGCGGCGCTGGCCAGCTACGCGCCTCCGATCGTGGCCCAGTCGGGGCCGTTCTCGACCGAATCGCAGTTCGGGCCGATCCAGCTGGAGATGACAGTCGAACCCGCGACGGTCGGGGCGAACCAGATTCACGTTTATCTCTTCGACGCCAAGACCGGAGCTCCATACGCGAAGATCAAACAGTTCTCCGCCACTGCCAGGCTTCCGGATAAGGCGATCTCGCTACCGCTGGAACCACAGCTATCCGGCCCTGGCCATTACACGATCCCCGGCGCCCAGCTCACCGCCTCGGGCGAATGGCAGATAGACCTAACGGTGAGGGTCTCGGCATTCACTGAGTACTCGAAGACTGTGGGAGTCCGGATTCGGTGACCGGGGCGCGCCGTTACGAAAAGCTCCTTCGCATCGCCTCCCTGGGCGCACTCGTCCTAGCGACGGTCGTCTTACAGCTCAGCTACCGGGAACCGGGGCTTCTCTTTCTCTCGCCGATGCTCGTCATCTTCGCAACGCTGATGTTCGGACGCTATCCAGGCGAAAAGTTCCTGCTGCGGGTTGCCCAGGGCTCGGTGAGGCCGTCGCGGACACTCCCCAGGCGTCCCTGCCCCCTCGCCTTACGGTTGGTTCCCCCTCGCGGTGGCTCATTGCTCGCCACCTCGCGGGCGGGCCGGGGGCCTCCGGTTGCGATTGGGCCGAGGTGAGGCACCGGGCGGCCCAGCCGATCCTGAACTTCGAAGAAAGGAAACAGATCAAGATGCGACGAATCGCAATTGCCGCGACCAGCGCCGTCGCGCTGCTGGCGCCAGCCGCCGCGCAGGCTCATGTCAGCCTGCACCCCAATGAGGTGCCGGTCGGCTCCTTTGCCACCCTCAACATCAGGGTGCCTAACGAGATGGAAGGAGCCAACACGGTCAAGCTCGCGGTTCAATTCCCACCCGGCTTCCTCGACGTCTCGACTGAATATATGCCGGGGTGGAGCGCCGAGGTAAAGACCAGCAAGCTCTCCAAGCCAGTCCAGACAAGTGACGGTGAAGTCACCGAACAGGTGCGTGAGGTCATCTGGACCGGTGATGGCAGGCAGGGCAGGATTCCCCCCGATCAGTTCCTCAACTTTCCGATCTCGACCGAGATCCCCGGCAAGGAAGGGGAAGAGCTGACCTTCAAGACGCTGCAGTACTACGACAACGGGGAAGTCGTGCGCTGGATCGGCCCTCCGGGCTCGGAAGAACCGGCGCCGCAGATCGATGTCACTGCCGAAGGCGGGCCCTTGCAGGATGTCGCCGGGAGTGAGACGGCGCCACCAAGCCCAAGTGCCGGGTCGAGCGAAGCCAAGGTAAGCAGCGGCTCGAGCGGCAGCGCCAGCAGGGGCCTGGGCCTCGCGGCCCTGGCACTGGGCGCACTGGGCCTGATTGCGGGTGGGGTGGCACTAGTCCGATCGCGCCGACCCGCTTAGAGAGGGTTGAAGGAATTGTGAGATCGGCCTGGCACAGCGCGGTGGCTGCACGGCGTCACTCGCCACCGCGCTGTGCCTTGGCCTCGGTGGATGCGGTACGCCTACAAGCCCGACCCAGAGGAGTCACTCGATGACGAAGGTTGCAACTCTGTTCGTCCTAGCATCGATGTCCTTGGCGATCGTCTCATGTGGCAGCAACTCCAGTCCGACCACGACGAGTTCGACCGCCACCGAATCAAACGGGGCGTCGGCAAGAGAAGCGGGCAAGACGTCGGCCGGTGGAGGCTCGACGATCCATCTGGAAGCCGACCCCAAGGGCCAGCTCGCCTATACGACCGCCGAAGTTACGGTGAAGGCAGGGAAGGTGACGATTGACTTCAGGAATCCGCAGGCGCTCCCCCATGACGTGGCTGTTGAAAACGAAGAGGGAGAAACCATCGGCCAGACCGAATTGATCACCGAAGGCGAAACGTTGGCGACGATGAATCTGAGGACTGGCACCTACCATTATTACTGCACGGTGCCCGGACACAGGGAAGCCGGAATGGAAGGCACGCTGGTCGTCCGTTGAAACGCCAAAGGCCAGCGCGCTCTTCGCGTCCCGACCCCCCGACCGATCGGGTCGAGAAGCGGATGCGGCGTCGGCGTGCCCCGCTCCGCCGCATCCGGACATGAGCACGATCCCGCCGGCGAGGATGAGGGCCGCGCCGCGCTGTGAGCGGAAGCCCGGCCTCCAGCCCTGACTCTTCGCGAACCAGAGGAAGCCGGCGAGGCAGAGCAGCGTCGCAACGTAGAAGTTGAGCCGTAGACCGAGGAAGTGGTGGGCCGGGTCGACGCGGAGCGACTCCTCGAAGATCCGGAAGGCCGAGTAGCCGGCGACGTAGAGGGCGAAGAGGCCCGGTGGGCGGATGCGGCGGCGGTGGCCGAGCCAGACGAGGAAGGCGGCAAGCGCGAGGTTCCAGATCAGCTCGTAGAGAAAGGTGGGGTGGAAGGTGGCGAAGGCCTCGATAGCCCGCCGGGCGGTGGGCCGGGGAGATCTGCAGCGCCCAGGGAAGGCTGGTGGGGCCGCCGAACAGCTCCTGGTTGAAGTAGTTGCCGATCCGCCCGATTGCCTGGCCGACGAGCAGAGCCGGGGCGGCAGCGTCCATGAAGGGCGCGGGAGAAACGCCGGCGCGCCGCAGGCGCCAGAGCCCTACCGCGGCTCCCAGAGCTATCCCGCCCCAGATGCCCATACCGCCGTCCCAGACGGCGAACGGCCCCCACCAGTGCGGTGGCACTTCGCCGCTGCTGGTCAGGTCGAAGTAGAGGCGCCCCCCGATCAGCCCGGCGGGGAAGCCCCACATCGCCACGTCGTAGACCAGTGCGCGTGAGCCGCCTGCCGCCTCCCAGCGGCGAATGGTAATCAGCACCGCGGCAGCCAGCCCGATCACGTACATCAACCCATAGACGTGGATTTCGAACGGTCCGAGCTGGATGCCGCTCGATGCGGGGCTGGAGATCAAGGCGTTGATGGCGACAGCGTAGTGCGGCCGGTGGGTGAGTAAAAGATAACAAGTCTCAATATCATGATAGTCTGCGCGCCCACGGAGGATCCGAACCTAGGAGACCATGCCAGCCCCGCGCACCCCGATCTTTGCCAGCTTCTTGATCTTGTTCGCTTTCGGCGTGTCGGCAGCCGGATGCGGGGGGCCGAGATCGAGCTCCACCAGCTCCTCCGGCAAGCTCAACGTGGTCGCTGCCGAGGACTTCTGGGGCAGCATCGCCGCACAGCTCGGCGGCGATCGCGTTGAAGTAACCAACATCATCACCAACCCCGCCGCCGACCCCCACGACTACGAACCGACCTCAGAAGACGCGCGCGCGATGGCCGGCGCTCAGCTGGCGATCGTCAACGGGATCGGCTATGACCAGTGGGCGACGAAGCTGCTCGACGCCAACCCCAGCTCCGAACGGACGGTCCTCACGGTTGGTGACTTGCTGGGGCTGAAGGACGGGGACAACCCCCACCAGTGGTACTCGCCGACCTCGGTACAGAAGGTGATCGAACAGATAACTGCCGACTACAAGCAGGCCGATCCCGGCCACAGCTCTTACTTCGATGCCCGGCAGCATCGCTTCGAGACGGTGGGCCTCGCCAAATACCACGGCCTCATTTCCCAGATCAAGGCCCGCTATGGCGGCACCCCGGTGGGCGCCTCGGAGAGCATCTTCGAACCGCTCGCGCCGGTCATCGGCCTGAAGCTCTTGACCCCGACCAGTTTCCTCGACGCGATCGCCGAGGGAACTGAACCGACGCCGGCCGCCAAGGTGACCACCGACAAGCAGATCGCCGATAGGCAGATCAAGGTTTGGATCTACAACAGCCAGAACGCGACCCCCGACGTACAGCGGCTGAGCGACGCCGCCAAGTCGTCGGGAATCCCGGTCGCCACCGTCACCGAGACGCTGACCCCCGAAAACGCCAGCTTCCAGGCCTGGCAGGTGCACGAGCTGGAGGGGCTGCGGACGGCGCTCGCAAGAACAGCCGGCGGGTGAATTCCGGCGAGGCGATCAAACTCCGTGGCGCGGCCGCCAGCCGCGGCCGCCGCTTCGTATGGTCGGGAGTCGACCTCAACGTCGGCCAGGGCGAGTTCGTTGCAGTCCTCGGCCCAAACGGATCGGGGAAGTCGACGTTGATCCACGTCCTGCTCGGCCTCCTGCCGCTGAGCGAGGGCGGCGCCACAGTCCTCTCGGGCAGGCCCGGGTCCGCCAATGCTCAGATCGGGTACCTGCCGCAGCGGCGGAGTTTCGATGCGGGCACGCGGGTTCGCGGCCTCGATCTGGTGCGCCTGGGACTCGACGGAACGCGCTGGGGATTTCCGCTGCCGGCGGCGCTCAGCTCCTCGGGCGGGCTGCGCGGCGACCGCGTCGAGGAGGCGATCGAGCTGGTCGGTGCCGGTCCGTACGCCTCGCGCCCGATCGGGGCACTCTCAGGCGGCGAGCAGCAGCGGCTGCTGATCGCCCAAGCGCTGGTTCGCCGGCCCCGGATCCTCCTGCTCGACGAGCCGCTTGACAGCCTCGATCTCAGCAACCAGAGTGCTGTCGCTGCGCTCATACAACGGATCTGCGACATCGAAGGGGTGACCGTGCTGCTGGTCGCCCACGACGTCAACCCGATCCTCCCCTACCTCGACCGGGTCGTCTACTTCGCTGGTGGGCGCGGCATTGAGGGGAAGCCGCGCCAGGTGATCACGAGCTCCACCCTCAGCGGCCTCTACGGCGTACCGGTCGAGGTACTGGAGACCTCCGACGGCCGTCTCGTCGTCGTCGGCACCCCGGAGCCGCCCGCCCATCACCACCCGCGCCATCAGCATGGTCACTGAGTTCGCCGGCCTCTCCTGGAATCTCGTCGGCGACCTCGAACAGCTGGCCGAATTCCCCTTTATGGTGCAGGCACTTCAGGCTGGCACGATCGTCGCCGTGATGGCCGGGGTCATCGGCTGGTTCATGGTGCTGCGACGCCAGACGTTCGCCGGCCACACTCTCTCGGTTATCGCTTTTCCCGGTGCCGCCGGCGCGACCCTGGCGGGGTTGCCGCTGGCGTTCGGCTATTTCGGCGCCTGCGGTCTCGGGGCGCTGGCGCTGTCGGCGGTCAGCCGCTTGGAGCAAGGGGGTCTCAGCAGCGAGTCGGCGGTGACCGGCACGGTGCAGGCCTTCGGCCTCGGCCTCGGCTTCCTCTTCGTCAGCCTCTACGGCGGCCAGCTCACCAGCTTGGAGTCGCTGCTCTTCGGCACCTTCCTCGGGATCACCGCGGCCCAGGTGCAGACGCTGCTCTGGATCGCCGTCGCGGCCCTTGCTGGCCCTCGCGGTGATCGGCCGGCCATTGCTGTTTGCGTCCGTCGACGGCGCCGTCGCTCGCGCCGTCGGCGTCCCGGTCAAGGCTCTCGCACTTGTCTTCCTGCTCCTGCTCGGGCTTGCGGTGGCGGCGACCGCCGAGATCACGGGCGCCCTGCTGGTCTTTGCCCTGCTGGTCACGCCGCCTGCCACCGCGCAGCAGATCACCGCCCGCCCAGGCCTGGGCCTGACACTCTCAGTCGGATTTGCGCTCGCGGTCACCTGGCTCGGCCTAGGCATCGCTTATTTCTCCCCCTATCCGGTTGGCTTCTGGGTGACGACGATCTCCTTCGGCCTCTATGTGGCTGTGCGGGTCGTGGCTTCCTTAGCCCGGAAGAAGTCCGCTCGAATCGGTTGGGGCACAGCCTGATGTTCGCCCATGAGTTCATGCGCAACGCGTTTCTCGCGGGCACCTTCATCGCTCTCGCCTGCGGGTTGACCGGCTACTTCGTCGTGCTGCGCAGCCAGGTCTTTGCCGGCGACGCGCTCAGCCACGTCGCCTTTACAGGCGCCCTCGCGGCGGCGGCGGCGGGTATTGACATTCGTCTCGGTCTCTTCGCCGCGACTGTCGCCGTGGCAGCTGCGATGGGGCTGCTTGGCGAGCGCGCTCGCCCCGATGACGTCGTGATCGGCTCGGTCTTCGCGTGGGTTCTCGGCCTCGGCGCGCTCTTCCTCTCCATCTTCGTTAACGGCTCCAGCGGCTCCAACGGCACTGCTGCAGTGCGGGTTCTCTTTGGCTCGATCCTCGGACTCGGCGCAGGCGATGCAAGGCTCGCGGCGGCGATCGCGATCCTCACCTGCGTGGGCCTGCTGGCGATCGCGCGGCCGCTGCTGTTCAGCTCCGTCGACCCGGAGGTGGCGAGAAGCCTGGGTCTCCGGGTAGGCGCCCTGGGCCTCGGCTTCTTCGTGCTTGGCGGTGGTCGCGGCGGAGGCGACGCAGGCGGTCGGGGCGTTGCTGTTGCTCGGCCTGCTCGCCGCCCCAGGTGGGCGCAGCGAGGCTGCTGACGGATAGCCCCTGGCGCGGCCTGGCGCTCTCGGCGGCGATCGCGGTCGCGTCGATGTGGGCCGGGCTCGCGCTCAGCTACCGAGATCGCCTCCCTGCCCCCAGCTCGGCCATTATCGGAATCGCCGACCGCCCTCTTCGCCTTGGTCGCACTGCGGGCGTGGCTGGCGTCGAAGAGGGCATTCAAGACCACTCCTCTTGCGGATGGCCACGGTGTCGCTGGCTAGGATCGAAGCGATGGGGCCGAAGGACAGGAGCTGGGCCGAGCACGCGATGTCCGCCCTCGCCGATGCCGGCTACCGAAGGGGCGGCGCTCGACGCGCGGTGGTCGATGCGCTGGCGCGTCAGGACTGCGCGGTAACCGCGCTGGAGATCGACGACGACTTGCGCCGCCGCACGCCCGGCGTCGGGCGTGCCAGCGTCTACCGTGCCCTCGAGCAGCTCGAGCAGCTCGGCTTGGTCCAGCGCCTCGAGGTGGCGCGCGGCACGGCCAGCTACGAGCGGGTCGAGCCGAACGGCCACCATCACCACCATGCGATCTGCCGCCACTGCGGGCGTGTCCTCCCATTCGAGGATCCGGGTCTTGAGCGGGCGATCGACCGGGTTTCGAGCGAGGTGCGCTTCGAGGTCGCCGAACACGACGTGGTGCTCCGCGGGCCGCTGCGAGCGCTGCGCGAAGCTGGCGCCGGGAGGCGTGATCGGGACCGGCTGAGGATTCGTCGATTCCGCTCATAGCTCTCACCTTCGGTGCTCGCGGGGTGGGTGCGGGTTCGCTCAGTTCCCTATTATCCGCCGGCTCGTGAAGACCTATGTAGCAACACCCGCCGACCGTCAGCGCGACTGGTACGTGGTCGATGCCGACGGCCAGACGCTCGGTCGGCTTGCGACTCGGATCGCCGACGCGCTGCGTGGCAAGCGCAAGCCCGAGTACACGCCTCATATCGACACGGGCGACTTCATCGTCGTCGTCAACGCGGAGAAGATCCGCGTCACCGGCGACAAGATGGCGCAGAAGACCTACTGGCGGCACAGCGGCTACCCGGGCGGGATCAAGTCCCGGACGCTGGCCGAGATGCTGGAGCGCCGCCCCGAGGAAGTGATCCGCAAGGCCGTGAAGGGGATGCTGCCCCGCAACCGCCTGGCGCGCCAGCAATTGACCAAGCTGAAGGTCTACGCCGGCCCCGACCACCCACATGCGGCCCAGCAGCCCAAGCCGATGGAGATCGAGAGATGACAGACGAGCCCAACAACGAGACCCCTGAGACGCCGGACGACGCGGCCGCGGGTCCGGTCGCGGAGGACGGCACCTCGTCCACGCAGGCTGCGGACGAGGCACCATCGGCCACGCCACCCGTGGAAGAGGCGCCTGAGGAGGCCGCAGCGGAGCCCGAGGCCGAGCCGGCCGCTGAGGAGAAGAAGCCGGCGGAGAAGAAGGCTGACGTCATTCCTGGCGCCGATTTGGAGCCGATTGCGGTTGAGCCGGAGGCGCCCAAGCTCAGCGCCGAGGAGCAGGCCAGGCTCGAAGCCGAGGAGGAAGAGAGGGCTCGGCGTGAGGCGGAGTTGACCGGCGAGGGCGAGGAGCCTGAGGCCGCCAGCCGTGCCCCGGCAAAGATGGAGAGCGGGTCCCGCTATCTCGCCACCGGCAAGCGCAAGACTTCGATCGCCCGCGTCACCCTGGTCCCCGGCGACGGGAAGGTCGAGATCAACAAGCGCTCGCTGGAGGAGTTCTTCCCACGCCCGCTGCACCAGACGATCGCGATGCAGCCGCTGTCCACGGCCGGCTATCAGGGCAGCGTCGACGTCCGAGTCCGGGTTCACGGCGGGGGGATCAGCGGCCAGGCCGGCGCGGTCCGGCACGGCATCGCCCGGGCGCTGACCGAGATCGATCCCGAGCTGCGCGGCGACCTCAAGAAGCGCGGCTTCCTCACCCGCGACGCGCGGGTCAAGGAGCGTCGCAAGGCCGGACTCAAGAAGGCTCGCAAGAAGCCTCAGTTCAGCAAGCGCTGACGGGGGCACTGTGACGACCGAGCGCAGGCTCTTCGGAACCGACGGGGTCCGGGGAGAGGCCGGCACGTTCCTCACCGCCGAGTTGGCGACCGCGCTGGGACGGGCGGCGGCCGCTTCGCTGGAGACCGAGCGGCCGCAGGTGTTGATCGTCCGCGACACCCGTGAGTCGGGGCCGATGCTGGAGGCGGCACTGGCGGCCGGGATCGCCGCCGCCGGCGGGGACGCCCTGCTCGGCGGCGTGCTGCCGACGCCGGCCGCTTCGATCCTGGTCAAGCGGCTGGGGCTTGACCTCGCCGCCGTCGTCTCCGCCTCTCACAACCCCTATCGCGACAACGGCATCAAGTTCTTCTCCCAGCAGGGGACGAAGCTGGGTGACGACGCCGAGGCGAAGATCGAGGGGCTGATCGAGGGAGCGTCGGATGCGCCCACCTCGGTCGGCAGGGTCCGTGAGCTGAACGGCGGGCTCGAGGACTATCTCCGCGCCCTGGAGGCCGCCTTTCCCCTTGACCTCACCGGCCGCAGAGTGATGCTCGACTGCGCCAACGGCGCCACCTTCCGTGCTGCGCCGGCGATCTTCGAGCGGCTCGGCGCCGAGGTCGAGTCGATCGCCGCCGAGCCCGACGGTCGCAACATCAACCGGGATTGTGGATCGACCCACGTCGAGCGACTGGCCGAACAGGTTGCCGCCGCAGGCGCGGAGATCGGTTTCGCCTTCGACGGCGACGGCGACCGGGTGCTGGCGGCCGACGGCGACGGACGGGCCTTCGACGGCGACGAGCTGATCTCGCTCACCGCCGCCGGGATGGCGGCTCGGGGGGAGCTCCCGGGCGGCGTCGTGGTCACCGTGATGAGCAACTACGGCTTCCACCGGGCGATGGAGGAGGCCGGGATCGCGGTGGCGGTGACCAAGGTCGGCGACCGCTACGTGCTCGACGAGATGCGAGACAGCGGCCAGGTCCTCGGGGGGGAGCAGTCCGGTCACGTCATCTCCACCCCGTTTGCCCCGACCGGCGACGGGATCGCAGCGGCGCTGATGACTATGCGCGAGCTCGGCTCGCGCTCCCTGGCCGAGGCGGTGCCGATGCAGAAGCTTCCCCAGAAACTGGTCAACGTCGAGGTTTCGGACCGCGACGCGATCGCCGGCGCGACCGGCGTGTGGGAGGCGGTCGACCGCGAGGGCGATGGCCTCGAGGGCCGCGGCCGCGTGCTGCTGCGCCCCTCCGGCACCGAGCCGCTTGTCCGCGTGATGGCCGAGGCCCCCACGGCCGAGGAGGCCGACGCGGTCTGCGAGCGCCTGGTCGGCGTCGTGCGGCGAGAGCTGGCCTAGGCCGCCCGCCCTCTACCCTTACTCGCCTTCATGTGCGGCATCGTGGGATATGTGGGCGGCCGGCCCTGCGAGGAGATCCTCCTCTCCGGGCTGGAAAAGCTCGAGTACCGAGGCTATGACTCGGCCGGCCTCTCGGTGATCGAGGACGGCGGGGTCGAGAGCGTGCGGGCGGTCGGCAACCTGGCCAACCTCCGCGCTGCGGTCGAGGCCGATGCGGCGGGCGGCGACGGAGCTCCGGCGACAGCCACCACCGGGATAGCCCACACCCGCTGGGCGACCCACGGCCGCGTCACCGAGGAGAACGCCCATCCTCACTACGACACCTCCGACCGTGTCCACATCGTCCTCAACGGGATCGTCGAGAACCACGCGAAGCTGCGCCGCCGGCTCGAAACGGAGGGGCACGAGTTCACCTCCGATACCGATGCCGAGGTCGTCGCCCACCTGATCGCCGGCCACTACGACGACGACCTCGCCGCCGCGGTGCGCGCCGCGTTCGCGGAGCTGCGCGGCCACTACGCCTTCGTCGCGATGCACGCGGCGGAGCCCGAGCGGCTGGTCGGGGCGCGAAAGGAGTGCCCGCTGGTAGCGGGCCTCGGCGACGGCGAGACCTTCCTCGCCTCGGCGATCCCGGCCTTCCTCGCCGACACTCGCACCGCGCTGCTGATCGAAAACGGCGAGATCGTCACGATCGACGCCGAGGGGGCCGCGATCACCGACGCAGATGGCGCCCCGGTCAGCCGCGAGCCCGAAGAGGTCAGCTGGGACGCCGACGCCGCCGAGAAGGGCGGCTATGAGACCTTCATGCTGAAGGAGATCCACGAACAGGCCGACGCTGTCGCCGAGACGATCGCCGACCGCCTGCCTGGCGACGAGGGCGTCGACCTCTCCGAGGTCGAGCTGGACGACTCTTACCTGCGCGACCTGAAGCGGATCGTGATCGTCGCCTGCGGCACGTCCTACCACGCCGGCCTGGTCGGCCGCTACGCGATCGAGGAGTGGGCGCGGGTGCCTGTGGAAGTGGACGTCGCCTCCGAGTACCGCTACCGCAACCCGGTGATCGGGCCCGGGGACCTGGTGATCGGCATCACGCAGTCAGGGGAGACCGCGGACACGCTGGCGGCGATGCGCCTGGCCCGCGAAGCGGGGGCCAGGGTGCTCGCGGTGACCAACATCATGGGCAGCCAGGCGACCCGCGACGCCGACGCCGTCCTCTACACGCGAGCCGGGCTGGAGATCGGCGTCGCCGCGACGAAGACCTTCGTCGCCCAGGTGGCGGCGATGTATCTCGTCGGGTTGCGGCTGGCGGAGCTGCGCGGGTCGCTGGCGGCGGGGCGCGTCGCCGAGCTGGTCGCCGAGCTGAAGGCGCTGCCGTCGAAGATCGAGTCGACCCTGGCGGCCTGCGAGGACCGCGTGCGCGAGGTCGCTGCCACCCACAGCGACCAGCAATTCTTCCTCTACCTCGGTCGCCATATCGGGCTGCCCGTCTGCCTCGAGGGGGCGCTGAAGCTGAAGGAGATCTCCTACATCCCCACCGACGCCTACGCGGCGGGGGAGATGAAGCACGGGCCGATCGCCCTGCTCGACGAGTCGACCCCGGTCGTCTGCGTTGCCACCGAGAGCCCTGTGCTGGACAAGGTCCTCTCCAACATCGAAGAGGTGCGCGCCCGGGGGGCTGACACGATCGCGATCGCGACCGAGGGCTGCGAGGGGGTCTCTGAGGTTGCCGAGGAGACGATCGAGGTCGCGCGCACCGACTGGATCCTGCAGCCGATCGTCGCGATCCTGCCGCTCCAGCTCCTCGCCTACGACATCGCCCGCGGCCGCGACCTCAACGTCGACCAGCCCCGTAACCTGGCGAAGACGGTCACGGTCGAGTAAGAGGCGGGTAAGGTGTTGCCGGTGAAGGCCGGTCTCGCTCTCGTCATCTCCACGGCCGCGACGGCTCTGATCTTCGCCGGCTGCGGGGGCGGTGGCTCGAGTTCCGATCCGGCAAGCCTTGCGCCACCGAAGTCGCCGCTCTTCGTCGAGGCTGCCGTGCAGCCGACCGGGACGGTGAAGTCGAACCTCGAATCGCTGGCCGAGAACGTCGCCGGGGTCGGCGACCTCGGCGGCCTGATCGTCTCCAAGCTCGAAAGCTCGGCCAGCGGATCGGGCAACGAAGTCGACTTCGGCAAGGAAGTGCAGCCCTGGCTCGGCGAAAAGGCAGGGATCTTCTTCGAACGCTACGACGGCAGCAACTTCCACGGCTATGGCGTCGCCGTACAGACGACCGACGTCGCCGCCGCCCAGGACTTCATCGACAAGCAGGCCAAGTCCGGCGACGAACCGGTCACCGACGCCTCCTACGAAGGCATCGACTACAAGGTCCAGCGCTCCGACGGCACCGCGATCGGGGTCGTCGGGGACTTCCTGGTCGTCGCCGAAGGCGAAAAGTCCTTCAAGCGCGCCGTCGATGCGTCCATGGGCGAATCTCTCGCTGACGTCGGCGCGTACTCCGACGCCGTCTCCGCAGCGCCGAGCGGCAGCCTCGGTGACGTCTACGTCGACATTGGCGGCCTGATCGAACAGGCCGGCGGCGGCCTCAACCCGCAGGCTCTGCAGGTGCTGAAGTCGGCCGGCATCGACCCGACCGAAGCGACGGCCCTGGCCAGCGTCGTGCCGGGCTCCGATCAGGTCGAGGTCGACGTCAGCAGCGACCTCGGCGGCGAGAGCCCGCCGAGCGGAGATGCCTCGGGCCTGCTCGGGTCGCTTCCCGCCGACTCCTTTGCCGCCTTCGCCGTCTCGGGCTTCGGCGAGCAGCTCGAAGAAGCGATCGACGGCCTCGACGCTTCCGGCATCCCGCCGGAAGTGCCTCCCCACAGGTTGAAGAGCACCCTGAAGGCGGCCGGCATCGACCTCGACAAGATTGCGGCCTCCCTCGAGGACGCCGCCGTCTTCGCCGAGGGCGGCAGCAAGGCCAGCCTCGGCGGCGCCCTGGTCCTGACCACGAAGGAATCGAGCGAAGCGACCAACACCGTCTCCAACATCGGGCTGCTGCTGCGCAGCGCGGGCACTCCGGGTGTGACCGCGATCAACGGCAAGGCCAGCGGCTTCTCCATCCGCAGCCCCCAACTCGGCAATAGGCCGCTCGTCGTCGTCGCCAAGGGCGAGCGGATCGCCATCGGCTACGGGCTGGCGCCGGCCCTACAGGGGCTCTCCCCGGAATCGAGCCAGTCCCTGGCGGGGAGTCGGCCCTACAAGGAAGCGGTCGCGGCACTCGGCAGCACCCCGATCGCGGGTTTCGTCAACGGCCCGGCTGCGTTGCATCTGGCCGAGTCTCTGGTCCCGAGCTCCCAGCAGGGGTTCCAGGAAGCAAGGCCCTACCTGGCCAAGGTCGGCTACGTCGCGATCGGCTCGGCCAGCTCGGGCGAACTCGCCACGGCGAAGCTGATCGTCGGCTTCGAAAAGTAGCCAGGCTCGATGGCCGCCGGCGTCGGCATCGACCTCCTCGAGATCGAGAGGCTCGAGCGGGCGCTGGAGCGCCACCCGCGGCTGGCCGGCCGCGTCTTCACTCGCGCCGAGCAGGACTACGCCTGCGCCCGCGCCCGCCCCGCCAGGCATCTTGCCGCCCGCTTCGCCGCGAAGGAGGCCGTGGTCAAGGCGCTTGGCCTCTCGGATGGCTTCGGCCTGCGGGACATCGAGGTCGTCGCCGGCGAGCCGCCGACGGTGCGGCTCTCGGGGCGCGCTGCCGAAGCGGCGGCGGACCGGCGGGTCGAGATCTCCCTGACTCATTCCCGCGACTTTGCGGCGGCGGTCGCAATCGCAGAGACTTGCTGACATGGAGCCCTGGTTGCAGCCGCTGTTCGACGCCGCGGGGATCAGGGCCGTCGATCGGTGGGCGATCGAGGAGCAGGGGATACCCGCCGAGGCGTTGATGAAGGCCGCCGGGACGGCGCTCGCCGAGGCGGTCGCCGAGCTTGCCCGCGATGGGCCCGTTCGGATCGTCTGCGGCAAGGGCAACAACGGCGGGGACGGCCTTCTCGCCGCCCGGCAGCTGACCGGGATGGGCTTCGAGGCCGAGACGCTGGAGGTCTTCGCGGAGGAGCCCTCGGGCGATCTCAACGCCTGGCTGGCAGGGTCGGGCGCTGTTGTCGATGCGATCTTCGGGACCGGGTTCTCCGGCGAGGTGGGTGGGCCGGCCGCGGCTGCGATCGAGGCGATCAACCGTTGCGGGGCGCCTGTGGTCGCCTGCGACATCGCGTCCGGGGTGGACGCCTCGACCGGGGAGGTTAAGGGGGTGGCGGTCGAGGCCGACCTCACGGTCAGCTTTCACGCAGCGAAGCTGGGGCACTTCGTTGCGCCGGGCAAGTGGCACACCGGAGAGCTGCGGGTCTCTCCAATCGGGATTCCCGATCGGGCGCCGAGCGAGCCGGCGGGCGGGGTGATCGACGCCTCGGTCTTGGGGATTGCACCGAAACGGGGGGCGCGATCGACCAAGTTCACATCGGGGCAGGTCGCCATCGCCGGCGGGTCCCGGGGGCTTACGGGGGCGGTGCGGATGTCTTCGCATGCCGCGATCCGGGCGGGCGCCGGCTATGCCACGGTGGCGGTGCCGGCGGACCTCGAGTCGATCTTCGAGCAGGGTCAGCCCGAGGTGATGTCGGTCGGATGCCCGGGGGGCGACGGTTGCCTGGCGCCTGGGTCGCTCAAGGCCGTGTTGGCGGTCTTCGAGCGTGCCGCGGCTGGTGTGCTCGGCCCCGGCCTGGGCAGGGAACCCGGTGCGGTCGAGCTGGCACGCGAGGCGGCGGCCGCGATCGGGTCGCCGCTGGTGGTCGACGCCGATGGCCTGAACGCCTTCGCGGGACGGCTCGAGGAGATCGCCGCGCGGGGGGCGCCGACAATCCTCACGCCGCATGCGGGAGAGCTGGGGAGGTTGCTCGACCGACCCTCCGAGGAGATCACCAGCAGCCGCCTCGCCTCAGCCCGCGAAGCCGCCGGCGCCGCCGGCGCCGTCGTCGTCCTCAAGGGCGACGACACGATCGTCACCGACGGCGAGCGGGTCGCCGTCAACGCGATCGCATCGCCTGCCCTCGCCACGGCCGGCACCGGCGACGTGCTCTCCGGGATGACCGCGGCTCTGCTCGCCCGGGGCCTGGAGCCGTTTGCGGCCGCCTGCGCCGCGGTCATCGCCCATGCCCGCGCCGGCCGGGCGGCCGTCGAGCGGATCGGCGCCGCCGAGTCGGTGATCGCCACCGACGTGATCGATGCGATCCCCTCCGGGATGCGGGTGCAGGTTCGCGACACTCGGGTCGAATAACCTCACTCAGCTCATGAAGACCGCTGCCGAGATCATGGACGCCGACGTTCCGACCGTCTCCCCCGACGATGACGCCCGTGCCGCGATCGATCTTCTCGCCAGGACCGAGATGGGGGCGATCCCGGTGGTCGATGATGGCCGCGGGGTGGTCGGGATCGTCAGCGAGTCCGATCTCATTCTCAGCGACGAGGAGTCCGACCTCCACCTTCCGCACTATCTGAACATCATGGGAGGCATCGTCTTCGTCGGCTCGATGAAGGGTTTCGAAGAGCGGCTCAACAAGGCGTTTGCGACCAAGGTCTCCGAGCTGATGACCGCCGACCCGATCGTCGCGCGCACCGACGAGGACGCCGAGTCGGTGGCCAAGACGATCGCCGATGAGCACCACAACCACCTGCCCGTAGTGGATGCCGATGGCCGCTTCGCCGGCATGGTCACCCGGGCCGACGCGCTTGCTGCGCTCCTCGACGGCTGATCCATGGAGCGGGCAGCCGCCCGGATTGACCTCGGCGCCGTTCAGGCCAACTGCGCGCGTCTGAAGTCCACGCTTGGGGCGGGCGCCGAGCTGTGTGCGGTCGTCAAGGCCGATGGCTACGGCCACGGCGCCGACGCCTGCGCGAATGCGGCGCTTGCCGGCGGCGCGACCAGGCTGGCGGTGGCGACCGCGACCGAGGCGGCGCAGATCGGCCGCCGCTTCCAGCACGTCCCGCTGCTGACGATGGGCGCGTTGAGCGCGGAGGACGTGGACATCGCCCTTTCCGCAGGCTCCGAGCTTGCGGTCTGGCGCGAGGGCTTCCGAAGCCTGCTCGCCGAACGTGCCCGGGCGCAGGGCCGCCCGGCCCGGGTCCACGTCAAGCACGACAGCGGCATGGGCCGGCTCGGCAACCCCGATCCCGCCGAGGTGCTCGCGCTGGCCCGGGCCTGTGACGCCGACCCGAACCTCCAGCTGGCCGGGGTGTGGACGCATTTCGCCACCGCCGATGACCCCGATTCGGCCTTCTTCGAGGAGCAGCTCGAGCGCTTCGATGGGGTCGTCGGCGCGGTCAGGGCCGAGTTCCCCGCGATCATCGCCCACGCCGCGAACAGCGCTGCCGTCTTCCGCGACCCGCGCTCACACTTCGACATGGCCCGCTGCGGGGTTGCCGTCTACGGCCTCGACCCCTTCCAAGGCGACCCGGCGGAGCGCGGCCTCGAGCCGGCGCTCTCGTTGCGCTCCTACGTCGCCGACGTGAAGCGCCTTGCCGCGGGTGCCAGTGTCGGCTACGGGCAGACCTGGCGTGCGCCTGTCGACACCTGGGTCGGGGTGCTGCCGCTCGGCTACGGAGACGGCGTGCGCCGTGGCCTCTCCAACAACGCCGAGGTGCTGGTGCGCGGCCGCCGCCATCCGCTCGTCGGCACCGTCTCGATGGACAACGTGACGGTGGACCTGGGGCCGGAGACCGAGATCGAGCCTGGCGATGAGGCGATCCTGATCGGCAGGCAGGGGGAGGAGGCGATCCTCGCCGAGGAGGTGGCCGCTCGGCTGAGCACGATCAACTACGAGGTCACCTGCGGGATCTCGGCGCGCGTCCCGCGGGCAGCTGCGTGACGCTCTCCGACCGCCTCGCCGCCGCGCCGGTGATCGCCCTGGCAAGGCGTGCGCTGGGAGAGGGGAGCGCCTGGATCGTCGGAGGCGCGGTCCGCGACGCTGCCCTGGAGGTCGAGGTCGCCGACCTCGACCTGGCCGTCGCCGGCGACCCCGGGGAAGCCGCAAAGGCGATCGCGCGCGAAGCCGGTGTCCACGCCTTCGAGCTGTCCGCCGAGTTCGGCACCTGGCGCGCGGTCGCCGCCGACCATTCCTGGCAGGTCGACGTCACCGCGCTGCGCGGCGCCACGATCGAGGACGACCTTGCGGGGCGCGACTTCACCGTGGGGGCGGTCGCCCTGCCGCTTGCCGGGGGAGAGCCGCTCGATCCCCACGGCGGCCTCGCCGATCTCGAGCGGGGGCTGCTCCGCGCGGTCGGAACGCGCAGCTTCGCAGCGGACCCGCTGCGCCTCTTGCGCGCGGCACGGCTGGCGTCGGAGCTGGACCTGGCGCTCGACCCCGAGACCCTCGCCCTCGCCCGCGCCGATGCCTCCCGCGCCGCCGAGCCGGCCGGGGAGCGTCAGCTTGCCGAGCTACGCCGGCTGATCGGAGGCCCCGACCCGCTGCGGGGCCTCGAGCTGCTCGATCAGCTAGGCGTCACCGCCGTTGTGCTGCCCGAGGTCGAGCAGCTGCGCGGAGTGCAGCAGGGCCCCAACCACCACCTCGATGTCCACGGCCACACCCTTGCGGTGCTCGGTCACACGCTCGAGGTCGAGGCCGACCTGGAGCGCTTCGCCGGCGAGCGTGCAGCCGAGGTGGCCGATCTGCTCGCCGAGCCCCTGGCCGACGAGATGACGCGAGGGGCCGCGCTGCGACTGGGTGCCCTCTTCCACGACATCGGCAAGCCGGCGACCCGCGGGGAGAGGGACGGCTACGTCACCTTCATCGGCCACGATCGCGACGGGGCCGAGATCGTCACCGGTATCTGCTCCAGGCTGCGAGCGAGCCGTCGCCTCAACCAACACCTGCGGGCGCTGACCCTTCACCACCTCAGGCTCGGGTTCCTCGTCCACGAGGCTCCCCTGCCCCCGCGCCGGGTCCACGAGTACCTGCGGGCGACCGAGCCGGTCGCCGCCGACGTCACCCTGCTCACCGTCGCCGACCGCCTCTCCGCCCGCGGCGGCGGTCCCTTCGCCACCGAGGAGGCGATCGAGGCCCACCTCACCCTCGCCCGCCAGATGCTCTCCGCCGCCCTCGATTGGCGCCGCGGCGGCCCTCCGGCCCCGCTGCTGCGAGGCGACGAGCTGGCGGCGGAGCTCAAGATCGAGGAGGGGCCGGAGCTGGGCGAGCTGCTTGCCGAGCTGGAGGCCGCCCAGTACGCCGGCGAGGTGACGACCCGGGCAGAGGCGATCGAGCATCTGCGCCAGAGCTGAAGCGGCGGCGCGGCTGTTATGTTCCTCGCCGCATGGCCAAAGAGGAAAAGATCGAAATGGAGGGAGAGATCACAGAGGCTCTCCCCAACACCATGTTCCGCGTCAAGCTCGACAATGGCCACGATGTGCTCGGCCACATCTCCGGCAAGATGCGCCGTCATTACATCCGCATCCTCCCGGGCGATCGCGTCAAGATCGAGCTCTCGCCATACGACCTCGACCGCGGCCGGATCACCTACCGCTACAAATAGTCGCCAATTTCGGGGTCGGCAAGCTCCGCTACGAGCGCTGACCAGGTGAAGTCCTCGGCGCCGAGGCCGGCGCCGCTGCGGGGGTCGTAATACTCGCGCAGCCCTTCGCGCTCCACGGCGCCGATCAGCACGCGGGCGAGGCGCTCCGCCTCTGTCTCGTAGCCCAGGCGGAGCATCCCCAGCCAGACCAGCCAGGCCGAGTTGACCCAGGTCGGGCCGCGCCAGTAGCGGCGGATGGGGCCGCGGCCTCCACCGGGCTCGTAGCTCGGCTCCGATGCGGCGACCGAAGGTGGGGCGACCGGGGTGAGGAACTCGCGCTGGTCGAGCAGATGCTCCTCGACCAGCCGCCGCCCGATCGCCTCGGGAAGGTCGGGCAGGACGAGGGGGGCGAGGGCGGCCCAGGTGACGACGTCGGGCCGGGCGCCCCCCGGCTGGGCCTCGTCGAGGAAGAGGCCCCGTCGCTCGTCCCAGAGGCGCTCGACCAGCGCCGGCGTCGCCGACGGCCGCCCCAGCGCCTGCAGCGAAAGCGACCACAGCGTGTTCACCACGGTCTCGCAGAGAACGGGCCCGCCGCGCTCCCGCACCCGTCGCGCGTCGAAGCCGAGCCGGCGGTTGCGGTGCACCAGCAGCGGGAAGCCGGCCCGGGTGCACGCCCTCCAGCCCCAGACCGGGTCGAACTTGGGCGATGCGTCGAGCCCGGACTCGTCGGGCTGGAGGATCCAGAGCAGCCCGTCGCCCTCCAGGTTGCGGTGCTCGGCGAGCCACTCGACCTGGGCCGCGATCCGCGGCTCCTCGGCCGGGTCGCCGACCGCGATCCGCCAGGCCCACGCAAGCAGAGGCGGCTGGATCGTCTCGGTCTGAAGCGAGCTGCGCGCAGCGACGTTGTAGAAGGGGAGCCGGCCGAGGGAGACCGGTCGGTGCCAGAAGATCGTGTGGCCGATGAACCCGTCGGGGCGCTGAGCGGCGAGCAGGCTCTCCAGCTCCAGCCGCGAGCGGCCGGGCTCCATCCGGCGCCAGACGATCGCCGCGAAGCACGAGTCCCAGTACCACTGCCAGGGATACCGCCTCGGGCTGGGCTGGGTGTACGCATAGCGAATGCCGCGCCGCTCGCCTTCTCGCCAGTTCTGCCGCAGGACTCGCTCGGCGATCTCCAGCGCCGAGTCACTCATGATGGATTTCGAGCCTCGCTCACTGTGCGGTGCGGCGCATCTCGCGCAGCGCCAGCGCCCCGAGGACGGCGAGCATCCCGATCAGCGCCGCGAGTCCCGGCCAGGTTTCCGCCCAGGTGACGCTGCCGACGAAGCCCTGCCTGGCGGCGTCGACGACCTGGGTAACCGGGTTTACCCGTGCGACGTTCTGCAGCCAGGGCTGGAGCAGGGCGAGCGGCGCGTAGGCGGTCGTGGTCAGGACCAGTGCCATCATCCCCGCCTGCATCAGCGGCGCCGCCGACTGGCTCTTGAAGCGCAGCGCCAGCATCGATCCCCAGCAGGCGGCGACCGCCGCCATCGCGGCGACCATGAAGTAGGCGATCAGCAGCCCGTCGATGC
The DNA here is from genome assembly GCA_963838035.1 of uncultured Solirubrobacterales bacterium. Lineage (GTDB taxonomy): Bacteria > Actinomycetota > Thermoleophilia > Solirubrobacterales > 70-9 > CAVVNN01. Next base: position 78,996 of record CAWIPM010000006.1, read on the forward strand.
CGGGGAAGCCGGCTCCGAGCGCCAGCGCGATGACGAACACGAAGGTGGCCGGGATCAGCGCCCGGATGCTCGCCGCCAGCACCGTGCCGGAAAGCAGAACCCAGCGCGGGGCGGGGGAGACGAGCAGCCGGTCGAGCCAGCCCTGTTCGATGTCGCGGGCGAGGTTGACGCCGGCCGCCGCCCCCGTGAAGCCGGCTCCCTGAAGCATGCTGACCGGGACGATGAAGCTCTCGTAGCTGCCGGTGGTGAAGCCGCTGAGCCGGGTGAGGGCCCCGAACACCCCGTTGAGGCCGAGGAAGAAGATCGTCGGCGCAAGCACGCCGGGGATCGCTGCTCCCGGCACTCGCACCAGCTCGTTCTTGGCTCGCGCGATCAGCGCCGCGAGCGTTGCAAGGTTCGATCTCCAGGCTGGAATCGCCAGCGCCGCGTCCATCAGCCCACCCTCAGCCGGTGGCGCAGCGCCCGCGCGCTCAGGATCAGGCCGAGAACGACGATGCCGGCGATCGCCACCAGAGCGCCGAGAACGTCGGAGGCGCTGATTCCGGAGATCATCGGGTTGCGGATCCCGTTGACGACGAGGCTGAGCGGGTTGTATTCGGCGATCGTCCTCGCCGGCTGGATCATCAGGTTCTCGGGGAAGAAGGCCGAGGAGAGGAAGAGGACGACCAGGACCAGCGGGAAGAGGCCCTGGACGACGCTGGCGCTGCCGGTGCGCAGGGCGATCGCGGCACCGATTCCGCCCACCGCCAGCGCACAGGCGGTGACCAGGAAGATCGCGATCAACGCCCCGGCGGCGCCGCTCTCGATCTTCGCCCCGAAGATCAGCCCGATCGCGAGGAACCAGAGCGATGCGAACAGCCCCAGCGCCGCGGTTCCCGCCAGCCGTCCCAGGACGATCGCGAAGCGGGGGATCGGCGCCGAGAAGAGTCGGTCGGTGAAGCCCATCTCGATGTCGACGGCGAGCGCGATCCCGCCGCTGTTCCCGGCCAGCATCAGCGACTGCATCATCGCCCCGGCAAGCATGAACTGGAGGAAGCTCTGAACCGGAGGGAAGCCGGGCAGTTCGATCGCCGCCCCGGCGCCGCCGGTCTGGATCGCGAGCAGCAGGGTGGGGAAGACGATGATCGGCGCAATCAGCTGCGGGCGGCGGAAGGTCTGGCGGATCGAGCGCATTCCCAGCGCCCGCACCACCCGGGCGTTGAGCGTCAGTCCCGCAGCAACCCCGGCCACTTCCGACCGCGGGAGCGAATGCCGGTCCAGAGCTGGTTCTTCAGGCATTTGCGGGAGCAGAGGAAGTGGCCGGAACCTCTATGTGGTAGCCGGTCTTCTCGACGAAGACGTCGTCGAGCGTGGGGCGGACCAGCTCCAGCGACTCGACCGCGATCCCGGCGTCGTCGAGCGCCCTCACCACGCGCGGAATGTCGGCGGCCCCGTTCTCGACCTCGAGCAGGACCTTCTTGCCGTCCTTGGGCGGCAGCAGCTTGCCGAGGGGCGCGCATATCGCCTCCGCCTGGGCGATCGAGCCCTCGGCCAGCGTCAGCTGGATGTGGGGGTTGCCGACCTCGGCCTTCAGCGACTCCGGCGTCCCCTCGGCGACGATCCTGCCGCTGTCGATGATCCCGACGTTGTCGGCGAGTTGATCGGCCTCCTCCAGATACTGGGTGGTGAGGAAGACGGTCGTGCCTTCGTCGTTCAGCGACCGCACCTCTTCCCAAATCGTCTTGCGGCTGACCGGGTCGAGGCCGGTGGTCGGCTCGTCGAGGAAGAGGACGCGCGGCTCGTGGACGAGCGCTGCCGCCAGGTCGAGCCGGCGCTGCATCCCTCCCGAGTATGTGCCGACGCGGCGGTCAGCGGCGTCGGCGAGGTCGACCCGCTCCAGCAGGTCGTCGGCCCGGCGCCTGCCGTCCGCGGTCGGGAGGCCCTGCAGCGTCGCCTGCAAGCGGATCAGCTCGCGGCCGGTCATCAGCGGGTCCAGCGCCGCTTCCTGCAGGGCGACCCCGATCGACCCTCGCACCGCGCGCGCTTCCTTGATCACGTCATGCCCGGCGACCGTGGCGCTGCCGCCCGTGGGAAGCAGCAGCGTCGTCAGCATCCGCACGGTGGTCGTCTTGCCGGCGCCGTTGGGCCCCAGGAAGCCGTAGATCTCCCCCTCGTCCACCTCGAGGTCGATGCCCTGCACCGCAAGTACCTCGTCGAAGGCGCGCTCCAGTCCTTCGACCGCGATCGCCGGCATCGGCCCCCTAGACCCCTGTCGGCTCGGCCTCTTGGGCCAGCGGTGCCTTCGCCTCGACCCAGCGGCGGCCGCTGGCTCGCTCAAGCGCTTCCGCCGCGTCCAGCAGCAGCTCGTCGCGCCCCCAGGCCGCCTGCAGCTGAAGCCCGATCGGAAGCCCATCGGAGCTGAGTCCCACCGGAACGCTGATCGCCGGAATGCCGGTCAGGTTCGCCAGCGCGCCGCCGCGCACGTTGGCCTGGTCGGCGCTCAGCGTTCCCGACGGAAGCTCGACCAGCGGCGCCTCCAGCGGCGGCGCGACCGCCGGATGGGTCGGCCAGGCGAGCACGTCGACCTCGCCGAAGAGCGCTGCCAGGCGTCGGCGGATCAGCGATCGCATGCGTTTCGCCTGCACTATCGCCGCCGCGGGCATCAACGTGCGGTACTTGACGAAGCCCCGGTTGATCGGGCTCAGCTCCGGGTCGATCCTGTTGAGCCGCTCCGGCGTCACCCCGCCGAGCATCTCGGCATTGATGATCAGGATGCCGGCCATGGTCGCCGCCTCCAGCCCCTCCAGCTCGATCTCGCGAAGCTCGCCGCCGGTCTCCTCGCGAAGCGCATCGGTCGCCGCATCGCAGGCGTCGCGCACCTCGGGGGCGACGTCCTCGGAGACGGTGTCCCGCACGACCCCGATCCGCAGCCCCCCCGCCTCGCCCGTTGCCAGCTCCGCGCCACCGAACAGCGCCGAGCCGAGCAGACGGCAGTCGGCCGCGTCCGTGCAGAGCGGTCCGGAGACGATCGTCTCGGTGATCGCGGCGACGTGGTGACCCTCCATCGCCGAACGACCGAAGGTCGGCTTCAGCCCGGTCAGCCCGCAGTATGCAGCGGGGAATCGGATCGAGCCGAGCCCGTCGGCGCCGACCGCTCCGGCGACCAGGCGGGCGGCGACGGCGGCTGCCGGGCCGCTGGAGGAGCCCCCGGGGCACCGCTCGGTGTCCCACGGATTCCGAGCGGCTCCATAGACGGAGGAGTTGCCGGTGCTGCTGGAGCCCAGCTCGTGCATGTTCCCAACTCCGACGATCACCGCGCCGGCATCGCGCAGCGCACGGTAGGGGCCCGACTCTCCCGGCGCCGCCGGCCTCAGCATGTCTGCGGCGCCGAAGCGCTGGGCGCGCCACGGAAGCGGCCACTCGTCCTTGACCACGATGGGTACCCCGCGCAGAGGCCCGTCGGGCGCTGCGTCGAGCATCTCCCGCGAGCGCTCGGGAAAGGTCTCCACCACGGCGTTGATCGCCGGGTTGCGCTGTTCGATCCGCGTCAGCGTCGCGTCGAGCAGGTCGCCGGCGTCGGCCTCGCCGTCGGCGATCGCCGCCGCCTGGCCCCGCAGGGAGAGGTCGAGCGCGTCGCTCATCGGTCCTCGGGCTCTCTCGAGAGGTCGGGATTGCGCTCCGGCGCGACTTCGCCGAGGTCTGTCGAGATCAGCTCGCGGATCCCCGGCCAGAACATCTGATGGGCGGCGCCCATCACCGCCAGCTCGATCTCGTCGGCTTCGATGCCCAGGGAGGCGAGGCCGGCGGGGATGAAGTCGTCTGCGCGGTTCGAGTCCTCCATCTCGCGGCGCCAACCCTACAGAGGCGAGGTGGCCGGGATCGTGCAAGTCGGGCGGCGGCAGTGCATGGTCGCCGCGCGGAAGGCAGAATCCGGGCCGCAACCGGGGCTTTCACCCGGTGTTGCCTGGAGACCTATGCGCTTCGAAGACGCGAAGAACCGATTTGGCAGGGCCTGGTTGGCCGCGCTTGCCGCCTGCCTCCTCACCGCTCTGGCGGCCGGCTCCTGGCCGGGGGCGGCGGACTCCGCCCCGATTCGCGTCGTCGTGCTCGGCGAGACCGCTTCGACGCCGAAGCCGTCCTGCCCGGGGAAGATCGTCAAAACCGTCGAGATCACTCCGTGCCGGGTCGAGGGGCACATGACGGGCTTCCAAACCCTGGCCGGTGGGGTGACGATGCCATACGAGGCGCCGTTCGAAGGAAAGATCGTCGCCTGGTCGATCGCCCTCTCAAAGCCTTCGACCAAGGATTCGGGCACCACCACCGACGAGGTCGGCTTCTTCGACGAATTCCTCGGCAAGCCCTCCGAGGCCAGGATCGGCGTCCTGCGCCCGGTCAAGGGCGCAAAGCCGCCCCAGTACACGCTGGTGCGCCAGAGCCCGCTCGAGGTGCTCAATCCCTACTTCGGCAGCACCCCGATCTTCGCCCTCGATCATCCGCTCACCGTCCTGCGGGGACAGGTCGTCGCGCTCACGGTGCCGACCTGGGCGCCGATGTTCGCCGTCAGCGTCGGAGAAGGAAACACCTGGCGCGGCAGTCGTCTGCCCAAGCACTGCGCCTCCAAAGATGACATCCAGGGAGGCCACCCGCAGCAGGTCGTCGGCAAGACGAAGACCTACGGTTGCTACTACACCAACGCGCGGTTGCTCTACACCGCGACGTTGGTCAAAAAGCCCTAAACGGCGCCCTGACCAAGCAGGCCAAGGACGCAGGGAGCGTGGCGTGCTGTGCGCGCGAGCGACCGAGGACGCCGGCGTGCGTCGGTCAGAGCGCCGTTTGGCGCAGCCCGCAGTACGGGCAGTCGCTTACGTCGACGCCGATCAGCTGGTCGCAGCGGCGGCAGGCGCGGAGGTTCTCCGGCGTGCGGGGAAGCGCCGAGGCGGAGGGGGCGAGCGGCAGCACCATCGCCACCGGCTCCATCTCCTCGCCGGTCTCCCGGTCGACGTAGATGGCGCCTGGCTCGGCGTGGGCGAGCGCCTCGCGGCCCGAGGCCGGCGCGCGCATCCGGTAGAGCTGTCGTTGGTTCATCGCCGGGGACACTAATAGCTTGCGGGAACCGATGCGCGTCCTGATCTTTCACGGCTACATGCTGCGCGGCACCGGCAGCAACATCTACAACGCCAACCTCGCCCGTGCGCTGGCTCGGCTCGGTCACGAGGTCCACCTGCTCTGCCAGGACCGTGAGGTCGAGCTCGAGGGCGTCCAGATCCACAATCCGGACATCGGCGGCCTGCTGCCGGTCTATGTGAAGGACCCCTACGAGGGCTTCGAGGTCAAGGCGTTCCCGGAGCTGACCGGTGAAGAGTTGGATCGCTACATCGAGGCGAACGTCGCCGCCGTCGGAGAGGTCGCGTCCGCGGCCGGGGGCATCGATGCCGCGCTCGCCAACCACCTGATCATGGGCCCGGCGATCCTCGCCCGCGCCGCCGTGGCCCCCTTCGCCGCCAAGGTCCACGGCTCCGCCCTCGAGTACACGGTCAAGCCGCACCCTCGCTTCCTGCCCTACGCCCGCGAGGGCATGGAGGCCGCCTCCGCCGTCCTCGTCGGTTCCCGCCACACCGCCGAGTCCCTCTGGGACACGCTTCCGGAAGTAGAGGGCTTGCGAGAGAAGACCCGCCTCAGCCCTCCCGGTGTCGACACCGCCGAGTTCAGCCCCGGAGCCGAGCGCGACCCTCTGGTCGCCTTCGTGGGGAAGCTGATCGTTTCCAAGGGAGTCGACCTGCTGCTGGCGGCCTGGCCGCTGGTGCATGCGCGCAACCCCGAGGCCAGGCTGCAGATCGCGGGGTTCGGCGAGTACGAGCAGGCGCTGCGGGGGCTGCAGGCCGCGCTGGACCGCGGGGACCTCGACGGCGCTCGCGAGGTCGCGCGCCTCGGGCGCGGGCTCGAGGACGGCTCCGCGGAACCGCTCCCGATCCTCTCGGCGTTCCTGGACGACCCCCCCGCCGGTTACCCCGCAGCAGCGCGGGCGGCAGCGGGTTCGGTCGAGTTCATCGGGCGCCTCGAGCACCCCGAGGTCGCCGGTCTGCTGGCCCACGCCGAGGTCCTGGTCATGCCCAGCACCTTTCCCGAGGCCTTCGGCATGGTCGCGGTGGAGGCCGCCGCCTGCGGCGCATTGCCGATCTCCGCCGACCATTCCGGGATGCGGGAGGTGTCGCGCGAGCTGGCGGCGACGCTGCCGGAGAGGATCGGCCGGCTCACGTCATTTCCGGTCGAGGAGGGGGCGGTCGAGGCGATCGCCGAGCGGCTGGACAGCTGGCTGGCGCTGCCGGGAGAGGAGCGCGCCGGGGCTCGAAAGGCCCTCGTCGACACAGTCGGCCGCCTCTGGAGCTGGGAGGGGGTGGCGCATGGCGTCATCGCCGCCTCGGCGGGCAGGCTGGAGGAGCTTCCCGGCCCCTGAGCAGCTAGTGCCGGGAGTCACCAGAAGCCTCAAAGCCTTCCGCCGCGGCTTCAATAGAATGCCCGCCGCCTCATGTATGGCCGCCTCCCGATAGCGAAGATGCTCGCCGCCACCGTTGCCCTGGCCGCGGCGATCTCCGTCGTGATGGTCTCGATCAACTGGGACGGACAGCAGGCTTCGACCGCGGCCCCCAAGATCGACGATCTCCTCAACGTGATGATCGTCCTCTCCTCACTCGTCTTCTCGCTGGTTCTGGTGATGCTCTTCTACGCGCTGTGGAAGTTCAAAGCGAAACCGGGCGACGAGTCAGACGGCGAGCCGATCCACGGCAACACCAGGCTCGAGGTCGCCTGGACGCTGATCCCGACGATCATCGTCCTCTTCGGAGGCGGCTACAGCTGGTCGGTGCTGAACGAAATCGAACATCGCGGCAAGGACCCCCTCACCGTCGACGTCTTCTCGCAGCAATACGCCTGGAGCTTCGGCTATCCGGGCAAGGGGAATGCCTACTCCCAGGGCGAGTTGCACGTCCCGGTGGATCGGCAGGTCCAGTTCAAGATGCACTCTCAGGACGTGATCCACTCGTTCTGGGTGCCCGAGTGGAGGATCAAGAAAGACAATGTGCCGGGGATCACGACGACGGCGATCGTCACCCCCGACCGGGTCGGCACCTACCAGCTGATCTGCACCGAGCTCTGCGGCTTCGGCCACGCCTCGATGCGGGCCAAGGTCGTCGTCGAGCCGCCGGCCCAGTTCCGCAAATGGGTCGCCGGGCTGAAGGAGAAAGTGCCGCCGGCCCTGATGGAGTCGATCGTTCAGGACACGGAGACCAACCCGGTGCCGCTGGGCGCCGGCGGGGCATAATGGAGGCGATCTGATGGTGGCGGCTATCAAGCGACCGGGGTGGATCCGCGGGGCACTCGGCATGGTCCTCGGGGCGGCATTCGGCTTCGGCCTCGTCGTCGCCCTGCGCTCGATCTCCGGCCTCCCGGTCTTCCAGACCGAACAGACCGGCTACCCACAGGTGGTCGTGCCGCTGATCACCGCCCCGCTGGGCTTCCTCGCCGGCTTCGGCTGCTTCGACTACTGGCTGCGCTGGGCAGCAGGTATGCCGACCATCCCCGACGACCACTCCCAGCACGGCGCTCGCAGTTGGAAGGACTACTTCCGCTTCAACACCGATCACAAGGTGATCGGCATCCAGTACATCTGCACGACCTTCTTCTTCTTCTTCGTCAGCGGCCTGATCGCGATGTTGATCCGGGCCGAGCTGGCCCAGCCCGGCACCCAGATCGTCGATGCGGCGACCTACAACAGCCTCTTCTCCACCCACGCGGTGCTGATGATCTTCGTCTTCGTGATCCCGGTCTTCGCCGGCATCGCCAACTACGTGCTGCCGCTGATGATCGGCGCGCCGGACATGGCCTTCCCGCGGCTGAACGCGCTCAGCTTCTGGATGCTGCCGCTCGCCGGGTTGCTCTTCATCGGCAGCTTTCTCGCCCCCGGAGGCGCCTTCGACGCCGGCTGGACCGGCTACGCGCCGCTCTCCACCGGGGCGCCGCTGGGGCAGTCCTTCTTCAACCTCGGCGTCCAGTTCGCCGGTGCCTCCTCGATCGCCACCGCCCTCAACTTCCTGGTCACGATCATCACCATGCGGGCGCCCGGGATGAACTTCTGGCGGATGCCGCTGCTCGTCTGGGCAAACCTCTCGACCTCGCTGCTGGTCGTCGCGGCGACGCCGTTCATCGCCGGTGCCCAGTTCATGGTCCTCCTCGACCGCGTTCTGCACACCAACTTCTTCCAGTTCAGCGGCGGCGGCGACGTGATCAGCTACCAGCACATCTTCTGGTTCTACTCGCACCCGGCCGTCTACATCATGATGTTGCCCGGGTTCGGGATCATCTCGGAGGTCATCTCAACCCACGCCCGCAAACCGATCTTCGGCTACCGGTTGATGGCGCTGGCGCTGATCGGGATCGTCGTCCTCAGCTATTCCGTCTGGGCGCACCACATGTTCGTCGCCGGCATGTTCAGCTGGCTGCGGGTGCCGATGATGATCACGACGCTGCTGATCGCGGTGCCGACCGGGATCAAGATCTTCTCCTGGCTGGGAACCCTCTATTTCGGCAAGATCCACACCTACTCGACGGCGATGCTGTTCGCGCTCGCCTTCATCGTCACCTTCACGATCGGCGGCATCAGCGGAGTCATGCTCGGCATGGTCCCGATCGACATCCACGTCTCCGACACCTACTTCATCGTCGCCCACATCCACTTCGTGCTCTTCGGCGGCTCGGTCTTCACGATCTTCGCCGGGATCTACCACTGGTTCCCGAAGATGACCGGGCGGATGTATGACGAGAAGCTGGGCCGGGTCCACTTCTGGGGCACGCTGATCGCCACCTGGGGCACCTTCATCCCCATGCACTGGATCGGGATGGACGGGATGCCGCGGCGCGTTGCCGACTACGCCAGCCAGTTCGGCAACTGGAACCTGCTGATCAGCTGCTTCGCCTTCATGCTCGGTGCGGTCCAGCTCGTCTTCCTCTACAACATGATCGTCAGCTGGCGCTTCGGGCCCCGCGCCGAGGCCAATCCCTGGCGGGCGAACTCGATCGAGTGGCAGGTCTCCTCGCCGCCCCCGATCTTCAACTTCGACGAGATCCCCCGCGTCGTCGGTGGGCCCTACGAGTACGGAGTTCCCGGAGCCCGGCACGCGATCATGGCGGGCGAAGGCGCCGAGGTTCCTGCGCCGGAGCCGAGCGTGGTGGGGAGCAGATGAGCGAGCAGGCCGCCGAGGGCCGCCCGCTGCTCGTCTTCCTCAACGAGGTGGCGGGTGGCCGCAAGCTGCTGCAGGCGGTCCGCGAGCGGGCCGGGGATGTTCCCTACGTCGCCGTCGCGGCCCCGCAGAACCAGCCGGCCGTCGGCCAGCTGATCGACTCCGGCGAGCTGCGCGAGGCAGCGCGGGCGCGGGTCGAGGTGACGATGTCGGTGCTGTCCGAGTTCGGAATCGAGTCGGTCGGCGAGGTGATGGATCCCGACTCGGCGCTGGCCATGGACGACGCCGTGCGAGCCCACGAGCCCGGCGAGCTCCTGCTCTCCTGCCTCTACGAGACCCGCTTCGGGATCAAACGCAAGGACCTGGTCGAGTGGGCCAGGGCTCGCTTCGAGCCTGAGACGGCGGTGACCCATATCCCGGTTCGGATCGAAGACGATTCGGTCAGCTGGGAAGTCAACCACACCCTCGTCGTCGCCACCCAGACGGTGGCGACGCCGGATCTCGTCAGCAGGTTGAAGGAGCGCGCCGCCGGACACCCCCATCGCTACACGATCGTCTGTCCGCGCTCGGAGGACGTCACCGAGGCCGAGATCGTCCGCGACCTCGCCTCGACCATGGCCGAGCTGTACCGCGCCGACGTCGACGCGACCGGCCAACCGATGAGCCCTGACCCATTTCATGCCGTCAAGAACGCGGTCGAGCACTACCGGCTCGACGAGATCCTGATCTCGACCTTCGCCGGCGAGCGCTCGCGCTGGCTCGACGACGGCCTGATCGGCCGGGTTCGAGAGATAACCGAGAAGCCGGTCGAGCACATCGAGGTCGGCCGGCCCGCGGCAGCGGTCGCGGCCGCGGTGGCAGAGGGGGGAGGAGCCTGATGGAGAGCGCGACCGTCAGCCTGGGGCACGGCCACGCCGAGGAGCACCATGGGCCGCCCGAGGCCAATCAGAGCTCTCGCATCGACCGCCAGACCCTCGGCATCCTGCTCTTCATCGTCTCCGAGATCATGCTGTTCGGGGCCTTCTTCGCGTCCTACTTCTTCCTCCGCGTAGTCGTCAACCCGCCCGCCTGGCCGCCGCACCCCTACCAGCTGCCGGTCGCGGTCGCGGGGGTCAACACGGCGATCCTCGTCTCCTCCAGCTTCACGGTCCACTACGCCCTGGAGTCGATCCGCCGGGGCAACCGCAACGGGCTGAAACTCGGCCTGGTCCTGACCTGGATGCTGGGGGCGACCTTCCTCTTCATCCAGATCAACGAGTACTCCCACATCGGTTTCAGCGCCCGCGACCTCGCCTTCGGCTCGATCTTCTACGGCCTCACCGGCCTGCACGGCGCCCACGTCTTCGTCGGGCTGATGCTGCTCACCTTCGCCACGATCCGAGCCTTCCGAGGTCATTTCGGCCCCAAGGCCGAGGACCATCTCGGCGTCGAGGTGCCCGGCATCTACTGGCACTTCGTCGACGTGATGTGGATCATCGTCTACACGACGGTCTACATCCTCTGAAGCTCTCCGAGGAGGCGGTCTTTCGGTGGGTGGTGATCGTCGGGATCGCCGCTGGGTCTGTGATTGCCCTGACGCTTCTGACCCGGCCGTTGGTGGGAGCGCTGTGGGGGTTGGCGCTGGTCTGCGCAGGAGTTGCCTACGCCTACCGCTGGCTCAGGGGTCGGTAGCGCGCCCACGGATCTCGAGAACGGCCAGCGTCAGGGCGATCGGGACGGTTGCCGGCAGCTCGTCGACAGCGAAGAAGAGGAGGTCGAAGGACAGGGCGAGGACTCCGGCCAGCGCCGCTCCCGTCAGCTGCACGCGGCGGTCTCGGGCAAGGAGCGCGCCCAGCGTGGCGGCGATGAAGAGGTCGCCGAAGCCGATCGCGGCGGAGCCGAAGGTGGCGATCTGGAGACGGGGAAGGCCCCCCGGGGAGACGGTGCTGAGGACTGCGTTGGGGCCCTGCAGGAGGTCGGTGGCGACCAGCCAGGTGTCTACCGCGGCCATTGCGTAGATCCCCAGCTTCAGCCATTTGGCAGGGACGACGCAGGCGAGCACCCAGCCGAGGCTGACGCAGGCCAGAGCGGAGAGTGAGAGGGCCGCCGCCTCACCGGTGAGCGAGCCCTCGAGGGCCCAGGCGGCGGCGAAGAGCGGGACGACGAGCAGCGCCAGGCTGGGACGCCCTCCCCGCAGAAGGCCGCCGAGAGCCAGCGCCGCCAGCGGCGGCACCGCGACGAGCGCCAGGTAGGTGAGAGCCCGCGCGGAGGCCGAGTCGAGCGCGATCGCCGCGATCACGACGGCGATCGAGGCCGGCGGGACGATCGCCCACCAGCGGCTGCGCAGGCCGTCAAGGGCGGCCCACTCAGCACGCTTCGGGGCCGCGACCAACGTCGCCTGGACGAGGCTGAGGACGCCGATCGAGAGCGCGAAGGGAAGCATCGGCGCGGGCTTAAGCCCGCACCCTCAGCTCGTCCGGAGCGGGAGGTTCCGCGGTCAGGGCGGCCGTGTCGCGGGGCTCGAGCCGGCCGGCCGTGGCGACCGTCCAGAGCATCGCCAGCCAGGTGACGGTGGCAAGTGCTACGTGAACCCAGACGATCTCGGTGGGAAGTTTCAGCACCCACTGGAGGCCTCCCACGGCCCCCTGCAGGGCGAGCAGGCCGATCAAGGCGGTCAGTGGCCTCACGGCGCGCCGGTCGCCTCCCTCCCGGCGCAGCAGCAGCCAGACCCCGATCGCCGCGAGCCCGAACACCGTGGCGATCGCGGCGTGACGCTGGACGACCCATTCGAGCGTCTTCGTTCCCTCGAATGTGAAGCGGTGGACGAGCTGCCCGGCATGGGCCCCGGCGTGCGGTCCAGAGGCGGTCGCGACGGTACCGGCGGCGATCGTCAGCTGGCCGATCGGGATCAGGCAGCGCACCGCCCAGACGCCGAGGCGGTCAGTCGAGCGACGCCGCTCCCAGGGCTCGTACCTCGCGCACCAGGCCAGGGCGAAGGCCGCGTCGAGGAGCATCATCGAGAGGATGAAGTGGAGCATCACCAGGCCGGGGGCGAGGTGGTACTTGACGACGAGGGCGCCGAGGATCGCCTGCCCCATCACCCCGAGCGGGAGCAGTGCCCCGAACAGCGCCAGATGCCAGCGGTAAGGGCGGCGGAAGAAGGCGAGCACGCTGGCGGCGATCACAGCGATCCCGACGAACCCGGTCAGGACCCGGTTGCCGTACTCGATCACCGCGTGGGATTCGAGTGGCGGCACGGGCTGGCCGTAGCACCTGGGCCAGTCCGGGCAGCCGAGCCCGGAGCCGGTCAGCCGCACGCCGGCGCCGGTGAAGACGATCAGCGAGAGTGCCAGGAGCGCCACCAGGGTCACCTGCGCGTAGCGCTGCGGTGAGATCTCGAGGCGGTCTGCGATTCGTTCCCGCATCGTCGATTGATGATGCCAGCGACCGCCTCCGGCCGCTCCCGGCTCAGCCGCCCTTGCCCTGCGACCCGCCCGACCCGCCCTTCGAGCCCTTGGCTGTCGATTCGAGCAGGTATTCGACCAGCTGTTCTACTTCGCTCGGTTTGATCAGGGCGGCGAAGTTCGCCGGCATCACGTTCGCCGGGTAGCCCTTGGCGATCTGGGCGTTGGGGTCAACGATCGATTCCTTGACAAACGCGGCGCTCTTGCCGGGCAGGACTTCGTCGAGATTCGGGCCGGTCACACCGCCCGAGCCGGCGGCGGCGAGCGTGTGGCAGGTACCGCAGCCGTTGTTGGCGAAGACCTGCGCGCCCGGCCCGCCCGGAACCTTCGGCGGTGCGGCCCCGGGGACCCCGGCGTAGAGGCCGACGTAGGCGGCGACATCCTCCAGGTCCTGGCCGGTGACGACGTCCTGCGGCATCGAGACCGCCGGGTCGGCGGTGCTCGGACGGGGGAACTCGACCTGCGCCTTGACCACTCCTTCGACCGTCGCTCCGGTCTCCCCGGCCGCCCGCGCCGCGGCGAAGGCGTCATCGAGGTTGGGGCCGATCTGCGCGGTGGTTCCAGCCTGGGCAAGCGTGTGGCATACGCCGCACTTCTGGACGAACAGGACCCGGCCCCGGGTCGTGTCGGCGGTGCTCGTGCCGCAGCCGGACGCGGCAGCGACGATTGCGGCCAGGGCGCCGAGGACGAGCAGCGGGCGGATGAGGTTCACAGGTCTGGGCATACGGCGCGAGGCGCGCCGGAGTCTATATGTCGGAGGCACGGAGAAGCGGCCTGTCCGGCGCCATCCGGGGTGTAGCCTTGAGTCGATTCGCACGATCCCTTAAACCAGCGGAGGAGAGGCCGGAATATGCAGGTGAGGGAAGGGATGTCGGAGGTGGTCCTGACGGTCGGCCCGTCGCACACGCTGCGCGAGGCGGCCCGGAAGATGGTCGAGAAGGGGACCGGGGCGGCACTTGTCACCGAGGCCGAGTCGCCGGTCCCGAGGGTCGTCACCGAGCGCGACCTGCTGATCTCGATCGGCAGGGGAGATGACCCCGATGTCGAGCTGGTCGCCGACCACATGAGCGACAGCGTCATCACCGCCTCCCCCGACTGGAGCCTCGAGCGGGCGGCTGCGGAGATGTCGCACCGCGGCGTCCGCCACCTGATCGTCTTCGACGATGCCGAGCTCGTCGGCGTCCTCTCGATGCGCGACATCGTCAGGGTGTGGACGAGCGAGGGCGCAACCTCCGGGATGACCCCCGACTGAGGCCGTCTCAGGCCGTCAGGACGGTGGGAACTTGATCATCTCGACCGGCAAGACGGCGCCGCGGGCCCGCTGCTTGCGCGGCAGGCGGAAGAAGTCGCGAATCGCTCCCCGGACGAGATTGCGGAAGGCGCCGATGAAGATGACCGCGCCGGCGATCGCGTAGATCCAGGCCGGGAAGATGAACCCGTTCGCGTAGGTGCCGCCGACCAGCCCCAGCGCTGCCAGCGCGAGGAAGGCGGGCGCCCAGGAGGAGCGCGGCGCGTAGACCAGCTCGCCGGGCTCGGGGATGTCGCGGTGCTCGCTCATTGCGCGATGTAGAGCAGCGCGAAGACGAAGGAGAGGGCGAAGATCGCCGCGGCGAAGCCGCCGGCCACCAGGCCTCCGATCATGTTGCGCCTTGCGGCCTCGCGATCCACGGTCGGATTTCTATCAGGGTCTCGGGACCGAGCGACCTTCAGACGTGGGCGTCGACGGCCATCGCCAGGAAGAGGGTCGCAAGGTAGGCAAGCGAGTAGAGGTAGGTACGCAGGGCCCAGCGGCGCTCGGCGCTGCGCAGGAGGCGCACCGCGCAATAGATGAAGCCGGCGCCCAGGGTTATCGAAGCAACCAGGTAGGGAACGCCGAAGCCGCCGGCGCAGAAGGGAAGCTGGGTCACCGCGTAGAGAAGGACCGTGTAGAGGAGGATCTGGCGTCGCGTCTCCGTCTCGCCGCGAACCACCGGCAGCATCGGGATGCCCGCCTTCGCGTACTCGTCCTTCATCAGCAGCGAGAGCGCCCAGAAGTGGGGCGGTGTCCAGAAGAAGACGATCGCGAAGAGGTAGAGGGCGGTGCCGCTGAGCCCGCCGGTGACCGCCGCCCAGGCGACCAGCGGCGGCACCGCGCCCGCGGCGCCGCCGATCACGATGTTCTGCGGCGTGCTGCGCTTCAGCCACAGCGTGTAGACGCAGACGTAGCCGAGCAGCCCGCTGAGCGAGAGCACCGCCGCCAGCGGGTTCACGGTGAGCGCCAGCAGCGCGAAGGAGGAGCAGCCGAGCAGCACGCCGAAGGTGAGCCCCGCGGCGGGGGAGATTCTGCCGCTTGCCACCGGGCGGTCGGCGGTGCGGGCCATCGTGCGGTCGATGTCGCGGTCGACGACGTGGTTGATCGCCCCGGCTCCGCCGGCCGAGAGCGCGCCGCCAAGGCAGGTGAGGAAGATCAGCCCGATCGACGGGTCGCCCGCCACGTACATCGTCGTCACGGTGATGAACAGCAACAGCGACTGCACCTTCGGCTTGGTCAGCGTCAGGTAGTCGCGGACGACGCTGAGTGCCGCCGGTCGCCTTGAAACCGCCGCCGCCGCTGTGGCTTCCATCGCCCTCAGGCTATCGGCTGGGACTCGCGCGTGGGAGATGTTGCGCGAGCGCTGCGGTGGGCGATCGCCTCGCGGATGTCCCGCATCGGCCGTCCGCTGCGGACATCGGGCAGCACGTCGAAGTTATGGGGCTCGGGGGGCGAGAGCGTGAACCACTCGAGCGAGTCGGCGCTCCAGGGGTCGTGTCCCGCCTCCGCGCCCCCGGTGCGGCTGAGGATCGCGTTGACCAGCGTCAGCACGATCCCGGTCGCAAGGACAAGGGCTCCGATCGAGGCGATCAGGTTGTAGGCATTGACGCCGGTGCCGTCGAAGAACTTGTAGGCGTCGACCACCTCGCCCTGGACGGCGCCGGCGAAGAAGAGCGGGACGAAGGCGACCAGGATGCCCACTGCCATCGTCCAGAAGGAGATTCGGGCCAGGCTCTCCCCCATCGTCCGCCCGGTCATCTTCGGGAACCAGTAGTGGAGCGCGGCGAAGCCACCGAAGACGCTGCCGCCGACCAGGGCGAAGTGGGTCGCTGCCGTAGCGTCGGTCGTGTTCTTCAGCTGCCAGGCGGCGCCGACCATCGATTGCTCGATCTCGGCGCCGAGGCCGATCGAGATCGCCGAGATCGCGCCGACCGCGAAGAGCAGTGGCGCCCGCATCCGCAGGGTCCCTCCGGCCATCGTCGCGATCAGGTTGAAGACGACGAGGCCAAAGGGGACGATCAGCGCCAGCGACATCACCATCGCGAAATACATCCAGCCGATGCCGATCGGCGCGGTGAGCATGTTCTGCATCCAGGAGAGCGTGCCCACGACCGCGATCGCGACCAGCGAGCCGATCGTCGTCCCGCGCCCCTCCAGCGGCTTGCGAGCAAAGGCCGGGACAATCTCGGCAATCGCGCCGAAGGCCGCGATCAGGATCAGCATGTATGCGCCGGTGTAGAAGATCCAGCTCAGGTGCTGCCAGAGCAGGGGCGCCCCGCCGGCGCCGTCGGCGAAGAAGGTCCCGCCGAAGTTGCGATCGATCATCAGCATCGTGATCGCCGCCAGCATCACCGGGCCGATCACGAGCAGCAGCCAGGAGGAGATCGCTCCGGCCCATGCGAAGACCGGCAGCCGCCGCCAGGCCATCCCCGGGGCGCGCATGTTGCGAATCGTGGTCACCAGGTCGATCGCGATCAGGACGAAGCCGAGCGTTGCCAGGCCGCTTGCCGTGGCCCAGGCATCGACCCCGTTGTTGGAGAGGAAGGCCAGCTCGGAGAGCGGGGCCAGTGGGTTGACGCCGGCCTCCGACGGGGTGAAAAGGTAGCCGGCGTAGAGCACCGTCGCTCCGGCGATGTAGAGCCAGACGCCGAGCTGGCCGAGCCGCGGCAAGGCGGTCCCCCGGGCGCCGATCTGCAGCGGCACCACGTAGTAGAAGAGACCCAGCGCGAGCGGGATGGCAAATAAGAAGATCGCCGTCGCCCCATAGAGGGAGAGCATCCGGTTGAAGGTGACGGGGGGGAGGAAGGTGTTCTCCGGCACCGCGAGCTGCAGCCTCATCAGCAGCAGCTCGAGCAGGGCGAGGGAGAGAAATCCCAGCGCGGCGGTGACGAGGATGCGGCCGACGTCCTTGTGGTCTGCGCTGGTGGCGAGTTCGACCCAGCGCGGGCGCCGCTGCGGGAAGCCTTCGGTGACGAGCTCTGGGCGCGCCTCGGCTCCGCTCATGGGACTTCTCCGTTCTGGATCTGGCCGACCACGCGTTTCTGGGCCGCTTCGATCTCGGCCTTCTGCCGCTTCACGAAGGCTTTGTATTTCTCCGGGGAGACGACTTCGACCGCAGTCCGCATCGCCGCATAGGCCTGCCCCGACAGGGTCGCGGCCTGGCCGTCGAAGGTCCCTTCTTCGTCGGCCCGGAAGACGACCTCGTTGACCTTGCCGGGCACCGCGTCGCGCTTGCCGGAGAGGTCGGGGACGTCCCATGTGTGGACGACGTCGGTGGAGACGAGGTCGAGGACGACGGCGGTGTCGACCGGGACGACCAGCTTGTAGTAGGAGAAGGCTCCGTTGGGGTAGTCGTAGCGCCACAGCCACTGCTGGCCGGTCGCTTCGATCCTCAGCGGTCGGGAGTGGGCGGCGGCGAGGCCGGCCGGCCCGGTCGCCGGCATCTGGCGAGACCTTTCGGTGTAGATGATGCTGAGGACCAGGATCGCCACGGCGAAGACGGTCAGCGCCGCGCCGACCCGGAACTGGATCCGCCGGCCGCGGCTCGCCGGCCGCGGCTCGTCGCCCCGCTCGCCCCGATAGCGGCGCACGGTGTAGATCAGCGCGACGTTGACCGCGACGACGACGATCGCCGCGGCGGCGAGGCCGATCCAAAGCAGCGTGTCGATCTGGTCGGTGCCAGGAGAGTGGGGCGCCAAAGCGCGGCCATTCTAATCACGTAGCCAGCCATCGCGGCGGCGCGCCGTGGCTCCCGGGGTGCAGCGCCGACCTATACTCGCCGACCCTATGCGGAGGCGATCTCGCCCATCCCCGACGCTTCGGGCGGCGGTGCGCGCCGGGGCAGCGGCGGCACTGGCCGCCGCGGTGGCGGTGCCGCTGCTACGCCGTCGCCTCCAGGTCCCCACTCCGGCGGCGATCGCCGCCTGCGCCGGGGGCCCCCTGGCACTCTCGGTGTTGATGCCGCGCTCCAAGAAGCGGGACGTCGCCCTCTTCGCGCTGCAGATGTGGGCCTTCATAGTGGTCCACGAGATCCCCTACGACGACCCGGAGCGACTGCGCCACCGGCTGCGCAGCGGCTACCCGATCGCGGTCGACCGTGTCCTCGGCGGGGGCCGCCTCCCCAATGCGCGCCTTCAACGTGCCCTCTCGCGCTTTCGTGGCGTGAAGACGCTGGACCGCACGCTCACCTGGGTCCACTGGCTCTGGTTCCTTGAGCCCTACCTGGCCCTGGTCCTGATCCTGCTCCGCCACAACGAGCGCTTCCCGCGAGCGGGGCGCCAGATGGCCGCGGTCTTCGACCTGGGCTGCGCCGTCTACTTCGCCGCCCCCACGGCGCCTCCGTGGTGGTCCTCCGAGCAGGGGCTGACCGGCGAAGAGGTGCGGCGGATCATGGTCGAGGTGGGAGAGGAGACCTGGGGCTCGGTCTGGCCGGGGATGTACGGTGCGCTCGGCGGCAACCCCTGGGCGGCGATGCCCTCCCTTCACTTCGCCACGGCGCTGACGGCGGCGCTCTCCCTTTCGGAGGCCGGGCGTGTCGAGGGCGCCCTCGGCTGGGGCTACGCGCTCAGCCTCGGCTTCGCCCTCGTCTACCTGGGAGAGCATTACGTCACCGACCTCGCCGCCGGAGCGCTTCTGGTCGGCGTCGTCAGGCGCGGGGAGCCGCTGGCCGAGCCGCTCGTCCGGCGGGTGAACGGGGCCCTGCAGCTCATGGAGCGCCTCGCGAGCGGGTAGCGTCCCAGGGGTGTCTCCGGAGGACTCGGCGAATGGCAACGAGACCGTCGAGCTGCCGATCTTCACCACGCGACGCCTGGCGCAGACGGTGGTGGTCGTCCTCGCGCTTCTGGTCGGGATCTACTTCCTCTTCCCCAAGTTGGTCGGGCTGGGCGACGCGCTCGGCAAGCTCGACGAAGCCGATCCGGTCTGGATCGTCGTCGCGATCGGCTTCAACGTCCTCGCCTTTGCGACCTACATCGCGCTCTTCAAGGCGGTCGTCGGCGGCAGGGCCCTGCCGCTCACCTGGGTCGAGACCTACGAGATCAACATGGCCGGCCTGGCGGCGACCCTGCTCTTCTCCGCGGCCGGCGCCGGGGGGATCGCCCTCACCTTCTGGGCGCTGCGCAAGGCAGGAATGCGCCGTCGCGACGTGGCGCGGCGGATGGTCGCCTTCCTCACCCTGCACTACGCCTTCTACCCGATCGCGTTGATCGTCTTCGGCGTGCTGCTGCGCACCGGCGTCCTCCACGGCAACCACTCCGTCGAGCTGACGATCGTCCCGGCCGCGGTCGCCGGCCTGCTGCTCGTCGTCGGCGTGTTGATCGCCCTGATCCCGTCGGACCTGGAGCGGCGGGTCGCGCCGTTCCTGCGCGGGGAGCGCGGCCGCTCGATAGCCCATGCCGTCGCCAGGGTGCCGACGACGGTAGGGGAGGGTTTCAGGTTCGCGCTCGGCCTCTTCGCCCACCCTTCGCGCGGCGGGCTCGCCGTGATCGGCGCCGCTGGGTTCTGGGCCGCCAACATCGGCATCCTCTGGGCCTCCTTCCATGCTTTCGGCGTCCACGTCCCTCTCGCCGTCGTCGTCCAGGGCTTCTTCCTCGGCATGGTCGCCAACCTCTTCCCGCTCGCCCCGGCCGGAGTGGGGGCGGTCGACGCGGGGATGATCGGCGCCTTCGTCCTCTTCGGCCTGCCCGAGGACACGATCTTCCCGGCGGTCCTGATCTACCGGCTGGTCGCCTTCTGGATGCCGATCCCGTTCGGCGTCGCCGCCTTCTTCCAGCTCCGCAAAAAGGTCGCCGAGTGGGAGGAGAATGGACTGCCGATCGACCGGGCCCCAGCCGCGGAGTCGGAGCTTGAGCCGGCCGCCGGGTGAGTTGCGGCGGTTGACCCGGTAGGTACTATAAAAAGTAAAGTAATACTCTTAGGCGGCGAAAGATGGCTGAGAAGAAAGTCGAGAACGTGATCGTCGTCGGCGGTGGGCCCGCCGGCTATACGGCGGCGCTATATACCGCGCGCGCCAACCTCGAGCCACTTGTCTTCGAGGGATTCCAGTGGGGAGGTCAGCTGCAGAACACGACCGACGTCGAGAACTACCCGGGCTATCCAGAGGGGATCATGGGCCCGAAGATGATGGGCCAGTTCAGGGCCCAGGCCGAGCGCTTCGGGACCCGTTTCGTCACCGACGACGTCGACCGGGTCGAGCTATCCGACGGGGGCGTGCAGAGGGTCTTCCTCGGCGACGAGGAGCACAGGGCGAAGACCGTGATCCTGGCGATGGGGGCGGAGCCGCGCCGGCTCGGCGTCCCCGGGGAGATGGAGCTCGGGGGCCGCGGCGTCTCCACCTGCGGCGTCTGCGACGGGGCCTTCTTCAAAGGCCAGCGGGTGCTCGTGATCGGCGGCGGGGACTCGGCGATGGAGGACTCGATCTTCATCTCCAAGTACGCCGGCGAGCTGACGGTGGTCAACCGCCGCGACGAGTTCCGCGCCTCGAAGATCATGCAGGACCGCGCCAGGGAGCGGCCCAACATCGACTTCAAGGCTCCCTTCGTTGTCGAGGAGTTCGTCGCCGGTGACGACGGCAAGCTGGGCCATGTCCGCCTGCGCAACGCCGAGACCGGCGCGCAGGAGGACGTCGAGGCCGACGGCGCCTTCGTCGCGATCGGCCACATCCCCAAATCGGAGATCGTCAGCGGCCTGCTCGCCACCGACGAGGACGGTTACATCGTCACCGAGCCGGGCTCGACCAAGACCAACCTCGGCGGGGTCTTCGCCGTCGGCGACGTCGTCGACCGTACCTACCGACAGGCGGTCACAGCCGCCGGCACCGGCTGCATGGGCGCCCTCGACGCCGAGTGGTACCTCCGCGACACCCCGCCGATGGCGGAGGCCCACTGGATGCCCGGCGGCGAGCCCGTCGAGATCGCCCCGACTCCCGGCGCTTAGCCGGGGAACGCTTCAGGCTGGCGCTCGCCTGGTGTGTAGGCGGCCTCGGGCTCGAGCATGCCGCGAAGCTGCTCGCGCAGCTCCGGGGTGTCCTCGTGCCCATGGACGGCTGCGGCGTGAAGAGCGGCGGTGGCCACCACCTCGTCCTCCTCGCCGACGATAGTCAGCGTGCAGTTGCTTTCGCTCTCAAAGCGGCGGCAGTCCGCCATCACTCTGCTCATCATGGACCTCCGGTCTCTGTAGGTGGGACGGCCCTCCCGCAGTCGTGGTCTACACCCGTCCGCTGTCTCCGTCAAGCGATCTCGATCGGCAGGGGCCATCGGCTAAGGTCGCCTCACGGCCTCCACCTGCACCCACCTCGACTCCGTTCAGGTCCTCGACCTGCCCGCCGGCGATCTCGGCTGCGAGGAGTGCCTGGCGCTCGGGATGCGGTGGGTGCACCTGCGGATGTGCCAGGGCTGCGGGCACATCGGGTGCTGCGACAACTCAGAGGGAAAACACGCCACGGCCCATCACCGGGAGACGGGGCATCCGATTGTCCGCTCCGCGGAGCCCGGGGAGGATTGGAGCTGGTGCTACGTCGATGAGCTGATGTTTCGGCTGCGGCGCTGATGAGCCCGATCCGTCCGTCCGTCCGCGTCGTCGGCCATCGACTGGGCGTCGAGGATCACCGGCTGCGCGATTTCCTCACCCGGATCGCCCAACCGTTCGAGTGGCTGGAGGCAGGGTCGCCGGCCGCCGAGCAGGCGCTTGCCGCGCACGGGATGGCGGGCGCAGAGCTGCCCGTCCTGATCGATGACGAGACGGCGATCTCCCCGGCCTCTGTCGAGCGCGTCGCACAGGCATGGGGCCAGCACAGGCCTCCGTCGCGGTCCTCCTATGACATCGCGATCGTCGGCGCCGGGCCCGCGGGCCTTGCCGCGGCCGTCTACGCGGCTTCGGACGGGCTCTCCACCGTCGTGCTGGAGCGCGACGTGCCGGGTGGCCAGGCGTCGCACACTTCTCTGATCGAGAATTTCTTCGGCTTCCCGGAGGGGATCGGAGGCGCCGAGCTGGCGCGGCGCGCGGGCCGGCAGGCGGAGCGCTTCGGCGCGGAGCTGATCCTCCTGCGCGGCATCGCGGGCAGCCGTCGCAACGGCAGCGGGGCCTTCGAGCTTGACCTGGACGGCGGCTACCGGGTCGAGGCGGAGATGATGATCGTCGCGCCGGGGATGGAGTGGCGGCGGCTCGAGGTGGACGGGGTGAAGGACCTGCTCGGCTGCGGCATCTACTACGGGGCCGGCCGCAGCGAGGCTGCTCAGTGTGGGGACGAGGACGTGATCGTCGTCGGGGCGGGCAACTCGGCCGGCCAGGCCGCGATGAACCTTGCAAATGCGGGGGCGCGCGTGACGATGCTGGTCCGCGGCGACGCCCTCGGCAAGTCGATGTCGGCGTATCTGGTGGAGCGCATCGAGGTCCATCCCGGCATCGTCGTGCGCCTGCGCAGCGAGGTAGTCGGGGTCGAGGCCGAGGAGGGGCTGCTGGCCGTCGTCGAGGTGCGGGATGAGGATGGCGAGGTCGGGCGCCTCGAGGCCACGGCCATGTTCCTCTGTATCGGGGGCAAGCCCTGCACCGGCTGGGCCGACGAGACCGGAGTTCGAGTTGGGCCGAAGGGCTTCATCCTCACCGGCCCCGACCTGATCCGAGACGGAAAGCGCCCCGCAGAGTGGCCGCTGGACCGCGATCCGCTCGCTTTGGAGTCCAGCGTCCCCGGCCTTTTCGCCGCGGGCGACGTGCGCCACGGTTCGCCCCGCCGAGTTGGGGGAGCGGTTGGCGATGGCGCGATGGCCGTGGCGCTTGCGCATCGCAGCCAGGCGCAGCTGCCCGGGTAGGGACCCCAGGCGCCTCTGAGCCCGCGGAATGTCAGTCCGGCGTGACGATCGCGAAGCCCGGATCTGGCTCATCCAGCAGGTCGAGCAGCTCGCCGAGCTTGGAGCCGTCACCCTCCACGCGAAGGCGCCCGCTCTCGGCCAGCTCGCCGATGTCTGCGGTTTTGAGCAGCAGCTGGTCGAGCCCCTCACGCTCGATGACAAGCCCCGCGTCGGCCTTCGGCTCATGCCTGCCACTGCGGTGGCTGAGAACTCCGTTTCGCACCGTGATCGCGTGCTCCTCGTCGGGTTCGGTGACGACCCAGTCGATCCTCAGTCCGTGGCCCCAGGCCCGGGGGCCATCGAGGCGGATCGCCATCGCGTCGAGCAGCTGGCTGACACTGAGGTGGGCGAGCACGTCGGCAGGCGCGGTCGCTGTCGGCATCACGGAGATCCCCTCGCGCAACTCCCTGGCTCCCATCAGGAAGAAGTTTCGCCAGCTCGCGTTTTCCGCTCCGTAGCCGAGCTGCTCGAGAGCATCGGCCTGCAGGTTCCGCGCTGCCCCGTTCTCCGGCTCGGCGAAGACGACCCGGTTGACCACCTCGGCGACCCAGCGGTAGTCGCCCGCCTCGAAGGACTCGCGTGCCTTCTCAAGCACGGCCTCGGCGCCGCCCATGAACTCGAGGTAGCGCTGCGCCTGCTCGACCGGCGGGTGCTCCCAGAGGTGAGCGGGGTTGCCGTCGAACCAGCCCATGTAGCGCTGGTAGATCGCCTTCACGTTGTGGCTGATGGAGCCGTAGTACTCGCGGCAGTGCCACTCCTGGGCCAGACTCGGCGGCAGCTCGATCAGCTCGGCTATCTCGGGTCCGGTGTGGCCCTTGTTGAGCAGGCGCAGGGTCTGATCGTGAAGGTAGCGATAGAGATCACACTGCTTCTCGAGGTAGTCGACGATCCGGTCCCGGCCCCAATACGGCCAATGATGGCCGGAGAAGAGCACCTCCGAGTCGGCCCCGAACAACTCGACCGCCTCCTCCAGGTAGTGGGCCCAGATGCGCGGGTCGCGCACAAGGGCGCCGCGCGGAGTGAGGATGTTGTGCATCGAGTGGACGGCGTTGTCGGCAATGCAGAGGGCCCGACTCGCAGGGAAGTGGATGTTCATCTCCGCCGGCGCCTCGGTCCCAGGCGTCAACTGGAAGACCATCCGAACCCCGTCGACCACCTCCTCCTGGCCGGTCTCGGTGACGTCGAGTGTCGGTGGGATCAAGGTGATCGTGCCCAGCGAGGTTGTCTGCCCGAGGCCGGAGCCGACCTGTCCGTCCGCGCCGCGGGCGAGCAGCGCGCCGTACATGTAGCCGGCGCGCCGGCCCATCGCCGGGCCGGCGAATACGTTCTCGCTGACCGCGTGATGGAGGAACCCCGCAGGGGCGAGGATCGGAATGTCGCGCTCGCCGATCTCCTCCTCGGAGACGATGCCCCTGGCGCCGCCGAAATGATCGACGTGGCTGTGGGTGTAGAGAAGGCCGGTGACGGGCCGCTCGCCACGGTGCTCGCGGTAGAGGGCCAGCGCCGCCGAGGCGGTCTCGGCGGAGACCAGCGGGTCGATCACGACTATCCCCTCGTCACCCTCGACCACGTGCATGTTGGAGAGGTCGAAGCCGCGCAGCTGGTAGAGGCCCGGCGCCAGCTCAAACAGGCCCGCGATGCGACTCAGCCGCCCCTGTCGCCAGAGGCTCGGATGAGCCGTGGCGGGCGGGTCGTCATCGAGGAAGCCGTAGGACTCCAGCTCCCAAACCGTCCTGCCCCGATCGTTCTCGACCAGGGCCGGCTCGAAGGGCGCGACCAGGCCGCGTCGCGCGTCGGTGAAGTCGGCCTCGTCCGCGAACGGCAGCGTCTCCCGCGCGGCTCTGTTCTGCGCGGCGATGTGGTCGCTTGCCGGACTGCGGAGGCCGCTCATCGGGCTCGCTCCGCTCCGGCGAGAAGCAGCGGCGCCGGGCGGTAGGCCTCGCCCTGCTCCTCTCGCAACCCCTCGAGCAACGCCACCGCACGCCCGGCGCCGATCAGGCTCGTGAGCTCCAACGGGCCGAGCGGCCAGTTGAAGCCGAGCCGCATCGCCGTATCCATATCGGCCGGGGAGCCGACCTCCTCTGCGAGCGCGAAGGCGGCCTCGTTGGCGATCTGGGCGACCAGGCGGGGAAGGATGTGAGGCGCGGCGGGGTCGATCTTCGCCAGCTCCTCGGGATCCAGCGTGATCCCGGTCGCTTCGCCGTTCCTTTGCCGCACGGATTGCTGGGAGGGCACAGCGGAGTTGGCGTTGGGAGCGTCGTCGTAGTCGTAGAAGCCATGGCCGCTCTTGCGCCCCAGGCGGCCTTCCTCGACCAGCTCTTCCTGGATCGGGCTGGGGCGCCAGCGCTCGGGCGCGCCTCCCTGGGCGTAGAACGAGCGGGCGACGCTGAGGTTGACGTCGAGCCCGATCAGGTCGATCAGCTCGAACGGGCCCATCCGGAAGCCGCCGCCGAGGCGGCAGACGCGGTCGATCGTGGCGACGTCGGCGACTCCCTCGGCGAGCATCCGCAGCGACTCCAGAGAGAAGGGGCGGGCCAGGCGGTTGGCGATGAAGCCGGGGCTGTCCTTGGCGCGGATCGGCGTGCGGCCCATCCGCTCGCCGGCCTCCGCCGTGGCGTCGAGCGCGTCGGAGGCAGAGTCGGCTGTCGCCACAACCTCGACAAGCTTCATCAGCGCCGGCGGGTTGAAGAAGTGCATTCCGACGATCCGCTCCGGATTCGGCACCCCTTCGGCGATCGCCGTCACCGGCAGGGACGACGTGTTGGACGCGAGGATCGCCCTCGGCCCGCAGGCATCTGCCAGGGCCGCATACAGCTCCCGCTTCAGCGCCAGGTCCTCGGGTGCGGCCTCGATCACCAGCTCACAGCCGGCGAGGTCGCCGATGCTCGGGGCCGCTCCCACGCGGGCGCTCGCCGCGTCGGCTTCCTCCTCGCTCCACCGCCCCCTCGCGACTCCCTTCGCCAGCGCGTCCCGCAGTCGCTCCACCCCCGCCTCGAGCGCCGCCGAGATCGGGTCGTGCAGCCTCGTCTCGTAGCCCCCGAGCGCAGCGATCTGCGCGATCCCGGCGCCCATCGTGCCGGCGCCGACGACGCCGATGCGCTCGATCGTCACCGTCCTCTGAACTCCGGATCGCGCTTCTCGAGGAAGGCCCGCATGCCCTCGACCCGGTCCTCGGTCGCCATCGCCAGCTCGTAAAGACGCCGCTCGCTCTCCAGTCCGACCGAGAGCGCCGTCTCCTCGGCGGCGATCACCGCCTGCTTGGCGAGCCTGGTCGCGATCGGTGGTCGATTCGCGACCGTCCGTGCCAGCTCCAGCGCGGCCTCGAGCCAGCCACCCCCCTCCACGACCCGGTTGACGAGCCCGAGCTCTCGCGCCGTCTCCGCATCGAAGCGGCGGCCGGTCAGCACGAACTCCATCGCGCGCTGCTTGCCTACCACCCTTGCGATGCGCTGGGTGCCGCCGCCGCCCGGGATGATCCCCAGGGTGATCTCCGGCTGGCCGAAGCTGGCCGTATCGGAGGCGACGATCATGTCGCAGGCGAGCGCCAGCTCGCAGCCTCCGCCCAGCGCCCAGCCGGAGACGGCGGCGATCAGCGGTGTCTTGATCGCCGCGACCCGTTTCCAGAACCCCGCCGCCGGGTGGTAGAGGGCCTCGGCGAAGCTGCGCTCGCTCATCGCCTTGATGTCGGCACCGGCGGCGAAGACCTCGTCGGAGCCGGCGATCACGATGCAGCGCACCTCGGGGTTGGGATCGAGCCGCTCCAGCTCGGAGACGAGTCGCTCCATCACCTCCGGCGAGAGGGCATTGCGGGCCTCGGGCCGGTTGAGGCGTAGCAGCGCGACGTTGCCGTCGAGGGTTGACTGAACCAGATCACTCATTCGGCCCCCAATATCGAGCATTCGCCTCGCTCATTTCACGAAGAATCAGACTGTGACGTTCATTCGCTCGGCTCATAGGGGCGTCATCGCGTTCACCCCCGTGGCGGCGCGCCCGATGATCAGCTTCTGGATCTGCGAAGTCCCCTCGTAGAGGGTCGTCACCCGGGCGTCGCGCAGGTAGCGCTCGACCGGGTAGTCGTCGACATAGCCGGCGCCCCCATGTACCTGGATCGCCAGGTTCGCGCACTCGACCGCCGACTCGGTCGCGTACAGCTTCGCCACCGAGGTCTCCATCGTGTTCGGCTTGCCTTCGTCCTTGAGCATGCCGGCGCGATAGACCAGCATCCGTGAGGCGTCTCGCTTGAGGATCATGTCGGCGATCATCTCCTGTACGAGCTGGAAGCGGGCGAGGGGGACGCCGAACTGCTTGCGCTCCTGCGCGTATTGCACCGAGGCGTCGACGCAGCCGTCGCAGATCCCGACGCAGCCCGCGGCGACGCTGTAGCGGCCGTTGTCGAGGGCGCTCATCGCGACCTTGAAGCCGTCGCCGATCTCACCGAGCATCGCGTCCGCGCCGACCTCGACCTGGTCCAGCGAGAGCTCGGCGGTGTCGGAGGAGCGTAGGCCGAGCTTGCCGTGTATCTCCTGGGAGGTGAAGCCGTCGCTGTCGGTGGGGACGAGGAAGCAGGCGAGGCCTCGGTGCTTCTTGGCCGGGTCCGTCTGGGCGAAGATCAGCGCCACCTCGGAGAAGTTGCCGAGCGAGATCCACATCTTCTGGCCGCTGATCGACCAGCCGGAGTCGGTCCTCGTCGCCCGGGTGCGCAGGTTGGCGGCGTCGGAGCCGGTGTCTGGCTCGGTGAGGCCGAAGCAGCCCAGCGCCTCGCCCGAGCAGAGCCGGGGCAGCCAGCGCTGCTTCTGCTCCTCGCTGCCCCAGCGCTCGATCGAGCCGGCGACGAGCGAGGTCTGCACCGAGACGACGGTGCGAGCGGAGGAATCGGCTCGGCCGACCTGCTCGACGATCAGCCCGTAGCCGATGTAGTCGAGGCCCCGGCCCCCGTAGGCCTCGGCGACGGGTGCGCCCAGGTAGCCGACCTCGCCCAGCTTGCTCGCCAGCTCGCGGTCGAAGCGGGCGGCGCGGTCGTTCTCTCGCACCCGCGGGAGGATCTCCCGGTCGGCGAACTCGCGCGCCGCCTCGGAGATCAGCTTCTGCTCATCGGTCAACTGGAAGTCCATCTACCCCTGCTTTCTCGGTGTCTCGGGACACATCTCGCTTACGGAAGTTCCTTGCCCAGGGTCGCCGCGAAGGCCTCCTGCGCCTCGCGGGTGCGCGGGCCCGGCGCGGCCGGCAGCTGGGCGCCGTCGATCGCGGCGACCGCCTGGATCTCGCGCGTGGTCGAGGCGAGGAAGGCCTCGCTCGCCGCGCGGAGGTCGTCCAGCTGCCAGGGCCCCTCTTCCACGTGCAGCGCCTTGACCAGCCGGTCTCGGGTGATCGACTCGAGCACGCCAACGTCGAGGGCCGGCGTCCGCAGGCCCCCCTCGGGCGAGACCCAGAAGAGCGCCGAGGTCGGCGCCTCGAGGACTGTTCCGTCGGGGCGGACGAGGACAGCCTCGTCGGCGCCACGCCCTTTGGCGAGCCGGGTCGCCTCCATGTTGGCCGCGTAGGAGAGCGACTTGACTCCGTTGAGGATCTCCGTCGGGCTGTAGGTGACGGTGGCGAGCCGCAGCGTCTCGGCGTGGGGCGGCAGCGGCTCGGTGGCGGCGATTCGCCGCCCGCCGCGGGTGACGATCAGCCGCAGCTGCCCGTCGGTGTCGCCGGCCTCGCCGAGCAGCGCCTCGATCTCGCGCGCCAGCGCCGCCCGGTCGAATCCCAGCTCGATCGCCGCGGCCGAGCGCTCGAGCCGGTCGATGTGGTCGCCGAGCGCGAACGCGCGCCCCCCGTAGAGCCGGATCACCTCGAAGGCGCCGTCGCCGCGATAGAGGCCGTCATCGCGCAGAGGCACCATCGCCTCGACGGTGGGGGAGATCGTCCCGTCGACGCTGGCCAGCTCTCTGAAGTCGCTCGTCATCGGCGCGGCGAGGCTACCTCAGACGGCTTCGAAGACCGTTGCCAGCCCCTGCCCGACGCCGACGCACATGGTGGCGATCCCGTAGCGGCCGCCGCGGCGGCGCAGCTCGCGGACCAGGGTTGTGGCGAGGCGGGCGCCGGAACAGCCGAGCGGGTGGCCGAGGGCGATCGCGCCGCCGTTGACGTTGAGGCGCTCCTCCTCGATCCTCAGCTCGCGGGCGCAGGCGAGCACCTGCGAGGCGAAGGCCTCGTTGAGCTCGATCAGGTCGATTTCCTCGAGCGAGAGGCCGGCCGCTGCGAGGGCGCGGGGTACGGCGACGGCGGGGCCGATGCCCATATACGCGGGGTCGACCCCGGCGACGCCGAAGGAGACGACACGGGCGAGGGGCTCGGCGCCAAGGGCCTCGACTCCGGCCTGCGAGGCGATCAGCGTGCAGGCGGCTCCGTCGTTGAGGGTGGAGGCATTGCCGGCGGTCACTGTCCCGCCGTCGCGGAAGGCGGGGCGCAGCTTGGCCATCTTCTCCAGCGAGGCGTCGGGGCGAGGGCCCTCGTCGGCCTCGACGGTGACGGTCTCGCGCCCGCGCGGCGACTCGATCGGGACGATCTCCTCAGCGAAGACCCCTGCCTCGGCGGCGGCCACGGCGCGCTGGTGGCTGCGCAGGCCGAAGGCGTCCTGGTCCTCGCGGCTGACTCCGTAGCGTTCGGCGACGTTCTCGCCGGTCTCTCCCATCGACTCGGTCGAGACGCCCAGCTCGGCCATGCGCGGGTTGACAAGGCGCCAGCCCAGCGTCGTGTCGTGCATCGTCTGCTCGCCACGCGGCAGGCCGCGCTCGGGCTTGGCAACCACCCACGGCGCGCGGCTCATCGACTCGACCCCTCCCGCCAGGTAGAGGTCGCCCTCACCCAGCTTGACCGCGCGGGTGGCGGCGTTGACCGCCTCCAGGCCGGAGGCGCAGAGCCGGTTGACGGTCGCGCCGGGAACGCTCGCCGGCAGGCCGGCGAGCAGAGCCCCCATCCGCGCCACGTCGCGGTTGTCCTCGCCGGCCTGGTTGGCGGCGCCGAAGTAGACGTCGACGATCCGCTCGGGGTCGGCGCCGCTGCGCTCGACCAGCGCCGAGATTACGTGGGCGGCGAGGTCATCCGGGCGCACCTCGGAGAGCGCGCCGCGGTAGGCGCCCATCGGCGTGCGGGCCGCATCGACTACGTAGGCCTCAGGCATCGCCGCGGATTAAACAGGGCGTAGGGCTCAGAGGGGCCCCGCGTATCCTCTTCTCGTGGGCTTCGTCCTGGCAACGGTCGCCATGCTCGCCTTCCTGATCGGCGTCCTGGTCGTCGTCGGCCGCTTCTACCCCGGTAGCGATGCCGACCTGATCGACTGGAAGCCGACCCGCTCCCCCGAAGTCGAGGCGCAGAACGAAATCGACGACATCCGTCAGATGATCGAGGCGCAGAACGAGATGCGCCGCCGCCGCGGTGCCCCGGAGATGAACGAGGCGGACCTGCAGCGCGAAGTGGCGGAAGAGGAGCGCGATCTCATGCGCGAACGCGCCCGTTTCGAAGAAGCGTAGGCGAGGGCTTTGGCACGGGCGCTGATCGTCGGTTGCGGCTGCCGCGGCAGGCTGTTGGGGGAGCGGTTGCGCGGCGAGGGCTGGGAGGTGCGGGGAACCACCCGGAGCCGGGAGGGCATGGCGGCGATCGAGGTCGCCGGGATCGAGCCGGCGCTCGCCGACCCCGACCGCCCTGCCACGTTGCTCGACATGGTCGGCGACGTCACCGTCGTCCACTGGCTGCTCGGTTCTGCCCGGGGGGATGCGGAGACGATCGCGGCGATCCACGGCCCGCGGTTGGAACGGGTGCTGGAGAAGCTCGTCGACACCCCGGTGCGGGGCTTCGTCTACGAGGCGGCGGGCTCGATCGGGACGCGCCTCCTCCTGGGAGGCGAGGACGTCGTCAGCGCAGCCGCGGCGACCTGGCGCATACCGATCAGGATCGTGCGGGCCGATCCGAGCGATCCGGTCACCTGGTCCACAGCGATGACGGAGGCGGCTTTGGAGGTCCTAGCGCCCGCCCACGAATCCAATTCAGTAAACTCAGATAGGAATTAACGTGATCTGTCCCCGACAGGGGCGAAAGGAGTAGTTCAATGGCCCTGCAACTAGGTGAGACAGCACCGGACTTCGAGGCCGCCACAACCCAGGGCTCGATCAGGTTCCACGATTGGGTCGGCGACTCCTGGGCGATTCTCTTCTCCCATCCGAAGGACTTCACGCCGGTCTGCACGACGGAGCTCGGCTACATGGCGAAGATCGAGCCCGACTTCAAGAGCCGCAACGTGAAGGTCATCGGCCTCTCGGTCGACCCGCTCGACAAGCACGACGAGTGGGCGAGCGACATTGAGGAGACCCAGGGGACGGCGCCGAACTATCCGATCATCAGCGACGCTGACTTCAAGGTCTCGAAGCTGTACGGGATGCTGCCGGGCGACGTGTCCGGCGACCCTGCCGATCGCACGCCCGCCGACAATCAGACCGTGCGCAACGTCTTCGTCATCGGCCCGGACAAGAAGGTCAAGCTCATCCTCGTCTACCCGATGACGACCGGGCGCAACTTCGACGAGGTCCTCCGCGTGATCGACTCGCTCCAGCTCACGGCGCAGCACAAAGTCGCAACCCCGGCGCAGTGGCAGCAGGGCGATGACGTGATCATCGGCGGCTCTGTCTCCAACGAGGAGGCAAAGGAGATCTATCCGGATGGCTGGGAGGAGCCGCGCCCCTACATCCGCATCGTCCCCCAGCCCGTGGGGGGGCCGAGCTAGCCGAGGCGGTCGAGCAGGTCGCCGAGGATCCGTGCCGTGGCGCCCCAGATGATGTGTCCCCCCACCTTGTAGGTGGGGGTGTGGATGGGGACGCCGCGGCGGATCAGGCGGCGCATCTCGTAGCTGTCCCGCAGTGCCTCCAGCGAGAAGCTGAGCACGGTCTCGACCTCGGCGGGGTTCGGTCGCAGGCCGAGCTCCCCGGGATGGGGGATGCGACCGACGAAGGGGTGGATGCGATAGCCGGTGACGAAGGTCGCGGTCGGCGGCAGGGCCTCGCCGATCTCGACCAGCGCCGGGTCGAGGCCGATCTCCTCCTCCGACTCGCGCAGCGCGGTGGCGGTCAGGTCGGCGTCCTGCTCGTCCCGGCGGCCGCCGGGAAAGGAGATCTCGCCGGCGTGGCGTCGCAGGTCCGCCCGTCGCTCGGTGAAGACCAGTCCCGGCTCCTGCGGCCAGCCGTAGAGCGGCAGCAGGACGGCGGCATCGACCTCCCGCCTCAGATGATCACCTGGACGGTGCCCCCGTCGACCGACCAGGCGGCGCCGCTGACGTAGGAGGCGCGCTCGGAGCAGAGGAAGACGATCGCCGCGGCGATCTCGCCGACCCGGGCGAGCCGGCCGATCGGCCGCTTCGAGCCGGTCGCCTCCAGGGCCTGCTCGCGGCTCGCCGCCCCGGACAGCTCCTGCGACTGGTCGAGCAGGCCGCCCGGCTCCATCCACATCTCCGATTCGACCGGGCCGGGGCAGATCGCGTTGACCAGAACGCCCTGCTTCGCGTAGCGGTCGGCGAAGAGGCGGGAGAGGGAGAGCTCGGCCGCCTTCGCCACCGAGTACTCGGGCATCGCCGAGGAGGGGCGCTTGCCTGCCGTCGAGCAGACGTTGACGACGCGGCCCCAGCCACGCTCGGCCATCGCGGGGGCGGCCGCGCGCATCGCATGCAGCGGCGCCATCACGCTCAGCTCGTACTGCGCCCGCCAGTCCTCGTCGGGCACGTCGTCGAGGTCGCGCCAGCTGGCGGCGCCGGCGTTGTTGACCAGCACGTCGAGGGCGCCGAAGCGCTCGGTCGCCTCCGCCAGCATCCGCCCGCCTGCGTCCCCTGCGGTGACGTCGAGGCTGAGGGTCTGGGCGCTTCCGCCGGCCTCGGCGCCGGCGGCGGTGGCCTCCTCGGCGGCAGCGGCCAGACGACTCTCTGTGCGAGCGACCAGCAGCACGTTCGCCCCCTCTGCGCAGAGCAGCCGCGCGGTCTCGCGACCGATGCCGCGACCGGCGCCGGTCACCACGCAGCCGCGCCCACCGAGCCCCAGGTCCATCGCGTCGCGCCCTACTACTTGCCCCTGCCCTCGAACAGGGCCGGGTCGTCGACGTCGGCGAAGCGGGCCATCGCGTAGGCGAGGTCGGAGGCCCGGTTGACGAGGTGAATCACGGTGTCGCCGTTCAGCTCGCCGGCTTCGCCGAGGACGGAGATGCGCCGCTCGGCCCTGCGGATCGCCGTGCGGGCGACGTCGAGCTGGGCCGAGAGCGGGTTGCCGCCGGGGATGACGAACTTCGGCGGCAGGTCGACCTGGGACATGTAGTGGTCGATCCGCTCCTCGGCGGTGGTCACCATCTCCTCGGTGGTCCGGCTGACCCCGTCTTCGAGCCGCTCGGCGGCCTCGGGAGCGGTGGCAAGCTCGGCCCCGGCGACGAAGAGGTCGTCCTGCAGGCGGAGGATGTCGGCCGCCAGCCCCGCCTCCTCGGCTCCGCAGAGAGCGCGGGCGACGCCCAACGCCGAACAGGCCTCGTCGAGCGAGCCGTAGGCCTCGGTGCGCCCGTGGTGCTTTGGCACCCGCCCGCCGTACCAGAGCGAGGTGGTCCCGTCGTCGCCCTTCTTGGTGTAGATCTTCACCTCGCGCTCATCCTAAGCGCGTGCCGTCATCCGACCGGGTTGAAGACCAGCCCGGTGAGCACCTTGGGGAAGAAGTAGGTCGACTTCGGTGGCATGTTCTCGCCGCCTTCGGCGACGGCGCGGACCTGGTCGACGGGGATCGGACGCAGGAAGAAGCCGACGTCGTAGGTGCCGTCGTCGAGCAGCGCGAGCGAGTCGGGGACGTTCTTCGCATAGCCGATGCCGCGCTTGGCGGCGATGTCGTCGTCGCTCATCCCGGCGATTCCCTTGAGGACGAGGGTCTCGAGGATCGCCGAGTCGAGCCGGCGGTAGGCCTCCGGCTTGCCCTCGAGCAGGCGGTCCAGCTCGGCGGTGTCCTTCAGGCGCAGGCGGAAGCCGCGCTTGTGGAAGGAGTCGAAGAGGCCGAAGACGCCGACCCCCTCCTCGCCGGCGGGGTCGAGGTGGGCGATCTCGACCTCGGTCACGTCGAAGAGCTCGCGCAGGCCGTCGCCGAGCTGCCGCTGGCGCTCGGGGTCTGCGGCGAAGCCGGAGAGCAGGCGGTGGGTCGGGAAGACGGTGAGGCCCGGGTCGTCGAGGCCGGTGAGCGCCATCAGCGTGTAGTTATGGGCCCCCTCGCCACCGATCTCGTCGCGGTAGGCGCGGGCGGTCTCGTAGCGGTGATGGCCGTCGGCGATCAGCAGTTCGGCGCCCGCGAGCCGGTCGGCGACCGCCGCGTGGATCGCAGGGTCGTCGACCCGCCAGACCCGCGTCACCGTGCCACCGTCATCGGTCACCTCCCCCCAGGGCTCGCCGCCCGTTGCCGGCTCGACCAGCGGCCAGGCGTCCTCGGTGCTGAGCGAGAAGATCGGCGAGAGGTTGAGGCGGGTGGCGCGGGTCAGGTCGAGCCGGTCCTTCTTCGGCCCGGGCAGGGTCCGCTCGTGGGGGCGGACCTTTCCGGCGCCGTACTCCTCGACCCGGACCTTGACCAGGATGCCGTGGCGGGTGTGCTCTGAGCCGTCGGGCGCGGTGTAGTCCTGCGTCATCGCCCAGATCGCCGGCTCGGGGTCGTCGACCAGGGCACCGGCCGCGCGCCAGGCCTCGACCTTCTCGGCGGCCTCCGCGTAGGGATCGCCGCCGGTCTCCTGGGGGCCGCTGGCGCCGTACGGTTTCGGCAGGTCGATCGCGACCGCGTTGTAGGGGGAGCGCCCGAGCAGCTCCGCTCGCTGATCCGTGTCGATCACGTCGTAGGGAGGCGCGGCGACGTCCTGCAACGACCCGACCACCGCCAGGTCGTAGTGCAGGGCGTCGATCGGGCGCACGTCGGCCATCGCCGGGAAGCTAGCCTAAGATCGCTTGCGACGGGGCGTGGCGCAGCCTGGTAGCGCGCGGCCTTTGGGTGGCCGAGGTCCCCGGTTCGAATCCGGGCGCCCCGATATTCGACGCAGAGTGCGGCTGGACGCTTGTCCGGTTGAGGAAATCCGGGGGTACACCGATACCCGCTGCAACGATGAACGATGAAGATCACATCGAGCGTCGTCGCGAACGTGCCGTGTTCGAGACGGACCGGAGCGTGATCGTCGGTGACGTCACCCTCCCGCCGGAGGGCTACCAAAGCCGATTCTCGGATGCGCTCAATCGCGTCGACATCCAGTTCATCCCCCTCACCGACGTGGAGATCACGTCGAAGGTGGACGGCACGGTCACGGAGCGGCCGTTCATAGTGCTCGCGAAAGAACACGTCAGGCACGCATACCCCCTGGTCGACGGGGCCTATTAGGCCGAAGCGGTGCGGCGCCGGCCCTCGCGGGCGTAGGAGCCCAGGTCGAAGAGGAAGCCGAGGATGACGATGAACCACTCGAACCCGTGGACGCTGTCGGAGGAGTTCCACATCACCGCGTAGGCGAGCGTCGTCCACGGCAGCAGGAAGAAACCGAGGAAGGGGACGAGCCAGCTGTCGAAGGCGCGGCTGAGCAGGTCGGTGAAGACCCACAGCGCGAACAGCGCCAGTCGTGGCGAGATGAAGGCAAAGAGGACGAGGAGGCAGCCGATCGGCCCACGTTACCTCAGCGCTAGGCTGTTTCCGGTGCGTCACGCCGTGCTCGACACCCCGTTGGAGCCTCCCTTCCCCGATGGGATCGAGAGGGCCTACTTCGCGCTCGGCTGTTTCTGGGGGGCGGAGCGGCTGTTCTGGGCGATCGACGGCGTCTACACGACTGCGGTCGGGTACATGAACGGGACCACGCCAAACCCCACATATGAGGAGGTCTGCAGCGGCAGGACCGGTCATGCCGAGGCGGTGCTCGTCGCCTTCGATCCGGCCAGGGTCGCCTACGCCGACCTGCTCAAGGTCTTCTTCGAGGAGCACGACCCGACCCAGGGAATGCGCCAGGGCAACGACGTGGGCACCCAGTACCGGTCCGGGATCTTTTTCACCAACGACGCCCAGAAGGCGACGGCGGAGATGGCGACGCGGGCCTACGACGAGGCGCTGCGCGAGGCCGGTCACGAGCCGGTCACCACCGAGGTCGAGCCCGCCGGGCCCTTCTATTACGCCGAGGACTATCACCAGCAGTACCTGCACAAGGTGCCGAACGGCTACTGCGGCCTGGCCGGCACCGGGGTCGCCTGCCGCATCCCCGCCGCGGCCTCCTAACCGGCGCACCCGTGCTCACCCGGCGCGCCGACTAGCATCCCGCGCCGGTGACCCCCTCTTTCGCCTCCTACATCGGCGGCAGCCTCGCCGTCATCGGCATTCTCGCGGCCATCGGCCTCGGTGGCTACTGGCTGCGCCGCTGGATTGTGCCCGAATTCTCCGGCGCTCTGGCGCGGCTCGCCGACGCGACGATCGCGGTCGCACTCCTGATCGTCTCGCTCGAGCTGCTCGGCACGCTCAGCATCCTGCGGCTGGGCTGGATCGTCGTCGTCTGCATCGCGATCGGGCTGCTGGCGGCGCTGATCGGCTGGCGCAAGGCGCCCGACGCCAGGCAGGTCGCCGCCCCGCAGGTGCAGAGGATCGCGCTCTGGATCGCGCTCGGCGTCGCTTCCTTCACCGTTGCCGAGTGGACCTTCCCGGCCCAGCTCAGCCTCGACCAGGGGATGTTCGGGGGTGACACCACCTGGTACCACATGCCCTTTGCGGCGCGGATCGCGCAGGAACACTCCACCGTCCACCTGCTCTTCACCGATCCGCTCCGGCTCGCCGCCTGGTTCTACCCGCAGAGTTCGGAGCTGATCCACGCCTCCTCGATCGTCCTCTTCAAGAGCGACTGGCTCTCGCCGCTGATCAACCTCGCCTGGCTGGCGATCGCCCTGCTCGGCGCCTGGTGCGTGGGTCGCCCCTACAAGGTCGGCCCGGCGACCCTGGTCGCCGCGGCGCTCGTCCTCGACTCGGGGGTGATGATCGAGACCCAGCCGGGGGAGGGGCGCAACGACATCATGGGCCTCGCCTTCCTGATCGCCTTCGCGGCCTTTCTGATCAACGGCCACCAGCGGCGGGCGCCACAGGAGGGGGCGGTGCAGGACGCGCCGGAGAGCGGCGCCGCGCTGCTCGATAGGGGGCCCCTCATCCTCGCCGGCATCGCCGGCGGCCTGGCCATCTCGGTAAAGCTCACATTCCTGATCCCGGTGGCGGCGATCGCCGTCGGCGTGGTCCTCTTCAGCGGAAGGGGGCGGCGCCTGACCACAGCCTGGGTGATGGGGCTATCGATGTTCGTGGTCGGCGGCTACTGGTACGTGCGGGCGGCGGTCAAGACCGGCGGCAACCCGATCCCGCAGATCGGCTTCGGCCCGCTGCACCTGCCGCGGCCCGATCAGATGCCGCTCGACCCCCGGCCTCGCTTCGCGGTCGCCCATTACCTCTTTCAACCGACGATCTACCGCAAGTGGTTCTTCCCCCAGCTCGACAACGCCCTCGGCCCGTTGTTTCCGCTGATCCTGATCGTCGGCGTCGCGGCTGCGGTCTTCATCGCCGTCCGCTCTCGCAACGTGATCCTGCGCGTGCTCTCGGTCGCGGCGCTGCTGACCGCCGCCGTCTACATCTTCACGCCGCTCACGGCCGCCGGGCAGGATGGCTCGCCGACCGGTTTCTTCACCAACACCCGCTACCTGATGCCGGGCCTGATTCTGGCGCTGGCGATGTTGCCGATCGCGCGGCCGCTGCGCTCGCCGGACAAGCGCGCCTGGCAGACCCTGCTCTTCCTCACCGCCGTCTACGCGATCACGGTCCTGACCACACCACGCTGGTACCCGAGCTACATCGTCGGCACCGTGTTCCTGACGCTGGCCCTGGTCTGGGCGCCGGCGGCGCTGGGCCTGCTGCGCGGGCGCCGGCAGGTGAGCCGCGGCGTGGTCGCGGCGGCAACCGCGACGGTCCTGCTGCTGGCCGTCGTGCTGGGCCGGGCGCAGGAGGTCCAGTACGTCGACCACCACTACACGAATACGAAGCTCTTCCTCCAGGATGGCGGCCCCCAGGACGCCTACGCGTTTGCCCGCCGCCAGCACGACAAACGGATCGGCATCGCCGGGTCGGGAGAGATCTTCTTCGGCCAGTACGGCTTCTACGGGGCCGACATCTCAAACCACGTCCAGTACATCGGCGTGCCCGGCGCCCACGGCGCCTACCGCCTCGCCGAAAGCTGCCGCCAGTTCCGCCGCCGGGTGAATGCCGGCGACTACGACTACCTCATCGTCAGCCAGTACACGACGGATGCGCCCGGCCCCTACCAGTTCCCGATCTACGCCTGGCTGAAAACCGACCCGGCGCTGAAGCAGATCATCGCCGAGCCCGACATCACGCCCGAGCCCGATTACGTGTTCAGGGTCGACGGCGCGCTCGACCCCAGCGGCTGCGCCTCCCTCGGCAAGAGCTGACCCGAGCGGCGGCTCCGGCGCTCAAACCGGCGCCAGCGCGTGGTCGCGGACCAGGGCGGCGGAGCGCTCGGGCTGCTCCCACCAGAACATGTGGCCGACGCCCTCCAGCAGCTCCAGCCGAGTCGGGATCGCGGCGGCGATCTGATGGCCGTTGGCGACCCCCAGCAGGCGGTCCTCGGTGCCGTGGATGACCAGCGTCGGAGTCGAGACCTGTGCCAGGCGCTCGCTCGTGTCGTGGGCCCCGCAGGCTCGCATCTGCTGGACGATCACCGGTCCCGGCGACGGCAGCGCCGTCGCCATCCGCTCGAACTCCTCGAAGCGGGAGTCGTCCTCGCGGAAGCCGGGGGAGAGGTTGATCTCCCACATCACCCGGCGAACCCGCGCCGGGTCGGCAGCGGCCATTGCAGCGCCGAGCCGCTTCACGTCCTCGGGGTCCATCAGCGTGCTCCCGGGCCCGCCGCAGTAGGTGGCGCCGAGGGTGAGTGTGCGCAGGCGATCGGGGTGGGCGAGCGCCAGCTCCTGCGCGATCATGCCCCCCATCGAGATGCCGACGATGTGGGCGCGCTCGATTTCCAGCGTGTCGAGCAGCCCCAGCGCGTCGCCGGCCAGGTCGACGATCGTGAACGGCATCTCCGCGCGGCCGGACAGGCCCATCCCCCGGTTGTCGAAGACGATGCAGTCGAAGCTCTCCTGCAGAGAGGAGAGAAACGGCTCGCCCCAGGTGAGATGGGTTGCGCTCATCCCCTGGATCAGCAGCATCGGCTGTCCGCTGCCCTCTCGGACATAGTGAAGCTCGGTTCCGGCAACGCCGACGCTGGGCATGGCGGGCGATGCTAGACGATCGAGCGGGGCAATTCGGCTTGCCAGGGCCGTAATCTAGGCACGCTGCCCCCGTAGCTCAGTGGACAGAGCGACGGCCTTCTAAGCCGTGGGTCGCTGGTTCGAATCCAGCCGGGGGTGTCTCACTGAATTAGAGTTCGGGGCGTGGCCGAACTGATCTTCTACGCGATTCCGGCCTTTGTGCTGCTGCTCGCGGTGGAGCTCTGGTCATTCCGGCTCGCCGCCGACGAGGAGCTGGTCGGCTACGAGGCCCGCGACACGCGCACCAGCCTCGCCATGGGGGGTGGCAACGTCGCGATCAACGCGGTTTGGAAGCTGGTCGTGGTCGTCGTCTATGCCGGGCTCTACGAGCTGACGCCGCTGCGGATGCCGGCCGATCAGTGGTGGACCTATGCCCTGCTCTTCTTCGCCGACGACTTCTCCTACTACTGGTTCCACCGCATTCACCATGAGGTGCGCGTCTTCTGGGCCAGCCACGTCGTCCACCACTCCTCCCAGCACTACAACCTCTCGACCGCGCTGCGCCAGACCTGGACGCCGATGACGGCGCTGCCGTTCTGGGCGGGGCTGGCCCTGCTCGGGTTCCAGCCGTGGATGATCCTCACCCAGCAGGCGGTCAGCCTGATCTACCAGTTCTGGATCCACACCGAGCGGATCGGGCGGCTGCCCGCGCCGATCGAGCTCGTCTTCAACACCCCCTCCCACCATCGCGTCCACCACGGCTCCAACGATCTCTACCTCGACCGCAACTACGGCGGCATCCTGATCGTCTGGGACAGGATCTTCGGCACCTTCCAGGGCGAGACCGAGCGCGTCCGCTACGGGCTGACCCAGAACCTGCGGACCTTCAGGCCGACCCGCGTCGCCTTCCACGAGTTCGCCGCGATCGGGCGCGACGTGCGCCGCGCCGCCAACTGGCGCCACCGCCTCGGCTACGTCTTCCGCTCGCCCGGCTGGTCGCCGGACGGCAGCGGCGGCGGCACGCGGGGCTGACGAGCCGGGCCGATGGCCCCCTGGAAGCTGCCGTTCATCGTCGTGGCGATCGCGGTGCCGATCGCCTTCGCCTTCGCGCTTGGCGGGCCGGGCGTCGGAGTCGCGGTCGGGGCGCTCGCCGGGGTCGCGATCGTCGCCATCGCGGTCCGCCAGCGCCCGCGCGGGCCGATCGCCTCCGCCCCGGCGGCGGGCGATCGACGCCACGTCCTGGTCGTCGTCACCTGCGCGGCCGAGGACCCCGCCGCGGTGCGCAAGATCGCCGCCGCAGCGGGCATCGGAGGCTCCGAGGAGGAGCCCGAGATCCTCGTCCTGGCGCCGGCCCGGATCTCCTTCCTGGACCGCTGGGCCTCAGATGTCGAGTCTGCCCGCCACCGCGCCCAGCAGAACCTCGTCGCGACCGTCGCCGCGTTCGCCAAGGCGGGCATAGCCGCCGAAGCGCGGGTCGGGGACGAGGACGTCGTGCAGGCGGTCGAGGACCAGCTGCAGAGCTTCCCGGCGACCGAGGTGGTCCTGGTCAGCAAGGCCGCGGGCGAGGACGGTCGCGGCGGAGGCGACG
Source organism: uncultured Solirubrobacterales bacterium (assembly GCA_963838035.1). Lineage (GTDB taxonomy): Bacteria > Actinomycetota > Thermoleophilia > Solirubrobacterales > 70-9 > CAVVNN01. The sequence goes on from CAWIPM010000006.1 coordinate 119,661, forward strand.
GCCGAGCTGCAGTCTCGGCTGCAGGCCGAGTTCCGCCAGGTGGTGTTGGGTTAGCGCGGAGGGGCAGAGCCACGCCGGGCGGCGAGCGCAGGGCGCCTCACGCCTCGGGAGTCCGCTCGCGGACCGTCAGTCGCCCGACCTCGAGCTCCCCCACCTTCAACCTCCCGATCGCGGCCCTGCCGATCGCCAGGCGCCCGACCGAGAGCCTCCCGATCGCGAAGCCGCCGACGGCGGCGGCGCCGACGGCGAGAGCCCCGATCGCGACAGCCCCCCGGGCCTGTGCCCCGGCCGCCGTCAGCGGGCGAGCCTCCGGCCGAAAGAATGCGATCGCGCTCCGCTTGGGCATACCCGCCAAGTTAGCGCGCGGCTAGCCTGCTCGGCGTGCGCCCCGCCCCGCCGAACCTGCTCGTCGTCAAGCACGTCCCCTGGGAGGGGCCGCATCGGGTTCTCGATGCCTTCGACGGGCTCGAGGTGCGCACGGTCGAGCCGCTCAGCGGGGATCCGCTGCCGGCCCGGGGAGATGTTGCCGGCGCGATCGTGATGGGCGGGCCGATGAACGTCGACGAGGTCGACCGCCACCCCGGCCTGGGGGTGGAGCGCGAGTGGCTCGCTGCGGCGGTGGGGGAGGGGATGCCGGTGCTCGGCATTTGCCTCGGCGCCCAACTGTTGGCGCGAGCCCTGGGCGCTCGCGTCATGGCGGGGAAGAGGCCGGAGATCGGCTTCGACGAGATCGAGGTGCACGATCCCGAAGACCCGATCGTCGGACCGCTGGCGCCGCGCACCAATGTTCTGCACTGGCATGGAGACGTCTTCGACCTGCCGGAGGGGGCGCGCCGTCTGGCCTCCTCGCCCCAGACCGAGAACCAGGCGTTCCGCCTCGGCAACGCCTGGGCCCTGCTGTTCCATCCAGAGGCCGACGCGGCCCTGGTCGAAGCCTGGCTGGGCGAGCCCTCGATGGCCGAGGAAGCCCGGCAGGCGATCGGCCCCCAGGCCCTCGCCGAGCTGTCCCGCCTCGCCCGCGAGGTCGAGCCCGACCTCGTTCGCCGCTCGACCCTCGCGTTCCGGGCCTTCGCGGCGCGGGTCAGGGCCGCCGCCGGCACGCTAGATTGACCCTGCGCGGTGGACGTAGCTCAGCTGGTAGAGCTCCTGGTTGTGGTCCAGGCGGTCGCCGGTTCGAATCCGGTCGTCCACCCCTAAAGTCCCTGCAAATATAGATTTTTTGATTGTGCGGAACCGCATAGTGCTGGTCCAGGGGGGGACAATCGGGGGACAATTTCTTCCAATACAAAATCCCTGCAAAATGGCCTATTGAGGATTGACTGGACCGCCTGGATTCCCAGGAGCAGCTGATGTAGACTAGCCATCTACATGGCCTCGACGGACACGACCACCATCCGCGTTCCTGCCGAGACGCGTGATCGACTGAACGCACTAGCCGCCCGTCGCGGTGAGCCAGCCGGCGAGATCGTCTCGAAGCTCGTCAGCGCTGCCGACGAGGAGGCGATGCTTACCGAGATCGCCGCCGGGTTCGAGAATCTTGCCGGTGATCCAAAAGCTTTTGCCGTCTATCGAGCCGAGAGCGAGGAGATCGAAGCTAGTTTCGACGCTCCGGCGCCAGAGTGGTAGAGCCCAAGCCCCACCAGGGTGATGTCTACTGGACGGACCCCGACCCGACCCGGGGAAGGGAGCAGGCCAAGTCTCGGCCCTTCGTGATCGTCTCGGTCGACCAGCTCAACCAGACTAGCCTCGGCCTCTCGCTCGCCGTGCCTCTCACGCGGACCGATTTCGGCAACGCCCTCCATCTGGCGATTCCCGCTTCAGAGGCTGGTTTGCGAGAGGACGGATTTGCGATGCCTGAGCAATTGCGAGCAATCTCGCACGAGCGCCTAAGTCGCCGCCTCGGCAGCCTGCGCCCGAAAACCCTTGACGAGATACTCAAGCGCTGCCGGGTTCTTCTGCGCTAAAGACCGCTAGCTTCAATTTCAGGAGATCAGGCGGCGCTGGACCTGGGGACCAGAGAGCGCATCACCTGCGTGTCGAGTCCGGCTTCGAGGCGCCGGCCCCGGAGTGGTAGCTCCAAAGCCCCACCAGGGCGACGTCTACTGGACGGACCCCGATCCGACCAAGGGCAGGGAGCAGGCCAAGCCCCGCCCCTTCGTGATCGTCTTGGTCGACCAGCTGAACGAAACGAGCCTCAACCTCTCTATCGCGGTACCGCTCCCGCGAACCGACTTCGGTAGCGTTCTCCACCTGGCTGTTCCCGCCTCGCACGAGCCTCAGCCGGCGGCTTGGCAGCCTGCGCCCGAAGACACTCGAGGAGTTGCTGAAGCGTGGCGATGCGCCCGCGCAAAGGCGCCGGTCTCGCAGGCGGGCGCCTCCAGTCGGATAGCGTGGAACGATCCGACAGAGCACGTTGATCGCGGGTGCGACGGGTTTCGTCGGGGGCCGGCTGGCGGCGACGCTGGCCGGTTCGGCCCCGGTGCGGTGCCTGGTCCGCGAGCGCTCTCGAGCGGCAAGGCTCGAGGGACTGGGCCTCGAGCTGCGGGTCGGCGACGTCACCGACGCCGCCAGCCTCCTCGGAGTGGGGGAGGGAGTCGACGTCGCCTACTACCTGGTCCACGCGATGGCTGGCGGCGCCGGTTTCGAGGAGCGCGAGCGAGTCGCCGCCGCCAACTTCGCCCGGATGGCCAGGCGCGAGGGCATCGGGCGCGTCGTCTACCTCGGCGGGCTCGGCCAGGAGACCGAGTCCAAGCACCTGCGCAGCCGTCACGAGACCGCCCGCATCCTCGCCGCCGAGGGACCGCCGCTCACCTACTTCCGGGCGGCGATGGTCGTCGGCGCCGGCAGCGAGTCCTACCGCACCCTGCGCTACCTGGTCGAGCGGCTGCCGGCGATGGTGGCGCCGAACTGGCTGCGCACGCCGACTCAGCCGATCGGGATCGACGCGACGATCGAGTACCTGCTGCGGGCGCCGGAGGTTCCCGAGTCGGTGGGCCGCGAGGTCCAGATCGGCGGACCGGACGTCCTCTCCTATGCGGACATGCTCGACCGGATGGCGCTGGCGCTCGACAAGGCGCCGCCCCGCAAGCTGCCGGTGCCGCTGATCACGCCCTGGCTCTCGGCACTCTGGCTGGGGCTTGTCACCCCGGTCGACACAAAGGTCGCCCGGCCGCTGGTCGAGGGGTTGAGGACGGCGACCGTGGTCACCGATCCGAGCGGGGCCGAGCCGTTCGAGATCGAGCCGGAACCGTTCGATGAGGCGCTCCGACGGGCGCTGGCAGAGGAGGAGGCGGGTAGCGTTGAGTGACCTTCTCCCTCGGACGTCAGTCGCGGCGCGGCGGTCGCGGAAAGAAGGCGCTGGTGCGGGCGACGTAGTCCGCGTAGCCCTCGCGCCTCCGGCTCAGCGAGCGCTCGAGCAGGGCGACGCCGCTGACCCGGATCAGCAGGACGGACATGACCGCGGGGCCCACGACCGTCCACCAGGTGCCGCCGGCGGCCAGGGCGACCAGCCAGATCCCCCACCAGACGCAGAAGTCGCCGAAGTAGTTGGGGTGACGCGTGTAGCGCCAGAGGCCTCGGTCCATGACCTTGCCACGATTCGCCGGGTCGGCCTTGAACCGCGAGAGCTGCCAGTCGCCCACGGCCTCGAAGGTCAGCCCGAGCGCCCACACCACGGTTCCGATCCAGTCGAGCACCCCGAGGCCGGCCGGCGTGGGGTCGGCCATCGCCACCTGGACCGGGAGGGAGACGACCCAAATCAGCGCGCCCTGCAGCCAGAAGACGACGAACAGGCTGCGCAGCGGCCAGGCGTCGCCATGGCGTCGGCGCATCTCCGCGTAGCGGTAGTCCTCGCCCTTGCCGAGGTTGCGGTGGGCGAGGTGGACGGTGAGGCGGAGGCCCCAGGCCGTCACCAGCAGGGCGAGGAGCAGGGCGCGGTCCTGGCTGCCGTCCGCGAGCGCATAGGCGATCCACGCTACGAACACGAATCCGGTGCCCCAGAAGACGTCGACGATCGAGGCGTCCCGCAGTGCCAGGCTCACCGCCCAGAGGGCGGTGAGAAGCGCGAGCACGAGACCCGCCTCGATCGCGAGCAGGCCCGCCGTGCTCACGTTGCCGTTCCTGCAAGGTCGTACGGGTGGCGCTGCTGCGCGACCCAGTCATCGACGTCCTGCCAGAGGTCGTAGATCCAGTCCGTGCGCGCCGGGCCCGCCGGGGGCACCGCGGAGCGCGGCACCCGCGTGATGTGGACTCGCACCGTGAGCCTGACGAGGCCGCCGCGCCAGATGTCGGATACCAGGCGCAGGCCGTCGAACCCATGGTGCGCAACGACGAGGACGTCTGCTGTCGGGGCGCCGTCGAGCAGCGCCGCGACGCCCCCCAGTCGCGGCGGCAGCAGGTGGCGTAGGCGCTCGGCCCGCGCCGCCAGCCGTGGGTCGCGCTCGGCGATGCGGGCGATCGCCCGGACGCGTCGCTGCGGCGTGAAACGAGTTCCCTCGGGATAGATCAGCACGCCCTCGTCCCGCCCCAGGCCATGGGCGAGGGCACCCACCCGGTCCCGCTCCTCGGCCTCTCCCGTGCCCCGACGCACGAAGTAGTTCGGCAGGCGCCGCCCGGCCACGTCGAGGCATGGATCGGCGAGCAGCTCGCGCTTCAGCACGTAGCGCAGGCGGATCCCGTGGGGACGCGCGATCAGGTTGGCCGGCAGCAGGTTGTCGACGATGCTCGCGTGGCGGATCAGCACGATCACGGGGCCCGGAGCGACGTCCCCGCCATCCGTCACCTCCAGCCGCAGGCCGAACAGAGCGCGCACCGCGCCGAAGAGGGCCGCGGCCCAGAGCTGCTGCAGGCGCAGGGTGGCCCTGCGCAGCCAGGCGTCGCGGCGACCGCCCAGACTGGCGAGCCACACCGCCGCCAGCGCCGCCAGCCCCGCCACCTCGGCGGCGAGGTAGACCCAGAGGAAGAGCGCTAGCCGTGTCGCGGTGGGCGGAATCCGGGACACAGCCCAGCGCCCGAGGTCGATCGCCAGGCCGACGACCAGCAGCGCCGGCAGCAGGGCGGTGACCAGCAGCAGGCCCAGCACGAGCGGGGGGATCGAACGCAGCCGACGCAGGAGCGTTTCGGACCGAGTCTCATCGACACCGCCGCGCTGCACGCCCATCATTCTGGCGCCGCCCCGCCCGCCGGGACGAAGCGAGATCCGGGAGGGCACCCGCGAAAACTCACCTTCACGTCGTCGTACCCATGCGTTCAGTCCTAACGCGGAGGCTGACCCGAGGCCCGGCGAGCGCCTTGACCTCATTGCGTTTCACGACCTTGGCGGCAGATCAACCCCGCACGGATCAATCCAGATCTGGCGAAAACCGGGGAATTGTGGACCCAGGCGGTCGCCGGTTCGAATCGCGCAGAGCCAAATCATCAGGTGTCATGAGCGTTTCTTCCCGTAGCCGCCACGCGGCGGTTGAGGCTAATCGCCGAGGTTAGCGTGCCAGCGTCGCTAGCCCTCGTGTTCGGGGCAGAATCAGTGTTCCTCACGGATGCGCCCATTGGCGCCCGACGCGACGATTGAAACTCCACAGAAGGAAGGAACCTGAATGGCTTCGGCTGGTGATTCGACGTTCCGCGCACGGCCAGGCGATCGCCTGGTGGTCCGCGGGCACCATCAAGGGGAACAGCAGCGTGACGGCGAGATACTGAAGGTGCTCGGCGGCGATGGAGCGCCGCCCTACCTCGTGCGCTGGGAGGATGGCCACGAGTCAGAGGTCTTCCCTGGCTCGGACATCTACATTCAGCACTTCGGAGACTCGTCCGAGCGATAGGACAAGCCGCCCGCCGATAGGGTCGGCTCGATGCCGGATAGAGCTTGGAAGGGAATCTTCGGCTCGGCTGCGGTTGCTGCCGTCGCCGTTGCGCTTGCGTCGTGTGGGGGCGGATCGAGTGAATCGTCGCCACCCGGCTCGACCGAGAACCGTCCGCCCCCTCCAACGGTCACTCTGAGCGCGCAGACGCATCGTCCCGTGGCCGGCGCTCCCTGGCCGATTGTGATTCGAGCGCACGATGCTGCCGGCCGTCCGTTGCAGGCCGAGGTCCGCTACCAGTATCTGTTTGCCGGCTCGGTTGTCGCTCGTCGCTCGCACTACCGCTTCCGGGGAACCTTCCACGACACGTTCCGCTGGCCGGCTCGCTCGCTCGGGGTGCCGCTCACCTTTCGGGCCGTCGTCACCACGCCGTTGGGAACGCGCCGGCTGGATTACGACGTGCGGGTGAGGCGATAGCCGCCGAAGCCGACAGGGCGCGCGAGCGGCCATCGGAGACCAGGGGCGCGACCGTGACGGTCGAGCGGGTCTCGAAGAGATACGGCCGCATCGAGGCGCTGCGCGAAGTCTCGATGGGAGTGGCGCCTGGCGAGGTGGTCGCACTCACCGGGCCCTCGGGTTGTGGCAAGACGACGCTGCTCAACGTGATCGCCTCGATCGAGCGCGCCGACTCCGGACGGGTGACGGTCAACGGCACCGTCGTCACCGAGCTCTCCCATCCGACCTCCTACCGCCGAGACACGATCGGCATCGTCTTCCAGCTCCACCACCTGATGCCGATGCTCACGGCGCGCGCCAATGTCGAGCTGCCGCTGATCGCGGCCGGGGTGCCGCGGGTCGAGCGGCGTCGCCGCGCCGAGGAACTGCTGGCCGAGGTCGGGCTGAGCGAGCGGGCCGAGCAGCGGCCATCCGTCCTCTCCGGCGGCGAGCGCCAGCGGGTGGCGGTGGCAAGGGCGCTGGCCAACGAGCCCTGCCTGCTGCTCGCCGACGAGCCCACCGGCTCGCTCGACTCCGAGAGTGGCCGGCGCGTCCTCTCCGTGCTCGACCAAGCTCGCGAGCGGCGAGGCATGACGCTGATCGTCGCCAGCCACGACCCGCTGCTCGGGGACCGGCCGGATCGTTATGTGCGGATGGTCGACGGCCGCATCGTCGGCGACGAAGCGCCCTGAGCTCAGAAGCGGCCGAGCAGCTCGGCAGGCGGGCGCCGCGAGACGCTCCAGGCGGGATAGAGGCCGCCGAGCACGCCGATCGCCAGGCCGACCAGCAGGCCGCGGCCGATCCCCCAGGCGGTCAGCTCCGGGTTGACGAAGCCGCCGGCACCGAGCAGATCGACGATCAGATGGCTGATCAGGATTCCACCGAGGACGCCGAGCCCGGCGCCCAGCAGCCCCACCCCGGCGCCCTCGCCGACGACGATGCCGGCCACCTGGGGCCTGCTCCAGCCGATCGCCGCCAGCAGCGCCAGCTCGCGGCGACGCTCCAGCACCGCCATCGCCATCGTGTTGGTGACGGCGATCCCGCCCAGGATCAGCGCCAGCACGGCGATCACGAGGACGGCCTTGGTGACGATCTCGAAGCCGGGGTTGGCACGGGCCGCCTCGCCCGGATTGGAGATCGTCGTAGTGCCGGGGAAGGATCGTTCGAGGTCGGTCGTGACCGTATCTGCGGACGCAGTTGGCTCGAGAACAACCGCGATCGTCGTCACGCTGCTGACCCGCCCGGCGAGGCGGTCCGCGGCAGGCAGCGGCACCACCACGCCGCTGTCCTCGAAGGCGACTCCGCTCTCGTAGACGCCGGTGATCGGGAAGCGCCGGCCCTTGAGCACAATCGTGTCCCCGGGTCCGAGCCCCTGGCTCTTTGCCAGCGCGCTGCCGAGCATCGCCTGTCCCGGCCCCGGGGCGCGTCCTTCGGTGACGACGAGGCGGCGCTGCACGAAGCTGTCGTGTCGCACACCAAAGACGATTGCCGAGGGCGAGTCGGGCAGCGCGTCGGTGACGAGCTGGATCGGCGCCGCATCCTCGACGCCGGGCTGAGCCCGCACCCGATCGACGAGGGACTCGGGCAGGACCGAGGCAGTCGGATCGGCGACGCCGCCCTGGAAGATGCCGAGACTGGCGCCTCCGAGATGACTGAGGCCGCCGACGCTCTGCTTGAGACCCTGGGTCAAGGCGAGCAGGGCAACGATCGTCGCCACTCCGATCGCGATCCCGGTCGCGGTCAGCGCCGTCCGGCCCCGATTGCGCACAAGGTTGAGCGCTATGAGGCCGGTCACGCGACGATCATAGATCGGGTGAGGAGAGCCACGGGGCAACCCCGGGGTCCGTCCTTTTCACGGTGGACCGATGGTTGCTCATGCGGGAGAGTGGAGAAAACAGCGGGAGGAAGAACCACCTTATGACCGATCAAACGATCACTCTGACAATTTCAAAGGCAGACGCCGAGGTACTGCTGGGCGTGCTCTCATCTGAGCGCTACAACGCCGAGGTGGAGGCGGTGTGCGACGGCGTCCGCAGGCAACTGGACGAGAAGCTGGCCGAAGTCGGTTGAGCGCCGGCGACCTACGGCATCGTCAATCGTGCCTCGAACGGCAACGCGCCGAAACCCGTTCACTCGGCGGCCGGCCGCGGGACGACCATCACCGGGCAGGGCGCCTTGTGGATCAGCTGGGTCGAGACCGAGCCGAGCAGCACCCGCGTGAGCGGGCCATAGCGGCGCGAGCCGGCCAGCAACAGGTCGACGCCGTCCTCGCATGCTTCGGCCAGCGTCGTGGCAACCGGCCCATTGAGACACCGGCCGTCCACGGTGAGCTTTGGATCGAGCGCGCTGGTCGCCTCCTCGAGGATCTTCTCCGGCTCGGGCGGAAGCGCTGGCGTGTAACCGACGACGCCGGGAAGCGGTGCCGGAGGGGAGACCACGGTCAGCACTCGGATCGCCGCGCCGGTCTCCTGTGCGATTGCCTCGGCTCGGTGCAGCGCGGCCTTGGATTCCGCCGTGCCGTCATAGGCGACGGCGATGAGCCGGAAGGGGGTACGTGCCTCCGTTGCGTATCCACGGGGCGCGGCCACAACCGCGCAGGGAGCACCATGCAGGAGGCTCTCAGCGGTGCTGCCGATGAGGGCTCGACCGACTGCCCCACGGTGTGGGGAGCCGACCACGATCGTGTCGATGTCCTCCTCTTCCGCGAGGTGCGTCATCACCCAAGCCGGAGAACCGCCGCCGAAGCCCCGACTCTCGACCGCGATGCCGGCCAGGCTCTCGCGGGCCTCCTCGAACAGCGGCTCAGCCTCAGCGGCGGCATCGTCCTCCAGCTCTTCGAAGCCAACCGGAAACGGACCGTAGGGGAGGACGGCGGCCACTAAGACCGTCGCCCCAGAGATCGAGGCGAGGGTTCTCGTCAACCCGAGTGCGTCGCGACCTCCGTCGCTGCCGTCGAAGCCGACCAAGATCTTCCCTGTCGGGGGTGAATCACGCTTTGAATCGCTCATCGCTCTTCTCCGAGCCCGCCCGCTTTGGTCACAACGCCTCGGAGGCGAATCTATGTGCGTTCAAGGCGCCTGTCATCGGTGGAAAGCCGAAGTTCGGCAAAGGGGATTCCCCCGATGACTTGTGTCAGCGAGGCGCAGAGAATCGGAGTTCACATGACGGTTCGAGAGGTGATCGACAAGCATGGCCACTTCGCCCACGGCGGAAATCCAGATGACGCGGCCGAGACCTGGGTGGAATCGGGGTTCGAGGCAGACGAAGTCGAGGAGTGGCTTCTGGCCCGCTGTTTCAATCCCAGCGCTGCCCGGGACCTCGCCGACTCCGGCGTCACTGCGGACATGGCGCGGATGAAAACGAGCGCCGGCTCCGGGGACTACGTCGACACGGTCGGCTTCAAGGTCTCCGACGGCGATCTGGAGGCAGAGGAGGCCCGTGACCTCGTTGGTGTCCACTAAACGGGCGATGCCGCGACTCGAGGTGCAGGCGCTGAGCGGCGCCGCCGAGGACTACGACGGCCTGCTCGACCTGATCGGCGATGCCGATGTCGTGCTGCTCGGCGAGGCGTCGCACGGCACGCACGAGTTCTACCGCGAGCGCGCCCTCATCACCCGGCGCCTGATCGAGGAGAAGGGCTTTGGGGCGGTGGCGGTCGAGGCGGACTGGCCCGACGCCTACCGCGTCAACCGCTACGTGCGAGGCGCCCCCGAGGATGCCGACGCCGAGGAGGCGTTGCGCGGCTTCCGTCGCTTCCCCACCTGGATGTGGCGCAATGCCGAGGTCCTCGATTTCGTCGGCTGGCTTCGGACCCACAACGATCAATGCGGCGCCGACGCGGCCGTCGGCTTCTTCGGGCTTGACCTCTACAGCCTCTATACGTCGACCGCCGAGGTGATCGCCTACCTCGAGCGAATCGACCCCCCGGCTGCCCAGCGCGCGCGGGAGCGATATGCCTGCTTCGAGCACTTCGGCGGCGAGCAAGCCTATGGGCGCGCGGTCAGCCTCGGTATCAGCGAGTCCTGCCGTCGCGGTGTCATCGCCCAGCTCACCGAGCTGCAGCGAGGCGCCGACGGCTATCTGCGTCGCGACGGCATCGCGGCGGAGGACGAGCAGTTCTACGCTGAGCAGAACGCGCGCCTGGTGGCCAGCGCAGAGGAGTACTACCGCTCGATGTTCGGCGAGGCGGCTTCCTCGTGGAACCTGCGGGACCGTCACATGGCGGACACGCTGGCTCGGCTTCGCACGCACCGGGCCCGGCACGGCGATCGCGGCAGGATCGTCGTCTGGGAGCACAACTCCCACGTCGGCGATGCCCGGCTGACCGAGATGGGTGGGCGCGGCGAGCTGAACGTCGGCCAGCTGGCCCGTCAGCGCTGGCCCGACGATGTCGCGCTCGTCGGCTTCACCACCTACAGCGGGACCGTGACCGCCGCCTCGGGATGGGACGCGCCCGCGGAGCGCAAGCGGGTGCGGCCGGCGCTCCCCGAGAGCTACGAGGCGCTGTTCCACGAGGTCGGAGAGCCCCGCTTCATCGTCGACCTGCTGAGCGGGCAGACGGCGGAGATCCTTCGCAGTCCCCGCTTGGAGCGGGCGATCGGGGTTATCTACCGGCCCGAGACCGAGCGCGCCAGCCACTACTTCTCCGCTCGTCTCGCCGGCCAGTTCGACGCGGTGATCCATATCGACGAGACCCGGGCGGTCGAGCCCTTGGAGCGCGCCGCCGGCTGGGAGCTGGGAGAGCCACCGGAGACCTACCCGACGGCGCTGTGAGGCGTTCCGGAACCGAACCGTGAGCATGCGCAGCATCCGCATCGGCCGCCTCGCCGGAATCCCGATCGGCGTCCAGCCGCTGTGGGTGGTCATCGTCGCCCTGATCACCTACTCGCTGGGCGCTGTCTACTACCCCGACCAGTCGCCTGGCATCGCTCCGGCCGCGGCCTACGCGCTCGGGCTGCTGAGTGCCCTGCTGCTCTTCGCGAGCATCCTTCTGCACGAGTTGGGCCACGCCGTCGTCGCGCGACGACACGGCGTCGATATCGAGGAGATCGACCTCTGGCTGCTCGGTGGGGTCGCGCGCATGAAGGGCTATCCGAAGACCGCGGGGGACGAGCTTCGCTTCGCGCTCGCGGGCCCGGCGGTGACGCTTGCGATCGGGGCGATCTTCTGGATGATCGCGCTTGCGCTGCCGTCGTCGTCGCCGGCGGCGCTGCGCGCGGTGGTCGAGTACCAGGCTTTCATCAACACGGCGATTCTCGGTTTCAACCTGCTCCCGGCCTTCCCGCTCGACGGTGGGCGGGTCGCGCGGGCGCTGATCTGGAGAAGGATCGGTGATCTGACCCGTGCCACTGCCGTGGCGGCTTCGATCGGCCGTGGCTTTGGCTGGGGGATGATCGGCCTCGGCCTGTTGACGGCGGCAGCCGGGGCCCTGGGCGGCATCTGGCTCGCGATCATCGGGTTCTTCGTGATCGCGGCGGCGAAAGCGGAGGAGGGAGGATTGAGGGTGCGCACCGCGTTCGCGGGCCGCGAGGCCGGGCGGTTCGGGTCCTTTCCGGCCGTGACCGTGCCCGCCGCCACCAGCGTCGAAGATGCGGTCGAGGACTTCTTCGTCAAGCATCGGTACTCGTCGTTTCCGGTCCTGGAGGACGAGAGGCTGGTCGGCTTGATCGACCTCTCGATGGTGCAGCGCGTGCCGGAGGCGCGCCGCGCCGGCACCACGGTTGCGGAAGTCGCGCTCTACGACGAGGAACTGGTCGTGGACGAGCACCAGGACGTTGCCGAGCTGCTCGAGCGGCCGGCCTTCCAGCGACTCGGGCGAGCGATCGTCCTGGCCGGAAGCGGTGACGTGGGCATTCTCTCGATCACCGATGTGAATCGGGCGCTGCGGGCCCTCGACCTGCAGAAGGCTGCGGGGGCGCGGGCACGGTCGGCTTGAGCCCACCCGCCAGCAGTGCCAACACGACCAGCATCGCGACCTGGAGCCCCATTCCCAGCGGGGAGGTGAGCGCATCCAGGGCAAGGGAGCCGAGATTTCGCTCGGCAATCGTGGCGACGCTGACGTAGATCGAGTACGAGACCAAGCGACCGGCGAAGAAGGCCGCGGTCAAGGGCAGCAGCGGCACGGTCATCAGCCCGGCCGCGACGAAGAGCTGACCGGACGGCACAGGCGAGAGGGCGAACAGGCCAAGGCCCGCGGCGGCCCGCGCCCGGTTTTCGCTGACCGCCGCCTGGGCGCGGTCGAGGCTCGCGCGTCGCGCGGCGGAGAGCCGCGGCCGCAGCTTCCGGGCGCCCTTGGCGAGGACGAAGCGCCCCGTGGCGGCGGCAAGGGCCCCGCCCAGCACGAGCGGTGCTCCCGGCAGGTCGAAGTCGAGGCTGAAGAACACCAGCAGAGCCCAGGTCGGCGGCCCAAAGGCGGGCAGCAGGTTCACCGCGAAGACGACCCCTACCGCTATCGCGAGTTGGGCAAGCGTCGACACCGGGCTACGGCAGCGGCCGGACGGTGACGTGCGCGGCGAGTCGCTCGATCTCCTGCCGCGTGCCGGTTCCCAGGCCGCGCCGCGTGGCGTTGAGGGCGCCGGCCGCCATGCCGAGCCGCAGCGCGTCGAGCATCTCCATTCCCCGGGCGAGCCCGACTCCGGTCGCCGCAAACATCGAGTCCCCGGTTCCGCTGTGGTCGAGTGCCTCGAACACGGGACCGACCAGCTCGATCTGCGCCGAGGGCTCGGCATCGCCGACCAGGATTGCCGGCGCCGAGCCGCGTGAGACGAGCACATTGCTCGCGCCGGCCTCATGCAGCCGGCGCGCTCCATCGATGAGGTCCGCGAGCCCGTCGCCCGCGATGCGGTCTTCTCGGAGCATCTCCTGCTCGTTGAGCCGGAGCAGCTCGACGCCACCCTCCAGCGCGGCGCTCAGGGGCGGGCCGGTCAGGTCGGCGATCACCGATTTCCCGTTCGCGCGCAGATCGGAGACGAGCCGGCGGTAGAGGTCGGCCTGGAGGAGATCGACGGGCTGGCAGCCCGTGATCAGGGTCAGGTCGGAGTCGAGGCCCGCCCCCAGCGTGATCCCATAGAGCTCGTCGGAGGTGTGCCGGTCCAGCGGGCGGCTCTCAACGTTGACGAGCTCGATGCGCGAGCCGCTGCGGCGGTCGTGTATGTAGACGCCGTTTGGCGTCTCGGCTGTGGCGGCTCTGAGCGTCAGCGTCTCGGTCTCGATCAACCCGCGCAGGACGCGGCCCGGCTCTCCACCGAGCCCGCAACAGAGGACGACGTCCGCCCCGAGCGTCGCGGCGAGGCGCGCGACCCAGAGGCCCTGCCCACCGCCGTGGAGGTGCACCTCCGGCCGGTCGGAACCGGACTCGATCGTGATCGTCAGCAGGGGGGAAGGGGCGAAGATCGCGATGCGCCCACTCCCGGTCGAGTTCGGCGCGACGGGACGGGCGCCGCCTGGATTCCGGTTACGCCATCCCCAGTTGCTCACATGGCCTCCCTGACCAGCCGGCCGATCGGCTCCACGAGGGAGGGATCGGAGGCAAGCGTGTAGCGCGAGGCCGCATCGTGCTCGCTGCCGTCGAAGTCGTAGACGACGCCGCCGGCCTCGCGGACAAGCAGCAGGCCGGCGGTCACGTCCCAGGGAAGGTTCGAGAGCATCACGGTCGAGTGCAGCCGCCCCGCCGCCAGCCAGGCGAGGTCGAGCGCGGCGGACCCGTGCATGCGAACCCGCAGACAGTCCCGGGCGAGCCGGGCGAGCAAGCCGAGATGCACACGGTTCTCCTCCTCGGAGCCGACGCCGACCTTGAAGTCGGCCAGGCCGACCACCGCCTCGCGCATATCGTCGATCTCCGTGACCGCGATTCTCGCGCCGTTCAGATAGGCGCCGCTTCCCTGCCTGGCTACGAAGCGCTCACCCAGCAGCGGGGTGTCGACAACCCCGAGCAGCGGCTGCCCCCCGACGACCAGCGACAACGAAATCGCGCAGAGCGGGCTGTCCTTGCTGAAGTTGATCGTGCCATCGATCGGATCGAGCACCCAGCATGCCTCCTCGCCCCCCAGTCTCCCGCCTTCCTCCTCGCCCAGGAACGGGATCTCGGGAATGACGTCGAGGAGCGCAGCCTTGACGGCGGATTCGACATTCAGATCGACCTCGGTGGCGAAGTCGCGATCGCCCTTCGCGACCAGCGCCCCGATGTGTGAGCGACCCTGGCGCAGGATGCGCGCTCCGAGGTCGACCGCGTGTTCGGCCGCGAGGAGCAGCCTGGCGGTGCTCCACCGTTGGATCGGTTTCCGCTTGCGCCCGCTCAAGGACCGTCACCGCCCAGCGCGGCCATTGAGCGGGGCCATCCGGCTACTCGGACTTCGACTTGACCTCGACCTGCTGCTTCTCCGCTGCCTTCGGCATCGGGATGGTCACCTCGAGCACGCCATCCTCGGTGGTGGCCTCTACGTCATCGGCGGTGACGCCCTTCGGAAGGACCATCGAGCGCGAGAAAGAGCCGCAGCGGCGCTCGCGGCGCATGTAGTGCTCTTTCTTCTCCTCGGTCTCCTCGCGGTGCTCGCCGGAGACCGTGAGGACGTTGTCCTCGACCTCGATCTTCACGTCATCGGGCTTGATGCCGGGTATGTCTGCCCGCAGAACCAGGGCATCGTCACGGCGGACCAGGTCCACCGATGGGGTCCAGCCGTGCTGCGCACCATCGCTGAGATCTCGAAACGCCTGGTCGAGTCGGTGGCGCAGCTCGGCGAAGTCCGAGAACGGCCGCCACTCGGTTAGCTCGGTTGCCATACGTGCCTCCTTTGGAGCAATCTTTCGCTCTGGTGAATGTAGGCGCGGTTGCGGTTCCCGTCATCCGGGTAAAGCCGCGGGCAAGAAGTGGGGATACGCGGATGACTCGGGCGGCGAGCAGAAGGAGAATCGGCTGTCCCGATGGAGCTGCGAGAGGTCACCCAGGAGGAGTTGCTGCAGCTGGCCCAGCTGGGTGGCAGCGGTCGTTTGGTGCTGAGCGTCTATCTGAGCATCGATCCCCCGCATGCGCCGGACGCGCACCTGCGGCGCGCCGAGCTCGGCGCGCGGTTGAACGACGCGGAGCGCCGGCTACGAGCGCACGAAGCCGGTGGGGAGCAGGCCGAGGCGGCGCTTGGCTCCTGCCTGGACCGCGTGCGACGGGAACTCGGGGACGCGCCGGCGCCGGATCACAACATTCGCGCCGTGGCGGTCTTCTGCGAGGACGCCGGCGAGTTGCGGGCCTATTGGCTGCGGCGCCAGCCGGACTTCGATGTCGCGGCGGCCTTCCGCGAGAGGCCGGCCATGGAGCCGTTGGTCGAGGCACTGCCGGGGTCGCGCTGGGCGGTGGCGCTGGTGAGCCGCAAGCACGGGCGGATCTTCACCGGGACGCAGGTTGCGTTGGCCGAGGTGAGCGACGTCGACGACGACGTACACCGCCGGCACGCGCAGGGCGGCTGGTCGCAGGCCCGCTACCAGCGAGGCATCGAGAAGGAAGCGAAGGACCACGTGGGGCACGTCTGCGAGCGACTCTTCGCGCTGCATAGCAGCCGTTCCATCGATCGCCTCGTGGTCGGGGGGCCGGCGGAGATCTGGCCCCTGGTCGATGCCGAGCTGCATCCCTATCTGCGCGAGCGCCTTGCCGGACACGTCGAGGTCGACGTCAATCGCTCCTCTGCCGAGCAGGTGCTGGAGCACGCCGGCACCGTGATGGAGGAAGACCGCGCACGGCGTGAGCGCGAGGCGATCGCTCGGGTCATGGAAGGGCTGGGAACCGGGGACAGGTCGGTCGCCGGTCCCGATCAGGTCCTCGCCGCCCTCAGCGATCGGCGGGTGGCCACGCTGCTTGTCAGCAAGGGCGCCATCGAGGATCGTTTCGAGCGGGCGGTGGAGGATGCCCTGGCGCAGTCGGCGGAGATCGTCGTCGTCGAGAGCGAGGCACTGGACTCGCTGGGGAACGTAGCTGCGCTCCTGCGCTACTGAACACGCGTCGTCGGGGGAAAGCCGAACCGTGGTGCGGGGGATTACCCCGATGACTCGGCCGCCCTCCACGCAGAGAATCGACCGACTGCAAACGATCGGCTAGGAGGTCGAGCATGGCAGTGGCAAAGATCATCGAGATCACGGCAACGTCGGACAGCAGCTTCGAGGATGCGATCAACCAGGGGATCGCGAAGGCATCCGAGACCGTCCACAACATCAAGGGCGCCTGGGTCAAGGAGCAGAAGGTGCTGGTGGCGGACGACGCCGTCAACGGCTACCGGGTAGACCTCAAGGTGAGCTTCGTCCTCGACTGAGAGGTCCTGCCCGGAGCCCCTCCGCCGATTGGTTGTCATGGCGAACCGTCTAGCTCTGTTCATGGATCGCAGAGAGGCTGGGCGGCGCCTCGCCGAGGCGTTGGAACGCTTCGGCGAGGAGGAGCCACTGATAGTCGCTCTGCCACGCGGCGGCGTCCCGGTCGGCTTCGAGGTCGCAAAGGCTCTCGTCGCTCCGCTCGACATCCTGCTCGTGCGCAAGCTTGGTGCGCCGTTCAACCCCGAGTACGGAATCGGCGCGATCGCCGAGGGTGGCGTCCGCCTCATCCGCAAAGCGGACATCGAGTTGATCGGTATTTCTGACGAGGAGCTGGACGCCGTCGTTGCCCGAGAGTCGGTGGAGCTGGAGCGACGGCAGCGGCTCTACCGCGGGGAGAGGGAGCCGCTCCCGGTCGAGGGTCGGACGGTGATCCTGATCGATGACGGGATCGCCACCGGCGGCACCGTCGCCGCCGCCGGGCAGGCGTTGAAATTTCGCGGTGCCGCCAAGGTGATCCTCGCTGTGCCGGTTGCTCCACCGGGAACCGAGGAGCGCCTCGGCGGCGACTTCGACGAGATCATCTGCCTCGAGCAGCCTCACGGCTTCTTTGGTATCGGCCAGTTCTACGTCGATTTCGGGCAGGTCCGCGACGAGGAAGTGATCGAGCTCTTGGAGGCGACTCGCGTGCCGGGCCAGGTTGCCGCCCCCGCGGACCCCCCGGCCATTGCAGATCCATCGCCCGTCGAGCGCCCGGTCGAGATCGAGCTTGCTCCTGGGCTGCGGCTGGCCGGCGACCTGCGGCTGCCCGAGCCCGCCGCGGGCCTGGTGGTGTTTGCCCACGGCAGCGGCTCCAGCCGGCTCAGCCCCCGCAACCGTCAGGTCGCCGAGGCGCTGAACGAAGCCGGCTTCGCGACACTGCTCTTCGACCTGCTCACCACCGAGGAGGAACTCGACCGCGCCAAGGTCTTCGACATCGGGCTGCTCTCCGAGCGCTTGCTCGCAGTCACCCGCTGGGCGGCAGGAGAGGAGGCGTTGAGGTGCTTGCCGATCTCCTACTTCGGCGCCTCGACGGGGGCCGCCGCGGCGCTGTGGGCTGCCGCTCATCTCGGCGCTGAGATAAGGGCGGTGGTCTCGCGCGGCGGCCGCCCGGACCTGGCTGCTGAGAGTCTCGAAGAGGTTGCGTCGCCGACCCTCCTGATCGTCGGCGGCGCAGACTGGCAGGTCCTGGAGCTGAACGAACAGGCGGCGAAACTGCTGCGCTGCGAGCACGAGGTCGCCATCATCCCCGGCGCAACTCATCTGTTCGAGGAGCCAGGCGCATTGGAGCGGGTCGCCGAGCTGGCCGCGGCTTGGTTCTCTCGCTATTGACCCTCAACCTCGGCCGGTACCGGTCCCCGCCGGCACCACGAGCACCGAGCATGGTGCTCGGTGTACGACCCGCTCGCTGACGCTGCCGAGTGCCTTCAGCCCACCCACCCCGCGTCGTCCGATGACGATCAACGAGGACTGGGCGGCTCGCGCCGCCTCGCCGATCCGCTCGGCGACGTGGCCGGGGTTGTCGACCACCGCCGGTGGTGACCCGGTCGCCTTCTCGATCACGGTGAGCTGCTTCAGTACCTCGCGGTAGCGCTCCGGGTGCATCCCGTCGGGAACGTAGACGAGGCGCAGCTCGGAGCGCTCGGCTTTCGCCAGCCCGGTGGCGATCCGGGCGGCTGCCCAGGAACCGGATGAGCCGTCAGTGGCCAGCAGGATGCTCTGCGGGAAGTGCTTTGCGTCCACCGTGCGTCGCGCCACCAGAAGCGGGCGCTCGGCACGATGCGCGAGCTGGGAGGCCGTGCTGCCGAGCATGATGCCGCCGAGCCGCGAGCCGCCGTGACATCCGACCACAAGCAGGTCGTGGTCGGAAGCCTCGGCGAGCAACAGGTCGCTCGACGGCGCTCCGCGCAACAGCGAGCCGGACGCCATGATGCCCGCCTGCCGGGCGACGGAGACAGCTTCCTCGAGGACGTTTCGCGCATGCATCTCGCTCAGGTCGGCCTGCGCCGAAAGACCCGTGCCGACGTCATGACGGACGGCGACGAAGCGGAGGGCCGTCTTAGGGCCACAAAGGGCGATCGCTTGGTGCATGCCCTCCGTGCTGCCGCGGCTGCCGTCGACCGCGCAGAGGATGTGGGCGAACGGCGGGGGTGGCGCCTTGGCACGAGGTCGCTTGGCCTCGGGGGGCCGGGCAGCGGCAGGATCGGGGTTCGAGGTCTGCTTCGAGTCCGTGCGCGCCTGCATCCGCCGTCAGCCCAGGATCGGCAGCAGATCTTCCGGCAGCTGCGCGCGGACGTCGTCGATCTCGCCTGCCGAGACGTGCCGGCGCAGGACTCCGGCGGCAGCGCTGACCGCGTAGGAGGCGGAGGTCTCGCCGTCGAGTTCGGCGTCGGCGGCGACCCGGTCGAGGAAGTCGGCGAAGCCGTGGTACTTGACCGGGGTCGAGCTGGGATTCCAACCCTCGTAGTAGATCCCCCGGATCAGGTCCGGCAGCTGGGCCGCGAGCTGAGCCGACTCGTCGACCGTGAGGCGATCGCGCAACGCGTGGAGATAGGCGCGCAGAACCCGGTAGGCCTGGTGGCGATCGTCGGTGCCGAGCTGCCCGGCGACTTCGTCGAGCCAGATGTGGGCCTTCTCGACGCTGCGCTCGATGATGCTCGGCTCGGGCATTGGCCAAAGCTAAAGCGGGCTTATCCAATCGTCATCGGTGGAAACCCGAAGGCTTTGGGAAGGGTTGTCGCGGATGCCTGCCCGTATGGCCCCCTCCATACGAAGCACCTTGAAGGGCTGCTGGAGCAACTTCGCGAGCAGCGCAAAGAGCGAGCCGAGGGCCTCTACACCCGAGAGGTGGCAGCCAGAGCCAGGACTTGATTTTTTCATCCGCACCCACCTGACGTAGATCGCTCGAAGCCCCAGAGGGGGATCCAGCCGGTGCCCAGGGTGGCCACTCGACCAGCGAGAAAGGATCACGGCCGGCAGGCGCATAGACCCTCGCTCAGCGTCCGAGGCTGTCGCGCAAACCCGCTCCGTCCGCCCTGTCGAAGAGCATTCGGGCATGGCACATAACTTCATCGAAAGCCCTCGGTGAGCAGGGGTTCCTGCTCGCACCCGACATCCGCGACTGGCTCCCCGAAGACGACCTGGCGTGGTTCGTGATCGACGCCGTAAAGGACATGGACCGGTTTGCCTTCTACGACGCCTACCGCGCCGACGGCCACGGCCACGCCGCCTATGAGCCGCGAACGATGGTCGCCCTGCTCCTTTACGCCTACGCGACCTGCCAGCGCTCCTCGAGAACGATCGAGCGCCACTGTCGCCAGGACGTCGCCTACCGCGTCGATCACCGGCAACCTCGTCCCCGACCACGCGACGATCGCCCGCTTCCTCTGCCGACACGAGGAAGCGCTCTCAGGCCTCTTCGGCGAGGTCCTCTCCCTCTGCGCCCGGGCGGGACTGGTGGGGCCGGGCGTGGTGGCGATCGACGGCACCCGGATCGCCGGCAACGCCAGTCCGGAGGCAAACGTCGAGTTCGCCGAGATCGCGCGCGAGATCCTCGCCGAGGCGAGGGCGAGCGACGAGGCCGAGGACGAGCTCTACGGCGAGGCCCGCGGAGATGAGCTTCCCGAGCAGTTGCGCACAGTGGACGGCAGGCGCGAGTTCCTCCGCCACGCCCGCGAGGAGCGTAGGGCAGACAAGGAAGCCCAGCTTGCCGAAGAGACAGAGGTGGACACCGAGGAGGTGTCGCTTGAGTTCGAGGCGGAGCGAATCGTCGCCCGCACTCAGGGACGCGAGGGGTGGGTGCGCGAGGCAAAGCGCCAGGCGGAGACCTACCGATGGCAGCATCCGGATGCGATCGTCCGCTCGCGCTCGGAGCGCCTTGCCTGGGCCGCCGAGCGGCTTGCGCTCGACCTCGAGGTCGAGCGCCGCGCCAACGAGACCTACGAGCGCTTTCGCGAGAACTAACGCGACCGGCTCGGGCGGCGGCCCGGCGGCCGGACCAACCACTACGTCGCGCCCGAGCTGCCGCCCGGAAAGGTGAACGCGACCGACCCCGACTCGAAGCCGCTCCGATCGGCTTCGCCTATGGCCAAGCTACGACGCCAGGCGGCAATCTCTGTGGAGATCGTTCACGCCGCCGAGATGACAAGACCTCCACCGGCTTCTCCCAACTCGATCCAATGTCACCGCGACCCTGGAGGAACTCGAGCAGACGGGCGTCGCCGAGCTGGTTCACGAGACGGGTGGACGGGCTACTGGAATGAGCAGCACATCGACGAGGTCGTCGCCAACGAGCACATTCCGGTGCTGGTGGTACCGGACATGTGCAGCGCGGCCCGAGGTACACCTGGAACGGCGGGCGATACTGGTGGATGAGATCGGTGCTCGCACCGAGCCTGGGGAGAACAGCTACCGATCGAAGAATTCCGTCGAGCCGCTCTTCGGCCATATCCGCAGAAGTCCGCGCCGATCCGGTCCACCTGTCGAGGCGACCAGGGTGACTGTCACCGCAGTCGATGGGACCTTCGCAGGCGATGCAACTCTCGGTGAAAGTCTCCGATCCAGCCGCGGTTGAAGCCGTTACCGCCGAGCCGCAGAACGCCAAGCAGCTCGCCGAGTGCAACGCCCGGTGACGCCAGCTCATCGACGGGAGCAGCTGAACACAACGCCCGTGGCGGCATCAGGGAGGCGCGAACCCCGCGCCGCCAGAGCCGCCGACTTGACGCCCCGGTGGCGTCGCGCGACACTGCGCCGAAGGCAGCAACGGCGACCGGCGCAGAGCCGAAGCCGACGAACAGACCGGAGGTTTCGCCGTGCCTCAGCGCATCCGCCCCAAGCTCACCTACGCCAACGTGGTCGCGACCATTGCGCTGTTCATCGCGCTTGGCGGCGCCAGCGCCTTCGCCGCCGCCCAGCTCGCCAAGAACAGCGTCGGCACCAAACAGCTGAAGGATGGCGCGGTAACCGGCGAAAAGATCAAGAACGCGACCATCACCAGCTCCAAGATCAACCTCTCCTCCCTGAGGACGGTGCCGAACGCCAGCCATGCCGATACGGCGACCAGCGCAAATACCGCCGGCCACGCGGGCACCGCGACAAGCGCGGGAAACGCCGACCAGCTCGGCGGGTCGCCTCCCTCCGCATATCGGGACTCCTGCCCGGCGGGGACCCAGCTGAGGACGGCCGACCTCTGCGAAGCGAAAGCGCTCGAAGGGCATGTGACCTACCTCGAAGCGATCTCCTACTGCGCCGCGCTCGGTTGGCGCCTCCCCAGCCCCGCGGAGGCTTACGTGCTGCATTCGGGCATCTACGCGGTCTGGACCGACGCCTTCTGGACCGACGAAGGCCACTCCTACGGCCTCTATTTCCTCGCCAGCACCCACATCCTCCACGAGGAAGAAAGCGGAAATGAATTAAACGTCGACTGCGTTACCGCTCCAATTAATTCGTGAGCCGGCAGCTTCGACGCCCACGAGGATCGCCACTTCACCTGGACGCCCTTCGTGGTGGGACGAGGAGGGATGGGGCGAGCTGATGTCGATCCTGGAGTCAGCGCTGATGCAGGCCACCGAGGTCGAGGTGACAGCAAGCGCATGGCGAAGAGCGGCGAGGCGGGTTTCGCTGCGACGGTGGCGCTTGCCGGCTTCGAGTCTCCGAAGAAGCGGAGCGAGATCTGCTTGACTGTACGAACAGGTGTTCGTATGGTCGCGTGCCTCCTCATTCCTCGCTTCGCCCTCCGGGTTACTTGCCCCGGTCAGCTCGATGAGCCCGTAGCGCTCGCCCCGCTGCCCGGCGCCCGGCAGGCGGTCGGCGAGGTCTCCCGCCCCGCCGAGGCCGCCGGCGTCTGCCCCGGCATGCCGCTCGGGGAGGCGCTTGCCCGCTGTCCTTCGCTACGCCTCATTCCACCCGATCCCGCTCGTGCCGCCGAGCGCTGGGACGCGCTGCTGGGCCGGCTCGAGGGGATCGGCGCAGCGGTGGAGTCCGAGCGCCCCGGGGAGGCGTTCTTCGCGGTTGAGGGGCTGCGGGGGATCCACGGCGGCGAGGTGGCCGGTGTCCTCGAGGCGGCCCGGGGGGCGGCGCAGGTACCGGTGCGGATCGCCGTCGCTCCCAACCGCTTCGCCGCCTTCGCTCGCGGCCAGCCGCGGGTCGCGCCTGCCTCGTGGACTCTCGGGATCCAGGGGCGAGGCGGTCGTCCCTTTCCAGGCGCTTCGCAGGTTCCTCGCCCCGCTTCCGGTCTCGATGCTGACGGGCCGCCTCGGCGCTCCAGAGCGGGAGGTGAGCGAGTTGATCGCCGCCTTCAAGCGCCTGGGCCTGGGCACCCTCGGCAGGCTCGCGGAGATCTCTCCGAGCCAGATCGCCGATCGCTTCGGCTCGCTCGGGCTGTCGGCGCTTCGCCTCGCCCGCGGCAAGGACACGCCGCTCGTCCGCGCGAGGCGCCCGAGGAGCTGGTCGCGGAGATCGAGCTGCCGGAGGGGACCGCCGGCGCTCAGCTCGACCGCGCCCTGGAGCTGCTGGTCGACCGCTTTCTCGCCGCTCCGCAGCGAAGGCAGAGGACCGTGCTGGCGCTTCGCCTCTCCGCCCTGCTCGACGGCGGCGGGAGCTGGAGCGTCGAGCAGGGGCTGGGGCGACCGACCGCCTCTGCGCGGGTCATCGGCTCGCTCCTGAGCTCGAGGCTCGCGTCGTTGCCCGGGCCGGCGACGGCGCTGCGGCTGCGGGCGCTCGCCCTGGGGCCGCGGGCGAGCCGATCAGCTCGAGCTCGCGCTCGGCGGGCAGGAGTCGCGGCGGCGGCGGCTCGCAGCGGCGGTGAGGGAGGTTCGCGCGGCGGCAGGCGCCGAGTCGCTGCTCAAGGTCATCGACGTCGATCCGCACTCCCGCGTACCCGAGCGCCGGGTGCTGCTCGCCCCCTGCCCCGAGCGATGAGCCGGGCGCGGCGCATCTACGCTCCTCGCGCCGCGGCGGTCAGGGTCGGTGGCGATGGCACGCCTCTCGCCGCTCGGCGACCGTCGCCGTGGAGGGCGATCCGCGAGGAGTGGGTGGTCGAGGACCGCTGGTGGACCGAGCGCCCGCTGCACCGCCACTACTACGAGCTGGTCCTGGCCGACGGCCGCATCGCCACGGTCTTCCGCGACGTGCGAACCGGGCGCTGGCAGCGCCAGCGGGCCTGATGGCCGCGGCCGTCCCCTACGTCGAGCTGCATGCCCACTCCGCCTTCTCCTTCCTCGACGGCGCCTCGACGCCGACCGAGCTTGCCGGCGCCGCGGCCGCGCTCGGCTACCCCGCCTTTGCTCTGACCGACCACGACGGCCTCTGGGGGTCGATGGAGTTCGCCCACGCCTGCAAGGGGCTCGGGGTGCGGGCGATCACCGGCGCCGAGCTGACCGTCGCCCTGACAGAGGACGCCGCTGCTTCCGAGCTTGCCCACCTCACCCTCCTGGTCGAGACGGCTGCCGGGTACCGCAACCTCTGCCGCCTGCTCACCGCCGCCCACTCCCACACCCGCGACAGCACCCGGCGAAGCGCCGGACAGCCGTGGGTGAGCCTGGCAGCGGTCATGGAACGCCCCGAGGGCCTGGTCTGCCTCACCGGCTGTGCGCGCGAGGGGGTGTTGGCCGGCCGCTGCGAGCGCGGCGAGCGCCCCCGAGCGGGGGCGCTGGGGCAGGAGCTGCTCGCCGCCTTCGGCGCCGATCGACTCCGGGTCGAGCTGCAGCGCCCCTTCGAGCGCCACGACCGTGCCCGCAACCGTTGGCTCACCGGCCTCGCCGAGCGGTTGGGGGTGGCCTGCGTGGCAACCGGCAACGTCCACTCCCACCGCCGCTCGCGCTCCCGGCTGCAGGACGCGTTCGTCGCAGTTCGCCACGGGGTCGGGTTGGATGAGTCCGAGCCGCTGCGGCGCGGAAACTCCAGCGCGGCGCTCGCCTCGCCGGAGGCGATGGCGCTCCGCTTCGCCGAGCACCCCGAGGCGGCCGCCGAGACCCTGCGGCTCGCCGAGCGGCTGCGCTTCGACCTCACCGAGGAGCTGGGCTATCGCTATCCGGGCTCCGACGATGTAGACGCCGATCGCAAGCTGGCCGAGCTCGGCCGGACGCTGCTGGCGGATCGCTACGCGGGCTCCCTCGACCGGCCCGAGGCGGAGCGGCGGCTGGAGGCCGAGCTGGCGACGATCCGCCACCTCGGCCTCTCCGGCTTCTTCCTCCTGCACCGCGACCTGCTGGAGCTGGCGCGCGAGGTCGCCGCGCGGGTGCGGGGGCCCGACTCCGCCCGTGCGGTGCTGCCGCCGGGGCGGGGGAGGGGCTCCAGCGTCAGCTCGATCGTCTGCTATTTGACCGGGCTCTCCCACATCGATCCCGTCAGGGCGGACCTCTTCGCCGGGCGCTTCTTGAACGACGAAGTCGCCTCGATGCCCGACATCGACCTCGACTTCCCCCGCGACATCCGCGAGAAGCTGATCCCCGCCGTCCATAGGCGCTACGGCAACGAGCACTCGGCGCTGGTCGCCGCCTTCCCGACCTACCGCCCCCGGGGAGCGATCCGCGACCTCGGCAAGGCGCTGGGCCTGCCGGCAGGGGAGATCGAGCGGGTCGCCCGGATGGCCGGCTTCCACGGCGAGGCGGGGGAGATCGAGAGCCACGTCATCGCGGCGATCGGGCGCGATCGGGCAGCCTCGCCACGCTGGCGCTCGCTGGTCGGCCTCTGCGACGAGGCGATGGGCCTGCCCCGCCACGCCTCCCAGCACTCCGGCGGCATGGTGATCTCGACCCGGCCGCTGGTCGACGTCTGCCCGGTGGTGCCGGCGGCGATGCAGGGACGCCAGATCGTTCAGTGGGACAAGGACTCCTGCGCCGACGCGGGCTTCCTCAAGATCGACCTGCTGGGCCTGGGGATGCTCTCCGCGGTCGAGCGCTGCGTAGAGGAAGTCGAGCGGACGCGGGGAGAGCGGATCGACCTCTCCCGCATCCCGCTCGATGACGAGCCGACCTTCTCCTCGATCCGCGCCGCGAAGACCACCGGCGTCTTTCAGATCGAGAGCCGGGCGCAGATGCAGATGCTGCCCCGCACCCAGCCCCGCGACCTCGACGACCTCACCGTGCAGGTCGCCCTCGTTCGCCCCGGCCCGATCCAGGGCGGCGCCATCCACCCCTACATCGAGCGCCGCAAGGCGCTGCGCGAAGACCCGGGCTACGAGGTCCCCTACGACCACCCGCTGCTGGAGCCGGCCCTGGAGGAGACGCTCGGCACGATCGTCTTCCAGGAGCAGGTGATCGAAGTGGCGATGGCGCTGGCCGGCTTCAGCTCCGCGCAGGCCGAGGGCCTGCGGCGGGCGATGAGCCGCAAGCGATCGGAGGAGGCGCTGAGCGCGCTGCACGAGCTCTTCGTCGGGGGAGCGCGGGGACGGGGCGTCTCAGCCGAGATCGCCGAACGGGTCTGGGCGCAGATCCAGGGCTTCTCGGGCTTTGGCTTCCCCAAGGCCCACTCCGCCGCCTTCGGCCTGCTCGCCTACCAGTCGGCCTTCCTGCGCGAGCACTATGCGCCGGAGTTCCTCTGCTCGCTGCTGAACGAGCAGCCGATGGGCTTCTACCCGCCCGACTCCCTGATCCACGAGGCGCAGCGGCGAGGGGTGCGGATTGCCGGCGCCGACGCCAACCGCAGCCGTGTCCTTTGCCATGTCGAAGGCAGGCCCGGGGGCTTGTCTGTGCGGATCGGGCTGGGCTACGTCAAGGGAGTGGAGAGGGAGGAGATGGACGCCCTTCTCGCCGAGCGAGAGCGGACCGGCCGCTACCGCGGCATCGCCGAGCTCGCTTCACGCTCGGGAGCGAGCCGCGAGGGGCTGGAGCGGCTGGCCTGGGCGGGGGCGCTCGACGGCCTCGCCCTGGAGGGCGCGGAGTCGAGCGAGCACCGCAGGGAGGACTACTGGCGCCTCGGCGTCGCCGGCAGCGCCCGCGCCGGAGCAGGGCGCAGGCAGCTCCCCCTGCCGCTCGAGCCACCGCCTGCGCCTGGGCTCTCGCCGCTGGGGCGCTGGGAGAAGGTCGTCGAGGACTATCGCTCGACCGGGATCAACCTCGGCGAGCATCCGCTGGCCCTCCTGCGCGGCGCGCTTGGCGGCGCCGTAACGCGCAGCTCGGAGCTGGCGCGGATCGAGGACGGAGCAACAGTCGGGGTCGCCGGCATGGTGGTCGCCCGCCAGCGACCCGAGACGGCGCAGGGGATCACCTTCATCCTGCTCGAAGACGAGTGCGGGACGGTCAACCTGATCGTCCCCCCGCCGGTCTATGAGCGCTGTCGCCCCCTGGTCCGTAGCGCTCCCCTCCTGCGCGCCCGCGGGCGCCTGGAGCGCCGCGAGGGGGCGACCAACGTCCTCGTCGCCGAGTTGGGCGCTCTGGAGTGGGGGGATCGATCCGAGGCTGAGGTGCGGAGGCTCGACCCGGCTCCCGCGGGGACATCCCCACACCGCTCCGGTGGAACCCCGAGCCTCGCCGAGCGGCGTCGCGCCCGCGAGCTTGCGGTCGCCGAGCTACGCGCCGTTGCCCCCGCCGGACACAGCTTTGGGCGGCGGGGCTAGGCGTATGGCCGTAACAACTCTGCCGGCCGGGACATTCCCCTGAGATGACTTCGAGCGAAGATCGGGCGGCCATTGCCACCGATGCCGATCGCCTTGCATTCGAGAGCTGCTTCCGCGAGCACTATGCGGACGTGCTCGCCTTCGCTCTGCGACGGATCGGCGAGAGGCAGGCGGCGGAGGACGTCGCCGCGGAGACGTTTGCCGTCGTCTGGCGCCGGCGTGAGCGGATGCCTGACCCCGCGCTGCCCTGGCTCTATGCGATCGCCGTCCGGGTGATCGCAAACCAGCGCCGTTCGGTTCGTCGCCGCTGGAGCCTGGCGCAGAGCCTGGCGCACGAAGCCGGCGCCCGCGCCCCGGAGCTCGACCCCACCGAATCCCTGCACCGGCGCACCGCTTTTGCGAGCGCCTTTCGCCGCCTCAGCGAGGCCGAGCGGGAGACGCTGAGCCTGATTGCCTGGGATGGGCTGAGCCCGCGCGAGGCGGCCGTCGCTCTCGGCTGCACCTATGGGGCCTTTCGCGTGCGCTTCCACCGCGCCCGGCGCAAGCTGGCGAAACACCTCGCGGCGTCCGGACACTTACCCGGCGAGAGCCTTCCCACCGACTCCAACCCCATCGAGGAGATCAGTTGAACATGGAGACCGCCGACAACGACGTCATGGCCCGGATGCGCGCCGCCAACCCGGTTTCGGCTGCTGACCTTCGGATGGCGATCGACGAGGGGGACCTGCGGGATGCGATGGAGGCGGCGATCTCCGCCGGCGAATCGCCGACCCAGCCGGTGCCCGCAGGCGACTCGGTCGCGAATGCCGCCGGCATCGCGCGCGGCGATCGTCGCAGCCTCCCCGTCGGCCGCCGGGGAGCGACGCTCGCGGCGGGCCTGGCCTGCGCCGTCCTCGTCGCGCTGGGCATCTTGCTGGCAGGGGCGCCCGGGGGTGGCGGTCAACCGGCATTTGCCGCCGCCGCGATCAAGGTCGCCGAAGCAAACCCGCGCCTGCTGGTCACCGAGCCCGGTTGGAAGGTGATCGACGCGGGCGACTTCGAAGCAGACGAAGGCGAAATGACGTTCAGCGACGGCGGCCACAGACTTTCGATCAACTGGTATCCGGCGCGCCTTTACAGCAGCTACCGTCGCGACCGCGCCTCGGTCAGCACGCCGGAAGCGTCCGTGCTCCTCGGACAGACGGCGACCACCGTCCACTACGGAGGCGCTGAATACGCGACGATGCTCTCCCCTCAGGGCACCGTATTCCTCGAGGTCCGAGGCGGGCTCGACAACCGCGCGGAATATGAAGCGGTTCTGCACTCGCTGCGCCGGGTCGACGTCGACACGTGGCTCGGCGCGATGCCCCCGAACGTTGTCCGCCCCCAAGACCGCGCCGGCGTCGTCGAAAGGATGCTCGGCGACGTGCCGCTGCCTCCCGGCTTCGATCTCGCCGCCCTGCAGGGCGCAGATGCCGTCCTCAACCACTACCAGCTGGCCGCCAAGGTGGCCGGCGAGGTCTCCTGCGGCTGGGTCGAAAGCTGGCTGGCGGCGACAGAAGCCGGCGATGGGGCGCGAGCGCAGCAAGCCGTCGAGGCGATGGCGACCTCGCGGCATTGGCCGATGATGCCGACCCTGATCAAGGGAGGTGGCTGGTCGGGGAACGTCTGGCGTGCCGCCCGCGAAATTGAAACCGGCCACCTCGATCGCGGGGCCGCCGGCGAGGTGGTCAATCCAGACGGCACCGGGTACGAGCTCGGCCCTGCCTGGGCCACGGAGCTCAACTGCAGGTCCCGCTACTGGCGCCGGCCGCTCGACCCCAACCCCTAGGGCCCGCAGTGCATGAGCCGACGCCGTTTGCGATCGGTGGCTCGCTTACCCCGCCAGCGGATGGACGAGGTCGTGTTCGGCGCAGAGTCGCGGCACGCTCTCCATGTCGAACTCGATCCCGTAGCGTCGGCTCAGCGCCTCGGGGTCGAAGCTGCCGTCCTTGGTCGATTCGTCGAACTCGCGGAAGAAGTGCTCGAAGCCGCCTGGCGAGATCACCTCGAGGATCCGGCAGGGCTCCTCGCCCGCGTTCCAGAAGGTGTGCCACTGGTCGCGCGGCTTGAAGGCCAGCTCGCCCGCCTCGGCGTGGATCACGACGTCGTCGAGCAGCGCCCCCATTCGACCCTCGAGCACGAAGCTGTACTCGTCAACTCCGGTGTGGCGGTGCAGTGGGGCGCACAGGGAGCGAGGCGGAACCGGGTGTTCGACCAGCGAGAAGCCGCCGCCGGATTCCTCCCCCCAGACGAGGAAACGGGCGTCGCAGCCGCCGAGCTGGGCGACGTGGCCATCGCCTGGGCCGACCTTGCGCGGGCCCTGGGAGGCGTCGAATCGCCGCAGGGAGTCGATCAGAGGAGTCGCTGGCATCTTGGGTCCTCCACTTCGTTGAACAGTAGTGTGCGACGAAGCTAGCACACGCCCGTGGTCCCTGTCATTGTTCATCGAACATAGATGTCTACGGAAAAGCGAAAAGCGCCGAAACGGAGCTACCGCAAGCGGCGCCGAGCCGAGCTGGAGGATGAGACGCGTGGGCGGATCACCGAAGCGACCGTCGAGCTGCACGGCTCGCTGGGGCCGGCGCGGACGACGGTCAGCGCCGTGGCCGACCGCGCCGGCGTCCAGCGCGCCACCGTCTACCGCCACTTCCCCGACGAACAGGCGCTGTTCGACGCCTGCTCGTCGCACTGGAGGGCGGCGAACCCGATGCCCGACGTGGCCCGCTGGAGGGAGATCGCCGCTGCCGAAGAGCGCCTCCGCACTGCCCTCGAGGAGCTCTACTCCTGGTTCGACCGCACTGAGTACATGATCGAGAAGACCACCCGCGACCTTGCCATCGTCCCTGCTCTTCAGCCCTCGATGTCAGCTTTCGCCGGTTGGTTCGAGACGGCGGCTGACGTCCTCCTTCGCGGTCGCCCGCAGCGCGGCAGGCCCCGCCGTGTGGTCAGAGCCGCGATCGCTCACGCCCTCGCCTTCACGACCTGGCGATCCCTGGTCCGCGGGCAGGAGCTCGGGCAAGACACCGCGGTCGACCTGATGGTTCGTCTTGTCTCTACCGCGGGGTAGCGACAGGTCGGCGAGGTTGAGCCAGGCGCCCCAGCTCGGCGAGCGACTCCTCTATCCCGCGCTTCAGCACATCCAGGTCCGGCACAGTGCCGCGATCGCCGTTCAGGCCGAATGTGACACCGCCGTCGTAGCTGACCACGGCGATGCCGACCGCGTGGCCGGAGAAGATCGGGACCAGCGGCACCACCCGCCGCATAGGCGCACCCAGCGAGTAGAGGGTCGCCGGCGGCCCGGGAACGTTGGTGATCGTGAGGTTGAACAACCGCGGCTTGAAGGCCAGCCGCGCCACGACGCTGTGGATCAGCGGCGGCGCCGCGCCCGCCACCCCGATCAGCGCCTCGGCGCCCACGGCCTGGTCGCTGCCCTTCAGCTTCTTCGTCGCCGCCACGATCTTGCGGTAGTGGAGCAGCGGGTCGGGCTCGGAGACCGGCAGGTCGATGAACAGGGAGGAGACCCGGTTGCCCAACGCGAGCTCCTCATGCGCCTGACGCAGGCTGACCGGAACCATCGCCCGGATGCTGTCGACGTCTGAGCCCTCCCCGCGGTGCTCGAAGAGGCGGCGCAGCCCCCCGGTGGCGGCGGCCAGCACGACGTCGTTGACAGTGCCGCCCAGCTCGCACTTGATCGATTTCAGCTCGTCGAGCGAAACGTCGACCGCGGCGAGGCGCCGCATGCCGCCGATCGGCTCGTTGAGGCTGGTGTGGGGCGCCCCGATCAGCTCCTCGCGAACGACCATCTCGGCCATCGACCTGGAACGGGACAGCGCCGAGGCGAGCTTGCGCGGGTGCAACGCGGTGTCGACGCCGCCGCCGACGGCGCCGGCCAGCTTGGCAAGCGCGCTACGGTCCGCCTCCTCGGCGTGGCCCGGCTGCGCGGGGGGCGGCACCAGGCCCTTCGATCCGGGGGGCGGGTCGGGCTCGGCGTCGAGCAGGGCGTTGACGACCCCGACGCCGCTGATTCCGTCGACCAGGCAGTGGTGCACCTTCGTGACCAGCGCCCAGCGGCCGTCCTCGAGCCCGTCGAGAAGGGTCGTTTCCCAGAGCGGATGGGCGCGGTCCAGGCGGTGGGAGTAGAAGTCGCCGAGCCAGTCGAGCAGCTCGGCCTCCCCTCCGGGGGCCGGGAGGGTCGCGTGGCGCATGTGGGTCGCGATGTCGAAGCCGGGGTCGGGCTCCCAGGTGGGCAGGGAGAAGTTGCCGACACGCGGCGAGGAGAGGCGGAGGAGGAAGTGGGGCAGGAGCTCGAGCCGCTCAGCCGTCTGCCTTCGCAGGTCCTCGAGCGATGGCTCGCCTCCCTCCGGCAGGGGGTCGAAGACCATCGCCCAGCCGATGTGCATGTGGGCAGACTCGTCGGCCTCCTCGAGCTCCAGGAACGCTGTATCGAGGGGTGTCAGACGATCTGCCACATCGCAAGCCTACGTCCGCAGGAGGGCTCTCCGATCCGGAAAAGCTACGGATTGAAGGTGTCCGGCTAGGCTGGCTGAATGGGCGAGTTCCGCTACGAGGGCCACCGGATCGAGTACGACTCCTACGGCGAGGGCGAGCAGGTCCTCGTCCTCGCCCACGGCCTGTTGATGAACCGCCGCATGTACGAGCGGCTGGGGCCGGCGCTGGCCGAGCTCGGCCAGCGGACGATCTGCGTCGACCTGCTCGGTCACGGCCGTTCCGACCGTCCCGAGGACCTGCGTCTCTACTCGATGCCGCTCTTCGCTCGCCAGGTGGCGGCGCTGCTCGACCATCTCGGAGAGCCCTCCGCCGTCGTGGGCGGCACCTCGCTCGGAGCCAACGTCGCCCTGGAGCTTGCGACACGCGACCCTGAGCGGGTCAGGGGCCTGTTCATCGAGATGCCGGTGCTCGACAACGCGCTGGCCGCGGTCGCGGCCACCTTCACCCCGGTCATACTCGGCCTGCGGCTGGCCCGGCCGGCCTTCGAGGTCGCCTCCCGCCTCACCTCGGCCATTCCCCGCACCAATTATCTGATCGACATCGGGCTCGACTGGGCTCGCCAGCGCCCCGGCCCCTCGCTCGCCGTCCTGGAGGGCCTTCTGCTGGGGGAGACGGCGCCGCACCGGGAGGAGCGGAGGAAGATCGCCCAGCCGGCGCTGATCGTCGGCCACCCGCGCGATCCCCTGCACCCGTTCAGCGACTCCGGGATGCTCGCCGAGGAGCTTGCGAACGGGCGGCTGGTCGAGGCGAACTCGATCCTCGAGTGGCGGCTCAGCTCGAAGCGTCTGAACGGCGAGCTGGCGGCGTTCCTGGATGAAGTCTGGGCGCCGTCCGAGCCGGGGACGGCGAACGGCAACCGGTGAGCTTGGCTCAGCCCTCGACCGCGACCTCGCGCAGCCGGTGGGTGTCGACGTCGTAGACAAAGCCGCGCACGCGGTCGCGATGTGGGAGAAAGGGGGAGCGGCGGACGCGAAGGATCGACTGGCGCACGTCCGCGTCGACGTCGGCGAAGGACTCGATCGCGAAGGCCGGCGCGACCCCCGTCGCCTCCTGCAGCTCAGCGCGGAAGCCGTCGTCGGTGAGGGACTGCATGCCGCAGTCGGTGTGGTGGATCAGCATCACCTCGCGGGTGCCGAGGCGGCGCTGGGACACGGCCAGGGAGCGGATGACGTCGTCGGTGATCACGCCACCCGCGTTTCGCAGGACGTGCGCCTCGCCGTCGCCCAGGCCCAGCGCGGCGAAGACGTCCAGGCGCGAGTCCATGCAGGTGACGATCGCCAGCCGGCGGCTGGGGTGGACATCGAGGTGCCTGTCGGGCAGCGAGGCGGCGAAGGCCCGGTTGTTGTCGAGCAGCTGGTCGATCCCTTCCATCTCGCGGCACCCTAGATGGTTGGAGGAGCACCCTCCCTACAATTTTCGGTCGAATGGCGACTCGGGTCCGACGGCGGCGGCGCAGGTCGCACGCCTCAGCTTGGAAGAAGCTCCTGTTCGCAGCCGGCGTCATCGCCGCGCTGTTCGTCGTCGCGGGCGGGTTCGGCGCCAGCTGGGCGATCAAGGTCTACGACTCCGCGCCGCCCCTCTCCAGCCTGAAACCGGTCCAGAAGGGCCGCTCCTCGGCGATCTACGCCGCCGACGGAAGCCTGATCGGCTACATCCGCTCCAACAACATCCGCGAGCCGGTCCCGGCCGCCGACATCCCCCAGAACCTCAAGGACGCAACCGTGGCGATCGAGGATCGCAACTACTTCAACCACGGGGCGCTCGACCCGGCCGGAATCGCGCGCGCCGCCTGGAAGGACCTGCTCGCCGGTGGCAAGCCCGTCCAGGGCGCCTCGACGATCACCCAGCAGCTGGTCCGCGACCTCTACATCCAGAACCCCGAAGAGACGATCAAGCGCAAGCTGATCGAAGCCCACCTGGCTTACGAGATGGAGGAAGCCCACGACAAGGACTGGATCCTCGCCGCCTACCTCAACACCGCCCCCTACGGGACCGTGGAAGGCGAGACCGCGGTCGGCGCCGAGGCGGCCGCGCAGACCTACTTCGGCAAGCCGGCGAAGGGCCTGACCCTGACCGAGGCGGCGCTGATCGCGGGCCTGCCGCAGGCCCCCTCCGAATACAACCCCTTTCTCGACCCCCGGGCCGCCCTGGCGCGGCGCAACGAGGTGCTCAGCGCGATGCAGGACCAGGGCTACATCGACGCCGCCGAATATCGCGAAGCCGTCCACCAGGGGCTCGGCCTCAACCCGGGCCACAGGTACCAGGTCATTCGCGACCCGTTCCTCTTCGACCTGGTCCAGCAGGAGCTGATCGACCGCTACGGGATCAATACCGTCCGCTACGGCGGGCTCAAGGCCTACACCACGATCGAACCCGCGATCCAGAAGAAGGCCGAAGAAGCGGTCGCCTCGTGCGGGGTCTGCTATCCCGAAGGCGGGCCGGCGGCTGGGCTGGCCTCGGTCAACCCGAAGAACGGCGAGATCGTCGCCCTCGCCTCGACCGAAGGCTCCTCATCCGAAAGCCAGTTCAACTACGCCTGGCAGGCGCACCGCCAGCCCGGCTCCTCGTTCAAGACCTACGTGCTGGCGACCGCGATCAAGCAGGGGATCGATCCCTACACGACCTACTACGACGGGACCGCCCCGAAGACGCTGGCGCTGCCGGGTGGCGGTACCTGGACGGTCAACAACGCCGAGCCGGGAGGGGGGACGATGTCGCTCGCCGCCGCCACCTGGGGCTCGGTCAACGCGGTCTTCGCCCAGCTCGACCTCGACGTCGGTCCCGAAAACGTGACCCACACGGCCCACCAGATGGGAATCGAAGCGCCCCTGGAATCGGTGCCGGCGGAGGCGATCGGCGGGCTCAGCGTCGGCGTCAC
The DNA here is from genome assembly GCA_963838035.1 of uncultured Solirubrobacterales bacterium. GTDB lineage: Bacteria > Actinomycetota > Thermoleophilia > Solirubrobacterales > 70-9 > CAVVNN01. Next base: position 154,240 of record CAWIPM010000006.1, read on the forward strand.
GCCGCTGGAAATGGCCGACGGCTACGCGACGCTGGCCGACGGCGGCGTGCACCACGAACCGACCGCCGTCGGCAAGGTCGAATTCCCCAACGGCAAGGTCGACGAAGCCAATCCCGAATCGGGCGACCGCGTCCTCACCGAAGGACAGGCCTACGAAGTGACCAAACTGCTCGAGGGCGTGATCACCCAGGGCACCGGCGCCGGCTACACCTACATGGGCTGCAGCTCCGAGGCCGGTAAGACCGGCACCTCCGAGGGCGAGTCCGACGCCTGGTTCGCGGGCTACACGCCGCTCTACTCGACTGCGGTCTGGGTCGGCCACCCCCAGTCGCGCGAAGCGACCGGCTACGGCGGGCCGACCGCGGGCCCGATCTGGCGCGCCTTCATGGAATCGGCCGTGGCCGGCGATTGCCCCGAATTCCCGGTGCCCTCCAGCCTGCCGAGCCTCTCCAGTCTGCACAGCGAACACACTCGCGTCGGCTCCTCGGCCCATGAAGGCAAGTCCGGCGAAGAAGTGGAAGAAACCGAAAAAAAGGGCGGAAAGCACACGGGCAAGGAACAGGAAAGCTCACCCGAAGCGAACGAACCCGAACCCGAACCGTCCCCGTCCCCCGAACCGTCCCCGTCCCCCGGACCGTCCAAGCCGCCCTCACCGCCGCCGTCGGTAGGCGTCGGTGGCGGGGTGCCGAGCCCGCACTAGCCGTCGCCGGCAAACCGATTCCGGCGCAGCAGGTAGCGGCGCAGCTCGTCGGCGCCCCAGACGACGAAGGGGAACGGGAGCAGGACGAGCAGGTCCTGCAGCGGCAGCGCCGCGGTGCCGAGCAGGCCCTGGAACACCGGCGTGTAGACGAGCAGGGCCGCAAGCGCCAGCTCGAAGGCGATTCCCCAGAGCAGCAGCCGGTTGCTGAAGACGCCGACCGAGCGCAGCGAGGCGCGCTCGGTGCGCGCTGCGAAGGCGGTGCCGATCTGGGCGACGACCATCGAGACGAAGGTCATCGTCGTCGCCTGCTGGTAGGCGTGGTGGAGGGGGTCCCCCTCGCCGACGGGGTCGTTGGGGCGCCAGCCCGCCCTGAGCAGAACGTAGAAGTAAGCCCCCATCGAGAGCGCCGCGGCGATCAGCCCGAGGAAGAGCCAGGCCCGCACCAGCATGCCGCGGGTGATGATGCCCTGGCTCCGCGAGCGTGGCGGCCGATCCATGATTCCGGGCTCGGCTCGCTCCTGGCCGAGGGCCAGCGCCGGCAGCGTCTCGGTGCCGATGTCGAAGGCGAGCAGCTGCAGGATCGTGAGCGGAAGCGGAATGGCTCCGCCGGCGAGGGCGAAGACGAGGAACGGTGTCACCTCCGGCGTCGTGTGAGCAAAGATGTAGAGGATGAACTTGCGGATGTTGTCGTAGATCCGCCGCCCCGCCGCAACCGCGGCGACGATCGTCGCGAAGTTGTCGTCGGTGAGGACCATCGTCGCCGCCTCGCGGGCGACATCGGTGCCCGAGCGTCCCATCGCGATGCCGATGTCGGCGCGCCGCAGCGCCGGGGCGTCGTTGACCCCGTCGCCGGTCATCGCCACCACGTGGCCCTCGGCGCGCAGCGCGTCGGCGATCCGCAGCTTCGCCTCCGGGGTCGCTCGGGCGAAGATCAGCTCGCTTCCCTCGCGCAGCATTGCGTCGAGCTCGGGCTCGCTCATCCGGTCCAGCTCCTCCTCGGTGACCACGACGGGCTCGCCGCGCGCGATCCCGATCTTGTGGGCGATCGCGGTTGCCGTCAGCGGGTGGTCGCCGGTGATGACGACGATCCGGATCCCCGCTTCGTGACAGCGGGCGACGGCGTCTGCGACCTCGGGTCGCGGCGGGTCGATCATCGCCACCAGGCCGAGCAGGACCAGGTCGCGCTCGGCCTGCTCGCGGCGCTCGGGCACGCCGTCGTCGCCGAAGGGTCGCTCGGCGACGGCGAGCACGCGCAGGCCCTGGCCGGCGAAGTCGTCGACCAGCGATTCCAGGTCGCTCCGCTCCTCGGCCCCGAGCGGGGAAGTCCCACCATCGGCTGCCGCGCTCAGCGAGCAGCGCGGCAGCACCGCCTCCGGCGCGCCCTTGGTGTGGATGACCATGGCGCCGTCGCGGTCGTCGACCGTCGACATCAGCTTCAGCACCGGGTCGAAGTGGAACTCCCGCCGGCGATGCCCTGCACCGGGAACCGCGCCGAGCCGCTGCGCAGCGAGGAGCATCGCCGCCTCGGTCGGGTCGCCGCTCGGCTCGCCGTCATCGCCGACCCGCGCGTTGTTGCAGGCCGCCATCGCCTCGGCCAGCGTGCCGGCGGCGGCAGGCAGGCCGTCCAGGTCGCCGGGTCGCGCTTCGAGGTCGATCTCCCACCCGGGCACCCAGAGCCGCGTCACCCGCATCCGGTTCACGGTCAGGGTCCCGGTCTTGTCGGTGCAGATCACGTCGGTCGAGCCGAGCGTCTCGACCGCGCTCAGCCGCTTCACAACCGCCCCCTGGCGCACCAGCCCGCGCACCCCCACCGCAAGGGCCAGGGTGATCACCGGCAGCAGTCCCTCCGGCACGTTGCCGACGATCAGCCCGATCGCGAAGACGACGGCGTCGCCCACCGGCAGGCCGGTTCCCAGCGAGGCCAGCGGGATGAAGGCGATGCCCATCGCGACGGCGATGCCGGCGATCAGCCAGGCGACGCGGCGCACCTGGTGCTCGAGCGGGCTCTCCTCGGGGCCGGTCCGCTCCGAGAGCGAGGCGATCCGGCCCAGCTCGGTCCGCATCCCGGTGGCGAAGACCAGCGCCCGCGCCTCGCCGCCCGTGCAGCTGGTCCCGCTGAAGACCAGGTCGCGTGCCTGGACCAGCGGGCGGCCGGTGTCGAGCAGGTCCGCCGAACGCATCGCCGTCGCCGACTCCCCGGTCAGGGTCGACATGTCGACCTCGATCGCGCCCTCGATCAGACGGGCGTCGGCGGAGACCCGGTCGCCTTCGGCGATCGCGAGGATGTCGCCGGGGACCAGCCGGGTGGCGTCGACCTGCACGACGTCGCCGTCGCGGAGGACCTTGGCCCGCTCGGGCAGGTAGCGCTGCAGGGCCTCGACCGCCCGCTCGGCCTGCTGCTCCTGGGCGAAGGCGAAGGCGGCGTTGAGCACGATAACGACGACGACGGCGATCGCCACCGGCACGATCCCGGCAGCCGCCGCGAGTGCCGCTGCTCCCCACAGCAACAGCGCCAAGGGGTGGGTGAACTGGCGCCCCAGCTCGCGTGGCCAGCGCCGCCGCACCCGCCGCTCCAGCGCGTTCGGCCCGTGGGTAAGCAGGCGGCGCTCGGCCTCGCGGCCCGAGAGGCCCCCGCGGGAGGCGCGCAGGTCGCGCAGGAGCAGGTCGATCCGCTCGTTCGGGTCAACTGTCGATTCGGGAGTCGTGGACGCCCCTTGAGCGCGACCTCGGCCGCTCGGCGGTCGACCTAGGCCGGCGTCAGCCCGACCTTGACCACTCCCTCGCGCTGGTTGCCGAAGAGGTCGTAGGCCTCCTCGATCTGGTCGAGCGAGAAGTGGTGGGTGATCAGCGGCGAGAGGTCGAGCCGGCCGTGGCGAACCATCTCCATCAGGACTCGCATCCGCTCCTTTCCGCCCGGGCAGAGCGTGGTGAGGATCTGCTTGTCGCCGATCCCGTATACGAAGGACTCCAGCGGGACCTCCAGCTTGCCGCCGTAGACGCCGAGGCTGGAGACGATCCCGCCGGGCCGGGTCGCGTCGAGGCAGGCCTGGAAGGTCTCCTGGGTGCCGAGCGCCTCGATCGCGACGTCGACGCCGCGGCCGCCGGTGAGGCGCTTGATCGCGGCGATCGGGTCCTCCTGGGTGAAGTCGACTACCTCGTCGGCGCCCATCTTGCGGGAGAGCTCGAGGCGCCCCTCGATCCGGTCCACGCCGATCACCAGCGAGGCGCCCATCAGTCGCGCCCCGGCGGTGGCGCAGAGGCCGATCGGGCCCTGGGCGAAGACGGCGACGGTCTGGCCGATCCGCACGTTCGCGGTCTCGGCGGCGGAGATCCCGGTCGAGGCGATGTCGGCGAGCAGCACGCACTGCTCATCGGAGAGGTCGTCGGGGATCTTCGCCAGGTTGGCCTGCGCGTAGGGGACGCGGAAGTACTCGGCCTGGGTGCCGTCGATCGCATTGCCGAGGCGCCAGGCGCCGATCATCCGCCACTCGTCCTCGTACCCGGAGCACTGCGCCTCGTTGTGGGACTGGCAGTAGAAGCAGGTGCCGCACGGTGTGATCGCGCCGACGAGGACGCGGTCGCCGACCTGATACCCCGAAACCGCCTCGCCGAGTTGGTGGATCGTGCCGACCGGCTCGTGGCCGACGATGCGGCCCTGCTCGACCGGGTACTCCTCGCGCCAGATGTGGACGTCGGTGCCGCAGATCGTCGTCAGCGAGATCTTCACGATCGCGTCGGTGACCCCGCAGGCGGGCATCGGCTTCTCCTCCAGCACGATCCGCTCGTGGCCCTCGAAGACCGCGGCCTTCATCGTCTCGGCCATGTCTCGCTCCTCACCTGTGTCGCCCTTGGCTCCGTTGGGACACCGTAGGCCGGGCCGGGAGGCACGGCATCAGTAATAGCTACTGACCGGGATCGGGGTTCGGCACCGTGCCCACCGGCGTATGCCCGTCTACGCTGGAGTCCATGGCAAAGCCGCAGGCCGTCCAGATCCCGCCACAGCCGCTGGACCGCTACAAGCCGCTCCTCGGGGAGGAGGACTTTGCGCCGTTCGAGCGGATCGCGGCCGAGGCCCGACGCCACTTTGCCGGCCGTGCGATCTGGCACGTCAGCTCGACCGCGCGCGGGGGGGGTGTGGCGGAGATGCTGCGCGCCCTGCTCCCCTACGTGCGCGGCGCCGGCGTCGACACCCGCTGGATCGTGCTGCGCGAGCGACCCGAGTTCTTCACCATCACCAAGCGAGTCCACAACAACCTCCACGGCTTTCCAGGTGACGGCGGCGAGCTGGGGGGGGAGGAGCACCGGGCCTACGAGGACGCCCTGGCGGCGAGCGCCGCCGAGCTGACGGCTCCGCTTCGGGCCGGCGACGTCGTCTACCTCCACGACCCCCAGACAGCCGGTCTGGTCCCGGCGATGAAGGCGGCGGGAGTCGACGTGGTGTGGAGATGCCATATCGGAGTCGACGAGCCGAACGAGATCGTCCGCCGGGCCTGGGACTTCCTGCTGCCCTACGTCGCGCCGGCGGACGCATACGTCTTCTCCCGCCGTCAGTACGTCTGGGACGGGCTCGACTCCGAGAAGGCCTGGGTGATGCCGCCGACGATCGACCCCTTCTGCTCGAAGAACGAGGAGCTGGGCATGGGGTCGATCGAAGCGATCCTGGGGGAAATCGGCCTCGCCCCGCGCCGGCCCGAAGTTACCCCCAGCTTCACCAGGGGCGACGGCACACCGGGGCGGGTCGAGCGCCCGGCGCTGCTGGCGCAGGAGGCGCCGGTGCCGATGGGCGCCAAGCTCGTCGTCCAGGTCTCGCGCTGGGACCGGCTCAAGGACCATCTCGGCCTGCTCGAATGCTTCGCCGCCCACATCGACGATCCGTCTGCCCACCTCGTCCTGGCCGGCCCGGCCGATGGCACCGTCTCCGACGACCCGGAGGGCAAGGGCGTCTATGAAGAGTTGATCGCGGCTTGGCGCGCGCAACCCGATAGGGCGCGCCGCCGCATCCACCTGGCGAGCCTGCCGATGGACGACCTCGAGGAGAACGGAGCCATGGTCAACGCGCTCCAGCGACGCGCCGACGTGGTCGTGCAGAAGAGCTTCGCGGAGGGCTTCGGGATGACCGTCGCGGAGGCGATGTGGAAGGAGCGCCCGGTCGTCGCCAGCCGCGTCGGTGGGATCCAGGACCAGATAGTCGACGGCGAGTCCGGCGTGCTCCTCGACGATCCCCACGACCTCGAGGGGTTCGGGCGGGCGATCACGGAACTGCTCGACGACCCGGAGCGGGCGCGGCGCATCGGAGCCGCGGCCGGGCGCAGGGTGAAGGAGAACTACCTCGGCATCTACCGGCTGCGGGACTACGTCGGGCTGGTGGCTAGCCTCGTGCCGCCTCCAGGAGCAGACGGCGCTCCGCCGCCGCGATCAGCCGCCGTGCCCGGTCGACCGCATCGAGATTGACGGAGATCGCGTCGATGCCGGCCCGCACGAGGATCTCCGCGTACTCCGGGTAGACCGACGGCGCCTGCCCGCAGATCGAGGTCTGCAGGCCGAGCCGGCGGGCACGGCTGAGCAGCTCGCCGATGTATTCGGTGACCGCGAGGTCCCGCTCGTCGAAGATCTCGGCGACGAGCTCGGAGTCGCGGTCGGCTCCGAGGACGAGCTGGGTGAGGTCGTTGGAGCCGATCGAGATGCCGGCGATGCCGAGGTCCGCGTAGCGCTCCAGATGAAAGAGCACGGAAGGCACCTCTGCCATCACCCAGAGCTCGAAGCCCGGTCTCGCGAGCAGGCCGGCCGCCTCGATCTGCTCGACGCAGGCGACCACCTCGCGCGGCGTGCGCACGAAGGGCAGCATCACGTGGAAGTTGTGGTGTCCGGCGTCCCAGACCCGGCCGATCGCCTCCAGCTCCAGGGCCAGCAGGTCCGGCTCCAGCATGTAGCGGAGCGCTCCGCGGAAGCCGATCATCGGGTTGGACTCCTGCGGCTCGAAGCGGTCGCCGCCCTCGAGGCCGCGGAACTCGTTGGTGCGGAAGTCGATCGTGCGGTAGGTGATCGGGCGGGGGGCCAGGGCGGAGGCGAACTCGGTCAGCGGCGCCGCCATCCGCTCGACGAACCGCTCGCCTTCGCCGCGCTCCATCAGCGCCCGCGGGTGCACTCCGTCGAGTGCCTCGACCACCATCAGCTCGGCCCGCAGCAGGCCGACGCCGTCGATGTCGAGGCCGGCTATGCGCTCGAGCTGGGACGGCTCGGAGAGGTTGACGAGAACCTTCGTCCCGGTGACCGGGGCCGCCGCTGTGCCCGAAGCGGGGGCCGCGGCGGGGGTGACGGAGGCTGCGCTGGCGCCCTCGGTGACGACGCCGTCGGTCGCGTCGACGGTGACGACCTCGCCGTCGCGCAGCACCTTGGTCGCCTCGGCCGTTCCGACCACGCAGGGGATGCCCAGCTCGCGGGAGACGATCGCCGCGTGGCAGGTCATCCCGCCGGAGTCGGTGACGATCGCGGCGGCCTTGCGCATCAGCGGGACCCAGTCGGGCGCAGTCATGTGGGTGACGAGGATCTCGCCCTCGGCGAGGGCGCCGGCGCCATCGAGCTCGGCGACGACGCGCACCGGCCCGTCGGCGGCGCCCGGCGCTGCCCCGAGCCCGCGGACCAGCTCCTTGCCGCGGTGATTGCCGGAGGGCGGCGCGAGGCTCTCGCCGCCTGAGGAGGTGACCGGGCGCGACTGCAGCATCCAGACGGCGCCGTCTGCGTCGAACGCCCACTCGGTGTCCTGCGGAGACCCGTAATGAGCCTCGATCCGCGAACCCAGCTCGGCGACCTGCCGCACCTCGTCGTCGCTGAGCACCGGCTGCTCGGCCTCGTCCCTGCTCAGCTCGCGGGTCGCCGTGCCTCCCCCGGCCAGCGCCTCGATGGTCAGCTCCTTGCGCCGCACTTCACGCCGCTGTATCGCCAGGCTGCCCTTGGTGACGACGTAGCGGTCGGGGGACACGGAGCCCGAGACGACCGACTCGCCCAGGCCGAAGGCGCCCTCGATGATCAGGCGATCGGTTGCCCCGGAGGCCGGGTCGATGGTGAACATCACGCCGGCGCGGGTCGACTCGATCTGTCGCTGGACGACGATCGCGATGTCCATGTCGGCCTGCCCGAAGCCGCGCTTCGCCCGGTAGTAGACGGTGCGCGCGCCGAACAGCGAGGACCAGCAACGGCGGACGGCGTCGAGAACCTCGTCGGCGCCGCGGACGTTCAGCAGCGTCTCGTTCATGCCGGCGAAGGAGGCCGACTCGGTGTCCTCGGCGGTGGCCGAGGAGCGCACCGCGACCGCGACCCCGGTCTCCTCGCCCTCCAACCGGTGATAGGCCTCGGCGATCGCGCGCGCCAGCCAGTCGGGCACGGGCTCGGCCTCGATCGTCGCCCGAACCTCCTTCGCAGCGCTCTCCAGTGCCGCTGTGTCCTCGATGTCGATGGTCGAGAGCCGCTTCTCGATCCGCTCCCGCAGCCCGGTGCCATCGCAGAACGCGGCGTAGGCGGGGGCGCCGATCGCGAAGCCGGGGGGGACGGGGAAGCCGGCAGCGATCAGCTCGCCCAGGTTGGCGCCCTTGCCGCCGGCGTAGCCGACGTCAGCCCGCGAGAGCTGGTTGAGATCTCGTACCGCGTCCTCCGCCATGCATACGGACCCTACGGCCGGGTGGTTCGCCCGGCATCCGGGGCGGGCACGGCTTGGCCGTGCGGCGAAGTACGGATGCGGCCGGTGCCTAGGCCTCGCGGCCGCCCACCAGCACTCGATTCTCCGGCCGGGGAGCCCCGGGCCTCTCCGCCGGGGGCGCCTCCCGCGAGGCGGCGATGCGGGCCGCCAGCAGGATCGCGGCCGGGGCGGTGGTCGCGGCCAGCAGGGCCAGGAACCAGAGCTGACCGGCATCGGTGCCCGCCCCCAGCGTGTGGACTATCCCGAGCACCCAGAAGGCAGCGGTGAAGCGGTGCAGGCTGCGCCAGCGCGATTGCCCGACCCAGCTGCGGGCGTAGTAGGAGAGGCCGAGCGCCGCCAGCCCCCAGCCAGCGACGATCCCGACTCCGGTCCACATCGGCCGGTAGCCCCCGGTGAAGGGGACTGAGATGTCGAGCAGGGTGGGGTGGAGGAAGTGGTCCCCGAGCAGGGCCGCCCCGTGGACGGCGATCGCGACGATTGTGGCCATGGAGAGCGCCTCGTGCAGTGCCTTGGAGTCCCCGCCGAACCCCCGGAGGCGGCCGCCTCGCGCACCGATCAGGAGGCCGGCGCAGACCGCGGCGCTGGAGAGGACGAGGGCGGCCGCGCCGGCGGCGCGGCTGGTGACCCAGAAGATGTGGGGGCCGACGGAGGCCGCCGTCGCGAGGCTCATGACGACGCGGTGACGACCGGCGCTTCCGGCGTGGGTTCCGGTTCGAATTCGACTTCCGGTTCAGGTTCGACTTCCCTTTCTTCTTCCGGTTCGAATTCGACTTCCGGTTCCCGTTCGGCTTCTAGTTCGGTTTCGAGCGCCGGTTCGGCCTCGGCTTCGGGTTCCACCGCGGCCGTCACCGGCGCCGCGGTGCGGTGCTTGGCGGCAAGATGGGAGCTACGGCTGAGGGCGGGGTCGTTGCCGGTGACGAGTTGGCCGAAGACGATCGCCCAGAGGACGGCGAACAGCGCCAGGGAGCCACGGATCGTGCGACGCCTGATCGTCTGCGCCCGCAGCCGCTTCGAGCGGACCTTGGCACGGGCGAGCCCCTTCGCCTCGAGTTTATGGAGGTGATCCATGCGCGCCATGCTGCAGTCGTTCCCCAAAGGACGGGCGAATGCCTGCTTAGAAAGCTCTTATCCCGTGCCTAAGAGAACTCTCGCGTTCGCTTTAGACCTCGGTAAGCGGCTCGGCCGAGCATCGGCCGCGATGCCGGTCGAACTCCAAGAGCGCGTCACGGCGGAGCAGCCGAGCCCGCAGCGCGCCCGCAGCGGCGGCCCGCTCGGCAACGAGCGGCTCACGGCGGCCACCGCGGCCCTGCTGCTCGTGCTTCTCGCGATCGAGGGGGCGACCGTCCTCTCCGTCGGCTCGCTGATCTGGGTCCACGTCTTCGTCGGCATGCTGCTGATCCCCCCGGTGCTGCTGAAGCTCGGCACAACCGGCTACCGCTTCGCGCGCTACTACACGGGCACTCGCTCCTATGTGGTCAAGGGGCCGCCTCCGCTGATCCTGCGCTTGCTGGCGCCAGGGGTGGTCCTGACCAGCGTCGCGCTATTCGCGACCGGCGTCGCGGTCCTTCTTCAGGGCCCGCCCGGCGGGCTCCTCAAGACCGCGCACAAGGCGAGCTTCATCCTCTGGTTCGGCTTCATGGCGATCCATGTGCTTGGCCACGTCCTCGAGGTCCCCAAGGCGGCGCTGCCCGATTGGCGTCGCCACGGCGGGCGCGAGGCGGCGGTGGCCGGAGCGGGAGCGCGCCAGCTCGTCCTGCTGGGCTCGCTAGCCGCCGGGCTCGCCTTCGCCGCGCTGACGATCTCGCTCGCCGACCCGTGGATCTCCGCCGGGGTCGGCGGGTAGGCCCCGCCTGCAGGCGGATCCTTCAGGAGCCCTCGCGCACGCCGCCCATCTCGGTGAAGACGGCGGTCACGCCCTCCTCGTCGCGCTGCTCGTCGGCGATCACGTGGGTAACGGCGTTGATCAGCGCCAGGTGGGTGAAGGCCTGCGGGAAGTTGCCGAGGTGGCGGCCGCTCTCGGCCTCCATCTCCTCGGCATAGAGGTCCAGCCACCCGGCCGCCTCCAGCAGTCGCTCGCAAAGCGCCCGCGCCCGCGCCGGCTCGCCGATCTCCGATAGGGCCGAGACCAGCCAGAAGGAGCAGATCAGGAAGGTGCCCTCCTTGCCGCTGAGCCCGTCGTCGGTCTCATGGACCTTGTAGCGAAGGACGAGGCCGTGCTCGGTCAGCTCCTCGGCGATCGCTTCGACGGTGGCGCGAATGCGCGGGTCGTCGGGGGGGAGTAGGCGCAGCAATGGGATCAGCAGCAGGGAGGCGTCGAGGGCGTCGGTGTCGTAGTGCTGGCGGAAGACCCCGTCGCGCACCCCCCGCTCGAGGATCTCCTCGCGGAACCGCTCCGCCGTCCCCTCCCATTCCTCGGCGATGTCGTCGATCCCGACGGCGCGGGCGAGGCGGGCGCCGCGGTTGACGGCGACCCAGATCATCAGCTTCGAGGAGACGTAGTGCTGGGGAGCGCCGCGCGACTCCCAGATGCCCTGGTCGGGGTGGGGCCAGGCATCGATCGCGGCTTCGACCTGGTAGCGGATCAGTTTGCGGTCGGCGGGAGTCCCGGCTCCCCGCAGCGCCTTTTCGTGCAGGTAGATCGAGTCGAGCAGCGCCCCCCAGACGTCGTTCTGGCGCTGGTCGTAGGCGCCGTTGCCGACCCGCACCGGCTTCGACCCTTCGTAGCCGCCGAGGTGGTCGAGCGTGCTCTCGGCCAACTCCTTCTCACCGCCGATCCCGTACATGATCTGCAGGTCGGGGTTCTCGCGGCAGACCCCGACGATGAAGCGCATGAAGTCGCGCGCCTCCTGGTCGAAGCCGAGCGTGTGCAGCGCCCAGAGGCTGAAGGTCGAGTCGCGGATCCAGCTGAAGCGGTAGTCCCAGTTGCGCTCGCCGCCGGGCGTCTCCGGCAGCGAGGTGGTCGGGGCGGCGAGGATCGCCCCGGTCGGCGCGTAGGTGAGCCCCTTCAGCACCAGCGCCGAGCGCTGCAGGTGGATGCGCCAGGGGTGGTCTGGAAAGTCGCCGTCGCGCAGCCAGCTTCGCCAGAAGTCTTTGGTCGACTCGAGGCGCTCCAGCGCCTCGGGGGCGCTGCGCGGCCCGCCCAGCTCACCGTCGCTCCAGGAGACCGCGCAGAAGCCGCTCTCGCCCTCGCGCAGGCGCATCCGACCGCGGGCGGCTCCGCCTTCCAGCGTCAGCTCCATGTCGCTGGTCAGCTGCAGCTCGATTCCTTCGCCCTTCGCCACCCCCTCGCCCAGTTCGCCTCCGCTCCAGACGGCGTCCCCCAGGCCGTAGTCGAAGCGCGGCAGGCACTCCATCTCCATCTCCACCTCGCCGTCGACGCAGGTCATCGTCCGCAGCAGCGAGTGGTCGGTGTCGTGGGCGGTATCGGGGCGGGAGCCGGGCCCAGCCAGCTCGGCCCACTCGCCGATCGTCAGTGCGTCGTGGACGACTACCCAGCCTGTGTCGGTCACCCAGGTCGTCTCGACGATCAGGGTGCCCGGCTCGTAGCGGCGGCTGATCGGGACCACGACGCCGCGCGGCGCGACCTTGAAATGGCCGGCGCCGCGGTCGAGCAGCGCGGCGAAGGTGCTGGGGGAGTCGAAGCGCGGCAGGCAGAGCCACTCGACCGAGCCCGAGTAGGAGACCAGCGCGCTGGTGTGGCAGTCGGAGAGGAAGCCGTAGCTGCCGATCGGCGGAAAGCGTTCGTTCGGCGTGGTCACGGCAGGGTCAAGCTAGCATCGCCAGGGTGACGCTCCCGATCGCCCATGTGGCCGGCGTCTTCGCGCCGCTCGAGATCGCGCCGCTGATCGTCGCCGCGGCGCTTTACGCGAAGCGCAGCTCGACCCTGGCCTCTCGCGGTCGCCCCGTGCCCCTCTGGCGGCGCCTCTGCTTCGCCTCCGGCCTGCTGACGATTGCCGTGGCGCTGGTCTCGCCGATCGGCCACATCTCCGAGGAGCTGGTGATCGCCCACATGGTCGAGCACCTGCTGCTCGGGGACATCGCGGCTCTGCTGCTGGTGCTCGGCCTGACCGGCCCGCTGCTGCAGCCGATCCTCGCGATCGGCTTCTTCGACCGCCTCCGCATCCTCGCCCACCCCGCCGTCGCCCTGCCGCTGTGGGCGTTCAACCTCTTCCTCTGGCACACCCCGCCGCTGTATGACGCCGCCTACGGAACGGCGCCGGTCCACGCTCTCGAGCACACGACCTTCATCTTCTTCGGCTGCATGATGTGGATGCCGGTCTTCGGGCCGCTGCCCAAGCCGCAGTGGTTTACGGCCCCCTGGAAGGTCGGCTACGTGATCGCCGTGCGCTTCACCGGGGCGATCCTCGGCAACGTCCTGATGTGGTCGGGGACGGTGCTCTACACGATCTACGCGCCCGGCGAGCGCTACTGGGGGATCTCGCCGCTCGCCGACCAGAGCACGGCCGGCGTGATCATGATGGTCGAGGGGACGTTCCTCGCCCTCGGCGTGCTCTCCTGGGTCTTCTTCGAGGCGGCGCGCGAGGGGATGGAGAAGCAGCGGCTGCTGGACCTGGCGCTGGCCCGCGGCGTCGAGCTCGACGAGGAGAGGGCACAGCGGGCGGTCGCGGCCGGGCAGGGGGCACTGCTCGAGGAGCGGATTCTCAGCGGCGAGCCGGCGCCGGGGGCGCGCAGTGTCGTTGCCGGATAGGGCGCGGGCCTGGCTGGTCACGGGGCCGGTCGGGCGGGGGCTCTCCTTCGCGATCGACTTCGCCGTCGCCGTGCGCACCGGGCTGGCGCGCCGTCGAGATTCGTCTAGGGTCTCGCGCCGGTGAAGACCACGGTCACAGAGCTCCCCGATTCGCGGGCGCGGGTCGAGACGGAGGTCCCCGCCGCCGACGTGGAACGCGCAATGCAGCGCGCCGCCCGGACGCTTGCGCGGGAGATGCGGATGCCGGGCTTCCGCAAGGGCAAAGCGCCCCCGTCGCTGGTGATCCAGCGGCTCGGCTTCGGCTCCGTGCTCCAGGACGCGATCCGCGAGGGGTTGCCCGAGTGGTACGAAAAGGCGTTGCTCGACTCCGGGGTCAGCCCGGTCGGCGACCCCAGCATCGAGATCGTCTCGGCGCCGGAGGCCGAGGGAGAGCCGCTCGCCTTCAAGTTCGAGGTCGGCGTGCGCCCGCAGGCAAAGCTCGGGGAGTACAGGGGCCTCGAGGTTGGGCGCCCCGAGACCGAGGTCCCCGACGACATCGTCGACCGGGAGGTGGAGCGGGTTCGCGAGAGCTTCGCCCGCCTCGAGCCGGTCGAGCGCGCCGCCGCCGAGGGTGACGCTCTCCTCATCGACTTCGAGGGCATGATCGACGGTGAGGCGTTCGAGGGAGGCAAGGCCTCCGACTACCTGCTGGAGCTGGGCGGCGGCCAGCTGATCGAGGGCTTCGAGCAGCAGCTAGCCGGCGCCGAGCCCGGCGATGCGCGCGAGGTAAAGGTCACCTTCCCCGCCGACTACCACGCCGAGCATCTGGCCGGCGCCGACGCCGTCTTCGCGGTCGACGTGAAGGAGGTGCGCGAAAAGATCCTGCCCGAGCTCGACGACGACTTCGCCTCAGAGGCCTCCGAGTTCGACACGGTCGAGGAGCTGCGCGACGACATCCGCTCGCGCCTCTCGGAGGCGGTGGCCGAGCGGGTCGAGCAGGACTTCCGCGTCGCCGCGCTCGACGCCGCGGTGGAGAACGCGACCGTCGAGCTGCCCGACGAGCTCGCGGCTGCGCGTGCGACCGAGCGCTGGGAGCGGGTCGAGCGACAGCTCGCCGGCCGCGGCATGAACCCCGATGCCTATCTTCAGATGCAGGGGAAGACGCGCGAGGAGGTGATCGAGGAGTCCCGCCCCGACGCCGAGCTGGAGCTGAAGCGCGAGGCGGTGATCGTCGCGATCGCCGACGCCGAGGGGGTCGAGGTCTCCGAGGAGGAGATGGTCGAGGCGCTCGAGCACACCGCCGAGCACGAGCGGACGACGCCCGAGAAGCTGCTGGCGCGGTTGCGCGAGGACGGCCGCGATTCGATGGTCCGCGAGGACATCAGGGCGCGCAAGGCGATCGACCTCGTCGCCGAGGCGGCGAAGCCGATCGCGATGGAGCAGGCCGAGGCGCGCGAGAAGCTTTGGACTCCGGAGAAGGAGCGAGAGGCGGCGGGCAGCCTCTGGACCCCCGGCTCCGACTGAGCCTCGCGCAGGCACACCGGACGCCTTCTATAGAGTGCGGGCCATGAGCCCTCTGGTTCCGATGGTGGTCGAGCAGACCTCTCGCGGCGAGCGCGCCTTCGACATCTACTCGCGCCTGCTCGGCGAGCGAATCGTCTTCCTCGGCACCCCGGTCACCGAGGACATCGCCAACCTGATCGTCGCCCAGCTCCTGCACCTGGAGTCCGAGGACCCCGACAAGGACATCAGCCTCTACGTCAACTCGCCCGGTGGCTCCGTCTACGCCGGCCTGGCGATCTACGACACCATGCAGTTCATCAAGCCCGACGTGCAGACGATCTGCGTCGGCATCGCGATGAGCATGGGCGCGCTGCTGCTCGCAGGCGGCGCCGCAGGCAAGCGGATGTCGTTGCCCAACTCGAAGATCCTCATCCACCAGGTGTCCTCCAGCTTCCAGGGCCAGGCGACGGACATCGAGATCCACGCCAAAGAGATCATCGACGTACGCCAGCGTCTCGACGAGATCCTCGCCAAGCACACGAAACAGCCGCTGGACAAAGTCGCCAAAGACACCGAGCGCGACTACTTCATGAGCGCGGAGGAGGCGAAGGAGTACGGCGTCGTCGACCGCGTCATCGAACACCACTGATCATTCCGGCCGGCTGCTCTGCTCCGCGAGAGCGTAAGGAGTCAGACATGGATACGCGCTCGCTCCTGCCTCCGCGCCGGCCGGGCCGCCGGTTGTTCGGGCTGTCGGCTCTCCTGCTCTTTCTCCTCATTCCCGGTGGGGTCGTTGCGAAGATCGCGTCTCGCGATGGCGGAGTGTCGTACTACGGCCACGTGTTCCCGGTGCAGGGCCCACACGGGACGCGGGGGCCGATCGGGGAATTCGGGGCACCACGCAGCGGCGGCCGAACCCACGCGGGCTTTGACATCGTCGCCGCGTGCGGGACCGAGCTGGTCGCCGTCAGGGGCGGCCGGGTGCTCCGCGCCGGCTATGACCCGATCCTCTACGGCAACTACCTGCTGATCCACGGGGCAGGCGAGCACCGCAGCTACTTCTATGCCCACATGCTCCGGCCGGCGCTGGTCCACAGAGGCGAGAGGGTGTGGACGGGGGAGCGAGTCGGCGCGGTGGGGGAGACGGGCAACGCGATCACGGTCGGCTGCCACCTCCATTTCGAGATCCACGTTCACGGCGTCCCGATAGACCCTGAGCCGTCTCTTCAACGCTGGGACCGTTACAGCTGATATGGACGCCCATTTGTCAAGTCCCCAACCACCAAAGGCCCGCTGAGAGCGGGCCTTCTTCTTGGCCCAGGAGGCGGCGGTCGGCCTGGTGCGCGACTCGCGGTCAGGCTGATATGCGCGGGTTGGCTACCGCAGGACCGGGTTTCGTCATAGCGCCCGCCGTCTAGAATCGAGCGTCGCCGCAGGGCGGCTGCTCGATAGCTGAATCGCGGATGCGCTGCGCGAGGGACCGAGCTCCGCCGCCTCCTGGGCCAAGCAGTGCTTGGTGGTCTCAGTTGGCGGTCGACACCGCCCAGCAGAAGCCGGCCAGCTCCCTGGCAACGGCGACCGCGCAGAGGGTGCGGCGCTTGCCGCGCTCGGCATCGAGGCGCACCCAGCTGCGGTGCAGGCGCTGCTGGGCCTTCCAGGAGATCGCGCAGACCGCCTGGGGCTGTCCCTCCTGGCGGCGTCGGAGCTCGCGGCCTTTGCGCGGCGCGCGGCGGTAGTGCCAGGCGGCCTCGACCAAGAGGCGGCGGGCGCTGGCGGGAGCCCGACTTGGTGATCGAGCCCTGCCGGCGCTTCTCGCCCGTCGTGTTGCTCCGAGGGCACCAGGCCGAGGTAGCTCATCAGCTGCGCGGGGCGCTGGAAGCGCTTGAAGTCGCCGACCTCCGCGCAGAGTCCGAGGGCGGAGAGGGTGTCGATGCCGCGCAGGCGAACGCAGGCGAGCGACGACGTCTGCTTCCAGGGGGATCCCTCGACGAGGGAGGCCATCTGGGACTCGAGGCTCTCGCGGCGCACCAGCAGGGAGTCGATCGCGCCGATCCCGTCGAGCAGGACCGACTGCGCCACCGGCTCGGGCAGCTCGACCCGGCCGCAGACGCAATCGAGGTGGCGCTGGGTCCAGTTGTTGCCATCGAGAGCGGAAGGTCGTGGCGCAGCAGCAGCTTGCCGAGCGCGGTGGCGAGCCCGCATCAGATCGCCGCGGACGTCCTCGTCGCGCCCTCACCAGGTCGGCGCATCGCCTCTTCGCCTGGCGTCGGCACCCGCACCGCGTGCAGGCCGCCGATCATCAGCAGGCGCACCAGCCGCTCGGCGTCGCGGCGGTCGGTCTTGACCCGATCCTGAGTAGGCCGCTCGATCTTGCCCGGGCGGCCACCGTGCAGTCGATGCCCCTCGCTGCAAGTTCCCGCGCCAGCCCGAAGCCGGTCGGCCCGGCCTCATGAGGCGACCCGCACCGGCGCCGGCAGTCCGGCGCAGAACCCCGCGACCTGCTCGGTGGCGCCGCCCATCCTCCGCACCGCCAGCTCGCCCGACTCCGAGTCGGCGAGGGCCGCGACGACCTTCGCGGCGTGAACATCGAGAGCGCCACCCACGTTCGCTAACCTGAGCCATGTCGGCACCCCCATGATTGCGGTCCTGCGCCGAGGCCATTCCTCGGCGACAAACCCGCGCATCTCATGCGCGGGTGCCGACCTTCACGACCGGCGTCGGATTAACCCAGGCGCTCAGGTGGGCGGTGACCATAGGGTCTAGACGTCGAGCTCGTACACGATCCATGTCGAGCGCTCGGCGCCGGTCGAGTCGTAGAGGCGCTGCGCTGTGACGTTGCCGGGGGCGGTTGCCCACTCGAGGTGGTGGGCGCCTTGCTCTCGGGCGATGGAGGCGCTTGCGCCGATCAGGGCGCGGCCGACACCGCGACCGCGGGCGGCCTCGACGACGTAGAGGTCGTTCATCAGGGCCGTCTCGGCGGGGACGAGAGAGGTCAAGGTCCAGTGGAGGCAGGCGAATCCGAGCGGTTCGTCCTCGCCCCAGGCGCCGAGCAGAATGCCGTCGTCGCTGGGCGCGAGGAAGCGGCGGAAGAAGGCGCGGTTTCGCTCCTCGTCGATGTCGGCGACCTCGTAGAAGCGCTGGTAGGCGGCGATCAGCGGCAGCAGCGCCCCGAACTGCTCCTGCGTGGCCGGTTCGATGCGTGCGCTCGTCGCCACAGTTGAAAGATAGGCCAGCCGCGCCTGGTTCTTCGCGCTCAGGGGAAGGGACAGCCGCGGCGGCGAAGTAAACGACCCCACAAGCCCGGCTTGTCGGTCCCTCTAAGCTGTTCGGGCGGCCGGGAAGTCAACGAACCGCCCCGCAAGGAGGGGATTCCGCTGGCACGCCCCACAGACTCCAATGAGCAGCTCCTCTGCAGTTTCTGCGGCAAGTCGCAGCGCCAGGTCAAGAAGCTGATCGCCGGCCCCGGCGTCTACATCTGCGACGAGTGCATCGACCTCTGCAACGAGATCATCGACGAGGAGCTGACCGCGGCGCCGACCTTCGAGCTGGAGAACCTGCCGAAACCACGTGAGATCCACCAGGTGCTGCAGGAGTACGTGGTCGGCCAAGAGGCCGCCAAGCGAGCGCTCTCGGTTGCCGTCTACAACCACTACAAGCGGGTCCAGATCGCCCAGTCCGAGGACGCCGAGATCGAGCTGCAGAAGTCCAACATCATGATGCTCGGCCCGACCGGTTGCGGCAAGACGCTGCTCGCTCAGACCCTCGCCCGCATCCTCAACGTCCCCTTCGCGATCGCCGACGCGACGGCGCTCACCGAGGCGGGCTACGTCGGCGAGGACGTCGAGAACATCCTCCTGAAGCTGATCCAGGCCGCCGACTTCGACGTCAAGAAGGCCGAGACGGGGATCATCTACATCGACGAGATCGACAAGATCGCGCGCAAGGCCGACAACCCTTCGATCACCCGGGACGTCTCCGGCGAAGGGGTGCAGCAGGCGCTTCTGAAGATCCTCGAGGGGACGACCGCCTCGGTGCCGCCGCAGGGCGGGCGCAAGCACCCCCACCAGGAGTTCCTCACGATCGACACCACAAACATCCTCTTCATCTGTGGCGGCTCCTTCGCGGAGCTCGACAAGGTGATCGAGAACCGGGTCGGGGACCGGGGCATCGGCTTCGGCGCCGCGATCTCCTCGCGTGAGCACAAGGACACCGGGGAGTGGTTTGAGCAGGTGCTCCCCGAGGACCTGATGGAGTACGGCCTGATCCCCGAGTTCATCGGCCGCCTGCCGGTGATCACCGCGATCCACCAGCTCAGCCGCGATGACCTGGTCACGATCCTGACCGAGCCCCGCCACGCGCTGACCAAGCAGTTTCAGCGCTTCTTCGAGTTCGACGACATCGAGCTCGTCTTCGCCGAGGACAGCCTCGAGGCGATCGCCGACAAAGCGCTGGAGCGCGAGACCGGCGCCCGCGGGCTGCGCTCGATCCTCGAGGAGACCCTGCTCGACGTCCAGTTCGAGCTGCCCTCGCGCCGCGACGTCACCAAGTGCGTCGTCACCAGGGAGACGATCGCCCAGGGCCGCCGTCCGACCCTCGTCACCGAGGCCGCGCACCAGGACATCGGGGCCGCCGACGAGCGCATCAGCGAGGAATCCGCCTAAACCCCGGCCGATGGGCCTGAAAGCGACCGTATAGGTCGCTTTCAGGCCCATCGAGATCGTGTGGGCCACACTAGACTCGCTCGCTCATGGTTGGCGAGCGGCTTGAGGCATTGCGGGAGCGGACGCGCTATGACCCTTTGGAGGTCGAGGCGGCGGGTGTTCGAGGAGTGGATCGAGGGGGGCTACTTCCACCCTGTCGCCGAGGGCACGCCCGGAGCAGAACTTCTCGGTCGCGATCCCGCCCCCGAACGTGACCGGCGCCCTCCACATGGGGCATGCCCTGAACGGCTCGATGCAGGACGCGCTGGTGCGGATGAACCGGATGCGCGGCCGCAACACCCTCTGGATCGCTCGGCACCGACCACGCCGGCATCGCCACCCAGGCGGTGGTCGAGAAAGGGTTGCGCGCGGAAGGGATCTCGCGCCACGAGCTCGGCCGGGAGGAGTTCGTCGAGCGCGTCTGGGCCTGGAAGGAGGAGTACGGCTCGCGAATCGTCGAGCAGTACAAGCGACTCGGGGCCTCATGCGACTACGAGCGCGAGCGCTTCACCCTCGACGACGGATATGTGAAGGCGGTCTACCGCGTCTTCAAGCAGCTCTTCGACAAGGGCTACATCTACCGCGACAACTACATGGTCAACTGGGACCCCGGCTCGCACTCGGCGATCTCCGATCTCGAGGTCGAGAACCGGGAGGTCGAGGACACGCTCTACTCGATCGAGTACCCGATCGAGGGCTCAGAGCGGACGCTGACCGTCGCGACGGTGCGCCCGGAGACGATGCTCGCCGACACCGCGGTCGCGGTCAATCCCGGTGACGAACGCTATGCCGACCTCGTCGGCAGGCACTGCCTGCTGCCGCTCGTCGGCCGCCGCCTGCCGATCATCGCCGACGAGCACGTCGACCCCGAGTTCGGCACCGGGGCGCTGAAGATCACCCCCGGCCACGACCCGAACGACTTCGAGATCGGCCGCAAGCACGGGCTCGAGGAGATCGGCGTGATCGGTCCCGATGGGCGGATGACAGAGGAGGCGGGGCGATTCGCGGGGATGACGGCGGCCGAGGCCCAGGTCGCGGTGGTGGAGGCGCTGCGCGCGGAGGGGAGGCTGGAGGCCGAGGAGCCCTACGTCCACTCGGTCCCCTTTTCCCACCGCTCCGGCGAGCGGATCGAGCCGCTGATCTCGCTGCAGTGGTTCTGCCGCATGGACGAGCTGGCCAAGCCGGCGATCGAGGCGGTGGAGCGGGACCAGGTGCGGATCGTTCCGGCTCAGTGGAAGCGGGTCTACCTCGAATGGATGAGGGAGATCCGGCCCTGGTGCATCTCGCGCCAGCTCTGGTGGGGGCACCGGATTCCCGTCTGGTACTGCGATGCCTGCGATGAGACGTTCGTCGCCGAGCGGCCCCCCGAGCGCTGCGGCGCCTGCGACGGCGAGCTGCGCCAGGAGGAGGACGTACTCGACACCTGGTTCAGCTCGGCGCTCTGGCCCTTCGCGACGCTCGGCTGGCCCGACGAGACACCGGAGCTGGGGGCCTTTTACCCGACCAGCTTCCTCACCACGGCGCGCGAGATCCTCTTCCTCTGGGTCGCGCGGATGATCATGATGGGACTGGAGTTCGCCGGCGACGTGCCCTTCCGCGACGTCTACGTCCACTCGGTGATCCAGGCCCGCGACGGGCGGCGGATGTCGAAGAGCCTCGGCACCGGGATCGACCCGCTGGAGGAGATCGACGTCCACGGCGCCGACGCGCTGCGCTTCGGCCTGCTGGCGATGTCCTCGACCCAGGACGTGCGCTACTCCGACGCCAAGGTCGAGCAGGGGCGGATCTCGCCAACAAGCTCTGGAACGCCGGCGCGACTGATCCTGCTCAACGCACGTCGAGCAGGGCGGTAGCCGCCGCCCCGACCGGGTCGAGGACCGCTGGATCCTCTCGCGGCTGGAGCGGACGATCGCCTCGGTGACCGAGCTGCTCGAGTCCTATGACTTCGCCCACGCGGTCCAGGAGGCCTACTCATTCTTTTGGCGCGAGCTCTGCGACTGGTATCTGGAGATAGTCAAGCCTCGCCTCTACGAGGGCGAGGCGGAGGTCTCGGCGACGCTGCTCTGGGCCCTGGAGCGCATCCTGGCCCTGCTGCACCCGATCATGCCCTTCGTCACCGAGGAGATCTGGTCCCATCACCCGGCGCGCCGGGGCCACCTCGCCGTGCACCCGTTCTCCACGGCCGATGAGTCGCTGTTCGATCCAGGCGCCGAGGCCGACGTCGAGGCTGGGATCGAGTTGACCCGTCGCCTGCGTGCCTGGAGGGATCTGGTCGAGGTGCCTGTGGCGAGCGTGCTTGCGGCCCGGGTCGAAGGAGCCGAGCCGCAGGAGTTCGTCGGCCGCCTGGCTCGCTTCGAGTTCGGCGGCGAGAGCAACGGTGGGGATCCGGTCGCCTCGGTCGGGCCGGTGAGGGTGCTGCCCTCGGCGGAGATCGATGCCGAGGCGGTCGAGTGGCGACTCGAGAAGCGCCGCGCGCAGTTGCGGGCCGAGGTCGATCGCGCCGAGCGCAAGCTCGGCAACGAGGGATTCGTCGCCAAGGCGCCGCCTGAGGTCATCGAGGAGGAGCGCGGCAAGCTCGAGCGCTACCGCGCCGAGCTCGAGGAGCTCGGAATAGACCCCGAGGCCTACCTGGACTCGCTCGAGCCGATCGGCTGGAAGCTCGGCCTGGAGCGGATGCACAAGCTGACGACGCTGCTGGGCATGCCCCAGCACCGCTTCGCCTCGATCCACGTCGTCGGCACCAACGGCAAGTCCTCGGTTACGCGGGCGATCGCCGCGCTGCTGGAGGCCCACGGGGTGAGCGCCGGCGCCTGCGTCTCGCCCCATGCCTCGCGCTGGGCGGAGCGGACCTTGATTCACGGCGAGGAGATCGGCGCCGGCCGAGTTCGCCGCCGCGGTCGAGCGGGTTGCCGAGGCGGCCGAGACGGTCAATCGCTCGCTCGAGGACGGCGAGGCGGTAACCCAGTTCGAGGCCGCGACCGCCGGCGGCTTCGTCGCCCTCGCCGACGGCCCGCGTTGAGGCTGCCGCGATCGAGGCGGGGCTGGGGGGAAGGCTCGACGCGACCAACACGATCCCCTCGCTGGTCACCGTGCTCACCTCGATCGGCCTCGACCACACCGAGTGGCTCGGTGAGAGCGAAATCGAGATCGCGGGCGAGAAGCTGGCAGTGCTGCGCGACCACTCGACGCTCGTGATCGGGAAGCTGAGCCCGCGCGGTAGACGCCCTCGCGGAGCAGGTCGCGGCGGAGCGAGGCGCGCGGCTGGTGCGGGCGGCCGAGCGCCCTGGGCCAGAGCTGCGCCTGCGCGCAGCCGGGCCCTTCCAGCAGGCGCAACTTCGCCGTGGCGCTGGCGGCGGCCGAGGCCTTTCTCGGAGGACTCGACCCGGCCCGCGTCGCCGAGGTCGCCGCCACGCTGACGATTCCCGGCCGCCTCGAACAGGTCGGCGAGGCCCCGCCGACCTTCATCGACGCCGCCCACAACCCCGACGGCGCCGCCGCCCTGGCCGAGGCGCTGCCCGCGCTCGCCGCCAACCGCCCCGTCGTCGGCTGCCTGGCGATACTTCGCGACAAGGACGCCGCCGCGATGGCCCGCGCGCTGGCCCCCGCGCTCGACCGCGCCGTCTGCACCGAGCTGCCCGCAGAGGCGTTGGATCGGCAGGGAAGGCCGGGAGCCGCCTCTCACTCGGCCGCGGAGCTGGCGCGGATCTGCGCCGAGGCCGGCCTTCCGGCCGAGCCCGAGCCGGACCTGCCCACGGCATTGCGGCGGGCTCGACGGCTCGCCTCTCCGGATGGGGCGCTGCTCGTCACCGGCTCGCACTACATGCTGGCTCCGGCGCGATCCGTGCTTCGTCTGTGGGAGGATTGAGGCGTGGATCGCAGCGCAGGATCCGAACTCCTCTCGATGATGGCCCTGGTCGCCGGGGTCG
This sequence comes from uncultured Solirubrobacterales bacterium, assembly GCA_963838035.1. GTDB lineage: Bacteria > Actinomycetota > Thermoleophilia > Solirubrobacterales > 70-9 > CAVVNN01. Next base: position 177,449 of record CAWIPM010000006.1, read on the forward strand.
TCGCCTTGGTGATCCTCGTCTTCTTCGGCGTCGGCTACCTGTTCGGGAGGCTGTTCCTCTGACGGGTTTCGCGCGGGTTTGTGGAGAAGTAGACTGCCCGCGCTCTCCCCGGTCGCCCCCCCAGCTATGTCACTAGCGATCTTCGGCATCAGGAGCAGCGGCCTCAACTTGGCCGTCTCCCTGTTCATCCTGATGTTCGTCGTCGTCTGGCTGGCGCTGATCGTCTACACCTACCTCGATGCCAAGCGCCGCCTCTCGGATCCATTCCTGATCGCCTGCGCGACGATCGCCTCCTTCTTCCCCTACATCGGGACGTCCGTCTACCTGATCGTGCGCCCGCCGGAGTTCCTCGAGGACGCCCACGAGCGCGAGCTGGAGATCAAGGCCGCCGAGCTGCGGGTGCGCCAGCTGAGCGAGGCATCCTGTCCGAACTGCAAGTACCCGGCCGAGAAGAACTATCTGCGCTGTCCCCAGTGCCAGCGTCGTCTCAAGGACCCCTGCCCGAGCTGCGGCAAGCCGGTCGACCCACGCTGGGCGCTCTGTCCCTACTGCGAGACCGCCCTGCCCGAGCGCCAGCGGCGGCCGCGACGGAAAGCCGAGCCCAAGGCACAGCCGGCCGCCCGCAGGAAATCACCGTCTTCCGCCCAGAAGGAGCCGGCCACGCGTGCCGCCACAGAAGAGGCGGCAAGCCCCCAACGACAGCAAAGGAGCAAAAGCCGTGAGCCGGACCCTGATCCTCGTCAAGCCTGACGCCTTCGAGCGCGCCCTCACAGGTGAGGTGATCGCGCGCTTCGAGCGCAAGGGCCTGCGCATCGCCGGATTGAAGACGATGCGGGCCGACGAGCCGATTGCCAACCAGCACTACGCCGAGCACACCGACAAGCCCTTCTTCGGCGAGCTGGTCTCCTTCATCACCGGCGGCACCCTGGTCGCGATGGTCCTCGAGGGCAACGATGCCGTCGCCGCCGCCCGCCAGCTGATCGGGGCGACCAACCCGGTTGAGGCTGCGCCGGGGTCGATCCGCGGCGACTTCGCGCTGGAGGTGACCTTCAATATGGTCCATGGGTCGGACTCCGACGAGTCCGCCGAGCGCGAGATCTCGATCTGGTTCCCCGAGCTGGGCTAGCGCCTCGGCGATGAACGTCGTCCTGGCTTCGGGGTCGCCCCAACGGAGCGAGATCCTTCGCAAGCTTGGGGTCGAGTTCGAGGTCGCGATCCCCGGAGTCGAGGAGCTGACTGGAGGGGATCCCGAGGTCGAGGTCGTCGAAAACGCGCGGCGCAAGGCGATGGCGGCAAGCCGCGATCTCCCTCGCTCCACGCCACCCACGCGAGTGACGATCGCCTGTGACACGGATGTGGTTCTGGACGACAGGGCACTCGGGAAGCCCGCTGACGAAGCTCAGGCCAGGGAATACCTCGACCGGATGTCGGGGCGACCCCATCAGGTCTTGAGCGGGTTGGTGGTCCTGGTCGGAGACGAAGAGCGCAGCGGCTTCGAGCGAACCACCGTCGTCTTCAGGGAGCTCTCCGATTCGGAGAAGGAGCGGTACGCCGCATTCGGGGAGTGGCGGGGGCGGTCGGGGGGCTACGCGATCCAGACGCTCGGCTCGACCCTGGTGGCGCGGATCGAGGGGAGCGTCTCGAACGTGGTGGGGCTGCCCGTCGGGTTGCTTGCCGAGCTGGCGCCGGAGCTGTTCGAGCGGGGCAGATCAGCCTCGTAGGGCGAGCGCCTCGTCGATGTGGGCGAGGAGGGCGTCGGCAACCTCGGGGTCGAAATGGGTTCCGCGGCCATCGCGGATCATCTCGACCGCCTTCCCGACGGACATCGCGGGCCGGTAGCTGCGGTTGCTGAGCAGGGCGTCGAATACGTCGGTGACGGCGACGACCCTGCCCTCGATCGGGATCGCCCCGTCCTCCAGGCCCCGCGGGTAGCCGCTGCCGTCGAACCACTCGTGGTGGGTTAGCGCGATCTTCGCGGCCATCCGCAGCAGGTCGCTGTCGGCGTCGGCGAGGATTTCGTGGCCGACCGTGGTGTGGCGCTCCATCTCCTCGCGCTCCGCGGCGCTCAACGGGCCCTTCTTGCGCAGGATCTCGTCCGGAGTGGCGATCTTGCCGACGTCGTGCATCGGGGCTGCGGCGCGCAGCAGCAGCACCGTTTCGCCGTCGAGTCCGATCTGGCCGGCGAGGAAGGCGGCGATCGAGGCCATCCGGTTGACGTGGTGCCCGGTCTCGGCGTCGTGCATCTCGATCGCCCGCGCCAGACACTCGACTGTCTCCTGGCGCGAGGATCGCAGCTCCTCGATCAACCGCTGCTGGGCGATCGTCAGCTCGTCGCGGAGCTGCACGGTTTCCTGCCGGGAGCTGTGCAGAATGCGGCGCTGACGCCTCCGTTCCCCGATCTCCAGCGCGCGCTGGCGCAGCGCGTTCATCGTCGTGATCAGCAGCTGCCCCGGCCAGAACGGCTTCACCAGATAGCCGTGCGCCCCGAGGCGGAAGGTCTTTTCCGCCACTTCGGGGTCATCGACGCCGGTGACGAGGACGATCGCGGTGTCGGGATGCTCGCGGGCGATCTCTTCTACCAGGACCAGGCCCGACTCATCCGGCAGCTGGATATCGCAGAGCGCCAGCTCGAACTCCTCGGCGTCGAGCTTTTCCCGAGCTTCGGCGACGCTGGAAACGAGCTCGCATCTGTAGCGCTTGCCGAGCGTGCGGTCGACCATGCGCAGGATCTCCGGGCGGTCGTCGGTGACGAGGATGCGCGCGGTCTCGACTGCCTGCCGCATCGCCAGCTCAGCCTCCATTGGCGCCCTCGCCCGGGGGTGTCCCGGAATCCAGCAGCTCGCGGACCTCGCGCAGCAGCTCGGCGGCGCTGAAGGGCTTCTCGATGAACGCCATGCGCCCGTCGTCGGCGAGGGTCTCCGGCGCCAGCACCGCGTGGCTGTAGCCGGACATGAAGACGACCTTGAGGTCCGGTGTCGAGGCTTCCACCAGGCCGACCAGCTCGGTTCCGCGCAGGTCGGGCATGATCACGTCGGTCAGCAGCAGGTCGACCGCGCTGTCGCGGCGGGTGCAGATCTCGACCGCCTCGGAGGCGTTCGAGGTCCCGGTCACCGAGTAGCCGCCCCTGCGCAGGATCCGCTCCGCCATGCGCAGCACGTCAGGCTCGTCCTCGACCACCAGGATCGCCTCGCCGCGCCCGGCGGGGAGCTCCTCGGCATCCACGTCGGCATCCGCCGGGTCTGACGAGGTCAGCGGTAGGTGGACCTTGATCGTGGTGCCCAGGCCGGGCTCGGAGTAGACGTCGATGCGGCCGCCGGCGCCGGTGACGATCCCGTACACGGTTGCCAGGCCCAGCCCGGTGCCGTCGCGCTTGGTGGTGAAGAACGGCTCGAAGACCCGGTCGACCGTGTCGGCGTCCATCCCGGCGCCGGTATCGCTCACCTTGAGGCGGACGTAGGTACCGGGCTCGGTTTCGGGGTGCAGGTAGGCGTACTCGCTGTCGAGCTCCGTCCTGTCAACCTCGATCACAAGGCGGCCGCCGTCGGGCATCGCGTCGCGGGAGTTGACGGCGAGGTTGACCAGCACCTGCTCGATCTGGCCCGGGTCGGCTTCGACCGGCATCGGGTGATCGGCGAAACGCGTCGTAAGCTCGATCCGCTCGCCCAGCGCGCCCCGCAACAGGTTCTCGAGTTCGTTGACCACGTCCCTCAGGTAGAGCACCTCGGGCTTGACGACCTCGCGGCGGCTGAAGATCAGCAGCTGGCGGGTCAGCGCCGCGGCGCGCTCGGCTGCCCGGCGGATCTCCGCGACGTCGGAGTGCGCCGGCGAGTCCGGCTCGACCTCGTCGGCGACGAACTCGGCGTAGTTCATGATCACGCCGAGCAGGTTGTTGAAGTCATGGGCGATGCCGCCGGCGAGCTGGCCGACGCTCTCCAGCCGGCGCCCCCGGTCGAGCTGCTGCTGCAGCGCCTTCTCGCGCTCGCTCTCGGCCCGCTCGCTGATGTCGCGGACGGCGGCGACAGCGACCGTCCCCTGCTCCATCTCGAACGTCGAGAGGCTGATCTCGGCCGGGAAGGCCGTCCCGTCCCTGCGCATCGCGAACAGTTCGATCCCCGCTCCCATCGACCGGGTCCTCGGCTCGGCGAAGTAGTCGGCCCGGTGCCCCGGATGCGTGCCGTGGAAGCGCTCCGGGACGAGGGCCTCCACCGTTTCGCCGATCAGCTCGCCCGGCTCGTAGCCGAAGAGTCCCTCCGCCTGCCGGTTGGCGAGGAGGATGTCGCCGCTGCGGCCGACACCGACGATCGCGTCGGGCACGAATTCGAGCAGCTGCTCGAAGGTCGAGCCGGCTCCTACGGATTTGGTCGGCGCAGGTTCTCGCATAAGGGTCACCGGCACGGCGCTTCATTACTCAAGTTACTTTGATCGTACTCCCGCACGCACCATTTGCCGAAGCACTTGCGCCTTCTGGAATGATCAGCGGGCAGGATTCAAGCTGCACCTATGGGCATTTTCAGACATCTGAAAGGACTGGGCGGCCGCGACATGGCGGTCGACCTCGGCACCGCCAACACGCTCGTCTACGTGCGCGGCCGCGGCATCGTCCTCTCCGAGCCCTCGGTGGTGGCGATCGACTCGCGCAACGGCCAGGTCCACGCGGTCGGGGTCGAGGCGAAGCGGATGCTGGGCCGGACGCCGGGGACGATCACCGCGATCCGTCCTCTCAAGGACGGTGTGATCGCCGACTTCGACGTCACCGAGCAGATGCTGCGGCACTTCATCAAGCAGGTCCACTCCAACCGCTTTGCGCACCCGCGCGTCGTCGTCTGTGTGCCCTCCGGGGTGACCGGGGTCGAGAAGCGGGCGGTCGAGGAGGCCTGCCTCTCTGCCGGGGCGCGCCAGGCATACCTGATCGAGGAGCCGATGGCGGCGGCGATCGGCGCCGGCCTGCCGGTGGCGGAGCCGACAGGCTCGATGATCGTCGACGTCGGCGGCGGCACGACCGAGGTCGCGGTGATCTCACTCGGAGGGATCGTCGTCTCGCAGTCGATCAGGGTGGGGGGCGACGAGCTCGACGAGGCGATCGTCGGCCACTGCAAACACGTCTACAAGCTGGCGATCGGCACCCAGACGGCGGAGGAGGTGAAGCTGGAGGCGGGCTCGGCCTCGGCGCTGCCGGAGGAGGTGCGGACGGAGATCCGCGGTCGCGATCTCGTCTCCGGCCTGCCGAAGACGATCGAGCTCGGCTCCGAAGAGATTCGCGAAGCGCTCGACGAGACCGTCGGCCACATCGTCGACGCGGTCAAGGACACCCTCGACCGCACTCCGCCGGAGCTTGCCGGGGACATCATGGACAGGGGGATCACACTCGCGGGGGAGGCGCGCTCCTGCAAGGTCTTGAGCAGCGCCTGCGCGACGAGTGCCAAATGCCCTGTCAGCTGGCAGAGTCACCCCTGACCTGTGTTGCCGTCGGATCGGGCATATCGCTCGAGGAGTTCGAGGCGATCCACCGCGCCGGCAAGAGGAATTCGAGGGGGCGGCGCCGTGTTTAGCCGCCGCTCATGCAAAGCACCAAACTTAGGCGTTAACCGTGTACCGAAAGCAAGTACGCCGCCGTAGGGCGGTGCTCGCAATACTGATAGTCGGCTCCTTCGTGCTGTTGACGATCACCTACGCGCGCGGCTCGAACGGCATCCAGCGCGGGGTGAGCGCGGTCTTCAGTCCGGTTCAGGGCGTCGCCGACCGGGCGCTGAAGCCCGCCCGCGACCTGGTCAACTGGTTCGACTCGACCTTCGACGCCCGCGGTCGCAACAGCCGCTTGGAGACCGAATTGGAAAAGGCACGCCGCCAGGCCGTGGGGAGCCAGGCCGCGGTCGCCGAAAACGCCGAACTGCGCAAGCTCCTCTCACTCGATCGCAGCGTCGTCCCCTCCGGCTACCGGCCGGTCACAGGCGAAGTGATCGCGCGCTCGCCGACGGTCTGGTTCTCGACCGTGACGGTCGACGTCGGCAGTCGCGACGGGGTCGCGGTCGACGACCCGGTCCTCAGCGGCGACGGGCTGGTCGGCCACATCGGCGCCGTCACCGGCGGCTCGGCCCAGGTGACCCTGATCTCCGACCACTCCAGCGCGGTCACCGCCAAGATCGTCCCGCAGGGGGTGCAGGGCGTGATCAGGCCCGAAGTCGGGGACCCGCAGGACTTGATCCTCGACTTCATCGATTCCAGCCGCCACGCCCACCGCGGCGAGGCCGTGGTCACCGCCGGCTGGCGCGCACAGGGCCTCGCTTCGCTGTACCCGCCCAACATTCCGCTCGGGGAAGTGACGGAAGCCTCGATTGTCGAACAGGAGGCCACCGAACAGGTGCACGTACGGCCGTACGCCGACCTGCGCAACCTCGACCTGCTGCAGGTCCTCACCGGGGGGTCGCCCCGTTGATCGTCACCCCGAAGATCCTCGCTCGCCTGGTCGTGATCGTCGTCCTCGGCGTGCTCCTGCAACTCTCTTTCTTCTCCCGGGTCGCGCTCTTCCACACCAGCCCCGACCTGCTGCCGGCGCTGGTTGTCTCGCTTGGCCTGCTCGGGGGGACGATGACCGGCGTGGTTGCCGGCTTCTCGACCGGCTTCCTCCTCGACTGCCTGCTGATCGCGCCCCTCGGCGGCGGCTCGCTGGTCTTGCTCACCACGGGCTACCTCGCCGGCCTTTTCCGCGAGCGCTTCGAGATCCACAGCCCGCTCGTTCCCCCGCTGCTCTGCATGGGGTTGACCCTGTTCGCCGAGCTCGGCTTCGGCGCGGTGCAGCTGATGCTGGGCATCGACGCCCCGGTCAGCACGCTGGTCCTCCGCGACATGCTGATCAAGAGCATCTACGCCTTCTTCCTCGGCTGGCCGCTCTACCTCGGCCTGCGGCGGGCATTGCGCCCGGCCCTGGTCGAGGACTCGAGCGCGGCGCGACGCAAGCAGCCGCGGGTGCTGGGAGCCTAGGGCGACGATGTACCTGCGATCCGACGATCGTCAACCTCCGAGGAGCAAAGGCATGGCCATGCGGATCGCCCTTGTCAGCGGCCTCACTATCGCCCTCTTCGCCGTCCTCTTCTTCCGCCTCTGGGGGCTGCAGGTGCTCTCCAGCAGCCACTACCTGGCCGAGGCCAACAACAACCGGACCCGCGAGTTCCGCGTCGTCGCGCCACGCGGCGAAATCGTCGACCGCAGCGGCAAGGTGATGGCCGACAACCGCACCAGCCTCGCCCTGCAGGTGAACCTGCAGAAGCTCCCACCCGACCCCGGCCGAAGGCGCGCGGAGCTGGCGCGCCTCGGCGCGCTTGTCCACATGTCGCCGCGCCAAGTGCGCAGGACGATTCGCGAACAGCTGAAGGTGGCCGCCGGGGCGCCGGTCACCCTGCGCCGCGATGTCGGCTACGACGTCGTCTACTACCTGCAGGAGAACCAGGCCCGCTTCCCCGGCGCGCAGGTGCAGCGGGTCTTCGTGCGCCGCTACCCGCACGGCACCCTGGCGGCGCATGTGCTGGGCAGCGTCGGCGAGGTCAGCGAAGAAGAGCTGAAGGAACCGCGCTACCGCCACCTCGAACCCGGCGACGAGGTTGGCCAGGGGGGTGTCGAGTACACCTACGACCGCTACCTGCGAGGCCGGCCGGGCCTGACGCGCATCCAGGTCAACGCTCTCGGTCAGCCGACCCCCGGCGGCCGGCTGGTCTCAAAACAGCCGGTTCCCGGCGACAACCTCAGGCTCAGCATCGAGTCGAAGGTTCAGGAAGCCGGCGAAGCGGCGCTCTCGGCCCGCGGCCTGCCGGGGGCCTTCGTCACGATGAACGTCGACAACGGCCAGATCCTCGGGTTGGGCTCCTACCCGACGTACGACCCGAGCGAACTGATCGAACCGAGCCAGGCCCAGGTCGACGCGCTCTACCGCAACGAACAGGCGCCGCTCACCGACCGCGCCAGCGAAGGGCTCTACCCCACCGGCTCGACCTTCAAGCTGATCACCGCGATGGCCTCGCTCAACTCCGGGGTGAGCACGCCGGAAACCGTGATCGACGACACCGGCTCGATCACGATCGGCGAAGAGAAATTCGAAGACTCCGAAGGCGTCGGCTACGGCCCCGTAAACCTCATCCAGGCCCTGAAGGTCTCCTCCGACGTCTACTTCTACACGCTGGGCTGGAAAATGTGGAACACAGGCCAGCTCCAGCGCTGGGCCCACCTGCTGGGCATCGGCCGGCCGACCGGGTTCGACCTGCCGGAGGCACAGGGCGAAGGGCTGCTGCCGAGCAAGGAGTGGCGCGACAGGCTCTACAGGCGTGGCGAAACAGAACGCCCATGGTCGGCCGGCGACAACGTCCAGCTGGCGACCGGGCAGGGGGACCTGCAGACGAACCCGCTGCAGATGGCGATCGCCTACGCGACCGTGGCCAACGGCGGCACCGTGGTGACGCCGCACGTGGGCATGCAGATCGAAGACGCCGCCGGGAGAGTGCTGCGGGAATTCGACCCGAAGCCCCGCCGCCACGTCCACGTCAACCCCGAATATCGGGCGGCTATCCTCGAGGGCCTGCATGAGGCGGCGCAGACCCCGGGCGGCACCTCTTGCTCGAGCTTCTGCGGCTTTGCGCTGCCGGTTGCCGGCAAGACCGGGACGGCGGAACGCGTCGGCCACGCCAACCAGTCCTGGTATGTCATCCTCGCCCCGTACCCGAATCCCCGTATCGTGACTGCGGTGACGATCGAGGAAGGCGGATTCGGGGCCGAATCCGCGGCACCGGCCGCGAAGGAAATTCTGGAGGCCTATTTCGGCAAGAACAGCCACGGCGCGGCGGGCCCCAACGGGGGTGGCTCGGGATGATGTACGCGACCCGCGCCCGCCGGGCTCGCCCCGAGCCCTTCATCGCCCGGCCCGGCATCGCCGAGCGGCTCGGCCTCGCCCACGTCGACTGGACACTGGCCCTTGCCGCCGCCACCCTCGTCGCGTTCAGCGCCTTCACACTCGGCCAGGCGACCCAGCACGACATCCCGGGAAGCCCGAACTACTACGTCGAACGCCAGCTCGTCTACGGGGTGCTGGGAGTGATCGGGATGGCTCTGCTGACCCGAATCGACTACTCCCGCTTCCGCGAGCTGCGGGTTGGCATCTACACCTTCCTCTGTGCCAGCGTCGCGCTGGTCTTCGTCTTCGGCTTCGCAGCGCGCGGCTCACGGCGCGCCTTCGAACTTCCCTTCTTCAGTTTCCAGCCATCGGAGCTCGGCAAGCTCCTGCTCATCCTCGCGCTTGCCGGGTTCGTCATCGATGGGGCCAGGCGAGGATCCGAGAGGCAGCGCACGGTGCGCTATCTCTGCCTCGGCCTGGCGCCGGCTGCGCTCGTCTTCCTGCAGCCCGACCTCGGCACCGCGCTGGTGTTCGTGGTCGCAACACTCGCCGTGATGTACTTCGGAGGCGTCCGCTGGACGCACTTCGCGGTGATCGGCGGGGCCATCGTCGCACTCATAGCCCTCGTCCTCGTGGTGGCTCCCGCAATTGGGACCCCCGTGCTGAAGGGCTACCAGGAACAGAGACTCACCTCGTTCCTGAATCCCAGCCAGGACCCACGCGACGCCGGCTATCAACAGAACCAGGCCAAGATCGCCATCGGCTCCGGGGGAAAGACCGGGCGGGGCAATCAGGCCACCCAGACGCGGCTCGACTTCGTGCCCGAGCGGCACACCGACTTCATCTTCGCGGTGATCGGTGAGCGCTACGGATTCGCAGGGGCCGCGTTCGTCCTATCCCTCTACGCCCTGCTGCTCTGGCGGGCGCTGCGGATTGTGACGCTTTCGAAGAACTCCTACGGGACCCTGGTGGCGGGCGGCATCGCCGTTTCGCTCTTGTTCCAGGTCTTCGTCAACGTGGGGATGAATCTCGGGATCATGCCGATCACGGGAGTCCCCTTGCCGCTGATGAGCTACGGGGGATCCTCCGTGCTCGCGACGTTTCTGGCGGTGGGAGTGCTCGAGAGCATCCACGTGCAATCGCGGCTCAGCCAGAGGGGCAGGTTCGCCTGGTGATCCCGATGGGGACCGGGCACTGCGTACTGATCTGAACTGAGTCGAATCAATGAAAAAGACAATTCTGGTTTCCGCCGATCGCGGCGAGACCCGCGTCGCCGTCCTCGAGTCGAAGACCAAAGGTGGCAAACGCGACGTCGCGGAGCTCTACATCGAGCGGCGAGGCCGCCGCTCGATCGTCGGCAACATCTACAAGGGGAAGGTCGACAACGTCCTCCCCGGCATGGAGGCCGCCTTCGTCGACATCGGCCTCGAGCGCAACGGCTTCCTCCACGTCGACGAGATCGTCCTGCCCGGCGGTGAGCAGGCGCCAAAGCGTGGGCGCGGTACCGGCCGCCGTATCAACGAGCTGATCAAGCCCGGACAGGAGATCGTCGTCCAGGTCGTCAAGGACCCGCTGAAGACGAAGGGCGCCCGGCTCTCGATGAACGCCTCGATCGCCGGCCGCTACCTGGTCTTCGCCCCGCAGGGGGGCGGCGTGGGCGTGAGCCGGCGGCTCTCGGACTCCGAGCGCGACCGGCTGCGCAAGATGGTCGATCGCACCTACAAAGGACCGGGTGGGCTGATCGTCCGCACCGCCGCGCACGGGGCGAAGAAATCCGACTTCGTGCGTGAGATCGGCTACCTGCACAAGCTCAACGACGTGCTCGATCGCCGCATCGAGCAGACGAAGGCGCCCGATCTCGTCTTCCAGGAGGCGGACCTCCCGGTGCGCGTCCTGCGTGACGTGTTCCTCGCCGACTTCGAAAAGGCGATCATCGACTCCGAGAAGCAGTTCGACCGGGTCACGAACTTCTTCCAGCGGACCGCGCCGGAGCTGGTCGACGGCGTCGAGCTGTACAAGGGGAGCAAGCCCCTGTTCGAGAAATGGGGGATCGACAAGGAGATCGAGTCGACCCTCAACCGCCGTGTCGACCTTCCCTCCGGCGGCTACCTGATCATCGACTACGCCGAGGCCCTGACGGTGATCGACATCAACAGCGGCAGCTTCACCGGCCGCGGCAAAGGCGGCCTCGAGGAGACGATCACCAAAGTCAACACCGAGGCCGCCGACGAGGTCGTGCGGCAGCTGCGGCTGAGGGACATCGGCGGCATCATCGTCATCGACTTCATCGACATGGCTCGTGCCAGCAACCGGAACAAAGTCCTGAAGATCCTGCGCAAAGCGCTCGATACGGACAAGTCGAAGAGCTACGTGGTCGAGGTCTCCCCCCTAGGCCTGGTCGAGATGACCCGTCAGAACGTCACCGACGGGGTGCGCGAGATCCTCACCGCGCCGTGCCCCACCTGCGAGGGGGAGGGGGTGGTCCTCTCCGCCGAGACTGTGGCGTTGGAGGGCCTGCGCAAGCTGCGCGAAATCGCCGCCGAGAACCCCGGCCCCGACGCGTTCCTGCTGCGGGTCAACCCAAGGGTGGTGCGGGAGCTGACCGACCCCGACGGCGAGCTCGAGGACCTCGAGGCCGAGTCCGGCAAGCAGTTCCACTTCGAGGGCGGCGAGGCGCTGCCGATCGACACGTTCGAGCTGGTCGAGTCGGGCACCCGCGAGGAGATCGAGGAGCGGGCGCTGCCGTTCAAGGTGGGCGAGGAGGTGCTGGTGAAGATCGACGAGCCGCACATGTACAACGCCGACGATGCCGTCGCCCGCGTCGACTCCTACATCGTCAGCGTCACCGGCGGTGGGCGCTTCGTCGGGGAGCGGAAGCTGGTCCGGATCGAGCGGGTCGCCCGCTCCTCCGCCGTAGCCTCGCTCCCCGGCGTTGAGGCGAGCAACGGCGCCGCGGCCGACGACGGAGACGACGCCGAGCTAGACTCCGGCACTTCGCGCAGGCGCAAACGCGGTCGCAGGGGCGGTCGCGGTCGGTCCCCTGCGGCCCAAGCCGGCAAGGACGAGTGAGCATGTACGCGGTAGTCGAAACAGGTGGAAAGCAGTACAAAGTCGAGAAGGGCACGTCTCTGCTCGTCGACCGCCTCAGCGCCAAGGAGGGCGACAAGGTCGCCCTGCGCCCGGTTCTGTTCCGTGACAAAGAGGTCCTGGCGGAGCCGAAGGAGCTGGAGAAGGTCAAGGTCGAGGCAAGGGTCGCCGAGCACCTGCGCGGAGAGAAGATCAAGGTCTTCAAATACAAGGCGAAGAAGGGCTACCGGCGTCGTGCCGGCCACCGCTCCGAGCTGACCAAGATCGAGGTGACCGAGATCAAGCTGGCGGCCCGCAAAGCGGCGGCGAAAAAACCCGCTGCGAAGAAGGAGGACGCCTCCGATGGCGCATAAGAAGGGGCTCGGCTCCAGCCGCAACGGCCGCGAATCCAACCCAAACATGCTGGGGGTCAAGGTCTTCGCCGGGCAGAAGGTCTCCGGCGGCGAGATCATCGTGCGCCAGCGCGGGACCCGGTTCTGGCCCGGCGAGGGAACCGGGCTCGGCCGCGACCACACGATCTTCGCGACGCGGCCCGGGACCGTCGACTTCAAGCCGGCCCGCAAGGGCCGGACGATCAGCGTCCTGGCTGACGGCTGAGCGTGATGGCGGCGGAGGGGTCGGGCGCCCCTCCTCTCTAGCTTCAGGGCCTAGCCTTTCTTGTTGATGTACGACAAGGCGAAGATCTGGGTTGAGGGCGGTGCCGGAGGGAATGGGTGTGTGAGCTTCCGCCGGGAGGCTCATGTGCCCAAGGGGGGTCCCGATGGCGGGGATGGGGGGCATGGCGGAGGCGTGGTGCTGGTTTGCGATGCCTCCAAGCGCGATCTCGGTGCTCTGAAGGGAAGCAGGCACTTCCGGGCCGGGAAGGGGAAGCATGGGGAAGGGGCCAACCGGCATGGTGCCCGCGGGGAGGACCGCGAGATTCGCGTGCCTGCGGGCACCCAGACGACCACTGTCGACGGCAGCGCTGTCGACCTCGTCGAGGCAGGGCAGCGAGCGGTCGTCGCCCACGGCGGACGCGGCGGGCACGGGAACAAACGGTTTGCGACCTCGACCCGGCAGGCTCCACGGTTTGCCGAGAAGGGCACGTCGGGGGAATCCGACTGGATCGAGCTGCGGTTGAAGCTGCTTGCCGACGTCGGGCTGATCGGCCTGCCGAACGCCGGTAAGTCCTCGCTGCTGGGGCGGTTGACGAGGGCCGCGCCCAAGGTCGCCGAGTACCCGTTCACGACGATCTCGCCGGTGCTTGGGACGATTGAAGACGACGATCGCCAGGCGGTGCTCGCCGACATCCCCGGGCTGATCGAGGGGGCTGCCGAGGGGGCCGGGCTCGGGCATGAGTTCCTCGCCCATGTCGAGCGTTGCGCGGTGCTGGTCCACCTCGTCGACCTGGCGCCGCTCGAGGGGGAGCCGGTCTCCAACTACGAGGCGGTCCGGGTCGAGCTCTCCTCCTACGGAGCCGGGCTCGACCGGCTGCCGGAGCTGGTGGTGCTCTCCAAGCGCGACCTGCTGACCGAGAAGGAGGTCGAGGCCGCGGTGGAGGAGTGGACGGCGGGCCTGGCTGATCGAGCGATTGGGGTGCTGGCTGCGTCCTCGGCGACTGGGGAGGGCCTCGACGAGCTGCGCCTGCGGATCCTCTCCATGCTGTCCGAGATCCCGGCTCCCGCCTCTCCTCGCGCCGGCGCCCCGCCGGCCGAGTTCGAGGCCGAGCACCGGATCTACCGCCCGGCGGGCGAGGGCGGGTACTGGGTCGAGCGCGAAGGCGACGGTGTCTACCGGGTCGCCGGCCGCGGCGTCGAGCTGCTGTTCGAGCGCCACGACCTCCGCAACGAAGAGGCGCTCGCCTACCTCGAGCAGCGCCTCGGAGAGATCGGCGTGCTCTCGGCGTTGACCAAGGCGGGGTTCGAGCCGGGCGACGACGTGCGAGTCGGCGACCAGGAGTTCGAGTTGCACATATAAACCGCCGCCTGCTCCGCTTCGCGTCCGCGGGCGGCGGCAATCGACATATCGGCGCCGCTCGCGAGGAATCAGATCGTGACGCTCGCTAATCGGTGGTTCCCCGTTGCTCGCGCCTAGACTTGCTCCGCCATGACTCTCGTGGTCAAGCTCGGCTCTTCGATCGTCGCCGCCGATGACGGCGAGCTGCGTGTCGACGTGCTCGATTCGGTCTGCGCCCAGGTCGCGGAGCTGGAGCAGGGTGGGGAGCGCGTCGTGATGGTCACCTCGGGGGCGATCGCTCGCGGGATGCGGCTGATGGGGCTCGCCGTGCGGCCGCGGGCCATGGACGAGTTGCAGGCGGCCTCGGCGGTCGGCCAGGGCGATCTCTTCCGCGCCTACGAGAGCCGGCTTTCGAGCCGTGGGACCCGGGCGGCGCAGGTGCTGCTGACCGCGGCCGACATCGCCGCTCGCACGAACTACATCAACGCGCGCCAGACGCTGATGCGGCTGGTCGAGTGGGGAGTGGTGCCGGTCGTCAACGAGAACGACACCACCGCCACCGACGAGATCAGCTTCGGCGACAACGACTTCCTCGCCGCCCAGGTGGCGATCCTGCTCGATGCGCGGCTGCTGGTGCTCCTCACCGATATCGACGGCCTCCACACGGCCGACCCGAGGGTCGACGCCGGCGCCGAGCTGGTCTCGGAGGTGGGCGATTTCGCCGAGCTCGCCGGACTGGACATCGGCGACCGCACTTCGGCCTTCGGCTCGGGCGGGATGCGCAGCAAGGTCGCCGCGGCGGAGATGGCGAGCGAGGCCGGCATCGCGGCGACGATCTGCAACGGGACCAGGAATGACACGCTCACTGCTGCAGCCGCCGGCGCGGCGATCGGCACCCGTTTCGCCGCGCAGGACGGCAAGGCGTCCAGTTTCAAGCTCTGGCTCAAGTATGCGAAGCCGTCCCACGGCGAGCTGGTCGTCGACGAGGGCGCCGCTCGCGTGCTCCGAGAGCGGGGCTCCAGCCTCCTCCCGGTCGGCATCACGGGCATCGAGGGAGACTTCGGCGCAGGCGATGCCGTTGAGGTGACCGCCAACGGCTCGGTGATCGGCAAGGGCATCAGCGACTACTCGGCGAGCGAGCTGTCGCGGGTGATGGGGCTGAAGAGCGCCGAGGTTCGCGCGCTGCTTCCGCATGCTGCGGACGAGGTAATCCACCGCGATCGCTTCGTGCTGGCCTAGGGCGGAGGAGGGCCGGGCACCCGGCCCTCCTAGCTACCCTTAGCCTGCATGGCTGTCACCACTAAAACGGTTGCGGAGACTTGTGAGGCCGCCAAGCAAGCTGCCCGGCTGCTGGGGGGAGCTTCAACGGCGGCCAGGGACGCTGCGCTGGAGGCGACTGCGCGGCTCCTGGGGGAGAGGGCCGGCGAGATCCTCGAGGCCAACGCGGCGGACCTGGCCGACGAGCGCGCCGCCCGGCTCACCGACGCGCTGCGGGACCGGCTGGCGCTTACCGAGGAGCGGGTCGCGGGGATGGCCGACGGGGTGCGGGCGGTCGCTGCTCTCGACGATCCGGTGGGCGAGGAGCTGGAGCATCGGACCTTGGCCAACGGGATTGACCTGCGGAGGGTCCGGGTGCCGCTCGGGGTCGTCGCGGTCGTCTACGAGGCGCGGCCGAACGTGACCATCGATTGCGCAGCGTTGACGATCAAGAGCGGCAACGCGATCGTTCTGCGCGGGTCGAGCTACGCCGAGAGGTCGAACGGGGCGCTGGCGGCGATCGTGCGGGAGGCGCTCGCCGAGGCGGGACTGCCGGAGGACGCTGTGCTGTTGCTGGCCGGTGGCGGGCGCGAGGATCTGGCCGAGCTGGCCACACAGGACGGGGTCGTCGATCTGCTGATTCCGCGGGGAGGGGAGGGGCTGAAGGCGGCGCTGAAGGACGTTGCGACCGTCCCGGTGATGTACGCGGCGGCGGGGAACTGCCATGTGTATGTGCACGCGGATGCCGACCTGGAGATGGCGCGGAGGATCGCGGTCAACGCGAAGGTGCAGCGGCCGGGGGTCTGCAACGCGGCGGAGACGCTGCTCGTGGACGCCGCGCTCGCCGCGAGGTTCCTTCCGGCGGTTCTCTCGGAGCTGCGCGAGAACGGGGTCGAGCTGGTCGGGGACGCGCGGGTGCGCGAGCTGGCCGGCGGGGTCGCGGTCGGGGTCGCCGCCGAGGAGGATTGGGACACCGAGTACCTGGGCTTGAAGATGGCGGTCGGGGTCGTCGACTCGGTCGATGACGCGATCGAGCACGTAAACGCCCACGGCACCGGCCACTCGGAGGCGATCGTCACCTCCTCCGCAGAGGCCGCCGAGCGCTTCATAGCCGCAGTCGACGCGGCCGCCGTCTACGTCAACGCCTCGACTCGCTTCACCGACGGGTACGAGTACGGGATGGGCGCCGAGATCGGCAACTCGACCCAGAAGCTGCACGCGCGAGGTCCGATCGGATTGCGCGAGCTGACGACCTTCAAGTACGTGGCGCGCGGCACCGGTCAGGTGCGTGAGTAGCTCGGGCGCTGGAATCGGGGTGCTGGGGTCGGCGTTCAACCCGCCGCATCTCGGCCACCTCGCGCTCGCGCAGGAGGCCCTGTGGCAGCTCGGCCTTGGCGAGGTGGTTCTGGTCCCGACCGGCCAGGCTCCCCACAAGCGGATTCTTGACGACCCCGGACGCGAGCTGCGGCTGGCGATGACCCGGTTGGCCGCCGCCGACGACTCGCGATTCTCGGTCTCCACCCTGGAGGTCGAGCGCGACGGCCCGTCCTACACGTATGAGACGTTGGAGCTGCTTGCGAGCGAAAGAGGCGACACGGAGCTGGTGTTCGTGATGGGGGCGGACGCCGCCGTCGGCCTCGAGAGCTGGCGCCTGCCCGAGCGGGTGGTCGAGCTGGCGCGGCTGGCGATCGCGCGGCGCTCCGGCGTCGCCGATGCCGAGGTCGGCGCGGTGCTGCGCAGCCTCGGCGCCGAGCAGCGGGCGACGATGTTGGAGATGCCGCAGTTCGGCGTCTCCTCCTCGGCGGTGCGCGAGCGGGCGGCCGCGGGCCGGCCGCTGCGCTACCTGGTCCCCGAGCCGGTCGCCCGCTTCATCGAGGAGAAGGGGATCTACCGGTGAGCCGGCCCTCCTCCGAAGCTCTGGCGCGGCGGCTGGCCGAGCTGGCCGATTCCAAACAGGCCGAGGAGATCGTCGTCCTCGACATGCGGGAGCTTGTCTCCTACACGGACTTCCTGGCTATCTGCACCGCTCGTAACGAGCGCCAGGCGCGGGCGATCATCGAGGAGGCGAAGCTGCAGCTGAAGGGGGAGCATGAGCTGCTCCCGGCCGGCGCCGAGGGGGCCGGCGACACCGGCTGGATCATCCTCGACTACCTCGACTGCGTGCTCCACGTCTTCACCGCCGAGGAGCGCGAGCGCTACGGGCTCGAGGAGCTCTGGCGCGAGGCGCCGCGGCTCCCGTTGCAACTGCCACAGAATGGCGTCCGAACGCGCCTCTACGGTGCCGCACATGGGTAGCTTCAAGAGGGCCCTCCTCGGCTACCGCCGCTCCGATGTGGACGCGGCGATTTCGACGCTGGACGCGCGCATCTGGGCACTGGAGCGGGCTGCCGAGGACGCCGTCGCGCGGTTGCGCGAGGCGTCCGGCTCGGCCGAGCAGACAGAGCAGGAGCTCGCCGCTCTCTCCGGCATGGTGATCGAGCGCGAGCGTGAGATCCGCAGCCTCGGCGAGCGGCTGCGCGAAGCGAACGAGCGCCACGACCGCGGCATCACCTCCCTGGAGGCCGTGTCGGCGCGGCTGGAGGAGATCCATGCCCAGGCGCGTGGCCAGGCGACGCGGATTCGGATGAAGGCGCTGCGCGAGGCGGTCGAGGTGAGCCGGCGCGTGCAGGACCTGAGCGAGGCTCAGGAGACCGCAAATGGACATGCCTCCACCGAGGTCGACCCTTACGGGCTCTTCGAGGGGTTGATCAAAGTCGAGATCGGCCCGCTCGGCGACTTCTCCCAGCTGGTCGGCTTCGAGGACGCTGCCGGCCAGATCGACGCCACCTCGGAGATCTCGGTCGAGCGCTTCTCCGAGGGCCGCGCCACCCTGGCGATGCGCCTCGACGAGCCCATCGATCTCCTCCGCGAGCTGGAAGCCCGCTCCCCTCTGGACTTCCGAGTCCGCCACACCGCCGCCGACAACCTGATCCTCGACATAGACGAGGACCAGGGCCCCGAGCAGCGCGCTGCCTAGCGGGCACCCGCTCTCGGTAAACTGCCCCAATCCCGGGGCTGTAGCTCAGCTGGAAGAGCGTCGCGCTGGCAGCGCGAAGGTCAGGGCGTTCGAGCCCCCTCCCCAGCTCCTCGACTCTCACGCGGCAAGCTGCCGTCATCTAGGCCATCGCTGTCGATGATTGAGCCGATGGACGCTGTCAACCAGCATGTGTTCTCGCACGGGCTGCAGGACACTCGCAAGACCTTCGAGGCCTGGAACGGTCGGCCCTGGGCTGTGTTGCGGGGCTGGCTGGCGTTGAGCGTGGCGATCGCGGCGACGTTGCTGATCGCCGTCTGGTTCGTGGCCGGGATGCTGACACCGGACTCGACGCCGGTCCACCTTCCGGGGGTGACGGAACAGTCCGGCCCCGGGGACCTGCTGCCGATCCTCTACCGCAACTCGCTGGTGCTGGCGCTGCACGCCACCGCCTGCGTCGCCGGCTTCATCGCCGGCGCCTCGATGCCGATCGCCGCCGCCCAGCGCAAGGGCTTCTCGCGCTGGATTCACGTCAAGGCGGGGGAGCTGGCGATCCTCTTCGTCTGCGCGGTCACCCTCTTCTCGCTCTCGACCCAGGCCCTCTACCTCGGCTTTCAGGGCTCGACCCTGTCCTTTCAGCTCCACATCTCCCGCCTCGAACTGATCCTCAGCGTCCTCCCGCACGCGATACCCGAGCTGACCGCGCTCTTCCTGCCGCTGGCGGCCTGGCTGATAGCCAGTCGCCGCGGCGAGTGGAATCAGCTCCTCGCCGCAACCTTCATCACCGTCGCGCTGGCGGTCCCGACCCTCGTCGTTGCAGCGACAATCGAGGTCTATGTCTGGCCTCACATCCTCAGAGCCATCTCCCCGGCCGTCTGACAAGATCGCCGCACGGTGAGCGGCTACGAACCAAAGGCGATCGAGGCGAAGTGGCAGCAGGTCTGGGCCGAGGAGAGGACCTGGGAGGTCGCCAACCCCGGCCATGACGGCATCGATGAGGCGAAGCCGAAGTCCTATGTGCTGGAGATGCTTCCCTACCCCTCCGGCGAGCCCCACGTCGGCCACCTGAAGACCTATGCAGTCGGCGACGCGATCGCCCACTTCCGCCGCCGCCACGGCTTCGAGGTGATCCACCCGATGGGCTACGACTCCTTCGGGCTGCCGGCCGAGAACAACGCGATCAAGACGGGCGAGCCGCCACGGGAGGCGACCGAGCGCTCGATCGAGTCCTTCCGCCGCCAGTTCCGCGAGTGGGGGATCTCGATCGACTGGTCGCGGGAGCTGGCCACCCACACTCCCGAGTACTACCGCTGGACGCAGTGGATCTTCCTGCAGCTGTTCGAGCGCGGCCTCGCCTATCGAGCAGAGGCGCCGGTCCAGTGGTGCCCGAAGGATGCCACCGTGCTCGCCAACGAGCAGGTCGTCGACGGCCGCTGCGAGCGCTGCGGGACGCAGGTCGTGCAGCGCAGCCTCGAGCAGTGGTTCTTCCGCATCACCGAGTACGCCGAGCGCCTGCTCGCCGATTTCGACCTGCTCGAGTCCTGGCCCGAGCACGTGATCACGATGCAGCGCAACTGGATCGGCCGCTCCGAGGGGGCCGAGGTCGTCTTCCGCTGCGAGGAGCTCGACCTCGAGTTCCCCGTCTTCACCACCCGGCCCGACACCCTCTTCGGTGCGACCTTCTTCGTCCTCGCTCCCGAGCACCCCGAGCTGGAGCGGCTGATCGCCGGCACGCCCGTGGAGGAGGACGTCCGCGAGTACGTCAACCGAATCGGCCGCGAGTCGGCCGAGGAACGCGGCGCAGAGGATCGCGAGAAGACCGGTGTCGCGCTTGGCCGCACCGTCGTCAACCCGGTCAACGGCGAGAAGATCCCGATGTTCGTCGCCGATTACGTGCTGATGGAGTACGGCACGGGCGCGATCATGGCCGTGCCCGGCCACGACTCCCGCGACTACGAATTCGCCCAGGCCTTCGGGCTGCCGGTCGAGCGCGTGATCGACGGCGAGGACCCTGAGGCTTCGCGCGACGTCAGGGGCCTGCCCTACCCCGGCGACGGGCCGATGGTCAACTCCGGTCGCTTCGACGGCAAGGGCAACCGGGAGGCCTACGCGGAGATCGTCGATTGGCTCGCCTCGGAGGGCCGGGGCCGCCCCTCGGTCAACTACCGCCTGCGCGACTGGCTGGTCTCCCGGCAGCGCTACTGGGGCGCCCCGATTCCGGTCGTCTACTGCGACGAGTGCGGCATCGTCGGGGTTCCCGATGACCAGCTCCCGGTCGAGCTCCCCGAGGTCGACGACTACGCGCCCCACGGCCGCAGCCCCCTGGCCGCTGCCGAGGAGTGGGTCCGCGCCGAGTGTCCGCGTTGCGCTGGTCCGGCTCGCCGCGAGACCGACACCATGGACACCTTCGTCGACTCCTCCTGGTACTTCATCCGCTATCTCGACGCCGACAACGACCGGGCCGCCTGGGATCGGGCCGCGGCCGGCCACTGGCTCCCGGTCGACCAGTACATCGGCGGGGTCGAGCACGCGATCCTGCACCTGATGTACGCGCGCTTCTTCACCAAGGCGCTCGCCGACCTCGGCCATCTCGACGTGCAGGAGCCGTTCTCCAACCTCTTCGCGCAGGGGATGATCACCCGCGACGGTGCGAAGATGTCGAAGTCGAGGGGCAATACGGTCAGCCCCGGCGAGTTCGTCGAGCGCTACGGCGCCGACACCGCTCGCGCCTACATCTGCTTCATGGGCCCGCCGGAGCGCGGCGGAGACTGGTCGGACGAGGGGGTGGAGGGCGTCAATCGCTTCCTCTCGCGGCTCTGGCGCCTCTGCGAGGAGGTCGCGGGGATGGCGGCGGGTGACGTCTCGGGCGCGGGCGGCGATGCTCGCACGCTGCTCGTCAAGGCGCACTGGGCGATCGAGAAGGTGAGCAGGGACTTCGAGCGCGGCTTCCAGTTCAACACCGCGATATCCGCCGTGATGGAGCTGGTCAACGACTCCTACCGGCTCAAGGACGAGCTCTACGGCGACCCGGCCGGCGTTGCCTGCGTGCGCTTCGCCACCGCCACCGCCGCCTCTCTGATCTACCCCTTCGCGCCGCATCTGGGCGCCGAGGTCTGGGAGCGGCTGAACGGCGGCCGCCTCTGGGAGGAGCCCTGGCCCGAGGCCGATCCGGAGCTGCTGGCCAGCGACACCGTCACCCTCGTCGTCCAGGTCAACGGCAAGCTGCGCGACAGGATCGAAGCGGCGACGGATGCCCCGGAGGAGGAGCTTCTCCGCCTCGCCCGCGCCAGCGAGAAGGTGAGCCGCCACCTCGACGGCAAAGAGGTGGTCAAGGAGGTCGTCGTTCCGGGCAAGCTGGTCAATCTTGTCGTTCGCTAGGCACGGCTTTCACGGCTTCGGGCTCCGTATCTGGTACAAAGCGGCCGCATGCTGGTGAGGCGTCTTGAAGAGGCTCCGGTCGAGGAGTGGCATCGCCTTCGCTTCCACGTCCTGATGGACGCGGGGGAGCTGGGCTCGCGCAACCTCTCGGTCACCTGGCTGGAGATCCCTGCGGGGATCGAGCAGTCGCTGCGCTCCCACGAGGATGGCGAGCAGGTCTACGTGGTCGTGCGCGGGGCGGGAACGATGTCGGTGGCCGGCGACACGCAGCCGGTGGCCGAGGGCGACCTTATCCTCGTCCCGCCCGCGACGGACCACTCGGTCGCAAACGATGGGGAGGGGGAGCTGGCCTGCCTTTCGATTCAGTCGCCGCCGGTCGCCGTCGCCGAGGTTTACAGCGACCAGCTCGCCGAGGTCGCCGGTTACGAGGACGACGAGGGTTCGTAGTCGAATCGCTTGATTCTGCGCGCCATGCGCGCGCTGCGGTCATGGACCCTGCCGGCCATGCCCGATCTCTCGCGTTCGCAGGTCGTCGTCTACGGCGCTCTTGCCGTCGCGTTGCTTTTCGTAGGGGCGCGGGCGATCCGGGCCGAGGGGAGCGGCGCGCCGTCGTCGTACGCGGCCGGGCCCGCCGGCTCATCCTCGCCCGGGGGATCGTCGAAGGAAGGAGAAGGAAGCTTCAGCTTCAGCAGTAGTGGGCAGGGCTCCGACGTGATCGTCGACGTGACCGGCGCAGTCAACCGGCCTGGCGTCTACCGGTTGCCGGCGGGGGCGCGCGTCAACGATGCGGTAGAACGGGCGGGCGGCGCCACCGCCAAGGCCCGGGTCGAAGCGGTCAACCTGGCGGCGCAGCTCGCCGACGGGCAGCAGGTGGTGGTTCCCGAGGATGGGCCGGGAGGAGCTTCGCTGGGCGTGGCCGGCGCGAGCGAAGAAGGCCCGATCAGCCTCGGCTCGGCCACCGCCGACCAGCTCGACACGATCGACGGGATCGGGCCCGTGACCGCGCAGAAGATCGTCGAATACCGCAACCAGCACCGATGAGTGACGAGCGTAAACGGATAGCCGAGCGAAAAGTGGGTTTTTGCCGCGTCCGCGCTATCGCCCTTCGATATCCGGCCGATTGACGTAGTGGTGTTCTCCAGGCATGGACAGCCGTCGCAGCGACTACTTGCCAGGCCCAGCGTCGCGGGCAGGAGCCTGGTGGAGAGGATGCGCAGCACGACGTTCGCGCTCCTGGGCCTGACCACGGTGGTCGGCCTCGGCCTCGTCGCGTTCATCTCCTACCAGGGCTGGCCCGGTGTTCTGACCAGCCCGATCCCGGGCCCGCCAATCGAGCATCGGGTCATTCACGGAATCGTCGCCGCCCGGCCCCAGCCGCTGAGTCTCCGGGCCGCTGTTCCCCGTGGGGCAACAACCTCCGGTGGCTCGGCGCAAGCCGGGTCGGGAAGGACTACCCCCGAACCCGCCGGCGCCGGGCTTTCCGGACCACATCGGGTCGTCGTCGAGCCCCCGCCACCCGAACCCGGATCCGGCGGAGCCGAGCCCCCGGGCGAAGGCGCTCCCGGCACTCCGTCCCCCGATCAGCCGACCGGCCCCACCGCAACCCCGCCGCCGCCCACCCCGACGAGGACTGCCCCATCGCCACCGTCCTCGCCGCCTTCTCTGGCGGATTCTCAAAAGGACCACGGCAAGGGCCACGCGTACGGGAGGAGCAGACGCTCCTCGTCCTCGAGGCCGACGAACCGCCACTCCGAGTCGCAGGCGTCGGAAACCAGGGCCCAACCACCCGTCGCCGCTCCCAGCGGCGAATCCGGCGAGGACGAGCCCGCTCCCCCCTCGGGCGAAAAGTCAGGCCACGGCCACGGCCACGCATACGGGCATCGCGGCGGATAGTCGAGCGGCCGGTGAGGGCCGCGCCCGCATCTAGACTCGCCGCATGGCCGAGATGCGCCCCCTGTACCTGATCGCCGGCACCGATGATGCGAAGATCGACGCCACGCGCGCCCGGCTGCGGGCTCGTGCCGAAAGCGAGGGGGGGGTCGCAGCGCTGGAGGTGTTCGAGCCGAGCGAGGGGCGGGGAGCGCCCGACCATGAGGCCCTGCTCGGCGCGATACCGGCGATGTCGCTGACCGAGTCGCGCCGTTACCTGCTCGCCGACGGTGTAGAGCGCTGGCGCGATCGCCAGGTGGAGGCGGTGGCGGCTGCCCTGGTCGATCTCCCGCCCGACCTCACCCTGGTACTGATCGCTCGCGCCAAGGCGCCCTCGAAGCTGCTGCGCGCGGTCAAGGAGGCGAAGGGGGAGATCCATGAGTTCGAGGCGCCGAAGGCCCGCGACATTCCACGCACCCTCGTCGCCGAGGCGCAGCGGCTGGGCTTCCGGCTCGATGCCGCCGCCGCCCGTGTCCTGGTCGACCGGATGGGCGCCAACCCGGTCCGGCTCGGCAACGAGCTGGAGCGACTGGCGCTGTGGTCCGGGAAGGGGGGAGAGGTGAGCGCAGCCGATCTGGGCGCGATGGTCGTCGATACCTCCGAGGCCGCGGTCTGGTCCCTCTCTGACGCGCTGCTCGAACGCGACCCTGTCCGCGCGCTCTCGATCGGCGAGCGCCTGATCGACCAGGGTGAGAACGTCACCGGCCTGATCTACGGCCTCGCCTCGCGGCTCCGCAAAGCATGCGCCGCCGCCGCCCAGCTGGAGGACGGGATACCCCCAAGGCAGGTCGAGGCGAGCCTCGGGATGCACCCCTACGCGGCGAAGCAGTTGATCTCCCGTCTGCGCGACACCGACCTCGGCCGGCTCCAGGACGCAACCGGCGTGCTGGCCGACCTCGAGGTCTCCTGTCGCGGGGGCGACGACTACGGCGACGAGTTGGCGCTGACGCTGGCCCTGCGAAGGGCGGCGGGGGCGCCGGTCTGACTACTTCGCGGGGGAGGAGGCGAGCCTTGCGGCTTTGGCCTTCTTGCGGGCGCCGGTGTTCTTGTGCAGCGCGCCCTTCTGAACTGCCTTGTCGATCTTCGAGACGAGCGCGCGGTGCTCGGTCTCGATCACGCTTGCGTCGCCACCCTCGACCGCGCTCTCCAGGCGGCGGAAGTGCGTCTTCACCGTGCTGGTCAACAGCCGGTTCTCCGAGCGCTCGCGCTCGCTGCGTAGGATCCGCTTCTTCTGTGAGGCTATGTTGGCCATGAGTCGTGTGCCTGAGCAGGCGGGGTGCCGGCTCCGGGCGGCCGCCGACTATAGCGACTGAGACCCAGCTTGGAGACGCCCGAGTCACCCGAAACCACTGAGCGCGAGGAGGCGGCAGTTGCCTCTGACGCCGCCCTACGGGCCGCTGAGGCATTTGACCCGGGCGAGGAGCCGGCGGGCGAGCCGGCGCCCGGTCGCCAGGCGGGCCGCATCGCCCGCTCCACCGCCTTCTTCTCCATCGCCACAGCCGCCTCGCGGATCGCCGGCCTGGTGCGGGAGATAGTCGCGGCCAGTTACTACGGGATCAGCGGTCCGATGTCGGCCTTCACGATCGCCTTCCAGGTTCCCAACCTGGTCCGCAGCCTCTTCGCCGACGCGGCCCTGCAGCCCGCCTTCGTCCCGGTCTTCACCGAGCAGCTGGAGCAGAAGAACTACCGCGAGGCGTTCCGGCTCGCCTCGACTCTGCTGTTGATCGTGACGATGGTCCTGGGGGCGATCACGGCGCTATTCGTCCTCGTCGCCCCGATCGTGATGCCGCTCTTCGCCCCGGGCTTCAACGGGTGCGCTGCTCGAACTGACAGTCACCCTCTCCCAGGTCCTCTTCCCGATCCTGATCCTGCTCGGGATCAGCGGCGTCGTCGTCGGCATCCTCAACAGCTACGACCGCTTCGGCGCCTTTGCGATCTCGCCGCTGTTCTGGAACCTGACGATCATCGCTGTCCTGGTCTTCGTCGAGCCGCTCTTCCACGGCGAAAACCGTATCTACGCGTACGCGATCGGCATCCTCGTCGGCACCCTGGTCCAGCTCGTGATCCCCACCTTCGACCTGCGCAACACCCCGTTCAAGTTCAACTGGAGCTTCGAGTGGCGGCATCCGGGGGTGCGCCGGGTCCTGCTCTTGATGCTGCCGGTGACCATCAGCCTCGGCCTGATCAACTTCAACATGCTGATCAACAGCCTGTTTGGCAGCCTCGTATCCGAAGAAGCGCCCGCGGCGATCGACAAGGCGTTCCGCATCTACCAGCTGCCGCAGGGGATCTTCTCGGTGGCGATCGCCACGGTGCTCTTTCCGACCCTGGCTCGCTTCGCCACTCGCGGCGAGATCGACAACCTGCGGGCGACGATGGCGAACGGGATGCGCCAGATCCTCTTCGTCCTGCTGCCCGCGGCTGCGGCGGTCCTCGCCCTTTCCGAGCCGATGATCCGGCTCGTCTACCAGCGCGGCGCATTCGACGCGGCCGAGACAACGCTGGTCGCAACGGCCCTCTTCTGGTTCGCCTTCTCGCTTCCCACCAATGGCCTCTATCTGCTCCAGACACGCACCTTCTTCAGCCTCCAGCGCCCCTGGATCGCGACCGGCCTCGCCTGTGTCGACCTGGTCGTCTCGGCCCTTGCCGCGCTCCTCCTCTACAAGCCGTTCGGGGTGGGCGGAATCGTCGCCGGCACCGGGATCGGCACGACCGTCGCCGCGATCGCCCAGGCGGCGATCCTGCGACGCGAGTTCGGCGGGTTGGAGTTGGGGCGACTGCTCTCGACGAGCCTTCGAATCTCCCTCGCCTCGCTTGCTCTGGCCGCCGCCGCCTACGGCGTCTGGAAGGTCCTCGACCACGCTCTGGGCGAGGGCCTCGCCGGGCAGATCGTCTCCCTGGGCGGCGGCCTGGCCGTCGGCGCCGTCGTCTACCTCCTCTTGGCCAAGCTCCTGCGCATCGCCGAGCTGGAGCAGATCACGCGCCTCCTGCGCCGCGGCTAGACATGCTCGACCTGCCGCGCTATCTGCTGGGCGTGGCCGAGATCGGCCTGCTACTCGCATCCGCCTTCCTGGGGGCCGCGGCCCTTCGCCGCCGCCTCGCCCCCGAGCTCTCGGGCGCCTCGGCCTTCCTCGCAAGCCTGGTGCTTGTCGCAGCTCTCCTGATCTGGGTCGCCGAGCTTCTCGGCACCTTTGGCGCCTTCGAGCCGGTGCCCTATCTCTGCTGTGTCGGACTTTCAGGAGTTGTCATCTGGACGTTCTTTCGGCGGGTGGCGGGGGATGAGGGGGATCGAGGACAGCTTGGCCCGCAGCACCCCCCTCATCCTCCGACAGGACCCGCCGGCCGGGGCGTCAACGCGCCCACCCTGATCGCCCTCGCCATCGCAGTGGCAGCGGTCGTGCACTTCGCCGCCGGGGTTCGGTTGAGGGCGAGCACGGGGATGACCGGGTTCGACTCGACCTGGTACCACGGGCCGTTCGCGGCGGGGTTCTTCCAGAGCGCCAGCACCTGGGACCTGCACTTCATCGCCCCGCAGTTCCTGGCCTGGTTCTACCCGGCGAACTCGGAGATCTTCCATGCGGTCGGGATGCTGGCGTTCCACAGGGACATCCTGTCGTTGGTGCTCAACCTGGGCTGGTTCGTGGGTTGCCTGTTTGCCGCCTGGTGCATCGGGCGGCCGTATCGGGTCGCGCCGGTGTCTGTTGCGCTGGCGGCAGTTGCGCTGAGCGTTCCGGCGCTGGCCGACCAGGCAGGCGAGGCTCGCAACGACATCGTCGGGATCTTCTTCCTGCTCGCTGCCGTTGCGGTAGCCGTCAACGCCTGGGAGGCGGGCCCCGACCGCAGATTCCCGGCCGGGGCGCTGGTCGTCGTCGGCTTGGCGGCAGGGCTGGCCGCGGGCACCAAGCTCAACTTCCTGCTCCCGGCGTCGGTTCTGGTCATCGGGCCTGCGGCGATTGCTCGCAGGGGAGCGAGGTGGCGCGCCCTTGCGGCCTCCGGCCTCGCCGCGCTGGCCGGAGGCGGCTATTGGTACCTGCGCAATCTGATCCACACGGGCAACCCGTTGCCCTGGGTCCGCCACCTGGGTCCGATCTCGCTTCCAGCTCCCGAACAGGCGCTGGGGGGTCGCGAAGCCCACAGCGTCTTCGGCTACCTGACCGACGGCTCGGTCTGGTCGCATTGGTTCTTGCCCGGGCTGCATCACGGCCTCTGGCTCCTCTGGCCGCTGCTGTCGGCGCTCGCGCTGACCGGCCTGCTGCTCTGTCTGTGGGGCAAGGCGTCGCTCCGCCGTTCCGGGGCGAACTGGGCGCTTCGCATCGCGGGCTCAGCCGGCCTCGCCGTGGTGGCTGCGTGGCTGGTCGCCCCCACCTCGGCCTCGGGGCCCGTGGGGATGCCCC
This sequence comes from uncultured Solirubrobacterales bacterium, assembly GCA_963838035.1. Taxonomy (GTDB): domain Bacteria; phylum Actinomycetota; class Thermoleophilia; order Solirubrobacterales; family 70-9; genus CAVVNN01. The sequence continues at coordinate 205,317 of CAWIPM010000006.1, forward strand.
GCGGCTTCGAGTCCGGATTGCGCTACCTGGCGCCGGCGCTCGTCCTCGGCATGGCGCTGCTCCCGGCGGCGCCCCCGCTTCGCGGCCGGGTCCGCGGCTGGGTGGAAGCGAGCCCTCGACGGGAGTTGGCGATCTCGCGGCGCTCGGCGGCGATCGCGGCCGCGACCTTCCTGATCGCCGCGGTCGCCTTCGGCGCCTGGGAGCAGCGCCGATACCTCGAGCACCGCTATGCCAGGCCCGAATTCACCACGCAGGGCCTCGACGCCGCATTCAAATGGGCCAGCGGCATCTCAGGCGCTCGGATCGCAACGACGAGCACCCGCCAATACCCCCTCTACGGCACCGATCTCTCCAACCACGTCCAGTACATAGGCACCGGCACTTCCCACGGCGGCTTCGTAGCCCCGTCGACCTGCCGTTCCTGGCGTCGACAGCTCAACGCCGGCAACTACGACTACGCGGTCGTCTCCCGCGACCGCATCGAACCCGGCAAGCCGGCGTACCCCCCCGCGGCCCGGTGGACCGAAGCCCCGAGCACGACCGTCGTCCTGCGAAAGCCACCGACGGTCGTCTTCAAACTCAGCGGCCCGCTGGATCCGTCGACGTGCCGGTGATGGCGTCTCTCCGGCGGGTGGCGTGGTGAGGGGGTTTTCGCCCGCAGCTTGCGAGGACGAAGGCCCCCACACCACCAGGACCCGCCGGCCATGCACGCCCGCAATACTCCGGCACGCCCATGGACCGCATCCGCAACTTCTCGATCATCGCCCACATCGACCACGGCAAGTCGACGCTGGCCGACCGCATCCTCGAGGTCACCGGCGCGGTCGATCCGAAGAAGATGCGCGCCCAGGTGCTCGACTCGATGGACCTAGAGCGCGAGCGCGGGATCACGATCAAGGCCCAGGCGGTGCGGGTCGAGTACGTCGCTTCGGACGGGCAGACCTACCATCTGCACCTGATCGACACGCCCGGCCACGTCGACTTCTCCTACGAGGTCTCGCGTAGCCTCGCAGCCTGCGAGGGCGCCCTGCTCGTCGTCGACGCCGCCCAAGGGGTCGAGGCGCAGACCGTCGCCAACACCTACCTGGCGATCGAGAACGGTCTGGAGCTGATTCCGGTGATCAACAAGGTCGACCTCCCGGGCGCCGAGCCCGAGAGGGTCGCCGCCGAGATCGCCGACCTGCTCGGCGGCGACCCCGGTGAGGTGCTGCGAATCTCAGCCAAGACCGGGGAGGGGGTGGTCGAGGTGCTGGAGGCGATCGTCGCCCGCATCCCGGCGCCTCGCGGTGAGCCCGAGGCACCTGCCCGGGCGCTGATCTTCGACTCCGAGTTCGACCAGTACCGAGGTGTGATCGCCTACGTGCGGATGGTCGACGGCGCCTTTCGCAAGCGCGAGCGAATCCTCGCCATGCAGAACGGCACCGAGGCCGACATCGACGACATCGGCTTCTTCCGGCCGGCGATGACCGGGGAGGAGGGAATGGAGGCGGGCGACGTCGGCTACGTGATCACCGGGGTCAAGGACGTCGCCAAGCTGCGGGTCGGAGACACGCTGACCGCGCGCGAGCGGCCCGCCTCCGAGCCGCTGGAGGGCTACCGCGAGGTTAGGCCGATGGTCTTCTGCGGCCTCTTCCCGATCGACACCGACCGCTACACCGACCTCCGCGACGCGCTGGACAAGCTTGCCCTCAACGACGCCGCCCTCTCCTATGAGCCGGAGACATCCGAGGCGCTCGGCTTCGGCTTCCGCTGCGGGTTCCTCGGCCTCCTCCACATGGAGATCGTGCGCGAGCGGCTGGAGCGCGAGTACGGCCTGGAGCTGCTGGCGACGACTCCGAACGTCCGCTATGAGGTTCATCTCATCGGGGGCGAGACGGTCGAGGTCCACAGCCCCACCGAGCTGCCCGACCCGGGCTCGATCGAGGTGATCGAGGAGCCCTACATCCGGGCGACGATCATCGCCCCGTCCGATCACGTCGGCGCCGTGATGGAGCTCTGCCAGGGGCGCCGCGGCACCCACGTCGACATGCACTACCTGAGCCCGCAGCGGGTGCAGATTCGCTACGACCTGCCGTTGGCCGAGATCGTCCTCGACTTCTTCGACCTGCTCAAGTCCTCGACCCGCGGTTACGCCTCGCTCGACTACGAGCCGATCGGCAATCGCCCCGGCGACCTGGTCAAGGTCGACATCCTCCTCGCCGGCGACAAGGTCGACGCCCTCTCGATCATCGTCCACCGCGAATTCGCCTACGAGCAGGGCAAGCGTCTGGTCGAGCGGTTGCGCAAGACGATCCCGCGCCAGCTCTTCGACATCCCCGTGCAGGCGGCGGTCGGCTCGAGGGTGCTGGCGCGAGAGACCGTCAAGGCGCTACGCAAGGACGTCACCGCGAAGCTCTACGGCGGCGACGTGACCCGCAAGCAGAAGCTGTTGAAGAAGCAGAAAGCCGGCAAGAAGCGAATGAAGCAGGTGGGGCGGGTCGAGGTGCCTCAGGAGGCGTTCCTGGCTGTGCTGGAGATAGACGAGTGAGCGCCCGGCACGCGGTCACTATGATCTCGCCGCTATGACGCTGAAGACAGATGCCGTTGGCAAGGAGTGGCCCGCCACGACGTATGAGGTGGGCAAGGAGAAGATCAGGGAGTACGCGACTGTGATCGGGCTCGACAACCCGGCCTACTTCGACCGCGAGGCGGCGAAGGCGGCGGGGTACCGGGACGTGGTGGCGCCGCCGATGTTCTGCGTCGTCTACAGCGCCCCGGCGCTGGCCCCGGCGATGTTCGATCCCGAGGTCGGGATGAACTTCGCCGCGATGGTGCATGGCGGCCAGGAGTTCGAGTGGGGTGAGCCGGCCTGCTCGGGCGACGAGATCACGACCAGCGCCAGGTGCCTGGAGATCTTCGAGAAGGACGGCAAGGGCTTCTACGTCTTCGAGTCCAACTCGGTCAACCAGAACGGCGACCAGGTGGTGCGCGGAACCTGGACCAACATCGTGAGGGGAGTCTGAGATGGCCGAGCTGAGCGTGGGGGACGCGATCTCCGAGCTGAAGGTGACCCCGGACAAGTACCTGCCGCACCGCTACGCCGGCGCCTCGGGAGATTTCAACCCGATCCACATCGACCCCGAGTTCGCCAAGGCGGTCGGCCTGCCGAACACGATCCTGCACGGCCTCTACATGATGGGCCTCGTCGCCCGTGCCGCCACCGACGCCGCAGGCGGCGAGCCGCGCTCCCTGAAGCGGCTCTCGGTCCAGTTCCGAGGAATGGGCGCGCCCGAGACGGAGATCGCGGTCACCGGCACGGTCAAATCGGTCGAGGGCGAGCGAGTCGTGATCGACACCGTCGCGGCCCAGGGCGAGAACCAGACGATCCGCAACGCCGAGGCCGAACTGCAGCTCTAGGGGCCGTTTTCGGGAGGGGCGTCTGCCGGGCTCCTAGAATCCAGTGATGCTCACCGAGCGGCAAGAGCTTGTGTTGCGCCTCGTGGTCGATGCCTACCTGGCGTCGGCGAAGCCGGTCGCGTCGAGGCGGATCGCCGAGAGGCCCGAGGTCGAGTGGGGGGCGTCCACGGTCCGGGCGGAGCTGGCGGCGCTGGAGGCTGCGGGATATCTGACCCATCCCCACACGTCCGCGGGGCGGGTTCCCACCGATGCCGGCTACCGCCGCTACGTCGACATGCTGGTCGCTTCGGGGGCGCTTGCCGACGCCGACGCCGTCGAGCTGGAGCTCTCGAGGCTGCGGCGCGAGGTCGATGAGGCGATGCGAGAGACGACCGCAGCGCTGGCCCAGGTGACCGATCTGATGGCGCTGGCCACGGCGCCTCACCTCACCTCGATGGCGGTACACCCGGTCGCCGCTCTCTATACGGATGGGGCGGCGCGGCTTCTCTCCGAGGCGCACTTCGCGGACCTGCCGCGGATAGACCGGCTGATGGGCGCCCTGGAAGGCCGCGCCGACGTGCTCGGCATGTTGCACTCGGCCCTGAAGGAGCGCACGGTCTTCTGCTGGATCGGTGGCGAGAATCCGCAACCGGAGTTGCGCTCGGTGAGCGTCGTCGGCGCCAACTACGGCCTTGGGCATCGCAATCTCGGCTCGGTCGGCGTGGTCGGGCCGCTGCGGATGGACTATGCGACCGCGATCGCTTCGGTCCAGGGCGCGGCCCGCGAGCTGTCGCGCTACTTCGAGACCGTCTACGGCGGCTGATCTCGCGATGCCGCGGGACTACTACGACGTCCTCGGCGTCGACCGGGAGGCCTCGCAGGCCGAGGTCAAGAAGGCCTTTCGCAGCCTCGCCCGCGAGCTGCACCCCGACGTCAACGACCACGACCCCGAGGCCGAGGAAAAGTTCAAGGCCGCGGCCGAGGCCTACGAGGTCCTCTCCGACGCAGAGCGCCGCCGCACCTATGACGCCTACGGCCACGAGGGCCTGCGTTCCGGAGGGTTCCCGCCGGGGGGCGGCTTCGGCTCGGTCGAGGACATCTTCCAGGCGTTCTTCGGTGGCGGTGCCTTCGGCTTCGAGGTGCGGCGCGGCCCGATGCGCGGCCAGGACCTGGTCCACGCGGTCGAGCTGACCGCGGTGGAGGCGATGCTCGGCAAGGCGGTCAAGGTCCCCAGCCACGAGGGCGATCGCGAGATCGAGATCCCGGCCGGGACCCAGCACGGCGCCCAGTACGCGCTGCGCGGCAACGGGCTGCCCGGGTCGAACGGGGGCCCGCCCGGCGACCTCTTGATCGTCGTCCACGTGATCGTGCCCTCCAACCTCTCCGAGGAGCAGCGCGAGCTGGCGGAGAGGCTGGGAGAGAGCCTCGGGCCGAGCAACATCCGCTCTCAGCAGGGCGAGGGCCTCTTCTCGAGAGTACGTCGAGCCTTCGGTTGATTCGCCTCGCCGTTCGCTGCTTGCCCGACCAGGCTGAGCTGGTGCTCGCCGAGCTGATCGTGCTGGCGCCCAACGGCGTCGAGGAGGAGCGCGGGCCGGGGTACGTCGAGTACGCGATCTACGGCGGCAAGGGGGAGCTGCCCGAGCTGGGAGAGATCGACGCGGCGATCGGCGAGGGACTGGTCGAAGTCGTCTCCACCGAGGTGCCCGACGACTGGGCCGACCGCTGGCAGGAGTTCCACAAGCCGCTTCTGGTCGGCGGGCGGCTCTGGCTGCGACCGTCCTGGGAGCCGCCGCGCGAGGGCGCGATCGACCTCGTCCTTGACCCCGGGCTCGCCTTCGGGACCGGTGCCCACCCGACCACCCGCCTCTGCTTGGAGCTGCTCCTGGAGTTGGCGCAGGACGGTGCGGCGCGCGGCCCGCTCAGCGACCTCGGCACCGGCTCCGGCGTGCTGGCGATCGCCGCCGCCAAACTCGGCTGGGAGCCGGTCAGCGGCTATGACCACGAGTCGCCGGCGCTGGAGGCGGCAGCGGCGAACGCGAGCGCCAACGGCGTCGAGATCGAGTTCGAGCGCGTCAACCTCCGCGAGCGCCTTCCTGCGCTGGCGCCCACGACGGTCGCCAACCTGACCGCTCCGGTCCTCGCCGCAGTGGCATCCCAGCTCACGCCCGACTGCGCGACCCTCGTCTGCTCCGGAATCCTGCCCATCGAGCTCGACGAGGTCGCCGCCGCCTTCGCCCGCTCCGGCCTCGCCGAGGCCGACCGCCGCCGCGAGGGCGACTGGGCCGCGCTGCTTCTCCGTCGCCGCGGATAGATATGTTTCCGCCGATGCTCGCGACCATCACCGGCTTCAGCATCGGGCTCTTCGTCCACGTCCTCGCGGTCGTTCTCACCTTCGGGCCGACCTTCGCCTACGGGATCTTCATCGGTGTGGCCGAAAGCAGCACACCGCGCAGCATCCCGGCGGTTCTGCGGGGCGTCCAGCAGACCGATCGCTTCCTGGTCAGACCAGGGATGATCGTCATCCTGGCGGCCGGCATCTACCTGCTGATCGACCATCACATCAGCGCGAGCGAATCGTGGGTCAGCGTCGGGTTCGTCGCGATCGTTGCCCTGTTCGCGATGGCGCATGGCTTCTTCCGGCCCAACGCGGCGAGGGCCCTGGAGCTCTCCGAGCGCGACCTGGGCGTGGGCGACACGCTCAGCCCCGAGTTCGCCGCGGTCTCGAAGAAGCTGGAGACCGGCGGCAAAATCGCCGGCGCGATCGTCGCGATCACGATCTTCTTCATGGTCGTCCAGCCCTGACGGCCCTGTCCGCCGCCGCGCCCCAGCTCGACGCCTCCCTCCCGATCGCGATGTTCGACTCCGGGGTCGGAGGCCTCACGGTGCTCCACGAGTGCCTGGTCTCGCTGCCCGAGGAGGACTTCGTCTATCTCGGCGACACGGCGATGTTTCCCTACGGGACCAAGGACCCGGGGCGACTGCGTGAGCGGATCGCCACCATTGCCGAGCTGTTGCTCGACAGCGGGGCGAAGCTGCTCGTGATCGCCTGCAACACCGCCACCTCGATCGGCGAGGAGGTGGCGCGCGAGGTTGCCGCCGGGCGCGGGGTGGACGTCGTCCCCGTTGTCGAGCCGCAGGCCGAGATCGCCGCGGCGATCACCGAGAGCGGCCGGGTCGGCGTGCTGGCGACGCCGAACACGGTCGAGAGCGGCGCCTACCGGCGCGCCCTCGGCGGGCAGGGACGCCACCTCGAGGTGACCGAGGTCGAGGCGCCGGACCTGGCGCCCTTCATACAGGACGGCTCTCCCTTCGATGAGAGCACGATGGCGATGGCCCGTGCCTACTGCGAGCCGCTGAAGGGCGCCGAGGTCGACACCCTGATCCTCGGCTGCACGCACTACCCGTTGGTCGCCCCGATGCTCCAGCGCATCCTCGGGCGCGACGTTCGCCTGGTCAGCGGCGGCCACGCGGTCGCAGCCGCGGCCCAACGCTCGCTCGAGCGCCGTGGCCTGGCCCGCGAGCCCGACGGCGAAGGCTCCTACCGCTTCCTCTGCACCGGCGACGTCGACTCCTTCCGCAGCCTCGGAACCAGATTCCTGCAGATGCCTTTGGGCGAGGTGGGGCGGATCGAGGTGGCGGACGCCGCCGACTACCCTTAAGCGATGAGCGTTCTCGAGCAGGTCCAGGCAGATGTGCGCACGGCGATGAAGTCGGGAGATCGCGAGCGCGCCTCGGCGCTGCGGATGATCGTCGATGCGCTCCAGCAGGATGCGAAGCTGGGCGCGGGTGACGAGGTCGCGGTCCTGCAGCGCGAGCGCAAGAAGCGGTTGGAGGCGGCGGAGGCCTACCGCGAGGCGGGCCGCGCCGAGCAGGCGGCCGCCGAGAGCTTCGAGTCCGAGCTGATCGAGGGCTATCTGCCGCAGCAGCTCTCCGACGAGGAGCTGGCCGAGCTCGTCGACGCCGCGGTGGCGGAGACCGGAGCCAGCGAGCAGCGCCAGATGGGGCAGGTGATGGCGGCGCTGATGCCGCAGGTCGGCGGGCGCGCCGACGGCAAGCGGGTCAGCGCTGCGGTGCGGGAGAAGCTTGGCTCGTAGGCAGCTGACCCTCGACAACAGCGTCGCTGCCGAGCTGGCCGGCTCCGAGGACGCGATCCTACGGGCGCTGCGCGGCCGCCTCGATTGTGAGCTGCACCTGCGCGGCAATGTCCTCACCCTCGACGGCAACTCCGGCGACGTGCAGACCGCGGCCACCGTGGTCGACGAGCTGGTCGACCTGATCGAGCAGGGGCACGAGGTGGCCCCCGGGACGATTGAAGCGGTAACAGGGGCGCTCGACGCCCACGAGAGCCCGGCCGAGATCCTCGAGGACGTCGTCTGGCGCCATCGCAACACAAGGGTCGCGCCGAAGACGCTGAACCAGAAGCGCTACGTCGACTCGATCCGCCGCCACACGATCACCTTCGGGATCGGCCCGGCCGGCACCGGCAAGACCTTCCTCGCGGTTGCGATGGCCGCTGCCGCCCTGGCCGAGCGGGAGGTGCAGCGGATCATCCTCACCCGCCCCGCCGTCGAGGCGGGGGAGAGCCTCGGCTTCCTCCCGGGTGACATCCAGGCCAAGGTCGACCCCTACCTGCGACCGCTCTTCGACGCCCTCTACGACATGCTCGACCCCGACCGGGTCAACGGCTACTTCGAGCGCGGCGTGATCGAGGTGGCGCCGCTGGCCTTCATGCGCGGCCGTACTCTCAACGACTCCTTCGTGATCCTCGACGAGGCCCAGAACACCAGCCCCGAGCAGATGAAGATGTTCCTGACCCGGCTCGGCTTCAACTCGCGGATGGTGGTCACCGGCGACATCACCCAGATCGACCTCCCGGCCGACCAGCGCTCCGGCCTGATCGCCGTGCGCGACATCCTCAACGAGGTCCCCGACATCTCCTTCGTCCACTTCGGCGGCGAGGACGTGGTCCGCCACAAGCTGGTTCAGCGCATCGTCGCGGCCTACGGGGAACACTCCGAGCGTGAGCAGCGTTGACCTGGATCTCTCGGACGTGCCGGCCGAGCTGCGCGACGCAGTCGCGGCGGCGCTCGCCGGCGCCGGAGTGGAGGACGGCCACCTCGCCGTCGAGCTGGTCGACCCCGACCGAATCCGCGCGCTGAACCGCGAGCACCGGGGCAGGGACGCGCCCACCGATGTGCTTGCCTTCCCACTCGATGAAGGCGACCCGACGCCAGGCCCACGGGAGCTGGGCGACGTGGTCATCTGCCCCGAGCTCTGCGCCGACGTGGCCGAGGCGGCGGTCCACGGCGTGCTGCATCTCTGCGGGTATGACCATGAGGTCGATGGCGGTGAGATGCTCGCCCTCCAGGCTCGGATCCTTCGTTCATCGGAAACACCGCTGCCCCCGGACGCGGGAGCGAGCGAGCGAGATCGCCGGTACTCATGAGCGCGAGCGAGCAAGAGCAGAGGAGGCGGCGGGTTGGCTTCATCGGCCTTGCGGGGCGCCCCAACGTCGGCAAGTCGACGCTGGTCAACGCGATCGTCGGCTCCCGGGTCGCGATCGTCTCGGTCCGGCCGCAGACGACTCGGCGGGCGATCCGCGGCGTCGCCACCGACCTCGAGGCCGGCCGCCAGCTGATCCTCGTCGACCTCCCGGGCGTGCAGCGCCCTCGCGACGTGCTGACCGAGCGGATGCAACACCGGGTCGAGCGCGAGCTGGCGGAATCGGACCTGGCCCTGATCGTGATCAACGGCGAGGAGGGCGTCGGCCCCGGCGACCGCTTCATCGCCCGTGCCCTGCTCGGCGCCGGAGCGCGCCTGCCGGTGATCTGCGCGGTCAACAAGTCCGATCGCCTCGGCCCCAATGAGCTCGTTCCCGTCCTCGCCGCCGCCGCCGAGCTGGAGGGAGTCGACGAGGTCTTCCCGATCAGCGCGAAATCCGGCATGGGGTTGGAGGCGTTGGTCGAGCGGCTCGGGGAGCTGCTCCCCGAGGGCCCCTACATGTACCCGCCGGAGGACCACAGCGATCAGTCGAGCGAGGTGCTGCTCGCGGAGCTGATCCGCGAGCAGGTGCTGAACCGCACCCGCGAGGAGATCCCCCACTCGGTCGAGGTGTCGGTCAAGGAGATCTCCAGTCGCGAGGACGGCCTCACCACGGTCCGCGCCGAGGTCTGGGCCGAGACCGAGTCCCAGAAGGGGATCCTGATCGGCAGGGGCGGCGCCAAGATCGGCGAGATCGGCGCCGGTGCCCGCCGCTCTCTCGAAGCCACGCTCGGCGGCCGCGTCCACCTCGACCTACAGGTCCGTGTCCGCCATCGCTGGCGCCGCGACAGGGACCTGCTCGACCGGCTCGGGATCGAATGAGGCCATACGATTCGATCCGATGTTCGAAGAGCTGAAATTCGACGAGAAAGGCTTGGTGCCATGTGTGGCGCAGGACTTCGCCAGCGGCGAGGTTCTGACGCTTGCCTACGTCAGCGAGGAGTCGCTGCGGCTGACGCTCGAAACCGGTGAGGTTCACTTCTACAGCCGCTCGCGCGAGGAGATCTGGCGCAAGGGGGAGACCTCGGGCAACGTGCTGAAGCTGCGCCAGCTGCGCTACGACTGCGACGGCGACGCGATCGTCGCCCTGGTCGACCCGTCCGGCCCTGCCTGTCACACCGGCGAGCGGTCCTGCTTCTACCGCGAGCTCGGCGAGGGCGGGCGGGTGCCGCTCGCCCACGAGGCGCTGCCGGCCCTGGAGCGGACCCTTCGCAGCCGCGCAGCCGAGCGTCCTGACGGCAGCTACACGGTGGAGCTTCTCGACGACCCGAAGCTGGTCGGCGAGAAGGTGCAGGAGGAGGCCGAGGAGGTGGTCCGCGCGGCTCGCGAGGAGTCCGACCAGCGGGTCGCCGAAGAGGCTGCCGACCTGCTCTACCACCTCAGCGTCCTGCTCGCCTCGCGCGAGGTTCCACTCTCCGCGGCGATGGAAGTGCTCAATGGCCGTCGTGGCTGAATCAGAGCTGAAGCTCGAGCCGAGCCTGGAGGAGGCGCGCGAGCTGGCCGAGCAAAGCAACGTCGTGCCCGTCCGCGCGACGCTCGTCGATGACTGCGAGACCCCCGTCTCGGCTTTTCTCAAGCTCCGCGCGGGAGAGCCCGAGGGAGCGCCCTGCTTCCTGCTCGAGTCAGCCGAGCAGGGGCAGGTGGGCCGCTACTCCTTCGTCGGCATTCGCCCGCGCTCGGTGCTGCGCTGGAGCGAGGGCGTGCTGTCTGAGTCCGGCGGCGGATCCCACGATGCGCCCGACCCCTACGCGGCGGTCGCCGAGCGCCTTGCCACCTTCGACCCGGCGCCGGTCGAGGGCCTGCCGCCCTTCTTCGGCGGTGCGGTCGGCTTCTTCGGCTACGACCTGGTGCGCACGGTCGAGCCGCTTGGGGAGCCCAACCCCGATCCGCTCGGCCTCCCCGACATGGCGCTGATGGTCACCGACGTGATGCTCGTCTTCGACCACCTTCGCCACGAGCTGACGATCCTCGCCTGTGCCTTCGCGGACGCCGAGGGCGGCATCGACGCTGCCTACGGCCGCGCCGCCGAACAGATCGCCGAAGTGCGTTCCCGTCTGCGCGGCGCCGTCCCGGCGCCCCGGACGCCGCGGGTCGTCGAGCCCCCGACCTTCGCCTCCAACATGGAGCGCGAGCAGTTCGAAGCGGCGGTCGAGCGGATCGTCGCCTACGTGCGTGCCGGCGATGCTTTCCAGGTCGTCCCCTCCCAGCGCTTCTCGGCTCCCGCGCCGGTCGAGGCCTTCTCGATCTACCGCGGCCTGCGCGCGGTGAACCCCTCGCCCTACATGTACTTCCTCGAGTTCGGCGACTTCCAGATCGCCGGCGCCTCTCCCGAGCCCCTGGTCAAGGTCCACGGCGACCGGGTCGAGACGCGGCCGATCGCCGGCACCTACCCGCGCGGCGCCAACGAGGACGAGGACCGCCGCCTCGCCGAGCGGCTCGTCAACGACCCCAAGGAGCGCGCCGAGCATGTGATGCTGGTCGACCTCGGCCGCAACGACCTCGGCCGTGTCTGCGAGTACGGCTCGGTCAGCGTCGACGAGCTGATGGTGGTCGAGACCTACTCCCACGTCCTCCACATCGTCAGCCAGGTCTCCGGGAAGCTGCGCGAGGGGGTCAACGCGATGGACGTTCTGCGCTCGGCGCTGCCCGCCGGCACCCTGTCCGGGGCGCCCAAGGTCCGCGCGATGCAGATCATCGACGAGCTGGAGCCGGTCAAGCGCTGCTCCTACGGTGGCGCAATCGGCTATCTCTCCTGGAACGGTGACCTCGACACCGCGATCCACATCCGCACCGTCGTCGTCAAGGACGGCCAGATCCATGTCCAGGCGGGCGGCGGAACCGTCGCCGACGCAAAGCCCGCCTACGAGTACAACGAGTCGGTGAACAAGGCGAAGGCGGTCTTCCGTGCCGTCGAGCTGGCCTGCGAACAACCGGACTGGGCCTGAGCGATGCGCGTCCTCATCATCGACAACTACGACTCCTTCACCTACAACCTGGTCCAGCTCCTGGGCGAGCTGGGGGCGGAGATCGAGGTGGTGCGCAACGACGTTGCGAGCGTGGAGGAGCTGCTGGGCCGCGAGCCCGACCGCCTTGTCGTCTCGCCCGGTCCCTGCACCCCCGCCGAGGCCGGTGTCTCGGTCGAGGCGATCCGCGCCTTCGCCGAGGCCGGCACCCCCGTGCTCGGGGTCTGCCTCGGCCACCAGTCGCTGGTCGAGGCGTTTGGCGGGCGCACCGTGCTGGGCGAGCCGGTCCACGGCAAGGACGCCGAGATCGAGCACGACGGGAAGGCGATCTACACGGGGTTGCCCAGCCCGTTGGTCGCCGGCCGCTACCACTCGCTCGTCGCCGACCCCGGCCTGCCCGACGAGCTGGAGCTGAGCGCGACCCTCGGCGACATCGTGATGGGTGCCCGTCACCGCGAGCTGCCCGCCGAGGGCGTCCAGTTTCACCCCGAGTCGGTGCTGACCCCGCATGGCAAGCACCTGCTGGAGAACTTCCTTGCCTAACGACGTCGTCTCTCGGGCGATCGACGCGGTCTGCCGCGGCGACCACCTCACCGCCGACCATGCCTCGACGGTGCTCGCCGAGATCATGGAGGGGCGCACCGACCCGGTCCAGACCGGCGCCTTCCTTATCGCGCTGCGGGCGAAGGGGGAGACCGTGCCGGAGCTGGTCGGCCTGGCGAGGACGATGCGCGCGCTCGCCGCCCACGTCGAGGCCGGGCGCAGTGACCTTGTCGACACCGCCGGGACGGGCGGCGGGCCCTCGACCTTCAACGTCTCCACCACAGCTGCCCTGGTCGCCGCCGGCGCGGGCTGCGCCGTCGCCAAGCACGGCAACCGCTCCAGCACCAGCAGGTGCGGCTCGGCCGACCTGCTCGAGGCGCTCGACGTCAAGATCGACCTCGGCCCCGAGGCGGTCGCCGAGTGCATCGACGAGGTCGGCTTCGGCTTCATGTTCGCTCCGCGCCACCACACGGCGATGGCAAACGTCGTCCCGGTGCGCAGAGAGCTCGGTGTGCGGACGATCTTCAACTTCCTCGGCCCGCTGACCAACCCGGCGGGCGCCGAACGCCAGCTGCTCGGCGTCTCCGACCGCCACTACCAGGAGACGATCGCCGAGGCGCTGGTCGGGCTGGGCAGCGCGCGGGCGATGGTCGTCGCCGCCGAGGACGGCCTCGACGAGCTCTCGATCTCGGCGCGCACGCGCGTGATCGAGGTCGCCGAGGGCGGCACCGCGGAGTGGTTCGTCGAGCCCGGCGACCTCGGGTTGCCCGAAGCCGATCTGGAGGAGGTCGCGGGCGGCACGCCGGCGCAGAACGCGGCGGCCTCGCTCGCGGTGTTGGAGGGGGAGAGCGGCCCGCGCCGCGACCTCGTCCTGCTCAACGCCGGCGCCGCGATCTACGTGGGCGGTCGCGCGGCGGACCTCGCCGAGGGGGTCGAGAAGGCGGCCGAGGCGATCGACTCGGGCGCGGCCCGCCAGGTGCTCGCACGCCTGATTGCGACGAGCTCCCGGCTCGCCTGAGCAGTGGCAGTCTGCTCGCCAGGTGGTCATGCAACGCGGCTTGACGCACTTCGATCATTCTGAAAGTCTTCCAACGGTCTCTGACACCGCGCCGGTGACAAACCTCGCGTCCGCGCCAAAAACATCGGAGGAAGAGTGAGCAAGGCAATTCGTATTCCCGTGATCGCGATCATGGCCGTCGGTGCCTTGTTGGCGCTCAGCTCAGCCGCGGTGGCCCAGGTCACCGTAGGCCAGACTGCGCCCGGCGTGAGTCCGGCGACCGAATGCGAATTCGAATCGCCATATGACGAATTCCAAGCCGAAGTCTCATCCGGAGCGAGTTACACGGTTCCGACCGGCGGGGTGATCACCTCATGGAGCACCAACGCCGGTGCGGGCGCGGGTCAGACGCTGAGCCTGAAGATCTTCCGTCCACTGACATCGACCACCTACCAGATCCTCGCTCACGACGGACCCCGCGCGCTGACCCCGAGCACCCTCAATACTTTCGCGGTGAGCATCCCGGTCCAGGCCGGGGACATCCTCGGGCTCGCGATCCCGATTAGCAAACCGGCATTGGGAGCAGCCCCCATCGCCTGCTTCTTTGAAACCGGCAACGCCGGCGATGTGATCGCCTACCACGAACTGTTAGCGGCCGATGGCGCCGTCTTCACCCCGGAAGAAACCTTCACCAAATCGCGCTTGAACGTCTCGGCGACGCTGTTGCCGCCGCCCACTGTGAGCGGGATCTCTCCCGCGAAGGGCTCGGTCAAGGGCGGCACCAGCGTCATCCTCGCGGGCGCCAACTTCGCCGCGGTCCAGAGCGTGGACTTCGGCTCGACTGCCGCCAAATCCTTCACGGCTGACTCCGAAGGTCAGATCACCGCGATCTCCCCGGCAAGTGCCAAGCTCAACAAGGTACCGGTGACCGTGACCACAGTCGCCGGCGCCGCCTCCAGCCCCACGACCTTCGCCTACCAAGGCTGCAAGGCGCCAAAGCTGCATGGCAAGAAGCTGAAGGCTGCAAAGAAGATCTTGAAGAAGAACGACTGCAAGCTGGGCAAGGTCAAGAAGACCGGCGACGCGACCGCCAAGGACGGCAAGGTGATCAAGCAGAACCCGAAGTCGGGCAAGGTCCTCGCCCCGGGCGCCAAGATCGCCGTCAAGCTCGGCTGAGGCCTCCCCCGGAACCGAGGTGCCCCGCCAGGGGAGGCGGGGCTCGACCATTTAGGCTCTTCTCCACGTGAGCATGATCGAGCAGCTCATCTCAGCGGCCCGGGAAGGTGTGGACCGTCGGCGCAGGGAGGTTCCGCAGGCGGACCTCGAAATGCGGCTGGCCGGTCGCGGCCACGACCGGCCCTTCAGCGAGGCCCTGGTGCGGCCGGGGCTGTCGTTGATCGCCGAGTTCAAGCGGCGCTCGCCCAGTGCCGGAGAGATCTCCGCCGCGGCCCTGGTGGGCGAGCAGGTCGCCGCCTATGAGCGCGGCGGCGCCGCCGCGCTCTCGGTCCTCACCGACGAGACCCACTTCGGGGGCTCGCTCGAGGACCTTCGGGATGCGCGTGCCGCCTGCGAGCTGCCGATTGTCCGCAAGGACTTCATCGTCGACCCCTACCAGCTCTACGAGGCGGCGGTGAACGGCGCCGACGCGGTGCTGCTGATCGTTCGCGCCCTCGGCGACGACGATCTGCGAACCCTGCTCGACGAGTCTCGCGCCATCGACCTCGACTGTCTGGTCGAGGTCCACGACGCGGCGGAGCTGGAGCGGGCGCTGGCGCTGGACGTCGAGGTGATCGGGATCAACAATCGCGACCTCGACGCCGGCATGGTCGACGTCTCGACGACCTACGAGCTGATGCCCGACGTGCCCGCGGGCAAGACCGTGGTCGCCGAGAGCGGGATATCGCAGCGCTCCGAGCTGGAGGAGTTGGAGCGGGTCGGGGTCGACGCGGTGCTGATCGGCGGCGCGCTGATGGAAGCCGCCGATCCCGAGGCCAAGACACGCGAGCTGACCGGCGCCGACGAAGGCACGCGCGAGCATCTCTTCCCGTAGGCGTCCGGCCGAATTTAGGAAGTCTTTTGAGTTCGTTTAGGGACGGATCAGCGCCGAGCCGGATCATCGCCGCATGAGAAGGAGAGTGCAGGGGTTCTTCCGCAGGCCGTTCGGCTCGGCGCTGCTCGGCGGCGCGGTCGTCGCCGCCTTCGGCTGGGTCGCGATCGCCGCGGGCTGGATCGACGCCCAGGGCGCCACGACGACGACCGTCGCCGCACCGCTGGCTGCCCCCGCTTCCAGGACGAGCGAAGGCGACGTCAACGTGGTCAACCAGATCTACCGCCGCGACGGCCAGGGGGTTGCCTTCATCCAGGCCGACCAGCCCGCACAGGCGCCATCGCCTTTCAGCCCCTTCGGCGAATCCCAGGGCGGGGGAACAGCGACCGGCTCGGGCTTCGTCATCGACAGCGAAGGGCATGTCCTCACCAACAACCACGTCGTCGCCGGCGCCAACCGGATCCAGGTCAAACTCGGCGCCTCAGATACCACCTATAACGCCACCGTGGTCGGCACCGACCCCGCCACCGACATCGCCCTGCTCAAGGTCAATGCTCCCTCCGACCAGCTCCATCCGCTGGCGCTGGGGCAATCCTCCAAGCTCGAAGTCGGCGACCCGGTGGTCGCGATCGGAAACCCATTCGGGCTCGACCGCACCGTCACCAGCGGCATCGTCTCGGCGCTGCAGCGCCAGATCCAGGCGCCCAACGGGTTCTCAATCTCCAACGTGATCCAGACCGACGCCGCGATCAACCCGGGCAACTCGGGAGGCCCGTTGATCGACGCGTCCGGAGAGGTGATCGGGATCAACTCGCAGATCGAGACCGGCGGCGGTGGCAACGGCAACGTCGGTATCGGCTTTGCGATCCCGATCGACACTGCCCGCGCCGAGATCCAGCAGCTCGAGACGAGCGGCAAGGTCCAGCACGCATTCCTCGGCATCACCGGCACCAGCATCACACCCGACCTCGCGAGGGCAGTCAACCTGCCCGTCAAGGAAGGCGTGCTTGTGCAGGAAGTGGTCAAGGGCGGCCCGGCCGACAAGGCGGGTCTCCAGGGCGGCGACACCTCGGCGACGATCGAAGGTGCCAACTTCAGCCTCGGCGGCGACATCATCACCGCGTTGAACGGCAAGAAGATCTCCTCTATGGACGATGTCGTCAACATCGTCAATGCCGCAAGCCCGGGCGAAACCGTGGAGCTGAAGGTGCTGCGCAGTGGCTCCACCAAGACGGTGAGCGTCACGCTCGGCGACCGGCCGGCGTCGGTGAAGGACTCCCAGTCAGGCTCGCCGGGTCCGTTCGGCAGGTAGCTCCCGTACCCTGGAAGGGTGCGGGTGAAGATCTGCGGGATAACTGACTCCGACGACGCCGCCGAGGCCGTGAGACTGGGCGCCTGGGCCCTCGGCCTGGTCCATTTCGACCGCAGCCCGCGGCGTTGCGACGCGGCCGTCGCGGCGGAGATCGGCGCCGCGTTCAGGCGCAAGTGCGAGATCGCCGGGGTCTTCGTCAACCCGACCTTGGAGGAGGTGGACCGGGCGGTCGAGAACGCCGGGCTGAGCATCGTCCAGCTGAACGGGATGGAGGGAACCTCCTTCTGCCTCGAGGTCGCGCGCCGCACCGGGGCCAAGGTCGTGAAGGCGATCCACGTGGCGAGCGCCGCCGACATCCATGCCGCCGAGGCCTATCGCACCGATTTCCATCTCTTCGACCGTCGTGGCCGGGGCCTCTGGGGGGGGACCGGCAAGAGCTTCGACTGGGGCCTGTTGCGCGGACACCGCTCCGGGGTGCCGGCGATCGTCGCCGGCGGGTTGCGGCCCGAGAACGTGGCCGAGGCGATCGCCGTCACCCGTCCCTACGCAGTCGACGTCGCGAGCGGCGTCGAGGCCGAGCCGGGTCGCAAGGACCACGCTGCGATGGAGGCGTTCTTCGAGGCTGCCCATGAGGTGGCCAGGGCCTGAAAACACTCACATGCCCGCGGCGGACGCGGGAGTGAGCGAGCAAGATAACCGGTGATTATGAGTGTGAGCGAACGAGAGCAGAGCACGCGGGCTTATGTCCAGCAGCGGTTCGGCCCCTACGGGGGGCGCTACGTGCCGGAGACGCTGATCCCGGCCCTCGACGAGCTGACCGAAGCCTGGGAACAGGCGCGCGAGGACGAGGAGTTCAAGCGCCGCCTGGCGCTCCTGCACCGCGACTTCATCGGACGGCCGACGCCGCTGTACCGCGCCGACCGCCTTTCCGAGCGGGCCGGGCGCGTCGTCTACCTGAAGCGGGAGGACCTCGCCCACACCGGCGCCCACAAGATCAACAACGCCGTCGGCCAGGTGTTGCTGGCCCAGCGGATGGGCAAGCCGCGGGTGATCGCCGAGACGGGGGCCGGCCAGCACGGCGTCGCGACCGCCACGGCCTGCGCGTTGCTCGGCCTGGAGTGCGTCGTCTACATGGGCACCGAGGACATCCGCCGCCAGGCGCCCAACGTCGACCGGATGAGGCTGCTCGGCGCCGAGGTGGCGCCTGTGGAGGCAGGCGCCCGCACCCTGAAGGAGGCGGTCAGCGCCGCGATCCGCGACTGGGTGACGAACGTCGAGACGACCCACTACGTGATCGGCTCGGCGGTCGGCCCGGCTCCCTTCCCGGCGCTGGTTCGCGACCTGCAGCGGGTGATCGGCGACGAGGCTCGCGAGCAGGCGCTCGCGGCCGAGGGCGCGTTCCCCGCGCGGGTGATCGCCTGCGTCGGCGGCGGCTCCAACTCGATCGGGATCTTCACCCCGTTCATCGGGGACGAGGGGGTGGAGCTGATCGGCGTCGAGGCGGCGGGGGAGGGGCTCGGCAGCGGCCGCCATGGCGCCTCGCTGCAGGCCGGGAGCGCCGGCGTCCTGCACGGCTCGCTCTCCGCGGTGCTCGCGGACGAGGAGGGACAGATCCTCGAGGCGCACTCGGTCTCGGCCGGCCTCGACTACCCGGGCGTCGGCCCCGAGCACGCCCACCTGCGCGACACCGGCCGCGCCAGCTACTTCGCCGTCACCGACGAGCAGGCGCTCGCCGCCTTCGGCGAGCTGTCGCGGCTGGAGGGGATCATCCCGGCGCTGGAGTCCTCTCACGCGATCGCCTGGCTGTTGGAGAACCCGGGCGCCGCCGGATTCGATGTCCTCTGCCTGTCGGGCCGCGGAGACAAGGACCTCGCCGAGGTGATCGAGAGAACGAATGGTTGAGATCGGGGCGGCGTTCGAGGCTGCGAAAGGCGAGGGGCGTGCCGCGCTGATGCCGTACATGATGGCCGGCTATCCCGATCAGGCCACCTCGCTGGCGATCGCAGCGGCCTATGCCGATGCGGGCGCGGACCTGATCGAGCTGGGTGTGGCGTTCTCCGACCCGCTCGCCGACGGGCCGGTCATCCACGCTGCCGCGACCAAGGCGCTGGCAGGCGGCGCCACGCTGGCCTCCGCCCTGGAGGTCTGCGAGTCGATCTCGGCGCGGCTGCCGGTCGTCCTCATGGCCTACGCCAACATGGTCCTGGCCCACGGTGGCGCCGCCGAGTTCGCCCGCCGCGCGGCGGGGGCGGGGGCGGCGGGGGCGATCGTCCCCGACCTGCCCCTCGGCGAGGCCGAGGAGATCCGCGAGGCCTTCGCCGCCGCGGGGCTGGCGCTGGTTCCCCTGGTCGCCCCGACCACCCCTGCAGAGCGGCGGGCGCGGATCTGCGCTGCCGCCGAGGGCTTCGTCTATGTCGTCTCGACGGTCGGGACCACCGGCGAGCGCACCGAGCTTCCCGCCGGCCTCGCCGAGCTGGTCGCCGCCGCGAAGGCCGAGTCGGAGGTGCCGGTGGCGGTCGGATTCGGGATCGGGACGCCCGAGCGGGCGGCCCTGGTGGGGGAGGTCGCCGACGGGGTAATCGTCGGCAGCCGCCTCGTGCGCGCCGCCGGCGAGGCGGGCTCGGCGACCGAGGCCGCCGCCGCGGTCGGCGCCTTCCTCGGCGAAGCACGCGCAGCCCTGGCCACCCGGGCGGCGCCCTAGCCGCCCCGGGACGGGGGAGTGGGGCCAATCGCAGTCTGATGTTCTTGGCCCTCGCGCGAGCGGCGGAGGCGGCGCCTATTCCAATAAGATCGCCGCCGCATGGGATTGGTTGTCACCCTCTTCCTGGCGCTCGGCGCCACCACGGTCGTCTACGCCGCCCTCGGGCAGGGTGGCGGTGTCGCGGGCCTGGTCTTCTTCGGGCTGCTCCTGGTCGGCGCGATGATCCGCGTCTTCAGGCCCCAGACCTGACGCCGCCCGCCGCTCTCAGGCGCGCCTAGCGACGACCTGGATGTATTCGGGTTCGAGCACCAGGGCTCGATCCCCGACGGTGTTGTTCTGCTCGAGGAAGTCGCGCAGGTCGGCCTCCAGCGCCTCTTCGCCCTCTGGACCGACCCGTTCGAAGGCGACCTTGGTCGGGCCGAAGTAGGTGCGGAAGAAGTCGATGTAGTGGTCGGCCGAGCGGAAGGTCTGGCGAGAGGGCCGGCGCTCGATGCGCAGGTCCGAGATCCCGTCTCCGAAGAGCTCGCGCAGGTGCTCCTCGGTGCCCCAGAGCAGGGGCGGCTTGACCCCCGGCGGGGGTGGCGCGTGCTTGGCGACCGTCATGAACATCTGCCCGACGCCGCTGTCGGGGACCCAGTTCGCCATCCCGATCCGCCCACCCGGCTTGCAGACGCGCAGCAGCTCGGCCGCCGCCTTCTCCTGGTCGGCGGCGAACATCGCGCCGAAGATCGACATCACCACGTCGAACTCTCCATCCCCGAACGGGAGATCGACGGCATCCGCCTCGACGAACTCGACATCGAGCCGCTCGGCAGCGGCGCGCTCGCGCCCGCGCTCGAGCAGGGCGGGGACGAAATCGGCACCAACCGTGCCGCCCCAGGCGCGACGTGCTGCGGCAAGCGCCCCGTTGCCGCTGCCGCAGGCGACATCGAGGACCCGCTCGCCGGGGACTATCTCCAGCGACTCCGCGAGCTCCTCGGCCACGATTACGATCAGTCCGGCGACCATCGCGAAATCGCCCTCCGACCAGGTCTTCTGCTGGACCTGCGTGATCGCCCCGAAATCGACGTCGTTCATCTCACTCCTCCTCCTCCTCCGCTCAACTGAAGAAACGCTTGGCGATCTCGAGTACCCCGAGGTCGACCTCCTTGACGTGGGTGGCCTCCTCGAGCGGGACGGCGACCAGCCTCGCTCCGCGCATCGCTGTCATCTTGCCGAATTCGCCCGTCTTTGCCAACCGGTATGCGTGGGCGCCGAAGCGCGTCGCGAGGATGCGGTCCGTCGCCGTCGGCGTGCCGCCCCGCTGGACGTGGCCGAGGACTGTGACGCGGGTCTCGTACCCGGTCTGCGCCTCCAGCTCATACGCGAGGGCGGCGCCGATCCCGCCGAGCCTCGGGTAGCCGTACTCGTCGCTGTCCTTGATCGGCTGGATCAGCCGTTCCTCGCCGCTTGCGAAGGCCAGCTTCGCCCCCTCCGCGACGACGATGATCGAGAAGTCCTTGCCGCGGTCGTGGCGGCGCAGCACACCGGCGACCAGGTCCTCGACCGTGGTCGTGATCTCGGGGATGACGATCCCGTCGGCGCCCCCGGCAAGCCCGGCATAGGCCGCGATCCAGCCGGTGTTGCGGCCCATCACCTCGACCACGATCACGCGGTCGTGGGATTGCGCCGTGGTGTGGAGACGGTCGATCGCGTCGGTGACGACCTGCACTGCCGTGTCGAAGCCGAAGGTGAAGTCGGTGCCTCCCACGTCGTTGTCGATCGTCTTCGGCACGCCGATCAACGGCAGGCCATAGTCGAGGTGGAGGCGGTTGGTGATCTCCATCGTGTGCTCGCCGCCGATCGCCACCACGGCGTCCAGCTCCCGGCCGGCGAACGCGCTCCTCACCTGCTCGACCGCGCCTTCGCGGATCGGCTCGAAGCTGGAGGTGCTGAGGATCGTCCCGCCCAGGTGGAGGATGCCTGAGACGGCGCGCATGTCGAGCGGCATGTAGTCGTCCTCGACGAGGCCGCGGTAGCCCCGGCGGATGCCGAGAGCCTCGTCGCCGTTCTCCATCGCCGAGCGCGCGACCGCCCGGATAGCGGCATTGAGCCCCGGGCAGTCCCCGCCTGCTGTGAGCACGCCGATTCGCATCAGAGCGAGTCTATGATCGCGGCCCGTGCGCCGCGCCCTTGTCTCACTGCTCGTCTTCGCGGTCGCCGCCGCGCTGACCGGATGCGGGGGTGGAGGAGTGTCGAGCGGGGCGACCGTCTCGGTCTACGTCACGGCGCCCCTGTGCGCGGGCGCGCGGCGGGAGCTTGGCCGCAGTGGCGGCCGGGCCGGGGACTTCCGGGTGCGCGCGGTCTGCCTCCGCGGCAGCGGTCGCGCCGGGGAGACGGCCCTTGCCGGCATCGGCGCCGGGGCGCGGCGGGCGGTCGAGGACTCGACCACCGTCGGCTACCTCGGCGAGTCACAGCGCGTCGCCGTCGGCTTCTCCCACACGATCCTCGAATCCGCGGGGATCGCCTCGATCTATCGCAGCTCAGGGGCCGCGGCGATGGCGCGCCTGCTCCAGGCAGTTCGAGAAGCGGGCAGCTCCAGCTCGCTTCGCCAGGCCGTCCAGAGCAACCTCAACGGCCGCTAGAGCAGGTCCGCCAGAGCCTCGTCCAGCTCCGGGTGGCGGAACTCGTAACCGAGGTCGAGTGCCCGCCGCGGCGCCACCCGCTGGCCGCCCCTCAGCACGGCGCCGAACTCGCCTCCATACATCAGGTCGAGCGTGACTCCGGGCACCGGCAGTACCGCGGGCCTGCCGAGAGCGCGGCCGAGGGCCTTCGACAGCCCCCTGTTGGTCGCCGGGTTGGGAGCGGTCGAGTTGACGATGCCGCTCACCTCGGAGGAGTCGAGAGCCCAGAGCAGGATGCCGACCTCATCGTCGATGTGGATCCACGAGACGTATTGGCGGCCACCGGCGAGCGGGCCTCCGACCCCCAGCTTGAACGGTGGGAGGAGCCGCTTCAACATGCCGCCTCTCGGATCGAGAACGTGGCCGGTGCGGACGATGACCAGGCGCACTCCGGCGCCCTCCACCTCCCGCGCGGCCTTCTCCCACTCCTTTGCGACCTCGGCGTCGAACCCGGCCCCCGCCTCTGCCGACTCATCGACGATCGCATCGCCGCGGTCACCGTAGACGCCGATCGCCGACTGGCTGACGAGGACCGCCGGCCTGCGCTTCAGCCCGGCGATCGCCTGCACCAGGTTGTGGGTGCCGGTGCGGCGGCTCTCCATGATCCGCTGCTTCGCCGCCTCCGTCCAGCGCTGGTCGATCCTCTCGCCGAGCAGGCTGACGACTCCGTCGACCCCCTCGAACGCCTCTGACGGGGGCCGTTCCAGCGTCGGCTCCCACGCGTGCCAGGTGACTTGTGGATTGGTTCCGTAAGCCCGATCGGGGTCGCGCGTCAGGCCCACCACCGCGTCGCCCCGGGTCAGCAGCGCGTCGCACAGCGCCGAGCCGATGAAGCCGCTGGCTCCGGTGACGAGGACCTTCACGAGGGGGGCGGAACCTCCACAGTTGAGAAGGTACCCGTCTCCTCGCTGAAGCGGGCGATGCCGTCGCGCTTGGCCTCCTCGACCACCGCGTGGGCCACCTTCGGCGCGACATCGCGGTTGAAGACGCTGGGGATGATGTAGTCCTCGGAGAGGTCGTCATCGGTGACCACTTCGGCGATGCCCTTGGCGGCTGCCAGCTTCATCTCCTCGGTGATCCGCGGTGCTCCGGCATCCAGAGCTCCGCGGAAGATCCCGGGGAAGCAGAGCACGTTGTTGATCTGGTTCGGGTAGTCGGAGCGGCCGGTGGCCATGATCCGCACGTAGGGAGCCGCGTCCTCGGGCATCACCTCGGGGTTGGGGTTCGCCATCGCGAAGACGATCGCGTCCTCGTTCATCTTCCCGAGCGCCTCCGCCGGGATGATTCCCGGCCCGGAGAGGCCTACGAAGAGGTCCATGCCCTCGATCGCGTCGGCGGGCTGGCCGGTCAGGTGGTCGGGGTTCGAGTTCTCCGCGTACCAGCGCTTGATCCCACTCATCTCTCCCGACTGGTAGTCCTCGCGGGTTGTCGACAGGGCGCCGCGGCGGTCGCAGCCGACGATGTGGGTGACGCCGGAGGCGAGCATCATCTTGGTCACAGCCACGCCGGCGGCGCCGAGCCCTACCACCAGCACGCGCAGCTCCTCGATCGGCTTGCCGGTGATCTTCAGCGCATTGAACAGCGCCGCCATGGTCACCACAGCGGTGCCGTGCTGGTCGTCGTGGAAGACGGGGATGTCGAGGGACTCCTTCAGCCGGTCTTCGATCTCGAAGCAGCGAGGGGCGGAGATGTCCTCGAGGTTGATCCCGCCGAAGGTCGGCGCGATCAGCTCGACGGCCTTGATGATCTCCTCGGCGTCCTGGGTGTCGAGGCAGATCGGGAAGGCGTCGACGTCGGCGAACTCCTTGAACAGCATTGCCTTGCCCTCCATCACGGGCATCGCCGCCTCCGGGCCGATGTTGCCAAGCCCGAGCACGGCGCTGCCGTCGGAGACGACGGCGACCATGTTCTTCTTGATCGTGTACTCGAATGCCTTGGCACGGTCGGCGTGGATGTCCATGCAGACCCTGGCGACGCCGGGCGTGTAGGCCATCGAGAGGTCGTCGCGAGTCTTGAGCGGGTACTTGTTGTGGATCTCGATCTTGCCGCCCCGATGCATCTGCATCGTGCGGTCGACGTAGTCGAGGACCTTGGCACCTCGGGTCGAGCCGATCGCGCGCAGGATCCGCTCCCAGTGCTCGCGGTCCTGGGCATCGATCGTGAACTCCCGCACCCGCTTGCCCTCGCTGCCGGCTCCCGGCACCAGGTCGACGCCCTGAAGCTGGCCGCCCGCCTCGGCGATTGCGGCCGTCAGCTTCCCGAGCGGCTCCTGCCGCGCATCGAGCTCGACACGGATCGTGACGCTGTATTGGGCGCTAACGGCCATGGGCGGCTATCGAATCAGAATTCTGACGAACTAGGATCGACGGTCCATGGAGCTCGGGTTCCTCATTCTCGCCGACGCCAGCGAGGCGATCAACGGCAAGGTCTACGCGCTCGGCGCCGGTTGGAACGAGCTGCGCCTGCCGGAGCTACCGCAGGAATACGGCTTCGGCATCGCGCTCGCCGTCGACGTGCCCTGGAGCGAGACCAACCGCCGCCACTCCCTCGCCCTTCACATCCAGGGCCCCGACGGGGAGATGATCGGCGATGAGTTCTCGATGGAGTTCGAGGCCGGTCGCCCGCCGGGCAGCGTCGAGGGCGCAGACCAGCGCATAGTCGTCTCCCTCGAGACCCGCCTCACCTTCGCGTCCACCGGGCCTCATGCGGCGGTGGTCACCGTCGCCGAAGACGAGATCGGCCGCAGCCGCTTCTACGTCCGCGAAGCCCAGCAGGAGATCCAGCCGCCGATTGTCTGAGGTCCGGTCGGGGGCTTTCTCGCGCATAGCGTGAATAAAGCGCCCTGCCGAGCCGTAGAGTGGCGCCGATGGTCGACGACGCCCCCGAGCTCTTCCTGATCGACGGCAACTCGCTCGCCTACCGGGCGTTCTACGCCTTGCCCGAGTCGATCGGGACGAGCGATGGGCGGCCTACCAATGCGATCTACGGACTGGCCTCGATGCTGGTCAAGATCATCACCGAGCACCGGCCGGCCGGGGTGGTGGTGGCCTGGGACGCGGGGATGTCGGGGCGGGAGGTCGTCTACGACCTCTACAAGGCGCAGCGGCCCTCGCGACCGGACCTGCTCCGCGAGCAGTGGCCGCACCTGATGCCGCTGGTCGAGGCGTTCGGCTATACGAACGTCAGGGTCGAGGGGTATGAGGCGGACGACGTGATCGCCTCGCTCGTGCGCCAGGCGCGGGAGGAGGGGATCCCGGCGATGGTCGTCACCGGAGATCGCGATGCCTACCAGCTGGTAGGCGAGGGGGTGCGGGTGATGAGCACCTCGCGTGGGATCACCGAGACCAAGATCTACGACCGCGAGGCAGTGGTCGAGCGCTACGGCGTGCCGCCGGAGCTGGTCACCGACCTGATGGGGCTGCGGGGCGACACCTCCGACAACATCCCGGGCGTTCCCGGGATCGGGGAGAAGACGGCGACGCAGCTGCTGCAGAAGTTCGGCTCGCTGGAGGCGGTGCTGGCCGGCGTCGAGGAGATCTCCGGCGCCAAGCGCAAGCAGAACCTTGTCGAGCACGCCGAGGACGCCCGTATGTCCAAGCAATTGGCGACGCTCCACTACGACATCGAGACGGGGGTCGACCTGGCCGCGGCGATGGCGTCGGAGCCCGACCGCGGCGCACTGCGCGACTTCATGCGCGAGTTCGAGCTCCGTGCCGTAATGGAGCGGCTCGAAGAGGCTCTGGAGGAGGGCGAAGGCATTCCCGGCCGCAGCGTCGAGGAGGAGCTCGATGTGGAGACGGTGGAGGGAACGCCGGCCGACCTCGGCGAGGGCCCGGTGGCGCTGGCGATCTCCGGAGACGCCTGGGCCGCTGCCGATGCGGAGAAGATCGTCGCCGGCCACTCCACCCAGGACGAGCTGGTGGCCGAACTGGCCGGCCGACAGCTCATCGCCCACGACGCCAAGTCGCTGGGAGGCGGCCGTCACGGCGTGCTGGCGGCTGCAGCGCGCGAGGGAGTCGAGCTGCAGCTCGACCACGACACGATGGTCGCCGCCTATCTGATCGAGCCCCAGCGGCGCACCTACGACCTGGCCGAGCTGGCCGCCGACGCTGGCATCGGACTCGGCAAGGCTTCGCGCAATGACGCGGCATCCGATGGGGGGCAGCTCTCGCTGGAGAGCGAAGGCGAGGCGGGGCTTGAGCCGGCCGAAGAAGCACGCCTGGTCGCATCCCTGGCGGAGGCTCAGCGCCCCCGCCTCGACGAGCTCGGCCTGGGGAAGCTGCTGCGCGAGGTCGAGCTGCCGCTGGTCCACGTGCTTGCCGCGATGGAGCGCGAGGGGCTGAAGCTCGATGCCGAGCGCCTCGCCGAGGTCGGCGCCGGCTTCGGCGACCGCATCGCCGGCCTCGAGACGGAGATCTTCGAGCTGGCCGGGCATGAGTTCACGATCGGCTCGCCGCAGCAGGTCGGCAAGGTCCTCTTCGAGGAGCTGGGCCTGACCCGCAAACGGCGCGGCAAGACCGGCTTCTCGACCGACGCACGCGTCCTCGCCCAGATCCGCGAGGAGCACGCGATCGTCGACAGGATCGAGTCCTGGCGCGAGCTGACCAAGCTGAAGAACACCTACCTCGACTCCCTCCCCGAGCTGATCGACCCCGAGACCGGCCGTGTCCACACCACCTTCAGTCAGACGACGGCGGCGACCGGGCGGCTCTCCAGCATCAACCCGAATCTCCAGAACATCCCGATCCGCACCGAGCTGGGCCGCCCGGTCCGAGCCTGCTTCGTCGCCGAGCGCGGCGCTCGGCTGCTCTCTGCCGATTACAGCCAGGTCGAGCTGCGGGTCCTCGCTCACGTCGCCGACGAGGAGGTGTTGAAGGAGGTCTTCCGCGCCGGTGACGACGTCCACGCGGCGACGGCGGCCGAGGTATTCGGCATCTCCCGCGACGAGGTCGACGTCGGCCAGCGCTCGAAGGCGAAGATGGTCAACTTCGGCATCGTCTACGGGCTGACCGGGTTCGGCCTCGCCGACCGTCTTAACATCCCTCGCAAGGAGGGTGAGGAATTCGTCGCCCGCTACCTGGAGCGCTTCCCCGCGGTTCGCGCCTTTCGCGAGGAGATCGTCGAGCGGGCCCAGGCCGACGGCTTCGTGACGACTTTGATGGGCCGCCGCCGCGCGATCCCGGAGCTGAGGTCCGGCAACCCGAACACCCGCAAGCTGGGGGAGCGGCTCGCCGTCAACACGGTCATCCAGGGCACCGCCGCGGACATCATCAAGGTGGCGATGGTCCTTTGTCACCGGGCTCTGGGCGATGCCGGGATGAAGACTCGTCTCGTCCTGCAGATCCACGACGAGCTGCTCTTCGAGGGCCCGCCCGGGGAGATGGACGACGCGGTCGAGCTGGTGCGCCGCGAGATGTGCGCCGCATTCCAGCTCGACCCGCCGTTGGAGGTCGACGTCGGCGTCGGCAAGGACTGGCTCGACGCCAAGTAGCCGGTCCTAGCCGGCCAGGTGCACCGAGTGGAAGACCACCCCGCCCGAGGTCGCGTCCAGCTCCGCCTCTTGGACCGGGGCCCCGGGCACGAGGTTGGCGATTGAGCAGCCGGCTTCTTCCACTTCTACTTCTTCTGACTGGTCCTCGCCGGACTGGTCGCCTCCGCCGACGTCCGAGGAGCTTGCGTCGCCGTTGCTACCGCCGCCGCCGTTGTCGCACTCGATCTCGGTCGATTCGTTCACCTGGCCGCTCAGGGTGCTACCGCCGAACAGGTCGATCGTCAGCGTCGTCCCGTCGAAAGCCGCGATCGTGCCCGCATTTTCCTGGCCGTCCTCGACTCCATTGCTGTTCGAGTCGGGGTTCGTCGGGTCGTCGCCGACCTCCACCTCCTGCGCGTCGGTGAGTCCGTCGCCGTCGGTGTCCGGGTTGTGCGGATTCGTGCCATTTTCGAACTCTTCCAGGTTGTTGAGACCTTCGTGATCCTGGTTGCGGTGGGCCTGGTTCACGTGAAGCGAGAGGTGATGACGCTTCTCCCAGCGGTCCGGGATGTGATCGTGGTTGCGGTCCCTCGCCTTCGCCGAGGCGACCGCGGGCAGCGCCAAGACGGCGAGCACCCCCAGCGCCGCTACGAGGTACAGCTTCAGCTTGGGAGCTCCGTGGATGCTTTTCATGGTCCTCCTTATCGGTCGGTTCGGGATGGAAACCCGACCTGGCGGCAGAGATCACGGTGCGGCTGGACAGTTGTCCTAGTCCGAGCTCAACGTCGTCGGCGAGGAGATTGTCGGGTCGGAGGTGCCGCCGGCGCCCGATGAGCCGGAGTTGGAGCCGGAGACGTCGTCCGAGCCTCCGTCGCTGCTCGTGATCGACGATTCGCCATCCGCGCTTGACGGCTGTCCGGAAGTCTCACCCGAGCCCTGGCTCGACCCCGCGGTGCTGTCGGGGAGCCCATCGCCGGAGCCCGAGCCGTCGCTGAGGCCGGTCCCGTCGTTCCCCGAGCCGCCTCCCGCGCCCGCCGGGTGCCCATCGCCCCCCGAGCTTTCAGGCGAGGTACCCGAGCTGCCGTCTGAGTGCCCGCCGTTCGTGTGGAGGGCCCCTTCCGGCGACCCCGTGGCGCGACCGCTGCCGGCATGGAGGGGGCCGATGCCGCCGGGCTCGTTCCCCTGCGACCCGGGGTTCTCGCCGCCGTGGCCGTGGCCCGCCTCGGCGGCGCCGTCGCTTCCGCCCCCAGCCTTCCCGTTCGCTTGGCCGGGGCCTGACAGTGGCTGTGCGGCGATCGCCCCCGCCGCCGCGACGTGGTGCGTGGAGGCCCTGACTGCGAGCCCCGCGGTCACTGCGGCTCCGGTTACCAGCACGGCGACCGCCGCCTTGACCGCGATGGTGCCGCCGCCCGCCGCCGCCGCGGTCGCCGCGCCACCGCCTTCGCCCTCGACGAGTTGGCGCAGTAGCGGCATCGGGACCAACGAGCCGATCCCGTCTCGCAGCGCCTGGCGGGCGCGGAAGATGAGCTGGCGGGCCGCCCCCGCCGAAACGCCCATCTGGGCGCCGATCTCGGCGTGGCTTCTTCCCTCCATCTCGCGCTTGAGCAGGGCCTCGCGCTGCGGGGCGGGCAAGCCCTGCAGCGCGACGATGAGCGAGCGCACCCGCTCCCGGCGCGCCAGTGCCTGGGGTGGCTGCTCGACCCCGTCGTAGCTCTCGTCGAGCTGCTTGTGCGGAGGGGAGGCGTCCCGCAGGTCGTTGAGGGCGGCGTTGCGGACGATCGTGTAGAGCCAGGGGCGCAGGTGCAGCTCGGCGTTGCCCGCCTCGATTCCAGGCAGTGCCCGGACGAGGGAGTCCTGGACGATGTCTTCGGCCCTGCCTGGAGAAACGATCGAGCCGGCATACCGAACCAGCGCCGGGCGGTAGCGGCGCACGATCTCCTCCGTCGCCGGCTCGAATCCCTGACGGGCGAGGGTCACCAACCGCCGGTCGGGCTGCAGCCGCAGGGCCGGCCCTGTCAGGACCCTCCTGCTCAGTTCGCTCGTTCCCATCGCTCAGTCATGATCGGCTTACGACTCGCAAGGCTCGATAGTTCAACCCTGGAAGATCGACGAAATCACCTCTGAGGGAGGGTGGCAACCGATGGACCGAGGCTTGGCTGTGATCCTGACCGCCGCGGCGGGTGGCCTGATCGCCCTGCAGGCGCCGATCAACGCCGGGCTCGGCAAGGCGACGGGCAGCCTGCCGGCGGCGCTGGTCTCCTTCGCAGTCGGCTCGATCGCGCTGGCCGCGATCGTCGTCCTCAGCGGCAAGGCCGGCGGGTTGGGCTCGACCTTCGACGTCAGCTGGTATTACCTGCTCGGAGGACTGCTGGGCGCCGTCTATGTCACCAACGCTCTGATCGCGGTGTCCGTGATCGGGGCGGGCGGGGTCGCCGCGGCGACGATCACCGGCCAGCTGACCGCATCGGTGGCGATCGACCGGCTAGGGCTGTTCGGCCTGGACCAGATCCCGCTCAGCCCCGAGCGGGTGATCGGAGTCGCTCTGCTGTTCGTCGGAACCGTTCTGGTAGTCCGCTGAATCGACGAACTCGGGCGGCGCGATCTGCAGGTAGTGCCCGAACGACCAGTCGACGAAGCGCCTGGCGCCCATCAGGCGGATCAGCGGGCCGAGCACTCGAGGCGGCACGCGTGGGACCAGCCTCTGCACAAACAGCATCGAGCGGAACTTCCACTCGTGGGAGTCGTTGAACTCGGCGTAGCCGGCCGCCGCCTGCTCGCGGCTCTGTCGTCCCTCGACCACGCCGCGCAGCTCGCGGCCCAGCGCGATCCCGAAGTAGAGCGCGGTCCTGATCCCCTCCGCGCTGAGCGGCAGGCAGTGGCCGGCGGAGTCGCCGGCGAAGAAGACTCCGCCCTCGGTGGCCCTGCGCAGCTCGTGGGGGATCCAGTTGCCCTGGTACTCGTTTGGCTCCTTGCCGAGGTCCTCCGTGAGGAGGACGGTCGTGTCCCTGACGTGGAAGCGTGGGTCGAAGGAGCCGATCCCGATCCGCAGCTCGTCCTTGGCCGGGAACGACCAGCCATACCCGGCGGGCACGTAACGGCGGTCGATCCAGATCTCGAGATCCTCGCCGTCCCCCGCCGGGTGGACCTCCAGCCCGCGCGAGAGCGGCGCGTCCGGTGGCTGGTAGCCACCGCCGCTCGCCAGCACGCGGCGCCAGCCGAGTGCGTCGACGACGAGCCGCGAGGCGAGGACGCCGCGGTCAGTCTCAATCCGCAGCAGGCCATCGCCGGTGACCGGCGCCGCCCGCCGGTCGACCTTCGCCGTCTCGAAGGCCGCGTCGCAGTCGCGCCAGAGCAGCTCACACAGCTCGCGGTAGTCGAAGGTCGAGAAGGTCCATGGGAGCCGGTAGCGGGTGTCGCCGTGGCGGGTGTGCATGACCAGCGAGTCGAAACGCTGTCGCTCGGCCTTCATCAGCCCCAGGGCGCGCAGCCACTCGGTTGGGATGCCGCAGGCCGAGGTCTGCCGCTCGCCGATCTCGTAGCGGTCGACGACCATCACGTCGGCTCCCGAGCCGGCCAGCTCGCGCGCCACCGCGAGTCCGGCGAAGCTCGCACCGCAGATCAGCACGCCATAGGTCCCGTCGAGCGGAGTCCGCTCCTCACCGCGCTTTGTCGCCCGAACCGGCATCGCGGTCGATTCTGCCATTATTCGCCGCCGTGTCCGCCGCAGACACATTGACCGCCCCTGCCGCCCCCGCGCCCGAGGGCACTCCCGTCGAGGGCTCCGGCGGCCTGCTGCTTCAGGTCAACGGCCACATGGTGCCCAACTACGCGGCGACGATGGTCTCCTTCGAGGAGGGCGACGTCGTCAACGGCAAGGTCGTCCGCATCGACAAGGACGAGGTCCTGGTCGACATCGGCTACAAGTCCGAGGGCGTCATCCCCGCCAACGAGCTCTCGATCCGCAAGTCGGTCGACCCGGCCGAAGAGGTCGAGCTCGGCGAGGACGTCGACGCCCTTGTCCTGACGAAGGAAGACGCCGACGGCCGCCTCATCCTCTCCAAGAAGCGCGCCCGCTTCGAGAAGGCCTGGCGCCGCATCGAGACCGCCGCCGAGTCGGGCGAACCGGTCGAGGGAAGCGTGATCGAGGTGGTCAAGGGCGGTCTCATCCTCGACCTCGGGGTGCGCGGCTTCCTGCCGGCCTCGCTGGTCGACATCCGTCGGGTCCACAACCTCGACGAGTTCATGGGCCAGACGCTCGAGTGCAAGGTGATCGAGCTCAACCGCAGCCGCAACAACGTGGTGCTGTCGCGACGCGCCGTGCTCGAGGAGGAGCGCAAGGAGGTTCGCGAGCAGATCCTCGGGCGCCTGGCACCCGGCCAGGTCGTCGAGGGGACGATCTCCAACATCGTCGACTTCGGCGCCTTCGTCGATCTCGACGGGATCGACGGCCTGATCCATATCTCCGAGCTTTCCTGGAGCCACGTCAACCACCCATCCGAGGTGGTCGCGATCGGCGACACGGTGCGGATCAAAGTGCTCGACATCGACCGCGACCGCCAGCGCATCTCGCTTGGCCTCAAGCAGACGCAGGAGGACCCCTGGCAGCGCGTCGTCAGCACCCACCGCTCGGGCGACGTGCTGGAGGGCTCGGTGACCAAGGTCGTCGCCTTCGGTGCCTTCGTCGAAATCCTTCCCGGGGTCGAGGGGCTGGTCCACATCTCCGAGCTTGCCGACCATCACGTCGAGAACCCCAGCGAGGTGGTCGAGCCGGGCGCCAAGCTCAACGTCAAGATCCTCGAGATCGACGAAGAGCGCCGCCGGCTCTCGCTCAGCATCAAGCGGGTCGAGGGGCAGAACATGCCGATGGGGGACCTGGGCGAGCAGATCCAGGCGGCGGAGGAGGCCTCCACCGAGGGCTCAGACGCCGTGCCCGCGGATACTGTCGCCGAGGAGGATTCCCCGTCCTCGCAAGCTGCGGGCGAGGAGCCCACCTCCACGCCAGCCGCGGATGAGGCGTCCGAGCCCACCGAGGAGCCGGCTCCGGAGGCTGAGTCGCCTCCCGAGGACTCCTCCGACTCTTAGGGTTCGTGCCGCCGCTGACGATCGGCCTCACCGGCGGCATCGCGGCCGGGAAGTCCGAGGCGCTTGCCGCCTTCGAGCGGCTCGGGGCGGCGACAATCTCCAGCGACGCGGTCGTCCATGAGCTGCTCGACTCCGAGCCGCTGCTCGGTCGCCTGGTCGAGCGCTGGGGCGAGGACGTCGCCCCCGGGGGGCGCGTCGACCGCAGGCGGATCGGCGAGGTCGTCTTCGCCGATCCCGAGCAGCTCGGTTGGCTGGAGGGTCAGATCCACCCGCTGGTCGGGGAGCGGATCGGCGCCTGGCTCGGCTCACTGCCGGCCGGCACGGAGATCGCCGTGGTCGAGGTGCCGCTGCTGTTCGAGTCCGAGATGGAGAGCGCCTTCGACACCACGGTTGCCGTCGTCGCCGCCGAAGACGTGCGGCGTGCCCGCGCCGAGGCTCGAGGCCACGCTCTCGTAGGCGAGCGTGAGGCTCGGCAGCTCGCTCAGGGAGAGAAGGCAGCCCGCGCCGAGCATGTGATCGAGAACGACGGCGCGGTGGAGGACCTCGAAGGCGCGCTGTCCGCCCTGATCGAAACCCTGAGGGCATGAGGCGATGGGTCATCGGCGGGGCGGTGGTCGCGGCCGGAGTGACCGCCGGGCTCCTGCTCGGGGTGGTCGGCGACGTCGACCACGTGATCCAGGAGCTGACCCTGCCCCTGCGCCACGAGGACATCATCCGCCAGCAGGCCGCGGAAAAGAACCTCGACCCGGCGCTGGTCGCCTCGGTGATCTACTCGGAGTCCCGCTTCCACGACCAGACCTCACGGGCCGGCGCCCGCGGCCTGATGCAGATAACCCCGGCCACGGCGAGGGACATCGAGCGACTGAGCGGCGGCACAACCTTCAGGCTCAGGGATCTCTCCGACCCCGAAATCAACATCCGCTACGGGACCTACTACCTGCGGCATCTCCTTGATCTCTACGAAGGCAACGAGATCGCCGCGCTGGCCGCCTACAACGCCGGACCCGGCAACGCCGACAGGTGGGGCGGGGCGGACATGACCCTCGGCGACATCCCGCTGGCCGAGACCCGGGGCTACGTCGAAGAGGTGCTCGCCGAGCGCAGGGCCTACCGCGAAAAGTACGCCAAGGAGCTGGGGTACTGAACGCCACGGCGCCAAGACCGCGCCTCGCCGCGCTGGCCCTCGCCGTGGGCCTCGTCCTCGCCGACTCCTCGGTCGTCGTCCTGGCGCTGCCCCAGATCTACCGCGAGCTGGACACGAGCGTCGCCGGTGTCACCTGGGTGCTGGTCTCGTTCAACCTGGTGATGGCGCTCGCTGCCGTTCCCGCGGCTCACCTCGCCCGCCGCGCCGGCCCCGGCCGGACCGCCGCGGTCGGGTTGGCGATCTTCGCCGGGGCAGGCCTTGCCTGCGGTCTCTCCGACCACCTCTCAACGCTGATAGCCGCCCGTTGCGTGCAGGCGCTGGGCGGGGCTGCGGCGGTCACCGCAGTGCTCGAGCTGCTTCCGGCGACGGTCGGCTCGGAGCGGCGGGCAGCCGTGGTCTGGGCGAGCGCCGGAGCGACCGGCGCCGCGCTGGGGCCCGCGGTGGGAGGCATCCTCACCCAGCTCGTCTCGTGGCAGTCGATCTTCCTGCTCCAGGTGCCGGTCGCGCTCGCCGCCGCCGTGCCGATCCTCGCCGTCGCCCGTCACGAGGCTTCGACCGCGATCGTCGAGTCGGAGCTGCGCCGCACCGGCCGCCCGCACCTGCTCGCGAATCTGGCGCTTGCGTTGGTCTCGGCCGCGATCGCTGCGGCGCTCTTCCTCCTCGTCCTGCTCCTGATCGAGGGCTG
This sequence comes from uncultured Solirubrobacterales bacterium, assembly GCA_963838035.1. Taxonomy (GTDB): domain Bacteria; phylum Actinomycetota; class Thermoleophilia; order Solirubrobacterales; family 70-9; genus CAVVNN01. The sequence goes on from CAWIPM010000006.1 coordinate 239,840, forward strand.
GGGCCTGAGTCCGATCGGCGCCGCGATCGTGGTCTCGGTGATGCCGCTCTCGGCCCTGGTGGGAAGCCGGATCGGCCCGCAGGTGGCAAGCGCGCGGGCGCGCGCGGGAGCAGGCGCGATTCTCGTCTCCGGCGGGCTGGCCGGGTTGGCGTTGCTGCCCCACGCCGAGGTGGTGCTGACGCTGCCGCCGCAGGTTCTCGTCGGCATCGGGCTTTCGCTGGTGCTCTCGGCGCTGACCGAGACCGCCCTCGGGGGGCGGTCTCCGCAGGCGATCCATGGTGGCTGGACGATCTCGGCCCGCCACGCCGGTGTCGTGATCGGGCTGTTGGCGCTGACCCCGATCTTCACCGCCGACATCGCCCAGCAGCGGCACGATGCGATCGACGCCGGCACCGCGGTCATCCTCGACTCCCGGGTCGAACCTCTGCTGAAGCTCGAGCTGGCGCAGCGCATCGAGGGCCGCCTCGAAGGGGAGCGGGGGAAGGTGCCGACGATCGGCCCCGCCTTCGACCCGCTCCCGGCGGACCCGGCGGATCGCGCAGCGGTGCTCGAGCTTCGCAGCGAACTCCAGGACCAGCTCGACCGTGGCGCCACCCATGCCTTCAGCCCATCGTTCCTGCTCGGCGCGCTGCTCGGCCTCCTGGCCCTGGTCCCGATCGGGCTGGCGAGGAGGGTGGAGCTGTGAGGGGCAGGCTTTTGGTCGGTACGGCGATCCTCGCCTCGGTGGCGCTGGTGGTCGCCTATCTTGCGGCAGGCGGCTCCTCCTACACGCCGGCCAAGACCCAGGACCCATGCAAGCCGCGGCCCTGGCGCAACCCACAGGGGTTCCAGGCGATCGCCGAGCAGTTCTCGCTTTCGGCGCTCGACGGCGCCGCCTGCAAGCTCGGCGTCTCGCGGGAGGCCCTGGCGCAGGCCCTCGCCACGCCGCAGTCGCGCGAACGCTTCACCCGCCGCTACGGGGTCGGAGACGCGAAGCTCGCCGAGGCGATCCGCTCCGGCCTGATTCGAGCGATCGACGACGCCGAAAACGCCGGCGCCCTCAGCCCGTTTCTCGCCGATCCGATGCGCGAAGCCGTGCAGGGACTGTCGCTCGAACGGGCGATCGAACTGGTGCAGAACGCGCGCAGCCTGCTCGACAACGTCCAGGGCTTTCTCGGCCCCGCCGAAGGCCTGCTCGAACAGTTCCTCGGCGGCCGCTAGCGGGTCTCTCGGCACCGCTATCTTCACCCGGTGCCCGAATTCGAGCTCAATCCCGCCTACGAGCCGACCGCGGACCAGCCCAGGGCGATCGCCGGGCTGGCCGAGGGGCTGGGGGAAGGGGAGAGGTTCCAGACGCTGCTCGGCGCCACCGGCACCGGCAAGACCTTCACGATGGCGGCGACGATCGCCGCGGTGCAGCGGCCCTCGCTGGTGATCGCCCACAACAAGACCCTCGCCGCGCAGCTCTGCAACGAGTTTCGCGAGTTCTTCCCCGACAACGCGGTCGAGTACTTCGTCTCCTACTACGACTATTACCAGCCCGAGGCCTACGTCCCCGCTCAGGACCTCTACATCGAGAAGGACTCCTCGATCAACGACGAGATCGACCGCCTTCGCCACGCTGCCACGGCGGCGCTGTTCGCGCGCCGCGACACGATCATCGTCGCCTCGGTCTCCTGCATCTACGGGATCGGCTCGCCGCAGGTCTACAACGAAAAAATGCAGCTCTTCAAGGTCGGGTCGGAGATCGACCGCGACGAGGTGCTCCGCAAGCTGGTCAAGATGCAATACCAGCGCAACGACTCGACGCTGGGGCGCGGCAGCTTCAGGGTCCGCGGCGAGGTGCTGGAGATCATGCCCTCCTACGCCGAGTCGGCGTACCGGATCTCGTTGTTCGGAGACGAGATCGAGGGGGTCCAGCACTTCGACCCGCTGACCGGCGAGGTGCTCGACGAGATCGACCACGTCTCGGTCTGGCCGGCCTCCCACTACGTGACCAGGGACGAGACGCTGGAGCGGGCGGTCGAGGAGATACGTGCAGAACTCAACGCTCGCACCGCTGAGCTCGAGGCCGAGGGCAAGCAGCTCGAGGCGCACCGCCTGCGCCAGCGAACCGCCTACGACATCGAGATGCTCAAGGAGCTGGGGTTCACCTCGGGGATCGAGAACTACTCACGCATCCTCGACGGCCGCCCAGAGGGCAGCCCGCCACACACCCTGATCGACTACTTCCCAGACGACTTCGTCGTCTTCGTCGACGAGTCCCACCAGACGATCCCGCAGATCGGCGGGATGTACGAGGGGGACCGCTCGCGCAAGCAGACGCTGGTCGACTACGGCTTCCGGCTGCCCTCGGCGATCGACAACCGGCCGCTCAAGTTCGACGAGTTCCTCGAGCGGGTGCCGCAGCTGGTCATGGTCTCGGCGACGCCCGGCCCGTTCGAGCGTGCCGAATCGACCCGGGTGGTCGAGCAGATCGTCCGCCCGACCGGGATCGTCGACCCCGAGATCGAGGTGCGCGAGACGCGCAACCAGATCGACGACCTGATGAACGAGATCAGGGCTTGCGCCGAGCGCGGCGACCGGGTGCTGGTGACGACGCTGACCAAGAAGATGGCCGAGGACCTGACCGCCTATCTGCTCGAGTACGGGATCAAGGTCCGCTACCTGCATTCCGAGGTCGACACCCTGGAGCGGATCCAGATCGTCCGCGACCTGCGGCTCGGGGAGTACGACGTGCTGGTCGGGGTCAACCTGCTGCGCGAGGGGTTGGACCTGCCCGAGGTCTCGCTGGTCGCGATCCTCGACGCCGACAAGGAGGGCTTCCTGCGCGGCGAGACCAGCCTCGTGCAGACGATCGGGCGCGCCGCCCGCAATGTCAACGGGCGGGTGCTGATGTATGCCGACCGGGAGACCGACTCGATGCGCGCCGCGATCGGGGAGACCGACCGGCGCCGGGCGATTCAGGTCGCCTACAACGAGGAGCACGGGATCACGCCGGAGACGGTCCGCAAGGGGATCTCCGAGATGGCCGAGTTTCTCGCGATGGAGGACCGGGCGCCGCGCAGGCGGCGCCGCAAGCGCACAGAGGACTTTGCCGGCCCCGAGGAGCTGGAGCGCACCATCGTCGCCCTCGAGGAGGAGATGCTTGCCGCCGCCGACGATCTCCGCTTCGAGGAGGCAGGCCGCATCCGCGACGAGCTGAAGGAGCTGCGCCGCGACCTCGACGGGATGACCGCGGGCGCTTAGGCCAGCAGCTTCGCCGCCTTGGCGCTGTCGGTGAAGAACTCACCGCGCACGGTCTTGCCGCCCTCGAACTTCAGCAGGTGGACAAAGGGCGCCTCGAAGCTGCCCTTGTCGTTGCCGGCTCGCTGGGTGCCCCGGACGACCACGTAGTCCCCGGCGTCTATGAACTCCTCGGGATCGACGCTGAACGAGGTCCAGTAGTTGGGGATCTGGGCGAAGTTGGCCATGATCGCGTCGCGACCTTCGACCACTCCTCCGAGCGGCAGCTCGTCCGAGGTGACCCAGACGGCGTTCTCGGCGAAGTCCTCTCGCAGGGCTGCCAGGTCACCGCGCCCGAAGGCGTCGTAGGCGGTCTGGGCGGCGTCGACGTTCGACATCTCTCCTCCTCTGTGGAACTGGCCCTGCCTCTCGTCCAAGCTAGCGTCGCGCCGCTCTCGGCGCAAGTCCCACCGCCGGCGGGTTGCGGGTCGGCCGAGCATTTGCGAGATCACCAATCTCCTCACCCGCGGCGAGTTCGCGCCCTGGGAACAACCGTTCGCCCCCGTAGACTCGGAGGGAGCTGTGGCAGCCTCAGACCGCATCGTCATCTCCGGCGCCCGGGAGCACAACCTCAAGGGCGTCGACGTCGAGCTGCCGCGGGACGCCCTGATCGTCATCACCGGCCTCTCGGGCTCGGGCAAGTCGAGCCTCGCCTTCGACACGATCTACGCCGAGGGACAGCGTCGCTACGTCGAGTCGCTCTCCGCCTATGCACGGCAATTCCTCGGCCTGATGGAGAAGCCCGACGTCGACTCGATCGAGGGGCTGTCGCCGGCGATCTCGATCGACCAGAAGACGACCTCTCGCAACCCGCGCTCGACGGTTGGCACCGTGACCGAGATCTACGACTACCTGCGGCTGCTCTGGGCGCGCATCGGCACCCCCCACTGCCCCACCTGCGGGGAGCCGATATCCGGCCAATCTCAGGAGCAGATCATCGATCGGCTGATGACCATCGAGGAGGGGACGAAATTCATGGTGATGGCGCCGGTCGTGCGCGGCCGCAAAGGCGAGTACGGGAAGCTGTTCGAGCAGTTCCGCCTCGAGGGCTACTCGCGGGTGATGGTCGACGGCGAGCTGCGCCGTCTCGACGAGGAGATCGTCCTCGACAAGAAGTTCAAACACGACGTCTCGGTGGTCGTCGACCGGCTGCTGATGAAGCCCGACCTGCGGCGCCGTCTCTCGGAGTCGGTCGAGGCCGCCGCCGGGCTGGCGCGGTGGCTTGGTCGAAGTCGAGTTCGTGAGTGACAACGCCAAGGATGGCCCCGGTAGCGACCGAGCGTCACGATCTGGCTCTTCGGGAGGGAGCGGTGGGTCGAGAGGCCGACGATCTGGCGACAAACCCGGCAATGGCGGACGCGAAGCGGAGCACATTGCCGGTGGCAATTTGCTCTTCTCAGAGCAATTTGCCTGTCTGAGCTGCGGCACCTCGATCCCCGAGCTGGAGCCGCGGATCTTCTCCTTCAACTCGCCACACGGCGCCTGCGAGCGCTGCCATGGGCTCGGCTTCCAGCGGGTGATCGACCCCGAGCTGGTCGTCCCCGACCCGACCCTCTCGCTCGCCGAGGGCGCGCTGCAGCCGTGGAATCGCGGTGTCACCGCATACTGGCGGCGGCTGATCGCCGCCGTCGCCGAGGAGTACGGCGTCGACATCGAGAAGCCCTGGTCGAAGCTGAAGAAGTCCGAGCGCGAGACCTTCCTCTACGGCACCGGTGACGACCGCCATCAGGTCACCTACACCAACCGCTTCGGCCGCCGGCGCTCCTACAAGGTCCGCTTCGAGGGGATCGTCAACCAGCTGCAGCGCCGCTACGAGGAGACCGACTCCGAGGCCAACCGCGAGCGGATCGAGGGCTACATGGCGGAGCAGCCCTGCCCCGACTGCGAGGGCGCGCGGCTGCGACCGGAGAGCCTCGCGGTCAAGGTCGGCGGGATCAGCATCGCCGAATACAGCGAGATGTCGGCTCGCGGGGCGGGGGAGTGGATCGCCTCGCTCGAGATGACCGAGACCGAGCGGGCGATCGCCCGCCTGATCGTTCGCGAGATCTCCGAGCGCCTCGCCTTCCTCGAGAACGTCGGCATCGGATACCTGTCGCTGTCGCGCTCGGCGCGGTCGCTGTCCGGCGGCGAGGCGCAGCGGATCAGGCTGGCTACGCAGATCGGCTCCAGCCTGGTCGGTGTCATGTACGTGCTCGACGAGCCCTCGATCGGGCTGCACCAGCGTGACAACGAGAAGCTGATCGGGACGCTGGACCGCCTCCGCGATCTCGGCAACACGGTGATCGTGGTCGAGCACGACGAGGGGACGATGATGGCGGCCGACCATCTGGTCGACCTCGGCCCGGGCGCCGGCGAGCATGGGGGCCACGTGATCGCCGAGGGCACGCCGGAGGAGATCTCCAGGGACCCGGCTTCGCTCACCGGCCAGTACCTCTCGGGCAAGCGCAGGATCGAGGTCCCCGCCCAGCGGCGCGAGCCTCGCGGGGAGCTGATCGTGCGCGGCGCCCGCCAGCACAACCTGAAGGGAGATCGACGTCGCCTTCCCGCTCGGCGTCTTCTGCTGCGTCACCGGCGTCTCGGGCTCCGGCAAGTCGACGCTCGTCAACGAGACCCTGCACCACGCGGTCGCCAATCGCCTGCACCAGGCGAAGCTGCGGCCGGGTGCCCACGACGGCGTCGACGGCCTCGGCCAGATCGACAAGATCATCAACATCGACCAGTCGCCGATCGGCCGCACCCCACGCTCCAACCCCGCCACCTACACCGGCGTCTTCGACCACATTCGCCAGCTCTTCGCGCAGACCCAGGAGGCGCGTGCGCGCGGCTACAAGCCGGGCCGCTTCAGCTTCAACGTCAAGGGCGGGCGCTGCGAGGTCTGCCGCGGCGACGGCCAGATCAAGATCGAGATGCACTTCCTCCCCGATGTCTACGTCCCCTGCGAGCAGTGCCACGGACGCCGCTACAACCGCGAGACGCTCGAGGTCCGCTTCAAGGGCAAGAGCATCTCCGACGTGCTCGAGATGTCGGTCGAGGAGGCGGTCGGGTTCTTCGAGAACGTGCCGAAGATCGCCCGCCGCCTGCGCACTCTGCACGACGTCGGCCTCGACTACATCCGCCTCGGCCAGCCGGCGACGACGCTCTCCGGTGGCGAGGCACAGCGGGTGAAGCTGGCCACCGAGTTGTCGAAAGTCGCCACCGGCGACACCCTCTACATCCTCGACGAGCCGACCACCGGCCTGCACTTCGCCGACGTCCAGCGGCTGCTCGACGTGCTCGGCCGCCTCGTCGACGCCGGCAACACGGTCGTCGTGATCGAGCACAACCTCGACGTGATCAAGACCGCTGACCGCCTCATCGACCTCGGCCCCGACGGTGGCGACGAGGGCGGTGAGGTCGTTGCCACCGGAACGCCCGAGGAGGTCGCCGGGGTCGCCGCCTCCTACACCGGCAGCTTCCTCGCAGGCCTGGTACAGCCCGTCAAGCCCAAACGCGCAGCGCGCAAGCGCCGCGAGCCGGTAGCGGCTTAGCCGTTACCTGGCAAATAGCAGGGAAGCGCCGATCGCGCCACCGAGGTCGCCCAGCGAGGCGACTCGGACGGCCGGAGGGCGCTCGTCGACGAACAGGTGCTTGCCCATCTCCTTTGTCAACGGCTCCATGTAGCGATCGCCGAAGCGCACGCCGAGGCCGCCGCCGACGATCACCGCTTCTGGGTCGAGAAGGTTGACGGCCGAGGCGATGCCCGTGCCCAGAGCCTCGATCGCGCGGTCGATCAGCTCTTCGGCGAGGTGGTCGCCGTGGTCCAGGGCCCGCTCCCAGATGCCGCTGGTCAGCCGGTCGCGGTCGTGCTTGCGCATCAACTTGAAGAGGTCGGTCTTGACGCCCTCTTCGTGCTGGCGCCGTGCCTCGGCCTCCATCGCCGCGCGCCCGGCGTAAGCCTCCATGCAGCCCTTGCGACCACAGGGGCACTTGGCCCCACCGCGCTTCACCACCATATGGCCGATCTCCCCGGCTGCCCCGCGCCCGAGCCAGGGCCTGCTGTCGAGCATCAGGCCGCCACCGACCCCGGTGCCCCAAAAGACCCCGATCAGGCTGTGGAACTCCCTTCCCGCGCCGAGGTGGAACTCCGCCTCGGTGGCGACCTGGACGTCGTTGCCGACCAGCACCGCGGAGCCGAGATCCTTCTTCAGCACTTCGGCAAGCGGGAAGCTGCCGTCCCAGCCGGGCAGGTTGCGAGCGCCGGAGACGACCCCGGCCCTCTCGTCCACGCTGCCGGGCGAGCCGACGCCGATGCCCTCGAGCGCGCCGGGCTCAACCCCGGCTTCTCCGGCTGCCTCGCGCAGCGCGGCGGCCATCTCGCTCGCCACGTCCTGGGGCCCGCCCCTGGTCGGCGTCGGCCGCCGCGACTCGCCGAGGACACTTCCGCCGGCGTCGACGATCGCCGTCTGGATCTTCGTCCCGCCGAGGTCGATGCCGCCCCGCAGCGTCGGCGCCTGCGCGCTCACGCCCTCAAACCGAACCGGTCTGCGTGGGAGCGCTGCCCTGGATGACGCCGATCAGCTCCTGGCTCAGGGGGTCGTCCTTCACCCCGACCCCGAGCAGGGTCGCGCTCTCGCCCGCGGGAGAGGAGATCGTCAGCGCCGTCATCCCGGGACCCCGCTCCGTGCTCACCCGCAGCCCCTGGCGCTCCCAGACCGCGGCCCCCTCCTTGATCTTGTAGTCGCGCCCCTTGAAGCCGAGATTCAGCGCGTAGAGCTTGTCGGGAGTGACGACGAGCATCACCTTCTCGGGAAGCCCGCCCGCCTTCTTCTTGCGCATCTTCTTGATGCCGGCGTAGACGAGCCCTCCCAGCTGGGCCTTGGAGGCGACGTAGCTGGCGGTCGCGCCACCCTGCCGGAACGCGGCCGCGGCGACGACCTCTTCCCCGTTCACATGGGGCGCGGCGAGATCGCGGAACTTCTGTCCCCACTCGGTGGCCTGCTCGGGCGTCATCTCGAACATTCCCATCACACGCTCTCCCTCCTCGAGCCCATTGCGGGCGACCATACTGCCGGGGGCTCTGGAAAGCTAGTGAGGTGAGCGAGCGGCACGGCTGGCGACTTTGGTGGGCGAAGCGCCGCTGGTACGAGCGCAACCGGCGCCCTCTGCGCCGCTGGCGCATCGCCCGCCACGCGGCCCGCGGAGGCTTCTTCGTCCGCCTGCCGGTCGAGGGAGAGGTGCTGGAGGCGCTCGACGAGGGCCGGCTGACGATCGGCGAGGGGACGCTGCTCGAGCCGGGGTGCTGGCTGACCCTCGGTCCCAGGGCGCGGATCCAGATCGGAGGCGGCTGCTTCCTCAATCGCAACACGATGCTTGCGGCCCACGAGTGGATCTCGATCGGCGACCACACGATGTTCGCCAACGGCTGCTTCGTCGGCGATGCCGACCACCGCTACGACGACCCCGCCATTCCGGTCACCTGGCAGGGCTTCAGCTCGAAGGGCCCGGTGCGGATCGGCTCCAACTGTTGGTTCGGCGTCAACTGCGTCGTCACCAGCGGCGTCACGATCGGCGACCGCTGCGTCGTCGGTGCCAACTCGGTCGTCACCCGTGACCTTCCCCCGGGAGTGATCGCCGCGGGCGCTCCGGCCCGGGTCCTCGAGGAGATCGAGTTCCACCGCCGCGACGCCCTATAATCGCCAGGCGGCCGTGACCCCAAGGGCATGGACCTATGGAATCCCCACTCGGTAATTCACTGCTTGAGAAAGACAGCGGCGTGACGCTCGTCCGCGCCAAGTCCGCGCTGCGCGATGCGCTGGTCGCGCCGCGGCGCGCTGGACGCGCGATCGGCCTCGTGCCCACGATGGGGTGCCTGCACGAGGGCCATCTCTCGCTCCTGCGCGCGGCCCGCGCCGAGTGCGACGTCGTCGTCATGAGCCTCTTCGTCAACCCCGCCCAGTTCGCCCCGGGAGAGGACCTCGACCGCTACCCGCGCGACGAGGAGCGCGACCTCCGCCTCGCCGCCGAGGCCGGCGTCGACATCGTCTACGCGCCGCCGATGGAGGAGGTCTACCCGGACGGGTTCGCGACCGGCGTCGAGGTCGGGGGGCTGACCGAGGTCCTCTGCGGCGAGCCCACGCACCGCGGCCCCGGGCACTTCCGGGCTGTCGCCACCATCGTCGCCAAGCTCTTCAACAGCGTCGGCCCCGACGTCGCCTACTTCGGCCGCAAGGACGCGCAGCAGGCGATCGTCATCCGCCGCATGGCCCGCGACCTCGACTTCCCGGTTCGCGTCGAGGTGCTGCCGACAGTGCGTGAGGAAGACGGCTTGGCGATGAGCTCGCGCAACGCCTATCTGAGCCCCGAGGACCGGCGGCGGGCCGCTGCGCTGTCGCGGGCGTTGAGCGCTGCCGAGCGGGGCGCCCGCTCCGATTCGCTGCAGGCCGGCCTCGACGCCGCGCGCCGCGAGCTGGAGAGCGCCGGCATCGAGCCCGAGTACCTGGAGGCGCGCGACGCGGAGGATCTTTCGCCGGCAGCGGAGCTGAACGGCCGCGCGGTATTGGTCGCCGTCGCCGCCCGGGTCGGCGGTGCGCGGCTGATCGACAACGTCTTGATCCAACCTCTGACGACTTGAAACACCGCAATAGGGAGAGCCAATGCAGAGACAGATGCTGAAGTCGAAGATCCATCGGGCGACGGTTACCGACTGCGATGTCGACTACATCGGCAGCATCACGATCGACACCGAGCTGATGGCCTCGGCCGATCTGATCACCAACGAGCAGGTCCACGTCTGGGACATCGACAACGGCGCCCGCTTCGTCACCTACGCGATCGACGGCGAGCCCGGCTCCGGCGCGATGCAGGTCAACGGCGCCGCCGCGCACCTGACCGAGCCCGGCCACAAGATCATCGTCGCCTCCTTCGGCGCCTACGACGAGAGCGACCTCGAGCGGTACTCCCCGGTCGTCGTCCACGTCGATGACGACAACCGGGCCGTCGCCGTCGACTCCCACCCCGAGGTGCTTCTTTCATGAGTTCTGGCGGGCGGTCCCACACAGCGCCTCCCACCGATGGCGACCGCAGGCCGATGAGCCTGCCCCGCCTTGCCGAGATGAAGGCGGCGGGGGAGCCGATCACGATGGTCACCGCCTATGACTACCCCTCGGCGAAGGTCGCCGAGGAGGCCGGCGTCGACATCGTCCTGGTCGGCGACTCCGCCGCGATGGTCGTGCTCGGCTACCCCGGCACGGAGCCGGTCTCGATGGACGAGATGATCATGCTCGGCAAGGCAGTCCGCCGCGGCCTGAAGACGCCGCTGATGGTCGGCGACATGCCGATGGGAAGCTATGAGGCCTCCAACGAGCTGGCGGTCCAAAACGCCCAGCGGATGGTCAAGGAGACCGGCTGTCAGACGGTCAAGCTGGAGGCGGGGGGGACCTCCGTCGAGCGGGCGAGGGCGATCATCCGGTCCGGGATCCCGGTGATGGGACATGTCGGCCTCACCCCGCAGACAGCGACCGCGCTGGGCGGTTACAAAGCGCAGGGAAAGACCGTCGAGGGCGCGATCCAACTGTGCGAGGACGCCCTGGCGCTGCAATCCGTCGGCTGCTTCGCGATCGTCTTCGAGGCAATTCCCGCGGCGATCTCCGAAGCAATCGTCGAGAAGCTCGATGTGCCGGTGATCGGGATCGGCGCCGGGCCGGCCACTGCGGGGCAGGTGCTCGTCTTCCACGACCTGCTCGGCATCACCACCGGCCGGATGGCTAAATTCGTCAAGCGATACGCGAACGTGCACGAGACGATGGTCGGCGCGATGAGGGAGTACAGGGACGAGGTGCGCGCGCGCCACTTCCCGGAGCCCGATCACGTCTACAGCGTCGAGCCGGCAGAGCTCGACGAGTTCCGCCGCTACCTCGACCAGGAGAGTCTGGTGTCCCAGAAGGCCTGGGACTGGGAGCCGCTTCCCTGAGCGCGGGCGCGCCGCCCGCACCCGCGAAACGGGCTCGCGCGCAGGCAGAGGCGGGCAGCGAAGCCCTCACCGGCCAGGCTGGTGAGGGTGGCCCCCGGCAGCGGCACGCTCAGCGATCCGGCCCAGGTCGGAGCGGCCGCGCCGAACTGTTCGAAGGTCGCCTTGCCCTGGAACGGCTGCGGGGGGCCCACCACTGCCGATTTCGGCTGCTCGCCCGGTGCGCTGGTCTCGAAGCTGCCCCTGCCGCCTCGCGCCGAGGCTCTCCGGTTGATCGTCATCTTGCCGAGCCGTTCGCGCAGCGAGGCGTTGAAGTTGACCGTGGATATCCGGCCGTTGAGCCGGGAGGCGGTGAACTCGATGACCCTGCCACCGGCTCCCGAGCGGACGTTGAGGAAGGTCGAACGGAAGGGAATTGGGATGGCCGGCCGGGCGATCCGATTGCCGATCGGATCGCAGAGGCCGTTCGGAAAGCGCTCGACCTCCCCGGGCCCGCCGCTCGCGTTGACCGAGGTGTATCCGAGCTCCCCTGCGAACTGCACGGTGCCGTGGAATACACCTCTTTCGGTCACGAACCTGCAATTCGGTGAGAACCGCCTCACCGAGCGCCGCGTGCTCCGGAATGTCAGCGATACCACTCCCCGCGAGGGAAGCTCGGCGTGCAGGCCACGCGGCTTCGTTGTCGGCACCGCGTATTCGGCCGAGACGTCCCCATTGGTCGCTTTGAGCGACACCCGGCGCTGCCCCCCGATGATGATGCCGACGATTTCAATCGAGTAGCCGTTGCTTCCCGCCAGCTTGAGTGAGCTGAAGACCACTCCAGCCTTCCCCGTCTTGGCTACCGAGGCGACCGATACAGGTGCCGCGCCGAGGGTCGTGAGCGCGATGCATGACAACAGGGACATTCCGCACCTGAGCACCACCGTCTTGGCACGGTACTGGAGAGCGGTCGGCTCCCTGTCGTTCGCGTTCCGCTGTCCTCTTCTCCATGCAGCGGCAAGGGCGCGGCGCTGAACTACCATTGCCGCGTCAGATGCCCATCTATGAGTTCGAGTGCGTTACGGGGGAGGGGCGACTTCAACGGCTCTAGCAAGCCAGGTATGCCGTTTAGGGATGCCAGGTGGGCAACGGATTGGGCAACAAGGGCTCCTCGCCAGATGGGCGGCTTCAGCTGACCGTCCAACCCCCTTCGGGCATCCGAAACCATCGGGTCGGTGTGCATAAATAGGGACGTGCGCCACGCTGTCCCTATCGACTTCAAGACCTTCGCCGCCCAATGGGAGGCTGCGGAGAAAGCGATGGCGGAGGGAACCGCAACACTCGAGCAGGAAGCGCTGGTCGAGGAGGTCCAGTGGATCAAGGGTCTCCCCGGGTTCAAACAGTTTCGCAAGGCCGTCGGCGAGTGGGCTGTCGCCGAAGGACCTGCAGTGGCGGTCGCCCGGAAGCGGCTTGCCCGGGTCCCGGAGCGGGACAGGGCAGAGATTCGCGCGCTGTCCCCGCGTCGCGCTGTCGCGCAGACTGCTGCATGCAAATACTGCGGGTGCGCGTTATCCGCCGGGAAGCGGATCGACCAAAATTGCTGTGACGACGGCTGTCGGTCGGAATACCACCGGGGTCGAGAAGGGCACCGTTTCGCCGCACCCTCTCGCCTGTGTTGACTGCGGCGATGAACTCCAGGCCGGCCGCGACCCTAAGTTCCGCTGGCACTGCGAGAAGTGTCTCCCCGAGGCTGAATCTCCACAGAGCCGCCGCGCGCGGCGGCCGGACCTTTATCTTGTCGATCCGCTCCCCGAGCGCTGGGCCGGCGAATACGGCTACAGCCGAGACCCTACGCGATTCCCGAGCATCGCCGTGCGGGTGCGGGTCGGAGATTGCCTCTTCTCGACCTGCGCTTCAACTGGACCCCGAGCGACCAACAATGGAGGGGCTCCGGCTGGGCGGCACCCGCCATATCCGCGAGGGGGCGCTTCTCCGCGATCTGCGCTCAACTCCTGGGGAGCTGCACGGACGAGTCGCGCCCGATGCCCACGTCGCCCAGGACAAAGCTGAGCAACCTCACGTTCCCCGTCTGGCGGATTAAGCATGACGACATCGTTGTCTACGAAATCTATGGCGTTGCGGGATGGGGAACCGGGGGTGATTTCTGGCCGGGATCGGCTGCGAGGGCGACAGAGATCGGCCCTGCGATGGTTGCAGTCCCCCGAGCGCGATTTTGTCTCCCGCGATCTAAGATGCCGGCGCTGCGGCGGCTACACCGACAGAACCTGGGCGCAGGTTCCGACGGTACCACAGGCGGCGATGCGAAGAGATCGACAGCATCATGCGAACCCCCGCGGTTCAGCATTGGGATGAGTTCGCTGCTATAGAGGCCGGGCGTGCCGGTGACTCACTCGATTCAGCGGAGGCGGAGGCTGGGGGTGCCGACTGGGATGTCCCTTTGCTCGAACCGAAAATTCCCGATGAGGATGGCATCGCGGGAAGTTGGGACTCGAAGACCCACGCAGACAAGACGGTCCCTGGCATCGCCGCTCTCTGGACGAGCGGGCGGCTCGAGGACCTTGACCGAGTCATGGAGGCGACCGAGAGGTCTGGCGGCCTACAGACAAGGCTCCCGGACGCCCAAATGGAGCTGCCCCAAGAAATCCGCCACTGCGTCCAATGCGGCAAGCACCTTCCAAAAGGCAAGCGGCGAGATAGGGCATACCCCCTCCCACTGCCAGGGCAAGGACCAAGGGTGAAGTGGAAGCCTGGCGATCGTTGCGCCGGGTGCGACCAGACCCCCCTCTTCACTGCGCACCCACCATCTTCAAACCTGCGCGCATTACCCGTTTCTCCCTTGATAGAGCCAAAAGCCGCATAAGCGTTACATCGGCCTAATAGGTAGGGGGGAATTCACCCTCTGGGCGTGTTGGCGCACGTTCCTGCTCACCGCTTTCGCGGAAGGCCGACATTGCTTCGCCTTCCCCGCTGGAAGTGCGCGAGCGAGGGGTCATCGGCTCCCCCCTGGGGGGGCGGGTGACCCCATTTTTTTAGCCAGCGCGTTCCGTCAATTTCAAAGTTTCCAACCAGAAAGGAGTCGCACATGCGACCTCGCCCTGCATCTCCGCTCCGGGTGCATCGCACCGCGGCGGGCCTTACTCAGGGTGAGCTGGCCAGCATTGCCGGGCTTTGCAAAGAGACGGTCTGCAATGTCGAGACCGGCTCGACCGTCCCTGCCCGCCGCACAGCGAAGAGCCTCGCCGCGGCGTTGGGCGTCGACATCCTCGAGCTATTCCCGCCTGGGCTCTGATCCCGGTGATTCGAGCGGTGCAAGCGACACGAGCCCACTCCAGGGCGAGTCGGGGTTCCAGGCAGTCCGTGCTCCTCGCGCTGGCGACACACGCCGACAGGGAGGGAGAGAACGCCTTCCCGAACCTCGACACCCTGGTCAGCGAGAGCAAATGCGGCCGCGCGACCGTGGTCGCCGCGCTGCAAGAGGCCATCGACCACGGAGACATCCTGCGAACCGGCCAGCGGCCCTCCGGGACGTTCATCTACAGCTTCGCCCCCCTGCTCGAGCGGGCCAGCAGTTTCGCCCAAGAACTACAGAGCAGTTCCAAGGGGGAACCGAGAGACAGTTCTACCTCTGAACCGCTGGCCCAGAATGGCGGGGAGAGCAGTTCCGTTTCGGCCCCTAGCAGTTCAGTTTGGCCTCCGAGCAGTTCAGTTACGGGCTCTGGCAGTTCCTATGCTGAACACGATCAAGTAGATCAAGCAGTACTAGATCAATCAGTAAAGAACAACAACAGCCGTCTTCATTCATCTAACTCCGATGAAGGAACATCCTCTCTTCCACCCGCACAGGCAACGCCTACGGCCAAACAGCGGCAGGTAGAAGCGGCAGAAGCAACCGAACGCGCCGAGCAGCTCGAAGAACTCAAGGCGCAGCTCCCCGCCACCACCGGCTCCCTACGTGATTCGACGCAACGATGCATCGACACGCTCGAAGCCGAGCAGCGGGAAGCGGTGGCAGCATGACGGCCCCGACGATCCGCGCAGAACTGGCTCGCGCCATCCGCGTCGTGAACTTTCAGTACGGGCGACTCGATGCCGAGCGGCAAGAGCAAGTCGAGACCGTCGACCTGGCGCCCGTGGAACTCGCGCTCAAGTCCGGTGACGAGGGGCGCGCACTGGAAGCCGTCGCCGAATGGGCACATGCGCAGTTGGCGGCGATCGGGGAGGCGACGCGATGACGGGGCCAGGCCTACAGCTTGATCTTCCCGCCGAGCTGATTGAGCGGATTGCGGAGCGGGCGGCAGCGATCATCGCCTATTCCGGCGATTCACCGGAACAGGCGGACGGCTACCTGGATGTCGACGGTGCCGCCGGGTTCCTTAGCTGCCCGAAGAGCCGTATCTACGCGCTCGTCTCCAGCCGCCGCGTGCCGTTCCACAAGGACGGCAGCCGGCTGCTGTTCGACCGTGCCGAGCTTCGCGCATTCGTCCTAGAAGGGGGCGCAAAACGTCAATAACAAAGGGAGTACGAAATGAATGATGACCCCCGCAATCTGGCGCGGCGCGCTCTTGCCGCGGCTGAGCGAAGTGGCGAGATGCTGGTCGCGACCAGTTCAGGCTATGTCGAGGATGAGGGCGAGCTGCGTGAAATCACCTCTGGCGTGACACGGATCGCGCCCGAGGTCTTCCGGCGCAACCCCACGGGGTACGGCCGATTCTTCCACCCGAGCGTGGTCCAGCGCGGCCTCGGGAGCACCCGCGGCATCGAGCTTCGAGTGACAACGCCCGATGGCCGCACCTACTGCATCGACGGACGAAACACCCTCAGTTCACACACCACCCCCGAAAACGAAAGCGAATCCCATGAAGGAATCACCCCCGAGCACCGCGAGAAGCCCAGCTTCCAGACCCGCCGTTCAGGCGTGGCCCGGGCGAGGACGTCTTCGACCTCTCGACGCTTCGGACCTCGATCACAAACCCGGAGGGCACCGCTCTGGAGCTGAAGGACCGGGCGCAGCGGGCAATCGACAGATCCGTGTCCTCCCGCACCGAGCGGGCCAAGACCGAGCCCTCGCAGGAACACCTCGAGCGCATGGTCTCCGGCAAGGACGGCCCTGCCGTCGCCCGTCACCTCCTCCTCACCGGGAGCCCTCTGTATGAGCGCGCCTGGCTGAAGCGGATGGGCGAGCAGCCGCTCTCCAGCGACGAGCAGCGTGCGCTGAATCTGTCGGGCGAAACAGGCGGCTATCTGCTGCCCTTCACGCTCGACCCGACGATCATCCCCGTCCACGATGGGGCGATCAACCCGTTCCGTGACATCTCGCGGGTCATCCAGGTGACGACCAACGAATGGAAGGGCGTCACATCCGAAGGCAACGCGGCTGCCTACAGGGAAGCCGAAGCCGAACAGACGACCGACGACTCGCCGAAATTCGCGCAGCCGTCCATCGTGTGCCACGCGGCGGACTTCTTCGCCCAGTGGACGTATGAGTTCGGGCAGGATTTCGGCTCTATCTCGCCGGAACTCGCTCGACTGGTCCAGCGGCGAAAAGGATGTACTCGAGGCAACCAAGTTCCTCACCGGCACGGGCGAAAAAGAGCCCTACGGTGTCCTCACCGGGGCAGAAGAAGTCGTCGAAACCGCGACAGAAAAAGCGTTCGCGGTTGCCGATGTCTACGCCCTCCAGGAGGGTCTGGGAGACGCCTACACGATGAACGCCAAGTGGGTCGCACACCGCAACATCTACCACAAGATCAGCCAGTTCGAAGGCGAAGGCGGTCCTCTGTGGCAGACCTGGAACTCTCTCCAGGCGGGTGCCGGTACTCCCTCTAGCGGCCAGGTTCCACGGCTGCTGCTGGAATACCCCGCCTATCGCTCCTCAGCGATGGAAAAGGCGGTCACCCAGAACAAATACATCGCGCTCTACGGCTGCTTTCAATCCGTACTACACGATTGTCGACCGTATCGGGATGCTCGCCAAGCCCGTTGACAACGTGCCTGGCGAAAATGGAAGGCCCACAGGTTCCGAAGGGCTCTACTTTTTCTGGCGCAACGGAGCCAAGGTCCTGAGCAAAAAGGCCTTCCGCAAGCTCAAAGTCGGCTAGAAAAGCGCGGTAAGTGGCGTTGGGCCGGGGGCAATCTCGCCCCCGGCCCGGTGCTGCCCAAGGAGCCCCAGTGGCGGCACACCTACCACAAGGATGCCCCCCGGCTTTGGTCCGTGTCGGCCTACACACTTATCCCATGAGCGTATGCGGACTGAAATCCGCATGGCAAGCAGATGAGGGCCGCGACTATGAGTCAGCCGCCGAACTCGAAATCCAAGAGGGCCTCGCTTGCATTGAACTGGAGTGGGAGGCCGAGGGCGATTAGGAATACGAAAGCTTTCCCGATGGAACTCTTGGCCCGTCGCGCACAACCCGCTTGGCCTTGTTCACGCGGAAGATGTCGCGGACGCGGACGGGGGGGCCGCGTTCCGCCAGGGGATCGACGGGCCACCACCCCATGCAGATGTCCCCAAACTCCGCGACATGCTGACGTAGGTGGTAAAGGTCGTCCGACCTGGCATCGAGTTCGGCAATCGGAACCTCCTTGGGATTGAACGGCTCTGGGTTCCGCTTGCCAGGCTTTACGCGGGACAGCCAGGGGTCCTTCATAGAGCCGTCCTCGCGGGCCCCAACCCAATCCACCAATCGCCGTGGGCGAAGTCATTGCGCCGTTTGATCTCGTCCCGAACGTCGTTCTTAAGGCAAATCGCAACCTTTGTCTCGGCCTCGTCCAGGTCACCCACGTGCTGGCAAATGGCGAAGAAAGAGTCAGCGATCTGACCGGCAAAAAGTTCTCCGAGCGCGAGTGCGGGAACCGTGGGGTCTTCGTTCGCCAAGCGGCGTTCCATAGCGAAGCGCATGTTGAATACGAGACGCGAGAACTCCACGACGTAGCGCCCGACTGCTCGAAATGCGTCGTTCTTTTGGGCCTCTCGATCAGCCATGACCGCTACCTTCGATCAAATGGCAGAACAGCGCAAGCCTAAGACCCAAAAGACGACCCCCAAGGGCATCAACCCCAAGACGGGCAAGCCCTATGAGCCGGTGGAGCGGAAGGCGTGGGATGGGGGAATCAATCAAGCGGCAGAAGAAGATTCCGACGGAGATATGAGCCGAGCCCATCGGCGCTCTGCGGCTGCCGACCACCACCCCGATTTCCTCGGTCAAAGTTTCGCAATGCTTCGACCTCCGCGCTTTGCTGCTCCGCGGATCGGAGGCGGGTCGCCCTGTGTCGGCCCGTTGGTTTGATGGATGCCCGCTCGCTCGGCACTCGGACGCCGGGCGGGCGGCATCCGGCCCCCACTCATTCAGGAACTTTCCAAAGGCTTGGAGCCCGCTCGAGGGGTCTCTTGCGGGTTCCGAGGCCGGCGGGTCGTGCGGTTCAACCGTTCACCCGTTGGGCGACGAGGGAGACCCGCTCGCTCGGCACTCGGACGCCGGGCGGGCGGGTCTGTTAGAGGCGGCAGCACGCTGCTTCGGGTTGGCCCAGCCCTTAAGCAACTCGCTCGTATAGGGGACCCGTAGGTGCGCCTGTAGCTGCCCACCATCGTCTCGGATGAAGGCAACACAGAACACCGCCTTCCCTTCATCTTCAAGCCCGGCTAGGCGTGAGCTCAATCGACTCGCCGTGCCTCGCCTCAGATAGCCAATCCTGCGGCCTTCGACGTGAACCTGAACCGCCTTCGGATCATGGGCATTGGCAGGCTCTCGACGCAGCTCTGCCGTGCATTCATAACGGCTGGCTCCTGAGACGAGCTGATGGCCAACCGCTGCCAGGAGCGCGGTCTGGTGAAAGCGTTGCCCGACAACCTGTATCCGGCGGCAGTCATCGAAGCGGCCCCAGTCGGGATCGCCGTGGATGATGCGGCCAGGTCGCGAGTGCATGGCTTCAGATTAGTGGGCTACGGCCAGTGAGAACAACCGGAGATGGCACGCGCATGAGTAGCCACCCGCTCCCACACAAACTTCTAAAGACTTGGAGCCGCCTCTCTGGGTCGGCGGTTCCGAGAGACCCGCTGATCCGCTGCGGTCGGTGCCTTTGCTGGAGACACCGGTAGTCGACCGCGGCGGGTCGTGCGGGATCAGTTGAGGACCGGGGTCCGGGGTCTCGCGCATTTCGACGGCGAGCCGTTTACCCCGCCGTCCCGTCACATTTCTCCCCCCGCCGCCAAACATTTGCAAAGGAGGTGTCGAGTCTATGCGCTGTTACCGCTGCAAGCAGGACCTGCAGTTCGAGGACTTTGCCGTCGATCGCTCGAAGGCGTCCGGCCACAAGTCCGTCTGCAAGCGATGCGATAGGGAGCGGGCGAGAGGTTACTACGCCGCTAACGCCGACCGCATCAGGCCCGTCGCCCGAAACCGTGCCCGGCTGAAGGCTGCTTCCACACACGTCAACCCCAACGACCCGAACGGATGTGTTCAATGACTAGCGAACTCGAGGCACTCACCCTCTCCGGGCTGGCCCTAAACGACCAGGCCTCCTTCATCATCGAGGCACTGACGTTCACCCCGGCCCAGAAGAAGCCGAACTGGGCGACCAACAACGACGCCGACGGGGACGCGCTGGTCCGCGAGGCCCACTACACCAACGCCACCCTCGAAGCGACAATCCGAGTCATGCCGCAGTCAACTGCTGCCGCCGGCCGCGAAAAGCTGGGCGAACTCACCAATGCCCTACAGGCCTGCGAGCGCACCGAAGGCGGGGCGACCCTCCTCTGGACCCCCAATAGCTCCTCCACCGAATACACGGGCTACGCCCTGCTCGGGGAATACTCCGAAATCCCCACCGATGTCCAGGGTGATATGGCGGGCTGGTTCCTGAAGTCCCCCATCGTCAAGGTGAAGTTGACGCTGCGGCCGTTCTTCAAGACCGCGGAACGGACGGTGCTGGAACCCGCCGAATCGAGCGCAGCTCCCTCGCAGACCAAATACGTCGGGGGGATCAAGGGAGACGTTGCAGCCGAAGCGCGCCTGATCCTCAAAGATTCGGTCTCAACGCTCAAGAATCGCCGCTATGCGGAGTTCGGCCGGGACATGGTCACCAGCGAAGAAAACCCGGCGGTCCTCATCACCGCCGCAAGCCTAGTCACCGAAGGATTCTCCGGCGAAGCCAAAACCCGCTCGGGCGCCTATTCCGAAGAAAAGGTGAAACGGGCCACCGCCATCTCCTCCCCGACGACCATGTGCGGGACTGGGCGGATCACCCACACGGGTAGTTATGCGATTTACCTGCGCGTCTACACCGCCTCCGAAACCGCTCGCTTCCGCATTGCCTTCCGCAATGGGGACGGCGCGCTGGTATCGCGGGAATGGCAGGAAGCCCCCGTTATCGAAGGCTTCTCCGACATCAGCATGGGCGAGGTGTTCTTCGATGAAGTGGAGCTGGGGACGCAGACTTCCGAGATCCGGGTCGAAATCAAGTCGACCGGCGCGGTCATCCCCGTCGATGTGAACTACCTGCAGATGGTGCCAACCGAAAGGGGCTCCTGCCGGGCGGTGGGGCTGGCGCACAACGAACCGACCAATCTCCTCGCCTATGACGAATTCAACCAGACCGCCGGGAACCTCGAAGGCAAGGAACTCGGAGGTCCGGGGGTAATCAAATGGGCCGAGGCTGAAAAGACCGGGGAAAACGGGTTCAAAGTCAACGCGACCTCCCACGTCGCTGAACGCGCCAAAGTCAGCGACGCCACCCTGCTCGCAGGCTCCTACGCACTCGCCGGCGAAGGTAAATACACAACAGCGCAGGTTAACTGTGAACTTTCCGCTAGCACGGCCCTGCCCAGCGAAGAAGGGTTCCGTATGGGGGTCCTTGGGCGGTATGGGAGCACCGAAAAGTGGCTGATGGCGACGCTGATATACCTACCTGAAATCAGGGTTGGGGACAAGGTTGAACAGCGGAAGGGTCTATATCTAGCCGTGTATATGCGAAACGGCACGACCCCTACCCTCCTCGACAAGGTCTACTGGCAACCCGCTTCATCCGACCCGAGAAGGGCAATCAGCAGCGTCCCGATCCAGCTAAACGTCACGGCCGACGGGATATGGGAAGCCAAGCTCGACAATAGCGTCAGTATTTCGGGTCAGAGTTCGGTACTGGCGGCCGGCGGGGCGCTTGAAACGGGCAAGATCGGGATGTTTGACGCGTGGTCATCCGCAACCGCGAACACCCGCACCTATGACAATTTCAACGCCCTGGGCGCCGAATCGGCGGCCGTTGTCTGTTACCCGGTACACAAATGGAGTTCCGCTCAGATGGAGTACTGCGACAGGACTCCACCGGCACCTACGACGGGGAACCCTTCAACCGCGGGTCACGGTTCTACCTGGCAGCCCGAAGGCGACAACGGCGCAATCAACCGGATCGTTGTGAGGATGCGGCGGAACAACATCGAAACCGAGGTCGACGACCACGTGACAGACAAACACACGAT
Source organism: uncultured Solirubrobacterales bacterium (assembly GCA_963838035.1). Lineage (GTDB taxonomy): Bacteria > Actinomycetota > Thermoleophilia > Solirubrobacterales > 70-9 > CAVVNN01. Next base: position 261,520 of record CAWIPM010000006.1, read on the forward strand.
GGAAGTCAGGGCCGTCGAGCGGTATCTAGTGCCACGCTGAAAGTCAGGGGGGTGCTAGCTAAGCCGCCCGCCGGACATGAGGAGGCCCAGGGCCATGAGGGGCGGCGCCGATTGAGATCCTGTCGCAATAGACTGCCGCTATGAAACACCGGGCGCAGGCCGAGGATGGCCCCCTCGCCGGGGATGTCAATCTGACCATCGAAGGCGCCGATGGCCGGTGGCCGGAGACGGTCATCTGGAAGGGCAAGCAGGGCAGGCGGCACGAATACCGCTTACAGGCCACCTCCATTGGGCCGGAGAATGAGCCCGTGTACGGCTTCGTGAAGTCCCTCGACTAGATGCATGGATTAGGGTCAGCGCAACGGTGAGACTTGGGCTGATCATCGGCGCGGGGGCATTAGCGGTCATATCGGTGATCGCCTTGCTCTGGATCGGGGGCGAACTCCACTACCGAAACTGCGTCTCTGACGCAGAAGCGCGCTATCCGGTCGCCTACGGGTCTTCAGGGGCCAGCGAAGGGCAGTATGGCGGTTGGCACAGACCTGGACCAGCTCACTTCGTCTTCTACGAAGCGGCAAAGCGATCCGAAGCACTGTCAGGCTGCTCGCGCTGGCCCTAGGTACACAAGATAGGCCCTCGGAAGCAACAACTTCGCGGGGGCCTTTCTCTTACTTTTGCCCGATCGACTTTACGGGTTGAATCGGACGGAAAACCGCTCTAGAAAGCGGAAACACCTTCGATGAGCCTATCTCCGCAATACGTAGAGCTTGCCTTCGTGCTTTAGCGACTTGGGGTCGGGCAAACGCTTTCCGCTTCCGCCAAGGGTCTTTCCATCCGGCAGCAGGTATTGATGCGCTTCTGCGATTTTGGGGCCGATCTTGCCTTGAGCGACCTCGTAGTATGCGACTATCTGACTGCGTGTCCCTGGCGGCTGCCCAAATTGCAGGCTTGCAGGTTTGTCTGAAACGACGAGTCCACGTACTTGCCCGGCTTCTATCCGTGGAAGGATCGCGGTGTTGAAGATCTTCCGAAGTTTCCATTCGCCTATGTAAATGGGAGGTGCCATGGCCTTTGACCTTGAGATCCGAGAGCAGGTATCCCGCTATTGCGCTGGGGAAATAGCCGCTGCCGAACTGGAGACTTGGCTTGCCGCCTCAACCTGGGAGATGGACGCGGAACCCCCTGCAATTCGCCAGCTTGCCTTTGATGCCCTCCGGCTCACCTCCGAGGCTGCGAATGGGGACTGGACGGGTGCAGAGTTGCGCCAGCACCTTTTGACGCTTTGCGGAATAGTTACCGATACCCCTTCGCTCAGAGTGGAAGGGTTCCTTGAGAAGCTCTCTGCGGCGGAAGAAAGCAGGGAGCAGGCGCCAAAACGCGAAGAGGATCAGCTTGCGGCCGTAATGCGCTACGCGCACCTGGCATCGCCTACGGCGGCGTCGTCCGAAACGGCGCAACCCAGTGATCACGAGTTTCTCCATCGACCCACAGCCGAAAGCGAAACTCGGCGCCAGGCTCCAAAGGAATTGGCAATAGGTTAACCCCGAAGCCTCTTACGACAGGCGAGACCAATCCAGCATCGGTCAAGCCTTCCGGCTCGAAATTAATATTGAAATCGAGCAGATTCGAGAGCCCCTCATCTTTTACGGCCTCGCCGCCCTCGTACTCAAGCCTGACCGTCGCCGAATGCTGCGTTTCGACCAGATCGCGGGTCGATCGAAAGACGACGAAAATCGCCCAAGGAATCGGCTCTGGGGGCCGAACCTGCCATCCGATTCCCAATGCTGAAATGCCAGCGTCGGTTTCCTGAACGGATTGGGCGGTGAGGAGGTTCGCCTCAATGGGCATGGTCGGCTGAACCCTATCTAGATCGTCGCCAACGGTCGGTCAATCCTTGGCAGACGCGAGTTTGCCCTCCCGCCCGCCGGGACTCGAACCCGGGACCTCGCCCTTAGCAGGGGCGCGCTCTATCCAACTGAGCTACAGGCACAAATCCGCCAAGCGATACCCGCCCAGCGGGCGCGAGGGCTGACCGAGCCTAGGACTGGGAGATAGTCCCTGTCAAGTCGTGGGGTAGATCCCCCCGGAAAGCGAGGTATCCATGAATCAGCTATCTCCGCAAACCCGCTTGGCGACTCGCGCTGCGAGTTTCGCCAATCCCTCCTAGGGGCTTAGAAGCGGCCGGGTTGCATCTTCGAGCTGGCCGGTAGAGGATTGTCGCCGTGGTCTCCCGCCGGTTCCTCATCGTCGCCCTGATCGGCGTCTGTGTCCTGAGCGCCGCCATCGGCTCGGGGATCACTCTGCTGTCAAAGACAGGCCCAGCGGGCCCCGTCGGTGCTCGGGGAGAACCGGGACCGGTTGGCCCCCGAGGATTTGCGGCGACTGACGAAGCTGGGGAAAATGCCGAAGGCCAGGTGGTCAACCTCCAGGGGGAAGTCGAAGAACTCCAAGGTGAGGTCGAAAGAGACGAAGGGCTGATTGAAGAACTCGGTGGCCAGGTGACCCAGAACACTCAGTCTGTCTCGACGCTCTGCATCGAACTCAACGCGGGTTGCTAAACCACATGGAGGAATAGTCCTTGCTGGCGGGGTGCCGGGCCGCTGTGAAGCCTTCAGCGAGTCAACGTCGACGGAGCTCCAATTGTCCTAAAGTCGAACCCGCAATGGGGGCAGTCCAGCACCCCATTCGCCACCGCTTCCCCACACCTCGGGCAGGGCCGCGAGTTCGCCCGCTCCTGTTTGAGTGGCACCTTCCTACGCGCCGAGAGGTAAAGCGGGAAGTAGGCGACCCATAGCAACGCGCAGGCGAGCATCCAGCCGAAGGCGCTCCGCCAGTACCAGTTGTCGCAACGGGCGAAGTCCCGTTCGCTCGCATCGAGTCCTACCCATAGGACCGAAAGCGCCAACCCGCCTAGCACCACCAGCGCAGCCATAGGCCCGTCCGTCCGTTTATGCTCGGCAGTTCCTTCACCACGAACTTCACCGGCAGGTAGACGGTATCCGGAGCAATCTGGGCGAACAACCAGATGACGAACAGAGCTGCAAGTACGCCGACCATCACAGAGCTGGCGATTGCACGCTGAGACAACGGCTCGACGGTCTTAGGTGCCCGCTGCTCGGTCCACTTGCCGCCGTCCCAGAAGCGCAAGCCAATCCCGTCCCCATCGTCGTACCACCCGGCCGCCGGGGTATTGGCGCTTGGGGTATCGGCGGCCGTGCTCATTCGCCGATCCTTTCCCACCGGCCGCACCCTTTCGTCTGGAAGTAAGGCGAATTGATCGACGCGATCGTCGGCCCGCTGGCGTTTTCGTTACTCGCGATGTCGTACGGGTCAGCGCTGTTCAATGTCGCCCAGTAGCAGCCTGGGCCGCCCGGAGCCCGATAGGTGCCCGGGAGATAGTCGACTTCGGCCTTGAAGGTGCCGTCACCGGGGATTGTGCTCTTGGCCTTTTCTGCTCTTGCTCCAGAGAGGGAGGATTCGACCTGTTCCAGTTCGATTTGCGACGTTTCAACTTCGCTCTTGAGCGCGCCGAGCTTTTCAGTGGCGCTTTCGCTTTCGCTCTTCGCCGAGCCGAGGATCGATTCGGCCCGTTTGTTCGCTTCACCCACGATCTTGGCTTTGAGTCCTCGGACTCGGGAGGCTTCGCCTTCGGCCCTATCGCGTTCGCTTTCGACTCTGCTGACCTGGGTTTCAAGGTCTGAGATTTCGGATTTGAGCTTGCCTTCTTCACTCCCTCCGATCAGCGCTCCGATGACGAGCAAGAGCAGGACGCTGACGACGCCCACCGTCCACTTTGCCCACCTCGGCAACCTCGACCACCGGTTCGCAATCCCGGTTCGACGATTTCCTTCTTGTGACGCCTCCATATTCCCCTTTCGGTGCGAGCGGTAGGCATCCTAAGTGCAACCACTCGAAGTTGTCCAACCGATCAGGTGCTGACCTTGACAGCCGGCCTCCCGGCCCCGTAGAGTCGCGGCAACCAAAAAAGTGGGGCCGCGCGCGTGAACGCCGGCCCCGTGGCCCCCGGCAAAGGTGGAACTAGGCCAGGGGCACGCGGAGCCTATTTGCCCGAGCGGTCCCTCGCCACAGAGGAGGCACAGCAATGGCTAGTAGCACCGCGGTACGAGGCAATGGAGGGCTCGTGGTCGAGCTGACCAGACCGGCACTCAAGGCGCTGCAGGCCGAGGCGCGTCTGTCGCTGGAAAGCGCGATTGGAGACCTCGGAGCGGATCGTGAGGGTCGGGAACGGAGCCGGATGAACGCCTGCGCCGATGTTCTCTATGCAGTCGGTCGGGCTGAGTCCGCCTGGGGGCTGGAAGATCCGCGAGAGGAAGCCCTGCTGAAGGCGATCCGCTTCTCGGCGGAGGCCGTAGGTCTGCTGCGGCAACAGCGTGACGCCGTTGTCGCATACATCGCCGAACAGGACACGACCGGCGAAGCCGATCCTGAGCACATGGGGCGTGAGTGTTTCCTGGCCCATGTGCTGGATCGCGTTCTCGGCGAGGGGGTAGCGGACTGATGGCGCGGCTAGACCTCCTAGGGGCAGAGAGAGACGTTGGGGCGCGCATCGCTGACTTTCACCGCGAGGCCGCGGCGGATCTCCCGCCAACGTCCGAACTTCGCGCCCTGGCCCTCCGGACTGCAGGCTACTGGGACGACCTCGCCAAGCGCCGTCCTCGTGGGCTTTCTCTAGTGCCTTGGCAGGAGGGTGCGCCTTGCCCGGTGCATCAGCTTCCGGACCCCGACGCAGACTGACTAGGAGGGAGAACGAATGGCGACGAGCCTCGAGAAGACACGCACCCCGGGCATCTATAGGCGTGGCAGCCGCTACGTCGTCACCTGGCGGCACCGCGGCCAACAGCACAAGAGCTTCCACCGGACCTATGAGGAGGCGCGGGAGGCGAAGGCACAGCGGCAGGCCGGTGACAGCCGCCCTGCGGCAAGAGTTGGCCTTGTCGCCTACTTCGAGGAGTGGATCGAGACCTACGCCGGCAGGACTTCTCGAGGCTTCAGCGAGACGAGCCGCGAGGAGTACCGGAGGGTGATGAAGGTCCACGTGGTCAAGAAGTGGCGGACGTGGAAGCTGGCCGAGGTCGAGCCCGCGGACGTGCGGGAGCTTCTGGGCACCCTGCGGCGTTCCGGAGTGTCCACGACGGAGATCAGGAAGACGCGTTCGACGCTCTCGGTGATGTTCGCGACGGCCGTGGAGGATGGCGTGCTGGGGTCGAATCCTGCTCACGGGGCGCGCATCCCGGCGCAGCTCGACATTGAAGAAGTCGATCCCGACGGCGCCCGAGCGCTCACCCGCGAAGAGCTGGGGCTGATGCTCGCAGCAATCCCCGACCGCTGGCGGCTCTTCTATGAGCTGCTGACCCATACCGGCCTACGCATCAGCGAGGCGGTGGGGCTGACGTGGGAGCACGTCGACCTGGGGGAGACCTCACGGCTCCAGGTAAGAGAGCAGGTCTACCGAGGGAAGCGGCGCAAGCTCAAGAGCGCCGCCGCCCGACGTGACATCCCATTGTCGAAGGCGATGGCTGCCCGCCTTCTGGCGCACCGCCGCGATACCTACGGCGGCCCCAAGGCCCCGGTATTCCCTTCGCCCACCGGAGTCGCCCTACCGCCCCCCAATCTCGCCCGCGATGTCCTGCACCCTGCACGAGAGGCCGCAGGGCTGCCCTGGGTCCATCACCACACGTTCCGGCATACCTGCGCCTCGCTGCTCTTCGAGGAGGGCCGCAACATCAAGCAGGTGGCCGACTGGCTCGGCCATGCAGACCCGGCCTTCTGCCTGCGGACCTACATCAGCCTGATGGATGCCGGGGTCGGCGACGCCAACTTCCTCGACGGGGCCGTGCGGGTAGGTGGGGGCTCCCCCTCAGAGCCCTCCGCCGATTCGGCGGAGGGTGGGCAACGGATTGGGCAACACAAGGTCCGGCGACAGCCGCAAACGCTAACCCCTTAGCATCTACGCAGACCGGCTAGCAGAGCCAAATCACCGTCTAACCGCAAAGGACCGCAAACCACCGTGCCCATCTATGAGTTCGAGTGCGAGCGGTGCGGGGAGCGGTTCGAGGAGCTGGTTCTCACCGCGGCGGAAAGGCCGGCCTGCCCGGCCTGCGGCTCCGACAGGGCCCGCCGGCGCCTTTCGGCGGTTTCCCCGCCCGGTCGCCAGCCACGCGGGGCCGGAGTGCGCTCCGACGAATCGCGGCGCCGCGAGCGCGAAGCCGCCCGTGGCGAGCGGCTCGCCGAGGCCAAGCGCAAGCGGGCCAAGGGGGAGCTCTGATGGCCCTCTCCGCCGAGGAGCGCCGGGCCGAGCTGGTCGCGCTCTACAACGAGGTCCAGGGCTGTACGAAGTGCCCCCTGCACGAGACGCGAACGAAAGCTGTCTTCGGCGCCGGAAACGCCGATGCCGACCTGATGTTCGTCGGTGAGGCGCCGGGGGCCGAAGAGGACTGCCAGGGGCTGCCGTTCGTCGGCCGTGCCGGCCAGCTCCTCAATCAGCTTCTCGCCGAGGTCGGGATGTCGCGCGAGGACGTCTTCATCGCCAACGTGCTGAAGAGCCGCCCGCCCGGCAACCGCGATCCGCTGCCGGCGGAGATCGAGGCCTGCCGTCCCTACCTGTTCGAGCAGGTGCGGATAATCGAGCCGAAGGTCGTCTGCACCCTGGGGAACTTCGCCACCAAGTTGCTCAGCGGCAGCCCGGCCGGGATCACCAAGGTGCGGGGCGTCCCGCAGATGCACGAGCTGGGCGGTCGCACCGTTTTCCTGCTGCCCCTGTTCCACCCCGCCGCGGCGCTGCGAACCCCCGCTGTCAAGGAGACCCTGCGCAGCGACTTCGAGCGACTGCCCGGGTTGCTCGCCGGCCCGTCTCCGGCACCCCTCGGCGAGATCGAGGAGATCGAGGAGGACGACGACGCGACGGCGCCCCTGCAGGCCGACCAGCTCGACTTCTTCGGCTGACTCGGTGGAGGAATTCCGCAGCAACTCCTCCGCCGAGACCGAATCACTCGGGGCGAGGATCGCCGAGCGATTGGAGCCCGGCGACGTCGTCGTCGTCAGCGGCGAGGTGGGGGCCGGCAAGACGACGCTCATCCGCGGCGCCTGCCGGGCGCTGGCGGTCGAGGAGCCGGTCACGTCGCCGACATTCACGATCGGCCAGCGCTACCACGGCGGCCGCCTGCCGGTCTCCCATCTCGACCTCTACAGGCTGACCAGCCTCGAGGACGAGGACCCGGCCCTCCTCGACGACTACCTCGACCCCAAGGGGGTCGCCTTCGTCGAGTGGCCGGCGGCGGCGGAGCCGCACCTCGCGCGCCCGGCGCTTGAGGTGCGGCTCCGCCACACTGGCGGGGACAGCCGGGAGATCGAGCTCGCCGGCCGACCCTTCTAGTACCCGGATTCCTTCAGCTGCTTCTGGGCCTGTTCGACCGCTTCGTTGCCCTTGCGCTTGGCTTCCTTCAGCTTCCTTTCCGCTTCCTTGCTGACCTTGGAGCTGTTCAACTGCTTCTGGGCCTTTTCGATCGCTTCGTTGCCCTTGCCGTTGACTTCCTTGAGGGCCTTTTCACCTTCCTTGGTGGCCTTGTTGAGCTGCTTCTGGCCCTGTTCCAGCGCCTTGTTGGCTTCTTCCTTGGCACTGCTGACGCTGTTGGAGGTGCTGCTGCCGCCGCAGCCGGCCCAGACGGCCGCGCTCGCGGCGAATGCCAGCGTTGCGATGACCAACGTTGCCCGAGGCATTGGTCTCCTCACTCGGGTGCTCCTTTCGGACGGGGACTTCAGCCTACCCCGCAGGGCGCACCCACCGGCCTGCGCGCGTGTTCGTGAGATGTGAAGCGGTCTGTAGCATCGGCGCTGACATTCGATCCAGGATGGAGGGATTCGCCCAGATGACGGGGACGAGGACGCTCACCACGATGGTGTTGGGGATCGCTCTGATCGGGAGCGCGGCGCCCGCCTCGGCCGGGGCCGCCGCCTACCGGCACTACGTCGGTTGCGGGCTCTCGGAAAAGGCGAAACCGTCGCATTCGTGTCCCGCCAAGAGCAAGAAGGGTGCGTTCTTCAAAAGCACCAAGGCGGACGTCTTCTACAAGGTCTGCGTCAAGTTCCCGACCGGCAAACGTCTCTGCGCCCCCCCCGAAGAAGCTACGCGCAGGACCCTCTACGTGAACGAAATCACCTCCAACATCCCGGGGAAGCACAAGGTGACCTGGTTCGTTGCCGGCAAGCGGGTGGGTGTGTTCATCTTCGACGTCCCGGGATAGCAGCGCTGGTCGTACTCGGCTTCGACACAGCGACCGAGGACACCGCCGTCTGCGCGGCGCGCGACGGCGAGGTCCTGCACGAGTCCCTGCTCGGCCCCTCGGAGGCGGGGAGGCCCCGGCACACCTCCGTGCTTCTGGAGGAGGTCGAGCGGGCCGCCACAGCCGCCGGGGGTTGGGAGCGCGTCGCCCTGATCGCGGTGGGCCTCGGGCCCGGCTCATTCACCGGAGTGCGGATCGGAATCGCGACGGCGCGTGGGCTCTCCGCCAGCCTCGGCCTCCCGGTAGTGGGTGTGTGCACCCTGGACGCGATCGGGCGCGCGATGAACGAGGTGACCCCCACCGCAGCTGTCTCTTCACCGCAAATGACAGGGCAAAGGGACGGTGGAAGGCTGGTGGTGCTGGATGCCCGGCGCGGCGAGGTGTTCACTGCGCTCTACTCCGGCGACGGCAGACGACTCTGGGACCCGCTCGTGAGCGCTCCGGCAGATCTGGCCGGACGGGTCGCGGCGCTCCCCCAACCTCCGCTGGCCGCGGGGTCGGGGGCGCTACGATTTCGCCAGGAGTTGGTCGGGCTGGGCGTCGAGATTCCCGATGACGCCGATCCCTTGCACCGAGTCGCGGCGCGACACATCTGTGCTCTCGCGGCGGCCACTGGTGGGAGCGGGGGCCCGCTGAGCCCGATCTATCTGAGACCCCCCGACGCGGTGCGGTGGCGTGAGCGAGACACTTTCCAAAGAGCCGAGTGACGCATCCCAGCAGGTCGAGGTGAGGCAGCTCGCCTACAGCGACCTTCCCGCCGTGATCGCGATAGAGCGCCGCTCCTTCCCGACCCCGTGGTCGCTGGCGATGTTCGTCCTCGAGCTCTCGAAGCCGTCGGGCATCTGTCTCGCCGCCTCTGCCGAAGAGGAGTTGGTCGGCTACGCCGTCTGCTCCCGCTACGACCAGGTCTGGCACCTGATGAACATCGCGGTGGCTCCGGAGCGGCGCCGTGCCGGCATCGCCGGGAGCCTGCTCAGGCGCCTCGTCGCCGACGCTCGGGGGGAACTCCCGTTCACCCTCGAGGTGAGGATTTCAAACCGCAACGCGATCGCGATGTACGAACGGTTTGGCTTCCGCTCCGCCGGAGTGCGTCCTCGCTACTACCACGACAACGGCGAGGACGCGCTGATCATGTGGCTCGATTGATTCTGGCCCTGGAGACCTCCTGCGACGACACCTGCGCGGCCATCCTCGACGGGCCGCGGGTGCTCGCCAACGTGATCTCCTCCCAGGCGGCTGCCCACGAGGGCTTCGGCGGCGTGGTGCCCGAGGTCGCCTCGCGCCAGCACCTCGAGCTCGTGGCTCCCGTGGCAGAGGCGGCGCTCGCCGAGGCGGGCGTCTCGCTCGACGACGTCGACGCGATCGCCGTCACCGCCGGGCCGGGCCTGATCGGCGCGTTGCTGGTCGGCGTCAGCACCGCGAAGGCGATCGCGGCGCCGAGGCGGCTGCCGCTGATCCCGGTCGACCACCTGCAGGGTCATGTCGCCGCCAACTTCCTCGAGCCCGACCCGCTCGCCCCCCCGTTCCTCTGCCTTATCGCCAGTGGCGGGCATACGCTGCTCGCCGCGGTTCGCGACCAGGAGGGCCACGAGGTGCTCGGAGAGACGCTGGACGACGCCGCGGGGGAGGCGTTCGACAAGGCGGCACGCATGCTCGGGCTCGGCTACCCCGGCGGCCCGGCCCTGGAAAGGCTCGCGGCCGGTGGCGATCCCGAGGCCTTCGAGCTGCCGGTGGCGATGACCCGCGACCCCGGGCTCGACTTCAGCTTCAGCGGCCTGAAGACAGCGCTCGTCTACCGCTGTCGGGAGCTGGGCGAAGACGGAACGAAGGCGTGTGCCGCCGATCTCGCGGCGTCTTTCCAGGCGGCCGTGGTGGGTCAGCTCGTCGCAAAGCTCGGGCGGGCACTCGACCAGGGCGCCTGGGAGGCGGTCGCCCTCGGCGGCGGCGTCGCCGCGAACGGGCCGCTCCGCGAAGCCGTGGCGGCGCTCTGCCGGCGGCGAGGGCTGAGGTTGAAGTTGGTCGCTCGGGAACTCTGTACCGACAACGCTGCGATGATCGGCTCCGCTGCTCGCTTCGCCGAGCCGATCGTCTACCCCGACTACCTCGGCTACGACGCCTTCGCCACCCGCGAACCCCCCGCCGATGGGCCGCAAAGTGGAACCATGGGCGACTTATCGGCCCGTCGACCGGTGGAATGACCTCGGTCGTCGTCTACTCGCGGTCTGAATGCCATCTCTGCGAAAAGGCCCTGGCGACGATCGTCACCCTGCATGCTGAGGGCTACCGGTTCGAGTTGCACGAGATCGACATCGAGAGCGACGACGCCCTCCTTCGCGCTCACCTCGAGCGAATCCCTGTGGTCGAGGTCGACGGCGTGGTCGTCTCGGAGCTGGTCCTCGATGAGGTCGCCCTCCGGGCAAGGCTCGATACTGTGGGGGCGTGGTCGGGGTGATCGAGGAAATCGGAGGGGAAAACGCGATTCCGGCGGACGGCGAGCGTCTCTCGCTCGGCGTCGCCGCGCGCCTTTCCCGATATCTCCAGGTTCTGACCCAGGCTCGCAAGATGGGGCGGGAGACGATCTCCTCGCAGGAACTCTCCGAGTACACCCATATCAACCCGACGCAGATCCGGCGCGACCTCTCCGGCTTTGGCAAGTTCGGCAAGCGGGGAGTCGGCTACAACGTCGACTCGCTGGTCTCGGAGATCCGCAAGATCCTCCGCACCTCGGGCCAGCACAACATCGCCCTGTTCGGCGCCGGCAACCTCGGCCAGGCGATCGCCAGCTCCGACATCTTCGCCGACCACGGCTTCCAGATAGTTGCGATGTTCGACGTCGACCCCACCGTCGTCGGTACCGAGGTCGGGGACCTCCCCGTGCGCGACTTCGGCGAGCTCGAGTCGGTGGTCTCCGAAAAGGAGATCGTCGTCGGCGTCCTCGCCGTTCCCGCCGCCGCCGCCCAGGCAGTCGCCGACAGACTGGTCGAGGCCGGGGTCAAGATCATCTTCAATTACTCCGAGCAGTTGCTTCAGGTGCCGCCGGAGGTGACCGTACACACCTCCAGCCCCGCGGTCGACCTGCTCTACGCGCTCTACTTCTACCTGGCCTGATCTCATGAGCGCGGAGCTCGCAAGCATCCATCTCTGTCTCTTTGCGCCGCGAGCGAAGCGCGACCCCTGATGTCCCTCGACCTCGACCTCGTTCGAGAGAGATTCGAGTCCTCGACCGACTTCACGATCGGACTGGAGGAGGAGTTCGCGATCCTGGACCCCGGGACGCTGGAGCTGGAGCACAGATTCGAGGACGTCTACGCGGCCTGCCAGCGCGACGAGTTCTTGGCCGACTCGGCCGCCGGCGAGCTGATCGCCGCGGAGATAGAGATCCGCTCCGGCCGCGCCGAGAGCTTCGCCGACGCGGTCGACAGACAGCGCGAGCGCCGGCGCCGGCTGTTCGAGCTGACCGAGCGGATGGGGTTGGCGCTGGGAGCGATGGGCACCCACCCCTGGGCCGACTACCTGGACCAGCGGATCATCGACACTCCGCACTACAAACGGCTCCAGCATGAACTCGGCTGGGTCGCCCAGCGCAACAACACCTGGAGCACCCATGTCCACATGGGAGTGCGCGGCGCCGACCGGGCGATCGCGGTCTGCGACCGGATGCGGGAGCTGCTGCCGCTGCTGCTCGCCGTCTCCGCCAACTCGCCCTTCCTCGACCGCCGCGACACCGGTCTGCACACCGTGCGCACGGAGATATTCACCCGCACCTTCCCGCGCTGCGGCATCCCGTCGGCTTTCGGAGACTGGCGCCGCTACGCCGAGTTCGTCGAGACGCTGGAGCGGGCAGGCTCGATCGTCGAGTCGACTCAGCTCTGGTGGAGCGTCCGCCCCCATCACCATTTCGGCACGGTCGAGGTGCGGGTCTGCGACGCGCAGACTCGCGGAGACGAGTCCTTCGGCCTGGCGGGTCTGATCGCGGCCTGCATCGCCCAGGCCGCCCTCGATTACGACGAGCGCGGCTACGAGGCAGCCGGAGCGCCGCTGGCCGACCGCGAGATCGAGGAGAACCTCTGGCGGGCCATTCGTTACGGGATGAGCGGCAAGACGATCGACTTCAGGCGGGGCAAGGTTGTCGAGGCTCGCGCTGCGCTCGACTCGGTTCTCAGCTGGAGCGAGCCGGCCCGTTCGCAGCTTGGCATCGAGGCCGAGCTGCCGGACCGAAACGGGGCCCAGCGAGCCCGTGAGGCGCTCGACTCCGGGGTCGGGATCGAGGACGTCTACCGCGACGCCGTCAGCGAGACGAAACGAACCTACACAGCCGATATCGGCGCGCGTAGATAGACTCCCGCGCCGCTCAAACCCATCCGGAGGATCTGACTTGACCAGCTTCTTGACCGAATACGGAGTCGTCGTCGCGCTCGTCTGCGCGGGTGCGGCCGTGCTGTATGGACTTGTGATCACGCAGCGCCTGCTCGCGAAGTCGCCGGGCAACGAGCGCATGCAGGAGATCTCCGGCGCGGTGCAGGAGGGCGCCAAGGCGTACCTGAACCGCCAGTACACGATCATCGCCGCGGTAGCCGTACCGATTGCGATCGTGCTCTGGCTGCTGCAGGACTACCAGACTGCAATTGGCTTCGTGATCGGTGGCACCCTTTCCGGAGCGACCGGGTTCATCGGCATGAACCTCTCGGTGCGCGCCAATGCCCGCGTCGCCGAGGCGGCCCGTGGCGGCGTGCCGCCGGCTCTCGACGTCGCCTTCAAGGGCGGTTCGGTGACCGGCCTGCTCGTCGTCGGCCTCGCATTGCTCGGAGTCGCCGGCTACTACGGCATCCTCGTGCTCACCGGCAGCAGCGACAAGCAGGCCGTCGACGCGCTTGTCGGCCTCGGCTTCGGCGGCTCGCTGATCTCTGTCTTCGCCCGACTTGGCGGCGGCATCTTCACCAAGGCCGCCGACGTCGGCGCCGACCTGGTCGGCAAGGTCGAGGCGGGGATTCCCGAGGACGACCCCCGCAACCCGGCCGTGATCGCCGACAACGTCGGCGACAACGTCGGCGACTGCGCCGGGATGGCGGCCGACCTGTTCGAGACCTATGCGGTCACCTCGGTTGCCGTGATGCTGCTCGGCGTCCTCACCTTCACCGGCTCCGGCGGCGACTTCTCCCGCCAGGTGGCGATCTACCCGCTGGTGATCGGCGGCGTCGCGATCATCGCCTCGATCATCGGGGCGCTCTCGGTGCGGACCAAGACCGATCGGGTCGAGGGGGCGCTGTATCAGGGCCTGGTCATCTCCGGGATCATCTCGATCGCGGCCTTCTACCCGATCACCAAGTGGCTGATGAGCGACCCGGTCCGGCTGGGTCTCAGCACCGCCGCCAAGACGGTCACAACTACCGATCTCTGGCTCTGCGCTGCGATCGGCGTCGCCGTGACCGCGCTGCTCTTCGCGATTACCGAATTTTATACCTCGACCCGCTTCCGCCCGGTCAAGTCGATCGCCCAGGCTTCGGAGACCGGCCATGCGACAAACATCATCCAGGGGCTCGCGCAGGGCTTCCAGTCGACGGCTGCCCCCGCGCTGGTGCTGGCGCTGGCGATCCTCGGCGCCAACGAACTGGCCGGCATCTACGGCATCGGCATCGCCGTGATGGCGCAGCTCTCGCTCTGCGGGCTGATCGTCGCCCTCGACGCCTTCGGGCCGATCACCGACAACGCCGGCGGTATCGCCGAGATGGCCGACCTGCCCGAGGAGGTGCGCAACGTCACCGATCCGCTCGACGCTGTCGGCAACACGACCAAGGCGGTTACCAAGGGTTACGCGATCGGCTCCGCCGCGCTCGCCGCGCTGGTCCTGTTCGCCGCCTTCAAGAGCGAACTCGCCGGGCAGGCCCCGGCCGGGTTCGACCTCAACGGCCTCTTCAACCTCTCATCGCCCGACGTGCTGATCGGTCTGATCGTCGGCGGCATGATGGTCTACCTCTTCGTCGCGTTCGCGATCGAGGCGGTCGGGCGCGCCGGTGGCCAGGTCGTCGAACAGGTGCGTGAGCAGTTCCGCGAGCACCCGGGGATCATGGAGGGCACCGAAAAACCCGACTACGGGAAGACGGTCAGCATCGTCACCCTGGCGGCGCAGAAAGAGATGATCCTGCCGGCCCTTATCCCGATCGTCGTCCCCGTCATCGTCGGCCTGCTCAGCGTCGACGCGCTCGGCGGCCTGCTGATCGGCGTCATCGTCGTCGGCCTCTTTGCCGCGATCTCGATGACCGCCGGCGGCGGCGCTTGGGACAACGCGAAGAAGCTGATCGAGGACGGCGCCCACGGTGGCAAAGGCTCTGAGGCCCACGCTGCCTCGGTCACCGGCGACACCGTCGGCGACCCCTACAAGGACACCGCTGGCCCGGCGATCAATCCGATGATCAAGGTCGCGAACATCGTCGCAATCCTGATCATCCCGATCGTTCACTTCTAGATGAGCGGGGGAGGGGTCCGGGTACCCCTCCCCGCTTGTCTCGCGTCGTGATCGATGATCTGATCAACGTCGCCGACTTCGAGCGGGCGGCGGCGGAGAAGCTTGACGCCGGGACGCTGGGGTACTTCGCCGGCGGAGCCGGCGACGAGGTCACCTTGCGGGAGAGCCTCGCCGCTTGGGGGCGGTGGCGCTTGCGGCCGCGGATGCTGGCGGGGTTGAGCGATTGGAGCACCGGGGCAGAGGTGCTGGGGGGTGAGGTCTCGGCGCCGGTCCTGGTGGCACCGGTCGCCTACCAGGGCCTCGTCGACCCGGAGGGGGAGGTGGCGATGGCTCGTGCGGCTGCGGCGGCGGGGACGGTGATGTGCCTCTCGACGCTGGCGACCCGGCGGCCGAGTCAGGTCGCCGCCGAGGCGCCCGAAGGGCGGCGTTGGTTCCAGCTCTACTGCTTCAAGGACAGGGGGGTCACCGACGCGCTGGTGGCGGAGGCCGTCGAGTCCGGCTTCGAGGCGATCGTGGTGACCGTCGACGCGCCGCGCGGCGGCAATCGCGAGCGCGATCTGCGGACCGGCTTCAAGATCCCGGAGGAGGTCGGCGTGCCCAGCGTTGCAGCGGCGCTCGGCTCCGAGCGGGCGGTGACGATCGAGGAGACCTTCGGGCTGATGGACCCGGCGCTGCGGTGGTCGGACCTGGAGGCGCTGGCTGGGGAGTGCAGCGTCCCGGTCCTCGTCAAGGGGGTCCTGACCGCCGAGGACGCCGCGCTCGCGGTCGAGCACGGGGTCGCCGGCGTCGTCGTCTCCAACCACGGTGGGCGCCAGCTCGACCGCGTGCCGGCGAGCGCCGATGCGCTGCCGGAGGTCGTCGATGCCGTTGACGGCCGTGTCGCGGTGCTCGTCGACGGCGGGATTCGGCGCGGCGTCGATGTCGCGATCGCGCTGGCACTGGGAGCCGACGCGGTCCTGGTCGGCCGGCCCGCTCTCTGGGGCCTTGCCGCCGGAGGGGAGGAGGGGGCCCGGCGGGTGCTCGAGCTGCTGCGCGGCGAGCTCGAGCTGGCGCTCGCCCTCTGTGGCTGCGCCTCTCCGTCCGAGCTGAGCCGCGCCCACGTGCAGAGGGCACCGGGCGCGCCCCTATATTCGGGCTAGATGCCAGTCCCGACCAGCGTCTAGATGGCACAGCGGATCCCCAGAGACGAGTCGCTGAGCCGTGTCCATGGCGTCGGCTCGTTGTTCGCGGCTGCCTACGGCAACGTCGGTTCCTCGATCTACTACGCGCTCGGCGTCACTGCGGCATTCGCCCTCGGCTTGACGCCGGTCGCCTTCGTCATCTCCGGCTTGATCTTCGCCTGCACTGCCGCCACCTATGCGGAGGCGACCGTGATGTTCCCCGAGGCCGGCGGCTCCTCCAGCTTCGCCCGCCACGCCTTCAACGAGCTGGTCAGCTTCATCGCCGCCTGGGGGCAGATGCTCAACTACACGATCACGGTCGCGATCTCGGCCTTCTTCGTGCCCCACTACCTTGCCGTCTTCTGGGCGCCGCTCGGCCACGGACCCGGCGACGTGATCGGCGGCGCCGTCCTGATCGCCGCCCTGGCGCTGCTCAACATCCGCGGCTCGCAGGAGTCGGCCAGGCTCAACCTCGTCCTCGCGCTCGCCGATCTCGCCACCCAGGTTGTGCTGGTCGGGATCGGCCTCTTCCTCGTCTTCAGTCCCCAGGTTCTGGTTGACAACGTCCATCTCGGCGTCGCCCCGACCTGGTCGGACTTCGCGCTGGGGATCGCGGTCGGGATGATCGCTTACACGGGGATCGAGACGATCTCCAACATGGCGGAGGAGGCGAAGGATGCGGCCCGCACTATCCCGCGCAGCGTCGGCCTCGTCGTCCTCGCGGTGCTCGGCCTCTACCTGCTGATCCCGGTGATCGCCCTCTCGGCGATGCCGGTGGTCAGGGACGCGGCGGGCCACTTCAGCACTCCCCTGGGGTCGCAGTTCGCCGACGACCCGATCCTCGGCATCGTCGAGAACCTGGGGCTCGGCACGGGCATGACCGAAGCGCTGCGCTACTACGTCGGCGTGCTGGCCGCGGTGATCCTGATCATCGCCACCAACGCCGGCCTGATCGGGGTCTCCCGCCTCACCTACTCGATGGGTCAGCACCGCCAGCTTCCGGAGGGCCTGCGCCAGGTCCACCCGCGCTACCGCACCCCCTACATCGCGATCCTGATCTTCTCGGTGGTCGCGATAGTCACCCTGATCCCGGGACAGACCGACTTCCTGGCGACGATGTACTCGTTCGGCGCGATGCTCTCCTTCACCATCGCCCACGTCGCCGTGCTGCAACTGCGCCGACGCAGCGGTGAAGTCGAGCGGCCCTGGCGACCGCCGCTCAACTTCCGCGCTCTCGGCGCCGAGCTGCCGCTGACCGCGGTGCTGGGCGGCCTCGGAACATTCTCCGCCTGGATCGTGGTGATGGCGCTCAACCCGCGCACCCTTGCCGTCGGAACCGCCTGGATGGTGCTCGGCATCGGCGTCTACGTGCTCTACCGGCGCAACCAGAGGCTGCCGCTCACCGAGACCGTCAAGGTGCTGCTGCCCGAGCCGCTCGGCGTGGAGGAGATCGAGTACCAAAGCGTGCTCGTCGCCTTCGACGACGGCGAGCCCTTTTCCGAGGAAATGGTCGCCACCGCGGTCAAGCTCGCCTCGAAGCGGCGCCGTGGGATCCACATCCACTCGCTGCTCATCGTGCCCACCAACCTGCCGCTGGACGCGGATCTGCCCGACCAGGAAGCCGAGGCGCAGAGCAAGGTCGAGCAGGCGAAGCTGATCGGGGGACAGCGGGTGACGGGGCACGTCGAGCGGGTCCGGCCCGGCCAGGCCGGCTACTCGATCGCCGCCGAGGCGAAGCTGATCGCCGCCGCCGCGGTCGTCGTCGGCCTGCGCTACCGCAACGGCGCCCCGCTCTACGACAAGACGCTGCAGACGGTGCTCGGCGAGCGCCCCTGCCGGGTGATCGTCGTCTCCGACCCCTCGGCTCACCCCGGCCCCGAAGCGGCCCGCGTCCTGGCCGGTGCCTGAACCGCCCCCGCCCTAGAATCGCCGAAGATGGCGTCGCCGGAGCGGATCTATCGCGGCTCAGTACGTGCCTTCTCGTTCGTCTTCCTCGCCCTCGGAGTGGTGATCCTGATCACGACGCTTGCCGCGGGCGGGGGGCCGCTCTCGGTCGGAGTGGTGATCGGGGTCGCCTTCGCGGCGGTCGGCGCCGGGCGGCTCTGGGTGTCGTCGCGGGTAGGGCGTTGAGCGAGACCGAGCCCGGGCGGCGCCGCCACGACCCGCTGCTGCGCGGGCTCGGCGTGCCCTCGATCTTCGTCGCCGCCTACTCGGCGGTCGGCTTCTCGATCTATTTCGCGCTCGGCGTGGTCGCCGACCGCGGCCTTGGCCTGACGCCGCTGATCTTCCTCGCCTCAGGCCTGCTCTTCGTCCTCACCACGCTCAGCTACGTCGAGGGGGGCGCGATGCTTCGTGAGCGCGGCGGCTCCTCCAGTTTCGCGCGCCACGCCTTCAACGAGCTGATCGCCTTCATCGCGGGTTGGGCGATCCTGATCGACTACCTGATCGTGATCGCCCTGGCGGCGATCTCGGTCCCCCATTACCTGGAGCCGATCTCCGGCAGTCTCAGCAGGCCGGGCTGGGAGATCGCGGTAGGGGGCCTGGTCATCGCGGCCGCCTGCGCGCTCAACATCTGGGGCGTCACCGGGAGGGGGCGTCAGCGCCCGCTGGCCGCGCTCGCGCTCGCCGACGTCGGGCTTCAGGTCGCGGTGATCGTGGTCGGGGTGCTCGCCGTCTGGCACCCGGACCGGCTCACGGAACAGCTCGATCTCTTCACCTACCCCAACTTCAAGGGGATCGTCTACGCGTTCGTCGTCGCGATGCTCGCCTACGCCGGGATCGAGGCGGCCTCCGACCTCGCCCCCGACATCGAGGTCGAGCCCCGCGACCTGAAGCGGATCGTCTCGCTGGGGGCGATCGCCGTGCCGGTCATCTATGCCGGGATGGCGGCGGTTGCGCTGATGGCCCTGCCGGTTGTCGCCGGGCCGCACGGGCCTGAGACCGAACTCGGCAGGCAGTTCGTCGAGGAGCCCGTGCTGGGCGTCGTCTCGGCCTACCACCCGGCCTGGGTGGCCGACACGATGCGTTGGATGGTGGCGCTGATCGCCGCCCCCGTGCTGTTTTGGGCGGCCAACATCTCGATGCTGGGCGTCTCCCGCCACATCTACACGCTGGCGATCAACCGCCAGATTCCCAGCTGGCTGGGCAAGCTGAGCAAGCGATACGCGACCCCATACGTGGCGATCTCGATCTCCGGCGTGATCGCGCTGGGCCTGGTGGCGCCGACGGACGTCAAGCTGCTGGCGGGCATCTACGCCTTCGGAGCAACCCTGGCGATCACCATCGCCCACCTTTCGATCATCCGCCTGCGGGTCACCGAGCCGGATCGCCCTCGGCCGTTCCGGGTTCCATGGAGCATGTCGTGGCGAGGCGCCCGGCTTCCGGTCCCGGCGATCCTGGCGGCTCTGGTCAGCGGGTTGGCCTTCCTCAGCGTCCTCGCCTACCACGACCGGGCCCGCCTGGTCGGCGGCAGCTGGATGGTATTCGGGCTCCTCTTCTACGTCGTCTACCGCAAGGTCTTCGAGGGAACGACCCTGACCAGACGGGTCTCGGTCACCGAGAGGGCGCTGACCAAGCAGGTCAAGGAGGTCGCCTACCGCAACATCCTGGTCCCCGTCTTCGGCACCGCGCTCGACGACGACATCGTCGCCACCGCCGGGCGCCTGGCGGCTGCCGAGCAGGAGGCGGCAGACGGCGCGGCGGATGCCTCCCGCCTCGACCTCGTCTACGTGATCGACGTGCCGCTCACCCTGCCGCTCGACGCCGAGCTTCCGCCGGCTCGGGAAGAGGAGGCCCGGCGGGCGCTGGGCCGCGCCCGTGAGGTCGCCGAAGAGTATGAGGATGTCGAGGTCGGCGCCGAGGTCGTGCGCGCCCGGCAGGTCGGCGCGGGGATTGTCGCGACGGCGCAGCGCAGCGGCGCCGAGGCGATCGTGATCGGAGGCGAGCAGCCGAGCAAGATCCGCGGCGGCGCGGTGTTCGGGGGGATCGGCGCGGCGAAGCCGGCGGAGGTCGGGTCGGCGACCGAGTACGTGCTGAAAAAGGCCCCCTGCCGGGTGCTGCTCACAGCGCCTCCCGAGGTCTAGTATCCCGTGAGCGTGGAGCGAGCGACGCATCCATATCCGATCCTTTGCGAGCGAGCGGAGCGCGATCCAGTGATGCCATGTTCATCGTGATCGTCGGCTGCGGCCGCGTCGGCTCCTCGGTCGCCCGGGCGATGTTGCGCGAGGGCCATGAGGTCTCATGTCTCGACGAGGACCCCGAGTCCCACGCCAGGCTCGAGGTGGGGCTGGAGAAGGGCTGGGAGGACCTGGGCGGCCACTTCACAGTGGGGGCGGGCCTGGAGACCGACGCGCTGGTTGCCGCCGGGATCGAAAAGGCCGACGCATTCATCGCCTCCACCGACGGCGACAACACCAACATCATCATCGCCCAGATCGCCCAGCGCCGTTACGAGGTGCCGACCGTCATCGCCCGGATCCTCGACCCGCTGCGGGCCGAGTGGTACCAGCGCCAGGGCCTGCATACGGTATGCCCGACGAGGGTCGCGATCGACATGCTGGAGAGCGCCGTCCGCGAGGGCGCCGAGCGCCCCGGCGGCGGCCCCGACGACAGCGCGGAAGCGGCCTAGCCGCGAGGAGATCGGGAGCTCGTGTACATCATCGTCGTCGGAGCGGGAAAGGTCGGCTGGAACCTGGCTCGCGAGCTGATCGACAAGGAGCACGAGGTGACGCTGATCGAGAGCAACCGGCGCCGATACCTCACGGTCGAGCAGGAACTGGAGCACAACGTCTCCTACGGCGATGCCTCCGAGCTGTGGGTGCTGGAGCGGGCCGGCATCCAGCGCGCCGACATGGTGATCGCCGTCACCGGCGACGACGAGGACAACATGCTGATCTGCCAGGTGGCTCGCGAGAAGTACCTGGTCGAGCGGATCATCGCCCGCGTCAACAACCCCCGCAACCGCCCGCACTTCGACCTGCTCGGGGTCAAGCCCTCCGTCTCCGCCACCGACCTCATCCTCCGGCTGCTCGAGCACGAGGTGCCCGAGTACGGTCTGGTCCACCTGCTCGACCTGCAGGAAGAGCAGCTCGAGATCATCGAGATGCTGCTCGGCCAGGACTCCGGGGTGACCGGTCGTCGGGTCGGAGACCTGCACATGCCCGAAGGCAGCCTGCTGATCTCGGTCCTGCGCGCCGGCAAGGGCTTCGTCCCCGGCCCCGACACGGTGCTCGAGCCCGGGGACGAGGTGCTGGCCGTGCTCGACCCCGGCAAGGAGGACGATCTCAAGGCTCTCTTCGGCCCGGCCGGAAACGGCGCCGCCGGCCGTGGCTGACCGCGAGGTCGATTTTCTCCTCGTCGGCGGCGGCATGGCCTCCGCCCATTGCGCTGCCGAGCTGCGCCGGCGCGGGGCGCAGGGCTCGATTCTGCTGGCCGGGCGCGAGCCCGAGCCGCCCTACGAGCGCCCGCCACTCTCCAAGGAGTACCTGCGCGGCGAGGCGGGGCGCGAGGACGCCTATGTCAACCCGGTGTCCTGGTACGAGGAGAGCGGGGTCGAGCTGCTGAGCGGACGCAACGTGATGTCGCTCGACCTCGAGGCGCGCACGGCGAAGATCCAGGGTGGGGAGGAGGTTGCCTTCGGCAAGGCGCTGCTCGCTACCGGGGCGATGGTGAACATCCTCCGCGTCGAGGGCGCCGAGAACGAGGGCGTCCATTACCTGCGCGCCTTCGGCAACTCCGACGCGATCCGCGCCGATGCCGAGGCCGCCGAGCACATGGTCCTGATCGGCGGCAGCTACATCGGCGCCGAGGTAGCCGCCTCGCTGACCGCGAAGGGGGTCAGGTGCACGATCGTGATGATGGAGCAGACGGTCCTCTCGCGGACCTTCGGCAATGACGCGGGACGCTGGTTCCAGGATCAGTTCGAGTCGAGGGGCGTCACAGTCCACGGCGGCGAGGAGCTGGAGGCATTCGAGGGCGACGGCCGGGTCAGCGCGGTCCTCACCAAGAGCGGCCTGGCGATCGAGTGCGATGCCGTCGTGGTCGGGGCCGGGGTCCGCGCCGACGCGATGCTGGCCCAGCGCGCCGGGCTGGAGGTCGAGGACGGGATCCTCTGCGACTCAAAGCTCCAGGCTTCGGTCGAGGGCATCTACGCTGCCGGCGACTGCTGCTCCTACGACAGCGTCGTCCACGGCCGGCGTCTGCGGGTAGAGCACTGGGACGTGGCGATGCAGCAGGGGATGCACGCCGCCCGCAACATGCTCGGCGACGAGCGCGACTACGACGTCGTTCCCTACTTCTTCAGCGACCTGGCCGACTGGGCGAGCCTCGAGTACGTCGGCCCCGCGCAGGACTGGGACGAGGAGGTCTGGCGCGGCGACCGCGAAGCCGGCGAGTTCTCCGTCTGGTACCTGAAGGACGGCAGGGTCGCCGGAGCCCTCAGCGTCGGCCGGCCCGAGGACCTCGCCGAGGCCCGTCGCCTCCTCGCCGGCAGCGCCGACGTCTCCGGCGCCCGGGACCGGATCGCGGACCCCGATGCGGACCTCTCGTCGATATCCTGAACCGTCTCCTTGCGGCCTGGTGTAATGGCAACACGCCAGTCTCTGGAACTGGAATTCGGGGTTCGAGTCCCTGGGCCGCAGTTCGAAGTCCCTGCTCAGTGCGTCTAATCGCTCTGCTACCGTCGCCCCCGAATGAAGCCTCGAATTCTCCTGATCGCACTCCCATGCGCGGCGCTGGCCATTGCCGGCTGCGGGGGTGGGGGAGGGGGCGGCTCGACCGCTTCGACCACCGCTCCGGCAACCACGGAAGCCGCGGCGCCGAGCAAGGAAGAACTGATCGCCCGCGGAGACGCCGTCTGCGCAGAGGTGAACGCAGCTGTCGGCTCGGTCGGCGCCTCCAGCTCCGAAGCGAGCGGCCAGACCAGCCAGGTTGCCGACCTCTATACCGGGATGGTCGAAAGCCTGAAGGGCCTGGGCACCCCCGAAGACGCGGCCGGCTACGCCGAATTCATCTCCACAGCCGAAGGTCTCTCGACGGTGGAGAACGAAGCGAAACTCGCCGACGAGCGCGGCGACAGCGCCGCGCTCAGCGCCGCTGAAACGCGGGCGGCCTCGGCGCTCGCCTCGTTCCAGTCGGCGGCCTCGAATTACGGCTTCAAGCAGTGCGGCGAAGGCCCGAGCGCGCCGTCTCCAACGTCCTCGACGACGACGCCCTCGAGCGGGGAAGCCGAAAGCGCAGAAAGCGCCGAAGCTGCGCCTGAACCCGAAGCTGCGCCTGAACCCGCTCCCGAAACCGGGGGCGCGGGCGGCGCCGGAAGCGTGGAAGCCGGCGGCGGCACCGCAGGCGGTGGGGGTTCTGGCGGGGGCTCGAGCTCGGGCGGCATCGGCCCCGGCTGATACCAGCTCTGCTAGGCGGCTGAGGACTTCGCCCAGGCGCCGTAGAGTCGCGCGTAGGGGCCGCCCGCCTCGATCAACTCGTCGTGGGTGCCCTGCTCGGCGATTCGCCCGCCCTCGAGCACGACGATCTTTCCGGCTCGGCGAATCGTCGAGAGGCGGTGGGCGATGACGATCGCGGTGCGGCCCTGCAGCAGGCGTTCCAGCCCCTTCTCGATCGTCTTCTCGGTGCGCACGTCGACGTTCGAGGTTGCCTCGTCGAGGATCAGGATGCGCGGCTCGGCCAGCAGCGCCCGGGCGAAGGCGACGAGCTGGCGCTGACCGGCGGAGAGCTGTACCCCGCGCTCGCCGACCTCGGTCTCGATTCCCTCGGATAGCGCGGCAACGAAGTCCGTCGCGCCGACCGCCGCCGCGGCGGCCTCGATCTCCTCCAGGGTCGCGTCCGGCCGCCCGAAGGCGATGTTCTCGCGCACGCTTCCGGAGAACAGGAAGCCCTCCTGGGGGACGATCCCGAGCTGACGCCGCAGGGCCTCCTGGCGCACCCCGCGCAGGTCGTGGCCGTCGATAGAGACCGTCCCCCGCTGCGGGTCGTAGAAGCGCGCCACCAGCTTCGCGAAGGTCGACTTCCCGGCGCCGGTCGATCCGACCAGCGCCAGCGTCTGGCCGGGCGGGACATGGAGGTCGACCGCTCTCAACGCCCAGGAATCAGGCGGCGGATGATCCGCTCCCCGCGCCCGCTCCGCCTTGTCACCTCCTTCGGCCGCGTAGGAGAACCAGACATCCTGCATCTCGATCCCGCCCCGCAGCGTCCCGGGATCGATCGCATCCGGCGCGTCGACCATGTCCGGCTCGGTGTCGAGCAGGTCGAAGATCTTGTCGAGCGCGGCCATCCCCTGCTGGTAGGTGGTGTAGAGCTGGGAGAGCTGCTGGATCGGTTCGAAGAAGGTCGCGAGGTAGCCGACGAAGGAGACGACGATGCCGATCTGGATCGCGCCGTCGATCGCCTGGCTGCCGCCGTAGAGCAGGATCACCGCGGTTCCGATCGCCGCCAGCAGTTCGACCGCCGGGAAGTAGGAGGCGTTGAGGTAGACCGTCTTCATGTTCACCGCGCGGTTGCGCTCGTTGAGGTCGGTCATCGCCTCGACGTGGCGCGGCTCCTGGCCGAAGCTGCGCACCACCCGCACGCCGCTCAGGGTCTCCTGCAGGTAGGCGGTGACGGCGGCGATCCGCTCCCTCGTCGCCCGGTAGGCGCCGGCGGAGACGATGCGGAAGACGACGCTTGCGATCGCGAGCAGCGGAAAGGTGAGGAAGGTGACCAGGGCGAGCTGGACGTCGAGCACGAGCAGGATCACGACGACGCCGACCAGGGTCAGCGTGCTCGAGAACATCGTCACCACGCCGTCGGTGACGAGCTGGTTGAGCGCCTCGACGTCGTTGGTCATGCGCGAGATCAGGACGCCGGGGCTGCGCCGGGTGAAGAAGCCGATCGACATCGACTGGATGTGGGAGAAGAGCCGCTCGCGGAGGTCCTGGAGGGCGCGCGTGCCCACCCAGCCCACCAGGTAGGTCTCGGCGTAGGTCCCCACCGCGTACAGCAGGGCGGCAATGACGAAGGCGGCGACGGTCAGGTCGAGGGCGCTGAGGTCGCCCGTCCTGATCCCGGCGTCGATCGCCCGGCCGGCCAGGTAGGGAGGCGCCAGCCCCGCTCCGGTCTCGACCAGCAGCGCGACGAACATCAGCGCCATGCGCCCACGGTAGGGGCGCAGCAACCCGATCATCCAGCGCACCTTGCGGGCGCGCTGGTCCTGACCGCGCAGCACCCGCCAAACCCCGGCCGCGCCGTTCCGCAGCGCTGCTATCTGTGGCAAAGGCAGAGCGGAGGGTCGTCTGGGAGTCACAGTTGCGCCATCGGTTCTCTTTGCTCAAGGTCGCGCTGCAGGAAGACCGCGTCGGCCAGGCCGTGCTCGGCGATCTCGCGATAGAAGCCACAGCCCGCGAGCAGCTCCTCGTGGGTTCCGTGGTCGACGATCCGGCCGCCGTCCATGACGACCACCTCGTCGGCCAGCGAGACGGTCGAGAGGCGGTGGGCGATGATGAAGGTCGTCCGCCCCGTCATCGCCTCCTGCAGGCCGGACTTGATCGCCGCCTCCGTGGTCGCGTCAACCGACGAGGTGGCGTCATCGAGAATCAGGATGCGCGGGTCGGCGAGCAGGGCGCGGGCGATCGCGATGCGCTGGCGCTGGCCGCCTGAGAGGGTCAGGCCACGCTCGCCGACCCTGGTCTCATAGCCGTCGGGGAGCGCGCTGATGAAGTCGTCGGCCTGGGCGCGGCACGCCGCGGCTTCGATTTCTCCGAGGCTCGCCTCCTGGCGCGCGTAGGCGATGTTCTCGGCGACGCTGGCGGTGAAGAGGAAGCTGTCGTCGGCTACGAAGGCGACCTCGGAGCGAAGCGAGCCGACATCGACCTCGCGAACGTCGGCGCCGTCGACCAGCACCTCGCCCTCGCTGGGGTCGTAGAGCCGCGCGATCAGCCCCACCAGGCTGGTCTTGCCGGAGCCCGACGGCCCGACCAGCGCCACGGTCCGGCCCGCGTCGACATGGAGGTCGACGGCGGTCAGCGCAGAGCCGGCGCCGTCGTAGCGCAGCGACACGCCGCGCAGCTCGACCTCGCCGCCGCCCTCTGGCAGGGCGGGGGCTCCTGGCGGGCTCTGGATCGCAGGTTCGCGGTCGATGATCTCGAACATCCGGTTCCCCGAAGCCACCGCTCGCTGTGCCATTCCCATCGTCACGCCGAGCATCCGCATCGGCCCGGCGAGCATCACAAGGTAGGTGTAGAAGGCTGTGAAGTTGCCGAGGCTGAGGGTGCCGTGGATCACCTCGCGGCCGCCGATCAGCAGCACCAGGGCGATGCCGATCTGGGGCAGCAGGCCGATCAGTGGCGAGAAGAAGGCCTGCAGCCGGGTCGAGTAGACGCTCTGGTCGAAGACTCGGGAGACCGCGCGCTGAAAGCGGTGTAGCTGGTGTTCCTCGCGCGCGAACGCCTTCACGATGCGGATGCCGGAGACGTTCTCCTCGGCCTCGGCGGTCAGCTCGGCAATCCGCTGCTGGACCTCCTGCTGCGCCGGGCGGGAGATGCGGTTGTAGCGCGAGGCGGTGTAGACGACGACCGGCGCCGGCGCCAGCGCGATCAGCGCCAGCAGCGGGTTGATCGCGATCATCACCGCGCTCGCCAGGGTGATCGTCAGCAGGTTCTGGGTGATGAAGACTAGGCCGTAGCCGAGGAAGAAGCGGATCGCCTGCAGATCGACCGTCGCCCGCGACATCAGCTGCCCGGTCTGCTGGGAGTCGAAGAAGCCCAGGTCCAGCCGCTGCAGGTGGGCGTAGAAGAGTTGGCGCAGGTCGAATTCGACCGCGAGCGAGACCTTGCCGGCGACCAGTCGCCTGACCACGGTCAGGCCCAGCCTGAGGATGCTGGCGCCGACGATCGCAAGGGCGAGCGGCAGCAGGTCGGGCTTGTTGCCGCTCTCGATCGCGTTCACCGCGCGCCCGACCAGCCACGGGATCAGCACCGTCATTCCCATCGCCGCCCAGGCGAAGGCGAGTGTGCCCCAGAGCTGGCGGCGGTAGGGGCGCATGAACCCCATCAGGCGGCGGTAGGTCCGCATCGACCTGACTATACAAAGTGAAGTATTGGACCCGAATCAGTTGAAGGCGGCTGCCTTGGCGCTGGGGACCTTGCCGCCCTTGCACGGACCGGACCCATGGCCCGGCTTGGACAGGATCTGAAAGTTGGTCACGGCGTGAAACGGGGTGGTGGCGCCGTTGTTCTGGGCCAGGTTGACGACGAGGCGGTAGAAGCCGGGCGGCAGGTCGCGGTAGAAGATCTCCGGCCGCGTCGCCGGCGAGTAGCTGCCGGCGGCGCCGATCCGCTCGGCGAGGACGCCGTTGGGCCCCGAGTACTGCGGGTAGTCGAAGGAGCGCCCGACGAGGCGGCCGTTGCCGATGGGGCTCTCGATCGCCCGCCGCAGTTTCACCGGGTCGACGCAGTTTGGGACGCGATTGAGCCCAAAGCGGATGTTTCCTTCGCCGAGCTGGGGCTCGCCGCCGAAGTGCCGGGGGGAGAGGTGGAAGTTGTGGACCTCCACCTTGACCACGGCCGCGTGACTGAGCTGACGCGCCCCGTTGCGCGGGGAGACGATGTTGACGCTCGGCTCGCCTGGCACCGAGACGATGGCGGCCTGCGTGTGTTTCGTGCTCTTGCCGCCCCCGAGGACGAGGACGAGGGCGAGCGCGGCCGCGGCGATCGCGACGGCCGCGAGGATGGCGATTCTGCCCCGCATAGGAGCCGCGAAGACTAGTGCCCCGTACCGTGTACGAGTTCATGCTTCGAGCAGGCATCGTCACTCTGGTGGCACTGGCGGCCCTTCCCGTGATGGCTCCGGCCGCCCCGGCAGCGGGCCTCGCCGACCACGTCGACCCCTTCGCCGGCACCAGGCCCGGCCCCGGCACCTTCGGCGGCGGGCACAACTTCCCCGGCGCGACCGTTCCCTTCGGGATGGTCCAGTGGAGCCCCGACACCACCCCGGCGGACAAGCGCGGCGCCGGCGGCTACGACTACCGCGACACCCACGTGAGGGGCTTCAGCCTCACCCACCTCAGCGGCGCCGGCTGCGAGGTATACGGCGACTTCCCCTTCCTGCCGACGACGGAGCCGCTCGAATCCTCGCCGGCCGCTCGCGGCTCCTCTCTCGATGGCGAATTCCAGCCCGGCTTCTCTCACGCCAGTGAGCGCGCCCACCCGGGCTACTACTCGGTGCGGCTGAACCCGGTCGACGGGGCGGCAATCCAGACTGAGCTGACCGCGACGACTCGAACCGGGATGGCCCGCTTCACTTTCCCCCGCAACCCGCACTCCAGCGTGCTGGTGAACGCCGGCGGCAGCGCCCAGCCCGACGACTTCGCGAGCGTCCAGGTCAACCCGGATGGGCGAGAGATCGACGGCACCGCCTCCAGCGGCCTCTTCTGCGGACAGCGACCCCGCTACAAGGTCTACATCGCGGCTGTCTTCAACCGCCCCTTCGGCTCCTACGGGACCTGGCAGCGCAGCGTCTTCACCCCCGGCTCGACCGATTCCAGCGACAGCCAGAGCCCTCCCGCGAACCCCCCGACCAGCGCCGACGCGGGCGCCTACGCCACCTTCGACACCCGCAAGAACCGCACGGTGCTCGCCCGGGTCGGCGTCTCCTTCGTCAGCGTCGAAGACGCCCGCGCAAACCTCGCCGCCGAAGACCCGGAACTGGGCTTCGGAACGATCGCAGCCCGTGCCGAGAGCGCCTGGAACAGGTCTCTGGGCCGGATCCACGTCAGCGGCGGCCCGTCTCGTCTCCTCGACACCTTCTATACCGCGCTCTACCACGTCTTCATCGCGCCGCGGACCTTCAGCGACGTCAACGGCTCCTATCTCGGCATGGACGGGCTGGTGCATCGAACCAGCGGCCGCATCCAGTACGCCGACTTCTCCGGCTGGGACACCTACCGCAGCCAGATTCAGCTGCTCTCGATCCTCGCTCCGCGCCGGGCCGCCGACATGGTCAGCTCCCTGCTCGCCGATGCGGCTCAGAGCGGCTGTCTGCCGCGTTGGCCCTACGCCAACGGGCAGAGCATGACGATGGTCGGCGACTCCGCCGACCCGATCGTCGCTTCCGCGGCCGCCTTTGGAGCCGGGGGCTTCGACAGCCGTGCGGCGCTGGCGGCGATGGTCAAGGGGGCGACGCAGCCGTGCACCAGCCCCAACGGCTCCTACCTGGAGCGCCAGGGCCTCGGCTACTACGAAGCACTCGGCTACATCCCCTTCGACGTCGACACCAACACCCGCAACGCGAACTCGATCTACGGCAGCCCCGAAGACGTCTGGGGCTCGGCGGCGACGACGCTCGAGTACAACGTCGATGACTTTGCGATCGCCCAGTTCGCGGCCCGGGAGCTGGGCGATCGCTCCAGCTATCGCGCCTTCATCCGTCGCTCGGCCACCTGGAGGCGCCTCTACAACCCGGCCAGCGGGCTGATCGAGCCGCGCTACGCGAGCGGCGCATTCCTCACCCCCTACAACGACCTGATGGGGGGAGGATTCGTCGAGGGCAACTCCTTCCAGTACACCTGGATGGTTCCCCAAGACCCCTCCGGCCTCTTTCGGGAGATGGGGGGGCGAGACAAGGCCGCGGCGCGCCTCGATTACTTCCTGCGCGCTCTCAACGGCAGCACCGGCGGCACCCACACCGACCACGCGCTGCTCGGCAACGAGCCCAACCTCAACGTCCCCTGGCTCTACGACTGGGCGCAGCGGCCCTATGGAACCCAGAGCGCGGTGCGGCGCGCTCTCGCGCTCTATGACACCTCCCCCGACGGATACCCGGGCAACGACGACCTCGGCACGCTCTCGTCCTGGTACGTGTTCGGCGCGCTCGGCCTCTATCCCGAGGTGCCGGGGGTGGGGCTGCTCGCGATCGGCAGCCCGCTCTTCGGCCATGCCTCGATTGCGATGCCAGGCCACCGGCGGGCCGTGATCACGGCCACCGCCTACGTCTTCAGGAAGCGGAAACCTGCGAAGGGGAAGAAGCACCGCAGACCTCCGAGACCGCGTAAAGTCGCCCTCAGCCCGGCGGCCGCTCGCTACGTGAGGAGCGTAAGCCTCAACGGCCGCTCCTACGGGCGGCCCTGGACCACCTACTGCACGCTCGCGCGCGGCGGGCGGCTCGACTTCCAACTTGGCCCACACCCGAACCCCTCATGGGGAAGCTCCCGGACAGCCGTCCCGCCCTCCTTCGGCCCGAACCGGCACATGCCGAAGAGTCCCTGCATGCCCTGAATAGAGCCCGTACGGCTTTATCCTGGCTTTAACAGTCGTTGAAGGCCACCTAAGCATCCCCGTCGAATCTTCCAGTCCCGTGGAATCCTCCGCAGCCACCGTCCCGGCTGCCGCAATCGGCAAGGACGAAAAGCACCTGGTGCCCACCCGTGCGACGGTCCTCTGGGCGCTCGCCGGCCTCACCGTGCTCGGCGTCGCCGTGCGCTTCGCCAGCGTCGGTCTGCAGAGCTACCACCACGACGAGGTGATCACCGCCGCCCGCGTGCTCCCCGGCAGCTTCATCCACATGCTGCGCGAGGTGAAAGCGAGCGAGTCGAACCCGCCGCTCTATTACGTGCTCGCCTGGGGCTGGGCGAAGCTGTTCGGAACCGGGGAAGCCGGCCTGCGCTCGCTCTCGGCGTTGTTCGGCGCAGCCACCGTCCCGGTCGCCTACTTCGTCGGGCGGGAACTGTCGAGCAGGCGCGCCGGCCTCGTCGTGGCAGCGATCGTCGCGGTCAACCCGATGCTGATCTGGTATTCGCAGGAGGCCCGCTCCTATGCGGTGCTGGTCTTCTTCGGCGCCCTCTCGCTGCTCTTCTTCGCGCGCACGCTGCGCACCCGAGACGGGCGGGACCTGGCGCTCTGGGCGCTCGCCTCGGCGCTCGCCCTCTGCAGCCATTACTTCGCGTTGTTCGCGGTGGGGATCGAGGCCGCCTGGCTCCTCATCGCGCTGCGCGACCGCCTGCGCCCCGTGATGCTCGCGGTCGGCGGCGTCGT
This sequence comes from uncultured Solirubrobacterales bacterium, assembly GCA_963838035.1. Taxonomy (GTDB): domain Bacteria; phylum Actinomycetota; class Thermoleophilia; order Solirubrobacterales; family 70-9; genus CAVVNN01. The sequence continues at coordinate 292,454 of CAWIPM010000006.1, forward strand.
CGGGGTCGGGCTGGCGCTGCTGCCGCTGATCGCCGCCCAGAGCAACCCGGCCCACATCGGCTGGATCGAGAAGAGCCCGCTGTCCACCCGCCTCTGGGAGACCGCCATCAGCTTCCTGATCGGGGAGACCGGGCACGTCATCGCCGAGCCTCCGCGAGAGCGCTACGCGCTGATCCCCGCGATTCTGATTGCCGTCGCGCTGCTGCTGGTGGCGCTGCGGGGGACCCGTCGCGAGAAGAGGGGCGCCGCGATCGGCGCTGCCATCGGTCTAGGCGTAGCGGCGCTGGCGACCGTCGCGGCATTCGCCGGGAAGGACTACGTGGTCGAGCGCAACCTGCTCCCCGCTCTGGTCCCGCTCGCGGCCGCCGCCGGGATCGGCTTCGCCGTAAGCGGGGCGCGCCGCCTTGGGCTGCTCCTCGCGATCGCGCTCTGCGCCTACTGGCTGGCCTTTGACATCCACGTAACCCAGACTCCGAACCTGCAGCGGCCTGACTTTCGCACTCTCACCGAAGAAGTCGGCCCGCCTCACGGCCCGCGCGCGATCGTCGCCTGGAAGCTCGCTGCCGACCCGATCGTGTTCTACCTCGCCGACGGGTCCCAGCGGCTCTACAGCGGCCATCCGCCGATCAAGGAAATCGACGTGGTGAGCAAGCCACTGGTCGCCGGCCGCCCGGTTCCCCTGCCGCGCTCATTTCGACCCGTGGAGCGCGTCAGGCTCCAGCGCCTTACCCTTACCCGTTACGTGTCAAGGCGCCCGCACCCAGTCTGGTTCCACACCCTGCGTGACCTGCCCACCGGCTTCGGCCGCAACGGGGTCATGATCGACGGCTTGCCGTCGCAGGCCATGGTGCCGCGGCGCGCGGGCCTGCGAGGGGGTTCGCTGGCGTCGCTGCATCCCCGCCGGTCTCGCCGCGAGGCGCTCAGATGAGCGCCTCGGAATTCGCCTACCGCCTCGGCGCCGCCGCCCGCCAGCCCGCCAATTGGGTCCAGCTGCTCAAGTTCGGCATCGTCGGCGGCTCCGGCTACCTGATCAACCTCGCCGTCTTCGCCGTCCTCACCGGCAACCTCGGAGTCCACCACGCGATCGCAGCCGTCGGCGCATTCTGCGTCGCCGTCACAAACAACTTCCTCTGGAACCGTTACTGGACCTTCGGCCCGGGAGAGGGACCGGCGTCCTTTCAGGCGGTCCGCTTCCTGATCGTCAGCGTTGCCTCGTTGGTGATCAACCTGGCAGCGCTCGAGGTGCTCGTCGCGGGCGCCGGGATGGGCGACCTCCCCGCTCAGGCGATCGCGGTGGCGATCGCGATGCCGTTCAACTTCCTCGGCAACAGGCTCTGGACATTCGCCTGAGGGCGGCTACTTTTCGACTTCGTAGGTGAAGTCGTATTCGGTGCCCTCCGCGTCCCGTGCATGGAGGTGAACGAGGTCAGCCGCCGCTGCGGCCGAAGCGGCGGGGCCACGTGGACAGACAGGAGCGGGCTCCCGGGGCCATTCCGTGCCTGCCGACGGGCAGGCGCGGAATGTAGACTGACCCTCCGGCGAGCGCCCGTAGCTCAGTGGTCAACGGCTTCCGCAAGGGGGCCAAAGAGCATCGGTCTTTCCAACCGAAGGTCGTGGGTTCGATTCCCACCGGGCGCATAGGAGACAGAGCTATGAGCGGCGCGAAATCGAGCTACGACGCGGGGGAGGTCGAGGCCGCTCGGCAGGCCGTCTGGGCCCGGCGCGACCCCTTCCGCACGCCTGACCCAGAGCAGGGCAGGGCACCGGTCTACGTCAAGCCCTCCAGCCCGTTCACCTCGGGGAACCTCCACATGGGCCACGTGCGCGACTACGCGCTCGGCGACGCCTACGCTCGCTTCCGCCGTGCCCGCGGCGACGCGGTCCTCTTCAGCTTCGGCTTCGACGCCTTCGGGCTGCCGGCCGAGATCGCGGCGATCGAGCGCAGTGTGGCGCCGGCCGAGTGGGTGGAGCGCTGCGGCGAGCGGATGCTCGGCCAGATGAGGCGCCTGGGCTTCTCCTTCGACTACGAGCGAGTCTTCTACAGCTCCGACGAGGGCCAGTACCGCTGGTCGCAGTGGCTCTTCCTCACCCTGCTGGAGGCCGGCCTGATCTACCGCGACGACGCCACCGTTGACTGGTGCGACACCTGCCAGACGACGCTCGCGGCGCTGCAGGTCGAGGACGGCCGCTGCTGGCGCTGCCACAACCCGGTGCGGCTGATCCGCCGCCCGACCTGGTTCCTGCGGATCACGCCGTACCTCGAGGAGAACGACGGCAACCTCTCCGGGCTCGAGGATTGGGACGAGCTCTCGCTCGCCGCCCAGCGCTACATACTCGGTCGCAGCGACGGGGTGGAGGTGGGTCTGGAGGGGCCCGACGGCGCCCCCCTCATCGCCTTCACGCCGCATCGGGACATCGTCGGGGCGGCGACATTCGTCTTGCTCTCCCCGCGCTCTACCGCGCTCGAGGCCTGGCCGATCGAGACCGGCGTCGCCGAGAAGCTGGACGAGCTTCGCTCGGGGGGCTGGGAGCGCAGCGCCCGCGACGCCAGGTCGGTGCCGCTGGTCGACACCGGTCTCTCGGCGACGGTTCCGTGGAGCGAGGAGCCTCTGCCCATAGCTGTCTCGCCGCTGGTCGACGCTCGCTTCGGGCCCACTGCGGTCCTGGGAATACCGGCGGCGGACGAGGCGGACGCCATCCTCGCTGAGCGCCTGCAACGCGCGGCCGACATCGACACCGGTGAGGCCGGCGTCGAGCCGTGGCGCGAGGCGCGCGAGGCGGTCCGCTACCGCGCTTCGGACTTCTCGATCTCGCGCCAGCGCTTCTGGGGCACGCCGATCCCGATCGTCCACTGCGAGCGCTGCGGTGCCGTGCCCGTGCCACTCGAGGAGCTGCCCGTCGTCCTGCCCCGCGACATCGAGCCGACCGGGGAGGGAAACCCACTCGCCGAGCGTTCCGACTTCGTCGACGTCGCCTGTCCGCGCTGCGGCGAGCCGGCCAGGCGGGAGACCGACACCCTCGACTGCCACTTCGACGCGCTCTGGCTCTGGGTGCCGTCCGCGGTGCCGCCGGAGGCGCGCGAGAAGGAGATGTTCGACCACCCCGACCTGAAGCGGTGGCTGCCATCCGAGCGCCTCGTCGCCGGCAACGACAGCGGCGGCTTCGTCTTCGACCAGCGCGTCGTCACCAAGGCCCTCCGCGACATCGGGCCGTTCTCCTTCCTCGCCGACGGCGAGCCCTTCGCCGGCTGCCTCTTCCACGAGATGGTGATCGCCGACGGGCGCAAGATGAGCAAGCACCTCGGCAACGTCGTCGACCCGGACGAGCTGGTCGAGCGCCATGGGGCCGATACCGTCCGCCTCGCCGTCCTCTACGCCGCCGGCCCCGCCAAGACCCTCAACTGGAACGACGGTGCGATCCGCTTCGCCCGGCGCTTCCTGATCGGCCTCTGGGAGTACTCGCACGAGCACTTCGCCGCCGTCGGCGAGGCGTCGGTCGACGCCGAGGCCGCGGCTGACACCGAGTTCCTGCGCGAGCGGTTGCGCAAATGGTGCGCCAACGGCCTCGACCGGGTCACCGCCGACCTCGAGCAGCTGCAGATGCACAAGGCGGTGCGCGACGTGACCCGCCTCTTCGAGCGAGTCCAGGACTTCGAGAAGCGGGTGATCCAGCGCCGCGGCGAGCTCAGCCGCGCCGACGCCGAGGCCCTGGTCGAGGCCCTCGTCCTGCTCGCCCGGGTCCTCGCTCCCTTCGCCCCGCACGCCGCCGAGGGGCTGTTGATCGCCTCCGGATGGGAGGACGGGCCCGGCCTGCCCGGTGCCTGGCCGGAGGCGACGAACGTCCTGTCGGGCGGAAATGGGGAGACATCGACGGCTCGGGTCGCTAGCCTAGGCGGGGGGAAATGAGAGTCCGGGCATGAATCAGAGCACCCGATCCTGCGCTACGGCGCTCGTCTGCCACGACTGCGACGAGCGCCTGCCTCTCGCCGAGGCGGCCTTTCGCTGCCCGAGCTGCGGCAAGGGGCTCGACATCTCATACGACTACGAGCTGGCCAAGGAGAGGGTTGCGGAGGTTGCGCTGGGCGAGCGCCCGCGCAACCTCTGGCGCTTCGAGGAGCTGATGCCGATCGTCGACCGCGCCGCCGCCGACCGCGTCGGCCGCCACTCCGGCGACACGCCGCTGATCCACGCCGATCGGCTCGGCGCCGAGCTGGGCCTGCGCAAGCTCTACCTCAAGGACGACTCGACCAACCGCCCCTCGCTCTCCTACAAGGACCGCGTGGTGGCGATGGCCGTGGCCCGCGCGCTTGAGCTGGGCAAAGAGGAGATCGGCTGCGTCTCGACCGGCAACGTCGGCACCGCGACCGCCTCGCTCGGCGCCAAGGCCGGCCTCAGCCCCTACGTCTTCTACCCCGCCAACCTCGAGCGCGCCAAGGCCCGCGGCTGCCGCGCCCTCGGCGCCCAGGTCTGCCAGCTCGAGGGCAACTATGACGAGGCCAACCGAGCCTGCCGGGAGCTGGCGCTGGCGAGCGGGATCGAGTTCGCCAACATCACCCTTCGCCCGTTCTACGCCGAGGGGGCGAAGACGCTCGCCTTCGAGGTCGTCGAGCAGCTCGATTGGCGCTCGCCCGACCACATCGTGATGCCGGCGGCAGGTGGGACCCTCTCCTCCCGCGTCCACAAGGGCCTGGAGGAGCTGGAGGTCGTCGGCCTGGCGGAGACCGCCGCGACCAAGCTCCATGTCGGCCAGCCGACCGGCTGCTCGCCGATCACGAAAGCGATCGTCGAGGGTGGGGAGATCGTGCCCCAGGTGCCCGAGACGCTGGCCCGCTCGCTCGCGATCGGGGCGCCCGGCGACGGGCCGCTCGTCGTCGACGCCGTGCGCAGCCGGGGGGGCTCGGCGGCGGCCGCCGCCGATGGCGAGATCATCGAGGCGATGGAGCTGGTCGCCGCTACCGAGGGCGTGCTCACCGAGCCCGCCGGTGGTACCACGGTCGCGGCGGCGATGAAGCTTGCCCAGCAGGGGGTCCTGCGCCCCGACGACACCGTCGTCGTCGTGATCAGCGGCAACGGCCTGAAGACGCTCAACGAGCAGCCGGTCCGCCCCTGGCCCGAAGGCGTCCCCTGCAATGCCGATTCGATGGCAGAAGTCGTGCTCGACTTCCGCCGCTCCGGCGTCGGCGCTGCGGCCTGACCCGGTGAGCGAGCCCCCGCAGGTCGACGGCGTCAGCCACCGCCGGGTGCGGGCGCGCGGACTGGATTTCCACGTCGCCGAAGCGGGGAGCGGGGAGGACGTGGTGCTGTGCTTGCACGGTTGGCCCCAACACTGGTACGAGTGGCGGCACCTGATGCCGGCGCTGGCCGACCGCCACCGGGTGCTGGCGATGGACCTGCGCGGCTTCGGCTGGTCCGACGCTCCGCGCGAGGGATATGAGAAGGAGAACCTGGCGAGCGACGTGCTCGCCGTCCTCGATGAGCTGGGCCTGGAGCGGGTCAAGCTGGTCGGCCACGACTGGGGGGGCTGGGTCGGCTTCCTCCTCTGCCTGCGGGCGCCGCAGCGGATCAGTCATTTTCAGGCCCTGAACATCCTCCCCCCGTGGGTCAATTTGCGGGCGACGCTGCCGCGCGCCTGGCGCTTCTGGTACCAGCAGGTCATCCTGGCGCCCGGCCTCGGGTATCGCCTGCACCGTGGCGGCGGGTTCGTCCCCCGGGTCCTCGTAGGCGCCTCCACCGATCGCGGCGCCTGGGACGAGGAGACGCTGCGCGCCTTCGCCGACAACCTCGCCGAGCCGGCCCGAGCACGGGCCTGCGTGCAGATGTATCGGGTCTTCAACCTGAGGGAGGTCTGGCCGATCCTGCGGGGCCGATACGCCGGGCAGCGCCTAACCGTGCCGACCCGCCTCCTCTTCGGCACCGACGACGCCGCGCTGCGCCCCGAGATGCTGGCCGGCTACCAGCGCCACGCCGACGACATGCAGGTGGAGCTTGTCCCCAACTGCGGCCACTTCATCGCCGATGAGCGCCCCGAGCTGGTTGCCGCCCGCTGCCGCGACTTCTTCGCCGGAGCCCCCAACTCCTGACCGGCGCCTCCGCCGGGTCGAGAATCTTCCGCCGCGGCCGGCTACCTGCCTGCCCCGTCGAAGGCGAACCAGCAGAAGTGCGGGCTGGACAGTGGGCTGGGGTCTTCGAAGTCGACGGCCGCCAGAACCTCCCCGCTGAGGTGGTTGCTGAAGGGCGGGGCGGTCGCAATGAACCCGGCGCCCTGAACCTCCGTCAGGTTGGACACCGGTGTTGCCACCAGCTGCTGCGAGCCGCTTGCAAAGCGGGCACCAGCTCCGCTGCCCACCGTCAATAGGAAGGGTGCGCCGCCGGATGCGCCGCTGAGCTTGATTTCAGCACGCGCATTCCCACCACCTTCGTCTTTGCACACAGCCGTCAACGTCCAGAGGTTGTGGGTGTAGAGCGTGCCTTCTTCTTCGCCTTCGAGCGGCAAGGCCCCGGCCGGGAACTGCAGGCCGAGGTCCGAAGAGACGCTGTTGGTGTCCAGGTTCGCGCCGGTGATGGTCTCCGCGGCGAGGTCGCTCCCGGTCAGTGAACCGTCCTGGACATTGGCGCCCGTGACAGCGTTGCCGCCGAGCTTCGCGTTCGTGATTGCCCCGTCGGAGACCGTGCCGGCGGTGGTCGCCGAGTCCGCACTGCCGGCGTGGTCCGCGCTCGTCGCGCTGTCAGCGGTCTTCGCGTGATTGACCGACAGCCTGGGCGCGAGCTTCTTGACGATCTTCGTCACGACCTTGGTCGTCGAGTTGCGCGACGATGCGATCGCAAAGGTCCCGCCGCCAACCGCCACGACCAAAGCGATCACCGCGATGATCAATGCCGGAGAAGGCAACGGGCGATTCCTGTTGAGCATCGGAGACCCCCTGGAGTCGGCTCAGCCTTGGCGCCCGACATTACCCCCGCCCTTCCCGCCCTGTCAAGGAAGGGCAACGAGTCTTCGGGCAGTCGGCCCGTGTCCTCAGCGCGCCAACTTCAGACTGAAGTAATCACGACCGTGGCGCTGAAGCCCTGGCCGGCGGCGTCAGGCGCGATCAGGGCGAGCTAGTGGCCGAACGAACTCGTGCCTTCTTCGCCGAGTAACTGCGCCTGAAGGAATTCCAGGTGGCCGGATCTACGGGACGCGCGGCAAGCCACCGCCCTGGACCGCTTGGCTCCAGCCCGGTCGGGTTTGAAACTGAACACCTCCACTGGGGGCTGGACCTAACGCCGGTACTCGAAGCTGAAGGAGCGGCTCCTCTGGTGCTCTGAGTTCGAGACCCTCGACGATGCACTGGCGGCGATTGCCGCCTACGTCGAGACTTCCCACCACCTGCCCCACTCGGGGTTGGGCTACCGCACCCCGAAGGAGGTGAGGAAGACCTGGGAGGATGCCCAGGAGTCAGAAGCGACTACCAATTCACGCGGCCTCAGGTGACAACGTTGGAGGGGTCCAGGCCAGGCAACGCGCGGGCCCGGTCATAATCCGGCCGTCGGGGGTTCGAGTTCCTCCTCCGGCATGGCGGAAGCCCCACTCATGTGTTTGATCGTCCCGTTGCTGCACGGTAGATTGTCCCAAGGATGATGGGGACTTCGCGTGGGGTGAGTCGCATCAATGGGGCACTATTGGCGGTTGCCGCATTGCTCGCTCTGTCGGTGCCGACGAACATGGCCATGGCTGCGCCGGGTGAAGTGTCCGAGTTCTCAGTGCCGACGGAAGGCAGCCGCCCGACTGGGATCGCCCCGGGCTCCGACGGAAACCTGTGGTTCACCGAGGAAGCGGCGAACCAGATCGGCAGGATCACTCCCGGGGGCGAGATAACCGAGTTTCCGGTCCCGACCGCCAATAGTCAGCCCGTGGGCATCACCGCCGGTCCCGACGGAAACCTGTGGTTCACCGAGCAAGCGGCGAACCAGATCGGGCGGATAACCACCGCGGGGGAGATAACCGAGTTCCCACTTGGGTTGAATGGATCTCAGCCAACGGCGATTGCCGTCGGCCCCGACGGCAAAGTGCTCTTCACCGAGCTCGGTGCGGGAAGGGTGGGCCTCATGGCCCCGAACGGCGACTACACCTGGTACTCGTTCCAGAGCGAATACAACTGGTCCAGTCGTGCTACCGGAATCACGGCGGGCCCCGACGGGGAACTCTGGGTCAGCGCTCGAGCGTCGGGCTATCTGGGCTGGCTCTGGGTTGGCCCGCAGAACGAAGCGACGCTCGGCCCGTTTGCCATCCCGACCCCACACAGCGAACCGGGCGACCTCGCCGCGGGCCCCGACGGCAACCTCTGGTTCACGGAGATGGCGGCGAACCAGATCGGGCGCAGGTCGTTGCTGTCCTCGCCCTCGCCGGACGCCCCCGCCGAGTTCCCGCTTCCCACCCCGGCCGCCCGACCCACCGGGATCGCCGCGGGCCCCGACGGGAACATGTGGTTCACCGAGCCGAGCGCGAACAGAATCGGGGGGATTACGCCGAAAGGACGGATTACCGAGTTCGCGCTACCTGCCGGAGGCGATCCGATCGAGATTACGGCGGGCCCCGACGGGAACATGTGGTTCACCGAGCCGAGTGCGAACAGAATCGGCCGGATCACCCCAGGACTGCTTGAAGTCGAGATCGAGGACGAAACCCTGCCGGCCGACCAGCCGAACGTGTCGCTGCGGATGTCTTGCAGCGGCGGGGCGGGAATGGTGTGCCGCGGCGCTGTGCGGCTGAGCACCAGGTCGAAGCGAGGTAAGAAAGGCCGGCGCCGAGCAATGACTATCGTGCTCGCCCACGGGACCTTCACGATTCCATCGGGAGTCGGAAAGCGGATCGCCCTCCACCTCAGTCGCCGGGCGCGCGGACTGCTCACACAGCGTCATCGGCTACGCGCGACGGCGGCCGCCACCGTGGTCGGGGGCCAGGAATCGAGCGGCGCGATCACATTCCGACAGCGCGGCCCGCGATCACGCTGACTCCCTGTAGAAACGGTGTCAGGATGAGCTCGATCGTCCTTCGCAGGACGAGATACAAGAACGACACAAGCAACGGCGGGCTCCTCCACTCAACAACGGGCGCAGGACTCTACGCAGGCGACGGCTCAAACCACGCTCCGCGACCCACGATCGGGTTTACGGACCCCACACGATCGTTTTCTCTGTCCGGAAACCGGGGTTCGAATCTCCGAGCGGTACTGATGATGATCCCGGCCGCCAGGTCTTCCACGATTTTCAGTTATGGAGCAGTCGCGCACATCAAAGTCGTCGGTGCTCTGGAAGGAGAGTTCGTCCGCACCGAGGAGCGCAGCTCCAACGAGTTCGTGATCGCCAGCGACACCCTCACGGAAGGCGATGCTCGGCCAGGACGAGCGTGACGCCAGGGTCGTTGCCCCAGAGGCCGAGCACGGTCCGCTTCTTCCCGCAGACGGTGAGGGGAAGTACAAATGAGTCTAGTCCCGCAGCGTCGGGCGGTACTGAACGGTGCAAGTGGCGTATGCAAGATGGCGCGCGTGGCGGAGAGCGCTCAGCAGCCGGTGAGCGCGGTGACTCAGTCGCCCGCCCTCGCCGCCGCCTCGTTTGAGCTGTGCCTGCACGAGGCGGAAGCGATGAAGCGTGCGGGCGTGCGCGGCCCGCGCGGCTTCGCATTCGCGCCGCGAGGCTAAGCTCGGCTGCTTGGTCGTCCCCCGCTCTTCTACTTCCAGCAGCGGTGACGTCTCGCCCTGTGGGGGCGGGGATTCTTCCCCTTCGCTGCGAGCCAAGCTGCCAGACGGGACGATGTTGATCTCACGCACCGCGCTCGCGCGGTAGCCGAGCTCCTCGGCCGCCGCCGCCGTCACCTGATATTCGCCCGATGCGGTGTAGGTGTGCACAGCCGTGGATCCGGCGGCTTTGCCGCCATCGCCGAATTCGAGTTCGGGTGAGTAGAGACCTTCGCTCGGGATTTCGAATTCCACCGGTTCGCCAACTTCGGCTTCTTCGGGCGCTTCCACTTCCACGTCCGGCGCTCCCCCCGGGTCATAGCCCGCCGCCTCAACCACTGATCCCTTGTCCCAGATGGCGGTCGCGTCCCCATCGGCGGCGGTCGCGTCGCCGGGAGCGTCCAGCACGACCACGGGGTCCACCGCCTGCCCACTTTCCCCCGAAAGGTTCACAGCGGCTTCCCATTCGCCGCCCGCAGAACGATAGGAAGCCTGAATCAGGTTCCTCGAGGAGTCCGCCCACTGCCAGATCAGGGCCGCGTTGCCGCTCTGGTCGAAGACGACGTCGGAGGGGAAGCCGTTGCCCCCTGCCGCTGACAGAGATACGGGTGCTTCCCATGCCCCGCCAGCCGCCTTGTAGGCGGCTCGGACGACGCTCCATCCGCCGACTTCGGTGTGGTATCCGGACCAGGCGACCATCGCGTCGCCTTCTGGGTCAAGCGCCGTCCGCACCGAGTTCGGTTCGACTTCTTCTCCTGCAGCCGAGGCGTTGACGGGCTCGTTCCAGGATCCACCGGCCGGCCGGTAGGCAGCGCGAACGAACCCCTCGCCTTCGTACGCACCCCGCCAGGCCGCCAACAGGTCGCCCCTGGCGTCGATTGCGACGAAGGGGTCGCCCCCTTCTTCCCCGGGCACAGAGACGAGGCTTGCCGTTTCCCAGCCGCCTTGTTCTGGCCGATAGGCGCTTTCGACCACCAGCTGGGCACTGCTGTCGTGCATCCAGACGACGGTGGCATCGCCGCGCGCGTCCATCGCCACCTGCGGCGTGTAGCTGTTCGGAGGCGAGAGGGAGGCTGGTTTGCTCCATCCACCGGCGAACGGTCGCCACGAGCTCATGATCACTCCGCCCTGCACCCAGACCACGGTGGCGTTGCCTTCCCAGTCGACCGCAAGCCGAGGTTCCGAATCGGCCGCCTGCGGAAGTTCAGCGATGTCGACGGGTGTCGTCCAGTTGCCGCCAGGCGCCCGTTCGACCGCCTGCACGAACATGGTTGGCCAGCCGTAGATTTCCCACACCACGGTGACGTTGCCGTTGCGGTCAACCCCGACCTTGGGCGACTCGCCGCCCTGCGCGCCGGAGAGGACTTCCGGGTGGCCCCAGGGCTCGCCCGCGGGCCTGAAGGCGCTTTCGACCACGCCGTGGACACCATCCCAGCGCTCCCACACCGCCGTCGCGTTCCCTTCGGAGTCAAGCGCGACTTGGGGGTTCGCCGCTCCCCCTTCCGAGATATTGACGGGCGGCAGCCAGCCGGCCGATGCAATCGGCGCCATCAGCAAGCCGAGCAGCAAGAAAGCCAGCGCTAACAGCCAGACGAGACGCCGGTATCTCAACACGCTGGCTTCCTCCGTCTCACTCGAACGCGGGAGTTCAACCACTCGCAAGGGTTCTTCAGCGGACCGCACCTTATCACTGCCCTGTCGTGCACATCTCCATAAACAGCTCGTCGGACTCCTGATCGTCGCTGATCTGGATCAGCGGAAGTCGTTGAACGCGGTTCCACTCAGTGCCCCAATATCAGTAACAAGAAACGTGAGATCGCAACCTAAAAACCGCTTTGAGCAGCCGCGTTGCAACTACCGCGCAGTGCAATGTGATTGGCCTCGATCTCCGCTCTGCCGATTGGAAACGGGAGAGATCGAAGGGTGGGGGCGGAGCCGGTGCCCCGCCCGATGCTGGCACTTACGCTGGCACCCTGCCCTTTCGGGGTACTCCAGGGCCGCGATTTGGCTCTGGGGCTAGTGCCGGAGGAGGACGCGCCCGGACGCGCGGATTATGATCGCACGGCGCGATTGCGGTGGAGTGCGGGCTGTTGGGGGGTTTCGCCGCTAAAGGGCGATTTTCGGCCCACCGGCGTCTCGCATTGCGTGCTGCATCCGTGGCTTGCGTTGACACCCTGCTGACACCCCAAGCGGTCTCTCGGGGCGGCTCAGCGCGAATCCTCGCCGGGCGGCAGGTCCGGGGAAGCGCTGGTTTGCGCAGCGGGGGCTCCGCGGCCCACGGCAGGTCGCGATGATGCTCAGCCGCGGAAAAGAGACCTGACCGCGACTGCGTCGGGCGTCTCGACTGGTCGGTGTCTCAATGGACCATTGCCACGGCGCGCCCGCAGATGTAGGGTCGAACGCGGGCGGGGAAACCAAAGGAGGAGGAGCGGATGCCAGTTGAGGTCAAGAACTTCGGGTCTCCCGACGAGACCCGCCCATTCGAGGGCAACGGCCAGGCTCGCGTCGTCAAGCTGGCCGGGCACACGGTCGGAGAAGGCACCTTCGAGGCCGGTTGGAAGTGGTCGGAGAACGTGAAGCCCATCGCAGGCACAGACTCCTGCCAGGTCGCCCATTTTGGCTACGTCCTAGCCGGGAGCATGAGGATCTACATGGACGACGGCTCGGAGACCGAGATCAACGCCGGTGACGTCGTCGCAATCCCACCGGGCCACGACGCCGAGGTCGTGGGCCCGGAGGATTGCGTGATGATCGACTTCGGCGAGATTGGGGACTACGCCAAGCGCGACTGAGCCATGCCGGAGGAGGGACTCGAACCCCCGACACGCGGATATGATCGACGACACGCAGGGATCTGAGGGTTCCGACGGCGCCTCTCAGGCACGCGAGGGTGACCTGAGTTCCCCCGAAAGTCGCGAGTTGGGTGCACGGTTGGGTGCACGTCGGCGGAAGCGGAAGCGGCGGCGGAATGACGGACGCTAGGTTTCTATCCGGACCCCAGCTCCTCGGCTTTGCCGGCGCATTCCTTACGCTGGGAGGGGAAGGAGAACGTTGCGTCCCTGCTTGTCCTTGGTGAAGAGGCGCCCATACCAGGCGAAGCGGCGCATCAGGTGCTCCTTCCCGTGGTTGACTTATCGGCGAGCCAGCGTCGCTGGGCGGCACGCTCGCCTCGTCGGACTCTCGCCCCCGGCTGAAGCCTGCTGAGCGCAGATAGGCTGGCCGCAAATGGCCGACGGCGGAACAGCCAAGGCACAGTCCTACGGATTCGTGGCCGAGGGAGATGGGCCCGCGGCCTCGCTTGCGAATGGGGATCGCGAGGTCATCCGCACGGTCGATCTCACCAAGGTGTATGCCGGAGCCGACTTCGCCGCGGTTGACGAGCTAAATCTCAGCGTCCACCGCGGCGAGATATTCGGCCTGCTCGGTCCCAACGGGGCCGGTAAGACGACAACGGTGGGGATGTTGACCACCAGGGTGGTCCCCAGCTCAGGGTCCGCGTTCGTGGGCGCGATCGACGTTGTCAGACACCCTGCCCTGGCCAAGCAGTTGATCGGGACCGTCTCCCAGACGAACACCCTCGACCGCCAGCTCACGGTCTCGGAGAACCTCTACTACCACGGGCGCCTGTTCGGCATCTCCGCGTCGCGGTCCCGCGGCATCACCGAACAGCTACTCGGTCAGTTTCAGCTCTCCAACTGGGCCGACTCCTCGGTCCTCGCGCTCTCCGGCGGGATGGCCCAACGGTTGATGGTGGCCCGGGCGATCTTCCACCGCCCAGCCGTCCTATTCCTGGACGAGCCGACCGCCGGGCTCGACCCCCAGGGCCGCCTGGCGCTGTGGGAGATACTCGGTGCGCTGAACCGCGAGGGCCAGACGATCCTGCTCACCACCCACTACATGGAGGAGGCCGACCAGCTCTGCGACCGGGTGGCGATCATGGACCACGGCAAGATCCTCGCGCTCGACACTCCGGCAACGCTGAAGCGCTCCGTCGGCGCCGAGGAGATCGTCATCGTGAAGGCCGGTGGCGACCAGGCTGCCCTCGCCGCGCGGCTACAGAGCGAGATCGCAGGCATCACCCGAACCCGCGAGGTGGACGGTGGGGTGGAGCTGCACGTGCGGGACGCCGAGAGGCTGGTGCCACGGGTGGTGAACGCCGCCGAGAGCGGCGGCTTCGAGGTCGCCGAGCTCTCGGTCTTCGAGCCGAGCCTCGAGAACGTCTTCATCAACCTCACCGGCAAGGCGCTTCGCGACTGATGCCCACCGCCACCCAGCCCGGCGCCATGGGCCATGTCGCGCTCACACCGACGCGCTCGACGATGCAGGCGAGCCGCTCAGCGCTGCTGGCGCTGATCCTCCGCGACCTGCTGGTGCTGAGGCGGAATTTCGCGGAGTTCCTGATCCGCACGTTGGTCCAGCCCTTCCTCCTGGTCTTCGTCTTCCTATATGTGTTCCCCTCGATCGGCCAGGGGGTCGGGGGCGGGGGAGGGCCTATCGCCGAGTCGGCATTCGCGACGGTGCTGGTGCCGGGGGTGGTTGCGATCTCGATCATGTTCCAGGGCATCCAGGCCGTCGCCCTCCAGCTCTCAACCGAGTTCGGCTACACCCGCGAGATCGAGGACCGCGTTCAGGCCCCCTGCCCGATCTGGCTCGTCGCCGTCGCAAAGGTAATGTCGGGGTCGGTGCAGGGCGCGCTGGCGGCGCTCGTCGTCTTTCCGATCGCCGCCGTGGTCCACGCACCCGGCGTCGAAGCCCATCTCTCCTTTCACTGGTGGATCGTCGTCACCCTGATACCACTCGCCTGCGTGGCCATGACCTCGCTCGGATTGCTGCTCGGAACCAGCTTCGAGCCACGAAACATCGGCCTCATGTTCGGCTTCGTGGTGCTGCCACTGACCTTCCTCGGCGGCACCTATTACCAGTGGACGAAACTATCCCCGGTCCAGGTTGACGGCATCCACTGGCTGCAGATCCTGGTCCTCATCAACCCGCTGATCTACGTCGCGGAGGGCATGCGCGCGGGCCTTACCGAGGCATCACACATGCCGCTGTATGTGGTCTATCCGGTGTTGATCGGATTCTGCGTCGTCTTCTTGACCCTCGGTCTGCGCAACTTTCGCCGCCGGGTGCTGTCCTGAAGCGCTGAGGAGGCGACGCCTGCTCTTCGTCGTCCGAAGCAGAAGTCGACCAGGGCTCGCCTGCAGGGCAAGGCCGAAAGATCACTGGTTCAAATCGCGCCTGCGATCAACGCCATCAAGCTCCTCGCGCGTCGCCCGCGAGAACCGAGGAGGGTTTTGTCGATCCTGACGGTCGTTGTGGCAGGCCGCAGCTACTTTTTCGCGCGCTTGACGAACCGCGGCTTGAGATCCCACGAAAATGAAGCGTGACCGATTTCGGGTTCGTTGCTCAGCGTGCAAGCGCTGGTGTCGAGGGAACCGCACTCGAAGAGATCGATGAAATCGCCCATCCAGCCGCTTTCTATGCCCGCGCAGGCTCCAGCGGCGAGAAGAGGATCGCTGCACTCCGGGTAGGCCCCAGACGCAGCGAAGCCGTGGAGGCTCAGATCTCCGGCTATGCCCTTGGCCTGGCTGGAGACATTCTCACCCAGATTGCCTGGATTGACCTCCGCGTCGCCGTCGAACGTGGGCTTGACAATAAAGCCGAGTTCGAACTTGTACTCGCAGGTCTTGCGATTGAGCAGCAAGTCGACTGCGCCCCGATTCTTGGGCAGCGGGTGGTCGTACTTAGCCTCGCCGGCGATGTCGGCACCGGAGTTCTCGAAGGTGTCATCCACGGACAGCTTGCCGCCGGTCGCCGAGCCGGTGAAGTCGACGATCCCGTGGCCCTTGACCTTCTCGGTCAGATTGATGGCGAGCTGCTGAGCGACCCGCCCGAAACCGATCGTCTCGGTCCCGCCGGATTCAGGATCCGAGCCGCTGGTCAGTGCGACGATGCTGGCGCTCGCGTGCCCGTGGAAGGACTTCACCTTCCTCAGCGATGCGCAGGCGCTGGCGGTCGCCGGCACCGCCGAGAGTGCCACCGCCGATGCGCAGAAGAAGACGATAAGCACCATCCCCACCGTATTCCTGCCTGGTGGTGGTTGCGCCGCCTCTCTCATTCACGCTGTCCCACGTCGACGCTGACCCGACTTCCTCCCGAGCGATCCAGTCGTGGCGAGGCTACGCCGCCGCTTGGAGCGCGTCAAGTCGGGCAGTGGTACCGGCGCGTGGGGCGTCCCTTTCCCCGCGAGTCCATTCGCCGCTTGTTTCCTCAAAAATCTCGATGCGGAGCAATGCAATCGTGACCTGCCGCTCCTCGCGCGGAGCGGCATCGTTGTCAAGCTGGGGCGGGACGCTCGGTCCTCGTCCTTTGCAAGAGCCTGAGCTTGGTCTTGCCCTCCCTGGTGCGGCGCGCGACGTAGGCGCGGGTCTTGGGGCAGTAGCGAAGACGGCAGACGGCGATCATGTGCAGGGCCCGGTTGGCCTGGCGATCGCCGCCGTAGTTGAGGCGGTGGCGGCCTCGCTTGCCCGAGGCGACCGGGACCGCCCTGGCGCCGCAGAGTGCAGCGAAGGCAGCCTCGCTGCGCAGCCGCTCGATGTTCTGCCCGGCGGTCAGCAGGAGCTGTCCCGCGTGCCCGGTGGAGACCCCGAGCAGGGCGGTGGTCCTGGGGGCAGCGCTGGCGACCAAGGGTGTGAGTTGCGCGTCGAGCTCGGCGATCTCACCGTCCAGAAACAGGATGCGCCTGGCGAGACTTCTCAGCGCCAGCTTCGCGGCGTTGACCGGGTTCTGCAGGCGACTGTGGTCTGGGCGCAGACGTCGGCAAAGGCCGGCCTTGCCCTGCAGGGTCTTGCGTGTTGCGAGCGCTCGCGCAGCTCGCTGGGCGCGGTGGGATCAGATCGCCGAGCTGCTGGATCGCGGCTGACCTCGATTTCACGGCGCTCTCGCGGGCGACGCGCAGCTGGCGGATCGACTCGACGATCCCCGTCGTCTGCTTCGGGATCACCGCCGCCGGGCGGGCGAGGGCGTGACGCGCCGCCAGCTCGGCGTCGATCGCGTCGGTCTTCCCGCGCCGCCTGCGGGTATGAGGGTCCTTGCTGACACCCGTGATGCTGCAAATGCGGATTGAAAACCGCCGTCTTTCCGGCGGCTGGGCATCGGGATAGCATCAGCCGCATGGAGGAGAGGTCGGTCGCCGAGCAGGAGAAGCTGAACCTATGGCAGCGCACGGGGCTACGGAAGCTGCGCAAGGACGCCGGGCGCAAGCGCGGCGAACCGCTCAAACAGGAGGACTGGCAGGCCTACTACGACATGGAAGGAACCCGGATGATGCGGGCGATCCGGTGGGTCTGGCGCACCCTGCCAAGCAGTCCCCGCTGCGGCCGATGCGGCGCACCATTCGCCGGGTTCGGCCGCTACGTTGCCAAACCGCTCGGTTACACGCCCTCGCGCAAGAACCCGACTGTCTGCGCGTCCTGCGTCGAGACGTCACCCCCCGGCGGGGTCACCATGCTGACCGGAGTCCTCTTCGCCGACATCCGCGGCTTCACGGCCAAGAGTGAGCAGCTGGGCGACCCTGCCGAAGTGTCGCGCCTGCTCACCCGTTTCTACGGCTGCGCAGAGGACGTTCTATTCCCGAAGGCGATTATCGACAAGCTGATCGGCGACGAGGTGATGGCGCTCTACCTGCCCGACGTGCTGCGGAACGTCGACCATGATGAGGTGCCGGCGCTGATGCTCGCCCACGGTCGGCGCCTTCTCAAGATGGTCGGCTACGGGACCGCAGAGGGACCGTTCGCCGAGACCGGAATCGGGATGGATCTCGGCGAGGCTTTCGTCGGCAACATCGGTGAACGCGCCCTCTACGACTTCACCGCAGTGGGGGACGTGGTCAACACCGCCTCCCGCCTGCAGGCCCAGGCTGCGGGTGGTGAGATCGTCCTCTCCGAGCGCGTCGCGGCGGGCCTGCCGGAGCCGCCGGGAAGCCGCGAGGAACTCACCCTGAAGGGGAAGACCGAGCCCCAGGTCGCCTACCGTGTTGCTGCTGCCTGAGGCGCTCGCCGCCCCCTCGTTTCAACACCTCGGTGTTAGCAGAAAACAACAAGAAGCCCAACTCTAGCGGGGCTTTCGCCGTGGGAATGGCATCAATAGCTGGCACTCCGATTCGGCAGCCATTGGGCAAACTGCAGCCGTGGCTCCCAAAGAATCGTGGCACACCGAATACGAGGATCTACACAACGCAACCCAAGCCGCCTGACTCCAGAATCCCGACTCCATTTTTTCGGGGGTAGATCACGGTCTCCGTCAAACATGGCCTGGCTCATTCGTTGCGCGGCGTTACTTGCCTCCGATCGACGGATTGTTGTCGCACCGTGAGGGCTCGAATAGCCGCCGAGCGCCACGCATGGGCAGGCCCGCCAATCTCTGTTAAATAGTCACACCAAGGACGCTTCAGGTTCCGATTCACCACCGGTGACTCGTCGACGGCACTTCCGCAGCTTGCTCGGGCGATCGTCGTATCTGACCCTCCCATTGAGGGTAGTCAGGGCCCGGGCAGAATCGTCCCGTTCGGTGTTTCTCTACCAGCCCGCGTTATGAGCTGCTTCAATCACCACGCTCGTGCATTCGCTGTATGGCGCCGGACCGAATTCCTTAGCTTCCGATAACGGCGTGTGCGTTATCCTGGCACACTTTTCAAATTCCCTGAGCAGCCATTCGTGACTCTGCAACAGAGTGTGATGATGGTTCGGAGGGGGAGTGGCGGGCATACTTCTGACCAGCTTTTCCTGCAGGGGCGTCAGCGGCTTATTCGTGTTCGATTGAGAGCTACCGCCGCCGCAGCCGACGAGTGTCAATCCGGCAAGGAGGGTTCCGATGCGGCAAAACCGTATGAGGTTCACGCCCGCGATCCTTTCTTTCCGTCCTGCATCATCGACCCTACATTGGGTCGCAGGGTCGGGACAACAGCTCGGGCAGTCCGGCGCGGCCACCGGGCGGTCTGACGTGAGCCGAAAGCGGGTCAGGGGCGAATTCGAACGCCGGACGCGGCCTTCGGGTTCGGTCGCCGCTCGGGCAAAGTGGGGCGCGCGTCACGGGGCTTCACAGCACTCCGTAAATAGGGGACACGACTAGCTTCGGCAACTAGGAGATCAAGCACTCGGTCATAGGAATTTGACTTGATCATCCATTTAGGCTAGTGCGTCTTTCTTTGGAAAACCTATGAATGGACTAAGCGGCGGATGAAACTTCTGCAATGGACGGTCGTGCCTTAGAAGTCCAACCCTGGGATCGGCCCAGCCCCGATTCAGTCCCCGCCGCCCTTTTCAGCGCTCCCTCCAGGGTAGTCTCCGGCCAGAGGTGGGCTGGCGGTCCCTTAGTCCCTTGGACACGCGGGTCTGGCCGCTGCTGCTACCCCAGCTTCCGGAGGACCTGAACCATCGAGTATCACCGCGAGGTGGCGGAGGGGCCCGCTCCCCCGCACCCGGTTCCGACCGGACACTCGATTAGACCCAGGAGGTCAGCATGTCGAGAGTCACGGAGGCCGGTATGGACGAGGAAGCGCAGGAGGACATCCAGCGCGTTGAGCAGCGAGCCGTAGGCGAGCGTGAAACGCGCTGGAGTGCGCGGCGCAAGGCCGACGAGCTGGGACCCTGGCCGTCAGCCAACCAGCCAGATGGCGCCGTCGCGCACCTCGACCGGGTATGTCTTCAAGGCTCGGGCGCCGGTCGTTGCCTTGACGGCGCCGGCCACCGGCTTGAATGCACCCTGAGGGCCCCGCACCATCTCGCCGGTTCCGACGTCATAGAGTGATGCGTGCGATGGGCATTCCAAGCAACCCTCGCCAGTCACGCGGCCCTTACCCAGCGAGGCGAAGAGATGGCGACAGCGGTTCGAGACGGCGAATGGCTTGCCAGCGCTGATGCCTACCGCTAGGGCTCCGTGCGGTGTCTCCTCCACAACGGCCACTTGCGAGTCTCCGAGTTCGGCGACGGCGATGAGGCGGGTGGCGGACTGCTCGGAACTACTCACCCTGCAACTATCGCACACCACCCAGCGCGCCTTCGTGGTTAGCCCTGGCGGTCCGGCCCGGACCGCCGCAGCTCGATCCGGATCAAAACTCGTTGTTCGCGGCGCATCCGCTCCCGCGCAAAAGAAGCCTCAGAAGCAAGCGCCACTCTTCGGCGTGGGGGTCGCTCGGGGAGGAGGTGGAAGCGCCGCTGGTGGGTGCTCTAACGATGGCGCTCGCAGCAATCCCGGATCGCGACCTGCGCGGGCGGGCGGGGGTCAAGCAACGCGTGGCGCCAACGCTCTATTAGAGCCATCAGTCATCAATCGGAGCTATCCGACATCCAGTGAAGTTGGTCTGGTTGCAGCGATCGTGGTGGCTGCGGCAGCCGCCGGCCTAGGGCTAAGGCGGCTCGCCAGAGTCCGGATCAGCTGATCGGCCGTCTCATGCATGCCGGGGCATGGGTGCTGCGCGTCTCAACCTGCATCTAGGTGTAGCCACAGCGCGTTATGACTGCGAGACCGGGTATCACCAACGCCCTGCTGGAATGGAGTGCTGCGTCGTGGGCTATTCCGCGCTAGAAAGCCAATCTCTGCGCCCGAGATGAGGTGGGGCGCGGCGTAGTGGGAGGGGCGGACGTTGTCCCCCTTGCGTCGCTCACTGCTCGGCAGCAGCATCCAAGACTGCCCCGGCAGCGCGCCTCCATGTTCGCCCGACGACTGCGCGTGAGGTTCCCAGACGTGCAAGGGGCGGCAGGGCGCGACGAGTTGACACTTTGTTGACACCCTGACCCTCCGATCCGCTGACTGAGGGTCATATTCCGCTCTGTGAAGCCATGCCGGAGGAGGGAC
>CAWIPM010000007.1:0-135973 GCA_963838035.1 uncultured Solirubrobacterales bacterium
TCCGATCGCCCGCGCCGCCTCCTCGCCGTTGGGAGCCTCGCGAACCGCGGCGGTCGCGACCGAGCGAATCGTCTGCGCCCCCAACTCGCGGGCGAGACGGACCTGGGTCGCCACCACCTCGCAGACTTCCTCGACCTTCGCGGGAAGGATCGCCCCATCCTCGCCGAGCGCCTTGTTGATCCGCGTGTAGGCCCGCTGCTCCATCACCTTCTTCAACTGCCCGTCAACGGGCTCGGCGACGAGCACGCGGGTCGTATTGGAGCCGATATCTATGGCAGCGCAGAGCATCGCGGGACTGTTCCCATCATGTTCCCAAACCGGTCGGATCTGAACGCATGTCGCGTGGCTGGCGCGGGAAGGAAGCCGAGAACGGGCGCCTCACCCGCAGGCCCTCCTCCCCGGGGCACTCGCTAAGGCGCTGGATGCGAGGCGTCCTCAAACTCGCGAAAGAGCCCGGTGACCACGAAGGCGACCTGCTCGCCGATATCGACGGCGTTGTCGCCGATCCGCTCGATCGCCCGCGCCGCCAGCAGCATCGCCATCGCCCACTCGCGCTTGTCGGCGTCGTCGCCGATCTCCAGCGCCAGCCGGAAGCAGTCGCGATTGAGATTGTCGACGACGTCGTCCTGGCGGACCAGGTCGCGCGCCATCTCGACGTCGCGCTCCCCGAAGGCCAGCTTCGCCTGTCCGATCAGGGTGCGGGTCTGGCGACCCATGGTGAGGATCAGCTTCACCATCTCCTCGTCGGCCGGCGGCTCGTTGCCCGACAGCGGGATCATCTTGCAGATGTTCACGCACTGGTCACCCATGCGCTCGACGTTCTTGAGCACGTGGAGCAGCGCCGAGATGAGCCGCAGGTCGGTCGCCACCGGCGACTGGGTGGCGAGCAGCGCGATCAGGCTCTGGTGGACCTCCAGGTAGCGCCCGTCGATGCGATCGTCGTCGGCGATGACCAGCTGCGCCAGCTCGACGTCGGTGTGCTCGACCGCCTCCAGGGTGCGATTGAGCGCGGCGCTGGCGAGGTCAAGGCCGCCGAGCGCGCTGGCCTCCAACCGGTCCAGTTCCTCCTGGTATTGGGTCCTGGTCTCCCCCGCCATCACACGGTCCCGCGCTTCGCTCGCCTGCGGAGAACCAGATATGGATGCTGCGCTCGCTCCGCGCTCATCAGCCGAACTTCCCGGTCACGTACTGCTCGGTGCGGTCGTCGTCGGGGTTGGTGAAGAGCTTCTCGGTGGGACCGACCTCGACCAGCTCGCCGCTCAGCATGAAGGCCGTCGTGTCGGCGACCCGCGCCGCCTGCTGCATGTTGTGGGTGACGATGACGATCGTCACCCGCTCCTTCAGCTCGGCGATCAGCTCCTCGATCCGCAGGGTCGAGATCGGGTCCAGCGCCGAGCATGGCTCGTCCATCAGCAGCACCTCGGGGTCCACCGCCAGCGCGCGGGCGATGCAGAGGCGTTGCTGCTGCCCGCCCGAGAGGCCCGCGCCCGGTTTGCCGAGGCGATCCTTGACCTCGTCCCAGAGGCCCGCGGCGTTCAGCGCGCTGCGAACCCGCGGCTCGAGCTCGCTGCGCCCCACGCCGATGAAGCGCAGCCCCGCCGCCACGTTGTCATACACCG
The DNA here is from genome assembly GCA_963838035.1 of uncultured Solirubrobacterales bacterium. GTDB lineage: Bacteria > Actinomycetota > Thermoleophilia > Solirubrobacterales > 70-9 > CAVVNN01. The sequence goes on from CAWIPM010000007.1 coordinate 1,620, forward strand.
ACATCGTCGGGAAGGGGTTCGGCTTCTGGAAGACCATGCCGACCACGCGCCGCACGGCGACGACGTCGATCCCGGGTCCGTGCAGGTCGAGGTCGTCGAGCAGGATCCGGCCCTCGATCCTGGCACCGGGGATCTCCTCGTGCATGCGGTTGATGCAGCGGACCATCGTCGACTTGCCGCAGCCCGAGGGCCCGATGATCGCGGTGACGTCGCCGGCGCCAAAGCTCATGCTGACGCCGCTCACGGCACGGTGCTCGCCGTAGTAGGCGCTGAGGCCCTCGAGGCGCACCGAGTGCAGGGCCCCGGCTGCGGAGGCAGTCGGCCTGACCTCAGCCTCCGCGGATCGGCCCGATGCCTGCGGCGGGGCTTCGGGCCCGGCGCCGGTGGCCGGGCGGCTCGCTCCGGCTGCGGCGTCCGGGTCGTTGCGGTCGGTCATCGGCGAGGCCTCTCCATTCGGGTTCATTATCGGGCCCCTGTCACGCCTTTTCTTCGCTGGATCAGTTTGGCGACCAAGCTGAGGATCAGGATCATCGCAACAAGCGTCAGGGCTGCGCCCCAGGCGCGCTGGACGAGTTCGTTGTTCGGCTGCTTGAGATCCTGGTAGATCTGAGCGGGCAGCGAGTTCATCGGCTGGTTCAGGTTGAAGGTGGTCGCTTTGACGATCGTCGCCGTGAAGAGGAGCGGCGCGGTCTCGCCGGCGGCTCGGGCGATTGAGAGCAGTGCCCCGGTGACGATCCCCGACGCTGCGGTCGGCAGCACCACGCGGAGAATGACCTTCCAGCGAGGGGAACCGAGTGCCAGCGCCGCTTCCCGAAGCGATTCGGGGACGAGCTTCAGCACGACCTCGGCGGAGCGGGTGACGATTGGCAGCATCAGCAGCGCCAGGGCCGCCGAGCCCTTCCAGCCCGCGAAGCTGGAGCCACCCGTACCGGCCAAGACCAGCGTCAGGTAGATGAAGAGACCGAAGACGATCGAGGGAACTCCGGTCATCACGTCGACGAAGAAGCGGACTGCCTGGGCCAGTTTGCCGCGAGCGCCGAACTCGGTCAGGTACACGGCCACGCCGATGCCGAGCGGCACCGCGACCAGCGCCGCGAAGCCGACGATCTCGATCGTTCCGAGGATGGCGCTCTTGACGCCCCCCTTGGCGCCGAGGAAGTTCCCGCTCGGATCGGTGGTGAAGAATTCGACGCTGAGCGCGCCGAGGCCCTTGTTGAGGATGTAGACGATGATCAGGACGAGCGGCACGATCGCCACCGCGGTCGCCAACCAGAGCAGCGAGCGCATCGCCCTGTCAATGCGGCGGCGACGGGGGCTGATCGGCGGAAGCAGGCCCTGCGTCGCGATCGAGCCGGCCTCCATCTAGAACACCCCCTCCGCGACGATCGGCGGGCCACCCTCGCGCTCGCTGCGCATCACGATCAGGCGGGCGATCGAGTTGACCAGCAGGGTGAGGACGAAGAGAACCAGGCCGGCGCCGATCAGCGCCGCTTTGTGGAGTGGGTTCGAGGCCGCCTCGCCGAACTCGTTGGCGATCACCGCCGCCAGGGTGTAGCCCTGGTCGAAGATGCTGTGGCCGAGGATCGGGTTGTCGCCGATCACGATCGTCACCGCGATCGTCTCGCCGATCGCCCGGCCCAGGCCGAGCATCGAGCCGCCCACGATTCCGCGCCGGGAGTAGGGGAGCATCGAGGTGCGGATCATCTCCCAGCGGGTTGCCCCGAGGGCGAGCGCCGCCTCCTTCTGATCGCCGGGCACGGTGGAGAGGACCTCACGACTGATCGCGCTGACGATCGGCAGCAGCATGATCGCCAGAACCAACCCGGCGATGAAGTAGTTGGGGCCGGCGACGTTTTCGGTCGCGACGAACGGGATGAAGTGGAAGGTGTCGGCGAACCACTGCTCGGCCGGTTTCAGCTTCGGAATCAGGAAGTAGAAGGCCCAGAGGCCGTAGACGACCGAGGGGACGGCGGCCAGCAGATCGACGAGGACCGTCAGCAGGCCGCGAAGGCGCCGCGGGCAGAGCTCGGTCAGGAACAGTGCGACCGATACGGCGACCGGAACCCCGATCACCAGCGCCAGGGCCGAGGTGATCAGCGTCCCGACCACCAGCGGCAGGGCGCCGTAGATCGCGCTGGAGACGTCCCAGTTGTTCGTGAAGATGAAGCCGATGACCCCGAATTCTTCGAAGACCGGCTTCGCTTCGAGCGCCAGCTTGACGAAGAAGTAGGCGAGGAGAACCAGGATCGCGGCGGAGATCGCCGTCAACCCGTATCGGAGGATGCGGTCGGGCAGGCGGGAGAGGGGCGGGCGATCCAGAGATCGCCTGCCCCTCATCGCCGCGTGCCTTCCCGCCTCCACTCTCTACTTCTGTCCTCGGCGTCCCGTCCGCCCTAGGACGTCTTGATCGGCTTGCCGTTGCACTTCAAGCCGCCGACCTTTTCCTGAGATGCCTTCAGGAGTTCGGGCGGCAGCCCGGCGTAGTCGAGCTTTTCGGCCACCTTCTGGCCTTCGCCGAGACCGTAGTCGAGGAAGGTGACCACGTTCTTGGCGACTTCTTCGCTCTTGCCCGCCTTGCAGAGGTCTTCGTAGACGATCACGAAGGTCCCCGAGGCGATCGGGTAGGCCGCGGGGGCCGTCGATGCGTTGATCGCGCTGAAGCGCAGATCCGGCGGGAACTTGACGCCTTCACCCGCTGCGGAGGTCGATTCCAACGTCGGCGTGACGAACTTGCCGGCTTTGTTCTGAACGGCCGCGGTGGTGAATTCGTTCTGCAGGGCGTAGGCGAGCTCGACGTAGCCGATCGCGCCTTCGGTCTGCTGGACGGACCCGGCCACGCCTTCGTTGCCGTTGGCGCCGGTGCCGGTTGGCCACTTGACGGTCTTGTCGGTGCCGACCTGTTCATGCCACTGCTTGTTGGTTTCGTCGAGGAACTGCGTGAACAGCGCCGTCGTGCCCGATTCGTCGGAGCGGTGGACGACCGTGATCGAGGTGCTCGGCAGCTTCACGCCGGGGTTGAGCTTGGCGATCGCCGGGTCATCCCACTTGGTGATCTTGCCGAGGTAGATGTTGCCGACAGTTTCGCCGTTGAGCTTGAGGCCTGCTTCGACGCCCGGCAGGTTGTAGGAGACGGTCACCGCCCCGAAGACGATCGGCACGTGCACCGTGCTGCCGTTCTTTTCGGCGACTTCGATTTCTTCGTCGTTCATCGCCGAGTCGGTGTCGCCGAAATCGACCGTGTTCGCCTGGAACTGGGCAATTCCGCCGCCGGAGCCGATCGCGTTGTAGTTGACCGTGAGGTTGTCCATTTCCTTCAGTTCGGATCCCCACTGGCTGATGATCGGCTGGGCGAAGGTCGAGCCTGCGCCGCTGATCGTTCCACCGCCGCCACCGCTCGAGTTGCTGCTGCTTCCGCAGGCAGCGACGCTCAGGGCGATAACCGACGCGGAGGCGATGACAGCAATCCATCTGGAGCTAGTCACTCTGTCTCCTTCTCGTTGATCTGATGACTTCCCGATCGGCCCATGGGCCGCATTCCGATCACACTCTCAGCGGCTCCCGGACAGCTTGTTACCTCGCTGTATCGGGGATGTGAAAAAGATGTAAAAGGCCGAATTCGGGCGGCGGAAAGCGCATCACCCGTCCGGGGAGAAGCGATAGCCGATCCCGTTGTGGGTGTGGATCAGGCGCAGCTCCGGAAGCGCCTCGCCGAGCTTTGAGCGCAGGCGGCTGACGTAGACGTCGACCGAGCGGTCGGCGTGTCGCGGCTCCCGCCCCCAGACCTCCGCGTAGAGCTCCTCGCGGGTCATGATCCGCTGCGGGTGGGAGGCGAGCGTGGTGAGGAGCTGCAGCTCGCGCATGGTCAGGCTCAGCGGGCGCCCGTCGACCAGCGCGGCATGCTCGCCCGGGCGGATCTCCAGCCGCTCACCCGGCTGCTGCGGTGTGACCAGGTCCTCTCCCGCCATAGCGGCCAGGATCGCGTGGGACCCGGGGGGCGCGAGTTATCCGGCCGTGAAGGAACTGTGAACGGCTTGTGAAGCGGGCTCGGGGAGGGGAGCGGGCGCAGCTTCGGCCAGAGGCTCCTCGACGGCAGCCTCCTCGACGGCTCCGCCCACCGGCTCGGGGTCGAAGCGGTAGCCGACGCCGAAGTGGGTGTGGATATAGAGCCAGCCCGGCGAGCGCCTCTCCAGCTTCTGGCGCAGCTTGCGGACGAATACGTCGACCGAGCGGTCGCCGTGGGCCATCGCGTATCCCCACACCCGCTGGTAGATCGTCTCCCGCTCCAGCACCTGGCCCTTCGCCTCGGCCAGCAGCTGCAGCAGCTCGAACTCGCGCCGGGTGAGGTCGATGCTGTCGCCGCTGACGAAGGCCTGGAACTGGTCGGCGCGGATCTCCATCTCGCCGGCGACGCAGGGGGCCCGCCTCGACCTCGGGGCGCCAGCGGCGCCGACGGCGCGAAACGGCTTCGATCCGAGCCAGCGCCTCCTCGGGATGGCACGGCTTGGTGATCCAGTCATCGACCCCGAGGCGCAGGGCGCGGACCCGCTGGGCGACGGTCGAGCGGCCGGTGCAGACGACCACGCCGAGGTCGGGGAGCATCCCGCAGACCCGCTCGAGGTAGGCCCAGCTCTCCTCGCCGACGACCTCCGGGTCGACCAGGAGCGCGTTCAGTTTCATCGCCACCAGCTCCTCGGGCGGAATCGCCCCGCCGACGTTGCGCAACTCCCAGCCGGCGGCGTCGGCGCGCTTGGCGAGCACGGTGACGAAGCCACTGTCGCTGTCGACGACAGCGAGCCTGATCTGGTGGGAGGACGTGCTCAAATTGGCGGCGCCTGCTTGGGTGACAGCGCGTCTACCTTCGACACGGGGGCGATTGTATGCACCTGCGAGGGCGGATCGGGCCCCGAACCCCCTGGTTTCACAGGATTTTCACAGCGCGAAGGCCCGTAATTGCGGGCTTCCGACGACGGACGGGAGGGAGAAGCGGGCCGCGGCTTGCGCTAGATTGCCGGGCGTGAAAGCTCCCTCGCGCCGGGCACAGATCGCCTCCGCCGTCTTCGCGGCGCTGGCCATGCTGCTGGTCGCCGCGCCCGCGGCCCTTGCCGAGAACGGGGTCGGCCTCGCCGGCCCGACCACGGACAAGACCGTCACCTTCTTCTGCTTCGGCGTGATCGCCTTCTTCGCGGTGCTGGTGATCGCGATGTCGCTGATCCAGGGCAAACTCGAGAAGCGCAAGGAACGGCGCCGCTACGACCTCGAACGCCTGTCCTGACGGTCGTCAGGCCAACCGGAAGCCGCTGAGCAGGCGCTTCTCGCTCTCTCCCTCGATCTTCGCCACCACCTCGACCTTGCCCTCCAGGGGGGTGCCGCGGATCTTCGTCGCCAGCAGGTCGTCCACCTGGAAGATGCCGGCCGAGTTGTTGAGCTCGATCTCGATTCGCACCGGCCGCTCCTCCCCCGCCTCGATCTTGACCTCGTCGACCGCTGCGGCGGAGATCGAGTGGATCCCCTCCTGGCCCGCCTCGATCGGGATCCGCGTGCGCCCCTGGGCCATGTCGAGCGCGTCCGCGACCCTCACGACGCCCGCCTCGACCGTGTAGGGCTCGCCGCGGCGGCGGTGGCCGATGATCGCGTGCAGGATCTCGGAGGCGATCACGGTGCGCTGCGGCTCCTTGTAGGAATCGGCGAGCAGGCGGTCGAGCGAGCCATGGGCGAGGAAGAGGCTGTACTCCTCGTGGTCGGCGCGGTGGATCGACATCCCGATGTCGTGCAGGAGCGCGCCGCCGGCGACGACAACCTCGGCGTCGCGCGGCGACATCCCATGGTCGGAGACGACGTTGGGCTCCACCCCGGCCTTGACCAGCAGGCGCAGCAGGCGCAGAGCGACGTTGAGGACGATCTGCACGTGGACCCAGGAGTGGTCCGACATCCCCAGCCGCTCGGCGTGAACCTGAGCCATGTACCACCAGCCCCGCACCTGCTCGTCCCCGTTGACCGCGTCGAGGAACGACTCCAGCTTCCGGTTCCCCCGCGTCGGCGCGCGAACCGCCTCAGCACCGATCTCTGTCACTGCAGAACTTCGCGCTTCGCGCTCATGGCAGCATCGTAAGGGAGGGGGCGGCCCCCTCCCACCGCGTCAGCCGCAGACGGGCCAGGGGCTCGAGCCCGAGCGCGCGTAGAGCAGCGCAGCGCGGTAATCCTGTTCCGCTTCGGGAGCCGCCGCGGGGTCGCCGTGGCCGCCGACCGATTCCCAGGTGCCGTAATCGAACTGGTACTTGCCGCGATAGCTGCCGTCGGAGGAGACGGCGCTGGGGTCGCCGCCGGACTCGCAGGCCGCTATCGAGTTCAGCGTGGCCAGCGAGACGCCGCCCGGGAGGGTGGCGAAGGCCGCGCGGCGATGCCTGCGCTGCTCGGCGCGGATCCTGTGCACCTGCACGCGAATCGCGCGGTGGAAGCTCTCGACGGGACGCTGCAGCGCCGCCACCTCGACCGGCTTCGCGTCGGCGATGCCGATCCGCGGCGCGGAGCCGGCACCGCTCGCAGCGATGGCCGCGGCCGGGAAGGCGATCGCAGCAATCAGGACAGGGATGAAATATGTGCGTTTTGTAAGCAAGCGCGGGACCATGGAGAGATCCCGAGCGCTCGGAGGTGATTGGGGTCACACTTCGCTTGCAGTAAGCGCCGATCGTCACTTGTTCAGGCACGAGCCGCCGCTCTGCAGACGAGCCTACGAACCGGATCTTGCGGACCGGAGCGCCTCCTATCCGGCGTATGCCCCGAATGAGGCGCACCGCGGTCAGTCGGTCAGCGCCCGCAGCGCGTTGAGGATGACCGCGACGTCGATCCCCTCCTGGAGCAGTGCGCCGGCAACGGGCGAGATGTAGCCGAAGGCCGCGAAGCCCATCGCCACCACGCTGAGACCGATCCCGAAGACGACGCTCTGGCGCGCGATGCCGAACGCCCGCCGGCCGATCGAGACCGCCGTCGCGACGCGGTCGATGCGATCCACCGTGATCACCGCGTCCGCGGTCTCCGAAGAGACCGTCGCCCCAGGGCCGCTCATCGCGATCCCGACGTCGGCGAGGGCGAGCGCCGGCGCGTCGTTGACGCCGTCGCCGACCATCACCACGGGCGCCAGCTCGGGGTCGGCGCGCATCCCGCGCACGACGTCGAGCTTGTCCTCCGGGCTCTGTTCGGCATAGACGTCGTCGAGTCCGGTCTCGGCGGCGATCCGCTCGGCGACAGCGCGGCGGTCTCCGGTCACCATCGCCACCCTCCGCACACCGATCTCGCGCAGGCTGCCGGCCAGCTCGCGGGCGTCGTCGCGAAGATGGTCGGCCATCACGATCACGCCCGCCAGCCTGCCGTCGACGCCGACCAACACCTTGGCGAGGCCTGCGTCGGAGCCGTCGGCCGCGAGGCCCTCGGCGCTGTCGACCTCATAGCCCCGCCGCTGCAACCACGCCGCGCTGCCGACCGCGACCCGGTGGCCCGAGACGCTGCCCTCCATCCCCTGCCCCGGCACCTCGATTGCGTCCACGGGCTCGGAGAGCCGAAGTCCGCGCGCCTCGGCGTCGTGCACGAGCGCCTCGGCGAGCACGTGGGCGGAGAGCTGGTCGACCGAGGCCGCCAGTCGCAGGACCTCGTCACGGTCGAGGTCCCCGAGCGGGATCGCCTCCTGCACGGCCGGCGCTCCGAGGGTCAGCGTGCCGGTCTTGTCGAGCAGCACCGTGCGAGCCTCGCCGAGGCGCTCAATCGCGCCGCCACCCTTGACGATCACCCCGGAGCGGGCCGCGCGCGAGACCCCCGAGATGAGGGCGATCGGCGCGGCGAGGATCAGCGGGCACGGAGTTGCGACGACCAGCACCGCGACCGCGCGCACCGCGTCGCCGCTGGCCGCCCAGGCGACCGCCGCGATGGCCAGGGTAACCGGCAGGAAGAGCGCCGCGTAGCGGTCGGCGAGCCGGATGAACGGGGCCCGCTGCGTCTCGGCGGCGCGGACCAGCCGCACCAGGTTGGCGTAGGCGCTCTCCGAGGCAAGGCGCGTGGCCCGCAGCTCGAAGGCGGCCCCGGCGTTGGCGGCGCCGCTCCGGGCGACGGCTCCACGCGCGTGGGTGACCGGTAGGGACTCGCCGGTCAGCGCCGACTCGTCGATGACCGCCTCGTCGCTCTGTACCGCGCCGTCGACCGGGACCAGCTCGCCGGCACGAACCAGCACGACGTCGCCGGGCTCCAGCCGCTCCACCGGTACCTCCTCCCACCCCTCGCCGGCCCGGCGGTGAGCGATCGTCGGCATCCGCTCCAGCAGGGCGGTCAGCTCCCGCCGGGCGCGGCGCTGGGCAGCCGCCTCCAGCGCGTTGCCCCCGGAGAGCATCAGCGCGATCACGGCGCCGGCGAGGTATTCGCCGATCGCCAGCGCGCCCGCCATCGCGACCAGGGCGATCGCGTCGACGCCGACCCGCCCCTGCATGAGCGTCCGCACGATCGACCAGGTCAGCGGGACCAGCATCGTGACGACGGTCGCGGCCCACACCGCGTCCCCGGCCGTCGGGGCGCCGAGCAGCTGCAGGAGGGCCCCGGCGGCGATCAGCCCCAGGGTCGTCAGGGCGATCAGGCGCGGACGGGCGTCGCGGTCAAACATCGCGGGACCTGACGAAGGCGAGGCGGGCTATCCCGATCGCGGCCGCGCAGGCGGCGATCAGGCCGAGGGCGAGGCGATCGGAGCGCGCCAGGTAATACAGCAGCCCCCCCGACGCCGTATAGCAGGCGACGCCACCCAGGTAGGCGAGGCCACGGTCCCAGCCCGGCCGGGCGGTGTGGCGCGCGTGCATCAGGTTGACCAAGCCGAAGACGAGCAGGAAGGTGAGCGAGCCGAAGGAGACGATCTCGGCCACCCCCGGCAGCAACGAGAAGGCGGCGCCGAACAGCGCCAGCCAGACGACTGCGCCGACCGGCAGCCCGCCGTGCTCGCGCCCGAGCGCGGCGGGAAGCTCGCCGGCCACGCTGACGTCGCGGACCAGGCGCGCCGTCGAGAAGAGGGTCGCGTTGATCGCCGAGCTGGTCGAGAAGAGCGCTGCGACCGTCGCCGCCCAGAGCCCGAACGTCCCCAGCGCCTCCTGGCCGACCAGGGCGAAGGCCACCTCCTTGCGCTCGACGATCAGCCGGTCCGAGATCAGCATCTGCGAGGCGAGGGTCACCGCCACGTAGACGAGCGCCACCACGCCGACCGATAGGTAGAGGGCGCGGGGCAGGGTGACGCGGGGGCGTTCGATGTCGTCGAAGTCGTAGGGCAACAGCTCGAAGCCCTCGTAGGCGACGAAGATCACCGAGGCGCCGAGGAAGACCCCGAGCAACCCGTTGTCGTTGAGCGGGGCAAGCCGGTCCGGGGAGAACATTCCGATGCCGACCAGTGCGATCCCCCCGAGGACGAGGAGCTTGACGAGGACGACCAGGTCCTCGGTCAACCCCGACGTCGACACCCCGCGCAGGTTGATCGCGACGAAGGCGCCGAGGATGGCGACGCTGCCGAGATGGGCGACCGCCGCCGGGGCGCCGATGACGTTGGCGGTGTAGTGGCCGAAGGTGAAGGCGTATACGGCGAGGGCGAAGACATAGCCGACGATCAGCAGCCAGGCGACCCAGATCGCCTCCCGATCGTGCCCCTCCTCGCGCAGGTAGGTGAACGGCCCGCCCGAGCGGCCGGAGTGAAGGGCGAGGCGGGCGTAGGCGCGGGCGGTCAGCGCGGCGATCGCGCCGCCGAGGAGGAAGGCGGCGAAGGCGAGGTGGCCGGCGAGGTCGATCGTCACCCCGAGCACGCTGAAGATGCCGCCGCCGATCATCCCCCCGATCGCCATCGCGCAGGCCTCGCGCAGGCCTAGCAGCTGACCCCGCTCACGGTGGGAGTGGGTGCGCGGGTGGTACGGCAACGGAGTTGCCAGGGGAGGGCTCGAGCTGCGGGTCATCGCGTCAGACGCCATCATCCCCGCATGGTCGGCCGCACCCCCACATCGAGGCTGCTGCTCGCCTGCCCGGACCGGCCGGGGCTGATCGCCGCGGTCAGCGGCTTCCTCGCCGACGCCGGGCTCAACATCGTCGACGCCGACCAGCACTCCTCCGGCGAGGGGCGGCTGTTCATGCGCATGGTCTTCGACCCGCCGGCCGAGGACGAGCGCGAGGCGCTGCGGCGGCGCTTCGAGGAGCAGGTCGGCGGGCCCCTGGAAATGGACTACCGCTTCGCCGAGTCGAGCGAGCGCAAGCGGGTGGCGATCATGGTCTCGCGCGAGGACCACTGCCTCTCGGACCTGCTCTGGCGCTGGCGCAGCGGCGAGCTCGGGGCCGACCTGGCCGCCGTCATCTCCAACCACGCCGACCATGCCGACCAGGTCACCTCACTCGGCCTCCCCTTCCACCACGTGCCGGTCGAGCCGGACGGCAAGGAAGCTGCTGAGCGACGCGTCCTCGACCTGCTCGCGGACAGGATCGACCTGCTCGTCCTCGCCCGCTACATGCAGGTCCTCTCCCCCGCCTTTCTCGCCGAGCTGAAGGCGCCGGCGATCAACATCCATCACAGCTTCCTGCCGGCCTTCGTCGGCGCCGACCCCTATCTGCGCGCCCACGAGCGCGGGGTGAAGCTGATCGGCGCCACCGCCCACTACGTCACCGAGGAGCTCGACGCCGGGCCGATCATCGACCAGGACGTGACCCGGGTCAGCCATCGTGACGAGGCCGAGGACCTGATGCGGATCGGCCGCGACATCGAGCGCCTCGTCCTCGCCCGCGCGGTCAAGGCCCACCTCGACGACCGCGTCCTGCTCGACGGAGCGCGGACCGTCGTCTTCTGAGCCGTCCCCCCGGCTTCTCGCCGCCTGATCGGCTGGCTGAGCAGCCAGCCGATGTCGTATGGTCAGTCCGGTGGAGCAAGCGGGAAGCTCGCAAGCGACGGCCACCGGCGCCAGGCCCCCCGGCTCGCGCGCGCCGGCGCTGGCCCAGGCCCTGCGCTACGCCCGCGACCCGCTCGGCTTCCTGATCCGCCTCCAGCGCCGCCACGGCGACATCTTCACCTTGTCGTTCCCGTACTTCGGCCGGCTGGTCTACGTCGCCGACCCCGCCCTGGTCAAAGAGCTCTTCACCGGCTCTCCGGAGCAACTGCACGCCGGCGAGGCAAACGCGACCGTGCTCGAGCCGGCCCTCGGCCCGAACTCCGTCCTCACCCTCGACGAGGGCCCGCACATGCGCCAACGCAAGCTGCTGCTGCCGCCCTTCCACGGCGAGCAGATCCGCCGCTATGGCGAGCTGATCCGCGAGGTGACGCTCGAGGAGATGGAGAGCTGGCCGGTCGGCGAGCCCTTCGCCCTGCGCCCCCACACCCAGCGGATCACCCTGGCGGTGATCATGCGCGCCGTCTTCGGGGTCCACGACGAGGCACGGCTGGTTCGCTTCGAGCGCCTGATCGAGAGGTTCAGCGACCGGGTCAGCGCCGTCCTCGCCTTCCCGATGCTGCGCCGCGACCTCGGCCGCTGGAGCCCATGGTCGCGGTTCCTGCGCGCCCGCGCGGCCCTCGACGAGTTCATCTACGAGGAGATCGAGCTGCGGCGCGCCGAGGGCGACGAGGACGGCTCCGAGCGCGGCGACATCCTCTCGCTGCTTCTGGAGGCCCGCCACGACGACGGCAGCCCGATGAGTGACGAGGAGCTGCGCGACGAGCTGGTCACCGTGCTCGGCGCCGGGCACGAGACGACGGCGACCGGGCTGGCCTGGGCGATGGAGCGGCTGCTGCGCTCGCCGCGGGCGCTGACGAGGCTGCGCGAGTCGCTCGCCGCCGGCGAGGACGACTACCTCGACGCGACGGTGAAAGAGACGCTGCGGGCGCGCCCGGTGATCGTCGACGTGGCCCGCAAGCTGACCACGCCGGCCGCGATCGGCGGCTACGAGCTGCCGGCCGGCACCTTCGTCATGGCGGCGATCGCCGCCATGCACTACCGCGAGGACCTCTTCCCCGAACCGGAGGAGTTCCGGCCCGAGCGCTTCCTCGACGAAAAGGCCGACAACTACGCCTGGATCCCCTTCGGCGGCGGCATCCGCCGCTGCATCGGCGCCGCCTTCGCCGAATACGAGATGCGAATCGTCCTGCGCACGATCCTCGAGCGGGCCGACATCAGCGCCCCCGATCCCAAGCCCGAGCGGGTCAAGGTCCGCAACATCACCCTCGCTCCCGGCAGGGGCACTCGGGTGGTCCTGGACCGCCCGCTGCGCCCAGCGCCGGCCCAGCAGGCCGCCGCGGCGGCGTAATCTCCTCTCGATGGAACCCGAGCAGCTGAGGGCAACGCAGGCCCCGCTGAAGGAGCGCTACCGCGAGCAGCCTGAGAGCGCCCAGGTGACCCTGAAGGCGAGCGGCACCCTCGGCGAGGGAGTCTCCTGCTCGGTGGACACCGGGCGCGCCCTCGCCGAGGCGGGGCTCCACCCGGCCTCCGGCGGTGACGGCTCGCTGCTCTGCTCGGGAGACATGCTTCTGGAGGCGCTCGTCGCCTGCGCCGGGGTGACGCTTCGCGCGGTCGCGACCTCACTGGGGATCGCCGTCGAGTCGGGGAGGGTGCGGGCCGAGGGCGACCTCGACTTCCGCGGCACGATGGCGGTCGACCGCGACACCCCGGTCGGCTTCTCGGCGATCCGCCTCTCCTTCGAGCTGGACAGCGACGCCGGCGAGGAGGAGCTGGCGACGCTGCTGAAGCTGACGGAGCGTTACTGCGTCGTCTTCCAATCGCTCGCCAGCCCACCCGAGCTCTCCGCCACCCTCGGCGCCGCCTGAGTACAGGCCAATTACCGGCCAATGCCGGAGCCGCTGCGACAACCCGGCGAATCCGCCGTGGGGGCGAACCGGCGTGCCGGGGCGCCTTACTCACGATATGCGAGAGAAAGGCGCCCCGCCCGACCAACTGATCGCGACGATCGCCGCTTGCCAGCACGGAGTTGTGTCGATCCGGCAGCTGCGGGAGGAGGGGCTCGATCACGCTGCGGTCCACAGGCGCATGAAGGCCGGCCGCCTGCACCGCCTGCACCGGGGCGTCTATGCCGTCGGCCACCTCGGCCTGACACATGAGAAGCGCTGCATGGCCGCCGTCCTCGCCTTCCCCGCCGGCGCGGTGGTCAGCCACCGCGATGCCGCAACGCTGTGGAGGCTGCTGCCGGCGGCGCCGGGCCCTGTAGACATCGCCTTGCCATCCAGGGGAGGACGGCGACGACGTGCCGGTATCAAGGTGCACCGCTGCGCCACGCTGACACCGGACAAGGTGACCCGCCATCGGGGAATCCCCGTCACCAAGCCGGCGCGGACGCTCTCCGACCTGCGCCATGTCCTCCCGCCGGCGGAACTGAGACGCGCGATCCGCCAGGCAGAGATGCTCGGGTTGCCGCTCGGGCCGCATGCCGAAGGCGATCGAACTCGCAGCGAGCTCGAGCGCCTCTTCTTGCGACTCTGCCGCCGCCACGGCCTGCAGATGCCGGAGGTGAACGCCCGGGTCGGCCCCCTGACGGTCGACTTCCTCTGGCGAGACCGGCAATTGGTCGTGGAGACCGACGGCTACCGCTATCACCGCGGTCGCGCCGCCTTCGAAGACGACCATGAGCGGGACCTCAAGCTGCGAGAACGCGGCTTCGAAGTAGTCCGGCTCACCTACCGCCAGGTGGTCGAGGAGCCGAAGCGTGTGGCGGCGATTCTGATGGAGCGTTCACCCCCGGGGGCCGTTAGAGCCCGAGGGTCTTGGCGATGAAATTGCGAACGAGGCGCTTCACCATCGAGGCCTCGCGGCGAAGCGTCCGGCCGCAGCCACGGACCGTCACACCGACGTCTAAGATCACGCCTGGAGCCGTTGCGAAGGTTCCGTATGGCTCACTTGAGCCAAACCCGCCCGGATAGCTCAGTTGGTAGAGCACTTCCATGGTAAGGAAGGGGTCACGAGTTCGAGTCTCGTTCCGGGCTTATTGGGCATGCCGCTGCTCACGGTTGGCATTGGTTCTGGAGCAGATGATGTCGACGGCTCGGCACGAGGGTGGATCGCCATGCACCCGGGCCGCCATCGTCGACCACCGCAAAGGGGCCCAGCGGTCCACAGAGGTTGGGGCTACCCCACGTTTGTCCTACCTCTTGACCTCGATCCGCTCGTTCGGGTCAGGCGATGCTTCAAGCGGGCAGCAGCAGCACCGAGCGATGCTTGATTCCGGGCCCGGTCAGCTGCGCCTTGACTCCCTTTCGCCCCGCCGCCCGCACCGCCCGCCTGCCCTTTCGACTGATCGGCACCGGAACCGTGGTGGTCCTTTTCGGGGGGATGACGAATCGAGCCTTGCCGACCTGCAGGCGCTTGCCCGCGATGCGGTGTCCCCGGCGAACCGTGACCCCGATGATTAGCTTGGCCTTCCCGTGACAGCTCGCCGTCGAGGGGCAGAACACCCGCAGCAGAGCCCGGCCGTGGCGCAGGCGGGCGTAGCGGCCCGCCCTCGCCTTCGGGTAGATCCTGACGATGCCGACCGCACTGGTGCTGTTGCCGACGTCGTCGGCGGCGGTCACCGAGACCGGGTAGGCGCCGGGACTCGCGTAGGCGTGGGAGGGGCTCGAATCGGCGGCACTCGATCCGTCTCCGAAGCTCCAGGCGATCGACGCGAGCGGCGACCAGACGTCGAACGCAGCGACGGAGAAGGCGAGCGGCTGGTGCACTGTGCCGGCACTCGGGATCCCCACCGAGTCGAGCCTCGGCCCGGCGGCGTCGTAGCCGGATGCCTCCACGATCGAGGCGGACCCGTTGAAGCGGTCCCAGGTCGCGACCGCATTCCCTTCCGGGTCGATCGCGGCCTGCGGCGTGGAGGCGTTGCCGCCGGCGGCGGAGAGGTCGAGCGGCGCCCCCCAGGCGCCGCCGGCCGGGCGCGCGGCGCTCTGCACGATCGTGTTGGTGCCGTTGGAGCGGGCCCAGACGGCGACCGCGTCACCGGCCGGGTCGACGGCCACCTGCGGGGATTCGGCGCTCTGGCCGGCGGCGGAGAGAGCCTGGGCGGGCTGCCAGGCGCCACCCGGGCTGGCGCTCGCGACTTCGACGATAGTGTTCGAGCCGTCGTAGCGGGCCCAGACGGCGACCGCATCACCGGCCGGCATCGACCGCGACCTGCGGGGATTGCGGGCGTTCTGACCGGCGGCGGAGAGGTCGAGCGGCGCCCCCCAGGCGCCGCCGGCCGGGCGCGCGGCGCTCTGCACGATCGTGTTGGTGCCGTTGGAGCGGGCCCAGACGGCGACCGCGTCACCGGCCGGGTCGACGGCCACCTGCGGGGATTCGGCGCTCTGGCCGGCGGCGGAGAGAGCCTGGGCGGGCTGCCAGGCGCCACCGGGGCTGGCGCTGGCGACTTCGACGATCGTGTTCGAGCCGTCGTAGCGGGCCCAGACGGCGACCGCATCGCCGGCCTGATCGACCGCCACCTGCGGGGATTCGGCGTTCTGCCCGGCGGCGGAGAGGTCGTGCGGCGCCCCCCAGGCGCCGCCGGCCGGGCGCGCGGCGCTCTGCACGATCGTGTTGGTGCCGTTGGAGCGGGCCCAGACGGCGACCGCGTCACCGGCCGGGTCGACGGCCACCTGCGGGGATTCGGCGCTCTGGCCGGCGGCGGAGAGAGCCTGGGCGGGCTGCCAGGCGCCACCCGGGCTGGCGCTCGCGACTTCGACGATCGTGTTCGAGCCGTCGTAGCGGGCCCAGACGGCGACCGCATCACCGACGGCATCGACTGAGACCTGGGGGTTGCGGGCGTTCTGCCCGGCGGCGGAGAGGTCGAGCGGCGCCCCCCAGGCGCCGCCGGCCGGGCGCGCGGCGCTCTGCACGATCGTGTTGGCGCCGTTGGAGCGGGCCCAGACGGCGACCGCGTCACCGGCCGGGTCGACGGCCACCTGCGGGTATTCGGCACTCTGGCCGGCGGCGGAGAGGTCGATCGGCCGCAGCCAGAAGGGCGCCGCGAGGGCGGAGTGCGGGTGCACGACCGCCGCGGCGCAGAGCAGGCTTAGACCGAGGAGCGCGCGAAGAGCCGTTCCCCGATGTCGGGCAGGCGTCATCCCGAGACTTTGCAACCCCGCGTCAGCGTAGCGGCCAGCGTGCGACCGTCGGCGAAGCTCATCGAGGCAAAGGCAAAGTTGAAGGAGCCTTCCGTCAGGCTGGCCGGGGCCGGACAGGCGGCCGAGAGGTAGCTGTGGGTGACGCCCCGGAAGTCATAGGTCCGGTGAAGGTTGAGGCTGATTCGCTTCAGGTACCCGAACCGGTTGAGCGATTCCGGCAGGTGCGCCTGCAACACCGTGCCGTAGGTGCCCTTGTCGTGGCGAATCTGAAAGACGAAGGTGCGGGCGATCGGCGCCGGGCTCCTGCCGTAGACGTGGGTGAGAATCGCCGTCTTTCCACCGCTTGTCGAGTTGAAGGCGAGGATCCTGCCGTGGGCGGAGAAGGTGGCCTGTTCGGGGTACGACGTCTTGGCGATGTAGGCGCCGGACCCGACCAGCGCATCCCGGCAGGCATCGAGGGCCTGAGCCGTGGTCAGCGATTCCACCTCGCGACGGTGGCATACGGGCAGGCCACGGGTGTCGAGGTGTCCATTGCGGTTGAGTTTGATCACGATCCCTCGCAGGGCGGGGGGATGTTCGTTCGAGAGGGTCCTGACCTTGCCCGAGAGGCGCACCGAGATCGGAGCGAGGTGGTCGCGGGGCAGTGCGACGGGGAAGATGCCGCCGTTGAAGGTGACGAAGAGGTTGCCGCTGGCGCTCAGCTCGGCATCGGCGACGCCGACAGTCAGGGCCAGCAACGCGGCGCCGATCGCCGCCAGGGCGAGCAGAGGCGTTCGCGCTCGCCGAGGGCCCACCCCCCCGCACCTCATCCACCGGCCGGCGACGACCCGACCGGCCAGGCCACCGGCCCGATCTGGTTGACCTTCCAGGAGCCGCCTTCACTCACCATTGGCATCATGTACTGCTGGTTGTGCGGACCGTAGAAGAGAGCGAAGGCTTTATCGCCTTTGACCCTGAAGGCGGCCAGGGGGCCCGAGAGCGTGTTGGCGCGTTCGGAGGCCGAACCGAACTTGGACAAGGTGACAAATGCTTCTTCGCAGTCCACCGACTTGCCCTTGGACCCCTTGCCGAGCAATTCCAACTGGCGGCGCACAGGGGTACCCATATGAGCGCAGGCGCCGGCCCAGTCGCCGCCGGCTCGGGCCTCGAGGTAGGCGCGGAGCGACGCCGTCGCTTCAGTCTGTTCGGAGCTCGGAGCTTCGGAACCGTATTCGGGGATGCTGTTGTCGCCGTTGGGGATGACGAAGCCGGCAGCGCCCGCGGCCCGCGTCTTGCCGGTGGAAGACCGCCCCGAGCCCGACGGGGACCCGGTCGACTTCGTTTGCGCCGTGCCGTTGGACCCGGAACCGCCCGATGTGGCGTTCCCGCCACCGGACCCTGCGGATCCCGAGTTGCCCCCGCCGGGCTTGGCGGGCTGGCTGCCCTGGGCGGCGCCCGCTTCGCTCGGTGATTGCGACGTGCTCGGATTCGAGGTGGTGCTCGACGAACCGCCACCCCCGCAGGCGCCGAGCCCTGCCGCCAGGCAGATGCTGCCCGCCAGCAGGGCCAGCAGCCTCATCCCCGCGCCCCACATCTGCGAGGCAGGGTCGCGGTCAGAGTGCGCCCGTCGGCGAAGGCGAAGCTCGTCCGCGCCAGCGTGAAGCTCGTCCCCGAGAAGCCCTTCGGCGCCGGACAGCCGGCGGAGATGTAGCTGTAGCGCTTGCCGTGAAAGGACCAGCGCCGCGCAAGCGTCATTTCAATCCCGGTCAGGTTCCGCTTGTTGCCCAGCGCCTTGGTCAGATCGGCGACCAGGATTGTGCCGTAGGTCCCGTGGTGGCTCTTCTTGATCTGGAAGCTGATCACGAAGGAGGTCGCGAACGGGTGCGGACTGTAGATGTGGCCGAGCAGGACCGGGTGGCCATGTTCTGTGCCGTTGAAGACGAGCAGCTTGCCCACGATCGGGTAGGGCGCGGAGCCCGGCAGGGTGATCGTGCCGAAGAACTTCCCCTTGCCGACCAGAGCCTTGCCGCAGGCACCCAGTGCGCGCCCGTTGGAGGCGTTGAGGATCTTGCTGCGCTGGCAGTCCGGCAGCCCTTGCGAGGTGATCGTGCCGTGACGGTTGATCCCGATTGTCAGCTTCTTCAGCTGCGGCGGCTGAGTTTCGTCCGTGGTGGTGATCTTGCCGCCGACCGAGACCGAAACCGGCGCGGTGCCGTGGCGCGGAAGCGTGTGCGGCGAGAGCTTGCCGGAAACCGATACGCGCAGGTTTCCGTCCTGGGCGATTTCGGCCCGAGCGAAGGCGGCGCCGAAGAGCGCGAGCACCGCCGCGATTGTCAGAACCACCCGAAGCTTGAAGTCAGGCACCGCAATTCCTTTCGTTTGAATCACCGTATGAAACACGCCCTGCGCCCATTTGCTGCGGGCAACGTCGCTCAAGGGCGCCGCTGGGACGCATGGCGCTTTGCCGCTCTGGCTCCAAGCCGGTGCCCCGGCCCGAAGGTGACCATCCTAGTGGCGGTAAGGGGGCTGCCGCCGTCCGATGGGACAAAGGCGATCGCCACCTCGACGCGGCGGTGGTGGTGCCCTCGCCGGGAAAGGGCGCGCCCGGCCGAGCGCTTGAGTCGCAGGCGCAGCCCAACCTCTCCGCCGGAGACCGAGCGCCTCGCGGAGCGTAGGCCCGAGCCGGCCGCCAGCACTGTCCCCGGGCCGGGGACACTGAGCTGAAGGATCGCCGACGCTCCCTGGACGCTGAGCTTGCCGAGCGCGAGTTGAGCGCTGCTCGATACGCCGGCAGAGGCTCCGGGGCCACCGATTACGAATTGGGCCCCGACCGACTGTGGGCCACCCATCGTCACCGCGCAGATCGTCGCCGAGCCCGAAGGACAACCGCCGCCGCTGAAGCCGTTGAAGGAGGAGGTCGGCGCCGGCGCGGCGAGCAGGTAGACGGTCGAGCCTTCGTCGAACTGATCCGAGCAGGTTCCTCCGCAGGAGATCCCGTAGGGGAAGCTGGTCACGGTCCCCTGTCCGCTTCCGCTCTTGGTCACGTTCAGGTTCAGCTGCGGTATCGGCGCGAACTGGGCGCTGACCGCCTCGGCAGCGCTCATCGTCACTTTGCATTCGGCAGGATTGGCCTGCACCGTGCAGCCGCTCCAGCTCTGGACCTTGTTGTGGGGAGCGGGATGGGCGGTCAGTGTGACGAGGCGGCCTTCGTTGAAGTGTTCCGAGCAGGTACCCGGGCAGGAGATCTGCCCTGGAGCGGCGCTCACCGTGCCGGATCCCGTCGTGCTGACCGTAAGAGTCCGCTGTGTTGGTTCTGAGAAGTTCGCGGTGACTTCGACGTTGTTGGCGAGCACGACGGTGCAGCTACCGGCCCCTGGGCAGGGCTGAGAGCCCGTGACGGTCCAGCCGGTCAGGGCCGAGTGAGCGTCGGGGCTGGCGAACAGAGTGACCGCCTGTCCTTCGTTGTATTCCGCTTCGCACGCGGCTCCACAGACGATCCCTTTCGGCGAGCTGGTGACGGTGCCTTCGCCGGCCCCAGCCTTCATCTCTTTGAGGGTGTAAGCCGGAGCGGTCGGACCGTAGAGGAAGACACCCGCGCCTTCCGAGTTGCCCGAGGAGATGTAGACGTTGCCATTGCTCGGCCCCGCCGTTGCGTCGATCGCGATCCCCGACGGTTCGGCATCGAAGAAGCCGGTGATCTGGCCGCGGAAGGCGCCGGCGGCGTTGAACTCGTCGAAGACGCCTTCGGGATGCTCGGACAGCCCGTGGCCCACCTCGTCGAGAACAAACACGTGACCGTAGGAGGGGGAGGTGGGACTGTTGTCGACCGCGACTTCGGAGTCGACGAGGTATTTGAACCCCCCCTGTGGCGTGGCGGCGCCGTCCCATTCTTCTTTCGGATTTTCAAGTTCGACGGCCGGGTTGAAGATCTTGACCGTGCCGGAGGCGGCATCGGGGACATAGAGGTAACCCAGAGTGCCCGGATAATCGGAGACCGCGACTCCGAAGGCATCTTCGAGGTTGCCCATTCCGATTTCGTCCGTGATCAACGCACCGGTGGAGTCGTACTCGGCGATATAGGTGCGATGGGCGACATAGACGTTGCCGCCGATCGGATCGACGGAGAGGCTGGTGGGCTGTGCGGAGTCGATGAGTGTTGGGCTTTCGAAGGGCGGCGTGTATTTGACCACGTTGCGATGCCAGTTGTTGACGTAGAGGTTCCCGCCCGTGTCGACGGCAAGCTTGCAGGGGCCGTCCCCCGGGCTGGCTTCTGAGATTTTGCCGCTCGGCGTATTGATCGCGTCGTGGTAGTAGTCGGAGACGTACAGCCCGCCGTGCAGGGCCACCCCACAGGCGTCTTCGTAGGCGCCGGGGTTGATCGCGCTGAGGAAGGGGTGGTTGGCCGCCCCCAGGGCCTGGCCGGGCGCGGCCAGCATGACGAGGGCCAGGGCCGGAAGGCAGAGCCATCTGCGGGCGAAGCTCATCGACCCCTCCTCTTGTGGAGGCCATGACGTTTGTGATGCTTGCCGTGCTTCTTGCACTGGTTGGCCAGCAGCACGGTCGGCGCATAGCCGGTGTTGTTCTGCCCGACGAAGCGCACCGAGGCGGTGGCCGGCGCCTGGCAGATGTCTGCCGAGTTGACCAGCAGGCCGCGTTTGCCGCCGTAGAGCTTAAGCACGAATTTGGAGGCCGGCGCGTCGGGCAGGACTTCGAAGCTGGCCCGCATGCCCCCGCGGATCGAGTCCACGCGGGCGGCGAGATCGACCTCGAGGCCGTCTTTGCCCTGCAGCGCCACCACCATGTCGGGCAGCAGGTGCGTTCCCGAGCGCAGGTAGACAGGGCCTTCCAGCGGTTCGGCGAGCAGCGGGCTGAAGGCGCGAGCGAAGCCGTAGATCGAGCCCTTGGGGCAGTCATGGGCGGCGAACCGGACTCTGGTGCAGACGGTGCGAATGTGTTCCTGAGCGAGGTACTCGGCGTGCGGGAGGGCGACCGCGGCGCGGCCGACGTTGGCATCGCCGGGACGCTCGCGCAGCACCGCCCGCAGAGCCGGGAAGGCGTTTCGCTTGGTGCCGCCCAGGAGTTTCAGGCTGAACTTGGGCGCGAAGCCCAGCGAGGAGCAGTTGGAGACCTGGAAGGGGTTGGTGACCGAGACCAGCGATTCGGCCGGGTTGGCGAAGGGCGGGCTGGAACCGGTCAGGGTCGAGGTGGCGACCGTCGATTCGCAGTTGGTCGGGTTGATCGTGAAGTTGGGTCGCGAGATGTAGACGCGGATGTCGCGCAGGTGCAGCGGAATGCCGCCGATGATGTGGGGGATCGGGTCCGAGCCGGCCGAGTCGATCGAGACCTGAGCGGTGACCGGGTCGACTTTGATCGCCGAGCGGACGATGATCACGCCCAGGTCAAAGGGCCCGACCAGGGCCGAGTCGACGGCGGTGATCGAGATCGGCGATCCGTGGTAGGGACCGGTCAGGTAGAGCTTGCCGGGCGCGTAGGTGAGCACCGAGCCGAGTCCGTAGCCGGCAACCGTGTGGCCGATTTCAGAGGCAGCCGGGCAGCTCGGGTGTTCGAGCTCGCCGATCCCGGTGTTGGCAGCCGCGGTCGCGATGTCGGCCTCCGAGCAGTAGGGGATGTCGGCGATCTTGCCGAGCAGGCCGTTCGGCAGGGTCGCCGAGTAGGAGGTGATCTCGGCTTCGGTGTCCTTGCGGGTCAGGTGCAGGTAGAAGGGCGAGTAGGAGCCGGCGTTGGAGTTGACCGACCCGTCTTCGGCGCCGGGGACAAATGGGGCGGCACCCGAGGGGCAGGGGCCGCCGCCGACCCCGGCCGAGATCGGGAACTGGAAGTTCTGGTGCAGAACCTGGGCGCTGGAGAGCCAGGGGGTCAGTTCGACCGCCGTTTCGTAGGTGCCACAGGCCGCCGGCGTGGCGAGCGGGGCGCGCTGGCCTTCGCGGAAGTGGATCTTCAGGTTGGTGTAGGGGAGCTGGGGCAGGCCTTCGAAGTTCGCCACCAGCTGCCCGGTGACCGGGTTCGGGAGGAGCTCGCCGGCGACCTTGACGAGGATCCCGTTTTCGGCCTTGGCGACCAGGTAGAAGGCGATAAGGGTGTCGAACGGGTTCTCGGCGCCATGTGCCGCGGTCGCTTTGTTGTCGGGCTCGGCCAGGTACATCGCGCCTTTGATTTCCTGTTCGGCACTGGTGGTCGGGTCCACCACCAGTGGGCTGCTCACCGTGAACTTGCCGATGTTGGAGTTGTTCGGACAGGCCGACCCCGGCGCCGAGGAGGCCGTCTCGGCGGCGAACTGGGCGGGTGTGCAGACCCCCAGCCCCGCACCCACGGAGGGGTTGATCGTGAAGCCCTCGGGCAATGACACCAAGGCCTTCTGGATCTGCGAGCCGACCAGTCCTTCGGGGTTCAGCAGCCCTTCCTGGTTGACCGTGAGGTTGAAGTCGAAACCGGTCGCCGAGGAGGCTCTGACCGTGGTCGGCTGGGAGAAGGAGGTCGTCTGGAAGTTGATCCGGTCGCAGCGGGTAAGCGCCTGCGGGTTGCCTTCGGAGTCGCGGCTGATCGCGTTGTCTCCCACCCAGCTGCCCGGAGACTGCCAGGAGTCGGCGCTGACCGCGTAATGAAGCGGCCCGCTGCAGGAGGTCGGCAGGCTGAGGAAGGCCTGGGGGCGATTGTTTTTCGGCAGCCCGACCGAGCATTTGGCCCAGGGGAAGCCCGGTTCGGTCTCCTTGAGGCAGTTGCCACGCTGGCCGTCGTGGGACACGGCCCACGGAGTGCCCCAGATCGTGATCTTCACCCCGTCGATCGCCAGGCCCTGCGGGAAATTGCCGGCTTCGAGGTTGAGCCCGTATTCGCCGGCGATGTTGCGGACCTGGGCCGAGAATGCGATCGGCTCGCCAAACGGCGCCGTTCCCAGAAGCGCCGCCACTCCCGGGCGAGGGGTGAGGTTGTAGAGCCCAAAGGTGCGGGTCGAGCCTCCGTTGAGCGCAGACGTCATAGAGACCACCCCGACCTGGCTCTTGTCGGGGCAGCTCTCGCCGGAGAGGCTCGTTTCGAAGGGCGAGATGCGCGGGGTGTTGAACTGGGCCAGCGTGCACCGGGTGACGACGCTGGGGTTACCGATCATGCCATGGGGCAATTCGAACCGCATGTCGCGCAGATCGGCGGCCGGGAAGGGCACGCCGGGCTGGCCGGGGGATTCGGGGCCTTCGTTGAAGTTCACCGTGCCGCTCAACTCGTAGGGATGCGTCCCTGCTTCCACGGCCGGGGTGCTGTCCGCCTTGATCACGGAGAAGTCAAATCCTTCGGCTCCCGGCTTGAAGCCGAATTCGCCGCCTGCTGCGCGGGCCGAGCCGGCGCCCAGCGAGGCCGCGCAGGCGCAGAGTAGGAGCAGCCCAGCCAGCCTGAGCGCCCGGGCGCGGTCGAACGTGACGCTCATCGATTGCCTCGCTTGTGGTGGTGCTTGCTCTTGCACTTGCCGACCAGAAGCTGGCGCTTTCGGTTGGCCGCTGCGAGCGCTCGAGCGCGGGCCTTGCCGTGCTTGTGCTTGGCCGCGCTGACCGCCTTCTTGTAGGCGCTGTTGGCCTTCTTCAGGCACTGGCCCGTGGTTTGCTTGTGATGGACTTTCGGGAAGTGCACGGGCGGGTTGCCCACGCCGGGGATCAGGCTGCCGACGGTCGGGTCTTCGGGACCGGCGGGCAGCGGCACGCAGGCATCGCCTTCGCAGGGGATCGGTTTGGTCGGTTCCGGAAAGCCACCGCCCACGCGGGCGTCGTAGACGTCGGCAGAGCCGGGATCGCTGTTCACCAACGATTCGGAGGTGAGGAAGTAGGAGTCATCACCCGATTCGGAGGCGTCGACGAGGGAGGCGCCTTCCGGGTCCTTGCCGTTGGAGATCAGGTTCTGGCAGCCGCCGGATCGGTTGCAGGTGCCGGTTCCCTGTGCCTCCCACTGGTAGACGTCGGAGGCTTTGTTGGTGTCCAGCGCGACCAGGGCGTCCTCGGAGTCGAAGAAGACCCGGTTGCCGCTGGCCGAGAGGACCCGCGGCTTGTAGACGCGGGTGACGATCTCGCCTTCGGCGGCGGCGCCTTCGTCGCCGTTGGAGCTGGCCCCGGGAATCGTCGAGGGCCCGACGGGGCGCTCGTTGGTCGGGTTGCAGGAGACGCAGGTGAGGCTGCCGGCGCCGGCGGCGCTGTAGAGGAAGACCTCGGAGTCGGGCTGGCCGGTGTTGGCGTCGGTGTTGTCGTAGTCGGTCAGCGGGGCCGTGGAGAGGAAGAGCAGGCGGGCGCCGTCGGCGGAGACCCGGGCGGTGCCGGTGCTCGGCGGGTAATCGCCTTCGGTGGCCGCGCCGGGGGTGGCGGCGACGGGGCTGAGCGAGCCGTGCCAGGAGAAGATCCCCGCCGCGGTCGCGTAGTAGACGCGGGAGCCGTCTTCGGAGGCGCCGAGCACGCCTTCGACTTCGCCCGCGGGGGTCAGTTCGGTGGAGGTGTGGCTGGAGGCGTCATAGCGGTAGAGCTTTTCGGCCTTGGTGTAGAAGGCGAAGGCTCCCGAGGGGGTGGCGGTCTGCAGTTCGGCGGCGGCGGCGAGTTCGTGGGGGGCGGTTGCGCCTTCGCGCAGCCACAGCTTGCCGGCTTCGGTGAAGTAGACGCGGGAGCCGTCGGCGGAGACGCCGCCGCCCTGGGCGGCCAGCCGGGCGCCGGGGTTGACGTTGACGAGCGACAGCTGGCCCGAGGAGTACTCATAGAGGTTGGGCTTGGTCGGGTCGCAGCCTTCCGATGCGGCGACTTCGGTGGCGGTCGGGGTGAGCGCCGCGCAGGTGGAGAGGACGAGATGGCGCAGGTCGGGCGAGGCGCCGGCGAAGGCGAGGTTGAATTCTTCGGGTTCGAGGGCCAGTTCGGCGTTTGCATCGGTGGCCACCGCGGTGAAGCTGCCGTCTTCGTTGTCGCGCAGGTAGTAGTCCTGGTAGCCGCTGGGGGCTTCGGAGCCCGGCAGGGGCGGGTTGGCGACCGGGCAGTCGGTGCCTTCGCCGCGGCAGTGGACGCCGTTGAGCATGACCGCCCGGGCGAGATCGCCGGAGAAGAGCTGGTAGGGGACGCCGTTGGGGTCGTTGCCGTAGGAGCCCGAGAGCATCGGCGTGGAGATGTTCTGGGTCGACCAGCCGGCGGCGCCATTGCGGCGCGAGATGTATTGGCTGCCCTGGGGGGCGCCCTGGGCTTCGGAGCCGCCGAAGGAGGAGGATGAGGTGTAGGTGATCGCGCCGGGGCCGCTGGCGGCGGCCTGCAGCACGCCGCCGCCGTGGTTTTCTTCGAAGCCCTGGATCGCGCCGCCGTTTTTTTCGACCGGGCTGACCAGCTCCCAGCCGCGTTTGTCGGGCAGGGTGAAGGCGCCGGTGATTGCCTGGGTGGTGAAGGTCTGGGCCGCGCTCAGCGTGGTGTTGGAGCTGTTGGTGGCCGCGAGGCGGTAGTGGTAGAGGGTGCCGGCGCGCAGCGCGCTGACGTGCTTGGGGACGACCGTTTCGAAGTTCGAGCCCGAGCCGGCGTTGGCCGAGCCGCCCGCCGGCGCTTTGGCGGCCCCCGTGAAGCCTTTTTCCTGGAAGTCCTGGTCGGTGGCGTATTCGAAGTGGTAGGTGGTGCTCGAGCCCTCCGGGTTCAGTTCGCCGTTGAAGGTCGCCGAGCCGGCGCTGACTTCGGTCATCCAGATGGCACGGATCTGCGGCGGGCCGGCGGCGGACGCGGATGCGGCCAGGCCCAGGAGGAGGCCCAGAGCCACGATGGCGAGGAGAATGGGTGCGCGGTGCGAGTTCACCTCCGTCCCCTACCTTGCCGCCCGCCCGGCTTCTGCCTGAAGGTGGGCGGAGAACAGCCTGAGCGCAACTGGCCGAGGCTGGTAAGTCGAAGTCTCTAAGGTCACATTCTCTCCCTGGATACCGGGACTCCCGAGGGCCCGGTTGCTCTTTATCCCCGCCCACCCCCCTGGCGAGCGAGGCCACTGTAGCGGATTCCGTGATGTCCGTCTACAAAGCTTCAGAACACGGTCGGTTTACAGAAGTTGCGCGGCCGGATTTTGTGCATTCGAGCAGGGATCTTTCAGCGGTGGTGGCGCTTGTGCTTCTTGTGATGCCCGCCGCAGCGCACCTTCAGAGCCGGGTTGGTTTCCTGGCTCTTGGCGTTGTGGGCGGTGAAGGTGACCGTGGCTCGCTGGCGCGAGTTGCAGATGTTGGTCTTGTTTTGCAGCAGGCCCTTCTTGCCGCCCTGCATCTGCAGGACGAACTTGGAGACCGGGGCGTCGGGGACGGCTTCGAAGGTTGTGCGCAGGCGTTCGTGGACGGCGTCGACGCGGCCGGCCAAGACGACCTGGATCTGGCCGTTTAGGTCGGCGACGAGGTCGGGCAGCTCGTGGCTTGAGGAGCGCAGGTAGACCGGGCCTTCCAGGGGCTGGTCGAGCAGCGGGCTGAAGGCCCTGGCCCGCCCGTAGACCGATTTCGCCGGGCAGGCGTTGGCGGCGAACTGCACTTTGGTGCAGATCGTGCCGATGTGGCCCTGGTCGAGGATGTCGGAGTGCGGCAGGGTGACCTGGGCGGCGGCGATGTTGGCATCGCCTGGGGGCATCTTCAAGACCGCGGTGAGGGCGGGGTGCTTGGTGCGCTTGGTGCCTCCCTTGAGCTGCAGGGAGAGCTTCGGCTTGAAGGCCAGCGCCGGGCAGCCGCCGACCTGGAAGCGCTGGGTCAGCGGTGCGGCGATGTCTAGGATCGAGGTCGTCGAGCCGCTGAAGGCCGATTCGGAGCAATCGGTCGGGTTGAGGGTGAAGTCGGGCTTGGAGAGCTGCAGGGTGACCGAGCGCACGTCGAGCGGGATCCCTTCGAGGATCGTCGGGATCGGGTCTGAGACGGCGTGGATCTGGGTCGTTTCGGGGTCGACGTGAAGGGCGGCTCGGACGACCACCGTGCCGAGGTCAAAGGGGCCGGCTACGGCGGGGGTGATGATCGCCATGGAGAGCGGGGCGCCCTTGTAGGGGCCGGCGAGGTAGACGTGGCCGGGGACGTTTAGCGGGGTCGGGCCCGCGCCGGCGCCGACATCGACGGTGCCCACTTCGCTCGAGGCCGGGCAGGAGGGCGAGCTCTGCTCTTCTTTGCCCGTCTTCGCTTCGGCCGCCGCGATCGAGGCCTCCGGGCAGTAGGAGGTGCCGGCGAGGCGGCCGACCAGGCCCTTGGGCAGGGTCGTCTCCACGCTCTTCACTTCCTGCGTGCCGTCATCGCGGACCAGGCGCAGCGAGAAGGGCGAGTAGATCCCCGCCTGGGGGGTTTCGGTGCCGGCGATGAACCGCGGCGCGTCGGGCAGGTCGGCTTCGCTGAAGGCGCATTCGCCGCCGGTCGGGCCGGTGGTCGTTTCGAATTCCGCGCTCGGCGTCGCCGGCGGCCCCGATTCGGGCGCCGAGAAGGGGGTCAGTTCGCTGGTCGTTTCATAGGCGCCGCAGACCGCCGGGGTGCGCAGGGCGCCGCGGGCGCCTTCGAAGATGTGCAGCTTCAGGTCTTCGAAGGGCAGCTGCGGGTTTTCGGTGAAGCGGGTGGTGATCTGGCCGGTCTTCGGGTCGGTTTCGAATTCGCCCGCCAACTTGATCCTGATCCCCTGGCCTTCCACCTCGAGGTAGCCGGCGAGCAGCGAGCCCGGGGGATTCTGGTGCGGGGTTGCGAGGTAGAGAAACCCGTCGAGCGGTTCGTTCAACAGCGGCGACAGGACTTCGGCGCTGCCGAGCTTGGAGGCGTCTGGGCAGTGGGCCGGTTCTTCGACATGGAGGCCGATCTGCGCTTCAGTGCAGGTCTCCAATCCGTCGCCAGCCGCCGGGTTGAGGGAAAGACCCTTCGGCAGCCTAATCACTGCTTCCTTAAGGTCGGAGGTCGCGACGCCTTCGGGATCTTCGTTCTGGGGAACGTGCAGGTTGAAATCGAAGCCCGATGGCGCATCGGCCAAGTTGGTGGTCGGCCGAGCTTCGATCCTTGGGTTGAACTGGACAGAGTTGCAGCCGTCAACTGCTGCCAACTCGACGCTGTCCATGGCGTATTCACCGGGATGCTGCCAACCGTCATAGCGCCCACTAACGTTGAGTGGTTCGCCCGAGCAGTCAGTCGGCATAGTTATGAAGGGAGTAGGTTCGACTTCGGCCGGGCCACCCCCCTCGGCTGTGCTTTCCCCTTCGCATTCGCGTTGCATCGCTGCTGGCGAGCTGAAGTTCTTCAACGAAGATATTCCCAACTGGCATTCCTTGCCTCGCAGCGAGTCGTGACCTTCGTCGGCAGGCACGCCCCAAAGCGTGAGAATGACACGATTGAGGTCGGCCTGGGCCGCCAAATTCGTGGCGGACACTCCGTAGTCCGCACCGCTGCGAATTCCCGTCGTGATCATGATGATCGGCAGGCCGCCCAGCGAAATACCGAGCTGCCCCGGATAAGCCCCAGCGGGTTCCAGGTTGACGATCGGCGAGATCGTGCCGCCTTCATGTCGACCGAAGATGCGGATATTGGCGAAGCCGACGGAGTCGTTAGTGACATCGCATTCCTGCGTGAAATAAGCCGCGAGCAGGCACCGCGGAACGCCCTGAGGATTGGCAATAAGGCCGGGTGGCAGCAGAGCACTGATGTCCTTGGGGTCGGGAACCGGTCCTGTGCCAAAGCTCTGCCAATCGCTACCCACGCTCGAGACGTAGGAAAAGGTCTCGAAGTTGAATTCGGTCGTGAATTGATACGGATGGCCTCCCGCTTGAAAGTAAGGAGTGCCACCGCCATCTGTGAGCGAAGAGCCGAAATGAAGCGTCCCGACCGGCGGACTTTCGTCGCTCGCCGTGTTCACGGCGCTTACTTCAGCACTGGGGGGACCGCCTCCCGATATCTTGGCGACATCTTCGAGTGATCCCGTCACATTGCCTGGGATTCTCACCAGCACAACCATTATGAGCCTCTGACCAGGGTTCAAGGCGGTGATTCCAAATTCGGAAAGTTCCCCCGGAAAGTGGCATTCGGTTTTGCTGGGACAGAGGAACCCAGAGAAGTCACTTCCTGATAGAAGGGCTTCAAGGCTTTCGGGGTTCGCACCAGGTGCCTTCATGACGTAGAACTTGACCCCTTCGGCGGTAAGTCCCGAAGGTATTACGTCTTCGAGTGAGATTTCACCGCTCGTCGGTTCCGATCCGACGTTTTCGGCTTCGATCTTGTAAACGCCAAGGCTTTGGCCAGAGAGGAAGTAGTCGGCATTCGGGCTAACGGTCAGATTCCATTCGGCACCGGTCGCTGCCGCAGCCGGGTTGCTGCCAAGCGCCGCGACCATTAGGCAGGCCCCGAGAGCGATCGCGATGGTAAGACGGCGGATCACTTCGCACCTCCACGGCTGGAGCCGGCTGCTCGCCGGTGGGGGCGCTTCCGGTGTGCGGCCTTGCGGTGGTGGTGCTTGTGCTTCTTGTGGTTTGGAACGCAGCGAACCTGACCTTTCCGTTTGGCTCGGTGCCGCCCTCTGGCGCACTGGAGCTTTTCCTTGGCATTGCCTGGACCGCTGAAGTTCGGGGTAGCAACCGCCGGCGGGGCCGGCTGAGCCGTCGGCGTCCCCCGACAGGCATCTGGGCTTCCGCACGGCGCAGGCGGATGTGGGGTGTGGAATCCCCCGTCCACCCGAGCGTCGTAAATATCGCCGACACCGTCGGTGTCGCCAGGAATCTCGCTGCGCTGTGTCTCGAAGGTGATATCCCGTCCGGAGCTGCTCATCACGGCATTAGGTACCCCGTGAGGGTCGACACCGTCCGAGATCAGGCGGATGCACCCCCCGGCTTCCGTGCATGTCCCATGGCCCTGTTCCTCCCACATGTAGACATCGCAGCCGGTACCGGTGACCCCAGCCGAGCATTCTGGTTCGGAACCCGTGTTTGTGTCACGAGAGACCAAGGGCTCTGCCGTGCGGAAAATGGCGATCGATCCATCGCTGGAGATCTTGCGTTCCTCGTCGCCCGCACGCGAGAATGCCTTCTGACCACCAATTCCATATTGAAATACAACGGGATACGCGTCGTTGTTGCCATTGAAGTCATTCCCGTTTCGTCCAAAGGACAATCGAATCAGATCGCCAGTCTGAACGTCATACCGGTAGAGATCCTTTACGTTGTCGGTGTCGTCGGGAGTGAGCCTTCCCCAGCTGGTGAAGAAGAAATAGCGGCCGTTATCAGAGAAGAGGCCCTGCCCGCCGTTGCAGTCATAGAGCCAGAATTGATCATCGTTCGGGCTGCATGGACCTGCGTATCCGATAAATGGCTCGAATCCAGGAGTGCCTTTTCTCGGACACTCGCCGTCATGTACCGCATTTTTACGTGTCACTTCGTAGTACACACCAGGTCCAGAGCGATTTTCTCGATCTGATCCTGACAGTTCTATGCCAGAACAAAGCTCAGCAACAAACTGGGTTTTGCCGGTCAACGCATTGTAGATGTAGAGATTATTTGCCCCGTTCACCGCGCCCTTGTGAAGAGAGTTTTCGTTAGTTGTCAGGACGTGCATGCTCTCGTATGCGACTGCGGTCCCATCTTTGGACACTCGAGCTACGCCGTGGTTCGAGTATCCATTGATTCCCTCCTCGCCGACTTCCGCGCCGCTCCCGGGAGTAGGATGACTGGACGTGGCTTCGCCCGCGGACACCTGCACCAGTTCCACGACTTCCCCGTTAGCCACCCGCGCCATGTAGAGGTCGTTTGTCTGGTCCGTATCTGAGTCGACCAGTGGCTGGGGCGTCTCAAACCAGATTCGACTGCCATCCCGAGAGATCCCGTCGAAGAGGGGTGAGATCAGCGAACTAGACGCACACGGTGAGGGCGAGTGGCAGAATGCGGGAAGGGGCTGGTTGAGCTCAATCGGCGCTTCGCCGTCGACGCTCACGTAGAGGCCGAATTGATTTACGTATCGCCTTCGCCGCTGCAGTGCTGTCCCGGAATCACTTCGACCGGAGCGGCATATACGATCGTCGACGCCGTCCGAAGACGCCATTCCCACACCCTGGCCGCCCGTAATCCCTCCCGGCCCGCCGACGAAGTTCGACAACGCGCAACTCTCGTCCGTAAGACCCAGTGGGGTCTCGGCAATCAACTTCAATGTCGGGTTCGATGCCGCCCACATCCGTCATCTCATAGATCCGGCTCCCGCCGTTCCAGTTATCGCTCGGACGCGGGTCGCTTTCGAGTAGGCGCGTGCCAGTAAGAATGAACTCTGTCGTTAGGTCTTCAGACTGCCCACGGACAGGGACCGAGACCGGGCCACCTTCGACCGCGGTAAACGTCGGCGTCGCCTGTGGGACAAAGGTCCCGTCGGCGAACCCCATCGACATGAATACCGAGTTGGGGTCTTGGTGTTCGAAGTTAACCCCATGTTGCTGTGTGTATGTCCACCGATCAAGTTCCGGGCTGATATTCAGGCTGTCGCCTGATCCAGGCTGATAGTCGGAGTTCGGCAGCCGGGATATCGGGGCCGTCGAGACCCAACCCGATTCAGTTCTATGTGCAAGGTAATACACGGCAATTTCGTTAGCCGAAGCTCCGCCAAAAGCTCCGTTCGCGACATAGATCGCGCGTTCTCCGCTCTGCGCCAAATAGATCAAAGGAAACGCCTCACCCCCTTCCTTGCTCTTGGCGCTGACCTGCTCGTAGGCACGGCAGTCGGGAAGCGAAGTGGAATTGTTTTCTTCGCGGAGATTCGTATTCGAGCATCCTTCGATTACTCGTTCTTCAGCGGCTGACGGTTCGGTAGTGAACGTCTGATCGGCCGTTGCCACTTCACCGTATCCATTTTCGCCCACGAGCTGGTAATGATAGGTGGTATTAGGAAGAAGGTTCGGAAAGGTGGCTTCCTTCGCGACGAATTCATTTCCGATCGACAGTGTCCCCTGCGAGGACCCGTCAGCATAGCTAGTGGTCCGTCCAAGGTGAATCGTATAAGTACTGAACTGTCCATTGGGATTTAGTTCTGCTCTTAGCGTTACAAGTTCAGGCCCGACCGTCTGCGTGGCGAAGTTTCGAACAGATACGGGCGGAGGACTCTCGAATTCGCCCGTGCCATAAGTCGTTCCGTCGGAACTTTCAGCAACGGCGCGAATTTGGTATCTCGTCCCCGGCGCAAGACCGGAAATTGCCGCTTGTACCGCATTCCTTTGATCGACCATCCCTAGGCCAACAGATGCGGTCACTTGCGTGTTTGGACTATTGAACCCTCCTTCGGTTTCAAAGGAATGCTGGTCGACATATTCGAATCGGTATTCCGTGTCGTAGCCGTGCGGATTGATCACTGCCTGTAGCGTGGCCGTTGTAGGTTGGATGTTAGTCGCTTCAACTTCATCTACCGAAGGCGGTCCGTCGACTGGGAGATCGATGACGGCGATATAGGCGCCGGCAAATTCCTTACTCTCAGCGTATAGCTTTCCGGCGGCCCACCAATCGCGATGCCTTCGACTACTCCCGCCAAATTCCTGTACTTGTTCCGAGACTGAACACCGCGGCGAGCTGGCCGGTGGCCTTGTAGGAACGAAAGATCGTGTGGCCGCCATTTCGATCACTAATGAATAGCTTGCCAGTTTCATCAAGGGCGACGTGCATCGCCTGGACGCCGGCTTCATCCTGCAATCGTGCGGATAAGGCTGTGCGAACTGTCGTACTCCCGGACACCCGGGACTTCGGATTCCGGATTGAGTCGCCGAACCTCCAAATGTGGCGCTGCGGATGAAGATATTCCCCGCTTCCATCTACGGCAAGGCTACTCACAAATTGCGGTTCGGCATCCGAAAGTGCGAGTTCGCCATGGTACGTGCCGTTGGGGTGGAATTCCTGAACGCGATCGTAGTCCCCTACATACACCATGCCGTTCGGACCGAGGGCAATCGAGTTGTTCGGCGTCGTACTCCACTTCTTGGGTGCCGCCCCTTGATAGAACTCGCTAGGTCCTGTCCCAGGGACCCCGGGTCCGCATTCATCTCCACTACTAAGATCTGCGGCAGTACAGACGGTCGAATGGGTCGTCTTATCCACTTCTCCGCCAAACATGAGCAATAGGTGGCCGGCCGAATCAAACTTCATCACTCGAAAATTACGCTGATCAACCATGTAGACATCGCCATATGAGCCTGAGCTTGGGTCATTGTCAATGGCCAGTTCATCGGCCCAGTTCATCTGCCCGGGGCGTGATCCAATGCCTCGCCGCCTTCCTCCCCGTCCGGCGGGCCACAGTAGTGGTACAGGTCTCTCACGCCACCACCTTCGGTAGGGGTGCTGACCGAAACAGACGTTGAGGGCGACCCGCCGGTTAGGCTCACGTTTGTGGTCGTGATCTTGCGGACGTTGGTGTCTGCGAATTTGCCATTAAAGGTGATGACGTAAGGATTCGTTCCTTCTGCGTCGCCCGGGCCTCCTTCCACTTCGACATTCCCGGTCCCAATGCTGGGAATCGCTTCAAGGGCGGTCTGTACTTCGCCCGGGGACGCCGTCGCCGAGATATTTGCGGTCTGCGAAGTCAATGAGCCAGGCATGGGGCTTGTAAATGTCAGAGTGAAATTGCCGGAGGAAGCGCTGACCGTAGGCGCTGCTGCTCGTTCGTCGGTACGTTTCCTGGACCAGCCGCTGCCGTCAGAATGACTCCGATCCCTGAAGTGGTCGCTTGCTTCGTTAAGACAAGTTCAGTCGGTTTGACAGTTTGAATCTTCGTCCCAGGTGGGATCCCTGCTCCGGTGACGATCTTTTCACTGAGGAGCTGTCCGCCATTGAAGAATCCTCCTCCCGAGTTGAAGCTACCACTGCTCGTAGTAACATTGGTCACCAAGTTCGACCCGGCTGTCACATTTCCGGCGCCGGTCGCACCACCTGGCACGATGCCCCACCCGAATGCTCTGACGAATGTGCCGTTGGGCTGGTACTGATTTACCCGCTGCTGATTTCCCGTGCTGGATATATAGATGTCTCCGCCTTCCTTGGCGCTGACCGCTATCCCCTTATTGGTTGACGGGAGTTCGTTGAAGCCGAAGCGGCTATCGGACAATGCCGCAGTGGCGAAGAGCGACATCAGGCAGAAGGCCGCGAGCAGGCATGCCGACCCGAGGAATAGCGCTTTTCCCCAAATCGAGGGCGCACCACTCCCGTTGGGGCCCACGGACGCTCCGCAGGTGGTGAAGGCACGACTGTCGAAGCCGGGACGGCTGCCCTGGCCCAAGGTCGATCCCGCAGACGATGCCTTCGCGTCTCTCACGTGCGTATTCCTTTCATTGGGAGGCGCTGCGCTGCCGAGTAAGACCGCCCCCGATCCATGGAGATCCTGGTCGGCCGGGGTTGAGTCGAAGCTCTCGGGAGGCGGCGCGTCGCAGACCGGTGGGACGATGCCAACGCTCGAAATCGTTTTGCGCTCAATTCCCTCTCCCTCTTTCCGGGGCTCCCATTGCCCGGAACTCCCTGTTTCCCTGTTTCCCTGCCCTCCTCCCTGGAGAGCGAGGCCACTGTAGCGGAATGGGTGCTGTCCGTCTACAAATGTTCAGAACACGGTCTGTTTCCAGAAGTCTCACAGTGCTCAGCGGTGCTGACCGCCCCTGGCGCTTGTGCTTCTTGTGATGCCCGCCGCAGCGCACCTTCAGAGCCGGGTTGGTTTCCTGGCTCTTGGCGTTGTGGGCGGTGAAGGTGACCGTGGCTCGCTGGGGGGAGCGGCAGATGTCGGTCTTGTTTTGCAGCAGGCCCTTCTTGCCGCCCTGCATCTGCAGGACGAACTTGGAGACCGGGGCATCGGGGACGGCTTCGAAGGTGGTGCGCAGGCGTTCGTGGACGGCGTCGACGCGGCCGGCCAAGACGACCTGGATCTGGCCGTTTAGGTCGGCGACGAGGTCGGGTAGCTCGTGGCTTGAGGAGCGCAGGTAGACCGGGCCTTCCAGGGGCTGGTCGAGCAGCGGGCTGAAGGCCCTGGCCTGCCCGTAGACCGATTTCGCCGGGCAGGCGTTGGCGGCGAACTGCACTTTGGTGCAGATCGTGCCGATGTGGCCCTGGTCGAGGATGTCGGAGTGGGGCAGGGTGACCTGGGCGGCGGCGACGTTGGCATCGCCTGGGGGCATCTTCAAGACCGCGGTGAGGGCGGGGTGCTTGGTGCGCTTGGTGCCTCCCTTGAGGCTGCAGGGAGAGCTTCGGCTTGAAGGCCAGCGCCGGGCAGCCGCCGACCTGGAAGCGCTGGGTCAGCGGTGCGGCGACGTCTAGGATCGAGGTCGTCGAGCCGCTGAAGGCCGATTCGGAGCAATCGGTCGGGTTGAGGGTGAAGTCGGGCTTGGAGAGCTGCAGGGTGACCGAGCGCACATCGAGCGGGATCCCTTCGAGGATCGTCGGGATCGGGTCTGAGACGGCGTGGATCTGGGTCGTTTCGGGGTCGACGTGAAGGGCAGCTCGGACGACCACCGTGCCGAGGTCAAAGGGGCCGGCCACGGCGGGGGTGATGATCGCCATGGAGAGCGGGGCGCCCTTGTAGGGGCCGGCGAGGTAGACGTGGCCGGGGACGTTTAGCGGGGTCGGGCCCGCGCCGGCGCCGACATCGACGGTGCCGACTTCGCTGAGGCCGCCGGGCAGGAGGGGGAGCTCTGCTCTTCTTTGCCCGTCTTCGCTTCCGCCGCGGCGATCGCGGCCTCCGGGCAGTAGGAGGTGCCGGCGAGGCGGCCGACCAGGCCCTTGGGCAGGGTCGTCTCGACGCTCTTCACTTCCTGCGTGCCGTCATCGCGGATGAGGCTTCAGCGAGAAGGGCGAGTAGATCCCCGCCTGGGGGGTTTCGGTGCCGGCGTGAAAGCGCGGCGCGTCGGGCAGGTCGGCTTCGTTGAAGGCGCATTCGCCGCCGGTCGGGCCGGCAGTCGTTTCGAATTCCGCGCTCGGCGTCGCCGGCGGGCCCGATTCGGGCGCCGAGAAGGGGGTCAGTTCGCTGGTCGTTTCATAGGCGCCGCAGACCGCCGGGGTGCGCAGGGCGCCGCGGGCGCCTTCGAAGATGTGCAGCTTCAGGTCTTCGAAGGGCAGCTGGGGGTTCTGCAGGAACTTCGTTGTGATCTGACCGGTCACCGGATCGGTTTCGAATTCACCCGCCAGCTTGATCCTGATCCCCTGGCCTTCGACGACGATATAGCCGGCGAGCAGCGAGCCGAACGGGTTTTCTCGCGGAGTGGCCAGGAAGATCGCACCCTTGAGCGGTTCGTGAAGCAGCGACGAATGGACTTCTGCTTCACCGAGCTTGGACGCTTCCGGGCAGGCAGCTGGATCTCCAGAGTGAAGGCCGATCTGGGCTTCGCTGCAACCGCTCAGCCCTTCGCCCGAAGCCGGATTGATGCTCAGGCCTGCCGGCAGCTTCACGACG
Source organism: uncultured Solirubrobacterales bacterium (assembly GCA_963838035.1). Classification (GTDB taxonomy): domain Bacteria; phylum Actinomycetota; class Thermoleophilia; order Solirubrobacterales; family 70-9; genus CAVVNN01. The sequence goes on from CAWIPM010000007.1 coordinate 38,045, forward strand.
GCTTTTCTCAGCTCAGGGGTAGCGACGCCTTCGGGGTCTTCGTTCTGGGGGACGTGGAGCTTGAATTCGAGACCGGAGGGGGCATCGGCGAGGCTCGTGGTCGGCAGAGATTGAATCGACGGGTTGAACTGGAGGCTGTTGCAGCCGTCGAACGGAGGCAAAGCGACGCTGCGACTCGTGTATTCCCCAGCAAGCTGCCATGAGTCATAGCTACCGCCAACATCAACCGTGTTACCGGAGCATTCTGTGGGCATAGTAATGAAGGGAGTCGGCGGGACTCCAGCGGGACCGCCTCCGCCGCTAAGTCCGCGTTCCGCCACGCACCTGTCTTCGTCTTCCTTGACGGTGTAAAAGCGAGCGCTAGACAAGCTACCAAGGACGCATTCCTTGCCTCGCACACCGTTGTGACCTTCGTCGGCCGGCACACCCCACAAATTGAGGCGTAGGCGGGTGACATCAGCCTGAACGGAGATAGCGGCGGCCATGACGCCGTAGTCAGAGCCGGAACGAATTCCGCTGGTAATGATGACGAGGGGAATCCGGGCTACCGTGATGCCGAGCTCACCGGGGTAGGCACTGCTGGGTTGCAGATTCAGGACCGGCTCGATGACCGAGAATGCACCGTCGGACGTCCCGTGAATTCGGATGCCCGCGTTACCAACGGCCACCTTGGTCGCTTCACATTCTTGGGTAAAGAACTCTGCGAGTTCGCACCTGGGAACGCCCTGCGGATTGGCGATCATACCCGGTGGGAGGTCGACAACGGTGTCCTTCGGATCGCGGACCGCCGTGGTCCCAGAATGTTCCCATTCCTGGGACGAGTCGGCTGCTGAATAAGTATCGAAGTTGAATTCAGTGCTGAACTCGTACGGGTGGCCACCAGCCTGCGTGTAGGGACGGGAGGCCGAATCGGAGAGCCAGGCGTCGAAATGGAGCGTGCCAAAGGGTGCGGTTCCGCCGACGGCACTGTTAATGACACTCGCTTCGGCTTCCGGGGCGCTGCCGCCGGATATCCTTGCTACATCTTCGAGCGGTCCTTCGAGTCCCACGGGAGTGCTGACGAGGACAAACATCAGGAGCTTCCGGCCCGGCTTGAGGTCCGTGAGTCCAGATCCACTAAGTTCGCCGGGGAATTTGCATTCCACAGTGCTTGGACAGAGGATGGAGGAGAAGTCGTTTCCCTGGATGAGCGATTCGAAACTTTCCGGTTCCGAGTTTGGGGCCAAGAAGTAGAACTTGACGGCTTCGGGAGTTAGGCCAGCCGGAACAATGTCTTCAAGGAAGATTTCTCCTGAAGTTGGTGATTCGCCGACGTTTTCGGCTTCGATCTTGTAGACACCTGGTGCGCCGCCGGAGATGAAGAAGTCTGCGTTGGAGGTGACGTCGAACCTCCATTCGGGACCACCTGCGGCGACGGCCGGATTCGGACCCACGAGGCATAGGACAAAGCACGCGCCGAAGACACATGAGATGAAAAGGCGACGGTTCACTTGGCACCTCTGCGGGCGGCGTGGGCCCGATGGTGAGAGCGTTTGTGGTGGTGCGCATTGTGATGTCTTTTGTGGTGATTGGCGACACATCGGACCTGACCGTGGCGCTTGGCGCGGTGGCGCCCCTTGCCGCAGTGGAGCTCTTCGGGCGCGTTACCCGCAGTTACAAGAGTTTCGCTGCCGATGACCGGAGTGCTCGGTTCGGCTTTCGGTGCGGGACGGCACGCCTCGGGGCCACCGCAGGGAGAGGGTGGGTGCGGCGCACGGAAGCCGCCGTCGACGCGGGCGTCGTATATATCTCCCCCACCGTCTGTATCGGCAGGGATCTCGTTGCGCTGAGTCTGAAATGCGATGTCCCTGCCCGAGGCGCTGATCACAGCACTCGGAACCCCATGGGGGTCCACTCCGTCTGAGATCAATCGGATGCAGCCCCCGGCTTCTGTACAGGTCCCGAATCCTTGTTCCTCCCACTCATAGACGTCGCAACCGGCAGTCTCGACGCCTTCGCCGCATTCCGATTTCGCGCCAGCGTTCGTATCGCGCGATACGAGCGGAGCGGCCGTGCGGAAGACAATCGTCGAACCGTCTGCCGACATCGCACGTGATTCGTCATTTTCCAACCCCGTCTCGTCGCCATTGATGTCACTCCCGATACTGACCGGATAGGCATCGTCGTTGCCATTGGAATCGTTACCGCGACGCCCGACGGATACCCGAACGAGTTGGTCTGTTTGAAAGTCGTAGCGGAAGACATCCTGAACGTGATCTGTGTCATCCGGGGTGAGCTGGGCCCGGCTCGTAAACAGCAGATAGCGCCCGTCGGGAGTCATCGTGGACCCGCCCGGGAATTTGCCCCAAAGGCGTTCGTCGTTGCCCCTATCAAGCACCGCGACGAACTTCGTCTCAGCACTCTGGACGTCGTAGACATAGAGGTTTGCAGCTCCTTCGACAGCGTGTTGGCCGAGCGCGTTTCCGCTAGCGGTGAGGACAGCGGGTGACTCGAATGCGGCATGAGAGCCATCAGCGGAGAGCCTGACAAGGCCTTGAACACCGTCGCCCACTTCCGCGCCGTGGCCGGGCGTCGGGTCGCCGGCGCCTCCGGCCGAAGCCTGGACCAATTCGCTCAGATGGCCCCCTTCGTCGAGCTTCGCCACGTAGAGATCATTAGTGGCGTCCGTGTCGCCATCGACGAGCGGCTGCGGGGTCGTGAACCACACTCGAGTGCCATCGGCAGACGCACCGTCGTAAATTGGTGTCCGCGGCCCGGCGCTCGCACAGGGGGAGGGAGAAGAACACTGGGAAGCCGGTGGACCGTTGAGCTGGACTGGAGCCGCTTCTCCGGTGCGTGCGAACAATCCAACCGGGTTGGGCGATCCTTCACCGCACCTTGCACCGGGGACCACTTCGATTGGAGCGGTGTAAAAGATAGTCGCTCCGCTTGCCGTCGCAAGGCGGCTGCCCAATCCTGAGACAGTCACACTACTGGTAATCGCATTGTTGTCGATACCGCACTGTGCGTAGTCATCCGAACTGTTCTCGAATGTAAGGCCGATGGGAACCTCGGCGACAAGCCGTAAAGAAGGAGCCGGGGTGCCGACACCGCCTACTTCATAAATCCGATCCTGCACCGGGCCGACAAACGTGCTCCCGGTTCGGCTCGGTCGGGGGTCACTGGGTAGTAGGCGAGTCTGACTTCCGAAGAACAGACGCGTCAAGTCACGGGACTGACCGTCATAGGCGGAAAACGGACCTTCTTCGCCATCGGGAATGAAGGTCTGAGTTGCGTGGACGATGCTCGTGCCATCGACGGCTTCCATCGAATAGAACTTTGCGTTAGAAGTAGATTCCGAGATATTCGGTCCGGGCTGCTCGCCGTAGATCCACCGATCGAGTTCGCCGGTGAGTTCGGGTTTGGTATCCGGCTGATATTCCGGTCCGGCGAGCCGCTGAATCGGGGCCTGGCTCAACCAACCTTGCGAGGCGGAGCGCCGAGCAACGTAGTATGTGGCTAGGTTATTCACCGCCGCATTTGCGAACGCGCTGTTCGTGACGTAGACAGCTCCGTTACCGCTTGGAGCCAAGAGCAGCAAAGGGAATGCCTGGCCTCCTTTCTTGTCAGCTGCGCTAACCTGCTCGTAGGCGCGGCAGTCCGGTAGCGCTACCGAGTTGTTTTCTTCGCGAAGGTTGGTGTTGGGACAGTGTTCGAGTTCGCGTTCTTCGGCTCCGGACGGTTCCGTGGTGAAGGTCTGATCTTGGCTTTTGACCGCGCCATATCCGTTTTCCGCGGAGAGCAGAAAATGGTACGTTGCATTAGGTTGCAGGCCGGTGAAGGTAACTTCCCGCTTAATGAATTCATTTCCAATCGGCAGGGATCCTTCCGAAGAGCCGCCGGAGTAGCCTGTATCTTTACCGTAGCGCAGCCTGTAAGTGCTTTGCTCACCGTTGGGGTTGAGTTCGACTTTGAAGGTGACTAGTTCCGGACCAACCGTCTGGGTCGTGAGTCCACGGATCGAGACGGGCGGCAGGGTTTCAAATTCACCGGGCCCGTAGGTCGTGCAAACTTCAGCCGGCACCGCTTCGTTGCAGTGGCTTTCGGACACCACCCGCCAGTGATAGGCCGCTCCCGGGGTTAGGCCCGAGATCCCGGCCTGAACGGGGTCCTTACGGTTGACTGTGCCGAGATCGTCGGAAAGGGTGGTTTGGGTGTTGGGACTTGAAAAGCCGCCTTCGTTTTCGAACGATGCTTGGTCGACGTACTCGAAGTGATATTCGGTGTCGAATCCACGCGGGTTGACGGATGCGCGAAGGGTCGCCGTGCTGGGCTGGATGTCAGTGACGTGCATTTCTTCGGTGCTCGATGGCCCCGATTCGGGAAGGGGAATCACGGCTACGTGGTGCCCGGCCTGGTCAAATATCATCGCGTAGAGAGTGCGACTGGCCTTGTCGATCGCGATGCCTTCGGTGCTTCCATTACCGAACTCCGTCACCTGATTGGAGGTGAAGACCGCGGTTAGCGCGCCGGTCGGCTTGTACGCCCGAAACTCGATCGGGCCACCATTGGTCCGGTCGCTGACAAAGAGGTCCCCTTCTTCGTCGAGGGCGATGTTGGTGGGTGTGCTCCCGCTTTCGGCGTCGAAGGTGCGGAGCAGGTTGCCGGAAGAGTCGTACTCTCGGATGCCGGGAATCTGGGTTGGCGGCAACCCTGACCCGCCGCGTCGATTTTCGCTGCGCTCGAAGATGTCGCCGGCGGAGTCGACGGCGACGGCGGTGACGAGCTCGAGTGGGGAGTCCGGAAGGCTGAGTTCCCCGGCGAAGGTACCGTCAGGTTCGAATTCCTGGACACGGCCGTAGTCGCCGACGTAGACTGTTCCGCCCGGCCCGATGGCGATCGAGTTCGAGTTTTCACGGCCCCAGGCTGTGTATCCACCGGCCTGCGTCGGAGGTTCTTCCTTGTAGAAATGACTTGGCCCCGTGCCGGGGACTCCGGCGCCGCAGGTATCGCCTTCAGCAAGGTATTGAGCAGTGCAGACGTCACCCGGGTGGTTGGGGCCTTTGTCAACTTCGCCGCCGAACATAAGGAGGAAGTGACCTTCGGGATCGAACTTCTGGATGCGGTAGTTGCGCTGATCGAGGACGTAAACGTTGCCGTACTCGGGGCCCGGTTCGTTGTCGACGGCGATTGCGTCGCTGTAATTGAATTGGCCCGGTCTCGATCCGCTGAAGCTCCCGCCGCTGTTGGCATTTTCGTCGGCACTGGGATAGCCGCAGACGGTGGTGCAGGTCTCCACCAGGCCCCCGCCTTCGACCTCGGTGGTGTCCGTCGCTGACGAGGACGGGTTGCCGCCGCTGAGGCTGATGTTGGTCACCGAGATAGGGAAGACATTGGTGTCCGCGTAACGGCCTTGAAATGTGATCGTGTAGGGGCTGGAGCCCGACGCGTCGCCCGGGCCACCGCTGACCGAGACGTTGCCGGCGCCGATGTTGGATAGCCCTTCGAGTGCCAACTGGACTTCGGCAGCGCTGGCGTCGAAGTCGAGGCTGGAGGTGGCGACGGTCGTCGAGCCCGGTTTGGGGCTGATGAAGCCGAGTTTGAAGGTTCCTGCAGTTGCCCTGACGACGAGCTTCTGCTGCTCATTGGTCGGCAGATTTCCGGGACCGGCGGCTGTTGAAACGGTGACACCAGTGGCAGAGGCGGTGACCGGCTGGGAGAGGATGAGTTCGGAGTCTTGGACGCCTATGATCGTCGTCCCAGCCGGGATGCCTGGACCGGTGATGATCTTGCCGCCGAGGCCGCCCTGGTTGAAACTGCCGGTGGTGGTGAAGACGTTGGTGAGGGTGGATGAGCCGGAGCTGAGGTCGGCGGTCGCGGTGGCCGCGCCTGGAACGATCCCAAAACCGAAGCCCCGCGCCCAGCTACCGTCGGGATGGAACTCATCGACGCGTTCCAGCCCACCGCCGTTGTTGAAATAGATGTCGCCGCCTTCCTTTTCGCTGACCGCGATACCGCCCGACGGCTTGATTCCGCCAGGCTGGGAGTCGAAGGGTGATTGGCGGGATTCACCGATACGGCCGTCGGCCGAGGCGCCGGCCGCGGTGAGAAGCGCTAGGAGCAAAACCACGGCGATGGGTAGAAGCCTCGCAGCCATGCGAGACTCCTCACACCCGTGTGAGGAGGCACCACTCCCGCTGTCACCGCGCAGGCTCGAGAGCACAGCGAGGACTCCGGTCCGGTGGCACTGAGCTCTCTGCCCGTGCTCAGTGGATTTCACCTGTTCTCCCTTGCCATTGATGTTGACGCGCTGCATACCTGAGGCCCGGCGCTGGTTGTGGTGGTGGGATGCTGTTGCGCCCCCTGCCGTCGGCCCGTGCTCGGGCTGTGCGTGCCCGGGTCATTGACGGGGTCACGAAGCTCCGGGGGGCGGTCTGGCCCCCCGGAGCTCCTATGTCGTCTCAGGTGGTTCGGGCTATGGCGCAGTCACCGCCCAGGTGCCCCAGGCCTGGAGGTTTTCCAGTGCGCTCGGCGGTGAGGAGAACTTCGCTTCAGCGCGCATGAAGGCGCCGGTGGTGCCGGCTCCTGCTTCGCCGAGGGCCTCGGGGTTCTGGATGCTTTCGACATGGATTCCACCTTCGCCCCCGAGCAGACTCGCGTCAAAGACATAGAAGACGCAGAGGTTCCCCGGCGCTGCCTTCGGGTTCTGGACGGTGCTTTCTTTGCATGCGGCGCCGCCTTTGGGGAATTCTCCGGCCCCGAGTTCGGCGATGGTCGGGCTGGGGATGAAGTGGACGTGGGATTCATCCAGTGCCGCGGCCAGTGGGATAGGGAAGGAGATCGGGATCAGGACGGGATCTCCGCTTTCCTTAAAGCGCCCCGAGACCGACCAGGTACCGGTCTCAGTCCTTTCTTTGGGCAGCGTGCCGCCGGCGGTCCAGGGCTGGCCGTTGCAGGCGTAGGTGGTGCTGGCGCCGATGATCTTGGTGCCGCCTTCGGCGCAGTTCGCGCCTTTGGGCTCGGCTTCGCTGATCACGCTGGTGCCGTTTTTGCCGGGGGCGCCGGCGCTGCCGTTCTTACCGTCGGCGCCGGCCGGCCCTGGGGGCCCTTCGGCGCCGGTCAGGCCGCGGGGGCCGCGGGGGCCCTTGACGACCTTGGTCTTCTTCTTGTGCGAGCTGCCGGCGGTCGCCGCGTAGGCGCCGCCGAGCATGGCGAAGACCAGCGCGACGATCGCGACGATCAGCCCTGCAGTGCCGAACGGTTCGCGGACCGCGCGAATCGTGCTGTGAATGCGTGACATCAGATCTCTTCTCCTTGTGTGGTGCCCACCGGATCAATTCCGGCCGGTCGAGGTGACAACGGCCGAACGGGAACCCATTCCCCGTTTGGCCGGGACTGCTTGATGAGACGAAGCTCTGGCGGGCAGCCGCGGACGGCCGCGGTCAGGGAGGCCGAAAGTGGCCCCCATGCCCGCCGGGCCGCCCGCGCTGCCGTAGGGACCGCGGTGACGGCGGTCCCGGATGCGCCGTCAGCCAGGGAAAGCTGCCGGGCGCAACTGCAGTGGCCAGACGCCGATGCGGGAAATGGCGAACGCGACGAGCCGAGGTCGGTATAGACGATCTCTGAAACCAATTCCCTCTCCCTGTTAGCGGGGCTCTTGGCCCGGTACTCCCGGTTTCCCTGATTCCCCGCCCACCTCCCTGGTGAGCGAAACCACTGTAGCGGAACGGGTGATGTCCGTCTACAAAGCTTCAGAACACGGTCGGTTTCCAGAAGTTGCGCGGCCGGATTTTGTGCATTCGAGCAGGGATCTTTCAGCGGTGGTGGCGCTTGTGTTTCTTGTGATGCCCGCCGCAGCGCACCTTCAGAGCCGGGTTGGTTTCCTGGCTCTTGGCGTTGTGGGCGGTGAAGGTGACCGTGGCTCGCTGGCGCGAGTTGCAGATGTTGGTCTTGTTTTGCAGCAGGCCCTTCTTGCCGCCCTGCATCTGCAGGACGAACTTGGAGACGGGGGCATCGGGGACGGCTTCGAAGGTTGTGCGCAGGCGTTCGTGGACGGCGTCGACGCGGCCGGCGAGAACGACCTGGATCTGGCCGTTCAGGTCGGCGACGAGGTCGGGCAGCTCGTGGCTTGAGGAGCGCAGGTAGACCGGGCCTTCCAGGGGCTGGTCGAGCAGCGGGCTGAAGGCCCTGGCCCGCCCGTAGACCGATTTCGCCGGGCAGGCGTTGGCGGCGAACTGCACTTTGGTGCAGATCGTGCCGATGTGGCCCTGGTCGAGGATGTCGGAGTGCGGCAGGGTGACCTGGGCGGCGGCGATGTTGGCATCGCCTGGGGGCATCTTCAAGACCGCGGTGAGGGCGGGGTGCTTGGTGCGCTTGGTGCCTCCCTTGAGCTGCAGGGAGAGCTTCGGCTTGAAGGCCAGCGCCGGGCAGCCGCCGACCTGGAAGCGCTGGGTCAGCGGTGCGGCGACGTCTAGGATCGAGGTCGTCGAGCCGCTGAAGGCCGATTCGGAGCAATCGGTCGGGTTGAGGGTGAAGTCGGGCTTGGAGAGCTGCAGGGTGATCGAGCGCACGATCGAGCGGGATCCCTTCGAGGATCGTCGGGATCGGGTCTGAGACGGCGTGGATCTGGGTCGTTTCGGGGTCGACGTGTAGGGCAGCGCGGACGACCACCGTGCCGAGGTCAAAGGGGCCGGCCACGGCGGGGGTGATGATCGCCATGGAGAGCGGGGCGCCCTTGTAGGGGCCGGCGAGGTAGACGTGGCCGGGGACGTTTAGCGGAGTCGGCCCCGCACCGGCGCCGACATCGACGGTGCCGACTTCGCTCGAGGCCGGGCAGGAGGGCGAGCTCTGCTCTTCTTTGCCCGTCTTCGCTTCGGCCGCGGCGATCGAGGCCTCCGGGCAGTAGGAGGTGCCGGCGAGGCGACCGACCAAGCCCTTGGGCAGGGTCGTCTCGAGGCCGCTCACTTCCTGCGTGCCGTCATCGCGGACCAGCTTCAGCGCGAACGGCGAGTAGATCCCCGCCTGGGGGGTTTCGGTGCCGGCGTGAAAGCGCGGCGCGTCGGGCAGGTCGGCTTCGCTGAAGGCGCATTCGCCGCCGGTCGGGCCGCTGGTCGTTTCGAATTCCGAGCTCGGCGTCGCCGCTGGGCCCGATTCGGGGGCCGAGAATGGCGTCAGCTCGCTGGTGGTTTCATAGGCGCCGCAGACGGCGGGGGTGCGCAGGGCGCCGCGGGCGCCTTCGAAGATGTGCAGCTTCAGGTCCTCGAAGGGAAGCTGCGGGTTTTCGGTGAAGCGGGTGGTGATCTGGCCGGTCACCGGGTCGGTTTCGAATTGGCCCGCCAACTTGATCCGTATTCCCTGGCCCTCGACGACGACATAGCCGGCGAGCAGCGAGCCGAAGGGGTTCTGGTGTGGGGTCGCAAGGTAGATCGCGCCCAGGAGCGGTTCGTTCAACAGCGGCGACAGGACTTCGGCGCTGCCGAGCTTGGAAGCGTCTGGGCAGGCCGGCGGAGCGGGGGTGTCGAGGCCGATCTGAGCTTCGGTGCAGCCGATGCGGCCGTCGGCCGCGGCAGGGTTGATCGAGAGCCCCTTCGGAAGCCTGACCACCGCTTCCTTCAGCTCGGGCGTGGCGACCCCTTCGGGATCTTCGTTCTGAGGCACGTGAACGTGGAATTCGAAGCCCGACGGGGCGTCGGCGAGGTTCGTGGTCGGGCGTGCTTCGATCGTCGGGCTGAATTGGAGGCTGTTGCAGCCGTCGACCGCCGGCAGTTCGACGCTGCGCTGCGCGTACTCGCCGGGGAGGTCCCAGGTGTCGTAGAGGCCTGTGATGAGGAGCGGGTTGCCCGAGCACTCGGTCGGCATGGTGACGAAGGGAGTAGGTTCGACTTCAGCCGGGCCACCCCCTTCGCTTTCTCCGAAGCCCTCTTTTTCGCATTCGCTTTCGAAGGTCGCGGCGGTCCAGAGCCCGGCCCGAGATTGGATCCCGAGCTGGCATTCCTTGCCCCGCAGGCCGTCGTGCGCTTCGTCGGCGGGGACGCCCCACAAGTTGAGCCTCACCCGCGTCAGGTCACTCTGGGCAGCAAGCGAGGTTGCGGTGACGCCGTAGTCAGAGCCGGTCCGCACTCCCGTGGTGATCACGATCAGAGGGAGATGCGCAATTGTGATTCCCAGCTGACCGGGGTATTCGCCAGAGGGTTCGAGGTTGAAGATCGGGGAGATCACGTTGAACTCGCCCTCAGTCCAGCCGAAGAGCTGGATGCCGGCGTCACCGACCGCAACCTTGGTGCGTTCGCATTCCTCCGCGAAGTAATCGGCGAGCTTGCAGCGGGGCACGGCCTGCGGATTGGCGATCAACCCGGGCGGCAGGGCGTTGGTGATGTCCTTCGCGTCTGGCACCGGTGCTGTTCCAGACCGATCCCATCCACCATTCGGGCTATCCACGAAAGAGTAGCTCTCGAAGTTGAACTGGGTGCTGAACTGGAAGGGATGGCCGCCCGCCTGGGTGTAGGGGGATCCACCAGCATCGGTGACCGAGGCCCTGTAGTGGAGGGTCCCGAATGGAGGATTGGGGCTGGCCAGGTTGGTTGCGGAGGCTTCGGCGGCCGCTGCGCCACCGCCGGAAATCGTGGCCACGTCTTCCAACGAGCCTTCGAGGCCCTCGGGGACTTCGGCGAGGACGAACATCACAAGCCGCTTGCCCGGCTGGACGCCGGCGATACCGAATTCTTCAAGAATGGAAGTGGGGAACCTGCACTCGGAGTTGCTCGGACAGACGAATTCGTGGAGGTCGGTCCCCCCGCCGAGCGGCGGTTCAAGGTAGAAGAGCCTGACGCCGGCCGCGCTGAGGCTTGGCGGCACGGTGTTCTGGATCGTGATTTCGCCCGAGGTCGCTTCGCCGCCGACGTTTTCCGCTTCGATTTTGTAGACGCCGTAGTTCGTTTCGCCGTTGACCAGACCGGGGTCGGAGAGGAAGTAATCGGCGTTTGGCGTGACCGAGAACCTCCATTCGGGAGGAGCCGCCGCCATGGCAGAGGAGGGCGCTGACAGCACCGAGAGCAGGCAGCCGCCGAGCAGGAGGGGAACGAGGAGCCGACGGATCACTTGGCACCTCCCCGGTTGGAGCCGGCTGCTCGCCGGTGGGCGCGCTTGAGGCGTCCGCTCTTGCGGCGGTGGTGCTTGTGCTTCTTGTGGTTGGGAACGCAGCGAACCTGACCTTGCCGTTTGGCTCGGTGGCGCCCCCTGGCGCACTGGATCTTCTCCTTCGCATTGCCCGGTCCGATGAAGTTCGGCGTCCCGAGCGTCGGCGCAGCCGGCGCAGCCGAGGGCTGAGGCAGGCAGGCGTCGTTGCCGCCGCACGGCGAGGGTGGGTGGGGAGTATGGAAACCGCCATCCACTCGCGCCACATAGTCGTCTGCGACACCGTCCGTGTCCGCCGGAATCACATTCCGCGTCGACAGGAAGGAGATCTCGTTCCCGGAGGCGCTCATCACCCCATTGCGCGAACCATGCGGATTCACACCGTCGGTGATCAGACGCACGCACCCTCCGGATCCATCTTCACCTTCCGTACAGGTGCCATGACCCTCTTCCTCCCACTCGTAGATGTCGCAGCCGGTGCCTTCCGAGCCGGTGCACTGAGGCTTTGTGCCCGAGTTGGTGTCGTGGGAGACGAGCGGTGCGGCGGTGCTGAATATCGATACGGAGCCATCTTCGGAGACGGACCGCTGTTCATCTTCGCCGAGTTCGTTGCCCTTGGTGCCCGTTTGACCGAACTCGAATTCCACGGGGTACAGATCGTCGTTGCCGTTTGCGTCGTTGCCGTTGCGACCGAAGGAGAGCCGGATCAGCCTGCCCGTGACGAAGTCGTAGCGGAAGAGGTCTCTCACGTTGTCGGTGTCGTCCGGAGTGAGCCGGCCCCAGCTGGTGAAGAGGAGGTAACGTCCGTTGTCAGAGAACCGCGCTTCTCCTCCCGCTTCGTAGAGCCAAAGCTCGCCATCGTTATTCGCCCGCGGTCCCGCGAAGTTGATGTACGGCTCAAAGCCGTTACTGCCGTTTGCAGGACAGGCGGAATCCTGCACGGCGTTTAGGGAGGTGACCTGGTAGCCATAGCCTCCTTTCGCACCCGGCCATTCGCTGCCCGAAAGTTCATAGCCCGAGCACAGCTCGGCGACGAATTTGGTTTCGCCGGTGGGCACGTCGTATACGTACATATTGTTCGCCCCCTTTACCGCGGTCTGATGCAGGGCGTTTTCTTCTTCGGTCAGTACGTTGCCACTCTCGAATGCCACCTGCTCTCCACTCGGCGAGACTCTGACGACACCCTGATTAGGCGTCGGGGTTGGATTGCTCTGCACCCCGTCCTCGCCGACATCAGCTCCGTGGCCGGGAATTGGGTGTGCGACCGTCGGGTCGCCAGCCGACGCGAGTACCAGTTCAGACAGCTGGCCGTTTTCGATCTTCGCCATGTAGAGATCGTTGGTTTCGTCGGTATCGGCATTGACCAGGGGCTCTGTTGTGGCGAACCACACCCGCGAGCCGTCAGACGACATACCGTCGTACAGCGGCGAAGCGGTGGCGCCTGCAGCACATGGGTGACCTGACGTGCACTGGGATGGCGGCGGCGCATTGAGTTGAATTGGTGGACCTCCGTCGATGCGGGCGAAGAGGCCGTATTGGTTGGGGCGCCCTTCGCCCGTCGTTCCTTCGCCGCATTTCGTTCCGGGAACGACTTCGAGCGGCGCCGTGTAGACGACGGTCGATCCGTCGGCGGAGGAGAGTTCGTTTCCTCGGCCGTGAGTTTGCTCCAGCCTGCACGAAATCAGCCATCTGGCATGTGCTGTCAGAAAGGCCAGGCGGAACCTCGGCGACCAGGCTCACCGACGGATTGGGGCCTCCGGCGCCGGAGATCTCGTAGATGCGGTCTCCCGGGCTCGCGCTGTTGGTGCTCGGCCTCGGGTCGCTTTCGAGCAACCGGGTGGTGGTGACGATGAACAGGTGCGACAGGTCCTCAGATTGACCGTAGATCTGCGTGTCGGCTTCGCGCCCGCCTTCGACCGACGAGAGCATCGGGGTCGCCTGGTTGAGGAACGTGCCGTCCGCGAAGCCCATCGAATAGAAAACCGGGCTCGGAATCTGCTGCACGAAGTTCAACCCGTGCTTCTCGGTGTAGATCCAGCGGTCGAGTTCCGGGCTGAAGTTGAGCGTGTCTCCGCTGCCGGGCTGATAGCCGAGCCCAGCCGGCCGGCCCACGACAGCGCGGGTGGACCAGCCGGATTCGGAGCGTTGCGCGAGGTACATGACCGCGAGTTCGTCGGAGGCGGCGCCCGCGAAGGCGCCACTTGAGAGGTAGAGCGCGCGGTTTCCACCGGGGGCCAGCGCGTACGGTCCTGCGAATCCGCCTTCCTTGTGGGGAACGCTGACCTGCTCGTAGGCACGGCAATCGGGCAGAGTCAGCGAGTTGTTTTCTTCGCGCAGATTTGTATTCGGACAGCTTTCCGCAGCCCGTTCTTCCACGCCCGAGGGTTCGGTCTTGAAGGTGCGGTCGGTGGTTTCGGTCGAGCCATATCCGTTGGACGCAATCAACTGGTAGTGGTAGGTCGTATTCGGCTGCAGGCCGGTGAATGTCGCTTCGCGAGGAACGAATTCATTGCCGATTGCCAGCGTTCCTTCGGTGCTGCCGTCCGAGTAGCTGGTGTCCTCCCCGTAATGGATGACGTAGGTGCTTTCCAGGCCATTGGAGTTGAGTTCCGCTTTGAGGGTGACTTCTCCGGGCGCAACGACCTGGGTGTCGAAGTTACGCACCGACACCGGGGGGAGGGATGCAAAGGTTTCGTCGGCACCGTCCACGGTCCCTTCCGAGCTTTCGGCGACCGCCCGAAAATGGTATGTGGTGCCCGGCACGAGGCCGGAGATTGCCGCCAGAACCGGATAGCCGTGAATGATCTGGCCAAGGTCGTTCGAGGCCGTCGACTGGGTATGCGGGCTGGCGAATCCGCCTTCGTTTTCGAAGGAATCCTCGTCGACGTACTCGAAGTGGTAGTGGGTGTCGAAACCGTGCGGATCGACGGTTGCGTGGACGGAGGCCGTTGTGGCCTGTATGTCCGAGACTTCCTCCTTTGCCACCGTCGGCGGGCCTTCTTCGGGCAGAGGGATGACGGCGACGTGGGCCGGTTCGGGGTGCCTGCTGGTTGCATAGAGCTTTCCGGCCGCATTGCCGATCGCGATACCGGTCGCTTCTGGTTTTCCTCCCTCGGTGCTGAGGGGAGTGATCTGGTCCGAGCTGAAGAACGCGTACAGCGCGCCACTCGGCTTGAAGGCGCGGAACTGGAATTCGCCGCTGTTGAGATCGCTGACGAAGAGGTCGCCGGATTCGTCGAGCGCGATGTGGGTGGGTTCGCTTCCGCTTTCGGTGTCGAAGGTTTGAACCAGGGCATGCGTTGTTCCGTCGTACTCGCGAACTCCGGGTACCTGGTGGACAACGCTGCCGTTTTCTTTCGTGATCGCGCTGCGCTCGAAGATGTTGCCGCTGGTCGAATCGACTGCAAGCGCAGTAACGAACTGCGGTTCGACATCGCCGGGGTTGAGTTCGCCGACGTAGGTTCCGTCCGGTTCGAATTCCTGGATGCGCCCGTAGTCGCCGACGTAGACCGTCCCGTCTGGACCGACCGCGATCGAGTTGGAGCCGGCGTTAGACCAAGATTTGCGACCGCCGGCTTCCGTTTGGGGTTCTTCCTTGTAGAAGTGGCTGGCGCCTGTTCCGGTGACGCCCGCTTCGCAGACGTCGCCGCCGGCGAGATCGGCAGCGGTGCATACGTTGGCGTGGGTGGTCTTGTCGACTTCGCCGCCGAACATGAGCAGGAAGTGACCTTCGGCGTCGTACTTCTCGACCCTGAAGTTGCGCTCGTCGACCAGATAGACGTCGCCGGTGCTCTGATCGACGGCGATTTCGTCGGGATAGTTCATACCCCCGGGACGCGAGTTGGCGACTCCTTCCCCGCTTTCGAAGGCGTCTTCTTCGGAGCTCGGATATCCGCAAACGGTGGTGCAGGTCTCGACCACGCCACCGCCTTCGGTGGGGGTGGTGACCGCGACGGATGTGGGGCTGCCGCCGCTGAGGCTGACGTTGCTCGCCGAGAGCTTGCGGACGTTGGTGTCGGCGAAGATCCCCTTGAATTCGATCAGGTAGGGGGTCGTGCCGGTGGCGTCGCCCGGGCCGCCGGTGACCGAGACGTTTCCGGCGCCGATGTTGGACAGGCCTTCCAGCGCTTCCTGGAGCTCTTCGTGGGTGACGCCGGCCGAGATGTTGGGCGTGGAGACGGTCGCGGAGCCCGGTTTCGGGCTGATGAAGGTCAGCTTGAAGTTCCCGCCCGTCGCTTTGACGGTGACCTGCTGCCTCTCGTTGGTCGGGATGTTCCCGGGACCAGCAGCAACCGAGAGGGCGACGTCGGTGCCCGAGGCGGTTGCGTTCTTTGACAGCACCAGTTCGGTGGCTTTGACATAGGCGCCGGGTTCGATTTGGGTGCCGGCCGGAATTCCGGGGCCGGTGATGATCTTTCCGCCGAGGCCGCCCATGTTGAAGCTGCCGCTGGTCGTATGGACGTTGAGGACCAGGTTCGACCCGGCGGTGAGGGTCCCGGTGCCGGTGGCTGCGCCGGGGACGATCCCCCAGCCGAAGGCGCCGACGAAGGACCCGTCCGGATGGAATCGGTTGACCCGCTGATTGCTGGCGCCGTCGGGGACGTAGATGTCGCCGCCTTCCGTTTCGCTGACCGCGAGGCCGCGGAGGGTGGTGGAAAGCTGGCCGTCGATGCGGCCGTCGGCCGAGACCTGGGCGGCGAGGAACAGCGAGAGGACCGCGGCTGAGACGAGGATGAGTCCGGCCAACCGCCGGCGTCGTCCGAACGAGGACGCACCACTCCCGTCGCAGCGGCGCAGGGCGGCGAGCAGGGCGATGCTCCCGGTCCGCAGGGACGGGATTTTCGCGCCTGGCTCGGGGTCGTTCACCTTGTTGCCTCTCTGTCGCTCTTGTCTCATCTGTCGTGGCTTGAAGTCGGTTGGCCGGGGGCCGGTACGCCATGGATTCCAGCTTCGCCCCCGAGCGGGCTCGCGTCAAAGACATAGAAGACGCAGAGGCTCCCCGGCGCGGTGCCTTCTTTGCCCGCGGCGCCGCCCTTCGGGAATTCTCCGGCCCCGAGTTCAGCGATGGTCGGGCTGGGGATGAAGTGGAGGTGGGCTTCATCCAGAGGCGGCGGGCAGCAGCTGCAGTGGCCAGGCGCTGGTGCGACACATGGCGAACTCGACAAGCCGAGGCCGGTATAGGCGATCTCTGCGCTCAATTCCCTCTCCCTGTTACCGGGGCTCCCATTGCCCGGAACTCCCTGTTTCCCTGTTTCCCTGCCCTCCTCCCTGGAGAGCGAGGCCACTGTAGCGGAATGGGTGCTGTCCGTCTACAAATGTTCAGAACACGGTCTGTTTCCAGAAGTCTCACAGTGCTCAGCTGTGCTGACCCCCCTGGCGCTTGTGCTTCTTGTGATGCCCGCCGCAGCGCACCTTCAGAGCCGGGTTGGTTTCCTGGCTCTTGGCGTTGTGGGCGGTGAAGGTGACCGTGGCTCGCTGGGGGGAGCGGCAGATGTCGGTCTTGTTTTGCAGCAGGCCCTTCTTGCCGCCCTGCATCTGCAGGACGAACTTGGAGACCGGGGCGTCGGGGACGGCTTCGAAGGTGGTGCGCAGGCGTTCGTGGACGGCGTCGACGCGGCCGGCCAAGACGACCTGGATCTGGCCGTTTAGGTCGGCGACGAGGTCGGGTAGCTCGTGGCTTGAGGAGCGCAGGTAGACCGGGCCTTCCAGGGGCTGGTCGAGCAGCGGGCTGAAGGCCCTGGCCTGCCCGTAGACCGATTTCGCCGGGCAGGCGTTGGCGGCGAACTGCACTTTGGTGCAGATCGTGCCGATGTGGCCCTGGTCGAGGATGTCGGAGTGCGGCAGGGTGACCTGGGCGGCGGCGATGTTGGCATCGCCTGGGGGCATCTTCAGGACCGCGGTGAGGGCGGGGTGCTTGGTGCGCTTGGTGCCTCCCTTGAGCTGCAGGGAGAGCTTCGGCTTGAAGGCCAGCGCCGGGCAGCCGCCGACCTGGAAGCGCTGGGTCAGCGGTGCGGCGACGTCTAGGATCGAGGTCGTCGAGCCGCTGAAGGCCGATTCGGAGCAATCGGTCGGGTTGAGGGTGAAGTCGGGCTTGGAGAGCTGCAGGGTGACCGAGCGCACGTCGAGCGGGATCCCTTCGAGGATCGTCGGGATCGGGTCTGAGACGGCGTGGATCTGGGTCGTTTCGGGGTCGACGTGAAGGGCGGCTGCGGACGACCACCGTGCCGAGGTCAAAGGGGCCGGCCACGGCGGGGGTGATGATCGCCATGGAGAGCGGGGCGCCCTTGTAGGGGCCGGCGAGGTAGACGTGGCCGGGGACGTTTAGCGGGGTCGGGCCCGGCACCGGCGCCGACATCGACGGTGCCGACTTCGCTCGAGGCCGGGCAGGAGGGCGAGCTCTGCTCTTCGGTTGCCCGTCTTCGCTTCGGCCGCGGCGATCGAGGCCTCCGGGCAGTAGGAGGTGCCGGCGAGGCGGCCGACCAGGCCCTTGGGCAGGGTCGTCTCCACGCTCTTCACTTCCTGGCGTGCCGTCATCGCGGACGAGGCGCAGCGAGAAGGGCGAGTAGATCCCCGCCTGGGGGGTTTCGGTGCCGGCGTGAAAGCGCGGCGCGTTGGGCAGGTCGGCTTCGCTGAAGGCGCATTCGCCCCCGGTCGGGCCGGCAGTCGTTTCGAATTCCGCGCTCGGCGTCGCCGGCGGGCCCGATTCGGGCGCCGAGAAGGGGGTCAGTTCGCTGGTCGTTTCATAGGCGCCGCAGACCGCCGGGGTGCGCAGGGCGCCGCGGGCGCCTTCGAAGATGTGCAGCTTCAGGTCTTCGAAGGGCAGCTGCGGGTTTTCGGTGAAGCGGGTGGTGATCTGGCCGGTCTGCGGGTCGGTTTCGAATTCGCCGGGCAGCTTGATCCTGATCCCCTGGCCTTCGACGACGATGTAGCCGGCGAGCAGCGAGCCGAGACGGGTTCTGGTGTGGCGTCGCGAGGTAGAGCGAGCCGGTCAGCTCTTCGTTGCAGAAGCGCCGAGTGGACTTCGACCTTGCCGAGCTTGGAGGCGTCGGGGCAGGCGGCCGGCTCTTCGGAGTGCAGGCCGATCTGCGGCTTCGCGTGCAGCCGGCCGAGCCCGTCAGCCGAGGCCGGATTGATGCGTCAGGCCCGCGGGCAGCTTCACCACCGCTTCCTTTAGCTCAGGGGTAGAAACACCTTCAGGGTCTTCGTTCTGGGGAACATGGAGTGTGAAGTCCAGGCCCGAGGAGAGGGCGTCGGCAAGATTTGTCGTCGGCCGCGCTTCGATTCTCGGCTCGAACGCTGGATTGGTTGTAGCGTCACGGCCGGAATTTCAGTGCTGTCCGATGCATAATCGCACTTTGGGCCTCGCCAGCTGTTGTAGCGCCCATGCACGGTAAGCGGTTCGCCCGAGCATTCCGTCGGCATCGTGATGAACGGTGTCGGCGATACTTCGGAGGGACCACCGGGATTGTAGGCGCCGACCCCTTCGGCGCACTTCTGCTCGACTTCATCCCCGGTGTAGAATAGGATGCCCGATCACGCCGCGCTCGAGGTCCTGACAGATCACCGCGCGCACAGGATCGTGCAATGGATCCGCCGGAACCCCCAAAGAATCAATCGCACGCCGGTTTACGCCGGCCTGAATCGCCACATTAGTTGCACTGATTCCGTGATCTGACCCGTCCCTGACTCCACTGGTAAGGACGATGAACGAAGCGCGGCCGACTGTAATGCCAGGAGCTGGCACGGATGATTGCCATTCGGGTTGCAGATTATATACCGGCTCGAATGAATTGGAGTATGCCTCCGTTACACCCACGCGGAGTCCGCTGCTCCCGACCGCGGTCGATCGAGTGCATTTCCTCACTGAAGTAATCGGCCATCGAGGGACAGCGTGGAACACCCTGCGGATTTGATCACCAGGCCCGGTGGTAGTTCGACAGTGATGTCCTTCGGATCGCCGATCGAGCACCGTGCCGAACGTTTCCCAACGTCCACTCGTGGAGCTGGTCGAATAGCTGTCAGAAGTTGAAGTCTGGGAATCAAGCTCGAAGGGACAGCGGCCATCCTGGGTTCGTGCATCTTCGATGAGTTGCGTGACAGATGCACCACGAACCGGACGTTGGCCGAACGGTTGCGGATTGGGATAGCGTGGTTAGTGGCACTTACTTACCAGCGCCGACAACCACCGCCCGAACCGTCGCTTCAACCTTTAGGGGTCCCGCATAGCCTTCCGGCACCCCTACCCGAATGAAAAAGATCAGCTTCTGACCCGGGTTGAGCTCTTACGACAATATCCCGCCCAGCGGTCCCGAGGGGTAGATGCATTCAGTATTTGACGGACACATTTGGTTGGCGTTTAGTTTTTTCCGTCGTGAGCGACCGGGTTTGAAAAATGCCACTGCTTCCGCTGGATTGTGCCCGCGGGCACGCTCGCTTTGACGGTAATGTAGTTTCGGAAGCGCTGGTTGGTTCGTCTCCTGATGTTTTCCGCCGCCACCTTATAGACGCCCGGGCTTTCGCCACCGGAAAGAACGACTTCCGCGTTTGGCGTAATTGTGACCTTCCACGCCGGCCCTGTATTGGCCGCTGCTGACGCAGCGTTAACGAGACAGACCAACGCGATACCTAGGACCGGAAATCCTGCCCGGCGAATCACTTCGCACCTCTGCGGTTCGTGCTGACAGATCGGCGAAGGCCGCTCGGCGGTCTGTTCTCTCCAAGGCGCTTTCGAAGCGCACTCTGGCTCCGCCGGTGCTTTCGATGATGTTTGCCGTGCCTGTGCCCCGGATGCCCGTTAGGAACGCACCGAACCTGGCCGTGTTTCTTTACTCGGTGCCTACCTTTTTGCGCACTTTACGTGAGTCTTCCCGTTACCTGGGCCGACGAATTGTTCACTTGTGGTCGGTGGAGGCGACGGTGCGCGTGTGAAGCTACCCCGACACGCCTCGGGACTGCCGCACTGACTCGGTTCGCGAGGCGTAACGAACCCTCCGTCGACCCGAGCGTCGTATATATCTCCGACACCGTCCGTATCCGCAGGAATCAAATTCCGTTGAGAGAAAGAGAGATGTCGCGACCGGATGAGCTGATCACCGGCGTAGTTCCGCCTGTGGGGATCGAGGCCATCGGATACCAAGCTGACACAGCCTCCCGAATCTTCGCAGCTTCCATGTCCTTGTTGCTCCCACTGATACACGTCCGTGGCATTGTTCGTATCTCTCGACACCAATGGCGCTTCGGTTTCGAATATCGCCACTCCGCCATCGGCCGACATGAACCTGGCGCCGTTTTCGGCGAGTTCATTCCCCTTGAGATTTCCCTCGACACCGAGATGATCGGGTAGCATTATCGTTGTTACCATTGCCGTCGTTACCATTCGCCCAGACGAAAGACGGATCAATTCTCCGGTGGCAGAGTCGTAGCGGTAGAGATCCTGAACGTTATCCGTGTCGTCTGGAGTCAACCTACCCCAGCTGAGGAAGGTCAGGTACCTGCCGTCGGGGGTCAGCGCCGCAGGTACAAACTGTTGAGGGAGCCATAGAGCGTCATCGTTCCTCGAGAGAGATGGTACGGAGGGCTTGAATACCGTTTCCTATCGTGGTCGGGCACTTTGGATCGTGTACAGCATTGGCAGATGTCGCGGTACCGTCCGATTTCGGGACCAGCCCGAGCTTTATTAGTGCCGGATAGTTCCGGCCCGGAACACAATTTCGTTACGAATTTGATCTGTTCGCTATTGGCGTCATAGAGGTATGCGTTGTTTGCTCCGGACGTGGCAGTTTCGTGGACTTCGTTTTCTTCTTCCGTCAACACTGCGGGCGACTCGAAGGCCACGGTTGCGCCGTTCGGCGCGGTGCGAATGACGCCTTGGTTAATTTCTCCACCTCCAAGGTCAACGCCCTCTTCGCCAACCTCGTCCTGAGGAGCCCGGCGTGGAATGGCGTGAGTTTGTCGAGCTTCGCCAGCGGAAGCTAGAACCAGCCTATTGAGCTGGCCGTCCGGCGCCAGTTCCGCCATGTAGAGATCGTTGCTTTCGTCGGTGTCTTCATCGACAAGCGGCTGGGTGGTTGTGAACCAGACACGACGCTCGTCCGGAGATGCGCCGTCATAAACCGGTGTTGCAGTTTCCGCCGATTCACACGGGGCACCGCCTCCGCATTGTTCTGCCGGGGGAGAGTTGAGCTGCACGGGGACCCCGCCATTCGTCCTTGCGAACAGGCCGATTGGGTTGGACGTCCCGGGGTCCGTACTCGGTTCCCGAGGCATTCTCGATCGGCTGCGTGTAGATGATTCTTGTGCCGTCGGCCGAAGATAGCCGGGCGATTCGCCCGCCGTACTTACGATTCACCTGACATGAAGTGTTGGCCAGGCCAAGAGGCACCTCGGCGGCAAGCTGGACGGTCGCCCCGGCATTTCCGACCCCAGAGATTTTCATAGATCCTTGTGTTCCCACCGCCATTCCACTCATCGGGTCGTTCATCTTCCGGTCCGGGGAGGATCCGTGAACCTGTAGTTATGAAGAGGTGCGATAGATCTTCAGATTGGCCACTGACTTCAAGTAAGAACAGATCTGGTCGTCTCCCCTCCTTGGGCGACCAGATCCGGAGTGACACGGGATATATAGCTGCCGTCTGCAAGACCCATCGAGAAGTAGCCTTCTTTGATGAATTCCGCTTGCGCCGCGCTGAGTCCAGGGGTCTCGGTGGAACACCCAGCCTATCCAATTCCGGATCTTGCACGGTTGGAGTTGCGACCGCCGTACCCGGCTGAGTAGCAAAGCCGGCCAAGTCGCTTCAGTGTCGCCTGGCTGATCCAACCTTGAGCGCCACGGTGGGCGATGTACTGGACGGCGAGAGAATTGGACGAGGCACCGCCAAACGCACCCTCTGAATAGTAGAGTACGCGTTCTCCGCTGGGCGCCAACGCGATCGCCGGAAAGGCCTCGGCGCCTTCCTTGCGTGCTGGGCTCACTCGCTCGTACGCTCGGCAGTCCGCAAGTTCGAGCGAATCGTTTTCTTCCCGCAGGTGCCGGTTGGGGGCAGCCTTCGCTCGCCAGGACTTCGTCTTCTGACATTTCGGTCGTAAACATGTGATCGCCTGATGCGACCGAGCCATTACCATTTTCCGCGGTCAGTCGGTAGTGATAGGACGCGCCTGATTCCAAACCGCTGAAGGTTGCTTCAACGGATACGAATTCATTGCCTGTTGGAAGACTTCCTTCAAAGTTGCCGCCCAGGTAGTTGACGTCGCCACCGAAGGCGATCACATACGTGCTCGGCGATCCGTTCGGGTTCAGTTCCGCTTTCACCGACACGAGGTTCGGACCCACTGTCTGCGTGGTCAGGTTTCGGATCGATACCGGACTGAGCGTTTCGATTTCCCCAGAGCCATAGGTCGTTCCTTCGAGATTCGTTGCGACGACTCGATACTGATAATTCGTACCGGGCGTCAACCCTGAGATAGCCGCCTGCACATGATTCTTCTGATCCACCGAGTCGAGAGTGCCGACGGTCGTCACATGGGTATGGCTGCTGGCAAAGCCGCCTTCGGTATCGAACGATTGCTGATCAACGTACTCGAAGTGATAGCCGGTTTCGAAGCCCTTTGGATTGACATCCGCAAGGATCGTCGTCGTCGTCGGTTGGACGTCCGACACATGCAGCTCGGTGATTGCGGGCTTCCCCGGTACCGGGATCGGTACGCCGGCGACGTGCGAGCCTTCCGGAGCCTTAGCCGTAACATAGAGATCGCCATTGCCGTCGCCAACGGCAATCCCCTCCGGATTATTGAACGTCGTTGCACTCGTGAACAGCCCAACCTGGTCGGAGGTGAAGATCGCCGATAGTTGGCCCGATGGCCTATAGGCACGAAGCGACAGACTTCCACTGTTGAATACCGACGCGAGAAGATCCCCCGCCGAGTCCAGGCCGATATGAGTGATTTCATTGCCAGCCTCGGTTGCGAATGTTGATGCCAGACTATGAGCTGCGGTGAACTTCCTCACTCCTGAAACTTCACCCGTAATCGGACTGCCGAAGCCATTGTATGTGGCGCTGCGCTCGTAAATATTGCCCGATGAGTCAACGGCAAGTGCGCTGACAAATAGTGGTTCCGCATCGTTCGGTTCAAGCGACCCGACGTAGCTTCCGTCAGGTTCAAATTCTGGGACTCGACCGAAATCCCCTACATAGACCCTTCCGCCCGGTCCAACCGCAATTGAGTTATTGCCTTCATTCCCCACGAGGTGGTGGACAAAAGGTTGCTGCCAACCTTGTAGAAGTACCCGGGTCGAGTACCCGGTACCCCTCCCCTGCATTCGTCGCCACCGGCAAGGTCGGCCGCCGTGCAGAGGTTCGCTGAGGTCGCCTTGTCGACTTCTCCGCCGAGTATCCATTGAAGTAGCGCCAGCGGCGCTGTACTTCTGAACACGAAGGTTCCGCTGGTCGAGGACATACACCGCGCCGTATGATCCTGAGGAAGGATCGTTGTCGATCGCGAGCGCGTCGCTCCATCTCAATTGACCCGGGCCGGACCCCTGGCCGGTTTCCTGTCCTTCTGCGACGGTTTCACCCGTGCAAACCGTCGTGCAGGTCTCGACGGCTCCTCCACCTTCGCGTGCCGTTGTGATTGCGGCGCCCGAGGGGTTACCACCCGAAAGGCTCACGTTGGTCGTTGTAATCTTTCGCACATTTACATCTGCGTACCCCCCCGTGAATTCAATTAGGTACGGAGTGGTCCCTGTTTCATCTCCCGGGCCTTCCGAGACCGTCACATTGCCGGCGCCGATATTCGATAACGCTTCAAGCGCAGCTTGCACACTGCCGGGTCCCGACGCGGGAGCGTTGAAGGGGATGGTCGCGGTCGTTTGGAAGGTCGACCCGGGATTCGGGCTTCGAAAGGTCAGGTCGTATTCACCTGCGGTCGCTTTGACGGTGAGTACCTGCCGCTCGTTGACTGGAACATTTCCAGGCCCTGCGGCGACGCTCAGCCCTATATTGGCGCCGGTAGCGGTAGCGCGATGCGAAATCGTCATTTCCGACGACGTCACGTTGGTGATCGTGGTGTTCGCGGGAATTCCGGGCCCTGTGATCGATTGACCTTCGAGGAAGACTCCATTAGTTGTGGTCACATTGGTGATGGAAGTTGTCCCCGCGATCAGATTGCCCGTCCCGGTGGCGGCGCCAGGAACGATGTTCCACCCAAATGCCCGGATGAACGACCCGTCCGGCGCAAACTCGTCGACTCGTTGCCTGCCGCTTCCCTCAACGACGTAGATTGCGCCACCTTGCTCCTTGCTGACTGCGACGCCGGAGACCTCTCCTATTCCTCCTCCGGGAGCATTCGCTCCAATCCGCGTGTCCGCAGAAGCAGTAGAAAGCGAAGTCAATGCCGTGAGTGTCGCGAGGAGGCACCCGATGAACCATGTGATCGAGAAATGATGGCTGTTGAGGCGGCCGCACCACTCCCGCTGCGACTGCCCAGACTCGCGAGCACAGCGAGGACTCCGGTCCGGTTGGTCGGGGCCTTCTCCCTGCGCTCGGTGGATCTCACTGTTCTCCCTTGCTCTTGATGTTGTAGAGGCACTGCATCCCTTGGCCTGGTGTCGGTCGTGGTGGAGGGCTCCCGGGGCGAGCAGCTGCCCCGGGAGCCTTGCATCAGGGTTGGGCTACGGGGCCTTCAGCACCCAGTCGCCGATGGCGTATACGGGTGAGGGTTCGGTCGGAGGTGAGTTGAAATGGGCTTCGGTGTAGAGAATTACGTCCGAGCGGCCGACTTTCGCGGTATTGAATTCTTCAGGGTTGGCGAATCCGGGTTCGGATTGGATGCCGCCTCTGCCCAGAGCCGTGCCGTTGAACTCCTGGTAGACGCAGAGGTTGCCGGGCGCGGCTTTCGGGTTTTTATAGGTTCCTTCTTCGCATGCCGCCGGTCCTTTGGGAGCTTTGCCTTCGCCGAGTTCGGCGAGGGTCGGGGAGCGATGAAGTGGTACCCCGTTTCTTCCAGAGGCGCGGCGAGCGGGATCGGGAAGGAGATCGGCATGTAGTAGGTCTGTTCTTCTTCGAAGAGGCCGCTGACGCTCCAGGTGCCGTGCTCGGCCTGTTCTTTGGGCAGCGTGCCGCCGGCGGTCCAGGGCGAGCCTTCTTTGCCGTTGCAGGCGTAGGTGGTGCTGCCGCCGATGATCTTGGTGCCGCCTTCGGCGCAGTTCGCGCCTTTGGGCTCGGCTTCGCTGGTCACGCTGGTGCCGTTTTTGCCGGGGGCGCCGGCGCTGCCGTTCTTACCGTCGGCGCCGGCGGGCCCTGGGGGCCCTTCGGGGCCGGTCAGGCCGCGGGGGCCGCGCGGGCCCTTGACGACTTTGGTCTTCTTCTTGTGCGAGCTGCCGGCGGTCGCCGCGTAGGCGCCGCCGAGCATGGCGAAGACCAGCGCGACGATCGCGACGATCAGCCCGGCGGTGCCGAATGGTTCGCGGATCGCGCGAACCGTGCTGTGGATGCGTGACATCAGATCTCTTCTCCTTGTGTGGTGCCCACCGGATCAATTCCGGCCGGTCGAGGTGACGAGGGCCGAACGGGAACCCATTCCCCGTTTGGCCGGGACTGCTTGATGAGACGAAGGTCTGGCGGGCAGCGGCGGGCGGGCGCGGTCAGGGAGACCGAAAGCGGTCGCCATGCCCGGCGCGCCGCCCGCGCTGCCGTCGGGACCGCGGTGACGGCGGTCCCGGATGCGCCGTCAGCCAGGGAAAGCTGCCGGGCGCAACTGCAGTGGTAAGACGCGGATGCGAGAAATGGCGAACTCGACGGGCCGAGGCCGGTATAGGCGATCTCTGAAACCAATTCCCTCTTCCCTGTGACCGGGGCTCTTGGCCCGGAACTCCCTGTTTCCCTGATTCCCTGCCCTCCTCCCTGGAGAGCGAGGCCACTGTAGCGGAATCCGTGCTGTCCGTCTACAAATGTTCAGAACACGGTCTGTTTCCAGAAGTCTCACAGTGCTCAGCTGTGCTGACCCCCCTGGCGCTTGTGCTTCTTGTGATGCCCGCCGCAGCGCACCTTCAGAGCCGGGTTGGTTTCCTGGCTCTTGGCGTTGTGGGCGGTGAAGGTGACCGTGGCTCGCTGGGGGGAGCGGCAGATGTCGGTCTTGTTTTGCAGCAGGCCCTTCTTGCCGCCCTGCATCTGCAGGACGAACTTGGAGACCGGGGCGTCGGGGACGGCTTCGAAGGTGGTGCGCAGGCGTTCGTGGACGGCGTCGACGCGGCCGGCCAAGACAACCTGGATCTGGCCGTTTAAGTCGGCGACGAGGTCAGGGAGCTCGTGGCTTGAGGAGCGCAGGTAGACCGGGCCTTCCAGGGGCTGGTCGAGCAGCGGGCTGAAGGCCCTGGCCTGCCCGTAGACCGATTTCGCCGGGCAGGCGTTGGCGGCGAACTGCACTTTGGTGCAGATCGTGCCGATGTGGCCCTGGTCGAGGATGTCGGAGTGCGGCAGGGTGACCTGGGCGGCGGCGATGTTGGCATCGCCTGGGGGCATCTTCAGGACCGCGGTGAGGGCGGGGTGCTTGGTGCGCTTGGTGCCTCCCTTGAGCTGCAGGGAGAGCTTCGGCTTGAAGGCCAGCGCCGGGCAGCCGCCGACCTGGAAGCGCTGGGTCAGCGGCGCGGCGACGTCTAGGATCGAGGTCGTCGAGCCGCTGAAGGCCGATTCGGAGCAATCGGTCGGGTTGAGGGTGAAGTCGGGCTTGGAGAGCTGCAGGGTGATCGAGCGCACGATCGAGCGGGATCCCTTCGAGGATCGTCGGGATCGGGTCTGAGACGGCGTGGATCTGGGTCGTTTCGGGGTCGACGTGAAGGGCGGTGCGGACGACCACCGTGCCGAGGTCAAAGGGGCCGGCTACGGCGGGGGTGATGATCGCCATGGAGAGCGGGGCGCCCTTGTAGGGGCCGGCGAGGTAGACGTGGCCGGGGACGTTTAGCGGGGTCGGGCCCGGCACCGGCGCCGACATCGACGGTGCCGACTTCAGAGGGCCGGGCAGGAGGACGAGCTCTGCTCTTCTCTGCCCGTCTTCGCTTCGGCCGCCGCGATCGAGGCGTCCGGGCAGTAGGAGGTGCCGGCGAGGCGGCCGACCAAGCCCTTGGGCAGGGTCGTCTCCACGCTCTTCACTTCCTGGCTGCCGTCGTCGCGGACAAGCTTCAGCGAGAACGGCGAGTAGATCCCCGCCTGGGGGGTTTCGGTGCCGGCGTGAAAGCGCGGCGCGTTGGGCAGGTCGGCTTCGTTGAAGGCGCATTCGCCGCCGGTCGGGCCGGCTGGTTGTTTCGAATTCCGCGCTCGGCGTCGCCGGTGGGCCCGATTCGGGCGCCGAGAAGGGGGTCAGTTCGCTGGTCGTTTCATAGGCTGCCGCAGACCGCCGGCGTGCGCAGGGCGCCGCGGGCGCCGCCGAAGATGTGCAGCTTCAGGTCTTCGAAGGGCAGCTGCGGGTTTTCGGTGAAGCGGGCGGTGATCTGGCCGGTTTGTGGGTCGGTTTCGAATTCGCCCGCCAACTTGATCCGTATTCCCTGGCCCTCGACGACGATATAGCCGGCGAGAAGCGAACCGAACGGGTTTTCCCGAGGAGTGGCCAGATACATGGCGCCGGTCAGCTCTTCATTGAGAAGAGCGGAGTGGACTTCGACTTCGCCGAGCTTGGACCTATCGGGACAGGAGGACGGCCCTTCCAGGTCAAGGCCAACCTGCGCTTCGCTACAACCGGCCAACCCCGCCCCCGAGGCGGGATTGATACGCAAGCCGCGGGGCAGCTTCACGACCGCTTCCTTCAGCTCAGGGGTAGCGACGCCTTCAGGGTCTTCGTTTTGCGGAACGTGCAAATTGAATTCAAGCCCGGACGGCGCATCGGCCAAATTCGTCGTTGGTCGAGATTCAATCCTCGGTAGGAAGCTGAGGTTGTTGCACCCATCGACGGCAGGAAGATCGACGCCGCGTTGAACGAAGAGACCGCCCTGCCCCCAGGTGTCGTAGCGACCGACGATCGTCAGAGGGTCGCCCGAGCATTCCGTGGGCATCGTGAGGAACGGCGTGGAGGGGACTTCGGCTGGCCTGTCCCCACCTTCGCCTTCACATCTGCGTTCCATTTCCGCCGCGCTTTCCATATCCAACTGCTGTGTGGATCCGAACTGGCATTCGTATCCCCGGGCTCCGTTGTGACCTTCGTCGGCCGGCACGCCCCAGAGGTTGAGCCTGACCCGATAGACACCAGCCTGAGCGGTAAGGGAGCTGGCTGTAACCCCGTAGTCAGACCCAGTGCGCACACCGCTCGTGATCATCACCAGCGGGATGTTTGCGATGATGATCCCCAGCTGTCCCGGATATTCCCCCGAAGGTTCGAGGTTGAACACCGGGGAGATAATTCTGAACGCACCCTCGCTATAGCCGAGGAGCTGAATTCCGGCGCTTCCGACGGCTACTTTGTTCGTTTCGCATTCCTGCGAGAAGTAATCCGCCAGCGGACAGCGAGGCACACCTTGTGGGTTGGCGATCAGGCCTGGGGGCAGGTCGACCGTCAGATCCCTGGGGTCCGGCACTGGAGCGGTTCCCGAAAAGGGCCAACTCGTGCCGCCGGTGCTGGTGAGATTCGAAAACGTGCCGACTTTGAATTCAGTCCGGTACAGGAACGGGTGTCCGCCTGCCTGAGTGTAGGGTTGGCCGGCGGCATTGGTGACCGAGACGTTGAAGTGAAGCGTGCCGAGACCCGGGTCGGGGTTGGCGGCGTTCGTGGCGCTGGATTCTTCGTCCGCTGCCCCGCCGCCGGAGATCCTGGCGACGTCTTCGAGGGTCCCTTCAACATTCGCCGGCACTTCCACGAGGACGAACATGATCAACCTCTGGCCGGGTTTGACTTCTGTAAGGCCATATTCGCCCAGCGCTCCGGGAAAGTTGCATTCGATATTGCTGGGGCAGAGGAATTCCGAAAAGTCGACATCGGAAAGGAGCCGTTCGAGGCTTTCGTATGGGGCCGTCGGCGCCTTGTAGAAGAACTTGACATCTTTGGCAATGAGACCCGATGGCACGACGTCTTCGAGCTTCACTTCGCCCGCGGTCGGGGCCGTGCCGACGTTTTCGGCTTCGACTTTGTAGACGCCGAGCTTCTGGCCGGAAATGAAGAAGTCGGCGTTAGGGGTGACGGTGAGCTCCCATTCGGGCGTGCCGGCGAGCGCCGGCGACGCGGAGAGAAGCCCCGTGAACAGGTAGGCGCCAAGAACGAGCGGAACGACGAGTCGGCGGATCACCTGCCACCTCCTCGGTAGGAGCCGGCTCGGCGATGTGCGCGGGCGTGGTGGCGCTTCTTGCGATGCCGATGAGCGTGGCGATTGCGGATGCAGCGAATCTGGCCGTGGCGCTTCGCCCGGTGCCGTCCCCTGCCGCATTCAAGCTGCGTCTTTGCATTCCCGGGACCGACGAACGTTTCACTGGCGATGGGCGGGGGCGTGGGTGCAGCGGCGAGTGGCGGCTGACAGGCTTCCGGGCTTCCACACGGTGACGCTGGATGCGGGGTGTGGAAACCCCCGTCGACGCGGGCGTCGTAGATGTCGCCCACCCCGTCTTTGTCGGAGGGAATCTCGCTCCGGAGGGTTTGAAAGGTGATGTCGTTGCCGGAGGCGCTGAGCACGACAGCGTGCGCGCCATGCGGATCGAGCCCGTCGGAGATCAGGCTGATGCAGCCACGTGGTTCGCTGCATGTGCCGTGACCCTGTTCCTCCCACTCGTATACATCGCATCCGGTTCCTTCGGCTTGCCTGTCGCACGTCGGATTTCCACCCAGGTTCGTGTCACGGGACACCAGCGGTGCCACCGTGCGGAAGATAACGACCGAGCCGTCTTCGGAAATTGAGCGGTCAGCACCTTCTTCCTGGACATAGCTCTGCGTGCCCGCTTCGACCTCCAATCGAACGGGATATGCATCGTCGTTGCCGTTTCCGTCGTTGCCGTTGCGACCGAATGAGAGCCGGATCAGATCACCAGTCTGGAAGTCATAGCGAAATAGATCTGTGGTCCCGTCCGTATCGCCCGGGGTGAGCTGTGCGATGCTGGTGAATATCAAGTAGCGACCGTCTGGGGTGAATTTCGCCGACGACGCCCCGAAACGTGAATCCCACAGCTCGTCGTCGCTTTCGCCACTGGCGGCGCCGCTGTTGGGGGAGATAAACGGATCGACGGTCTGGGGACATGCGGAGTCGGGCACCGCATTGTCGCCGGAGATTTCGTGGTCGACGGTTTCTCCGGCTCCAAATCGTTCCGAACCCGACAGGCCCGGGCCGGAACAGAGCTCGGCGACGAACTTGACCTTTTCGGTTTCCGCGTCGTAGACGTAGAGGTTGTTCGCACCTCTAACGGCAGAGAGATGTAGTGCGTTTTCTTCTTCGGTGAGGACTGCAGGTGACTCGAACGCAGCGTGGCTCCCGTCAGTGGAGATTCTGACGACACCCTGCTTGGCGAGAGGGGCGCCTTGATCAACGCCGTCTTCTCCGACCTTGGCGCCACTACCCGGACTTGGATGGGTGGCGGTCACATCTCCGGCAGAGGCTTGTGCGAGGTGAATCAGCTGGCCATCTTCCAGCTGGCCGACATAGAGATCGTTCGTCCCGTCCGTGTCGGAGTCGATCAACGGCTGCGGGGTCGTGAACCAGACCCACCTCGCGTCGTTCGACGCACCGTCGTAACGGAACGCGGCGGGTTCGGCGCTGGCGCAAGGAGCGGGCGAAGAGCATTGAGTGGTCGGCGCCACGTTGAGCTGGCTCGGTGAACCTTCTGTGTGGAGCGCGAACAGGCCAATTGGGTTGGGCTTTCCGGGACCGCATTCCGCTCCTCCTTCCTCTTCGATCGGCGCCGAGTAGATCAGAGTCGAGCCGTCGCCCGAGATCAGCCTCCTAGAGCGGGTTTCACCGCCTTCGGCGCCAACGCTTTTCGCCAGCTGACACGATGGGCCGCTCAAGCCCAGCGGGACCTCGGTGGCCAGTCGTAGAGCCGCGGTCGGTGTCCCCGCGCCCGACACTTCATAGATCCTGTCGACCAAC
The DNA here is from genome assembly GCA_963838035.1 of uncultured Solirubrobacterales bacterium. Taxonomy (GTDB): domain Bacteria; phylum Actinomycetota; class Thermoleophilia; order Solirubrobacterales; family 70-9; genus CAVVNN01. The sequence continues at coordinate 69,204 of CAWIPM010000007.1, forward strand.
GGCCCACCGTAGATACCGGTCGGGCGCGGATCCGAACCGAGCAGCCTGCTTCGAGTCACGATGAAGAGCCGGGACAGATCTTCGGACACCCCGTCGGTCGGCACCACCACCGCCCCCCCTTCGAAATTCGAAAACGTCGGCGTCGCATGATCTACAAAGGTCCCGTTCGCGAAGCCCATCGAGTAGTACTTCGCCGACGGGTCCTTGTTTTCGGAGTCGAACCCGCCCTGCTCGCCAAAGATCCAGCGGTCATAATTCTTGCTGAAGTCCAACGTGCCTCCGTCGCCTGATTGATAGCCGGGACCAGCCGGAACTCCGATCGCAGACAGCGTGTGCCACCCCGTTTCCGACCGCTGCGCCAGATACCAGACTGCAACTTCATCCACTTCAGCGCCCGAAAAGGCTCCGCCGGCGTCGTAGATCAGACGATTGCCGTCCGGAGCAAGATATCCATTGGGGAACGCCTCCCCGCCTTCCTTCTTGGTGGCGCTCACCTGCTCGTAAGCCCGACAATCCGGCAGCGCCAGAGAGGCGTTTTCTTCCCGCAGATTGCTGACCGGTTCACCGCCCTTCCAACCATTCGGGCAATCTTCCCGGTCTCGTTCTTCGGCTGAGGACAATTCCGTGGTAAACGTACGATCACCGGTATCTGTTGGACCGTAACCATTTTCAGCGATTAGTCGATAGTGATACGTCGTGTTGGGCTTCAGGCCCGGCAGCGTAACTTCCTCGTGAACAAATTCGTTGCCTATTGGCAAGGAGCCCTGGAGCGAGCCGGCGGAGTAGCTCAGGTCTGTCCCGTATTCGATCGTGTAGTTGCTGGCCTGGCCATTCGGATTCAGGTCGCCTTTGAGCGTCACAAGTTCAGGACCGACCGTCTGCGTCGTCAGGTCACGGACCGATACGGGCGGTAGAGCTTCGAACGTTTCGTCGGGACCGCTTGTGACGCAGATATGGCCCGGGTTTGCGATTGGTTCGCATTCACTTTCCGCAACGGCTCGGAAGTGATAGACCGTCGCGGGCACGAGAGGCGAGATCGCCACCTGAATCGGCTTGTCCTGCGCCACGAGCCCCATGTCGACTGAGGCCGTCTGCGTCGTAGCGGGGTTCGAAAAGCCGCCGTTCGAAAATTGAGCAGCGTCCAGATACTCGAAGTGATAATGGGTGTCGTACTCGTAGGGGTTGACCGTGGCGTGCAGAGTCGCTGTGGTCGGCTCGACATCGGAAGCAGTCTCTTCTTCAACCGTCGGTGGGCCGTGGTGCGGTAGGTCCATTACCACAACCCTGCGCTTCACCCCAGGCACGAACCGCTCGTTGAGCGCGTAGAGTCGGCTCGATGATGTTGCCATACCTTCGACGACGACTGCTGTCCCATTGCGAAGTATCGAGCCGGATCCCAGCTGCGCAATCTGGGTGCCGTCTGGTGCGTAGCCGGCGAATTCGTAGCGCACGGCCGATTCTCCCCCGTTGATTTCCGTGCCTACGTAAACATTGTCTTCGGGGGCCATCGTGAGCAACTCCGGCCGGCCTTCCGGGTGGAGCGTCCGCAGCAGCGTTCCGGTCGAGTCGAACTCTTGTACGCCTGAGATGCCTTCACTGATGACATAGACATCGCCGCTGCTATCCGCCGCCACTGCGAGGGTCTTTTCACCACCGGGGATCGGGATTTCTCCGGAGAAGGCGCCAGCTGAGGTGAACCTCTCAACCCGCGATTCGTCTCCCACATAGACGTCGCCGGAGGCACCGACCGAGATGTATCCGCCATGTTCGGGCCGTTCGCCGAATGTTCCCGGCGCCCCGCTGCCGACATCCCCACCCTGCTTGCACGCATCGCCGGCTGCGAGATTGCATACCTCCGCTTCTCCACCGCTATGGAGGGTTTCCACGGCAACTGCATGGCCGGCTCCGGTCAGACTGTCGGACGGTTTCAGGGCGGGGACGTCATCGCCACCAAGATTTCCTTCGAATGTAAGTTCATAGGGGGTGCTGCCGGCTTCGTCGCCGGGGCCCCCGGTTACCGAGACGTGGCCGCCGGAGACATATCCTCCGTTGACCGTTGACAGACCGTTCAGCGCCGTTTCGACTTCCGTCGCTGAGGCGTTGAAGGCGAGTGGACCGGTTTCCGCAAACACCCTGTTGCCGTTGTACGCGCCCGAGAAGGGCCAATCAAACGCAAGGCGGAACGTTCCGCCTGTTGCAGTGACCGTGACCGTCTGAACCTCATTGTTTGTGGAGTTGTCAGGACCGAAGGCGACGACGTCTCCGCCGAAGGACAGTAGGAAGTCCCCCGCTGAATTGAATTTCTCGACGCGTCGATAATCCTTGCTTTGATCGACTACGTACACGTCGCCGCTGGAGGGATCGACCGCCACTGGTCCCGCATTTGCAAGTAGCGCCCCCTTGACCGCGTTCGCCGTGAAGGGGCTCAGATGACAGATGCTTGTGCATAGCTGCTCTTCTTCAGAACCATCTGCGGCGCCCCAGCCAAAGGCGAACAGCGAGTGGCCCGATTCGTCAAATGTCGACACTCGGTGGGTGAAGCCATTGGCTACGTAGACGTCGCCTGTGGTTTGGCTGACGCCGAGTCCGTGGGGTTCGCTGAGAAGACCCGCCTGAGGTGTTTCTGCTTCTTCCCCGAAGTAGAACGAGCTGCTGGCCGAGGCCGACGAGGAGACGATGAGAAGCGCGATTACCGTCAGTGAGGCTGCGAGTGCTCCCCGCAGGCGGCCGAAAGATGCAGGCGCCGGACCGGTCGTCGGTCGCGCTCCGTTGCTCACTTTCGCGCCTTTCTGTCTCTGGTATGGGTAGCCGCCCGGGTGTCCCGGGCTTGGAGGTCTTCCGGTCGGCTCGGTGCTGACCGGCGGGCGGCGCGCGCTCCCGTCGGAATTGCGGTGCCGGCGGTCCCGGATGCGTCGTCGTCAAGAGAGAGGCCACGGACGCAGCTGCGCTGGCCAGGCGCTGGTGCGACAGATGGCGAACTCGACAAGCCGAGACCGGTATAGGCGAACTCTGCGACCAATTCCCTCTCCCTTTTACCGGGGCTCCCTTGGCCCGGAACTCCCTGTTTCCCTGTTTCCCTGCCCTCCTCCCTGGAGAGCGAGGCCACTGTAGCGGAATCCGTGCTGTCCGTCTACAAAGCTTCAGAACACGGTCTATTCCTGGATGTTTCGCGGCTCTGGCCGTAGGCCCGGCGCCTTCGGCCCGCTCGCCCGCCGGGTCCGATGGCGGTGGGGCCTACCGCGACGGTGGCCGTGGCGGTGAGGCCGGTGGTGATGGCCGTGGCGGCGGTGGTGATGGCGGAGCCATCTGTGCAGATGGACCGGGAGCGGAACCGGCAGAGGTTCTTCGACCAGCGGAGGATTGCCCTTGCCGGGAGCCAGACTGCCGACGGTCGGGTCTTCGGGTTCCGGTTGGAGGGAGCACTCGTACGAGCAGCAGCACTCGGTGAACGGGGGCTGAGGAAAGCCACCGTCGACACGCGCGTCATAGAGGTCGGGGGTGCCATCCGGGTCTTCGTATGCCAGCGAGTCGCCGGTGACGAAATACGCGTCGCCACCGTCGGCCGACGCATCGACGAACCTTGCTCCATGTTCGCTCCTGCCGCTGGAAATCAGAGCTAGGCAGCCGCTGACCCGCGGGCAGGAACCTTCAGCAATGGCCTCCCACTCATAGACGTCGCTGGCTTCGGCCTTGCCATTGATGCCGCCAGCCCGTCCGTTGGTGTCCAGCGCCACCAGGGCGTCCTCGGAGTCGAAGAAGACCCGGTTGCCGCTGGCCGAGAGGACCCGCGGCTTGTAGACGCGGGTGACGATCTCGCCTTCGGCGGCGGCGCCTTCGTCGCCGTTGGAGCTGGCCCCGGGAATCGTCGAGGGCCCGACGGGGCGCTCGTTGGTCGGGTTGCAGGAGACGCAGGTGAGGCTGCCGGCGCCGGCGGCGCTGTAGAGGAAGACCTCGGAGTCGGGCTGGCCGGTGTTGGCGTCGGTGTTGTCGTATTCGGTCAGCGGGGCCGTGGAGAGGAAGAGCAGGCGGGCGCCGTCGGCGGAGACCCGGGCGGTGCCGGTGCTCGGTGGGTAGTCGCCTTCGGTGGCCGCGCCGGGGGTGGCGGCGACGGGGCTGAGCGAGCCGTGCCAGGAGAAGATCCCCGCCGCGGTCGCGTAGTAGACGCGGGAGCCGTCTTCGGAGGCGCCGAGCACGCCTTCGACTTCGCCCGCGGGGGTCAGTTCGGTGGAGGTGTGGCTGGAGGCGTCATAGCGGTAGAGCTTTTCGGCCTTGGTGTAGAAGGCGATGGCTCCCGAGGGGGTGGCGGTCTGCAGTTCGGCGGCGGCGGCGAGTTCGTGGGGGGCGGTTGCGCCTTCGCGCAGCCACAGCTTGCCGGCTTCGGTGAAGTAGACGCGGGAGCCGTCGGCGGAGACGCCGCCGCCCTGGGCGGCCAGCCGGGCGCCGGGGTTGACGTTGACGAGCGACAGCTGGCCCGAGGAGTACTCATAGAGGTTGGGCTTGGTCGGGTCGCAGCCTTCCGATGCGGCGACTTCGGTGGCGGTCGGGGTGAGCGCCGCGCAGGTGGAGAGGACGAGATGGCGCAGGTCGGGCGAGGCGCCGGCGAAGGCGAGGTTGAATTCTTCGGGTTCGAGGGCCAGTTCGGCGTTTGCCGCGGTGGCCACCGCGGTGAAGCTGCCGTCTTCGTTGTCGCGCAGGTAGTAGTCCTGGTAGCCGCTGGGGGCTTCGGAGCCCGGCAGGGGCGGGTTGGCGACCGGGCAGTCGGTGCCTTCGCCGCGGCAGTGGACGCCGTTGAGCATGACCGCCCGGGCGAGATCGCCGGAGAAGAGCTGGTAGGGGACGCCGTTGGGGTCGTTGCCGTAGGAGCCCGAGAGCATCGGCGTGGAGATGTTCTGGGTCGACCAGCCGGCGGCGCCATTGCGGCGCGAGATGTATTGGCTGCCCTGGGGGGCGCCCTGGGCTTCGGAGCCGCCGAAGGAGGAGGATGAGGTGTAGGTGATCGCGCCGGGGCCGCTGGCGGCGGCCTGCAGCACGCCGCCGCCGTGGTTTTCTTCGAAGCCCTGGATCGCGCCGCCGTTTTTTTCGACCGGGCTGACCAGCTCCCAGCCGCGCTAGTCGGGCAGGGTGAAGGCGCCGGTGATTGCCTGGGTGGTGAAGGTCTGGGCCGCGCTCAGCGTGGTGTTGGAGCTGTTGGTGGCCGCGAGGCGGTAGTGGTAGAGGGTGCCGGGCGCAGCGGCGCTGACGTGCTTGGGGACAACCGTTTCGAAGTTCGAGCCCGAGCCGGCGTTGGCCGAGCCGCTCGCCGGCGCTTTGGTGGCCCCCGTGAAGCCTTTTTCCTGGAAGGCATGGTCGGTGGCGTATTCGAAGTGATAGGTGGTGCTCGAGCCCTCCGGGTTCAGTTCGCCGTTGAAGGTCGCCGAGCCGGGGCTGACTTCGGTCATCCAGATGGCGCCGATCTGCGGCGGGCCGGCGGCGGACGCGGATGCGGCCAGGCCCAGGAGCAGGCCCAGAGCCACGATGGCGAGGAGAATGGGTGCGCGGCGGGCGGAGGACAGCCCGAGCGCAACTGGCCGAGGCTGGTAAGTCGAAGCCTCTAACGTCAAATTCTCTCCCTTCCCTGCTGTCCGTCTACAAGACGGCGACCGGACTGCCACGGTCGGTCACCTCGATCGTCTCCCCGCCGCACGTGATCCAGGTACCCAGCGTACTACCCGACTTATGGAGGCGGTGGGATTCGAACCCACATCCGCGGCCGCGGTGCGAAGGTGTCTACAGGCATAGCCGGCGCTTGATTCTCGTCTCCCGGGGTCCGCGCCGGCGGGCACTGCGGGAGATAGAGCCCTCTGAGGTGTCCCCTGGCGGACGGGGCGATCCGCCCGGGTGAGCCCGCTTCTGAAGCCGGTGCCCCTCCCTGCGGGCGAGGGAGGACCGACTCTCACCGCTTAGCTATTGACTAAGCAGCGAGGGCGAACTCATGGTCCGCACGTATTGGTTGGTGCCGGGGTTTAACGAGGCCTCCGGCAACCTCGACCTGCAACCTTTCGCACGGACCGACCACGTCGAAGCCTGTCGCCCCCGTGCTATGTGCCTTCGATTGTACGGTGTCGGCGAAGGAGGTCGAAATGAGCGAGAGAGAGTTCGACGCGATCGTGCTGGGCGCCGGCCCGGCCGGCGAGGTCTGCGCGGGGCGACTCGCCGACGGCGGAATGCGGGTCGCGATCGTCGAGCAGCACCTGGTCGGCGGCGAGTGCTCCTACTACGCGTGCATGCCCTCGAAGGCGCTGTTGCGGCCCGGCGACCTGCTCGCCGAGGCGCGGCGGGTGCCGGGCGTCTCCGCGGCGGTGAGCGGCGACCTCGACCGCCAGGCGGTGCTCGACCGCCGCGACGAGGTCATCCATGGCCTCGACGACTCCGGGCAGCTTCCCTGGCTGGAGAGACGCGGGGTCGAGCTGCTGCGGGGAGAGGGGCGGCTCGACGGCGAGCGGCGGGTGGCGGTCGGTGACGACGCGCTGACCGCGGCGCGGGCGATCGTGGTGGCCACCGGCAGCGGCGCGGCGATGCCGTCGATCGAGGGGCTCGACTCGGTGCGGGCCTGGAACAACCGTGAGGGAACTACCGCCAGGCAGGTTCCCGAGAGCATGGTCGTGCTCGGCGGCGGGCCGGTCGGCGCCGAGCTCTCCCAGGCCTGGTCGAGCTTGGGCACCGCGGTGACCCTGGTCGAGGGTGGGGAGCGGCTGCTGTCCCGTGACGAGCCCTTTGCCGGGGAGCAGGTCGCCGCGGCGATGAGGGAGCGACACGGCATCGAGGTGCGAACCGGCGTCACCGCCCAACGGGTGCAAGCCGGTGGAGCCGGGGTCGTGGTCGAGCTGAGCGACGGCGCCCGCGTCGAGGGCGCCGAGATCCTGATCGCGGTCGGGCGGCGGCCGCGCACCGCGGGTATCGGGCTGGAGTCGGCCGCAGTCGAGACGGGACGGGGCGGCTTCCTCGAGACCGACGACCGGCTGCGGGTCGGCGGCCGCGAGTGGCTCTACGCGATCGGCGACGCCAACGGGCGCGCGCTCTTTACCCACATGGGCAAGTACCAGGCGTGGGTTGCGGCCGAGAACCTGCTCGGGCGGGAGGTCGAGGCGATAGCCGAGGGGGTCGGCTCGCCCCGGGTCACCTTCACCGACCCGCAGGTCGCCGCGGTCGGCCTGACGCTGGAACAGGCGGGGGAGGCCGGGATCGACGCCAGCGCGGTCGACGTCGCCACCGACGGCACCGCCGGCGCCAGCTTCCAGGGCCGCGGCACCGGAGGAACCTCGCGGATCGTCGTCGACGATGCCCGCCGGACGATCGTCGGCGCGACCTTCACCGGATTCGACACCGCCGACTTCCTCCACGCGGCCACGGTCGCCATCGTCGGCGAAGTGCCGCTTGACCGGCTCCGCCACGCAGTCGCCGCCTACCCGACGCGCAGCGAGATCTGGCTGAAGCTGCTCGAGGCCTACGAAAGGGACTGACGAAGTCCAGCCGCCGTCAGACGGTCGAGCGGCGCTTCAGGTCTTCCACAAGCTCAGTCGGGAAGCCGGCCACCTGGTCGAGGTCGTCGACCGATCCGAAGCGCCCGAGGCGCTCGCGGTGGGCGAGCAGCCGCGTCGCCTGGGTAACCGACAGGTTCTGCCCTCGCAGCTGCTCGAAGGTGACCGTGTTGAGGTCGATCGTCCCCCCGGGTTGGGCTGTCGCGGCCGGCGGCGGCTCAGGCGGAGCTGCCGGGGGCTGCGGCATCGGCGTCGGTGGCGGAGGAGCCGGCACTGGCGCCGGCGCCGGCGGATCTGGCGGCTCGGGGGGCGAGAACGGCTGTGGTGGAGCGGGCGGCTGGGGCGGCTCCGCAGACTGCGGCTGCAAAGGTGGCGGGGATTGCAGGACGGGGGCCTGCGGCGGTGGCGCGCCGGCTCCCCCCTGCACCGAACGCATCACAGCCTGCTCGGCTTCGGCGGCGCGGCGCTCGGCCTCACGGGCCCGTTCCTCGGCCTGGGCGACGCTCTCCTCCATCTCCTGAACGCGTCGCCTGCGCTCCTCCTCCTGTGCTTTCAGCTCTGCGAGGCGCTGTGCCTCGGCCGCGCGACGCTCCGCCGCTTTGGTCCGTTCCTCGATCTGGCGCAGGCGCTCCTGCGCCGCCTCCAGCGAGCGCTCCTGGGCCTGGCGCTGTAGCTCGAGGCTCTGCTCGGCGGTCTGCAGGTCCGCGACCGGCGCCGGTGGCGCCATCCCCATGCCCGGCGCCTGCCCCGTCTGGACGGCGACCTCGCGGGCTTCGGCCTCGCGCTGGATTCGTTCGGCCTCAGCGATCCGCCGGTCGGCCTCGGCGCGGATCCGCTCCTCCTCGCGCTGGATCTCCCCCACTTTGGCGCGAACCCTCTGTTCGGCGACTGCCGGGTCGTAGACGCTGGGCTGCGGCGGAACCGCAGCGGGCATCGGGGGTGGGCCGGGGACGACCGGCGCGACGGGCTCGGCGGGCACCGCCTGTACGGGGGGAGTCGGGGAAACGGGGGGGGTCGGGGAAACGGGGGGGTCGGCTGCGCTGCCGGAGCCTGTTGAGCGCGCAGCAGCTCGCGCTCCTGTGCGGCCCGCGCGGCGGCCAGCTGCTGCTCCGCCTTCGCCGCTTCCTTCTGCTGCCGCCGCCCGGCTCCTCGACCCTGGCCGCGCTTCGCCGCCCTCTCCGCCCTGCGGCGCTTTGCTTCCTCCTGGCGTTGTTTCCGGTGCTGCAGCCGCGCCGCGCGCTGCTGCTCGCGGGCCCCGCGTCGTTTCTCCTTCGCGCTTTCGGGCTGCGCCGACCCCGGAGGACCGGGAGGAGGCGGGACCTGCGCGGGCGCCGCGCCGGGGGGAGGCTGGAGCCCCGCAGGGGGCGGTGTGGCGGGAAGCTCGGTTGTCTGAGCGGAGGCCGACGGCGCGGCAGCGGGCACAGCCGGCGGCGCGGGCGGCATCTTCTTCGCCTTCTCCTTGTCGCGGCGCTGGGTGATGCGGATCACCAGCAGCAGGAGGAGAATCGCCACCACGAGCCCCGCGACGAAGTACTCGATGTGATCGCTCACGTAGTTCCCAGCCTTGCTCGGGAACGATTCGGCCTGGGCCTGGGCGGGGACGACGAGGGCAAGCGTGGCCAGCCCGGTGACCCACGAGAGCAGGAGCAAACGGTTGCGCATGCCCCCGCATCCTTTCATGTGCGGCGCATCATGCAAACCCCTCGGCGCTCGGCGGCTCGGCCGATATTCGATTTTTCCCGCCACGCTCACCGCATCCGGCTCTTGAACTCGCGCTCGACTTCGCGGCGCACATCGCGGTCGGCGATCTCCCGCCTCCGGTCTCGGCCCTCCTTGCCGCGGGCCAGGGCCAGCTCGACCTTGGCCCGCGATCCCTTGAAGTAGATCCTGGTCGGGATCAGGGTCAGCCCTTTCTGCGCCGTCTTGCCGACCAGGCGCTCGATCTCGGCCCGGTGCAGGAGCAGCTTGCGCGGCCGCTCGGGCTCGTGGTTCTCGGTGCTGGCCGGCAGGTAGGGCGGGATGTGGAGGTTTCGCAGCCAGACCTCGCCGTCGTCGACCACCGCGTAGGCGTCGGCCATCTGGGCCTTGCCGCCGCGGAGCGACTTGACCTCGGAGCCGCGCAGCACGATTCCTGCCTCCAGCTTCTCGACCAGCTCGAACTTGTGGCGGGCGCGCCGGTTGGTCGCGACGTCGCCGGAGGCCGGCTCGCGCCGCTTCTTCTGCTTCTTAGCCATCGGCTGGCTCCAGGTCGACGCGGCCGCGTGGCGCTTCGACCCGCGAGACCCTGACAGAGACCGGATCGCCGAGCCGCACCCGGCTCCCGGTGTTGCGGCCGACCAGCGCGGTCTCGGTCTCGTCCAGCTTGAAGTACTCGCCGCGCAGCGCGCGGGCGGGAAGGAAGCCCTCGTAGACGTCGCCGAGCTCGCCCCCGAAGGAGACGAAGGCGCCGCCGCGGATCACCCCCGATACCTCGCCCTCGAACTCGGTCTCCAAACCGCGCTCGAGCAGCTCGCGATCGAGCAGGTAGGCGGCGCAGACGTCATCGGCGTCGCGCTCGATCCGCATCGAGTCCCGCTCGCGCTCGGAGCAGTGGGCGGCGGCGACCCTCGCCTCCGCCGCGCTCGGCGGCTCCTCCCCCTCTCCCAGCGCGGCCAGCAGCGCCCGGTGGACGACGAGGTCGGGGTAGCGGCGGATCGGCGAGGTGAAGTGGGAGTAGGCGGGGCTGCCGAGCCCGGCGTGGCCGGTGTTCCGCTCGCTGTATTGGGCCTGTTTGAGGGAGCGCAGCACGAGCGATGTATACGCCTCGCGGCCATGCCCGCGCCGCCTGGCCTCACGCAGCGCCATCCCGCTGCACTCAGCCGCGATCTCGCCGGCCTGGCGCGGAGATAGCGACTCGCGCAGCGGCGGCGTCGGCACCCCCAGGGCGTGCAGCTGGGCGACGAGGCGCTCGACGCGGGGCGGGTCGGGCTGAGCGTGAACGCGGTAGATCGCGGGCACGCGCTTTCGCTCCAGGAGCTGTGCCACCTGTTCGTTGGTGAGGATCATCAGGCGCTCGATCAAACGGTGGGACTCGGTCTGAGGAACGCCGCGGGCGCCGGTCACGTCGCCGGCCGAGTCGAAGCGGAACTCCGGCTCGAAGGACTCGACATCGAGGCTTGTCGTGCCGCGCCGCTCGCCCAGCGCCGCGGCAACCTCGCGCGCCGCGCCGAGCGGCCCGGCGACCTGCTCGGGCGCCCGGACGCGGCCGGCGAAGATCGCGTCTAGCCGGTCGTAGTCGAGGCGCTCGTCGGAGCGGATGCGACTGCGGTAGAAACGGGCCGAGCGCGGCTCGGCTCCAGGCCCCAACTCGATCTCAGCCGTGACCGCAAGCCGCTCGACCCCGGGGGCGAGGCTGCAGGCGTCACTGCTCAACGCGTGGGGCAACATCGGCTCGACCGTGCCCGGCACGTAGGTGCTGTTCGCCCGCTGCCGCGCCTCGCGGTCGAGCGCGCTGCCGGGGCGCACGTGGGCGGCGACGTCGGCAATGTGCACCCAGAGGCGGGCGCCATCCCCCTCGCGCTGCGCCGAGACCGCGTCGTCGAAATCGCGGGCGGTGGCGGGGTCGACGGTGAAGGTGAGCAGATCGGTGAGGTCACGGCGCGCGCCCGTCCCCTCGGCGGCAGCGGTGGCCGCCTCCCCCGCCTCGACCTCGAGGCGCGCGCTGAACCCGCGCCGGCCAAGCCGCTCTCGGAGCAGCGCCTCGACCGCCTCGCGAGCCCGCTTCGGCCTTCCGCTCCCCCGCCGGCTCAACCTTCGACCTGGCCGGCGAGCACTCCAAGGGCCCGCCGCATCGCCTCGTCTCTCTTCGTCCTCAGGTCGTCGCGCGCCCGCACGTCGGGGTGGATGCCCTTGCCCGCGAGGTTGGTCCCGTCGGGAGTGAAGTACTCGCCGATCGTCAGCTTCAGCGCGCCTCCGTTGGAGAGGCCGATCTCCTGCTGGAAGACGCCCTTGCCGTATGAGCGGGTCCCTACCACGGTGGCGCCGGCGTCGTCGGCCAGCGCCGCGGTGAGGATCTCCGCCGCGGAGGCGGTGTCGCGGTCGATCAGGACGACCAACGGGCGCTTGGGGAGGTTGTCGCCGGCGGTCCTGTAGACCGTGTGCCCCTGGGTCCGTGAGTCGGTGGAGACGACCACCTGATCCTTGGGCAGGAAGATGCTCGCGGTCAGCACCGCCTCCTCGAGCAGGCCGCCGCCGTTGCCGCGCAGGTCCAGCACGATCCCTTCGGCGCCCTGCCGCTCGACCCTTTCCACGGCCCGGCGCAGCTGGCCGTGCGCTCCGCCGCTGAAGGTGACAAGGCGGACGTAGCCGAGCTTTTTCCCGTTCACGGTCACGACCCTGCTCGTCGTGATCGGCAGCTTGACCTGTGCCCGGGTGAGGCGCAGATCGCGGGCCTTGCCGGTGCGCGGGTCGAGCACACCGACGACGACGTCTGTGCCTTCGGGCCCCTTGATCTTGGCCGTCGAGTTCTTGCTGCTCTTCCCGGCGATCGAGTCGCCGTCGACCGAGACGATCAGGTCGCCGACCGCGATCCCCGCCCGCTGCGCCGGTGAGCCGTGGAAGACTCGGCCGACCCGGAGGCCGCGTTTCACACCGGTCACCTCCAGGCCGATGCCGGAGAAGCGGCCGGCGATTTCCTCGTTGAAGCTCTCCAGGTTCTGCGGTGAGAAGTAGTCGGAGAAGCGGTCGCGGAAGTGCCTGCGCAGAGCGCGCACCATGCCCTGGAGCGAGGCGTTGCCGAGCTCGGCCTGGTCAACAGGCCGGTAGTAGTTGTCCTGGATCAGTTCCGTCGCTTCGGCGGTGAGTCCGCCCGAGGTGCCGACGAAGCGTTCGCGCAGGAAGCCGGGCAGCTTCCCGGGGTGCCCACCCAGCCACATCCCCGCGCCGAGGACGAGGACCATGGCGACCGCCAACCCCGCGATCCGCCCCACCCTCATACGGGTCTCAGACCTTGAGGAAGCGGCGCAGGGTGACACCGGAGCCGATCGCCGAGACCAGCACCGCGGAGGCGAAGAGGATCGCGACCAGCAGCGGGAACGACAGGGTCGAGTCGTTCTGCGCAGCCAGGAAGGAGAAGGTGCTGCTGAGGGGGTCGACGATCGTGATCTTGCCCAGCCACAGGATCAGTATGGCCACCAGGCCTCCTGCGAAGCCGACCACGACCCCCTCGATCATGAACGGCCAGCGGATGAACCAGCGGGTGGCTCCGACCAGCCTCATCACCTCGACCTCGCGGCGACGGGTGTAGATCGAGAGCCGGATCGTGTTGCCGACCAGCATCAGCGAGGCCGCGATCAGGAGCGCGGTGATCACGCTGAGGACGATCTTCAGGGCAGCGGTCACCTGCTCGATCTTCTTCACCCCCTGCTGGGGTTCAAAGGTGGGACCTTCGGCCGGGATGATCGAGGCGATCGGCTTCGGCTTGCCGTTCGGGCCGGGCGGGGCGACCGCGGCGCGAACGGCGGCGAGGTTGCCGGCATCGTCGGCCTTGACCGAGAAATTGGCGGGCAGCGGGTTGTGGCCACCCAGCTGGGTGATCGATTCTTCGACTTTCTTGTTCCCATAGGAATTCTTGAATTCGGCGAGTGCCTCCGGCTTGGTGATGAAGCGCACCGCGGCGACATGGGGGATCGCTTCCAGCTTGCGCTGGAGATCGCTTATTTCCGCATTGGTTGCGTCGTCGAAGACCGGAACGCGAAATTCGAGGCTTTCACGGATCTGGTCGCTCTTTGCCTGGGTCGTCTGGAAGACCGGGATCAGAACGCCGAGCAGAACGACTGTGACGACCGTGGTGACGATCGCCGCCAGGCTCGGGGCGCCGTTGCGGCGCAGGGCGCGGAAGGCCTCCCGGATGAAGAAGACGAGCCTGCTCATCAGAACAGCTGCTCGCTGCCGTGCCCGTTGGTATGGCCCTCGTTGCCGACGCCCATCTCCGCCCTCATCCGCAGGCCGAACTCAGTGGTCGACTCCTCGGTGTAGCCGCCACTGACCTCGTCGCGGACAACGCGACCCTCGTAGAGCTCGATCACGCGGCGGCGCATGTTGTCGACCATCTCGCGGTCGTGGGTGACGACGAGGACGGTCGTCCCGGTCTTGTTGATCCGGTACAGCAGCTGCATTACCCCGATCGACGTCACCGGGTCGAGGTTGCCGCTGGGCTCGTCGGCGAGCAGCAGCGGTGGGTGGTTGACGAAGGCCCGGGCGATCGAGACGCGTTGCTGCTCGCCTCCGGAGAGCTGGTCGGGATAGCTGTGCAGCTTGGTCGAGAGGCCGACCAGGCGCAGGGTCTCGGGCACCTGCTCGCGGATCTCGGCGCGGCTGGCGCCGATCACCTGCAGCGCGTAGGCGACGTTGTCGTAGACGGTGCGGTCGGGAAGCAGCTTGAAGTCCTGGAAGACGGTGCCGATGTTGCGCCGCAGCAGCGGGATCTTCTTCTCCGGCAGTGCGCCGATGTCGCGGCCGGCGATCCTCACGCTTCCCTCGGTGGCGGACAGCTCCCGGATCAGCATCTTGATCAGGGTTGACTTGCCGCAGCCGGTCGGGCCGACGAGGAAGACGAACTCTCCGCGGTCGATGGCGAGGGAGACGCGGTCCAGGGCCATGTGGCCACCGGGGTAGACCTTGGTCGTCTCGCGCAGCTCGATGATCGGCGCCCCGCCGCGGCGGGGCCGCCGCGGCTCCTCGTCGCGCCGCTTTGTCTTCTCTCTAGCCATGCCCGGGTCTGTTCTGCGGTTCCAGGATGACTCCTGCGCACCGCCGCCTACGCAAGACCCCGCCCACAGAAGGTTGGCAAGACCTTAGCGAATTATGAGCAGACACAGGTAAATGAGCTTGCACCCCCTCCGCCGATGGGCCCAAAAGCGACGATATACGTCGCTTTTGGGCCCATCGGCGGGTGGTTGATTAAGGGAAGACCGCCTCCCCCGTCTGGTCGTCGACGACCGAGATCGCCACCGCCGGGCAGGCTTCCGCCGCCTCGAGGATCAGCTCGAACGGGGCCGTGCCGATCACCACGGCGGTGTCGTCGAGCCGGAACACCTGTGGCGCTATCTCGACGCAGTCGCCGTGGGCGCTGCACTCATCTGGGTCCACCACCGGAACGTAGGTCATGCCGCCTCCTCTTCCCGCTTCGCCTTCGTGGGCCAGTGCCCACGCTCGATTTGCTTACGCATCGCCGGGATCGCGCGCGGGCGGCCGACCGCCAGGCCGGCGACGGGAGCGCCGGCGCGGGTGAAGACCGCCTCGAACTCGCGATCGCCGAGATCGCCGTCGAAGATGACGTCGTCGGCGTGGTGGGCGTGGCCCACGTACTGGACGCGCAATCCGTACTGGTCGCTCCAGAAGCTGGGCAGCGGCGGCGTGCCCGGATACTCGCCGAGCATCGCCTTCGCCACCGCGGCGCCCTGCCAGGCAGCCGCGTCCCAGTGCTCGGTGCGGGCGTGGACGCCGAAGCGCGGGTCGAAGGGGACAGAGGCATCGCCGGCGGCGAAGACATCGGGCAGCCGGGTGCGGCCGGCGGTGTCGGTGCGGACGCCGTCCGGGTCGAGGCCGCTGCCGCGCAGCCATGCCGTCGCCGGAGCCGTGCCGACCCCGACCACCACGACGTCGCAGGCGACGGCCTCGCCGCCGGCGAGGACCAGCTCCTCCACGCGGCCGTTGCCGCGCGCGCCCTCGAGCATCGTCGCGGTCATCACCCGCACGCCCTGGTCGCGATGGAGGGCCGCGAACCAGCCTCCCAGCTGCTCGCCGAGGATCGGCGCCAGTGGCGTCTCCTGCGCCTCGATCATCGTCACCTCGACCCCGAGCCCGCGGGCCGTCGCCGCCACCTCCTGGCCGATGAAGCCGGCGCCGACGATCGCCAGGCGCGCGCCGGGGGCAAGCGCGGCGCGCAGGCGACGGGCGTCGCCGAGGGTGCGCAGCGCGTGGACGTTCTCGTAGCCCGCGAGAAAGGGCAGCTGCCGAGGCGCGCTGCCCGTTGCGATCAGCAGCTTGTCGTAGCGCTGTGGCGGTCCGGAGTCGAGATGGACCGTTCGCGCCTCGGGGTCGAGGGCCTCGGCCCGGCAGCCGAGCATCAGCTCGACCCCTTTCTCCTCATACCACCAGGCCGGCCGGTAGGAGACCGACTCCTCCTCGGCCGTGCCCGCCAGCACCTCCTTGGAGAGCGGCGGGCGGTCGTAGGGCGGGTCGGGCTCGGCGCAGGCGATCCGCACCGGGCCCTCATATCCGCGCCGGCGCAGGGCCTCCGCGGCGCGCTGAGCCGCGAGGCCGCCACCGACGATCAGAACACCGTGCTCTTTCATCATGCCTCCTCCAGGACTGGGGTTGCGGAAATAGGGCGCTCGCGCGGGGCCCTGGCGCCGGCGCGCTTGGCGCGCCCGGAGAGGACCCGGTAGACGAAGAGCCCGCCGATCGGTGGCGCGGTGAGCACCACCCACCACCTGAACCAGGCGGTTGAGGCGTCGGTGCCCGCGCCGAAGGCGTGGGCCAGGCCGAGCAGGTAGACGAGGACGGTCGCCCGGTGGGCCTTGCGCCAGAGGCGCGCGCCGATGCGCCTGCGAGCGTAGAAGCTGAGCCCGAGCAGTATCGCCAGGTAGCCGCCGACGATGCCGAGCCCGGACCAGAGCGGTTTGAAGCCCATCGTGAACGGGATCGCCACGCCGGAGACGCCGGGATGCAGCCAGGGGTCGCCGAGCAGCGTGATCCCGTGGACGGCGATCGCGACGATCCCGGCCAGCGCCGTGTACTCGTGGATCGCCAGCAGCTTTCGCGAGAGGCCCGGCCGACGCATCACCTTGCCGGCCATCGCCAGCCCGAGGCCGACCGAGATCGTCACCAGCACCAGGGCCACGAGCCCGGAGGCGCGGCTCGCCAGCCACCAGCCGTGGGTCTGCAGGGCGTTGGTGGCAGCTTCGTTCATGCGACGCCCTCCTCTGCCGGCGCGGTTTGGGGAAGTCGGATGCGAGGTTTGGCGCTGAGCGGGCCGACGGTCTCGACCCGGCCGTCGTCGTGGACCATCAGCCCGCCGAGCTCGGCCAGCACCTCGCGACCTCCCTCGGGGCCGGAGAGGAGGGCGGCCTTTGACAGGGTCTCCGCCTCCAGCGCGGTATCTCCAAGCGCGGTGACGCCGACGAGGCCGGTCCAGGCCGGCTCTCCGGTCGAGGGGTCGAGCAGGTGGTGGGCGTAGCGCCCGTCGGGCCCGCGCCAGATCCGCACGTTGAGGCCGGAGGTGGCGACGCCACCGGAGCCGAGCCGCAGCACGTAGGCGCGCTCTCCCGTCACCGGGTGCTCGACGAAGACCTCATAGGGCGTGACGAGCGCATCGGCGCCGCCGATGCGGATGTCGCCGCCGCAGTCGACGATGAAGCGGGAGTAGCCGCGCAGTTGCTCGGCGACCATGTCCGCGGCGAGCCCCTTGCCGGCGCCCCCGGTGTCGAAGAGGGCACCCGGCGGGCGGGCGATCATCGCCCGCGGCGTCATCGACCCGGAAGCTCCGCCAGCTCGCCTCGGGGTTCGGGCCGGCGGGACGGCGCGGCGGGGCCTCCTCCAGAGCGGCGCCGAGTGGGGCGCCTGGAACGCCCGCGCGGGAGGCGACGTACCCGGTCTGCTCGATCTCCCGCATCAGGGTCGGGTCGACGAGGCCGCCGCTGCGCTCGGCCGCGGCAAGCCCTGCCTTCACCGCCCTGCGCAGAAGATCGGACGCCGGCACCCGCTCGCGCTCGTCGGCGTTCAGCGCGCAAAGCTCGCTCTCGGGCTTGAAGCGCGAAAGCGCCGCGTCGAACGTGACGATGAACTGCCGCGCCCGCTCGGCTGCAGCCGGCGCCGGGGCCATCCCCGGCCCGGGCTCTCCGATCAGCAGCCTCACATGGCTGCCCATCGCATCGAAGATGACATCGTGCTCGGCCATGGTCAGGAGGCGCTGGTGGCGATCGGGGCCGAGCCTGAAGCCGAGTAGGAGACCGGGCCGCTGGATGACGGTGGAGCGTCCCGGAGTCGGGACGACGGTGGTGATGACGCGTCGCCTGACCACCTTGCGCACCACAACCGGCTGCGACCCGGTGGCGGCGCTCAGCGAGGGGTCCCGGCCGATGCTGAGCCGGTAGGTGAGAAACGCGAACAGCACGGTGAAGAGGATGACCGAACCCCAGACCACCGCGGCGGGCCCGGGTCGGCGGCCGCGGGGCGCAGGGCCGCCCCGCGGAGCCGGCCGGGCCGGGGTGGTTGGAGGAAGCTCAGTCACCGTGGCCGCCCTCGTGCTCGCCTCCACCGCCACCGCTCGCCGAGGTGGTGACCGGGGAGCTGCTGCCACCGCCGGAGCCGGCGCTGCCGCTGGTGTGGGTCACGACCGGAGTGCTGCCGCCACCGCCGGAGCCGGCGTGGGAGCCGCTGGTGTGGGTCACGACCGGAGTGCTGCCGCCACCGCCGGAGCCGGCGTGGGAGCCGCTGGTGTGGGTCACGACCGGCTTCGTGCTCGAGCCCGAAGGCGCCGAGGAGGCGCCGCTGGTCGAGGTCGTGACGGGTGAGGAGTAGGAGGACGAGGGCGCCGCGCCGGTCGAGGAGGCGCCGGTGGTGGCGCTGCCGTACCCGCTGCCCGATGCGGAGTAACCGGCGGATCCGCCCACCGCTCCACCCGATCCCGCACCCACCGGGTGCTTCGGTTTGGCGTGTTTGGTGACGTGGATCGTGCGCCGGATCACTTTGGTGCGGACGAGCGGCTTGTCGGCCAACGTCCCCGCCGCCTTCTGCTGGCCGGCGCTGAGCGCCAGCCCGGCCAGTCCTCCCAGACCGACGATCGTGACTCCGGTGGCAATGCGCGTCTTCAAATTGTTCTTCACGACGATGTCCTCCTCCTGGCTGAAGTTGCTGGGCGATTGTGCGGGCGCGGCCTGCAAGCCCAGACAACGCGGAGGTAAAGACACGGCAAAACATCAGCACAGCCGCAGGGGGCGGGGAATGGCGCGCGTTACAGTTGCCACATGGCGATCCAGGCGGCGCCGGGCGGGAGGATCCTCGTCGTCGAGGATGAGGAGTCGATCTCCCAGCCTTTTGCCGAGGCCCTTCGCAGGGCCGGGTTCGAGGCCCTGGTGACGGGGACCGCGGCGGGTGCCCTGGAGCTCGCCGAGGAGGCCGAACCGGACCTGGTGATGCTCGACCTGGCGCTCCCCGACGGCGACGGCCGCGATGTCTGCCGCGAGCTTCGCCGCCGCTACGACGTGCCGATCGTGATGCTGACGGCGCGCGGGACCGAGATGGACAAGATCGTCGGCCTCGAGCTGGGCGCCGACGATTACGTGGTCAAGCCGTTCAGCGCCGGCGAGGTGATCTCGCGGATCCGGGCGGTGCTGCGCCGCAGCGCCCGCGGCGACAGCGACGGCGCCGCGGCTCAGAAGCCGGTCCGGGTCGGCGAGCTGGAGCTCGACCCGGCAGCGCGGATCGCACGCCTGCGGGGCGGGGAGCTCGACCTCTCGCGCAAGGAGTTCGATCTGCTCGCCGAGCTGATGCGCCACGCCGGGCACGTGGTCAGGCGCGAGGACCTGATGTCGAAGGTCTGGGACGTCAACTGGTTCGGCTCGACCAAGACCCTCGACGTCCACATCGGGTGGCTGCGCCGCAAGCTCGGCGACGACCCCGGCAGCCCCACCTTTATCGAGACGGTGCGCGGCGTCGGGTTCCGCTTCGCCGCGCCGGAGGTCGAGGAGCCGTAAGCCTCCGAGCGACTCTCCTGCTGGCGCTGGCCTACGTCCTGCTGCTGGCGCTGATCGCCCTGGGCGTGCCGTTGGCGGTGAGCCTGCGCGACCGGATCGACTCCGAGGTCCGCGGTCAGGCGCGCAGCCAGGCGGATGTCGTCGCGGCGACCGCATCAGAGCTGATCGACCCCTCCCAACGGGCGGGCCTGAACAGGCTGGTTCGAATCTCGGCCGACAGCGTCCGCGGCCGCGTCATCGTCGTCGACAGCCGCGGCCGCCTCGTCGCCGACTCCGCCGGCGAGCCCGTCGGGAGCAGCTACGCCGGCCGGCCGGAGGTGCGGGAAGCACTGCGCGGGCGCAGTGAGCAGATAACCCGCGACAGCAAGACCCTCGGGGAGGAATTGCTCGCCACGGCGGTCCCCGTGCTCGAACACGGCCGACCGCACGGCGCCGTGCGAATCACCCAGAGCGTCGCTGCCGTGCACCGCGCAGTTCGGACGTCGATCCTCTACCTGGTCGGCCTGGCCGCGGTGGTGCTGGCGCTGGGCATGGTTGCCGGGGCGCTGATCGCGCAGCAGATTGCACGCCCGATCCGCCGCCTCGACCGCGCAGCGCGCCGCGTCGCCGGCGGCGACCTCGACGCCACGGTCGCGGTCGAGGGAAGCGCCGAGCAGCGCTCGCTGGCCCGCACCTTCAACGAGATGACCGGGCGGGTGAAGCGGCTGCTGAGGGTGCAGCAGGATTTCGTCGCCGACGCCTCCCATCAGCTGCGCACCCCGCTGACGGGGTTGAGGCTGCGGCTGGAGAGCCTGGGCGAGCGGTTCCGGCAGGACCGAGCCATCGCGGGCGAGCTCGACGCGGCGATGAAGGAGATAGACAGGCTCTCGCTGATCGTCGACGAGCTGCTGCTCCTGAGTCGGGCCGGGGAGCACGAGCTGCCCGGTGAGCAGGTCGACCTGGGCGAGGCGGCGAGCCGCGCCGCGGAGCGCTGGGCGGGGGCCGCGCGAGAGCGCGGGATCTCCCTGCAGGTCGGCGCTGGTGCGGCGCCGTCCACCGCCTGGTGCGCCAAGCCGGACCTGGACCGCTCGATCGACGCCCTGCTCGAGAACGCCCTGCGGTACTCGCCGGCCGGATCCGCGATTTCGATCGTCACGGGGCCCGGACGGATCGAGGTGCTCGACGAGGGCCCGGGACTCGCCCCCGGCGAGGAGGAGACCGTCTTCGACCGCTTCAGCCGAGGCAGCGCCGGGAGGCGCGGTCCGGCCGGGACCGGCCTCGGGCTGGCGATCGCGCGGGAGCTGACCCGCCAGTGGGACGGCGAGATCACGCTCACCAATCGGGACGGAGGCGGCCTCCGTGCTGTCATAGAGGTGCCCAGATGAGATCTTCCGCGACACTGAAATGGGTCGGCCTCGCCCTGCTCGGCCTGCTGATAGCGGCGGGCGTCTCGATCGCCGCCAGCCGCCTCGCCAGCCAGCAGATCGGCCTCGCATCCGAACCGATCTCGGCCGGAGACGCACTGGCGCCGGCTGCTCACGCGGGCGGCAAGAGCCGGCGCAGTGGCAGCCCGACGACCCCGACGGCGACGACTCCGCAGCCGGCGACGACCGCCACCCCACCATCCCCGCCGACGACCACGGAAACGGTCACGCCCAGCTCTCCGCTCGAAGAACCGCCCCGCTCGGCAGGCGGCGACGGCGAGCATGGAGGCGGGGGCGGCGGTCAGGGTGGAGGCGGGCACGCCGACGATTGAGGCGCAGGATTCGATAGCGCGAGGGTGCTCGGCGCCGCTAACCGCGAGCTAAGCCGGGTATGAGAGTCCTCTGAAGCGCCGCGCCGGCGTCAGTCGTCGAACCGGGCGCCGGCCGCGCCTGCGCCGCTCGCCCGGGTGACGATCGGCGGCCGGGTCGTGGCGCTGGGCAGGGCAACGGGCTGGCTCGTCGAGGCCACCGCGCCGCTGGCGCTGGTGACGACCGAGCCCGAGCTGCCGACGGCACCCTGCGTCGCGGCAGGAACCCCGTGGTTGGTTCCGAGCGCGACGCCGCCGAGGGCACCCAGCCCCAGGACGGTTGCGGTCGCTGCGAACTTCGCTCTTCGGTTGGTCATGGTCGCTCCTTCGAAATCGGTGGAGCCATTCTGCGCTCAGGCCGGCAAGGGCGGCCCCAAGCGAAGGCCAAGAGAAGGTGAAGACTGCGGCGGGAGCGGCGGCTCGGCGATGGCCGCTAGGCGAGGTCGAGCTCGAGCACCGCGGAGACGATGTGCGGGGCGTCGATGCCGGCAGCGGCCAGCAACGACTCCGGCGGGCCGCTGCCGGGCCGCTCGGTAACCGCGAGGCGCACCAGCGGAGTGCTTGCGCCGGCATCGGCCAGCACCGCGGCGACGGCCTCGCCGATCCCACCCTCGGCCCAGTGGTCCTCCACCGTCACCAGCGCTCGCGTGTCGCCCGCCGCGCCCAGCAGGGCATCGGCGTCGATGGGCTTGACCGAGTAGAGGTCGATCACCCGTGCCGCGATCCCGCGGCCGGCGAGCTCCTCGGCGGCGGCGAGGCATTCGTGCAGGGTGATCCCCGCGCCGATCAGGGTGACGGCGTCCTCCGCGCTGGAGCGGAGCGTGCGACTCCCTCCGATCCGGAAGGCCTCGCCCGGCTCGTAGAGCACCGGAGTGGCCCCGCGTGTCGTTCGCAGGTAGCTGACGCCGCGATGCTCCCGCATCGCGTCGAGCAGCTGCACGGTCTGGTTGGGGTCGCAGGGGTAGAGCACGACGCTGCCCAGGACCGCGCGCAGGGAGGCGATGTCCTCGAGCGCCATCTGAGAGGGCCCGTCCGGCCCGATCGAGACGCCCACGTGCGACCCGCAGAGCTTGATGTCCGCGCCGGAGATCGCCCCCATGCGGACGAAGTCGTAGGCCCGGCTGAGGAAGGCGCCGAAGGACGACGCGAAGGGCTTCCACCCCCGCACCTGCAGGCCGACCGCGGCGGCGACCATCTGCTGCTCGGCGATGAACATCTCGAAGAAGCGGTCCGGGTGCTTCGCCGCGAACCGCTCGGCGTAGGTCGAGTTCCCGACCTCGGCGTCGAGCGCCACGACGCGCTCGTCAACCGAGGCGAGCCAGGCAAGGGCGTCGCCGTAGGCCCCGCGGGTCGCGACCTCGGTGCCGACCTCGTAGGCCGGGCGCTCGACCGGCTCCCGCACGACCTCGAAAGGCCGCGGCGCGGGCGGCGGCTCGACGGCGACGCTCAGCGAGCGGATGCCGCCCAGCTCCTCGATCGCGGCCTCGGGGTCGGCGAGCGGCTTGCCGTGCCAGCCAGGCTTGTCCTCGACGGCCGCCACCCCGGCGCCCTTCTTCGTGCGGGCGAAGATCGCCGCGGGCGCATCGGCCTCGAGCGCCTGAGCGTAGGCAGCCTCGATCGCCTCGAGGTCATGGCCGTTGATCTCCTGGACGTGCCAGCCGCAGGCGCCGGCCCGGGCCGCCCACGAGGAGGTGTCCCACTCGTGCATGGTCGGGCCCCGCTGGCCGAGCCGGTTGACGTCGACGACGGCGATCAGGTTGCCGAGGTGCGCGTGCCCGGCGTGCTCGAACGCCTCCCACATCGAACCCTCGGCCAGCTCCGAGTCTCCGCAGAGCACCCAGACCCTGAGGTCCGAGGACTCGAGGCGATCGGCGGCGAGCGCGATGCCCACCGAGATCGGCAGGCCCTGGCCCAGCGAGCCGGTCGCCACGTCCACCCAGGGGATCTCCGGCGTCGGATGCCCCTGCATGCGGGAGCCGAACTCGCGGAAGCTGAGCAGCTCCTCGTCGTCGATCGCGCCGGCGGCCTTGTAGAGCGCGTAGAGGAGCGGCGAGGCGTGGCCCTTGGAGAAGACCAGGTGGTCGTTCGCCGGGTTGTCGGGGGCGGAGAAGTCGTAGCGGAGGTGGCTCGCGAAGAGCACGGCCATCAGGTCGGCGGCCGACATCGCGGAGGTGGGATGGCCGGAGCCGGCGGCCGCGCTCGCCCGGATCGCGTCGACCCGGAGCTGCTGTGCAAGCTCGCGCAGCTGCTCGCGGTTCGCGGTGTGATGCTCGGGGATGACCTGGCTCAAGGGACGAAGACCTCTTCTCGGTGCGCGGCGGGCGGGACTCTATCTCGCGCTACCCGATCGCGACCATACGCTCGATCGGGAGGCGCGCTCGCGCCGCGATCTCGGCCGGGACACTGACCTCGAACTTCATCTCGAGCAGCGAGTCGCGCAGCTTCGGCAGGGTGATCATCTTCATGTACCTGCAGAAGGCCATCCGGTTGGCCTCGACCAGGTGGGCGCGGGGCGCCGCCTGCTGGAGCGGGTAGAGCATCCCGTTCTCGGTGGCGACGACGAAGCTGCCGTCGGGGTGCTCTTCGACGTGCCGCAGCATCCCCGAGGTCGAGAGCATGTGGACGCCGGCGGGGTCGATGTCGCCGGCGGCGACGTACTCCATCGCCTGGGTCGAGCAGCCGCACTCCGGGTGGATCAGGAACTCCGCCTCGGGATGCTCTGCCCGGGCCTGGGCGATGTCTTCAGGGCGGATGCCGGCGTGGACGTGGCACTCGCCGTCCCAGACGTGGAAGCGGGCACGGCGCTCGGGGTCCTCGCGCAGGCCGGTCTCACGCTCGACGAAGGCGCCCAGCCACATGTCGGGGCCGAAGAGGATCTCGGTGTCGGCGCCGTGCTCGGACCAGATGTGCTCGACCACTCCGACGGCATTGGAGGAAGTGCAGCAGTAGTCGGTCTCGGCCTTCACCTCGGCCGAGGTGTTGACGTACATGACGACGAGGGCGCCCGGGTGCTCGGCCTTCCAGGCCCGCAGCTGGTCGGCGTCGATCGAGTCGGCCAGGGAGCAACCGGCGTCGAGGTCGGGGATCAGCACAGTCTTCTCCGGGGAGAGGATCGAGGCCGTCTCGGCCATGAAGTGGACCCCGCAGAAGGCGATCGCGTCCGCGTCGGTGGCCGCCGCCTGTCGCGAGAGCCCGAGCGAGTCGCCCATCCTGTCGGCGACGTCCTGGATCTCGGGCAGCTGGTAGTTGTGGGCGAGGATGACCGCGTTGCGCTGGGCGGCGAGCGCGCGGACTTCGTCGCTCAGGACAGCGACCTCTTCGGGCGAGAGGGCGTCCGGCTTGGTGGGTTGGATCGTCGGGAGCTCTTGCACGAGCCCTTCCTTTCCTGATGTTCGCTGGCCCGGCGGCTGCCTTCAACCAGTCGAATGAACGTGGCTCAAGTCTAGCCTGTGAGGATGCCCGAGCTGCCGGAGGTCGAGATCGCCGTGCGCCGGCTCGGCGCCGGCCTGAGGGGCGCTTCGGTCGAATCGGCCGTGGCCCCGGGGATGAACGTGATGAAGACCTACGAGCCGCCGCTGGAGGACCTGGTGGGAGGTGAGGTGAGCGGCTTGCGGCGAGTGGGCAAGATGCCCGTGGTCGAGTTCGGGGATCTGGCGCTGCTGGTCCACCTGATGTCGGCCGGGCGACTGCAGCTGTTCGAGAAGCGGGCGTCGCCGAAGGACCGCGCTTCGCGGGTGCTGGTGCGGCTGCAGGACGGGCGGGAGCTGCGGCTGCGAGAGTTCGGGACGAAGCAGCGGGCCTGGGCGAAGCTGCTGCCCGCGGATGCTGTCGCCAGGGACGAGATGGTCGCCAGCCTCGGGCCGGAGGCCTGGCCCCCACCGTCGCTCGACGATTTCGCCGAGCTGATCGATCGGCCACGCCACCTGCACCCGCTGCTGCGCGACCAGCGGACGATCGCGGGGATCGGGCGCTCGTGGGTCGACGAGTTGCTCTGGGAGGCGCGCCTCTCACCCTTCAAGAAGGGGTCGGAGCTGAGCGGCGAGGAGGTGGAGCGGCTGCATCGGGCGCTTCACGTCCTCGGCGATGCGATCGACCATTACGAGGAGGTCGTCGGGACGCGGGTTCCCGACAAGCTGCCGATGCCGCTGCGGGTCCACCGCCGCGAGGGCGAGCCCTGCCCCCGCTGCGGGACGACGATCGAGGCCGTCTTCTTCTCAGAGCACCAGACCAACTACTGCCCGAAAGAGCAGACCGGCGGCCGGGTCCTGAAGGACCGCCGCCTCTCACGCCTGCTCAAGTAGGAGGCTGAAGTCGAGAGTTGGGGCGGAGTGGGTGAGGGCGCCGACGGAGATGAAGTCGACGCCTGTCTCGGCGATCGGGCGGACAGTCTGCAGGTCGACTCCGCCCGAGGCCTCCAGCGACGGGCCGCTGCCGGCGCCGGCATGCTCGTCGCGCAGCTTCACCGCCGCCCGCAGCGTCTCGATGCTCATGTTGTCGAGCAGCAGCATGTCGGCGCCGGTGCCGAGCGCGTAGGCCACCTCGTCGAGGTTGCGGCACTCGACCTCGACCGCCAGGCCCGGCTGGGCGGAGCGAGCCGCGTGGACGGCTTTCGCCAGCCCGCCGGCGAGGGCAATGTGGTTCTCCTTGATCAGGATCGCGTCGTAGAGACCCAGGCGGTGGTTGCGCCCGCCGCCCGCGGCGACCGCGGCCTTCTCCAGCTCGCGAAGGCCCGGCGTCGTCTTGCGGGTGTCGAGGATCTGGGCGCCCGTCCCCGCCACCGCCTCCACATGGCGCGCGGTCAGCGTGGCGATCCCGGAGAGGTGGCCGAGGAAGTTGAGCGCAGTGCGCTCCGCGGCGAGCAGCGCCCGGGCCGGGCCGCTCGCCATGAGCACCTCGGCCGGCACATCCTCCCGCCACTGGCCCTCGACCACGAGGTTGTCGACGTGCTCGACCCCGCAGCGGCGCATCGTCTCGGCGACGACCGCCAGGCCAAAGACCACGCCGGGCTGTTTCTGGACGATCCGCGCCCGCGCCCGCGCGTCCTCGGGCACGGCCGCCGCCGACGTCACGTCACCCTCGCCGACGTCCTCGGCGAGCGCGCGAACGACGACCTCGCTGAGACGCTCGCCGGGACCGGGCATGAGACCGCAGCCTAGCCATCTCACATCCCGAACCATGGGAGCGTTTAATCCGTGACTTGACCGAACTGCCGCCGTTCCAAGCCCTGCTCGACGACCACGCCGCGGACGTGATGGCGGTGCTGCGGGGAGCCGTCGGGCGCGGCGACGCGGAGGACTGCTTCCAGGAGACGTTCCTCTCCGCGCTGCGCGCCTATCCGCAGCTCGAAGACACCCGCAACCTGCGCGGCTGGCTGCTTACGATCGCCCACCGCAAGGCGATCGACCACCACCGCGCCAACGGCCGCAAGCCGCTGCCGGTGGCAGAGGTGGCAGAGGTGGCCGTCGGCGATCCAGAGCCCGGTGGCGATGAGATCTGGGCCCTGGTCGGCGCCCTGCCGCCGAAACAGCGCGCCGCGGTCGCGCTGCGCTACGCCTGCGACCTCCCCCACGCCGAGATCGCCGCCGCCCTCGGCTGCTCGCCCGAGGCGGCGCGTCGCAGCCTTCACGAGGGAGTCAAGCGGCTGAGGAAGGAGCTGGCATGACCAACGCTGCGCTGACACGACTCGCCGACCGCGCCGACGCCGAGGGCCTGGTCGACGTCGCCTACACGACCGTCGACTCCCCCTTCGGGCCGCTGCTGCTCGCCGCCACCACGAACGGCCTGGTGCGCCTCAACCTGCCCGCGTACGATCCCGACGAGACGCTCGAGGAGCTTGCCGCGCAGATCTCCCCCCGCGTGCTGGAGGCGCCAGGCCGGCTCGAGGAGGCTCGCCGCGAGCTCGACCTCTACTTCGACGGCAAGCTGAGGGAGTTCGACCTGCCCATCGACTGGCAGCTCACCGGCGGCTTCCGCGGCCGGGTCCAGCACGCGATCGCCCGCATCCCATACGGTCAGACCCGCAGCTACGCGGAGATGGCGCGCAGCGCCGGCAACGAGCGCGCGGTCCGTGCCGCCGGCACCGCCTGTGGCTCCAACCCGATCCCGATCGTCGTCCCCTGCCACCGGGTGCTGCGCAGTGGCGGCGGACTCGGCGGCTACGGTGGCGGCCTGCCGATGAAGGAAGCGCTACTCGAACTGGAGGGCGTGCTCTAGGGCATGCCAATTGGACGCCGGCCGCGTCCCTTTCGCCGTAAGCAATGCACGTACGGGGTCATTCGTCGTCCGTCTCGACATTCCCGCGGCGCCGTCCTCCTGCAACCGCGTCCTCACCCGGCACCTGACCGTCAAGCGGGAGAGCGGCGGCAGGGAGACCTGGTCCGAGCCCCTGACGGCGCTCGGCTAGCTCGCCGAAGAGGCGGCGGTCTTGTTGAGGTAATCGCGGACGAACTCGTCGATGTCGCCGTCGAGGACGCGCTGGGTGTCGCCCGACTCGTGGCCCGTCCGGTGGTCTTTGACCCGCTGGTCGGGGTGAAGGAAGTAGCTGCGGATCTGTGAGCCCCAGGCGACTTCCTTGACCTCGCCTCGCTCCTTTGCCAGCTCTTCGGACCGCTTGCGCTCCTCCAGCTCGATCAGCTTCGAGCGCAGCAGCTGCATCGCGACGGCCTTGTTCTGTGTCTGGGAGCGCTCGTTCTGGCACTGGACGACCACCCCGGTGGGGATGTGGGTGATCCGGACCGCGGAGTCGGTCTTGTTGACGTGTTGGCCACCGGCGCCCGAAGCGCGGTAGGTGTCGATACGAAGGTCGGCGTCGTCGACCTCGACCTCGACCCCCTCGTCGACGAGCGGCCCGACATCGACCTGGGCAAAGCTTGTGTGGCGGCGGGCCGAGGAGTCGAAGGGGGAGATCCGGACCAGGCGGTGAACGCCGCGCTCGGCGGCGAAGAGGCCGTAGGCGTTCTCACCGCGGGCGACGAAGGTCGCCGACTTCAGCCCCGCCTCCTCCCCAGGCGAGGCCTCCTTCATCTCCACCTCGAAGGCGCGCCGCTCCGCCCAGCGCAGGTACATGCGCAGAAGCATCTCCGCCCAATCCTGGGAGTCGGTGCCGCCGGCCCCGGCGTGGACCGTGACGACGGCGTCGCCGGAGTCGTAGGAGCCGCTGAACAGGCGCGCCTCTTCGAGCTCGGCGAGGCGGCGCTCCACGGTGGCGAGCTGCGCGGAGAGCTCGGCCGCCATCTCCTCGTCGTCGATGGCCATCTCGGCCAGGTCATCGAGATCAGCGACCTCGGACTGGAGCTCGCCGAACGTCTTCAGCTTGCGCTGGGCGCGGGCGTGGGCGGCGGAGGTGCGGGCGGCGGCTTCCTGATCGTCCCAGAAGCCGGGACGCTGCATCTCCGCCTCCAGCCGCTCCGCCTCGGATTCGAGCGAAGCGGGGTCAAAGATAGTCCGCGAGCAGCTTCAGCTGGTCGCGGATCTCGGCGAGCCGCGCCGGCACCGATTCGGTTGACGCGGCCTCGGCCATGTCGAGATCTTACCCCGCCCCGATGCCGTGATCGAAGCCGCCGACGCGCAACGCCTCGATCCGATCCTCGAAGGGACGCCAGCTGCGAATGCGATGGTCATGCAGCTCGAACAGCCAGGCCATCTCATCCTCACCCGCGGGGGAGCCGTCCTCGTCCCAGCGCCAGGCCCGCCTGATCAGCGCCACGGCGGAGCCGCCGCCCCCCTCCGTCCCTTCCTCGTAGAGCTCCTCCAACTCGATCGTCTGCTGCACCCCCCCGGGCGCCCGCGTGGCCCACAACCGTGCCGCCTCGCGACCCTTTCGCAGTCCCCTCATCGAGTGCAGCTCGACCTCGGGGTCGAGGACCGCGACGAACGCGTCCAGGTCGCGCTCGTTGAAGGCGCGGATGAACTCGCGAACGGGGTCTATGCCCCGTGGCACTTCTTGTACTTCTTGCCCGACCCGCACCAGCAGGGGTCGTTGCGGCCGATTTTGTCGTGCTCGTCCTTGACCACCGTCTCGACCACCTCTCCCGCGCCGTTCCCGGCCTGGGCGGAATCGCTGCGGGCGCCCACAGGGACCATTTCCACCGCCCCTCCAGTGCCCGTCGCGGCGACCTGCTGCAGCGCCGAGGGCTGCCCTTCGAGGGTGCCGCCGGAGTAGTCGAGCGCCGCCGGTGCGCTCTCGCCGTTGGGGGCGAACGCAGCCTGCGCCTGCGCCGGGTCGAGTTCGACCTCGACGTGGAATATCAGCTTGCTGAACTCCTCCCAGATCGAGTGCATCAGCTCCTCGAACATCGAGTAGCCCTCGTTTTTGTAGGCAACGAGGGGGTCGATCTGGGCAAAGCCCCGCAGGTGGATGCCCTCGCGCAGGTAGTCCATGTCGAAGAGGTGCTCGCGCCAGCGGTTGTCGATCACCTGCAGCAGGATCGAACGCTCGAGATAGCGCATCAGCTCCTCGCCGAACTGCTTCTCTCGCTCGTCGTAGGCGTTCATCGCGTCTTCGTCGAGCTCATCCTTGAGCTTTTCGCGGTCGACCGCCTCCGGCGCCAGCGAGGCGACCTCGACCCCGACCGGCCAGATCTGGCGCAGCTGCGTCTCCAGCTCCCCCAGGTCCCACTCGTCGAGCTCGTCGCCCGGCGTGTACTCCTCGACCAGCCGCTCGATCACGCCCTCCATCTCGTCGCGGGCGACCTCTGAGATGTCGCGCCCTTCGAGGATCTCGCGGCGGTATTTGTAGACGACACGGCGCTGCTCGTTCATCACGTCGTCGTACTCGAGCACCCGTTTGCGGATCAGGAAATTCTGCTCCTCGACCTTCTTCTGGGCGTTCTCGACGGTCTTGGTCAGCATGTTCGCCTCGAGCGGCATCTCGCCGCCCTCCTCGTCGACCGGGCCCAGCCGGTCGAGGATCTTGAAGATCCGGTCGCCGGCGAAGAGGCGGATCACGTCGTCTTCGGCGGAGAGGAAGAAACGGGTCTCGCCGGGGTCGCCCTGGCGGCCCGAGCGGCCGCGCAGCTGGTTGTCGATGCGGCGCGACTCGTGGCGCTCAGTGCCGCAGATGTAGAGGCCGCCCAGCTCGCGCACCTCCTCCGCCTCGGCCGCGCAGCGCGGCTCCAGCTCGGCGACCATCGCCTCGAATGCATCCTGGTAACCGTCGGCATCAACCTGCATGCCCTTCTTCTTCAGCTCGTGGCGGGCCAGCATCTCGGGATCCCCGCCGAGCTTGATGTCGACACCGCGGCCCGCCATGTTGGTCGCGATCATCACCGCGCCCTTGCGACCTGCCTGGGCGATCAGCTCGCCCTCGCGTTCGGCGTGCTCGGGCTTCGCGTTCAGCACCGCGTGCTCGATCCCGTGCCGCTTCAGCTCCTCCGAGATCATCTCGGATACCTCGACCGAGACGGTGCCGACGAGGATCGGCTGCCCCTTCTCATGGCGCGCGAAGATCTCCCCCAGCACCGCCTTCCACTTGCCGTCTTTGGTTTTGAAGATCTGGTCGTTTTCGTCGGCTCGGACCATCGGCATGTTGGTCGGGACCTCGACCACCGGGATCTTGTAGATCTTCATGAACTCGGTGGCCTCGGTCAGCGCCGTGCCTGTCATCCCGGAGAGCTTGTCGTAGAGGCGGAAGTAGTTCTGCAGGGTGATCGTCGCCAGCGTCTGGTTCTCCTCGCGGATCGCCACCCCCTCCTTCGCCTCGACCGCCTGGTGCAGGCCCTCCGACCAGCGACGCCCCTCGAGGATGCGGCCGGTGAACTCGTCGATGATCATCACCTCGCCGTCGATCACCGCGTAGTCCTTGTCGCGCTTGTAGAGAGACTCGGCCTTGAGCGCCTGACCGAGATGGTTGACGAGGCTGCCGTGCTCGCCGAGGTAGAGGTTGTCGACCCCGATGAAGTCCTCGGTCTTCTTCACCCCCCGCTCGGTCGGCGCCACCGTCTTGTGCTTCTCGTCGTACTCGTAGTCGTAGTCGACGTCGGAGGTGTCTTTCGATTCCCCGAGCGAGCGCAGTTTGTCTTTGGCCGGGACGCCTTTGAGCTGTTTGGCGAGGCGCGCGAAGGTGTAGTAGGTCTGCGCCGCCTGTTCGGGAGCGCCGGAGATGATCAGGGGCGTCCGCGCCTCGTCGATCAGGATGTTGTCGACCTCGTCGACGATCGCGAAGTGGTGGCCTCGCTGCACGCAATGCTCGAGCGCCGAGGACATGTTGTCGCGCAGGTAGTCGAAGCCGAACTCGGAGTTGGTTCCGTAGGTGACGTCGCAGGCGTATTTGCTCTGCCTGGTCTCGTGGTCGTCGCCCTCCTGCACCGCCGCCACCGTCACCCCGAGAGCCTCGTAGATCGGCTTCATCCACTCCGCGTCGCGGTGGGCAAGGTAGTCGTTGACCGTGACGACGTGGACGCTGTCTCCGGCCAGGGTGTTGAGGAAGACGGCAAGCGTCGCGGTAAGGGTCTTGCCCTCGCCGGTCCTCATCTCGGCGATCGCCCCGTCGTGGAGGACCATGCCGCCGATCAGCTGGACGTCGTAGTGGCGCTGGCCGAGCGCCCGCCGAGAGGCCTCGCGGGTGAGCGCGAAGGCCTCTGGAAGGAGGTCGTCGAGCGACTCGCCGTCGCGGGCGCGGGCGCGCAGCGCGTCGGCCTCCTCGCGCAGCTCGGCGTCGTCGAGCGTCTCCATCTCCGGCTCGATCCTGTTGATCGCCTGCGCGCGCTTCTCGTACGCCTTGAACCGGCGCCCCTCCCCCACGCGCAGCGCGCGCGTGACCATGTCCTTCGCAGCGGGCATGGAGCCAAGGTTAGCGAGGGGCGTTGGGAGGGGCGCCGGGCCTCTTGTTCGACGCGGCCGGGCGGCGTAGGATCAAAGCACCGACGAAGGAGGCAACATGCGCATCGAGATTCGGGGTCGCAACGTCGAGGTGACCGAGGAGCTTCGGGACCACGTTACGAAGCGGTTCCAGCGGGTCGGGAAGCAGGTTTCGAAGCTGGCCATCCTCGAGGTCGAGTTGTCCGAGGAGCGCAATCCATCGATCGCGGACAGCCAGGTGGCGGAGGCGACGCTGCGCCTGAAGGGCGTCACGTTGCGAGCACACGAGGCATCTCCGGAGATGGCGCACACGATCCATGAGCTGGCCGAGGACATCCGTCGCCAGGTCAAGAAGCACCGCGACCTGCGCCGCAAGCGTCACCGGACACGCCTGCTCGTGAACCGGATGCGCGGGCGCACAGCCTAGGCCCTTCAGAGCCGTCGGGCGAACGTAACGGCGGCGACACGGTCGGCGCCCGCCTCGCGCAGGGATCGGGCGCAGGCCGAAAGCGTCGCCCCCGTGGTGAGGACGTCGTCGACGAGGAGGATGCTGCGCGGGACGTCGCCGTGTGCCTGAATCTAAGGCGGGTTGCCAACTCGCTGGGCGCGGCGCTTGCCGACCTGACGGCGCCAGCCACGGCGGGCTAGACAGCGGCCGAGTGGGAGGTCGACCCGCTCGGCGAGCTCCGCCGCGATCTCGCCCGCCGGGTCGAAGCCGCGGCTTCGCAGGCGCAGTGGGGCGGGCGGGACAGGCACGATCGTGCCGCTGAGGAGGTCGGCCGGGGCGAGCCAGTGGATCCGCTCGGCGATCAGGCCGGCGACAGGCAGCAGCCGGCGGAGCTTCAGCGCAGTGACCAGCTCGCGGGCGATGCCCTCATGGGAAGCAGACGACCAGACGCGGTCCAGGCCGGGCGGGCCGGAGCCGCCAAGTGGCGATACATCGGCAAGGCGGCGGCCGCACGACGTGCAGATCACGGCCTCGGGGCGGCACCCCCGTCCGCAGACCGCGCAGAGCGGCGGAACCAGAGCGGCGCCGACGGCGTGCAGAAATTTCATCGCCCGATCCTGCGGGCTCGCGGCGCACCCGTGGGGCGCGCTTTGTCAGGAAAGCGTCACGGCTTGCCCGCGTGTCCCGCGATCCCACCGATCAGCATCGAACCGGCCGGAAGCTCGGTCCCCTCGAGCACGATCGCGTCGCGGATGTGGGCGCGGCTGCCGATCCGGCATCGGTCGCCGAGGATCGCCGGGCCCTCGATCCGGACCCCCTCCCCGAACTCGACCCCGGCGCCGATCAGCGCCGGAGGCTCCACCTCGGCTCCCGCGAGCGGGCTGCCCGCGCGAACGCCCTCGGCGACCTCGGTGCCGCCGGTCTCGACCGAAACCTTCCCCCGCAGCGCATCGAGGTTGCCCTCCCGCAGCTCGTCGAGGTTGCCGATGTCATTCCAGTAGGCCTCGATCTCGTGCGAGTAAAAGGGCACGTCGCCACCCAGCAGCGCCGGGAAGACGTCCATCGCCCAGTCGGCGAAGCCGGGTGGGTCTCCAGGTCCCGCCGCCTCGCTGGCCCCGGGATCCGGAAAGAAATCGAAGACCTCGGATCGGAACATGTAGATGCCGCAGTTGGCGAGGTCGGAGAGCGCTTCGGCGGGGTCGGGCTTCTCCTGGAACCCCTGGATGCGGCCGTCGGCGCCGGTGATGGCAACCCCGAACTGGCTGGTGTCCTCGACCCGCTTGGTCGCCAGGGTGGCGACCCCGTCGTGGGACTCGTGGAACTCGCGCATCGCGCCGAGATCGATGTCGGTGAGGGCATCGCCGGAGATGACCAGGAACGAGTCGCCGAGGAAGCCGGCCGCATTGCGGACCCCGCCGGAGGTGCCCAGGAGCTGCTCCTCGCGGCTGTAGGAAAGGTCGACGCCGAAGGCCGAGCCGTCGCCGAAATGGCCCTCGATCAGCTCCGGGAACCAGTGCAGGTTGGCGATCGTCTCGGTGAAGCCGTGGCGGGCAAGGAGACGGACGATGTGCTCCATCACCGGCCGGTTGACCACCGGCACCATCGGCTTCGGCATCCCGTAGGTGATCGGGCGCAACCGGGTGCCGAGCCCGGCTGCGAGGATCATCGCCCGCATCGGCTCAGTAGCGGTAGTGGTCTGGCTTGTAGGGGCCCTCGACCGGGATGCCGAGGTAGGCGGCCTGCTCCGCGGACAGCTCGGTGAGGGTGACGCCGAGCGCCGCGAGGTGCAGCCGCGCGACCTTCTCGTCGAGGTGCTTGGGCAACACGGTGACGTCCTTGGCCGTGAACCCGTCGGGCCGGCCGTAGAGCTCGATCTGCGCAATCACCTGGTTGGTGAACGAGTTCGACATCACGAAGCTCGGGTGCCCGGTCGCGTTGCCGAGGTTGAGCAGCCGGCCTTCGGAGAGGACGATGATCGAGTGGCCGTCGGGGAAGCGCCACTCGTCGACCTGCGGCTTGATGTTCGTCCTCTCGGCGGCCGACTCTTCGAGCCCCGCCATCTCGATCTCGTTGTCGAAGTGGCCGATGTTGCCGACGATCGCGTTGTGCTTCATCCGCGACATGTGGTCGACGGTGATGATGTCCTTGTTGCCGGTGGCGGTGACGAAGATGTCCGCGGTCTCGACGACTTCCTCGAGCTTGCGCACCTCATACCCCTCCATCGCCGCCTGCAGAGCGCAGATCGGGTCGATCTCGGTGACGATCACGCGGGCGCCCTGGCCGCGCAGCGACTCGGCGCAGCCCTTGCCGACGTCGCCGTAGCCGCAGATCACGGCGACCTTGCCGCCGATCATCACATCGGTGGCGCGGTTGATCCCGTCGATCAGCGAGTGGCGGCAGCCGTAGAGGTTGTCGAACTTCGACTTGGTGACCGAGTCGTTGACGTTGATCGCCGGGAAGAGCAGGTTGCCGGTCTCGGCCAGCTGGTAGAGCCGGTGCACCCCGGTGGTCGTCTCCTCGGTGACCCCCTTTATCCCCTCGGCGATCCGGGTCCAGCGCTGCGGATCTGATTCGAGCGAGCGCCGCAGGGTCTCGAGCACGACGCGGAGCTCCTCCGAGCCGGCCGAGGCCGGGTCGGGAACGGCTCCTGCCTTCTCGAACTCGACGCCCTTGTGGACGAGCAGGGTGGCGTCGCCGCCGTCGTCGAGGATCATGTTCGGGCCCTCGCCGTCGGGCCAGAGCAGGGCCTGCTCGGTGCACCACCAGTACTCCTCCAGGGTCTCGCCTTTCCAAGCGAAGACGGGGATGCCTGCGGCGGCAATCGCGGCCGCAGCGTGGTCCTGCGTGGAGAAGATGTTGCAGCTGGCCCAGCGGACCTCGGCGCCGAGGGCGATCAGGGTTTCGATCAGCACGGCTGTCTGCACCGTCATGTGGAGCGAGCCGGTGATCCGCGCCCCTTTCAGCGGCTGCTGCGCCGCGAACTCCTCGCGGGTCTGCATCAGGCCGGGCATCTCCACCTCGGCGAGGGCGATCTCCTTGCGCCCGAAGTCGGCGAGGTCGATGTCGGCGACTTTGTAGTTTGAGGTGGCGGTTGCCATCGAGTCCTTTCGTGCGTTAGGGAGTGGCCAAGGATAGGGAGGGCTTACGCGGGTTGTCCCAAGGCGACCTTGAAGCGCTCGATCGCCTCGACCGGGAGTGGGTCGACGCCCTGGGACTCGGCAAGCTGCAGCGAGACGAGGTCGCCGAGCATCGTCGCCCAGAGCAGCCGAGCGGCCCGCGAGTTGCCCTCGGTCTCGACCCGCACGGCCGTTGCGCCCGCAGCCGCGACCGCCTCCGCGGTCAGCTCGAAGCGGCGGCGCCCGCGCGGGTTCTGGTCGGCGTCCTCGAGGAAGACGGCGGCGGTTCTGGCGCCGCTCTCCCCGGCGCTCTCCCAGCCGCAGATCTCGTTGTGATCGGCCTCGGGCAGCTCGGAGAAGAAGGCCGGCAGCTTCGCGTTCTCGTTGACCTGCGTCTTCCAGCGCCGCGCGACCGGCGCGGTCAGGCCGGCGCCGTAGACGATCGGGAGCGTCTCGGCGAGCGCGGCGGCGATGTCCGCAGCCCGCGACTGGAGGTCGCCCGCCCGCTGCTCCCCGAACGCGGCGGCCGCCTCGATCTCGGCGTGGATCCGTGGCGCTGCGCCGGCGAGGGCGGCGATCTCCACCGCGCAGACCAGCATGTAGGCAACCGCTGTGCGGGGGGCCGGGAGGATCCCGGGCAGGCCGATCACCGGCACGCCGGCCTCGCGCGCCCCATCGACCAGGGCGCCTCCGGTGCCGGCGACGACGCGACGAGCGCCGAGAGCCCCGGCGGCGGCGAAGCAGGCCAGAGTCTCCTCGGTGCTTCCCGAGTAGCTCGAGCAGAGCACCGTCCACTCGGGCGTGACCCAGCTGGGAAGCTCGTAGCCCCGGACCGTGACCAGCGGCCTGCCGAGGCGGTCCCCGAGCACAGCCACGGCGAGGTCGCCGCCGATCGCCGAGCCGCCCATCCCACAAACCACGATGCCGGCGGCCTCGGCGGGCTCGATCCGCGCCGATTCGACCCGCCAGAGGGCATCGCGCAGGTGGTCGGGAATTGCCAGGACGTCTTCGAGCATCAGCCGGGAACCTTCTCATGCGCGCCGACCACCGCGCCATCGACCTCGACCCCGGGGGCGACCTCGACCCCCGGGGCGAGGATCGAGCCCCTGACGCTGGCTCCCTCGCCAACCGCGCAGCCCTCGAGCAGGACGGAGTCGAGCACCCGCGCGCCGGCCTCCACCCGGCAGCCCGGGCCGATCACCGCCTGCGGTCCCACCGTCGCCCCCTCGGCCACCGTCGCCCCGCTGTCGACCAGCAGCCCGGCGCCGGTCGGCTCCACGCGAGTCTTGACCCGCCCCTCGAGAATGTCCCAGCTCGCCTGCAGGTAGCGCTCCGGCGTGCCGATGTCCATCCAGTACCCGTCGAGCCGCAGCC
This sequence comes from uncultured Solirubrobacterales bacterium, assembly GCA_963838035.1. GTDB lineage: Bacteria > Actinomycetota > Thermoleophilia > Solirubrobacterales > 70-9 > CAVVNN01. The sequence goes on from CAWIPM010000007.1 coordinate 105,965, forward strand.
CGAAGAGGCCCTCGCCGACCAGCTGAGGGAAGACATCGCGCTCGATCGATACCTCGGCTTCCGGCGGGATCCGGTCGAGCACCGAGCGCTCCAGCACGTACATCCCGGCATTGACCTCGCCGGGGGCCCGCTCGCCGGTCTTCTCGGTGAACTCCAGGACCCCGCCATCTCCGCCGGTGCGCACCAGCCCGTAGGCCGAGGAGTCCTCGACCGGGTGCAGGCCGAGCGTCGCCCGCGCCCCGCGCTCCTCGTGGAGGCCCAGCAGCGCGGTCAGGTCGAGGTCGGTGAGCACGTCGCCGTTCAGAGCCAGGAAGCGGTCGTCGAGACCATCGCCGAGCTGATCGGCGGCGAAGCGGATCGCGCCGGCGGTGCCGCGCGGCTCGGGCTCGACCACGTAGCGGATCGTGACGGCGGCGCGCTCCTCCTCGCCGGTGAGCGCCTCGCGCAGCACATCGGGAAGGAAGCCGCAGGCCAGCACCACCTCGGTCACCCCGTGGCCGGCGAGCCACTCGACCATATAGGCGAGGAAGGGCCGGTCAACCAGGGTCAGCGCCGGCTTCGGCACCGTCAGGGTCAACGGCCGCAACCGCGTTCCCTCGCCTCCCACCAGAACGATCGCCTGCATCGTCCTAGCGCCCGTGGCCGGCGCAGCTCGACGTCCTCGGTCGCTCGCGCGCAAAGCACGCCATGCTCCCTGCGTCCTTGATCTGCTTGACCGCGGACGCTATGAGCGGCGCTCCGTGGCCTCGTACTCAACGGCGGCTCTTCCGATGCCCTCGTACTCGATGCCCGCGGCGCGGAGCAGCCCCGCGTCGAGGTAATTGCGACCGTCGACGATTAGCGGGCGATTCATCCGCCGGGCCACCTCGGCCCATTCCAGATCGGCGAACTCGGGCCACTCGGTGACGAGGACCGCGGCGTCGGCGCCGTCCAGGGCATCGATGGCAGAGCCGGCCATCTCCACCTTGGGCAGAAGCTCGGCGGCGCGCTCCCCGGCCACGGGGTCATAGGCGACGACCTCCGCGCCCTCCCCCTGCAGCCGCGCTGCGAGCACCAGGCTCGAGGCCTCTCGCATGTCGTCGGTGTTGGGCTTGAACGCCAGGCCGAGCAACGCGATCCGCTTGCCCAGCAACGAGCCGAGGTGCTTCTCCAGCTTGCCGACCACCCGTCGCTTCTGCAGCTCGTTCACCTCGATCACCGCATTGAGGAGCTGGAAGTGGTACCCGGTGTTGCCGGCCAACATCTTCAGCGCGCTGACGTCCTTCGGGAAACAGCTCCCCCCGTAGCCGATCCCGGCCCGCAGGAACGCGGGGCCGATTCGCTGGTCGAGGCCCATGCCGCGGGCGACCTCGCCGACATCGGCGCCGACCTCCTCGCAGACGTTGGCGATCTCGTTGACGAAGGAGATCTTGGTGGCGAGGAAGGCGTTGGAGGCGAGCTTGATCATCTCGGCGCTGGCGACGTCGGTGCGGACGACCTCACCGCCAAGCGGCTCGTAGAGCGCTGCGACCGCGTCCGCCGCTGCCTCGTCGTCGTGATCGGCGCCGATCACGACGCGGTCGGGGCGCATGAAGTCCTCGACCGCGGAGCCCTCCTTGAGGAACTCGGGGCAGGAGACGTAGGCGAGGCCGGGCAGGTCGCGGCGGATCGACCCCCCCGTGCCCGCCGGCACCGTGCTCTTCATCACCAGGACGTGCTCGCCGTCGGCGCGAAGATCCTCGACCACAGAGCGCACCCGCGAGAGGTCGGCGTCGCCGGAGTAGGTCGGGCGGGGTGTCGACGCAGACGAAGAGGAGCCGCGCCCGGTCGAGAAGCTCCGCCATCTCGGTGGTGAAGGTGAGCCGCTCGGTGTTGCGGCGCAGCAGCTCGCCGAGGCCGGGCTCGTGGATCGTCGTCTCGCCACGCGCGAGCGACTCGACCTTCTCCGCGACGATGTCGCGCGCGACCACCGGATGGCCCAGCTCGGCGAAGCAGGCCGCCGTCACCAGGCCGACCCAGCCGACGCCGATCACCCCCACCGGCTGCTTCGCTCCCGTCATCCCCTCGCCCCATTCCGCCTGGGCCTGCTGTTGGGGATGATCACATTCGCCGAGCGGGCGATCCCGATCATCTGGTCGTTGGTCAAGGTGTTGAGAAGGTCGTTCATCACCCAGTAGGTGTTGTTCCCGCGGTGCCATGCAACCGTCGAGAGGCGATCGCCGTCGACGTATATCTCGTATTCGCGCCCGTGGATTGTCTTCGTCAGGCTCGGGTTGCTGAGGATAGGCGGGTCCGACCATCCCTGGATCCCCTGGACGCCGAAGTAGTGGACGCCGTCGGAGAGGGGGAGCTCGGCGACCATCCGGTAGGCGCCGTGCCGGTGCCCATCGGTGCCCTTGATGTGGTAGACGCGCGGATCCTGGATGTGTTCATAGCTGTTGCTTTCGACGTAGCCGGCCCCGGCGGGGAGCCGGGTCGGATAGAAAACGGGGAAGCCGCCGCCGACCTTGCGGGCGACGCTCCGGCCCTCGAGCTCGCCCGCTTCTCCGGCAGGCACGAGGCCGTCGCCGCCGGGCGGCTTCGGCTTCGCGATCTGCGGCTTCTTCCGCTCCGCCTTTGTCTTCTTCTTCTGCGATCCGCCGCCTTCGAGCGAGCCGCGCGGGCCGGCGCTGGCTTCGATCCCGAGGAACTGCGTGACCGCCCCCTGGATCGCGCTCTCCGACGCATATACGTAGCTCGGGCCCAGCGTCGCCGGGAAGTGGACCTCGTGGATCGACGCGTTGCGCGAGGCGATGAAAAGCTTCATCACTTCCAGCATCGTTTCCGTGTTGTTGATGTCGGAGGTCGTGTACTGGGTGAAGATGTCGATCAATTCGTTGCGGCCGAGAATGAGGTCCACGATAGGAACGCGCTCGCGCGCGGCGCTGATGAAGTCCTGCTGGCGGGCTGAGCGCACCAGGTCGGTGTCGGTGTGCCGGTAGCGCACGTACTCGAGCGCCTTTTTGCCGCAGAGGAGCTGATAGCCGGGCTGGACGTCGATTTCCGAATACTGTTCTGAGGGCGGGACCCCGAGGTTGGAGTGGTAGTAGCGGCGGTCGACGTCGGTGTAGACGCAGCCGATCGCGTCGACCGCCCGCACGAAGCCGAGGAAGTCGACGTTGACGACGTGGTTGATCGGCAGTCCGGTCAGTTCCTTGACCACGCGCAGGGTCAGCTTCGGCCCGCCGAATGTGTAGGCGGCGTTGAACTTATTCGTCCCGTAGCCGGGGATTTCGACCTTGAGGTCGCGCGGGATCGACATCACCGCGATCGCGTTGCGATCGGGATCGAGGCGCAGGAGGATCGTCGTGTCGGAGCGCCCCGGGTCCCCAGGCATGCTCGCCCGTTTGTCGGAGCCGAGGATGAGGATGTTCTCCGGTTCGCCACCGTGCGTCTGGGCGAGAAAGCGCTTGACCTTGTTCTGCAGCCTGTTGTTATGGGACAGCGCGTGGGCCCAGCTTCCGACGAAGAACAGGATGCTGATCGAGGTCGCGGCGGCGCAGACGGCGACGATGATCACCGAGGCGAGGGTGAAGCGCCACCAATAGCGCTTCGGCTTCGGCGGCGGCTCGTGGTCACCCGTGGGCGGCGGTTTCTTGAAGACAGGCTCGATCATTGCGGCCGGCCTAACCCCCTAGGCGCCCCGGAAGCGAGCGCAGGAAGGTTTCGAGCGTCTGGCGATAGATGTCCAGCGAGGAGATCGATACCCACTCCTCGGGGCCGTGATGTCCTTCCCCGACCGGGCCGAACTCGACCGCCGGCACCCCCACCCGCAGGAAGGAGACCGCGTCGGAGGCGCCGTCGCGCCCGACGCTCATCGGCTCCCCGTCGTGGTGGGCGGCCGCAGCCTCGCGCAGCCCCAGCACAAACGCGGAGTCGCGCTCGACGACCGCCGGCGGCCTGGAGAACAGCGGCTCCACCTCGGTCCCGGCGATCCCGCGCACCTCCTCCAGCAGATCGGCCGGATCCTGATCGGGCAGGTAGCGGATGTCGACGTCGATCGCGCATCGGTCGGGCACCTTGTTGAGCGCGTCCCCACCCATGATCCGGCCGAGGTTGATCGAGGGGCGGTCGAAGAGCTCGGAGCTGTGCCGTGCAAACGGTAGCGACTCGATGCTGCGGAAAACGTCGAGTGCGGCCAGCACCGCGTTGTCGCCCAGCCACGGGGTGGCGCCGTGGGCGGCGGTGCCGCCGACGAAGAGCCGCACCGCCAGCACCCCCTTCGCCTCGACTCCGATGTGAAGGTCGGTCGGCTCGCCGGTGATCGCGAAGTCGCCGGTGAAGCCGCTGTCGACGAGGTGGTCGCTGCCGCGCTCGGCCTCCTCCTCGGACTCCTCGTCGCCGACGATCCCAAGTCGAACCCGCACCTCGTCCTGGTCGCGCATCGCCGCGACGGTGAGCAGCATCGCCGCCAGCGCACCCTTCATGTCGTAGGCGCCCCGGCCGTAGAGGCGGTCGCCCTCGACCCTGGGGTCGAACTGGCCGGCCCTGCCCGGCACCACGTCGAGGTGCCCGTGCAGGACGACGGTCGTCGCATCCTCGGGGCCGACCTCGGCCCGGATCACCGGCAGCCCCCGCACCTCGTCGCGGCCGGCATCGATCCCCCGCGCCTCCAACCAGCCCTTGACGAACCCCGCCGCCTCGGAGACGGCCTCCGGGCTGGAGGTGTCGTAGCCGATCAGCCGCGTGGTGAGGGCTACCAGCTCCTCGCTCATCCCCGAGCGATATGCAGGAACGCTTCCGCCCGGTCGCGGTCCTTCAGCGCCCGCGCCCGTTTGCCGCTGCCCGCCTCGCTGTCGCCGAGGCGCTGCTCGGCGTCGGCAAGCTGCTCCCTCAGCGCGGCGGCGTCGAGCTGCTCGGGGTCGATCGCCTCCTCGAGCAGCAGCCGGGCGCGGTTGCCGAAGACCTGCATCCAACCGTGCGCCTGCGCGTAGCGCACCGTCTCGGCGTCGGTTACGTGAAGGCGCAGCTCTGCCGGGCGCAGCGCGGCCAGCAGCGGCGCGTGGTTGGCGAGGATGCCGACCTCGCCGACCGCGGTCCGGGTCGAGACCTGCCGCACTTCGCCGCTGAAGACCTGACCCTCGGGGGTGAGGACCTCAACGTCGAGTTTGTGCTCGGCGGCCAACGTCGGCTCCCTAGGCGGCCGCAGCCGCCCCGGCGTCCGCGGTGACCTGGTCGATCGAGCCCTTCATGTAGAAGGCGCCCTCCGGCAGTTCGTCGTGGACGCCGTCGAGGATCTCGCGGAAGCCGCGCACCGTCTCCGTCACCGACACGTACTCGCCACTGCGGCCGGTGAACTGCTCGGCGACGAAGAACGGCTGCGAGAGGAAGCGCTCGATCTTGCGCGCGCGGGAGACCGTCTGCTTGTCCTCGTCGGAGAGCTCGTCGATGCCGAGGATCGCGATGATGTCCTGCAGCTCCTTGTAGCGCTGCAGGACTTCCTGGACCTCGGTCGCTGTGCGGTAGTGCTCCTCGCCGAGGATGTCGGGCTTGAGGATGGTCGAGGTCGAGTCGAGCGGGTCGACCGCCGGATAGATCCCCTTCTCCGAGATCGCCCGCGAGAGCGTGGTGGTCGCGTTGAGATGCGTGAACACCGAGGCCGGCGCCGGATCCGTGAGGTCGTCCGCGGGCACGTAGATCGCCTGCACCGAGGTGACCGACCCGCGCTGGGTCGAGGTGATCCGCTCCTGCAGTTCACCCATCTCCGTCTCCAGGGTCGGCTGGTAGCCGACCGCCGAGGGCATCCGGCCCAGCAGGGCCGAGACCTCGGAGCCCGCCTGGACGAAGCGGAAGATGTTGTCGACGAAGAGCAGCACGTCCTGGCCGCCCTGCTCGCGGAAGTATTCGGCCATCGTCAGGCCTGAGAGCGCGACGCGGAGGCGGGCGCCCGGCGGCTCGTTCATCTGGCCGAAGACGAGCATCGTCTTGTCGATCACTCCCGACTCTTTCATCTCGATCCAGAGGTCGTTCCCCTCGCGGGAGCGCTCGCCGACGCCGCAGAAGGCCGAGAGCCCTTCGTGTTCCTCGCCGATGCTGCGGATCAGCTCCTGGATCAGGACGGTCTTGCCGACTCCGGCGCCGCCGAACAACCCGACCTTGCCGCCCTTCGCGTACGGGGCGAGGAGGTCGATCACCTTGATCCCGGTCTCGAGGATCTCCTGGGTCGGGGCGAGGTCGGAAACCTGGGGGGCGGGGCGATGGATTGGCCAGCGCTCCTCGGTCTGCACAGGCTCGCCGAGGTCGATCGGATCGCCGAGCAGGTTGAAGATGCGGCCCAGGGTCGCCTCGCCGACCGGGACCGTGATCGGGCCGCCGGTGTCGATCACCCTGTCGCCGCGCTGGAGCCCGTCGGTGGCGTCCATCGCCACCGTGCGCACGCGGTCGTCGCCGAGGTGCTGCTGCACCTCGCAGACCAGCTCCGTCGCCTCGCGGTCCTCGTCGCCGGCCATCTCGATCTTCACCGCCGAGTAGATCCCCGGCAGCTTGTCGGGGAAGACCGCGTCGACGACGACGCCGGTCACCTGCTCGACCCGTCCTACGTTTGTCTCAGACATTGGTTCCTTTGGCTCGCTCAAACATAAATTTCGCTCATCCAAGCGCCTCGGCGCCGGCGACTACCTCGAGGATCTCCTGCGTGATCTCCGCCTGCCTGGCCCGGTTCATCTCCAGGGTCAGGTCGTCCATCATCGTCTGCGCGTTCTCGGCGGCGCTGCGCATCGCGGTCATCCGAGCTCCCAGCTCCGAGGCGGCGGACTCCAGCAGCGCCCTGTACACCGAGATGTTCACGTACTCGGGGATGAGTTCGGCGAGCAGCTCCTCCGCGTCGGGCTCATAGACCCAGAGCGCCCTGCTGTGGGCCCTCTCTATCTCGGTCTCCTCCGCCTCCTCTTCCTCCTCCTCGACCCCCGCGCCGATCACGTCGGCCTGCTGCAGCGGCAGCAGGGTCTGGCGCCAGACGTGCTGGGTCAGCGGCGAGACGTAGCGGTTGTAGATCAGCTCGACCCGGTCGAGCTCCCCGTCGACGTAGCGGGCGGTCAGCTCCTCGCCGATCTCGCGGGCGTTGGCGAAGGCAGGCCGGTCGGTGAAGCCGACGTAGGAGGTTCGGACATCCTCCTTGCGGAAGGTCAGCGCCGAGACGCCCTTGCGACCGACGGCGGAGAAGACGGCCTCGGCACCCCGCTCGCGCACCTCGCTGCGAAGGCGCAGGCCGTCGCGGATGATGTTCGTGTTGAAGGCGCCGGCGAGGCCGCGGTCGCCGGTGACGAGGACGATGCCGACCCGCTTCACCTCTTCGCGCTCGACCAGCACGGGCACGCGCGGGATCCCGCCCGCCTGCTCGGCTGCGCGGCGGGTGAGCTTGCGCATCCCCTGCGCGTAGGGGCGCATCGCGTCGATCCGCTGCTCGGCCCGGCGCAGGCGCGCCGCGGCAACCATCTCCATCGCCCGCGTGATCTTGTTGATGTTCTTGATCGACGCGATTCGGTTCTTGACGTCCTTCTGGCTGGCCATATCTCTGCTCTCAGCTTCCGGCGCAGGGGGTCGTCAACCGGGCACGCGCCTGCCGGGGGGTGGCATCGATTTGGGCGACAACCCCGAGCAGGCGGCGCCAGCCGCCCACGCAGCGGGTGGTGGAGCCAAATCGGTGACAGGACCCGCCGGCCCTCACGCGATCGAGGCCTCCTTCTCAGCTTCTTCCGCCACTCGGCTCGGCTTCTCCCGCTCCTCAGCTGACTTGACACGGTCGGACTCCCCCTCCTCGATCGGGTCGCCGTGCTCGTCGAAGTCGGGACCGAAATCATCGACGAACTCCTGGATCGCCTGGCCGAGGGCGGCCTCGTCGTCCTCGGGGAGCTGGCCGGTCTCGCCGATCCGCGCCAGCAGATCCGCCTGCTCGGCGTGGAGGCGGGTGCGAAGGTCGGCGAGGAACTCGCCGACGCGCTCGGTCTTGATCCGGTCGAGGAAGCCGCCGGTTCCGGAGTAGATCGCGGCGACCTGGTCGGCGACGTCGAGCGGCTCACGCTCGGACTGCTTGAGCAGCTCGACCAGCCGCTCGCCGCGGGCCAGCGCTTTCTGAGTCTCGGGATCGAGCTCGGAGCCGAACTGGGCGAAGGCCTCGAGGTCGCGGTACTGAGAGAGGTCGAGGCGCAGTTTCCCGGCGACCTTCTTCATCGCCTTGGTCTGCGCAGTGCCACCGACCCTCGAGACCGAGATGCCGACGTTGATCGCCGGCCGCACTCCCGAGAAGAAGAGGTCGGACTCGAGGAAGATCTGGCCGTCGGTGATCGAGATCACGTTGGTCGGGATGTAGGCGGAGACGTCGCTGGCCTGCGTCTCGATGATCGGCAGCGCGGTCAGCGAGCCGCCGCCCAGCTCGTCGTTCAGCTTCACCGCCCGCTCGAGCAGCCGCGAGTGCAGGTAGAAGACATCGCCCGGGTAGGCCTCGCGGCCCGGCGGCCGTCGCAGCAGCAGCGACATCTGGCGGTAGGCGTATGCGTGCTTGGTCAGGTCGTCGTAGACGCAGAGCGCGGCCTTGCCGTTGTAGAGGAAGTGCTCGCCCATCGCGCAGCCCGCGTAGGGGGCGATGAACTTGATCGGCGCCGCCTCGTCGGCGGGGGCGGCGACGATGATCGTGTTCTCCATCGCGCCGTTCTCCTCAAGCACCTCCTTGAGCTGGACGACGGTCGACATCCGCTGCCCGATCGCGACGTAGATGCAGACCATGTCCTTGTCGCGGGCGTTGATGATCGTGTCGATCGCGATCGCCGTCTTGCCGGTCTGGCGGTCGCCGATGATCAGCTCGCGCTGGCCGCGGCCGATCGGGATCATCCCGTCGATCGCCATCAGGCCGGTCTGCACCGGCTCGGTCACCGGTTGGCGCTGGACCACGCCGGGCGCTTTGAACTCGGCCGGGCGGGTCTGTGTGGTCGCGATCTCGCCCCTGTCGTCGAGCGGGCGGCCGAGCGGGTCGACGAGGCGGCCGAGCAGCTCGTCTCCGACAGGGATCCGCAGCAGGTGGCCGGTGCGCTTCACCGTGTCGCCCTCGACGATCTTGTCCCACTCGCCGAAGAGCACGGCGCCGACGTTGTCGGCCTCGAGATTCAGCGCCAGGCCGGTAACGCCATGGGGCAGCTCGAGCATCTCGAGCGCCATGCAACGCTCGAGGCCGTGGATGCGGGCGATGCCGTCGGCGACGGAGAGCACCGTGCCGACCTCCGAGAGGTCGGCGGACTCGGTGTCCATACCCTCGATCCGCTCGCGCAGAATGCTTGCGATCTCGTCCGGCTTGATCTCCATTGGTGCTCTCTATGCCTCCTTACGCCGCTCGGGCGACGCTCTTTCGAAGTTTCTCCAAGCGAGCGCGGATGCTCGCGTCGAGGACCATGTTTCCGACCTGCAGGACGACGCCGCCGAGGATGCCCTCGTCGACCCGGCTCGCCAGCTCGACCTCCTGGCCGGTCTGACGCCCGATCTCCTCGCCGATCTTCGCGACCACCGCGGGGTCCAGCTCCACCGCGCTGGTGACGGTCACGTCGATCCGCCTGTTCTCGTGCTTCCACATCTCCTCGAGCCGGCGGCTGATGCGGAAGATCTCCGACATCCGGTGCTTCTCGATCAGCAGCTCGAGGAAGTTGAGGAGCTCGGGGTCGGCGCCGCTGACCGCGCGCTTCAGGCCCTCGGCCTTCTCGGTCGAGGAGAAGTGGGGGCTGAAGAAGAAGACCTGCAGCTCGCGGGCGGAGCCGAGCGCGTCGGCGAACTGGGCCAGCTCCTCGCGGACCGCGTCGAGCTTGCCCTTCTCCCGGGCGACGTCGAAGAGCGCCTCCGCGTATACGTGAGCTGCGTCCGGCACGGGCTAGTTCTCCGACCCCGAGAGGCTCGTGAAGTCGACCTCGCTCAGGGCCTCCTCGACCAGCCGGCGCTGGTCGTCGGCGGTGAGCGCCTTGCGCGTCACCTTCTCGGTGGCGAGCACGGTGAGGTCGGCGACCTCCTTGCGGATCTGCTCCAGCGAGCGCCGCGTCTCGGCCTCGATGTCGCGCTTAGCCGCCGCGACCAGCTCCTCGCGCTTCTCCTTCCCGGCGGCGGTCGCCTCGGCCTCCGCCGTATCGGCGGCCTTGCGGGCGCGGGCCATGATGTCGTCGGCCTGCTCGCGCGCCTCGGAGAGGCGCGCCCGGTACTCCTCGAGCAGCTCGTCGGATTCGCGCCGCTGGCGCTCCGCCGCATCGATCGACTCGCTGATCGCCTTTGCGCGCCGGTCGAGCGCCTCCTGGATTTTCGGGAAGGCGACCTTGCTCAGCACCCACATCGTGAACAGGAACAGGACCAGCGTCCAGATCATCAGGCCGAGGCCCGGCGAGACCAGGAAGCTGCCTCCCCCCTTCTCGGCGGCGAGCGGCAAGGCTGCTATGTGCCCGAGCAACGCCATCGGCCTAGAGGAAGAAGGCGATCAGGCCGAAGATGAACGTGTAGAAGGCGACGGCCTCGGTAAGCGCGAAGCCGAGCCAGCGGATGCTCTGCAGCTCGTCTTTCATCTCGGGCTGGCGGGCGACGGACTCGATCTCCTTACCGAAGATGAAGCCGATGCCGATGCCGGCGCCGATCGAGCCGAGGCCGGCGCCGACGCCGAGCGCGATCGCCTTGCCGGCCTTTTCCACGCCTTCGTCGGAGATGGCGGCGACGACAGGGGACAGATCCATTGAACGGGGCTCCTTTTCTAGTGGCTGGCGGAGGTTGCTCCGCCGAGGTAGATGGCGGTGAGGGTCGAGAAGATAAACGCCTGCAGCGTCGCGATAAGCCCGACCTCCAGCACGAAGAAGAAGAAGGCGAGCGGGAAGGTGAGGGCGCCGAGCGCCGCGATGCCGAGCAGTACGGCGAGCCCGCCGCCCATGAAGAGCAGCAGCAGGTGGCCGGCGAGGATGTTGGCGAAGAGACGCACTGAAAGCGAGATCAGGCGGGCGAAGTGGGAGATCGCCTCGATCACGAAGATGAACGCCTTGCCGATCGGGTTCATCTCCTCCAGCCCAGGGGGGAGCCAGCTTCGCAGGTAGGCGATGAAGCCCTTGGCCCGGATCCCTTCGAAGTGGTAGGAGAGCCAGACGACCAGGGTCAGCACCAGGGGGATCGAGAGGTTCGCCGTCGCCGCATAGATCGCGAAAGCCGGAACCTGCAGGCCGAAGACCGTGATCTCGTGCTCGGTGTTGGTCGGCAGAGGCAGGAAGCCGAGCATGTTCGAGAACCAGATCCAGAAGAAGAGGGCGGCGAGGAAGGGGAACCAGCGGGCTGCCATCGGGGCGTCGAGGTTGCCGCCCGTGATGTTGTTCTTGGTCAGGTCGTAGGCGACCTCGATCGCCGTCTGCACCCGGTTCGGCTTCTGGTGCATGCGGCGTGAGATCCAGACCATCGTGATCATCGTCAGGGCGCTGGCCAGGACCAGGTAGAGAACCGCCTTGTTGATGCTGAGGTCGACGCCCGCGAGATGGATCGAAACCCACGGTTCGAGCTTGAACTCGTTCTGCGGTTGGAAGGATTCGTTCTTGCCGGCGTTGCCGAAGATCAGCAGCATCAGGATCGCGATCGCGAAATAGGCGCCGATCCCGATCAGGACTTTGGACCGCGTCTTCACGAGATCCCCTGCCCTTCGGGCTCGAACAGGTGGGCAAGCCCCTGCGCGGCGAAGGAGATCGTGAACAGCGCGAGGACGAGGAATGCGGCGGCGAGCCCTGCCTGCCGTTCGGCCAAGCCGACGAGCAGCACGGCCGTCGCCATCAACCAGACTCGGCCGAGGGTCGTCGCGGCGACGATCCCCATCGCTTTTTGGCGATTTCCGGACGAGAGCTCGCGCTGGGCGCGCCGTGCCGCGATCGTCTGGATGCCACGCTGGGCAAGCCAGGCGGCCGCACCCACGGCGTAGCCGAGCATGGGGAGACCGCCGAGCAGGAAGACTGCGAGCGCGGCGGCCAGCGCAATGAGGTCGACGTACTTGGGAGGAGACATAAAATCCGCCCTGCTCGGGCCGAGCGGGCGGATGGGCGACTATATCCGAACGACCCCCGGAACCGCGTTGCAGAGCCAGTTCGTGAGCCTTGCCACTACCTCCCCGCCCGATCGAGCTGGTCCAGCTCGATCGCCTCGAACTCGCCGGTCTCGGGATTGATCCGCCCCCGTCTCAGCTTGAGGATCTCGAGCACGTAGATGAGGTAGACGCTGGAGGCGACCGCGGCCAGCCCGAAGGCGACCATCACCGCGGTCCAGAGGGTGTTGAAGTGGCCGTGGTTGTCGCTGTAGGGAACAAAGCGAAGGGCGAGGGCGAGGGCGGCCAGGACCAGGGTCCAGCCGTAGAGATAGGCCAGCGTGCGGCGCTGAGAGAAGCCGATGTTGGCCATCCGGTGGTGGAAATGCCAGCTGTCCGCCTGGTAGATCGGCTGCCGGTATTTGAGCCGCTTCGCGACCACGAAGCCGGAGTCGAGGATCGGGACGGCGAGCACGACCAGGGGAAAGACCAGGGCGACGACAGCGTTCGTCTTCAGCGCGCCCTGCACCGAGGCAGTCGCCAGGAGGTAGCCGAGCAGGTTGGAGCCGGTGTCCCCCATGAAGCTGGACGCGGGAGGGAAGCCATGGCGGAGGAAGCCGAGGGCGCCGCCGGCCGTGAGAGCCGCCAACACCCCGGCCGCGTTTCTTTCCAGAGACAGCGCGATCGCGGCGAGGGCGATCGCGGCGATCGTGCAGACCCCGGCGGCGAGCCCGTCGACGCCGTCGATGAAGTTGATCACGTTGACCACGAAGACGATCCCGAGCACGGTCAGCGGATAGGCGAGCCAGCCAAGGCCGAAGCCCCCCAGGAAGGGGAGGGTGAGGTTGTCGACACGCACCCCGGCGAGGACCGGGATCGTCGCCGCGCCGAGTTGGCCGAGCAGCTTCGGCAGCGCCGAGAGGCCGCGCACATCGTCCACCACCCCCACGGCGGCAATTGCTGCCGCACCGAGCAAGATCGAACGGCTCTCCCCGTCGGACGGCAGCCAGAGCCAGCCGGCGACCTCGATCCCGGCGAAGATCGCCAGGCCCGAGAGGCGCGGCATCGGCCTGTCGTGCAGCCCCCGCTCCTTCGGTTGGTCGATCGCGTCGATCCGGTACGCCAGCCGCTCGGCGTACGGAACCAGCAGCCAGGCGATCGCGGCGGCTACGAGGAAGGCGAGGACGGCATCGGTTGTCGCGGCCATTTCGCGGTGCCCGTTAATGAGTGCGGGCGCGCCCAGGCTACTCGACGGTTTCGACGGCCCCAAGCGCCCCCTCGACCAGGACGGTCGGATCGCGCGGGTGCAGCACGCCGATCGGGGACTCGCGCTTGCGCAGCGGCAGCTCCGCGGGGTCGGCAAGAACCCGGAGGCGCCCCGCGGCGATCAGCGCCTCGTCGACCCCTCCCATCCGGCCGCTGAAGGTGGTGAAGACCGGCGTGCCGAGGGCCACCGCCTCGCGGTTCATCGTCCCCCCCGCGCTGACCACGAGGTCGGCGAAGGCGATCAGGCTCTGGGCGTCGATCGCCTGCTTCGGCACGATCAGGTTGGCGGCGCCCATCGCTCTCACCACGGCGCCCTGCTCCTCGGTGCGAGGGATCACCACCGCCTGCGCCTCGGGAGCTTCGGCGAGGCGGCGGATCGTCGCGCCGTAGAGGTCGTTGCGGGCGTGGTACTCGGAGGTCTCGGGCGGGGGGCGGACGACGACCAGCACCCTCTCGCGATCCAGCCCAAGCTCGTCGAGCACCTCGGGGTCGGGCTCGAACCCGGCCAGGTAGTAATCCTCCTTCAGACCCGGGAAGCGGACCAGCTTGCGCTCCCTGGCGCCGATCCGGCGCAGCCGATCGAGCGGAATCGAGTCGGGGACCAGGATCCGCCGCGCCAACCGGAAGCTGATTGCGCGCTGAAGCCCGGCGAACTCGTAGTCCTGCATCTGGGCCGAGGGGATGCGGAAGGCAGAGGAGACGAGCGCGAGGTCGACGGAGCCGTGCGCAAGCGCCAGGTCGGGACGCCGCCCCCAGACCAGCCGCGCCAGCCGCGACGAGCGCCCGGCCAGGGCCCAGCCCTTGCCCAGCGCCGAGGCGCCGCCGTGACCGCCCACCGTGATGTAGGGGATTCCCAGCCGCTCGAGGATCCCAAGCGTCTGCCCGTACTCCCTTGCAGTGACGAAGACCTCGTCCCCGCGCGCCTCCAACCTCTCGATAACCGGACGCAGCACCAGCGGGTGCGCGGCGGCCGTGCAATCGACCCATACTCTCATCGGGGGCCCGTCGCCCGCAGCGGTAGGCGCGGCGGGTCCTGTCGCATAAACGGCCACCTCCTCCGCTTCGCGTCCGGGGGCGGCCGCAACGCGCCATATCGGCGCCGCTCGCAAAGAATCAGATCGTGATGCTCGCTAATTTGGCATCCCGAATCGGCTAGACCGTGGCCGGGGTTGAAAGCTGGGGATACAGGGGGTAGCGGTCCATGAGGGACCGGCTGCGCTCGACAAGCGCGTCCTTCTCCGAGTCGAAATCACCCGATAGAGCGGCGGCGATTACGGCGGCGATCTCGCGCATGTCGTCTTCGACGAGGCCGCGGGTTGTCAGCGCCGGGGTGCCGATCCGCAGGCCCGAGGGGTTCATCGGGGGGCGCTCGTCGAAGGGGATCGAGTTGCGGTTGACCGTGATCCCGACCTCCTCGAGGCGGTCCTCGGCGGTCTGGCCGTCGAGGCCGGTCGGAGTCAGGTCGACGAGGACGAGGTGAACGTCGGTCCCGCCGGTGAGCACCGGGATGCCGCCGCTCTGCAGGCCCTGAGCCAACGCCTGCGCGTTGGCGATCGTCTGGCGCTGGCGGGAGCGGAACTGCTCGCTAGCGGCGATCTTCAAGGCCACCGCCTTGGCGGCGATCGTGTGCATCAGCGGGCCTCCCTGCTGGCCCGGGAAGATCGCTTTGTCGACCGCTTTGGCGTGCTCGGAGCGGCAGAGGATCATGCCGCTGCGCGGGCCGCAGAGCGTCTTGTGGATCGTCGTCGTCACCACATCGGCATGCGGTACCGGGTTGGGGTGCTCGCCGGCGGCGACGAGGCCGGCGAAGTGAGCCATGTCGACCATCAGCTTGGCCCCCACCGAGTCGGCGATCGCGCGGAATGCCGCGAAGTCGAGCTGGCGCGGATAGGCGGACCAGCCGGCGACGATCAGCTTCGGCCGATGCTCGGCAGCAAGCCGCTCGACCTCATCCATGTCGACCCGCAGGTCGTCGCGGCGGACGTGGTAGGCGACCGGGCGGTAGAGCTTGCCGGAGACGTTCAGCTTCATCCCGTGGCTGAGGTGCCCACCGTGGTCGAGCGCCATCCCGAGAATCGTGTCGCCGGGCTCGATCAGCGCCATGTAGGCGGCGTTGTTGGCCTGGGCGCCGGCATGGGCCTGGACGTTGGCGTGCTCGGCGCCGAACAGCTGCTTGGCGCGGTCGATCGCGAGTTGCTCGGCGACGTCGACCTCCTCGCAGCCACCGTAGTAGCGGCGTCCGGGATAGCCCTCGGCGTACTTGTTGGTCAACACAGAGCCAACCGCGTCGAGCACCGCCTGCGGCACGAAGTTCTCGGAGGCGATCATCTCCAGCGTCCCCTGCTGGCGACGCAGCTCGGCCTCCAGCACGGCGGCGATCTCGGGATCGACGTCGGCCAGCGGCGCGGTTTGGAAGTTCTCAGGCAACTCGCTCAAGATCAGCCGACGATACCAACGCTTCGGGATAGCCTGACCAGGGTGAGATTGCGTCTCTCAGCACTCGCAGCGATCCTGGCCGCGTTTTCAGCCGGGGCCGGCGGCTCCCGCGCAGCGCAAACCGAGAATCCCTGCACCGGGCCGGGATCGGGGCACCTCCTCTGCCCCAACCTGCAGATCGGCCCGCCCGCCGATATCTACGTCGAGCGGGCGAGCGCGGGCCGGGTCCTGCTGCGGGCGACCAGCGACGTGCGCAGCCGCGGGCGCGGGCCGATGGAGCTGCGCGGCCGGCGAAACGGGTGGCACTCGATGACGGTGCGCCAACGGATCTACCGTGCCGGGGGTGGCCATCTGGACCTTCCCACCGGCGCCCATCTTCACTTCACCGATGTCGGCTCCTACTTCGGCGGCAGCTACTGGAAGGTGCACCGCCTGGCCACCTTCGAGCTCTGGCGAGTGGATGCCCACCGCCGCCTGACGCGCAGGGTTCGGGTCGGGCCCAAGACCAACTACTGCCTGCGCGACCTGCAGCGCACCCGGCCCGGGCGCCGCTCGCCGCAATACGCCCACTACCCCGGCTGCGATCAAGACCCCTACAGCGACCGGGTAACCCTGGGAACCTCGGTCGGCTGGTCGGACATCTACCCGTCCGACTACGACAAGCAGTGGATCAACGTCGCCGGCCTCCGGGGCTGCTTCGCCTACGTGATGAAAGTCGACCCGCAGAACCTCCTCTACGAGTCCAACGAGCGAGACAACACCTCCCGGCGCCTAGTCCGCCTTCCATATCCCGGGCATCCGGGCTGCTAGATCGCCCCGCGAGAGGCCTCCCTCGCGAAGGACGGTCCACCTGCCGCGCTCGTCGAATCCGGAAAGGTCCACGACCGTGGAGGGAAGTCCCGTCAGCGTGCCGCCGTCGATCGCGAGGTCGACCGCCTCGGCGATCTCCGCGGTGACGGCCTCGAATCTGGCGGGGGGAGGCTCGCCGCTGCGATTGGCCGAGGTTTGGAAGACGGGGCACATCGCGCCCGCCAACGGGCCTGCGACGAGGCGCACACCGAGGCGTTCGGGGTCTTCGCGGCAGGCGAGCGGGTAACGGCGCCGGGGGTTGGCAACCACCAACGTGACCGGGCCCGGGAGCAGGGCGCCGACCGCATCGCGGGTAAGCGGGCCGAAGCTCTCGACCAGCTCGCGCATCGCCAGCGGCGAGAAGTACATGACGGCCGAGGGCTTGCCGTCGTCGCGGCCCTTGATCCGATGGATGCGCTCGATCGCTGCCGCGTCGAGCGGGTCGCAGGCGAGCCCGTAGAGGCCGTCGGCCGGGAAGACCGCGACACCTGCCGAGGCGACGCAGCGCTCCAGGGCGGATCGCGCTGCGGCGGCGCCGTCCCGCTCGATCGAGACGACCTCGGTCATCGTCGCCCCACCACGACGCGCTCGATCCCCGCGAGGTCCTCGCGGGTCTCGGACGACTCGAAGCCCGCGCCGTCCAGCAGCACGGCGACTTCCGCCGCCTGCCCGTCGCCGACCTCCATGGCGACCACCGGCGCGAGTGCGGTCGTCGTTTCAACCGCATAGCGGGACAGAGGGCCCCGGTTACCCAGGAGCGCCCGGATCGCGTCGAGGCCGTCGGGCCCGGCAAGCAGAGCCTCGCGCGGCTCCCACCGCGTGACCTCCGGCTGCAGCGAGGCCCAGTCGGGCTCTGCCACGTAGGGCAGGTTGGCGAGGACGAGGTCGAAGGACTCGCCCTCGGGGAGGGAGCCCTCCAGGAAGCGGACCCGGTCGGTGAGGCCGAGGCGCTCGGCATTCGCGCGGGCGACGTCCAGCGCTGCGGTGGAGGTGTCGGTGGCGGTCACCTCGCAATCGGGCAGCTCGTCGGCGATCGCCAGCGCGATCGCACCCGACCCGGTGCCGAGGTCGAGCGCCGTCCGCGGAGCAACCTCGAGGGCGATCTCGACCAGCAGCTCGGTCTCGGGCCGCGGCACCAGAACGCGCCGGTCGACCGCCAACTCGATGTTCCGAAAGCCCTTGCGACCGAGGATGTAGGCGACCGGCTCGCGCCGCAGGCGCCGCCGCACCAGCTCCCCGAACCGCCGCGCGGCCGGCGGAGCCACCCCCGCCCAGGGGTCGGCCACCAGCCGCGCCCGCTCCATTCCCGTCGCCTCGGCGAGCAGCAGTTCGGCATCGAGCCTGGGGTCTTCGACTCCAGCCGCCCGCAGCCCGTCGACTGCCGCGGCCAGCGCCTCGCCCACGCTACCCACAGACGCTCCGGCCACGGCTCAGGCGGCCGATGCGGCGGCCTCGAGGCGCTGCCTCTTCTCCTCCGCCGCCAGCGCGTCGGTGAACTCGGCCAGCTCGCCGCCGAGAACCCCGTCGAGGTTGTGCGAGGTGTGCTTGATCCGGTGGTCGGTGACCCGGCCCTGGGGGAAGTTGTAGGTGCGGACCTTCTCGGAGCGCTCGCCGCTGCCGACCTGGGCCTTGCGCTCGGAGGCGATCTTCGCCTGCTGCTCGGCCAGCTCGCGCTCATAGAGCCGCGCCCGCAGCACCCGCATCGCCCGCTCCTTGTTCTGCAGCTGAGACTTCTCGTCCTGCATCGAGACGACGATCCCCGACGGCCGGTGGGTGATGCGCACCGCGGAGTCGGTGGTGTTGACCGATTGCCCTCCCGGGCCCGAGGAGCGGTAGACGTCGATCTGGAGGTCGTTCTGGTCGACCTCGACCTCGACCTCCTCGGCCTCCGGCAACACCGCCACCGTCGCGGTCGAGGTGTGGATGCGTCCCTGCGACTCCGTCTCCGGCACCCGTTGCACCCGGTGGGTTCCACCCTCGTACTTGAACACCGAGTAGGCCCCCTCTCCCTTCACCGCGAAGGTGACCTCCTTGAAGCCCCCCACCTCGGCCGCCGACTGCGAGAGCACCTCGGTTGAGAACCCCCGCTCCTCCGCGTACCGGGTGAGCATCTTGTAGAGATCGCCGGCGAACAGGGCGGCCTCGTCTCCTCCGGTCCCGGCGCGGATCTCGACCAGCACGTTCTTGGAGTCGTTGGGGTCGCGTTCGACCATCGCCAGGCGGATCGCCTCTTCGAGGCCCTCGAGTCGCGCCGGAGCCTCCTCGACCACCTTGAGCAGCTCCGAGTCCTCGCCGTCCTCGGCAAGCAGCTCCCGCGCGCCCTCGAGGTCGTCCTTCAGGGTTCCCCACTCGGCAGCGAGCTCATGCGCGGGTTGCAGCTCCCGGTATTCGCGGCCGACCTCCGCATAGCGCTGCCTGTCCGCGATGACCGCCGGGTCCGACATCTGCGCCTCCAGCTCCGTGAACCGCGCCTCGATCTGCTCGACGAGATGCTCGATCACGCGACTATCTCGATGTGCTGCTGCGCGGCGGCCTCCTCGGGATCCTCCCGGGCAAGCACCGCGCTCAGTGAGGCGATCGCGACCGCCAGCTGCTCTTCGTCGGGCTCCCGAGTGGTCAGGTTCTGCAGCATCAGGCCCGGCCACATCACCGCACGGACCCAGCGTTTGCGCCGGTTCTTCCCAGCCCACTTGATCACCTCGTAGGAGAGCCCGGCGATCAGCGGGATGCCGAGGATGCGCGAGGCGAGGAGCCAGTACCAGGCGGGCAGCCCGATCGGCGCGAAGACGAAGATCGCCAGCACCATGACAATCAGCAGGAAGCTGGTTCCGCAGCGCGGATGCAGGCGCGAGTAGAGCTTGGCCCGGGCCGGCGTCAGCTCGTCTTCGGCCTCGTAACAGGAGATCGTCTTGTGCTCAGCGCCGTGGTACTCGAAGACGCGCCGCAGGTCGCGCAGGCGGCTGATCGCGGCGATATAGCCGATGAAGATCGCCGTGCGCAGCACCCCCTCGATCAGCCAGAAGAGAACCGGCGAGCCGAGTTGGTCCTTGATCAGGCTGGTCAGCCCGACCGGGACGACGAAGAAGAGCCCGACCGCGAGCAGCAGCGAGAAGGCGATGGTCAGGCCCCAGACCCAACCGCCGATCTCCTCGGGCTCGCCGGCCTCGTCATCGGGTAGCTGCGCGTTGGCCGATATCGCCAGCGCCCGGAAGCCGATCTTCATCGACTCGCCGAGGGCGACGACGCCGCGGATCACGGGAAGGCGCCAGACCCGGTGGCGCCTGGCCCAGGGAACCAGCGGCTCGGCCTCGACCTCGACCTCGCCGTCGGGGCGCCGAACCGCGACGGCCCAGACCGAGACGCCGCGCATCATCACCCCCTCCAGCACCGCCTGTCCGCCGACCGGCGCGTCGCGCTTGGCAACGAGCGCGCCGTCGGGCATGCGCAGGGGATCGCCCCCGTTGGAGGAAACCGGCGGCGCCTGCGCGGAGCCCACCTCCGGGCTCACCGTTTACCTCTTGGCCTTGGCGCGCTGCGCGGCGCGGCGCTGGAACCGCTCGACCCGGCCACCGGTGTCGACCAGCTTCTGCTTTCCGGTGTAGAACGGGTGGCACTCCGAGCAGAGCTCGACGTGAAGATCGGCCTCGGTCGAGCGGGTGAAGAACTGGTTCCCGCAGGAGCAATGGACGTTGGCGAGCGTGTACTCGGGGTGAATTCCTGCCTTCATCGTCCCTTCAGTCTAGAGAAGTGCGTGCCTGCTGCCGATAGAGGCAGCGTGGACACGGCGATCCGGGGCAAAACGGCGAGCGGTGAGCGTGTCCTCCGCGCCCTCCTCGGCCTCGTCCTGTTCGGCGGGACCGCGATCGTCGCCCTCCACGACTGGCTCGGGCTCGGCGGGGCGCAGCTCGACTCCCGACGAGCGGACCGCTGTATGACGCCGTGGTCATCGCCGCCGGCCTCGCCTGCCTGCTGCGGTCAAGAGCCGGAGGGCACCCGCAGCGCCTGGCTGGCGATCGCCGCGGCGATCCTCTGCTGGGGCGCTTCCGAGGTCTACTGGACCGTCTTCATCCTCCACGACCCATCTCCGCCCTATCCCTCGCCCGCCGACCTCGGCTACCTCGCCTTCTACCCACTGGCGGCGCTCGGGCTCATCCTGCTGGTCCGCGCCAGGACGAGCGAGTTGGACTGGCGCCTGTGGATGGATGGCGCGATCGCTGCGCTCGGCACCGCGGCCCTGGGAGCGGCCTTCGTCTTCGACTTCGTCGCCGGGCGGACCGAAGGCAGTCCGATCCAGGTTGCTACGACTCTCGCCTACCCGCTCGGCGACATCGTCATGTTCGCCATGGTCGTCGGGGTGATCGCGCTGACGCGCTGGCGACCCGGGCGAACCTGGTCGCTGCTGCTCGCCGGCCTCGCGGCCCTCGTCGTCGCAGACGTCGCCTACACGCTGCAGGAAAACGGCGCCATTCTCCCCGCCGGGGTCTGGGTCGACCCGATCTACCTCCTCGCCGCAGCCTGCCTCGGCGCCGAGGCCTGGCAGCCCCGCGCCGACACGATCCTGGCGACGGCGAGCTTCGACGGCTGGCGCGAGCTGATGGTCCCGGCGCTGTTCGGTGCGGTGATGGTCGGCCTCTTCGCGATGCAGTACTTCGGCGCCGCCAGCGGCCTCTCGACCGCGCTCTGGGCGGCGACGATGATCGCGGTGATCGTGCGACTGGCGATCAGCGTGCGCGAGAACAAGCGGTTGCTGGAGCAGGTGCGGACGGACTCGTTGACCGGGCTCAGCAACCGGGGGCGGATGGAGGTGGACCTGGGGCAGGCCTGCAAGCGGGCGAGCGAGGAGCGACCGGCGGCGCTCGTCTTCCTCGACCTCAACGGCTTCAAGCGCTTCAACGACACCTTCGGGCACCCGGCCGGCGACGAGCTCCTCACGCATTTCGGCAAGCGGCTGCGCGACGCCGTCGGCGACGACGGCACCACCTACCGGATCGGCGGCGACGAGTTCTGCGTGCTCCTCGCCTGCCCGCAGGATCGCTTCTCCGCGGTAACCCGAAGGGCGGCGATGGCGCTGACCACGCGTGGCAGGGGCTTCGAGGTATCCGCCGCCTGGGGCCTCGCCGCAATCCCCGGCGAGGCCGCAGACCCCGGCGCCGCGATGCAGCTCGCCGACGTGCGGATGTACGCCCAGAAGGAGTCCCGCCGGCTGGCCCCCGGCATCGAGGACGGCCCCGATGCGGTTATGGTCACCGAGTGGCCGCAGGCGACGTCGGAGACGCGAGCAGGGAGGTAGCGCTCCCGGCTGGGACCGTCCGCTACCGCGAAGCGGGCGAGGGCAGGCCGATCGTCTTCGTCCACGGCTACCTCGTCGACGGCCGGCTCTGGGACGGAGTCGTCGACCGCCTTTCCGACCGCTTCCGCTGCCTGGCCCCGAACTGGCCGATGGGGGCTCAGCAGGTGGCGATGAGCCCGGACGCAGACCTGACCCCGTACGGCGTGGCGGCGACGATCGCGAGCTTCCTCGAGGCGCTCGACCTGGAGGACGTGACGATCGTCGGCAACGACTCCGGTGGAGCCATGTCGCAGGTGCTGGTCACCCGCCACCCGGAGCGGATCGGCCGCCTCGTCCTCACCAACTGCGACACCCACGAGAACTTCCCACCGGGGATCTTCAAGGCCATGCCGCCGATCGCCAAGCTGCCCGGCGGGATGGCCCTGCTGGCGGCGCCGTTCCGGATCGACGCCCTCGCCCGGGCCGCCTTCCGGCCGTTCGCCCAAACCAAGATCCCCGATGAGCTGATCGCCTCCTGGATGGCACCGGGGCTGCACGATCGGGGCGTGAAGCACGACGCGAAGAAGGTCACGGCGGGGATGAACAAGCGCTACACGCTGGAGGCGGCGGAGAAGCTGAGCCGCTCCGAGCTGCCGGTCCTGCTCGCCTGGGCCCCGGGCGACCGCTACTTCCCGATCTCCTACGCCCGGCGGCTGGCGGAGGAGACGCCGAACTCCCGCCTGGTCGAGATCCCCGGCGCGAAGACCTTCGTCCCGCTCGACCAGCCGCAGCGCCTCGCCGACGAGATCGCCGGCTTCGTCTGAGCAACGACCTTCCGCCGTCCGCCTTTTCACGAAAAGGACCAGGGGAGCGACAGGTGAATTCGGACGTTGCGGCGTCTTTTTCGCCATGCGCGCGTTTTCGTCCGATCGGGGCGCGAGGCTTTACATAACGCCCCCTACAGGACGGAGAGACATGCCCAAGCAGATCTTCGACCAGGACCGGCCCAGGAGCACGATGGCGCGCCGCCTTGACGAAGCGTTCGCCGGTTGCGAGCGGTGGACGCTCGCCCCGCCCGCTCAGCGCCGCAGCGAGACGGGCTTCAGCCCGCGACTGTCGAGCTCCTCGAGGATGCTCGGCAGCGCCGCCGCCGTGCGCACCCAGGAGCCGGGAGCGCTGTAGAAGTCGGCGTCGTGCAGGAGCAGGACATCGCCGGCGCGAACATTCGCGGTTGACCGTCGCGCGATCGAGCCGGGCGTCGCCCGACGGGCCCAATCCCTCCCCCACTGCGACCACAGCACCGGCCTCCAGCCGCGGCGGCGTATGGCCCGCAGCCCGGCACCGCTGAAGATCCCGTAGGGCGGCCGGTAGTCGGCGATCGCCTGGCCGCCGGCATCCTCGATTGCGTCCCGGGCGCGCTCGGCATCCTCGAGCAGCTGCCGAGCCGTCAACCGCAGCTGGTTCCGGTGTCGGTGGCAGTGCAGCTCGACCCGGTGCCCGGCAGAGACGATCTCGGCGACCAGTGCCGGGCGCCGCACCACCTGCTCTCCGGCGAGGAAGAAGGTCGCCGGGGCCCCCGCCTCACGCAGGACCTCCAGCACCTGCGGCGTCCCCTGCGGGTGGGGGCCGTCGTCGAAGGTGATCGCGACCCCGTCGGCGCCCTCCTGGCGGTGGACGATCCCCAGCGCCGGGCCGACGCCGGGGACGACTGGCGCGAGCGCCGGGCCGGCGTGCAGGACCGCCGCCGCCGAGACCCCGGCGCCGGCCAGGGTCGCGATCAACGGGCGGTGGGCGCGGCGGCGCGGGGGCGCTGGAGCTGCGCGCTCGCCTTCACCGGGCGGCGGGCGGCGGGCGGCGGCGTGTCGCTGTCCTTGCCGAAGTGGATTCGCCCCTCGATCGGTTTGGCGGCCTTGGAGACCACCCGGTAGGGCGTTTCCCAATCGACCGAGAGGGCTGCCACGACGAGGAATGCGATCGCGACGACGGCGAGGCTGACGGCCGCGGCCGCCCGGCCGGCGCGAAGGCGCCAGACTGGCTGCGGGCGCACCCGCGGGCGCACCGTCAGCGCCCGCGAGGCGATCGACGGCAGCGAGGCGAAAGATGAATCCGGCGACTGGCGCTCCCGGGTTACGTGGCGCAGGACCGATTCCAGCTCGTGCTCGGAGCGCGCCACCTCGGCCAGGCCGAAACGCTCGAAAGCGGCGTTGTTGGCCCGCAGGTGGCCGGCCGAGAAGCCGTATGAGACGACCGGGCAGCCGCGGATGTGCGCCTCGAGCACGGTCAGCCCGGCGGTCGCGTGGATCATCGCGTCGGCCGCCGCCATCCAGTCGCTCATCTGGTCGGTGAAGCCGAGGATGCGGACCTGCTCGTTGTCGCCGAAGCGCTGCTCGAGCTTCTCGCGGGCGACCTCATTGCGGCCGGTGATGCAGACGACGAGGGTGTCGTCATCGGAGAGCGCGGTCTCGATCGCGCCCTCGAGGTCACCGATCCCCCAGCCGCCGCCAGAGACGAGCACCATCCTCGCGTGCGCCGGCACGTCGAGCGTCTCGCGGGCGTCGCGGCGGGTGCGCGGCATCAGGAAATCGCGCGAGATCGGCGGGCGCACCCACTCCACGGTGCCCGGGCCGGCGAGCTTCTCGACCTCCTCGATCGACTCCGGGTGGGTGACGTAGTGAAGGTCGACCCCCGGATGTGCCCAATAACGCAGCCCTGCCAGGTCGGTGATCGCCGATTGGACCGGGATCGCCAGGCGACGGTTCTCGCGCAGCATTCCGAGCACCGCCGTAACGCCGGGGTAGGTCGAGATGACGACGTCGGGGTCATAGGCCTCGACCTCCTTCAGCAGACCGCGGCCGGAGAAGACGTAGCCAAGGTGGTGGAAGAGCCAGCGGGTGGGAGCGAACTTGGTGATCAGCCAGTACTGGATGTCGAACAGCCACGGCATCCAGCGGAAGGTCACTTTAGAGCCGTTGCGCAGCACCGTCGCCGCGATCCTCCCCATCGCCTCCAGGCCATTCTTGATCTCCACTTCGGCGCCCGGGACCTCCGCTTCGAGATCGGCCTTGATGATCCGCGCCGGCAGGTCGTGCCCCTCACCGATGTCGGCGGTGAGGACGAGGACGCGAGGTGGGCGCTCTTCGCTCCCCGCGGCGCCCGCGAGCAGCGCCCCGGCGGCGTGGTCGTTGCCGTTCAGCGACGGCTTTTTCCCCGGGATCGGGTCGGGCGGGCGGGTCGTGCAGCGGACCCATTCGACGTACTTGCGGACGCCTTCTCGGAAGTTCGTCTCCGCCTTCCAGCCCAGCTCCTCGAGCGCGCGGTCGTTGGAGATCGTCTTGCCGGGGAAGTCGCCGGGCCGCGGCGGCGTGTGGACTATCTCGCAGCCATCGGTGTTTTCCTGAACCCGCTCGGCAATTTCGAGAATCGTCACGACCTCGTCGCCGGAGAGGTTGTAGGTGCGGCCCGCCGCCTCGGGCGCCAACGCGGCGACGATGCCGTCGGCGAGGTCCTCGACGTAGATGAAGCTGCGGGTCTGGCTGCCGTCTCCGGCGATCGTCAGCGCCTTGCCCTCGAAGGCCAGGTCGGTGAACTTGGCGACGACGCCGGCGGCGCGGGCCCGCGGGCCGTAGGGGATGCCGAAGCGCAGCACCGTGTACTCGAGGTCGTAGAGCTCGGCATACCCGGCGCAATAGGTCTCGCCGGCGAGCTTGGTCGCTGTGTAGAGGTGTCGCGGCGCCGGGATGGGGGTCTCCTCGTCGACCGACTGCTCGGCGCAGTCGCTGTATACCCAGGTGGTCGAGCCGTAAACGACGCGGCCGACGTCGGCCCGGCAGGCGGCCTCCAGCACGTTGAGGGTGCCGCGGGTGTTGACCTCCTCGGCGAGGACCGGGTCGGCGAGGACGTGGCCGACGTCGGCGACCGCCGCCAGGTGGATCACCGCGTCGCAGCCACGCATTGCAAGGTCGAGGTTGGCGGCGTCGGTGATACTGCCCGTGAAGGTCTCGACCTCCAACGGCGAGTGGTAGGGGGACGCGCTTAGGTCGAAGATCCGCGGCGTGTCACCGCGCTCGATCAGACGGTCGACGACGTGGGAGCCGATGAAGCCGCCACCGCCGGTTACCAGGACCCTCATCCTCGCCTCACTTCCTCCAGGGCCGCCTCACGGCTCTCGGGACGGTAGTAGAGCGGCACGCACCAGTGGTTCTCGGCCACCCAGTCGGTGTTGGGCAAATCGTCGGAGCGGCCCATGATGCGGTGGCACGGCTGGTCGTAGACGCGACCCGTGCTCTTCTCGATCTGTTCGAAGACGATGTACTTATAGAGGCCCGAGGTCATCCCCTCCGGCAGCTCCAGGCGAGAGGGGTGGAGAGGGTCGAGGTGCTCGCGGGCGTAGTCGTTCTTCCAGGTGACGATCTCCTCCATCCGCTCCGCCTGGACCAGGCCGAGAGCGGCGGTGAACTCGCTCATCCGGAAGTTGAGCCCGTCGACCTCATGCTCGAACTTGCCGTAGTTGCGGAACTTGCGGGTGAACTCGATCAGCTCGGGGTTGGAGGAGACCAGCACGCCGCCCTCGCCGGTCGAGACCGTCTTTGTCGCGTAGAGGGAGTAGACGCCGGCGTCGCCGTAGCCTCCCGGCCGGCGCCCGCTCCAGCCGGCGCCGTGGGCGTGAGCGCAGTCCTCGAGCAGGAATATGCCCTTGTCGCGGCAGTAGGAGGCGATGCGCTCCGAGTCGAAGGCGAGGTGGCCGCCGATGTGGACGAGGATCGCGGCCTTCGGCCGGTGCCGCTCGGCCTTGGCCTCGAAGTCCTCGAAGGACATGCAGAGATCGGCGCGGTTGCAATCGACGAACTCGACCGCGGCGCCCGCCCCGATCGCCGCCAGCGGGGTCGCCATGAAGGTGTTGGAGGGACAGAGCACGGTCTCGCCGCGCACGCCCGCGAACTCCAATGCCGCCAGCGCGCCTCCGGCCCAGCTCGAAAGGCCGACGCTGGGGAGCCCGTTCCACTCCCCCCAGCGCTGCTCGAAGGCCTCCAGCATCCGGCCCTCCGACCATTGCTCGGAATCGAGGACCTCGGCCCACAGCTCGAACAGGCGAGCGCGGTCACGGTGGTCGAACCCGATCGCGAACTTCGTCGCGTCAGGCCGGGTTGTCTCTGCGGCCCCTACGGTGGCTCCTTGGTGAGTGTGGCTGGAATTGTGCCTCCGCGGGACGAGTCGAAAGCGAAGGCGAGGCGCAAGGCTACCAGCGGGGGAGGATCCGACGCCGACACAGCGACGCAGCCGACTTTGACCCCACCGGGGCGGGGTCAAAGTCGGCTGCGTCGCTCAGGTCACTCCCTTGCGCGCGCGGTGTCGATCACGGCCCCCACAGCCCGCGAGCCCGCGAGGAGCACGGTGCCGGAGACAGTCAACGCCATGAAGGCGACCAGGGCGACACCCCCCAGTGGAGTCGCGCTCCATGACTCGCCGAAGATCAGCGGCGCCAGCAGCACCGGGACCAGCACCTGCACCGCGAACATGACCGGGGCGACGTGGGTCGCCGGCCGGCGCTGCAGGGCGCTCATCTCACTGAGCAGTGCCAACCCCTCGGAGGCGGCGGCCGTGGCCAGCCAGGCAAGTGCAACGAGGAGTGCGCCGGTCGCCAACCCGTCGGTCAGCAGCTTGCTCGCGATCGCGGTCCAGGCGTAGCCGCAACCGGCGCTCAGCACCGCCAGCAGCCCGAACGCCGCAGCGCGCCCTCGCAGCAGGTAGGGAGCCGCGATCGGGATAGCCACCAGCGCGAGCGCGAGCGCGATCGCCCCGGTTCCGGCGTGCTCGGTGGTCCGCTCCGGCGCCGCCCAGGCCACCCCTGCCAGGCCGACGACGATCGTCGCGACGGCGACCGCCTCCCGCCTCCCCGGAGCCTCGCCCAACCGCGTCGCGCCCAGCCAGAGCAGGAGAATCAAGCCGCTGGCGAGGCAGGGTTGCACGACCGTCAGAGGAGCAAGCAGGAGAGCGGCGATCTCCAGCGGCCAGCCGAGCAATCCCAGCGCTGTGGCTCCAAGCCAACGCCTGTTCCTCACCAGCCTCCCGATCAGCGACGGACGCAGCGAATGCTCCCCCGGCACCTCCCGCGCCTCCAGCGCCTGCAGCGCGATCAGCAGGTTCCAAAGGCCGGGAAGGTCGACGCACGTCTGGACGCGCGAGGGCGAGGACGAGGAACGGGCGCTGAGTCGAGGGCGCGGAGGGCCGCGTCGAGGAATATCGATATCGGCGCGTCGCCCCAGTGAAGTCCTCGAGGACGAGCACGACGGGGCCCGCGCGCGTCTCGGCGTCGAGCAACGACTCGAAGGCGCGGCGCATCTGGTGATCATCAAGCGCGGGTTCGTCTCGCGCGGAGCGAAGCGCACGCTCTCGTCGTCCGGGAACGGCGTCCCGATGACTCGCCCAGAAAATCGGAGACCTGCAAAAGCTCGTCGCCCGCGGGACGCGGCCGATGCGCGCGCGAGCTTCTGGCGTCGGACGCCGAGCGCCTCGCCGTCGTAGATGCCGGCGGTGCGTCGGATGGCCGGCGCGATCATCCCGAAGGGCGCGCCGGCGCCCATCGGATCGCCGCGCCCCATCCAGATGTCGATTCGCCCGGCCGTTCGCGCAGCGCGCGCAAGAACTCGTAACGCAGTCGCGATTTGCCGACGCCGGCGGTCCGGTCACCAGAAGGCCCGCGAAACCGGTTCGCTCACGCACTCGTCGAGGCTGCCGAAGAGGACGGTGAGCTCGCGCTCGCGGCCGACGAAGGGCGGGGATTGCCGGCAACGCACGCGTCGCCTCGCTCTGCTCGCGCTCGCCGAGCAGGACAGGCCGTCCGCGTCGCCGCCGACGTCGAAACGCACGTCGAGCAGGCCCAAGGTGACGTCGTCGACCCGAATGGGGCGCGGGCCGCTCGGCGCGCCGAGGCGCATCCCGCCGCCGAGCGAGATGCTGTTCGGCGCGCGGCTCGACGGCGGGCTCGCGCCGCCGAGACGCACCGGTCGCGCGCCGAGGCCGACGCCGCCAGGCGTGCGGTTCGCGCTGTCCGATTTGTTCGCTCGTGCGGCGTCGCGGCGAAGCATGCGGGCGGCGCGATCGATGACCTCGCCGACGGGCCAGCGCTCGGTCACGACGCGGCCGCGACCGGTGGCGAGCGCCATCGGGGTATCGGGCAACATCGCGCGTACCGCGAGCGCGAAGCGGGCCGCGCGCGTCGCTTGATTGGTCCCGTGCCGGTGCCGCTCGAAAGCGTCCCGACGATCGTCCCGTCGGCAAGGCGCTCGACGTGGGCGCCGAAGCCCGAGAGCTCGTGCCGGATGCGAATCAGGATCGCGACGGGTTGTCCGGCAGCACCGTCTCCGCGAGGGCTGTCTCCTCGCTCTCGGCGCTCGGAGCTTTGCCGTCGGCGCCAGCGGGGAGCGCCTCGGCTTGCG
The DNA here is from genome assembly GCA_963838035.1 of uncultured Solirubrobacterales bacterium. Taxonomy (GTDB): domain Bacteria; phylum Actinomycetota; class Thermoleophilia; order Solirubrobacterales; family 70-9; genus CAVVNN01. The sequence continues at coordinate 135,243 of CAWIPM010000007.1, forward strand.
CGAGCACAATCGAAAAGAGGCGCTGTTCGCCGGCGGTGAGGCTCGGCGGTGCGGCGGGCTCCGACTGCGGCCCGTCGCCCACGGAGCCCACGGCGTCGAGCAGGCGCGTCACCTCCGCACAGTCGGCGGGTCGCCCCGACGGCTCCTTCGAGAGCATGCGCGCGACGAGCTCATCGAGGGCCGCCGACACCGGCACGAGCTCGCCGAGACGCGGGACGTCCTCGAGCAGGACCTTGGCGAGGATCGCCATCACGTTGTCGGCGACGAAGACTGCCCGGCCCGCGATGCACTCGAAGAGCACGCAGCCGAGGGCGAAAACGTCGGCGCGTGCGTCCACGTCGCGAGCGCCGCGCGCCTGCTCGGGCGCCATGTACGCGGGCGTCCCGAGCGCGGTGCCGGTGCGCGTGCCCTCGGTCGCGTCGTCGAAACGAGCGACTCCGAAATCGAGGATCTTCACACGCGCGAGATCGTGGTTTTCGAGGAAGAGGTTCGACGGCTTGATGTCGCGGTGCACGATTCCGTGCGCGTGGGCCGCGCCGAGAGCGCCTGCGACGAGGCGCGCCAGCGCGAGACTCTCGGGGATCGAGAGCGGTCCGCGCTCGAGCCTCGCAGCGAGATCCTCGCCGTCGAGCCAGGCGATGGCGAGCCATGCGGCGCCGTCGGCGGTGCCGTGCGCGACGTAGCGCACGATGTTGTCGTGCTTGAGGCGCGCCAGCACCTCGGCCTCGCGC
>CAWIPM010000008.1:0-207217 GCA_963838035.1 uncultured Solirubrobacterales bacterium
CGCAGGAGCTGCTGACGGTCTATTTGGCGAAAGGCTTTCTCGCCACCACGGCGATCGAGGGCAACACCTTGTCGGAGGAGGAGGTGAGGCGGATTCTCGACCGCACGCTCGAGTTGCCTCCCTCACGGGAATACCTGGAGAAGGAGATCGACAACGTCTTGCAGGCCTACAACGCCGTGCGTGAGGAGGTCCTCGCCGACCAGCAATCGCAGTTCACCGTCGAGAGGCTTTGCGAGCACAACCGAATGATCCTCGACGGGTTGGAGGTGGAAAAGGACGTTGTGCCCGGCCGCATCCGCACGCACTCCGTCGTCGTGGGCCCCTACCGTGCGGCCCCAGCCGAGGACGCCGAATACCTCCTTGGGCGGCTCTGCGATTGGTTGAACGGAGGCGAGTTCGACCCCCCCGAAGAGCAGCCCGAACTGGCCGCTCCTCTGGCGATAATCAAGGCAGTTCTCGCCCACCTCTACCTTGCCTGGATCCATCCCTTCGGAGACGGCAACGGGCGCACCGCTCGGCTGCTCGAGCTGCAGATCCTGCTCGCCGCCGGCTTTCCCGTGCCGACCTGCCAGCTGCTTTCCAACCACTACAACCTGACCCGATCCGACTACTACCGCCAGCTGGCACTATCAAGTCAAGGTCAAGACGGCGTCGTTTCGTTCATCCACTACGCCGTGCGTGGGTTTGTCGACCAGCTTCGCGAACAGCTCGAGGTGATCAGGAAGGTCCAATTCGAGGACCGCTGGGAGCAATTCGTCTACCAGCGGTTTGGGGAGCGGAGGGGCGACACGGACAACAGGCGCCTGCATCTGGTCCTTGACGTCTCTCGCACCTATCACGAGTCGGGCGAGCCGATTGCCAAGCGAGCGATCCCCGAACTGACACCGCGCCTCGCCGCCGCCTACGCCGCGAAGACGGAGAAGACGCTGACCCGCGATCTCAACGCGATCAAAGAGGTCGGCCTGCTAGGCCAGAAGGAAGGCGGATGGGTGCCGGTCGACGAGCAGATTCAGCGTCTGCGGCCGCCGGCAGCCGACGGCGTGCTCTGGGATTGAACCCGGTAGCTCCCGGGGCTCTGCGCTCAACCGGCGCCGTCGCCGGCGGACGCAAGAGGTCGAACGCCTCCCGCGGCGACGCTCGCCTGCAGATGGGCCCTCGGGGTGGTCTGTGGCGGCACCTGCAAGACGTCGCTGGATCTCGTCGAGTTGCCTTTGGCAGCGGGCTACCTGCGCGGCCGGGTGCCGGCGCCGCGCGAGGGTGTGGCGATGCCACCGGCGCGGATGCTGAGTAGCTATCTGAGGCGACGGAGGCCGATGATGTCGGCGCAAAAGGCGCGAGAGGTGGCGGGGAGGCTGGCGGGAGCCTTGGGCCAGCCGCCTTCGCAGGCCCACCAAGCTGGGTGGGTGGGCCTGCGCGGGGGGGCGGAGCGGGCTGCGGGCGAAACAGCGAAAGGCAAGGTCGTCGAACCTGCGTCCATGCCGCAACTCCGGTCCGGTCGGTGGGTAATGATGTGCACCGTTGCGCAGCCAATCGTGGAGGAGTGTGTGATGAGGGTTCGGGCAGGGGTAGGCAGTGCACTTGGCGTGGCAGTGCTGATCGCCTGCACCGCCGCGCCGCCAAGCGGCGCGGCGGTGCCGGATGCGTGCGCGTTGACAACCGAACACCAGATCGCGAAATCGCTCGGATTGACCGATACAGGTCGTGCATCAGCGCCTTATCTGCCCCTCCCGGGAATTCCTCCGGTGTCCTCCAAACCAACTGCCGAGCGTTCGCGTGGAGCGGGGCAAAACCGGCCAACGACAAGCGCAAACGCGAGGCGCTGCTGGCGGGCAGGCTGGCCTGGTTGACCACCGACACCTGGGTGACCGAACAGAGCCCCTACGCCCCGGTCTGGCGGGCGCACTTCGACGCCGAACGCAAGGCGATCCGCGCCGCCTCGGTCGGGCTGTTCCTCAAGCGCCTTCGCGGCAGGGCGTTCGCACCGCCGCGCTACGGCGCCGACGAAGCGATCGCCTACGAAGCCACCACGGCGAAGGTGACGAGGCTGCGGGCGCTGTGGTGGAAGCGCTCTGACAAGAGCATGATCGAGCTGAACGTCGAAGAGGCGCGGGGCAAACCGGCGCTCGCCGCGCTGAAGAGGATCGCGAGCGTGATCGTGCAGCGCTTCGACGACGAGTGCGTCTACCCCTGCGAAGCGCCGGCGACCGGTTGATGGGTCGGTTACACGTATCGTGCTTGACCGTGTAGTCTCGGGGAATGGCGACGGCGGCCAAGCGGATCAACGTGACACTCGACGGAGAGCACGCAAGCAAGCTTGCGGCACTCGCCGAGCGCACCCATGTGCAAGAGGGGACGCTGGCGCGCTCACTCCTCTCAACCGCCCTGGACGACGCCGATCCCGATGCGACGCGGATCACCGAAATTCTCGATGCGATACCCGGCGCCTGGGAGCGCACGCAGGAAGGGCTCGAGCAAGCGCGACGCGGCGAAGGCGTGCGACTATCCGAGTTGACCTGAGTTGGCGCAGATCATCGTCACCCCGCGGGCACGGCGGGACGTCGAAGAAGCCATTGACGCGCTCAGCCTCCCGGCGGATACCTGGGCGCGAATCGGCCATTCGCTACGGATGGTGGAGGCCTTCCCGCGGGCCGGTCGAGCGCTCGGAGGTCGTTGGGCAGAGGCGCGATTCGTGCTAGGTCCCTGGTCTTGGATGATCCTGCTCTACCGCTACGTAGAGCCCTCCGACGTGGTCTACCTCCTGGCGGTACATGACGGCCGGTCCGCCAGCGGGGCGAGCGCCACGCGGCAGTAGTCAGACGCGCCCAGTCTGATCAGCGGCGTCCGGCGGGCTTTGGCATCACGAGCAGCTTGAGGTGGCGCGAGTTGCCCTGCAGGTAGGGGTAGCCGACCGTCTGGCGCACCTGGGCCCGCATCACGTAGCGCGTGCGGCGGAAGGTGTGGCGGAAGCGATAGGCCAGCGAGAAGCGGCCGTTGCCGCGGGTGCGGTAGCGGCGGAAGGCGGTCCAGCCCTTGCCGACCCTGGCCTGCAGGACGACGACGACCCGGTTGTTATCGGGACCGGGTATCTGGCCGGTGAAGTGGGCGAAGTGCTTGTTGTAGACGACCCTGCTGGCGGCCCTGAGGACCGGGTGAACGACGGTTTCGATCGTCGCGTGACTGATCAGCTCGCGGTGGTCGGGCCGGTAGACGACCGAGAGCTGGCGCGAGGCGCCGGGGGCGATCGCGAAGCGATAGCCCCCGGCCTTGCCGGTCAGGGCGAGGCCGAGGAATTCGCGTTCGGGTTCGGTGACGACGCGGCTGAAGACGCAGAGGGTTGCGTTGGGGGTAGATTCGCCAGCGGCGGCCCGAAGGGCGCCGTGCAGCGCGGAACCGTCGCCTTCCTGGACGACTTCGCTGTCGGTGCCGCCTTCGCCGAGGCCGGCGCTGAGCGCGGTGCCGCCGGCCGCCGGCGAACGGGGGCAGTCATAGGCGAGCGGCACGCCGACCGGGGCGCCGATGTTGCCCTCGGCGTCGGTGAGCCAGAGCCGCAGCGTGTATTCGCCGCTTTCAGTGGGCGTTTCGAGGTCGGGGATCGCCTGGACCGTCTCGCCGCTCACGGTCTGGGTGGGAACGACGACCTTGCCGCCGCCACCGAGAACCTCGTAGTGGACCGCGGCGATCGGCGAGCCGGCATCGGTGATGTCGTGCCAGCGCACGTCGAAGCCCTGGCTCGCGCGGCTGGCGCTGGGCGCCGCGACCGAGACGTCCTGGGGGGCGGCGGGGGGCGTCGTGTCGTGGGGGATCGGCGCGACCGCGGCCGGGCCGGTGAAGCCGACCGAGTCCTCGAGCCAGAGCCGCAGGCGGTAGTCGCCGGGCTGCGCGGGCCCTTCGATGTCGGCGAGGTTGGAGAGATCGGTGCCCGACACCGTCTGTTCGGGGGTGATCACGTTGCCAGCCGCGTCTGTGATCTCGTAGTGGACTTTGGCGATCGGCGAGCCTTCGTTGGGGGGCAGCTGCCAGTGGGCGGCGAAGTCGGGCAGGTAGCGGGCCGGGTTGGCTGAGCTGACTTCGAGGTTGGCGGGGGCGCCGGGCGCGGTGTTGTCGGTGCGGATTGTGCGCTGGTCACAGGTTTCGCCGCCGGTGCCACTGAGCCCCTGGTACTGGGCGAAGTCCTGGCTGCAGACCGAGAGGGCATGGGCGCCGTCGGCGAGGGTGGCGGTGTCGAGTGAGAATGAGTGGCCCCAGGGCCCCCCGGTCGGGCAGGGCTGGAAGGAGCGCGCCCACTCGCCGTTGACCTGGGAGTTGGTGGTGTTGCACCGGCCGGCGGCCTGGTAGTCGATCGCGTAGTGCAGGGCGCCGTCGATGCGGAGGCGCTCGAAGCGGATGCCGGAGCCCTGGTCGGAGGTATTCCAGGTGACGTTCTGGGCGCCGCGCACCCAGGCGCCGGAGAGGGGCGGCGCCGCGGTGTTGGTCAGGGCGACCTGGGAGGGCGAGTCGTCGGAGAGGATGAAGACGAAGCCATTGGCGTCGGTGGCGTTGAAGCCCGAGCGTTCACAGCCGGCGGCGCGGACGCACTCGAGCTCGAAGACGAGGCGGTGGAAGTCGAGGTAGCTGCCGAAGGGCCAGAGGTGCGGGCCGAAGCTGGTCGTAACGCCCCACTGGGTGCCGGTGTTGGGCAGGCCCGACCCCTGGGTGAGGAGCTGGTCGCCGTTGTTGGCGAAGTCGACGACCCAGAAGCGCGCCCGCCAGCCTTCTTTGAAGACGTAGGCCTCACGGGTGTAGCCACCCGCGGCCTTCCAGTGCACGTAGGGCGGGGTGTCCCAGTAGATGTCGCCGTAGGCGCCGTTGCCGGCGTTGCCGCTGGATTGGTTCTCGTTGATCCGCAGGAAGGCATTTTCGCCGGGCGGATCTCCCCCCTGGCCGCCGCAGTAGTTGTGGAATTCGAAGATACCGGCGGGGTTGGAGCCACTGATCGTGTTGGTCGCGGTCCCGTATGCGGGGACGCCGTTGTTGCCGGCGCAGGCGACCATCTTGTAATAGGCGGCCTCGGCGCTGGGGGTGGCGAGCGCGACGACGGCGAGCGCGATCACGAGTGCGAGTAGGCAGCAGCCTGCCTGAACGGCGGCGCGCGAGCACAGCCGGCGATGTCGAGCTTTCATTCCTGCTCTCCCTTCCTGCCTTCCCGGGCGGCGTCACCCGGGTATTTCCATGGCCCTCGTAGGCCTCTGTCACCCCCCAGACGGAACGACCACACGGATCGATACCCCTGGGATGAAAGTTTCGGTGCCAACACGGTAGGCAGGGTTGGCGGTTGGGGCAATTGGAGAGACGTCTAGGGGCGCTCACCAGTAGTAATGGTGAGCCTTCCGTAGCATGTAGTGTTGGGGGTTTGATCAGGGGATTCGTAAAACTCACCGTGTAAACAGCCAGATAGGTGGTGGATCGGCTTCAGAATGCCGATACTTGTCGGCCAGCCTCAGCGTCTCCGTAACGTCTGAGGCTCATTGAGGACGACACCGCGGGGGACGGGCGGGACGGTGACCTCGATCCTGAGACCAGCCCGCTTGGGATCGGTGATGGCTAACTCGATCGCAGCTGAGCCGTAGATGAGGATCGCGAAGACGGCGTCCGTCGGACTGGGGCGCTCTGCCTCGGCGATCACCGTTCCACGGCCACAACCGGAGAGCCGGGAGAAAACCGTGGCACAGACCATCAGGGCCCATCCTCCAATGACGTAATCGAGACGACGTCCTCCAACCTCCTTGCGAGCCGGTCGATGAGGGCGGCGTAGGTCTCGACCTGATCGGCGGCGTCCTCCCCACCCCAGCCGGCGAGGTAGGGGACCGAGTCGCCGGCGGTATCGAGGCCGAAGGAGGCGCAAACCGAGTAGGCGACGGACTCGACGACGACCTCCTCGGAGCGGTAGGTGAGCTTGGGATCGTCGTCACGGCGATCAGCGCGGATCAGGGCGTGGGCGAGCTCGTGGACAAGGGTCTGGACCTGGCCGTTGGGCGAGTGCTCGGGGCTGGAGTCGATGACGATGCGCCGCGAGGCGGGCTCGTGGTAGCCGGCGGCGGCGCCGGGGATGGGCTCGAAGCTGACCGAGGAGCCAAGGCTTGCGGCAAACTCGCTGAGTGGGGCGAGGAGGTTGGCGAGTCCGTCGCCGATGACCGGCTCGTGCGGTGGCTCGAGCGGCGTGGGGCCGCCGGGGTGGTCGGGGAGCGGGTCGACCTGGGAGCGGTCGAAGACAGGGACAAGGCGGAAGAAGGTCCGAGGCCGATCGTCGGGGCCGGAACCCGCTTTCTTCCAGGTCTCGAGGGCCTTCTTCGAGGGCGGCACCGGCGCCCAGATACGAATCGCCCTCTCGCCCCTGCGCACGCAGTAGCCGAGCTTGAGCCAGGCGCGGAAGCCGGCGACGCGGGTGGCGTCGGGGCACTGGTGGGCAATCAGCAGCTGGTTGTGGAAGCTGTAGGAGTGGAAGTGGCGACGAGCGCGGAGCCAGCGCTGCCATCCCTCTGAGGTCTGCAGGGCGGCGATCGCGGCCCTCATCTGCTCGCGCTCAGCGGCGCGGCGCGCGGCACTCTGCTCGCCGCCCGGGAGGGGGTCCCTAGTCGCGGTGCTCATTGTGCGCTTCCGCTAGCGGCCCTCGCGATCAGCCATGCTGCGAAGCAGCGCCGCTGCACGGTGCGGCGATCGGGTGCCGAGAGGTTCGGGTGGGAGTGACTGCGCGGGTTGGCCATCGAGGTTGAGACGGAGCAACGGCTCATTCCGACACCCCTGTCTCGAGAAGACGCTCAATGCGATGGGCCACCGGTGGGTGCCGGGCGACGTTGAAGATCAGGCCGGGTTGGGGTGCGTCGAAGGGCTGCGCGAAGTCGGCGAGATGGCGGGCGAGGTCCTCGGCCTGGCCGAGCGAAGCGGCAAAGGCGTCGGCGGCGTACTCGCGAGTGCGCCAATAGCCTGCCCAGAGCGGAGCAAGCAGCTGCTCGGCGACCCCGCCACCGGCGAGGCGCAGGAGGAGGCGCAAGCAGGACCATGGCAGCGAGCGCTCGGGCTCGAGTTTGAAGTCATCGGGAGCCTGAGGGGCGCCTTGGCGCCTCGGCGGGCCGAGCGGATCCGCGCAGATGACCAGACGCTGCAATGCCTCGGTAAGGCGACCATCGGGGCTACGGGCATGGCCGAGCTCGTGGGCGAGCACCGCGGCAAGCGCGTCGGCTTCGAGCAGTGCACGGCTGAAAATCAGCGTGCGTCCTCTGGCCGCTGCGATCGGCAACGGGTCGTCGAGGACGTAATAGGCGGCCGGGCCGGGAAGGCCCGGGTCGGCGCTGCGTAGCAGCGCCAGGGCCTGCCCGACCGCCTCCTCCTCCTCCCCACTCGGCCGCCGGGCGCCGAGCCGGCGGCGCCAGAGCCGCCCCCGGCCGGGCAGGGCGAGGCCCAGGGCCGAGTAGGCGAGGGGGGCGACGGCGGCCAACCAGGCCAGCCGCTCGGGGCTCAGCCCGAGGGGAACCCATGCCCCCACGGTCGCGGCGCCGAGGAAGACCAGGAGCCAGCGGGTGCTGGCTCCCAGCAACACCTCGACGGCGAGCGTCAGCAGATAGAGGCCGAGGCCGGCTGCGGCGCAGAGAAGCGCTGCAGCGGGCGCGGGCTGCCTCGGAGACGCCTCAACCGTCTGGGTGTGCATGTCCGACCCAGCGCACGCTTCGCGTGCGACAAATGGGAGGCATGTGCGCCCGGACGGGGAGTGGCGTGCGCACGCGTCGCGCGCGGTTGCGAGAATGGGTGCCATGCCAGCGGTCGCGAGCGAGCCGGATCGCAGGTCGGTGTCGGAGTTGACACGCGCGGTGTTCGGCGAATCGATGACGATTGAGCGCGCGTTGAAGCACCTGATGCGCGAGGAGTTCGCCCCCGGGGAAGAGGAAGCGGTCGACCCCGCGTCGCTGTGGGTCGGGTCAGTCGGCTATGAGCGCTACAGGCACAGCGAGGACTTTGCGCGACTGCTGGCCGGGGCGGGCGTGGAGCGGCTGATCGATGTTCGCGAGCTTCCGATCTCACGACGAAAGGGCTACGCCAAGACGGCGCTCAGCGAAGCGATGGAGGCCGTGGGGATTGAGTACGTGCACATGCGTGAGCTGGGCAACCCGAAGGAACTGCGCGACCTCTACAAGTCGGGCAGGGTCGAGGAGGGACGCGATCGCTATCGCGAACATCTGCTCGCAGCGCAAAGGCCGGCACTCGAGGACCTTCACAAGAAGCTGGGTGAGAAGCGCTGCGCCCTGATGTGCCTCGAGCATGATCCGGCCTGCTGTCATCGCAGCGTGATCATTGAAGCGCTCGGCAGCGAGCTGGGGCTCGAGCTCGATGTCGCCGCGATCGGCTGAAGGAGGTTGTCCGAGACCTCGTAGAACTTTGAACGGCGGTCCTCCCGCCCCGTCCGCTGCCTTCGGCAGCGTGCTGGGCGCTTGAAGTCCAACCGAGACAGGAGGAACCGCCATGAAGAAGGTACCCGCGCCGAAGGTCGCCACGACCGCAGAGGCGCCCGAGAGCCCGCTCCCACCGCAGATCCAGGAGGCCCTGGGGGAGCTGGTGGGGGCAGCGAGGGAGGGGTTGCTGTCGCTCAGCGTCGGGGTCGGCCTCGCGGTCGTGCACGAGCTGATGGAGGCAGAGGTCAGCGAGGTCGTCGGCCCGAAGGGGAAGTGGAATCCCGAGCGGACGGCGAAGCGCCACGGCCATGAGGACGGCTCGATGACCCTCGGCGGCAGGCGCGTTGCGGTGCGCCGCCCGCGGATGCGCACCGCCGATGACGAGCGCGAGCTGGCGCTCGGCACCTACGAGCACTTCGCCGATCGCGATCCGCTCACCAGGGCGGTGATGGACCGGATGCTCGCCGGCGTCTCGACCCGCAAGTTCGCCGGCGTCGGCGAGCCGGTCGGCTCCGAGGTCGAGGAGGAGGCCTCTGCGACGTCGAGGACCTCGGTCTCGGAGGCGTTCATCGAGCGCACCGCCACCGCGCTGGAGGAGCTGATGTCGCGGCGCCTGGAGGACGTGCGCCTGGCGGCGATGATGCTCGACGGCCTGGAGATCGCCGAACGCATGCACGTAGTCGCGCTTGGGATCACCACCGAGGGCGTGAAGATCCCGCTCGGGCTCTGGGAGGGCTCGAGCGAGAACGCGACGTTGGCCCGCACCCTGCTCGCCGACCTGGTCGACCGCGGCCTCGATCCCGAGCAGGCGATCCTCTTCGTGATCGACGGCGCCAAGGCGCTTGCCAAGGCGATCCGCGAGGTCTTCGGAGAGCACGCGCTCCTGCAGCGCTGCCATCGCCACAAGGAGCGAAACGTCACCGACCTCCTGCCCGAGGCAGACCGCGACCGCGTTCGCGGCCGATTGCGGGCCGCCTGGTCACTCGCCGACGTCGAACTCGCCCGCCAGCGCCTGCAGCTGCTGGCCTCCGAGCTGGATCGCTCCTGGCCCGACGCGGCCTCCTCGCTGCGCGAGGGGATGGAGGAGACGCTGACCCTGACGCGGCTCGGGATCGACGGCCAGCTGGCCAAGACGCTCGGCTCGACCAACCCGATCGAGTCGATGATCGAGATCGTCCGCAACACCCAGCGCAACGTGAAGCGCTGGCGCGAGGGCGACATGCGCAAGCGCTGGACCGCCGCCGGCATGCTCGTCGCCGAGCAGCAGTTCCGCAGGGTGATCGGCTACCGCGACCTCGCCAGGCTCGTCATCGCGATCGAACGTCACGCCCTGCTCGCCACCCAGCCGAGCATCGATCGTCAGGAGGTGACTGAGGCCGTTACGGTGTGATCGTCACGTGGGGATCGCCGCCGAAGTTCCACGGGGATCCGGACATCCTCGGCTGAAGGGTGCCGACAGTGAACGACTAGCCAGCGAAGGCGAGCTGCTCGGCCGTTCTTGGTGGCCACCAGACACCGAGAATCAGAAAGGAGGTGGGATGCTGGTGCTGGTTGCCGACGATCAGGGCGGTGTCGCGGTCGGGGCCGCAGATCTCCTCAAGCCAGCGGTGGCGCAGCTTGTCAACCCACTCGCTTGAGTGGCGGACTCGGCGGTAGTACTGGTCGATCTCCCAGTCGATGATCGACTGGGAGTGAGACCGACAGGAAGGGTCGGCGCACTCGTAGCGGAGCTTGAAGCGCCAGGGAATCAGCTCCAACGCCTTCAGCTGATGGCTCTTCTCCTCGGCAGGTTCGGCGCTGAGCAGCGACCCCTGGGCGACCCAGGCGCGGGCGATCTCGGCCTTCTCGGCCTTGACGTCGACGGACTCGACCTGAAGATCGAGGACTCGCTTGGGCCGAAAGATGCCAAGTGAGGTGCCGGCCTCAGCCTGAGCGCGTTGGATCGCGCACATCGAGTCCGCCATCAGGGGCTCGAGGAAGCGGCGGCGGCGCTCCCAGGAGTCAGACGTGGGAATCGGGCTGCCGACGATCTCGATCGATTCGCGATTCGGCCGGCGGGTCTCCGGCCGGCGGTCGCCGGAGTGCTGTTGAACGTCGACGCGGATCGGCTGGTACTTGGCGAACTGCTGGTTGCCGTCCAGGTCGCGGTAGGGAACGGGGTAGAGCCGAATCCAGCTCAGATCTCGAGGTGAGAGCTGATCGTCAGGCGAGAACTGGACACCGGCGACGCAGGAAACCTCGCCGTAGGTCTTGCTGAGGGCCGGGTAGGCCTTGACGGTCGGCAGAAAGGTGATCGTTTCCATCGGATCGGGCTCGCCGTGGGCGGTATAGCACTCGCACGAGTGTGTACGAACTTGTTTTCATCCGTATCGGACGAAAGCGAGAAGCTCTGGTCCCGATGGCTCCGCCCACGCTCGGCTAGGACTTCCGTTTTCCCCGGCGTTTTTTGCTGCCTTTTTTGGCGCGAGTCGCCCTTTTGGCTTTGGGTCGAGTTGTTTTCTTAGTGGCTGTCTCTTTGACGATTCGGTAGCCGGCGCCAACCTTTTCGAGCTCTCCGTCCTTGACTAGCTGGTGGGCGAGCGCATAGAGCGGGTTGGGGGCGCTGTCGATCTGCTTGGCGATCTGGGTCACCGTGATCCCCGGCTTCTCCCTCGCGGCGTCGATGAACTGCTGGCGACGCTGGCCGGGGCGGGCGCGTTTGCGGCGCCGTTTGCGAGGCCGCGGAGCGGACGGTGTGGATGAATGGTCGCTCACACCGACGAGCCCCTGAAGGGCGCGGTCGAGCCTCTGCCGCTCATCGGTGAGCTCGCTAAGGCGCCGTTCGATCTTGGACTCTTACATCGGCGATCACATCTGTGGCCACATCTGCTCCTTGTTCGACTGGAGTGGGCACGATATAGCGCACGCCCAGTTGCGGCGCTTCTCTTGATGAAGCGCCCCGCCGAAAGTGGCAAGTGGTAGGAGCGGCGGGCGATGATCGAGCGGCTCGAGGGGATCAGCGAGGACCCTCGGCCTTCGCGGCGGAGCGGCGGTGTCCGGCGAACAGCGGATACTTGTCTTTCTGGAAGAACTCCTTCCCAAGGGGGCTACGGATCGGATCTCAGTGGGTCAATCAGTGGCCCAAACGCAACCGAAATAGCCCTATTAGTGCCGAACAGCATTTGGGCTAATTTCCCAGTACAGAGCGGAAAACGACTCCTGGCGCGGATTGCCGAAACGCCATGGGCTGATTCACACGCGAGAGGTCGCTGGTTCGAAACCAGCCGTGCCCATCAACTCAGCGCCCGCTCAACCGTCGCCGCGCTGACGCCTTCCACGTCAGCGACCGTGCTCGGCCGCCCTCTCGCGCACATCGGCCTTCTGCTTGAGAGTCATCGCTCCCGGGTGCCCGTCCCCGGGCCAGGGGGTGAGCAGGAGCAGGGCCTTTGCGTCAGCGCGGGCGGCGATGGTACGGCGCTCGCCGGGCGCGAACTCGAGCATGTGGCCGGCTTGGGCCGATACCTGCTCACCCTCGGGCGTCATTACATCCAACTCTCCTTCGATCACGACGATTCGTGCGCGCTCGTGAACCTCATGCTCCTGGAGCTCCTCGCCGGCCGGGATGGACAGCAGGATGACCCGTGCGTCGTCTCCGGAGGAGAGGATCTCAGGCTCGTGCGGCTCCGCCCGAACGGTCTTCAGGTCCCAGCTTCTCAAGGCTCTCTCCTTTGCCGACGGCGCCGGCTGAATCGCCATGCGCCCTTCAAAGGTACTTCCGAAGGCGGCCCGACTCAACGCGAGTCGGCACTGGTTCGAGACCAGCAGCACCGATGCCGGGCCCTAAGCCGGCTTGCGGGCGCGGATCGTCGCAGAGGCCGCCTTGTCGTGGACCCGGTGGGTCTCGAGAGACCGAGATGTCGACGAAGCCGGCTGCCGCCAGCGCCTGCTCGAACTCGCGCCGGGTCAGCGCCCCGGAGATGCAGCCGGTCCACTGCGCCATGTCGGCCCGGGTGGCGTCGTCCATGTCCTCGTCGGCGACGATGTCTGAGACGGCGAAGCGCCCGCCCGGCTTCAGCACCCGCCCCGCCTCGGCCAGCACTCTCGGCTTGTCGCCGGAGAGGTTGATGACGCAGTTGGAGATCACCACGTCGACCGTGTCGGTCGGCAGCGGGATCGCCTCGATCTCGCCCCGCAGCCACTCGACGTTCTCGACGCCCGCCTTGCGCTGGTTCTCCCGCGCCAGGGCAAGCATCTCGTCGGTCATGTCGAGCCCGTAGGCCTTGCCGGTCGGGCCGACCCGCTTGGCGGAGAGCAGGACGTCGATCCCCCCGCCGGAGCCGAGATCGAGCACGGTCTCGCCGGGGTGCAGCTCGGCGACCGCGGTCGGGTTGCCGCAGCCGAGCGAGGCCATCGTCGCGGTGTCGGGCAGGTCGCCCTGGGAGGCCTTGTCGTAGAGGGAGGCGCCGAACGCCTGCGCCTGCTCGTCGGAGAGCACGGAGTCGGCGGGGCCGCAGCAGGAGCCGCCGGAGCCTCCGCTGCGGCCGACGCGCTCGGCCGCCGCTGCGTAGCGGGCGCGCACGGCCTCGCGGATCTCGTCGGTCTCGGTCAATTGGTCAGCCACTTGGAGAGCTCCTTGAGGGCGTCGGGGACGACGTAGTAGTAGGCCCAAAGCCCCTGGCGCTCGGACTCGACGATGCCGGCCTCGCGCAGCACCTTGAGATGGTGGGAGACGGTGGGCTGGGAGAGGTCGAAAAGCGGGACCAGCTCGCAGACGCAGACCTTGCCCGCGTGCTTGCGCAGGACGTCGGCGAGCTGCATCCGGATCGGGTCGCCGAGCGCCTTCGCCACCCTGGCCATGCGCTCGGCCTCGGCGCGCTCGATGTCGGGGTAGACGACCGGCTCGCAACAGGGCTCGCCGGCAGGCCGCTTCTGCTTCGGCGCCAACTCCAGATCGACGGTCATCTATTTACATATATCGATTGAAATCACATATGTCAATAGATAGGCTGCGGCGGGATCGCCGATGAGCACACGCGTTGGAATCAACGGCTTCGGGCGGATCGGGCGGCTGGCGCTGCGGGCGGCGTGGGGCTGGCCGGATCTGTCCTTCTCCCATCTCAACGACCCGAACTGCGATCCGGCCACCGCGGCGCACCTGCTGACCTTCGACTCCGTCCACGGGCGCTGGTCGGAGGGGGCGGAGGGCCAGGACGGGCGCCTCTGCGTCGAGGGGACGGCCCTCGGCTTCAGCAGCATCGCCGACCCCGGCGCGGTCCCCTGGGGCGAGGCCGGGGTCGAGGTCGTCCTCGAGTGCTCCGGCAGGTTCCGAACCGCGGAGGCGCTCGAGCCCTACTTCCGCCAGGGCATCCGCAAGGTCATCGTCGCGGCGCCGGTCGCCGACGACGCGGCGCTGAACGTCGTGGTCGGAGTCAACAACGACCGCTACGAGCCCGACCGCCACGACATCCTCACCGCGGCCTCCTGCACGACCAACTGCCTGGCGCCGGTGGTCAAGGCGATCCACGAGGGGGTCGGCATCCGCCACGGGACGATCACGACGCTGCACGACATGACCAACACCCAGACGGTGGTCGACGCCCCCCACAGGGACCTGCGACGGGCCCGCGCTGCGAGTCTCTCGCTGATCCCGACGACGACCGGCTCGGCGACTGCGATCGGGCTGATCTTCCCCGAGCTGGAGGGGCGCCTCAACGGCCTCGCGGTGCGCGTCCCGATGCTCAACGCCTCGCTGACCGATTGCGTCTTCGAGGTCTCCCGGCCGACCGACGCAGGGGAGGTCAACGGCCTGCTTCGCGCCGCCGCCGACGGGCCCCTGGCCGGAATCCTCGGCTATGAGACCCGCCCGCTCGTCTCGGTCGACTATCGCGACGACCCGCGCTCGGGAGTCGTCGACGCCCCCTCGACGATGGTCGTCGGCGAGACCCAGGTCAAGGTCCTCGCCTGGTACGACAACGAGTGGGGCTACGCCAACCGCCTCGTCGAGCTCGCCCGGACGGTCGCCGATGGCCTCGGCTGAGCCGACCGCAGCGGAGCGCCAGGCGGACCTGCGTAACTACGTCCTGGTCACCGGCGCCTACTGGACCGAGACGCTCGCCGACGGCGCGACCCGGATGCTGGTGCTCTTCTACTTCTACGAACTGGGCTACTCGCCGTTCACGATCGCCTCGCTGTTCATCTTCTACGAGGTCTTCGGCGTCATCACCAACCTCGTCGGCGGCTGGCTCGCCGCGCGCTTTGGCCTGCGGACCACGCTCTTCATGGGCCTCGGCACCCAGGTCGTCGCGCTGTCGATGCTCGGGCTTGCGCCGCAGGCGTGGCTGATCGTTCCCTACGTGATGGCCTCGCAGGCGATCTCGGGGATCGCCAAGGACCTGACCAAGATGAGCTCCAAGAGCGCGGTGAAGCTCGTCGTCCCCGAGGGCGACGAATCCTCGCTCTACCGCTGGGTCGCGATCCTGACCGGCTCCAAGAACGCGCTGAAGGGAGTCGGCTTCTTCATCGGCGGGCTGATGCTGACGCTGGCCGGGTTCCAGACCTCGACGCTGATCCTCGCCGGGACGGTCCTCGCCGTCGCGCTGGTCACCGCCCGGCTTATGCACGGCCACCTCGGCCGCCCCGACGCGAAGGCCAGGTTCAAGCACATGTTCTCCAACAACCGCGCGGTCAACATCCTCGCCGCGGCGCGCATCTTCCTCTTCGCCTCACGAGACGTCTGGTTCGTGGTCGGCCTCCCCGTCTACCTGGAGACCGTGCTCGGTTGGAGCTTCTGGCAGACCGGCGGCTTCCTGGCGATCTGGGTGATCGGCTACGGAATCGTGCAGGCGGCGGCGCCCGGCTTCGTGCGGCGGCGAGGCGCGACCGGGGGCGCCGAGCCCGACGGCGGGACCGCCACCTGGCTGGCCTTCGTGCTGGCGGCGTTCCCCGCCGCGATCGCCATCGGCCTGACCGCCGGCCTCGACCCGACCGCGGTGGTGGTCATCGGCCTGATCGCCTTCGGCGTCGTCTTCGCGATGAACTCCGCCGTCCACTCCTACCTGATCCTCGCCTACGCCGACAACGACAGGGCGGCGATGAACGTCGGCTTCTACTACATGGCCAACGCCGGCGGTCGCCTCGCCGGCACGATCCTCTCGGGCCTGCTCTACGAGTGGAACGGCCTCACCGCCTGCCTCTGGGCGTCGGTCGCATGCGTGCTCGCGGCCGCCATCCTGTCGCTGCTCCTGCCGGGCAGGACGCCGAGCCCGACGCGACCCGGGGAGGAACTGGCCGTCGTCGGCTGACAGGGCCGCGCTGAGCTAACCCAGCTCCGGCGGCAGCGCCTTGGGGCCATCCGGGTAGAGCGCGCTCAGCTCCTCCTCGGACATCTCCAGGGTGTTGGCCGCCTCGAGCGGGGCGCCGGTGATGAGCCAGAGCTGATCGGAGTCGGTGTCGTTGAAGATCTGGCGGACAGAGCCGGGCTCGACGAGGACCGCGTCAAGGAGCCCGAGGACGAGGAGGTCGCCGTCGATGCGGATCCGGCCGGCGCCCTCGAGCAGCAGGTAGAGCTCCTCCTGCTCGAAGTGGCGATGGCGGGTCGACGCCTGCCCCGGCCGCAGGCGCCAGAGGCGGGCGCCGAGGGCTCGCGCGCCGAGTTGCCTGCCCAGGTCGGTGTTCTCCACCCGCATCTGGTTCGAGGGGCGCCAGTGGGCATCAGCGGCCGAGAGCATGCGGTAGGCCATCGCCCCAACTTAGCCGAGCAGGGACATCGGCAATCGAACCCAGCCCCTTGTGGCCCGGCCGCCCTTCCACGACACCGACATGTCTTCACCAAGTGATTACGCCATGGCCTCTCTTCCTTAACGACCGCCCCCAGCGGCCCACTTAGCGTCACGGCGCCAACACCCAAACGAGGGGGAACTATGAGAAAGGCTGTGTTCAAGAAACGGCGGCTCCGGGTCGGGGTTCCGGTGGCCGTGGCGGCGCTCGCCGCACTCAGTGGGACCGTGCTCGCATCAACGGGCGCGTTCTCATCGAGCCACAACCCTTGGCCCTACGCCCCGTCGGGCCACTCGCCGGTGCTGGCCACGGTCGGCGACATCGCCTGCCAGCCCGGGGGCCCGATCGAGGCCGAGAAGCAGAAGGACGTCTGCGACAAGACCGGCGCCGGCTACACCACGCGCCTACAGGCGCAGGCGGCGACCGCGGATGAGATCGAGAACATGAAGCCGGACCTGGTGGCGATCCTCGGCGACGAGCAGTACGAGGTCGGCCGCTACGAAGACTTCATGGGCTCCTTCGACAAGACCTACGGCGCCTTCAAGTTCCTCCAGCGACCGGCGCCCGGCAACCACGAGTTCTACTCCGAGCACGGCGAGACCGGCGTGCACGGCGACGGCT
The DNA here is from genome assembly GCA_963838035.1 of uncultured Solirubrobacterales bacterium. Taxonomy (GTDB): domain Bacteria; phylum Actinomycetota; class Thermoleophilia; order Solirubrobacterales; family 70-9; genus CAVVNN01. The sequence continues at coordinate 16,797 of CAWIPM010000008.1, forward strand.
ATTTCGACTACTACAACGGCTACCAGCACAACCCGACCGATGGCAGCACGGTGACCGACACCTTCACCGTGCAGGAAGGCCCGGAAGCCGGCAGCGCCACCTTCACCCAGCCCAGGCCCCGCCAGGACGGGCAGGGCGGTCACGTCGGGGCAAACGGAGACGGCTGGTACTCCTATGACCTCGGCTCCTGGCACATCATCTCGCTGAACGTGGAGTGCGCGGTGCAGCCGGGTGGCTGCGACCCGAGCGGCTCCTGGTTCGCCGGGGAGACGCACTGGCTGGACCAGGATCTCGCCGCGGACCACGCCGCCTGCACGCTCGCCTACTGGCACCAGCCGACGTTCAGCGTCGCCGGCGAAGAAGCCGATGAAGAGGGTCAGGCCGCCGAGGCCTGGTGGCGGCTGCTCCAAAGGCACGGCGCCGACCTGGTGCTGAACGGCCACGACCACACCTACGCGCGCTACGCGCCGATGGACGCAAACGGGAAAGCCGACCCCAGGCACGGCATCCGCGAGTTCATCGTCGGCACCGGCGGCGAGTCGCTCGATCCGCCCATCACCAACGCCAACACGCCAAATCTCCAGGCCGCCACCGGCGACTACTACGGGGCGATGGCGCTCAGGCTCGACCCCAACGGCTACCACTGGGACTACGAGTCGGCGATGAAGAGCCCCGACGCCCCCAGCGGCCTTCCGGCCACCTACAGCGACACCGGCAGCGCCCGCTGCCATGGGCCCGCAGCGCACTGAGCATGAAGCGCCGCGACCGGCGGGAGGTGGGGAGGGCAGACACGCTCGCCCCACCTCCGCCGGCCCCTACGGCATCAGCCGCCAGCCGCCGCCCCGCGGCTGATGCCATCGGTGGCAAGCAGGTGGTGCGCCAGCGCCCGGGCCGGGGCGGAGAGGCTCTCCTCGCCGCTGTGGACCACGACAAACAGGCGGTCGAGGCACAGCCCGGCCACCCGCCGCACCACCAGCCCTTCGCCCCGGGGCGGTGCCAGCGCCAGCGATGAGAGAAGGGCGGGCGCGTTCTCGGAGACCGCTGCCGTGATCGCCGCCGCGGTGCTGCCGATCTCCGCCAGGGGCGGCGCCAGGGACATGCCCAGCGGCTCGAGCGCGTCGCTGACGACGCGGCGGCTGTTGGCGCCGGGGTCGCGCATGATCAACCGGGTCGCCATCAGCTCGGCGGGGTCGATCTCCTCGTGCACGGCCCAGGGATGGGCCTCGGGCACGACGACGACGATCTCGTCCTCACAGAACGGCGATTCGACCAGGCCCGTCGCCTGCGCGCCGGCTCCGTCGGCGGCGACGACCCCCAGCTCGGCCCTGCCCTCGAGCACCAGGGTCCGCGCCGCGCGCGAGTTGGCGATCGAGAGCTCGACCGAGAGATGGCGCTCGTGGCGACTCTCCAACTCGACCAGCATCGGCGGCAGCACCCACTCTGCGATGGTCGGGCTCGCCGCCACCCGGACCGGGTCCTCGCTGGCTTCGAGCCCGGCCATCAGCGCCTCGACTGCCTCCGCCTCCGCCAGCAAGCGGCCCGCAGCCTCGTAGAGCTGCCGACCTGCCTGTGTCGGCACGACCCCCCGGGTCGAGCGCTCGAGGAGGCTGGAGCCACTCAGCGCCTCCAGCGCCTGCAGCCGCTTGGAGAGCGCCGGCTGGCTGACCCGCAGCAGTCGCGCCGCTTTGCCGATGCTGCCGAGGTCGACCGCCGCGCAGAACGCCCGCAACTCGACCAGCTCGGGCGTGCGAACGAGCTTGCTCATCGACCCCCATTGTGAACGCGCGACCGGCCGCCGAGGCGACCGGTCGCGCTGGAGGGGCCTTACCGGCCGATCATGTGACGGTGACGTGCCCTCTCATGAACCCGTAGTGGTTCATCGCCCACGGGTCGCAGGGGAGCGAGCAGTACCACTCGTAGCTGCCCGCCTTCTGGGGCGCCTGGAAGGTGAACGTGACCTCGCCCGGCTTGTCCTCGGACCCGCCCGGGATCGTCGCGTTCGTGCCCAGCTCCGGAGAGGTGAAGCTGTGGGGCATGTCGTCGTAGTTGTAGACGGTCACCTTCACCGTGGCCCCGGCCTTGACCGAGAAGTCGGCGGGCAAGAAGGCATCGTGCCAGTTGCCATCAGACCCCATCCTTCCCTTCTCCTCGTCGGACTTGACCACGAGCTTCACGCTTTCGCCGTTCGGAGCCGCGGCGACCGTGCCGCTGCCGCTCATCGCTCCGCCGCTCATCGCCATCGTCGCGGCGGTGGCGGTCTGTTCGCCACCGGTGTTGTCCAGCTTGAACGCGACCGCCAGCAGCGAGGCCATCGAGAGACGGCCACCACTGCAGCCAGCTGCGTGAAACCTCGGTCCTGCCTCCTGTCTTTCTCGCTCTGTGATCCCGGCATGGCTTCCTCCTTTGGTTGCCAGACCAGAATCGAGCTTCGGCGCCCCGTCCGGTAGACCCCAACCGGTTCAGGGGGCGATAACCGTCGGTTATGGAGCTCGTTTTCCCCGGATTTTGCGGAAACGGATCGCGGTGGCCCCTGGCGTTTCGTGGCGGGGGGCGCTAGGTTCGCTCCTGCGACTGGGAGAGAGAGGCCCCGCAGAAGCCCAGCGGGACACCATCTCGAAGGTGGCGCAACGAGCTTCTAAGCGCGAAGGCTACGCGCACGGCAGGCGAGGAGCGTCACCCCCGGTCGCTTTTTCGTGCCGTCCGGCGGCGCGCCTAACGTTCCCCGCGGCCGTGGAGCACCTGCCCTTCCGGCCACGCGTACCGGGGCGCACCCCCGGGAGCAGGTGTCGCTGGTGGACCCGGAAAGGCGCCGCGACTAGCCCGCCGGCTCCCTTTCAAAAGAGGATCAGTACCCGGTGCCGGTCTTCACCTGCTTGCGCTCGGACTCGTGGGCGCCGCCCTTCTTCTCCAGCGTCGCGCAGGCTGTGGCGATGTCGCCGGAAAGGCGGTCGACCTGCTCGCGACTCAGCGTCTCCTTGGCCAGCGCTCGCATCACCTTCACCTCCTGGGCGTTGGGAGGCATGGTGTAGGCGGGGACCATCCAGCCGCGCTCTGCGGAGAGCTGCCAGGCGACGTCGAACTCGTCGTAGTTCTTGCCGGGGACCAGCTTGAAGGCGACGAGCGGAAGCTGCTCCTCCTCGGCCCCGATCAGCTCGAAGTCGCCACCGGCCTCGAGCTTGCCGGCCAGGGCGCGGGCGTTCTCCTCCATCGCCTTCATCACGTAGGTGTAGCCCTCGCGCCCGTAGCGGACGAAGTTGTAGTACTGGGCGAGGACCATCGCCGCGCCGGTCGAGAAGTTGAGTGTGAAGGTGGCGTCGGTCTTGCCGAGGTAGTTCTCGTAGAAGACCAGGTCCTCGGCGAGGTCCGAGCTCTCGCGAAAGACCAGCCAACCGATCCCCGGGTAGACGAGCCCGAACTTGTGCCCGGAGACGTTGATCGAGCGCACCTGCTCGAGGCGGAAGTCCCACTCCGACTCTGGGTAGAGGAAGGGCCAGACGAAGCCGCCGCTGGCCGCGTCGATATGAAGTGGGACGTCGAGGCCCCTGTCTCCCTTCACATCGACCAGGAGCTTGTTGATCCCGACGATGTCGTCCGAGTGGCCCGTGAAGGTCGTGCCGAGCACCGCGGCGACGCCGATCGTGTTCTCGTCGAGGTGGGGCTGCACGTCCTCGGGGCCGATCGTGTACTTGTCCTCCTGCAGCGGGACGATCCGCGGCTCGACGTCGAAGTAGCGGCAGAACTTCTCCCAGACCACATGCACATCGCCGCCGAAGACCAGGTTCGGCCTCTCGGCCGGCTTGCCGTCGGCCTCGCGGCGCTTGCGCCACTTCCACTTCAAGGACAGCGCGCCGAGCATGATCGCCTCCGAGGATCCCTGGGTGCGGGCGCCCGTCGTCTCGCCGGGGGCGTGGAAGAGGTCGGCCAGCATCCGGATGCAGCGCTGCTCGATCTCGGCCGAGATCGGGTACTCGGCGTGGTCGATGAAGTTGCGGTAGAGGTTGGCGGCGATGATCCGCTGCGCCTCGGGCTCCATCCAGGTCGTCACGAAGGTCGCCAGGTTGCGCTGCGGGTCGCCCTCCAACGCGAGGTCCTCGCCAAGCAGGCGCATAGCGTCCACCGACCTCATACCGGTCGGGGGGAACTCGTTGTCGGGGGCATCCTCGGTGAGGAAGCGGTTTCCGAAAAGGCTGGAGGCGGCGTCGTCTCCACGGCTTGACTTGGTCATTGGCCCACCAATCTGGGTCGGGGATCGGGATTCATCCAGGTCGACGCGAGTCGAGACTACGCTGCCGCGAACCATGCTGCCTCGGTAGCTCTCCGCCGCTTCGACACCAGTAGGCTGAGACCGTGAGCGAGGCCGAGCAGGGATTCAAGGAGGGCGATCCCGTCTGGGTCGAGGACGGGGACGGGAAGCATCACCCCGGGGTCTTCGTCGGCAACAACGAAAGCGCCGGCTGGTTCGGGGGCGGGCCGAGCGCCTACGTCGTCCACCCCGAGGCGCACCAGGCGGAGGTCGTCTCGATCTTCCGCATCACGCCTCGGGACGAGTAGCCCTACTCCAACTCCGGGATGTGACGGGCGACGTGGTCGCCGATCGTGCGCCGGACCCACTCCTGGGTGGCCGAGTCGGCCATCCGGTAGCGGCCCAGCAGCATCTTCTGGTCGGTCAGAGGGAGGCCGGCGATCTCCCAGCGCACCGCGAGGCGCTCGAACAGCAGCTCGGAGCGCCGCCGCCAGGCATCGTCCCGTGAAGCGGCGGCGCTCGCCGGGCCCTCACCAAGCTTTGCGATCGTCCCGGGGCTGAGCGTCTGGCGCAGGGTCAGCGTGTTGCCGTCGCCGTCTGTGTAGTCGACGGTCGGGGCCTTCTCCCTGGGGGGGCGCTTCTTGCGCCGGGCCACCTTCAGTCCTCTTCCCGGGGTCGCCGGCGCGCCTGCTTGCGCTCTCCGGTCCGGCGCTTCTGCTCGAGGCGCCGTTTTCGGGCGGCGCGGGTCGGCCTGGTCGGACGGCGCCGCCGCGGGACCGCCAGCCCTGCGGCGATCTTCTCCGCGAGGCGCTGGAGCGCCAGCTCGCGGTTGCGCGCCTGGCCGCGGGCATCCTGGGCGACCGCGGCGATGAGTGGGCCGCCGCGCTCGATCAGCCGCGCCCGCTCGGGCTCGTCGAGCACCGCCGACGCAGCGACGTCGAAGACCGCTTCGACTCGCGAGGCGGTGACGTTGGCGTGCTGGCCACCAGGCCCGGAGGAGCGGCTGGCGCGCAGCTCGATCTCGCCCAGCGGGATCGAGAGCCGATCGTCGATTCTCAGCTGCTCGGCGATGAGGCCAGGGCGTCGATCTTTGCGGCAAGCTCGAAGTCGGCCGCGGTGAGCCCACCCTGGGAGTGGGTGGAGACCGTCACCCTGACCTCGCTCCAGGAGATCGCCAGGTCGGGATGGTGGTTCATCGCCTCGGCCGGCTCGACGAGCCTCTCGACGAATCCGACCGAGCCGACGAAGTCGCCGCAGTCGAAGGTCCTGGCGATCGCCTCCCCCTCGCGCGTCCAGCCCGGCAGATTCGCAAGCCTCATGTCGATCTCGACATCGTCCAAGAGCGCCATCGCGCCTATGCTGGCACACGACGACGGAAAGGAAGCGATGAGCGACTCCCTCCCCATCCTCTGGCAGATCGATGTCTCCCATTACAGCGAGAAGGCGCGCTGGGCGCTCGCCCACAAGGGCGTCGAGCACCGCCGCCGCTCCCCGGTCCCCGGAGTCCACATCCCCTTCGCCCTCTACCTCACCCACGGCGCCCACAAGACCTTTCCCGTGCTGGAGCTGCAGGGGCGGCGGATTGGCGACTCGACCGCGATCATCGCGGCCCTGGAGGAGCACTACCCCGAGCCCGCCCTCTACCCCGCCGACCCCGGGCAGCGCCGCCGCGCGCTCGCGCTGGAGGACTACTTCGACGAGGAGCTCGGCCCCAACATCCGCCTGCTCGCCTTCCATGAGCTGGGCAACGACCGTGAGCGCTTCGCCTCGCTGATGGAACGCACCGCGCCGCCGCCGCTGAACCGCTTCGGCCCCGCCGCCGCCCTGTATGCGCGCACCTACACCGGCCTGCGCTTCGGCGTCCGCAGCGCCGAAGCCGCCGAGCGCGCTCGCGCCAAGGTGCTCGCCGCCCTCGACCGCCTCGACGCCGAGCTCGCCGCCGGCGACGGCGAGTACCTGGTCGGCGGCACGTTCACCGTCGCCGACCTCACCGCCGCCTCGCTCTTCTACCCGTTGGTCGTCCCCGAGGAGGGCCCGCTGCCCGCCGACGAACCGGGCCCGCGCGGGCTGGAGAGCTTCCGCGCCCCGTTGCAGCAGCGCCCCGGCTACCTCTGGGTCGAAGAGATGTTCCGCCGCCATCGCAAGCCCATGAGGGCCGTGCCTACGGCGTGAGGACGATCTTCAGCGCTTCGCGCTGGTCGTAGAGCCTGTAGGCCTCGGACACCTCGTCGAGCTTCATGTGGTGGGTGACGAGCGGGGCGGGGTCGAGCTTGCCGGCCTCGATCAGGGCCAGCACGCGGTCGACGTGGGCGATCACGTTGGCGAGGCCGAGCCGCAGCGTCAATCCCTTCAGCCAGGCGAGCCCGATAGGCACCTCGCCGCGGCCGGCGTAGGCGCCGATCCCCGACACGGTACCGGCGTCGCGCGCCAGGCTGACCGCCATCTCCAGCGGACCTGGGTCGCCGACCGCGTCGACGACAACGTCGACGCCGCCATCGGTCGCCGCCCGCACGGCGCGCTTCGGCTCCTCCTCGGTCAGGTGCAGCGGCGTCGCGCCGAAGTCCCCCGCCATCGCCAGGCGCTCCTGGACCGTGTCGATCGCGAAGACCTGCACCGCTCCCCCCGCGAGCGCGGCCTGCACCGCACAGAGGCCGACCGGCCCGAGGCCGAGCACGGCGACGGTGTCGCCCGAGCGCATCCCCGCGTGGGCGACCGCGTGGTAGCCGGTCCCCATCACGTCGCCGGCGAACAGCGCCACCTCGGATGGCATCCCCTCGGGCACCCGGCGCAGGGTCAGGTTGGCTCGGGGGACCAGCAGCTGCTCCGCCTGGGCGCCCTGCAGGTCGCCGAGGTGGGAGCCGTGCCCGAAGGTCCTCCCCCGCCGGCAGCGGTGGTAGTCCCCGCGCAGGCAGGCGGAGCAGGTGGCGCAGGCGGTGTGGAAACAACCCAGGACCCGATCGCCGACGGCGACCCGCTCGACGTCGTCGCCGGCCGCCAGCACCGTCCCCACGAACTCGTGCCCGATCGTGAAGCCCGGCTCGACCGGCACCCGGCCGTGGTAGATGTGGAGGTCCGAGCCGCAGATCCCGCTCGCCTCGACACGCACCACCGCATCGTCAGCCGCGGCGACCTCGGGGGCTGGCTTCTCGTCGATCCGGACCTCGCCGGGCGCTTGGAATGTGACGGCGCGCATCGCGCCGAACCGTATCTAGCCGACGGTCACGCCGGGAGCCTGGAAGCGGCCGGCGTTACCTTCGGGGTTGGCCGTCTCCGCGATCCTCGCTTCCAGCGCAAGCTCCTTCTCGAAATCGGCGGCCTCGCCGTGCTGGAAGGAGACGTCCTTGCCCTCGAGCAGCTCGATGAAGATCTCGACGAACCGGGAGTCGAGCTGCTTGCCGGCGACGCGGCGCAGCTCCTGCATCGCCTCATATGTGGAGACCGGCGAGCGGTAGGAGTCGCGGGCGGTCATCACGTCGTAGGTGTCCGCCACGGAGATGATCCGCGCCAGCTCGGGGATCTCATCGCCGGACAGTCCGCGCGGGTAGCCCTTGCCGTCGATCCGCTCGTGATGGGCGAGGATGATCTCCGCGACCGGGCCATAGCCATCCAGCGAGGAGACCACCCGGGCGCCCTGCTGGGGGTGGCGGCGGATCAGCATCCAGTCCTCGTCCGAGAGCGGCACGTTCGCCTTGAGGATGCGGTCGGGGAGGATGAACTTGCCGATGTCGTGCAGCAGCGCCGCGATGTGGACCAGCTCCTCCTCCCGCTGCGAGTAGCCGGCCCGCTGCGCGATCGCCCGCGAGTAGCGCGCCACCGCGGCGCTGTGCCGCGCGGTCATCTGGTCCCGCAGGTCGAGCGTGCGCAGCATCGCGCTCAACATCCCCACCTGGAAGCTGGCGAGCTGCTTGCCGCGTTTCTCGAGCTCCTCGGCCCGCTGCTGGGAGAGGAGCAGGGCACCGAGCAGGTACTGGAAGGTCACCAGGACCACGCCGAACAGCGCGATCCCCGCCAGCCCGACCTGTACATAGAGGAAGGCGACGCCGACCGCCATCAGCGCCGCCGCGAGCTCCGAGGGCAGCAGTGGAACCAGGGCGGTGCGCACTCTGCGGATGAAGGAGCTGCCGTCCAGGTAGCAGGAGTAGGACGCGATCATCGTGAAGTTGATCGCCAGGGCGAACATGAAGACCGCCAGGATGAGAGCGTAGAAGGCCGGTCGGGAATCGGTGATCTGGGCGCCGGTCGTCACCCAATAGAAGGCGAGGCCGCTGACCAGGGGGTAGGTGGCGAAGCTGAGGACGTTGTTGAGGAGGTAGTGGGGGGCGTTCCGCTCGACCAGCCAGACGACCAGAATCGTCAGGATCCCGATGATGGCGGCGGGCGGGCCGCCGAGAAAGACCATCGCCAGCACCATCGGCAGGAAGCTCCCGGAGAGTTTCAGCTTCGAGGTCGTCGTGATCGCCGTCAGATCGCTGAACATCGAGAAGGCGAGGAGGATCCCGAACAGGGGGAGGTTCCAATCGGCGGTCTCGGCGGTCAGGACGCCCACCGCGACAACCGCGATCAGGGCGACCACCTGCGCGACGATAATCAGAGTGCTTGGGCGATTGCTAGCCATGGACTGACCGGACTGGCGCTCCACGCCAACTGTCTGGCGTAGGGATTCCGCGAGAGACGGCCGTTCCCTGCGCCGAAAGGCTCGCGGCTTGGATTCACACGAGCCGGCCCCTGAAGTTACGCCCCTACGGGCCTCCGCACAAGCGGGCATGGCCAATTGGCCGGTGACGTGCAGGGTCCGCTCGGTGGCCCGGTGCAGACAGGTTCGCGCTATTCCGCCCCGAAAAAAACGAAAGGCGCCAGCAAGGGCGCCCTTCGAGACTGGATGGCGAGTGCGTCAACTGCACTCGCGCTGAAGATCTAGTGACGGTAAGACATTTCGGAGCCCTTTCCTTAGTTGAAGCCCAAAGGACCTATGCACTGCGTGCAGGAACTTCCAAAGCGCTGGCAAGTTTGTAGCACAAATTCGTCAGAACTTGTGCATCTGCAGGAAATCTTGTGCATAAATGAGGTAGAACGCACGGCCAACTATGCGTAGCCCACGCCTGAGAGACCCCCTTCGCCGGCCCCTCTTCAGGCGTCTCGCGACGACGTACGCGGTCAACGAGCTGGGCGACTGGATGGGGATCATCGCCCTCTCGATCCTCGTCTTCGAACGCACCAACAGCGCCCTGGCGACCACCGCGCTCTTCCTCGGCACGCGCTTCCTCCCGTCGCTCTTTGCGCCCGTCCTCGTCGCCAAGGTCGAGCAGCCGCCGCCGCGCTTCGCGCTCCCCGTCATCTACTGCGGCGAGGCGGCGGTTTTCGCCGCCCTGGCCCTGCTGGTGGACCACTTCTCGCTCGGGGGGGTGATCATCCTGGCGACAATCGACGGCGCTCTGGCGCTGACCGGGCGCTCGCTCACCCGCGCCGTGGTCGTCGCCCTGCTCGAGCCCGCGGGCGAGTTGCGCGCGGGCAACGCCGTGCTCAACGTCGCCTTCACCGGCGGCGCCGCGATCGGGCCCGGGATCGCCGGGCTGGTGGTCGGCGCCTTCGGCGTCCAGACCGCGCTGCTGCTGGACGCGATGTCCTTCTATCTGGTCGGTTGGATCCTGATCACGGCCGGCCCGCTGCCGCATGTCGAGCCCGATCCCGGCCGGCTGCGCGAGCGGGTCCGCGCCGGCATCGCCTACATCCGCGAGATGGCGACCCTGCGGCGACTGCTGATCGCCCAGGGCGCCGCCTTCGTCTTCTTCGCCGCGGCGATCCCGATCGAGGTGATCTATGCCAAGCAGACGCTCGGGACCAGCGATACGGGCTACGGGCTGCTGCTCGCCGCCTGGGGGATTGGGATGGTGCTCGGCAGCATCGTCTTCGCCGTCGTGCGCAGGGCGCCCCTCCCCTACCTGCTCTTCTTCAGCACCGTCGCGATCGGAGCCGGCTACCTCGGCCTGGCGGCCGCCCCCACCCTGGCGGTTGCCTGCGGCGCCTCGATCGCAGGCGGCGCCGGCAACGGGGTCCAGTGGGTGGCCGTCGTCAGCGCCGTGCAGGAGCTGACGACGCAGGGGATGCAGGCGCGGGTGATGAGCGTGCTGGAGTCGATCGGCTCCGCCATGCCCGGTATCGGATTCGTCCTCGGTGGGTTGATCGCCAGCGGTGCGAATCCACGCATCACCTTCCTCTTCGCCGGGGTCGGGATCCTCGCGATCGTGGTCGTCACCACGCCGATCCTTGGAACGAAATGGGCTGAACCAACCGCTGCATCGGAGTCAGACAAGGTTGACGCAGACCATGATGTTGTGCTGGAGTTGATCGCGGGGGGCGTTCCCGTCCAGTCAAACTCGGAGGTGGGAAGTTGAAGAAGCTCGGCGTTGCTATGGCAGTTGTTGGGGTCTCGGCAGCGCTGGCGACCGGGTTGGCTGCCTGTGGCAGCAGCGGCTCCTCGGGCAAGGAAGGCGGGACCCTGAAGGGCGCCTACACCTCCTTCCCCGACTACATGGACCCGCAGCTCTCCTATACCGCCGAGGGGTGGACGGCGATGTACAACACCTACATCCCGCTGCTGACCTATGCGCACGCGAGCGGGCAGGCGGGCAGCAAGGTGATTCCGGGCCTGGCCGAGGCCCTGCCGACGGTCACCAACGGCGGCAAGACCTACACGCTGACGCTGCGCAAGGGCCTCAAGTACTCCGACGGCACCCCGGTCAAGGCCGGCGACTTCAAGTTCGCGATCGAACGGCTCTTCAAGGTCGACTCGGGCGGCTCGCCCTTCTTCACCGACATCGTCGGCGCCGAACAGTTCCAGAAGACGAGGACCGGCGAAATCCCTGGGATCAAGACCGACGACGCCAGCGGCAAGATCACGATCGACCTCGAAAAGCCGCGCGGCACCTTCGAAAACGAGCTGGCGCTGCTGTTCGCCGCTCCGGTCCCGCAGAGCACCCCGGACAAAGACCAGTCGGCGACGCCGATCCCGGCAACCGGGCCTTACGAGATCATCAAGTCCGAACCGGGCCGCGGCTGGTCCTACGCGCGGAACCCGCAGTGGGCCAAGAACAACGCCGGCCTGATGCCGGACCTGCCTGGCGGGCACCTCGACAAGATCGAAATCACCGTGCTGCGCAACCAGTCGACGCAGGTCAACGACATCGAACAGGGCAAGCTCAACTGGATCTTCGACCCGCCCCCGACGGACCGCTACACGGAAGTGAAGAACAAGTACGAAGGCACCCAGTTCCGGGTCGAGCCGACGATCAGCACCTACTACTTCTGGATGAACACGACCAAGCCGCCGTTCAGCGACCTCAAAGTGCGCCAAGCGGTCAACTACGCGGTCGACGCCCGCGCTCTCGAACGGATCTATACCGGCCAGATCGCCGGCACCCAGCAGATCCTGCCGCCCGGGATGCCCGGCTATAAGAAGTTCGAACTGTACCCGCACAACATGTCGAAGGCGAAGAAGCTGATCGAAGAAGCCAACCCGTCGGACCGCAACATCACCGTCTGGACCGACAGCGAGAGCCCCAACAACGACGCCGGCACCTACTACCAGGACGTGCTGAAGAAGCTCGGCTTCAACGCCCAGCTGAAAATCCTCAACGCCGACAACTACTTCACGGTGATCGGCAACCAGACGACCCCCGACCTCGACACCGGCTGGTCGGACTGGTTCGAGGACTATCCGCACCCCAACGACTTCTTCCAGCCGCTGCTCTCCGCCGAAAGCATCCTGCCGACCAACAACGGGAACTTCTCCGAAATCACATCACCGGCGCTGGACAAGCAGATCTCCAAGCTCGGCGAAGAACGACTCGGAGCGAGCCAGGAAGCCCAGTACGCCGAACTCGACAAGAGCTACATGGAACAGGCTCCCTGGGCGCCCTATGGCACGCGGACGCTCTCGACCTTCGTCTCGAGCGCGATCGACCTCGAAAAGGTGATCTGGAACCCGACCTTCGAGGACGACCTCACCAGCATCCAGTTCAAGTAGCCGCCCGCGGCTGCTTCACAATAGGCGGGTGGCCCCGGAGCCCAACGCCGAACGGACCGTTTCAGGCGCAGAGGCCGATGCGGGCTTCCCTCCTGCTCCGCCGGGAACGCCGATCGAGGGCCGGGGGCCCTGGTACCTCGCCTACCGGCGCCTGCGCCGCAACCGCCTGGCGCTCGCCTTCCTTGCCCTCTTCGCCCTGATCGTCGCCTTCACGCTGGCGGCGCCGCTGTGGGCCAACGACGCCGCCCATACCGGGCCGAACACGACGCACACCCTGGAGAAGGTCACGGTCAACGGCGAAAGCCGCGAAGTGGTCGAACCCGACGGAACCCCAATCGGGCCGGTCTTCCTCGGCGCCGGCGGCAAGTTCTTCCTCGGCGCCGATGGCCACCTCGGCCGCGACGAGATGGTGCGGCTGATGTACGGCGGCCGCACCTCGCTCTTCATCGGCATCGTCTCGGCGCTGATCACCACCCTGCTCGCGGTTGTGCTGGGACTGATCGCCGGGTACTACAAGGGCTGGCCCGACGGGGTCATATCCCGCACGCTGGACGTGATCTGGTCCTTCCCGGTTGTCCTCCTCGGGATCGCCCTGGGCACGGCGCTAGCCGTCGGCGGGCTGAAGATCGGGCCGCTCGAAATCTCGGGAAGCTCTATCTGGATCCCGATCCTGATCATCGGTGTGGTCTACACGCCCTACATGGCCCGGCCGATCCGCGGCGAGGTGATGGCGTTGCGGGAGAAGGAGTTCGTCGAGGCCGCGATCGCCCAGGGCGCCGGGCCGTTGCGGATCATGTACTCGGAGCTGCTGCCCAACCTGCTCTCGACGATCGTCGTCTTCTTCACCCTCAACATCGCCAACAACATGCTGCTGGAGTCGACGCTCTCCTTCCTCGGCGCCGGCGTCCACCCGCCCGCCTCCTCCTGGGGGCTGATGATGGCCGAAGGCTTCGAATCCTCGTTCTACAGCACCCCCATGCTGGCAATCGTTCCCGCCACGATGATCCTGCTCACGGTGCTCTCGCTGAACGTCTTCGGCGACGGGCTTCGCGACGCGCTCGACCCGAAGTCGAAGGTCCGCCTCGAGGCCCACCTCGGCAAGGTCGAGCCGGAGGGGACGCCGATCTGATGGGGCGCTTCGTGGTCAGGCGGCTGCTCGGGATGGTGCTCGTCCTTTTCGCGGTCTCGGTGATCGTCTTCCTGATCTTCAACGTGATCCCGAACTCCGACCCGGCGCAGCGGATCGCGGGCAAGAACGCGACGCCGCAGCTGGTCGCCAACATCACCGAAGACCTCGGCCTCGACAAGCCGCTGCCGGTCCAGTACCTGACCCAGATGAAGGCGATCTTCACCGGGGAACTGGTCTCCTACAACAGCCAGCTCAACGTCGACGAACAGATCGTGAAGGGGATCCCCGCCACCTTCTCGCTCTGCATCGGAGCCGCCGTGATCTGGATGTTCTTCGGCATCCTCTTCGGCTACCTGGCCGCGGTGAGGGCGGGCCACCTCGCCGATCGGGCGCTGACGATCCTCGCCCTGATCGGGATCTCGCTGCCCGTCTTCCTCCTCGCCGCCGTCTTCCTCTACTTCCTCACATACAAGGTCCAGCTCTTCCCCTCCAGCGGCTACGTGGGGCTGACCGAAGACCCGATCCAGTGGGCCTACCACCTGATCCTGCCCTGGAACACCCTGGCGATCCTCTTCATCGGCTTCTACAGCCGGGTGCTTCGCTCGGGGATGCTCGACGCGATGAACGAGGACTACGTGCGCACCGCCCGCGCCAAGGGTCTGAGCGAGCGCCAGGTGACGATGCGCCACGTGCTGCGCAACTCGCTGATCCCGATCGTGACCCTGTTCGGGCTGGACTTCGGCGCCGTGCTCGGCGGCGGGGCGATCATCACCGAGTACCTGTTCAACCTAAACGGCGTCGGCCAGTACGCCGCGGAAGCGATCGGCAATCTCGACCTGCCGCCGATCATGGCCGTCACCCTGTTCGGCGCCTTCTTCATCGTCCTCTTCAACACGCTGGTCGACATCGCCTACGCCTACCTCGACCCACGGATCAGGCTGGGGACCTCGGCGCAATGAGCGCGGAGCGAGCAAGCGTGCATATTTGGTTCTCCGCGCCGCGAGCGAAGCGCGAGGATCTGCAATGAGCGAACTGCTTTCCGTGCGCGACCTCAGGGTCGGCTTCAACACCGAAGACGGGCTGCTCAGCGCCGTCGACGGAGTGTCCTTCGACCTCGCGCCCGGCGAAGTGCTGGCGATCGTCGGCGAGTCGGGCTCGGGCAAGAGCGTCACCGCGCAGACCCTGATGGGCCTCACCCGTTCTCCCAACGCACGGATAGAGGGCTCGGTCCGGTTGCGCGGCGAGGAGCTGCTCGACGCCCCCGACGCCGAGCTGCAGAAGGTCCGCGGCAGCGAGGTCGCGATGATCTTCCAGGACCCGATGACCTCGCTCAACCCGGTCTACCGGATCGGCGCCCAGATCGTCGAGGCGATCCGCGCCCACGACTCCGGAGTGGGCAGGGCGGAGGGGCACGAGCGGGCGGTCAAGCTGCTCGACTCGGTTGGCATCCCCGATGCCGCGCGACGAGTCGACGACTACCCGCACGAATTCTCGGGCGGGATGCGACAGCGGGCGATGATCGCGATGGGCCTTGCGCTGGAGCCGAGCGTGCTGATCGCCGACGAGCCGACCACCGCGCTCGACGTGACGATCCAGGCGCAGATCCTGCGGCTGCTGGAGCAGCTCAACCGGGAGCGCGACCTGGGGACGATCCTGATCACCCACGACCTCGGGGTGGTCGCCGAGGTCGCCGACCGGGTGCTGGTGATGTACGGCGGGCGGGTGGTGGAGGAGGGGACGCTGGAGGAGATCTTCTACGACCCCCAGCACCCCTACACCTGGGGGCTGCTCGGCTCGATCGCCCGGCTCGACCGGCCACGGCCGAAGCGGCTGCCGCAGATCAGCGGCGCGCCGCCATCGCTCCTCGCCCTCCCAGAGGGCTGCGCCTTTCGCCCACGCTGCCCGCACGAGTTCGCCCAGTGCCGCAGGCTGCCCGGCCTCGAGAGCCGCCTCGACAACGCCGCCGGCCACCGCGACCGTTGCTGGCTGGAGCCCGAGCGCAAGCGCGAGCTGCGCCAGGTCCAGGGGCGGATCGGGCTGGAGGCCCCACGATGAGCCCCAACCAACCCCCCCATGGGCGGGGGAACCTGCTCGAGACGACCGACCTGGTCAAGCACTTCCCGATCAAGCGGGGACTGCTGATCGACCGCGAGGTGGATCGGGTGCGCGCTGTGGACGGAGTGACGATCGGCGTGGCAAAGGGTGAAACCCTCGGCCTGGTCGGCGAGTCGGGCTGCGGCAAGTCGACCCTCTGCCGCACGATGCTGCAGCTCCTGCACCCGACCTCCGGCTCGGTCCGCTTCGCGGGCCAAGAGATCGCCGGGCTCTCGAGGCGGAAGATGCGGCCGCTGCGGGGTGAGATGCAGATGGTCTTCCAGGACCCCTACGCCTCGCTCAATCCCCGCAAGCGGGTCGGCCAGATCGTCGGCGACCCCCTGAAGCTGCAGGGAGGCGCATCGGGCGCCCAGCTGCGCCTGCGGGTCCAGGAACTGCTGGAGCGGGTCGGCCTCTCTCCCGAGCACTACAACCGCTTCCCGCATGAGTTCTCCGGCGGCCAGCGGCAACGGATCGGGATCGCGCGGGCGCTGGCGTTGCGGCCGAAGCTCGTCGTCGCAGACGAGCCGGTCTCCGCCCTCGACGTCTCGATCCAGGCCCAGATCGTCAACCTGCTCGACGACCTCCAGGACGAACTCGGCCTCACCTACGTCTTCGTCGCCCACGACATCGGCGTGGTGCGCCACGTGTCCGACCAGATCGCCGTCATGCACGAGGGCAAGATCGTCGAGGAGGGCCCAGCCGACCGCGTTTGCGAACACCCCTCGCACGCCTACACGAAGAAGCTGCTGGCGGCCGTTCCGATTCCCGACCCCCGCGAGAGCCGCGAGCGGCAACGGGCCGGCCTTCGCGGAGCGTGACCCTGCCGCTCTCTCCGCCGATCAAGCCGCAGCTGGCGCTGACGCGCAAGGAGCTGCCGCACGGGGAGGAGTGGGCGTATGAGCCGAAGCTCGACGGCTTCCGCGCGATCGTCTTCGTCGACGGCGCGGACGCCTACATCCAGTCGCGGGGAGGCAAGGACCTGACCCGATACTTTCCCGAGCTTCGCTTCGCGCCGGGGCGCTGGGTGCTCGACGGCGAGCTGGTCATCCGCAATGGGGAGGGCAAGCTCGAATTCGACGCGCTGCAGAGCCGTATCCATCCAGCCGAGTCGCGCATAAACCTGCTGGCCAAGGAGATCCCCGCCGCCTACGTGGTGTTCGACCTGCTGGCCGAAGGGGATGAGGCTCTGCTGGAGCTGCCGCTGGCGGAGCGCCGCACACGGCTGGAGGCGATCGCGCAACGGGCAGGCCTCGAGCTGACGCCGCTGACCCCCGATCGGAAGCAGGCCGAGAAGTGGCTGCGCACAATCGAGGGGGTGATGGCAAAGCAGCTCGACGCCCCGTACGTGCCCGGCAAACGCAGGGGCATGGCGAAGGTGAAGCGCGAGCGCACGATCGAGTGCGTGGTGCTGGGCTGGCGCCCCGGCAAGGAGGAGGGCACGGTCGGCTCGCTGATCCTCGGTCTCTACGACGGCACCGCGCTGCGGCCGGTCGGCCACATCTCCGGCTTCACCGCCGCGACCAAACGCGGCCTCCGCGAGCTGCTCGCGCCCCTGGAGAGCGGCGAGAGCGGCACCGCCGAGCCGAGTCGCTGGACCGGCGGCCGCGACCTCGAGTGGGTCGCGTTACGCCCCGAGCTGGTCATCGAGGTGGGCTACGACCATGCGGCAGCGGGGCGGATACGGCACGGGGCGCGGTTCCTGGGCTTCCGCGAGGACAAGGCGCCACAGGAGTGTCGGTTCGAGGATTTGGACGAAGGGTGAGTCAGAAAAGACGGGACTGGGGGTTCTTGCCGGCGGGTCGTGTCGCGGGGGGAGGGGGGCCTGCGGGCGGGGTCGTCCTCGACCCCCCTGCCCCCACACCACCCGCCGGAGAATCCTCCCGCCTGATCCGTCTTCTCCCGCCCCGGTTCCGCCCCCAGCCGGGAACGACGCTCGTAACTCGGTCGCGCTCGCGAGCCGGAAGGTAAACCCGGTTTCCCGCATAGAGCCGCTCGTACTCGGGGATCAAGTCGGGGCGTTTGGCCTGGAGCCAGGCGAAGAAGACATCGCGAACCTCATCGCGGAGGTGGAGGGCGACACCTCCGAGGAAGGTGGCGCCGGCCTCTCGGGCGCGGTCGACGATCGGCTGCACCTGCTCGGGGGCGTCGTTGATGCCGGGCATCAACGGGGCGATCAGGACGCCGGAGTCGATCCCGCGGCGGCGCAGCTCGGCAACGGCGTCCAGCCTTGCGGCGGGGCTGGGTGTGTGCGGCTCGGTTGCGCGCCAGGCCACCTCGTCGAGGGTCGGCACCGAGAGGTTGACCGAGACCGGCAGGTGGTTTTGCGCCATCCGGGCGAAGATCTCGACGTCGCGCATCGCCAGTGGCGACTTGGTCAGTACCGAGACCGGCGTCTCGGCCTCCTCCAACGCCGTCAGGATCGCCGGCATTAGCCGGTAACGACTCTCGACCCACTGATAGGGGTCGGTATTCGTCCCCAGCGCGACCAGGTCCCGCTTCCAACCGGGTCGCGCCAGCTCCGCCCGCAGGACCTCCGGAACGTTCACCTTGACGACGATCTCCCGCTCGAAATCCCGCCCCGCATCGAACCCCAAATAGGTGTGGGTGCTCCGAGCAAAACAGAATGTGCAGGCATGAGTGCACCCTCTGTACGGATTGACCGTGTGGCCGAACCCGTAGCGGCCGCCGGGCACTCGATTCAGCGCCGACCTCGCCCGCACCTCGTGGAATTTGATCCCCATCGCCTCGGGGGCGTCGAAGGTCCTGACGACAGCCCCGTCGCCGACCCCCGGCAACCGCAGGTCTCTCTCCGTCCTGAGGTCGTCCCAGCGCACGAACACATGTTCGCATCGCTGCCGGACGCCGTGGCCTAGGTCGGCAGCTTGCCTGCGATCACGTAGCGAAGGACATCGACCACCTGCTCGGCGTTTCTGGCCGTCGCCTGGGCGGCTCGGTCGACCTCCTTCAGGGCGTGGTCGAGATCGGGGTCGTGGAGGGTGACGTAGGGCTTGCCGAGGGCGGCGGCGTGGCCTGCGTCGAAGGCTGCGTTCCACTGGCGGTATTTGTCGCCGAAGCGGACGACGACGACGTCGGCGGCCCGGATCAGCGTCTGGGTGCGGATCGCGTTGACTCCGGCGCCCATGTGGTCACGCCAGAAGGGCTCCGCATCGTCACCCAGCGTGCCCGTCCCCGCGTCGTCGGAGGCGGCATGGTCGGTGACCGGCGCCGAGAACGACACCGGCAGGCCCGCCTCCCGTGCTCCCGCCTCGATCCGCTCGCGCCAGTCTGAGTGGATCTCTCCGGAGAGGTAGACGTCCCAGGTGCGCTCGGCCACCCCTCTAGGGTATTTGAGGTGCGCGCGCGGGGCGACTACCGGTGGTGGGCCCTCTCCTGCACCAGCCTGGGAATGCTGTTGGTGGCGACTAACTCCGGGACGCTGATCATCGCCCTGCCGGACCTCGAGCGCGCACTCGGCACCTCCCTGCTCCAGCTCGTCTGGGTGATCCTCGCCTACATGATCTCCTCGACCGTGCTGGTGCTGACCGCGGGGCGCCTCTCTGACCTGTTCGGCCGCAAGACCGCCTACGTCGCCGGCTTCCTGGTCTTCTCGGCAGCCTCGCTCGGCGCCGGCTTCTCGTCCGGCGGCGGCGAGCTGATCGCCTGGCGGATCGTGCAGGGGGTCGGCGGCGCCTTCCTCTTCGCCAACGCCGCAGCGCTCGTCACCGATGCCTTCCCGCGCGAGCAACTCGGGCTGGCGATGGGAACCAACACGATGGTCGCGGCGATCGGGTTGGTGCTGGGCCCGATCCTGGGAGGCGCCCTGGTCGCAATCTCCTGGCACTGGGTCTTTTGGTTCAACGTGCCACTCGGCCTGGCCGGCGCCGCCTGGGGCGCGCTGGTCCTGCGCGAGCTCTCCCTCCGCGACACCGAGCGCGGCCTCGACCTACTGGGCACCCTGACCTTCGTGGTCGGGCTGACCGGGCTCGTCTACGGACTCTCGCGCGGCGGCATCTCCGGCTGGGATGACCCGATGGTGATCGGCAGTCTCGCCGCCGCGGCGATCCTCCTCCCGCTCTTCGTCGTGGTCGAGAGCCGTGCCCGGGCGCCGATGCTCGACCTGACGATCTTCCGCAACCGCATGTTCGCCGCTGCCACGGGCGCCGCCTTTGTCAACGGCCTCTCCCGCTTCGCCCTGCTCTTCATCTTCGTCTTCTACTTCCAGGGGGCACAGGGCGATGACCCGATCACGGCGGGGATCAAGCTGGCGCCGATGGCGATCGGGATGCTCGTCGCCTCCCCGCTCGCCGGCATCTGGGCCGACCGCCACGGCTCGCGGATGCTCGCCGCATTGGGGATGCTGGTCAGCGCGGTCGCGCTGGCGCTGATGACGACTCTGCAGCCCGGCAGCCCCTACTGGCAGAGCATGCTCTGGCTCCTGCTTGTCGGCGTCGGCTCGGGGATGTTCAACTCGCCGAACACGGCGGCGATGATGGGGGCCGTGCCGACCCAGCGGCGCGGAATCGCCGCAGGCGCGCGGATGATGCTGCAGAACACCGGCGCAGTGATCTCGATCGCATTCGTGCTGGCGATCGTCACCGCCGCGGTGCCCAAACCGGTCCTCTTCAAGATCTTCTCCGGTCTCGCCGCGGGCCTCTCCGAAGCCGAGCTCGCCCCCTTCATCCACAACATGCACACGGCGTTGTGGGTGCTGGCGGCGACTTCGGTCCTCGGCGCGGGCATCTCGCTGCTGCGACCCCGGCACGAGGGTGCCGCCAGCCGGCCTGGAGCCGCTCCGGTAATCGAGGAGGCGATCGCCGAGGAGATCGAGGCGACGCCCTGAGCGAGCTGCCTACTCCCCCGACCCGCCCCCCGCCGTCTGCTCCTCGAAGTGCTTGCTCAGCATCGTCACCTGGCCCTGGTAGTTGGAGCCGAGCTGGTCGCCGTACAGGCGCTCCGCCGGGGCGACCATCTGCTCCAGGGCCAGCTTGCAGACCGGCTGGCGGTGCTCGACCATGAAGGGAACGTCGCGCGCACGCACCTCCAGGGCCGCCCGGCTGCCGTGGCGCCCACCAGCCGGGTCGTAGCCGAAGCCGGGGTCGAAGAACCCCGCGTAGTGGGTGCGCAGCTCGCCGGCGGTCGGGTCGTAGGCCATCATCTCGGCGGCGATCTGCGGCGGGATGCAGACGCCCTCGGCGGAGAGCAGCAGGTAGAAGATCTCCGGCTCGAGGACGATCCGCCCGCCCGGCTCGGGGTAGACCGGGTCCCAGTAGTCGGTCCAGCGGTAGGCGCGGATCCGCGAGAGGTCGACGGGAAGGCTGTTCTTCTTGGCCCTGTAGCCGACCACCCGGTCGCCGGGGCCGGAGAGGTCGACGCTGAGGAAGAGCCCGTCGGCGACCGCCAGCTCGGACTCGCGCAGTGCGTGGGAGTCGAGGTAGAGCAAGGGGAACTCGGCCTGCAGGCGTCGGATGTCGTCGTCGCGCAGGCGCGCATCGCCCTGGGCCAGCCGCAGCTGGTTCAGCGAGAGGCCCGTCTTCACCTGGATCGCGAAGGAGCGCGGCACGACCTCCAGGTACAGCTTGCCGCGGTAGCCGGGGCGGATCTCGTCGAAACGGTGGTGGCGGTCGGTGATCACCCGGGTGAAGACGTCCAGCCGCCCGGTCGAGCTCTTGGGGTTCGCCTTCGCCCGCACGTCGTCGGGCAACGCCAGCTCCTCGATCAGCGGCACCAGGTAAGGCCTGTCGCGCTCGAGGACCGCGCCATCGCGCAGGTCGACCTTCTGGAAGGCGAGCCCCTCGATCTTTTCCTCCACCGTAGACTCGACGTCGGGGAGAAAGCTGCAGCGCAGCGCCCAGGCAAAGTCGCCGAGGCGGAGGTCGATGCTGGCGGGCTGGATCGCCTCGGGGCGGATGCGGTAGTCGCCCGAGGTGACCCACTCCGCCTCGATCGCCCTGGTCAGCGCCTGCGAGGGAAGCACGCCGACGGTGGCGGAGGCCGCGCCCGCGCCGCCTGCGCCGGCGCCCACTGTCGCCGCGTCGTTCATCGGGAAAGACTATGCGGGGCGCGCCGACGGTGGATGAGAAGGGGGCGCAAATTCCGCGAACCGCAGACGCTCAGCGGCGGCGGCGCTTCTTGCGCGGCGGCGCTTCGCGGGCCGCGGCCTGCAGGGTGCGTTCGCTCGCCTTCTCGGTTGCCTCACCCATGGTTAGCTGGAACATCGCCAGCAGGGCGCTGGAGGCAAGCGGGCGGACCTGGTCGAGAGCCTCGCGGACCTTGGGCCAATCCTCCTCGGGACGGCCGGCGCGGTCGAAGGGCTCCCAGATCTGGCGGACGAAGATGTCGACGAAGGCGGCGGCGATGCGCTCGGAGTGGCGGCGCAGGGCGGCGGCGGTCTCCAGCGCGGCCTCGGGGCCGATGCCGAGGGCGGCGAGCTCGGCGCCCGCCCGCTGCAGGCGTGGGCTGATCACCTCGATGCGGCCATCGGGAAGGGCGCGGAGGATGCCGAGCGCTTCCGCCCGCTTCAGCAGCTTGGGGTCGGGCGAGCTCCCTCCCCCCCACGTCTCCACCAGCTCGGCGGCATCGACGATTTCGGGAGTCTCGTCCTCGTAGGGAGCACGGAGGGCGCGAGCGAAGTCGAGGATCTCGGTGCCGCTGTCGCCGGCATTCTCGAGCAGGCGGCGGATCGCCTCCAGGTTGAGGCCGTCCGCCTGCATCTCGCGGGTAATGGCGATGCGGGCGACGTGCTCCTCCCCGTAGTAGCCGGTGCGGCCGCGCACCACGGGCGGCGGCAGCAGCCCCTTGGTCTGGTGAGCGCGGATGTTGCGTACGGTCATGCCGGTCCGACGCGCCAGCTCGCCGATCGTCATCTCCGCCTGCAGCGCATCGCCGGGCTCGCTCATCGCCTTATGGTAGGCGGCAATCCGCCTCACCCTCTCGCCATCAGCGGAAGGCGCTGGCCGTTCATCTTCTCCGCGGCGTCGGAGCAGACGAAGGCGATCGCCTCGGCGACGTGCTCGGCGGGAGTGAAGGTGGGGAACTCCCTGCCCGGGCTCTCGGCGCGCATCTGCGGGGTGAGGATGGCGTCGACGACGACGATGTTGGCCGTTGCGCTGGTGCCGGCAAAGCCGTCGGCGAGGGCAAGGGTCCAGGCCTCGGCCGCCGCCTTGGCCGCAGCGTAGGCGGCGTTGGAGTCGGTCGGCGACTGGGCCTGCTTGGCGGAGACGAGGACGAAGCGGCCGTTGGGGCTTGCTGCGAGCTGCTCGTGGAAGGCGCGGGTGGTGTTCTGGACGGTCCTTATGAGAAGGTCGTGCAGGAGCTCCCAGTCGGAGAGCGGCGCCTCATGCAGGGGCGCGCCGCCGCGCCAGCCGCCGACCAGGTGCAGCAGGCAATCGACCCGGCCGAGGCGCTCGACGAGCCCGGCGCACCACTCCCGCGGCGCTCCCTCGTCGAGCAGGTCGACGACCCGGCCGTCCCAGCGATCCCCGGGAAGCCCGAGGCCGGCGCCGAGCGCATCGAGCTTGGCCTGATCACGATCGGTGCCGGCGACGATCGCGCCCGCCTCGGCAAACCGCTCCGCAACCACGGGCCCGAGCCCGCCGCCAACCCCGGCTATGGCGACAACGCGGCCGTCGAGGGAACTCATATGGGGGAGGCAGGATTCGAACCTGCGTAGGCAGAGCCAACGGGTTTACAGCCCGTCTCCTTTAACCACTCGGACACTCCCCCGGGGCGATGGAGAGGCGATTCTAGAGGGGACGAACGGTCACGGCTAGGAGGCGACGCCGAGGCGCTCGGCCATCCGTTCGTTGAAGCGGGTGAGGGCGGACATCGGGCGCATGAACACGGTGAGCTCGGCGACGCGTCCCTCCTCGTCCAGCTCGAGCAAGTCGATGCCCTCCAGCTCGCGGTCCTCGACCCGGGCCTTGAAGCGCAGCGCGACGCTGCGCTCGCCGGCGAGCTCGTCTACGTAGGCGAGGTCCTCCAGGGTCGCGGCAACGTGGGTGAGGACCTGGGTTACGATCTCGCGCCCCTCGAAGCCACGGAAGAGGATCGGGCTGTGGAGGACGACGTCGTCGCGCAGCGTCTCGGCCAGCAGCTCGAGGTCCTTGGCTTCGGCGGCGCGGCGGAACGGGTGCGGCTCGGCCATCGCGGCAACTCTACGGCACCACGGCGGGGCGCAGCGGGCGTCCCAACGGACGGCGGGACGGGCGTGAAATACTCGCGCCGTGCCGAGCGACCGGTTCTACTCGCGGCTCTCGACCTCGATGGGTGCGACGGCTCTGCGCTGGACCGGGAAGCTGAACGTTCCGCTCTACAGGCTCAGCGGCGGGCGGATCGGCGGGAGGGTCGGCAGGGCGCCGGTGCTACTGCTCACCACGACGGGTCGGAAGTCAGGCGAGCCGCGCACGGCGCCGGTCGTCTACCTGGCCGACGGCGAGCGCCAGATCGTGATCGGGTCGAATGCGGGACACAGGAACGAGCCCGCCTGGTCGCTCAACCTGAAGGCGAACCCGGAGGCCGAGATCGAGATCGGCCGCAGACGCCGAAAGGTCAGGGCTCGCGTCGCCGAGGGCGAGGAGCGCGCAGCGCTGTGGCGAAGGTCCAACGAGCAGTTCGCCGGCTTCGACAACTACAGGGAGCGCACCGACCGCGACATCGCCCTCTTCGTCCTGGATCCCCGCTAACCCGCTTCGCGCAGCATCTGCGCCTCGGGGAGGCGCTTCAGTTTCTTCAGGGTGTTGTTCTCGATCTGGCGGATCCGCTCGCGGGTCACGCCGAAGGTGCGGCCGACCTCCTCCAGGGTCAGCGGCTCCAGTCCGGAGAGGCCATAGCGCAACTCGATCACCTGGCGCTCCCGCTCGGGCAGGGCGTCGAGCGCCTTGCGCACGCCCTCCTTCTGGAGGTGCTCACTCGCTTCCTCGAACGGCTCCAACACCGCGTCGTCGGCGACGAAGTCCCCCAGCTCAGAGTCGTCCTCGTCGCCGACGGGCTTCTCCAGCGAGACCGGCAGCTGGGCGACGCGCAGGATGTCGCGCACTTCGGACACCGACCAGCGCAGCTCCTCGGCGATCTCGTCCGGCTCCGGCTCGCGCCCGAGCTTCTGCACGAGCTGACGCTCCACGTGGGCGACGCGGTTCAGCTTCTCGACCATGTGCACCGGGATGCGGATCGTCCGCGCCTTGTCGGCGATCGCCCGTGTGACCGCCTGGCGGATCCACCAGGTCGCGTAGGTGGAGAACTTGTAGCCGCGTCGGTAATCGAACTTCTCCACCGCACGGATCAGCCCCAGCGAGCCCTCCTGGATCAGGTCGAGGAAGCTCAACCCGCGGCCCAAATAGCCTTTCGCGATCGAGACGACCAGGCGCAGGTTCGCCTCGACCATCTGCCGCTTCGCCAGCATGTCGCCGCGCTCGATCCGCTTCGCCAGCTCCACCTCCTGAGCCGCTGTCAACAGGTCGACCTGGCCGATCGATCGCAGGTAGAGGCGCAGTGAATCGAGGCTGGGTTCGACGGTGAGGTCGAGCTCGGTCCTCTTCGGCTGGCCGTTCGCCTCGGCCCCCCGTTGCTCCTTGTAGGCACTGACGCCGTCCTCGGCGATGACGTCGACGCCGTGCTCGATCAGGTGGGCGTGGAGGCCGCTGACCTGCTCCTTGGTCACCTCGACCTCCTCCAGGGTGGAGGCGATCTGCTCGAAAGTTAGATAGCCACGCTCGCGCCCGAGCGCGATCAGGCTGCGCAGCTCCTCCGAGTCGGCGAGCGGCTGCTCGCCCGAATCCTGATCCAGCCCTTGCGGGACGGTATCCAGCGGTTCGATCGTCACTGCCTCCGGTGAACCCTCTCCCCATTCCCGGGGGGATGCCGGCCCTGAGGCTCCGGCCCGCGAAGTATAGGCAGAAGCCCTATCGCGATCTGCGGCGGGACAGCGACCGCGGCCAGGGTTGCTTACCCTTCATAAGCGATGGCCTCGCCGACCGCATCCACCGCCACCGACGTCCAGGCCTCCGTGCCCGCAACCGAGGTCAGCCTGTCGCGGGTCGGGGTCACTGGTGTGGAGAAGGTGATCCGGGTGAAGGCCGACGGCGCCGAGAACCTCTTCCACGCCGACTTCGAGTGCTTCGTCGACCTCGAGCCGCGCCAGGCGGGGGTTCACATGTCGCGCTTCGAGGAGATCGTCGGCGAGGCGATCGACGCGGTGGTGCTCGGCGAGGCGTTCCGCGCCGAGACCCTCGCTGCCCACATCGCCCAGCGTGTGCGCGAGCGCCAGGGTGGTCTTCGCGCCGAGGTCTCAGTCACCGCGCGCTACCCCGAGACCGTCTCCACCCCCGCCACGGGGCACCCCACTCAGGAGATCTACACCCTCTTCGGCACCGCGGTCGACTCCGAGCAGGGGACGCGAACGCTGACCGGCGTACAGGCCCAGGGGATGACCGCCTGCCCCTGCGCCCAGGAGATGGTCGCCGACCTCGCCCGCGAACGCCTGGTCGAGCAGGGCTTCGACGGCGAGGAGATCGAGCGGGTCATCGATGCCGTGCCGATCGCAACCCACAACCAGCGCGGCATCGGCACGCTCTGGATCGGCTGCCCCGAGGGCGGCGACGCATGGGTCGACGCACCCGAGCTGTTGCGGATCGTCGAGCAGTCGATGAGCTCGGAGATCTACGAGCTGATGAAGCGCCCGGACGAGCTGGCCGTGGTCGCCAAGGCCCACTCCCAGCCGCGCTTCGTCGAGGACTGCGTGCGGGAGATGGTGCGGCGCATAGTCGAGGACTACCCGGAGCTGCCGGCTGAGGGCTTTGTCATGGCCCGACAGAGGAACCTGGAGACGATCCACCGCCACGATGTGGTCGCCGAGCGCTATGGCCGACTCGCCGACCTCCGCGAAGAGCTGTCAAGCGGCAACCATCAGCGCCGGCACCTGACTATGCGCGAGTGGCTGGAGGCGCCGAGCGCCTAACCCGGCGGCGCTCCGCCTCGATCCGGCGCCGGAGGCCGAGGAAGTAGTCGGCGCCGCTGATGACGGTGGCGGCGACGGCGCAGTAGACGAGGAGGTTGACCCAGAGGGGGGCGGGGTCCTCGGCGATCAGGGCGAAGACAGCGGCGATCTGCAGAACCGTCTTGATCTTGCCCAACCAGCTGGCGGCGATGACGATGCCGCGCTCGGCGGCGATCGCGCGCAGGCCGGTGACGGCGATCTCCCGGGCGATGATCACCATCGCCACCCAGGCTTCGAGCCGGTGCAGAGAGACCAGCGAGACCAGCGCGGCGACGATCAGCAGCTTGTCCGCGAGCGGGTCCATCAGCTTGCCGAAGGTGGTCACGGCGTCACGCGAGCGGGCGAAATAGCCGTCGAGGCCGTCCGTCGCCGCCGCCAGTGCAAAGACCGCGGCGGCCAACGCGTCGCCGTTCGGCGTCTCCCCGAGGAGCGCCACGACGACTACGGGGACCGCGAGGATGCGCAGCAGGGTGAGGAAGTTTGGGAGATTGAGCGGGAACATCCCGCTCAGTCGACCCCGTCGGCGGCGCGAGCGGCATCGCGGCGTGCGAAGAACTCCTCGCCCTCGATGCTTATGTGGGGAACCCAGCGCTCCATCGATCGCGGCAGCCACCAGGCGCGGCGGCCCAGCAGGACCATCACTGCGGGCACGAGCAGGCAGCGCACCAGGGTCGAGTCGATCGCGATCGCCACCGCCAGCCCGACCCCGAACTCCTTCACCACCGGGTCGCCGTTGAGGACGAAGCTGGTGAAGACGCAGACCATGATCGCCGCCGCCGAGGTGATCACCCGCCCCGTGTTGGCCAGCCCTTCGATCACCGCCCGCTTCTCGTCGTCGTGCTGCTTGTAGTGCTCCCGCATCTGGGTGAGGAGGAAGACCTCGTAGTCCATCGAGAGCCCAAATAGGATCGCGAACATCAGCAGCGGCACGAAGCTCACGATCGGGATCGAGTGGTCGAGGCCGATCAGCGAGGAGCCCCAGCCGAGCTGGAAGACGGCGGTCACCACCCCGTAGGCTGCGGCGACCGAGAGCAGGTTCATCGCCGCAGCCTTGATCGGCACCAGCAGCGAGCGGAAGGCCAGCAACAGGACGATGAAGCTGAGGCCGACGACGATCGCGATCATCAGCGGCAGCTTGTCGCTGATCTGAGTCGCTAGATCGATGTAGCCGGCCGTCTGGCCGCCGACGTAGGCGGCACCTCCGGTGCCCGCGAGCGCTCTCGGAATGACCACGTCGCGCAGGTCTTCGACCAGGGTGACCGTGGTGCCCGCCCAGGGCGCCGATTTGGCGATCACGCTGAAGACGGCGACGGTCCCCGACTTGTCGAAGGTCGGGTTGGAGATCGCCGAGACGTCGCCGGCTTCGGTCAGGATCGCGTGCTCGAGGCCGGGCAGCGCCTGCCTCGCTTCGGCCGGGGTGTGGAACCGCGAGGCGACCAGTAGCGGCCCGTTGACCCCCGGCCCAAAGCCCTTCGTGAGGCTGTCGTAGGCCTGGCGCGAGGTGGTGTCCTTGGGCAGCGCGCTGATGTCGTTCTGCCCCAGTTCGAGCTGGAAGATCGGCAGCGCCAACACGATCAGCACCACGAGGGCCGCGATCGCCGAGCGCCACGGCCGGTTCGCCACCCTCTGCGCCCAACGTCGCCAGCCGTGCGGCTCCCTGTCGTCTGGGTGGGTCTTGCCGAGCTTCACCCGCAGCGAGTTGATTCGCGGCCCGAGCGCCCCCAACATCGCCGGCAGCAGGGTCGCCGCAGCGCAAACCGCGACCACGACGGCGATCGCCGCGGTGAAGCCGAGCGTCGCCACCAGAGGGATCCCGGCGAAGGCAAGCGAGCAGAGGGCGATGATCACGGTGAAGCCGGCGAAGACGACGGCGCCGCCGGCGGTGGCAGTCGCCCGGGAGATCGACTCGTGCAGCTCCATCCCGTCGGCGAGCTGGAGTTTGTGTCGGGTGACGATGAACAGCGCGTAGTCGATCCCGACCCCCAGCCCGATCATCGTCGCCAGGGTGGAAGCGACTCCGGGGACCTGGACGACCTGCTCGAGCAGGCGGATGATCGAGAGCGCGCAGGCGAGGCCGAGCACCGCCGAGACGATCGGCAGCATCATCGCGGTCGCGGTGCCGAAGGCGAAGAGGAGGATGATCACCGCGGCGGTCAGGCCGATCGCCTCGCTGACCTCGGTCGACGGCTTCGATAGCTGCTGGCCGACGTAGGCGCCGACGGAGGTGCGCAGGCCTGTCGCGCGAGCCGGCTGGGCCGCGTCGAGGACCTCTTCGGCCTTCGCTTCGTCGAGTTCGCCCGGGCCGACACTGAGGACCACGGGGATGTAGCCGACCGTGCGGTCCTGACTCAGGAACGCGGCGCCCTGCGGGCTGAGCGGGTTGACCGCCGAGTTGACCTCGGGCAGCGCTTCAAGGCGCTTCACGGTTTCCTCGACCCCTCCCGCGTACCTCGATTCGGTCAGCGCCCCCCTGGGCGCTTCCATCACCAGCGGGTTGCTGCCGTAGGCCTGTTCGGGCAGGTTGTCTTCCAGCAGTTCGGTCGCCTTGGTCGAGTCGGTCCCCGGCAACGTCAGGTTTTCGCTCGTCTTGCTGCCCGACGCCTGGCCGACGATGACCAGTGCTACCGCAACGACCAGCCAGAGCGAGATCACCGGCCAGTGGTGGCGCGAGCAGAAGCGCCCGATCGCATACAGCGGCCCGGTCATGCGCGCATCATCCCCTAAGGAGCGGGCGTCGTGCCGGCCTCGAACGGCTCCGGGACGGAGGCGAGCCGGCCGGCGCCGAGCGCCTGGCGCAGGAGGACGAGGTGCTGGGCCTGGTTGGCGGCGATCGAGCCGAGCAGCGAGCGTGGCCAGGGAGTGAAGAGCTTGGAGATCTCGCTCAGGCACCCCGCGACGCCCCTGCTTTCGCGTTCGTAGGCGAAGACGAGGAAATCGGCGCGGGTCTTGACGCCGGTGTAATCGAGGGCTTCCCTTTCGGCATCGACCTTTTCGCCGTCGACCGCGGCTCCGAGGCCACGGATCGCCTTGGTCAGCGCATCGACGTGCTCCTGGGCCTGGGCGCGAAGCAACGCCAGCATCCTCACGACCTTGCTCCTCTGCTCCTTTTCCACACATAGAGGGGCAAGGGAACAGCGGAGTGAAGCGGTGTAGGCGTCGACCGTCGCCGATTCACGCGCGAGGGCGTTGTTGACTAGATCGGCGTCGGCTGCCTTTTCGCTTTCGGCGGGCGCGGCGCCGCTCCCTCCCCCGCCTCCACAGCCTGCCAACGCGAGGATCGCGGCAGCCAGGAGGGCGAACGTGATTCGGTTCCGGATCATGGAGACGACGAGAAGCCTATGAGCTTGGGAGGAGGCGGCACGCTGGCGGAGCTTGGCGTCGAGATCCATGCCTGCCGGAGCTGCCCGCGGCTGGTCGAGTGGCGGGAGGCGTGCGCCGCCGATCCACCGCGGCGCTACCGCGGCGAGGAGTATTGGGCGCGGCCGCTCGACGGCTTCGGCGACCCCGCCGCGAGAATCGCCATCGTCGGCCTTGCCCCCGCGGCCCATGGCGCCAACCGCACCGGCCGCATGTTCACCGGCGACCGCTCGGGAGAGTGGCTGTTCAGGGCCCTGCACCGGGCCGGTTTCGCCAACCGACCCGACTCCGAGCGCCGCGGAGACTCGCTGCGCCTCGCGGGCGCCTACGTGACCGCGGTTGTCCGCTGTGCCCCGCCCGCCAACAAGCCGACCACGACCGAGCGCGACCGCTGTCTCCCCTATCTGGAGCGCGAGCTGGCCCTGCTGGAGAGCTGTCGCGTCATCGTCGCCCTCGGAGCCTTCGCCTGGGACGGCGCCCTGCGGGCACTGCGTGCCCACGGTGCCGAGGCCCCGCGCCCGCGGCCGAAGTTCGGCCATGGAGCTGAGACAGAAGTCGGCGGCTGGACGCTGCTCGGCAGCTACCACCCGAGCCAGCAGAACACCTTCACCGGCAAGCTGACCGAGCCGATGCTCGACGAGGTCTTCTCACGGGCGAAGCAGTTGGCCGGCTAGGAGCCCTACGACTTCCTCCGCGCCGGTTTCTTGTGCATCTCCAACGCTTCGGGCGCTTCGAAGCCCAGCATCGACACCGACACGTCTATGCCCTCCTCGCCCGACCGGTTGAGGCGATCGCTGCTCTCGGCCCGGATGGAGAGGATCCGCTCCAATGAGTCCTCCAGAACCTCGATGATGCCTCCCCATCCCTGCTCGTCGACCTTCATCGGGGTCCAGCTGGCGTGGCGGTCGGCACGGGCGTCGAAGGAGCCGGCGTCGAGGGCGACCGCCACTTCGTCGAAGATCGCCTGCACGAGTTTCGAGCTCATGCCGGAGCGAATCGACGCGGGCAGGTGCTGCCAGTCGCGATCGGTGAGAAAGGCACGCGTCGTAGCTCGGTAGTAGTGCTCGACGGCCCCGCGTCGCGGCTCCGTTTTGACGAGCTCGATGCATTCGCAGTCCCTGAGGACTTTGACGTGATAGCTGACCTGGCTCAACCCCTCACCGAGCTCCTTGGCCAGTTCGTTCGGACTCGCCACCCGTTCGTTGAGGATGGCCAGGGCGTGGCCCCGGATCGGGTGCGCCAACGCCCTGATCAGGCGCTGATCGATCCCCTTTCGACTCTTGCCCTTAGCGCCGGCCTTGGTGTTGGTCTTCGGGGACAAGCGACCTCCTCATCGTGGTCGGAAGTAGATCCGTGATCACTCCATCGTATTAGCCGCAATGGCGCTATTAGGCGAAAACGCGGACTTTTTCGCTCGGCGCTACCAGAATAACGGAACTGATTTGATCACTTAAGGGGTCTAGAGCAATGTACCCAAGACGCGGCCGAAAGAGCGGCCGCAAATCCCAAAGGGGGTGAGGTAGCGGTGAAGATCAGCAAAGCGGAGCATGCGATCCCGTCGATATCGATCCACAAGATCGGCTAGCAGAGCGCGAAGGGGTCTGGCCTCGGCATGGGGCGACCCCCCTTCGCAACCTTCCCTGCATCGCCGTCCTCCCCTGCCTGAATCCCGACTCGATGATGCTGCGCCCACGAATCAAGCGAACCACCGAAACGATCGAGACGCCTGACGGCGACGTCTACCTGATGCGACCGAGCGCGGGCAGCGACATTCGCATCGAGCGGCCCGACGAGGCCCAGCGACGGCTGCTTGAGGCGCTCGACGGAGAGCGCACGACCGAGCAGCTCGAGTCCGAGTTCGGCGCCGAGGCGGTCAGCGACGTCGTCTCGCAGATGCAGGTGTTGGAAGTTGTCGAGGACGCCGCCGACGACGAGCTCGTGCCGGCGGCGGAGATGGCCCGCTTCGACCGCCAGCTGCGCTACTTCAGCGATATCGCCGGTGCCGGTCCGACCCCGTCGGAGTGCCAGGACCGTCTGCGCGAAGCGCGGCTCGCCGTGATCGGGGTCGGCGGGCTCGGGGGCTGGGCCGCCTGGGCGCTGGCCTGCTGCGGGGTCGGGGAGATGTGGCTTGTGGACGGCGACCGGGTCGAGGTGAGCAACCTCAACCGCCAGATCCTCTACACCGAGGCCGATGTCGGTCGACCCAAGGTCGCGGCGGCGGCAGAGCGGCTGGGGTCCTTCAACTCGGCAATGCGGACCGAAGCAACCGACAGGCGGCTGGAGAGCGAGGAGGAGATCGCCGAGTTCATCGCCGGCTCCGACATCGTCATCGACGCCGCCGACTGGCCCGCCCATGACATCGAGCGCTGGGTCAACTGCGCCTGCTTTGCCGCCGGGATTCCCTACATCACGATGAGCCACTTCCCTCCGATCGCGCGGGTCGGGCCGCTCTACGTGCCCGGCCGCACCGGCTGCTTCGCTTGCCAGGAGGCCGCCTACCGCCGCTCCTACCCTCTTTTCGACGTGGCGGTCGAGCAGCGCCGAGCCCAGGCCTCTCCGGCGGCGACGCTCGGCCCCGCCTGCGGCCTGATCGGCGGCCAGGTCGGCCTGGAGGTCATGCACCTCCTCACCAGCCTGGCCGAGCCTTCGACCCTCGGCGTCGCCCACATCTATGACCTGCGCACGATGGAGGTCGAGCGCGAGCCGGTGGTGCCGGAGCCCGGCTGCCCGGTCTGCGGCGATTTGCGGCCCGCCGAGGCCGTCGACCAGAGCGAACGGCAGCTCCAGCTCGACGGAGACTAGGAACGCCCGCGGAAGATTCGGTCTCCCGTGAAGAGGAAGAGCGCGAGCCACATGTACGGGGCGAGGTTCGGGTCGATGAGAGCGATCGGGATCGAGGCGAGGAAGATCAGCGCGGCGAAGGCCGCGCGCCGGCGGCGGACCCTGGCCACGGCGGGCTCCATCTGCGCCAACCCGGCGCGCTCAGCGTCGGTCGACATCAGCAGGCCGACCAGGGTGACGCCGGCAAGGTTCGCGGCGTAGAGCACCACAGCCGCGGTTTCGCCGCCGTGATCGCCGAGCACTTCGCTGCTGAACGGGATCAGCACGACCCAGGCCAGATAGAAGAGATTGAGGCCGAGCAACCGTCCGTCGAACCCGACCACGTCGCCGAAGAAGCGGTGGTGGATGACCCAGAAGCGGCCGATCACCGCAAAGCTGAGGGCGAAGGCGAAGAGGCTCTGGCGCTGGGCCCAGAGCGCTTCGGCCAGGCTTTCGCCGTGCAGTTGCCTGGGCACGCCGAGGCCGAGCACCAGCAGCGTGATCGCGATCGCAAACACTCCGTCGCTGAAGGCGACGATCCGCGAGAACTCGACCTCGTTCCCGTCGCGGCGCCGAGCTGTCGCGGCCCTTGACACCATCGCATCATCGACCCCACCCGCGGCGGAACGCCAGCCCATCCCTCCTAGAATGGAGCAACCCCGCCGGCGTAGCTCAGTTGGTAGAGCACTTCTCTCGTAAAGAAGGGGTCCCCGGTTCAAGTCCGGGCGTCGGCTCTGCTTCAATCGGGTCACCAGAGAAAGGAGGTGGTCCTATTTTGAGTCACATGCTTGAGGGGACTCTGGAGGTGCAGGGCCGCTAGGCGCCGCACTGGTTCGGGCGCCCGGTGGAATCCAACCCGGGCACCGGCGAGCTGAGGAAGACCGGACGTTGTCCCACCCGGCCGTGGTTTCCGCGCTCGTTCCCAAGCACCAGGCAAGGGCCGCCTCCGGGCGGCCCTTGCTCGTTCACCGGCTGGCCGCTCGAGGCACCGAAGGCCGGTCGGCCATCGGGAGCGGGATTCGCAGCCGAGCTACCGCGCTACGTGCTGTCGCCGTCGAACTTGTAGCCCACGCCGCGCACGGTCAGGACCAGCTCGGGATTCTGGGGGTCGCGCTCGACCTTCTGGCGCAGGTTCGAGATGTGGACGTCGCAGGCTCGCTCGTCGCCGTCGAACTCGGTCTGCCACAGCTCCTCCATGATCTGGCGGCGGGGGAAGACCTCGCCGGGTCGGCCGACCAGGAGGCGGAGGAGCTGGAACTCGGAGCGGGTGAGGTTGACGGGGATATCGCGAACCATGGCCACGTGGCGGACGAGGTCGATCGCGACCGGGCCGGATTCGATCCGGACGGCCTGGTTGAGCGGGCCGCGGTCGAGCTCGCGGCGGCGCAGCTGGGCGCGGACGCGGCCGAGCAGCTCGCGCACGGAGAAGGGCTTGGTGACGTAGTCGTCGGCGCCGACCTCCAACCCGACCACCTTGTCGACCTCGGCGTCCTTGGCGGTGAGGACGATGATCGGCACGGCGCTGCGGGAGCGCACCTCGCGGCAGATGTCGAGGCCGCTGGGGCCGGGCATCATGATGTCGAGGATGAGCAGGTCGTAGGGGATGCCGTCTCCAAGCTTCTCGGCGGCCTCGTCGCCGTCGGCCGCGGGAGTCACCTCGAAGCCCTCCTGGGCGAGCGCGTAGCCGACCGAGTCGCGAACCGAGGGCTCGTCGTCGGCGATAAGAATCCGTCCGTTGCTCATCGTCATGCCACCGGGGTCGTGTGGGGCAGGGCGACGGGGAGACGGACGAAGAAGGTGCTTCCATGACCCTCGACGGAGGTCGCGCCGATCTCGCCACCCATGACGTCGACCATGCGGCGGGCGATCGCGAGGCCGAGGCCGAAGCCCTCCTGCTTGCGCGTCTCCGTGCGCCGGTAGAAGCGTTCGAAGACGCGCTCGATCTCCGCTGCCGGTATGCCCGTTCCCGTATCGATCACTTCCAGCACAACCTCCGTCTCGCCGTCGCGGCGGCCGCAAACGGTAACGCGCCCGGGGGGCGGCGTGTTCTTGAAGGCGTTGGTGACGAGGCCGATCATCACCTGGCGCAGCAGAGTCGGGTCGCCCTTGGCCGCCAGGTCGGGGTCGACCTCGACCAGAAGACGGATGCCGACAGGGGCTTCGACAGCTTCGACCACGTCGCGGACGGCGACCGGCACGTCGACGATCTCGGCCTCCCCCGCGCCGAGCGCCTCCACCCGGGCGAGGGTGAGCAGAGACTGGGTGAGGCGGCTCATCCGCTCGGCGTCCTCGGCGAGGCGGGTGAGGAAGTGGTCGCGCGCCTGGGGGTCGTCCTTGGCGCCGGCCTGGAGCACCTCGATCGCGCCGGAGATCCCCGCCAGCGGGTTGCGCAGCTCGTGCGCGGCGTTGGAGACGAAGTCGGCTTCTGCGAACTCGCGGCGCATCTCGTCGGTGCGGTCGCGGACGACCGCGAGCACGGCGCGCTCGTCAGGGAGGGAGCGAGCCTGCATCGAGTAGGCGCGATCGCCGATACGGAGCGCCGGATGGGCGGAGAAGCCGAACTCGGCGGCGCGGTGAAGCTGGGGGAGCATCGCCTCGGAGGGGTGCCCGCCGGAGTCGAGGAGCTCGGCGGCGGCGCTGTTGGAGAAGCGGACCGAGCCGTCGTCGTCGATGACCATGACCGCGTCGGTGAGGCCGTCGAAGATGGCGGCGAGCTTGTTGCGGTCGGCGGTGAGCACGCCGAAGCTCTCCTTCAGGGAGGCGCGCATCGACTCCAGGGCGCGAGCGAGGTCACCGAGCTCGTCGCGGCCGGATACGTCCATCGACACGTCGAAGTCGCCGGCGGCCATCTTGCCGGCGGCCTGGGAGAGACGGCCGACTCGGTGGGAGATCGCGGCGGCGATGAGAAAGCCGGCGAGCACGCCGATCATGATCGATGCGACGAGAGCACGCTGGTTGTCGCCGAAGAGATAGACAGCGCCGGCCGTGATCAGGCTTACGGCGGCGAAGGCGACGGAGAGCCAGAGGCGCATGCCGATTCGTCTCATGAAGACTTACTAACACAAACGATGGCTGGCCGGCGTGGGAGAATCAGTTGGTGCGATCGCTGGTCTTCATCCCGGCCTGGAACGAGGAGGCGTCTGTCACCGGCGTAATCGAGGACGTGCGCGGGGCTCTTCCCGGTGCCGACGTGCTCGTGGTGGACGACGGCTCGGCGGATGCGACCGCCGCGCGGGCGGCCGAGGCGGGCGCGCTGGTCGCCTCGCTTCCGTTCAACCAGGGACTCGGGGCGGCGCTGCAGACCGGTTACCTCTACGCCCTCCGCGAGGGCTACGACTGCTGCGCCCACCTCGACGCCGACGGGCAGCACCCGGCGGGGGAGGTTGCGCGGCTGCTGGACGAGGTCGTAGCTGGGCGCGCCGACCTGGTGATCGGGTCGCGCTACCGCGAGCGCGGCGCGCCGGAGGAAGAGAGCGGCGACTACAAGCCGACGCTGTCACGGCGGATCGGGACCAGCGTATTCCGTTTTTTCCTCACCCTGGCGACGCGGCAGCGCTTCACCGACACGACGAGCGGGATGCGTGCGGCGAACCGGCGCGTGATGGCGCTGTTCAGCAGGCACTACTCGCCGGACTTCGCCGAGATCGAGTCGTTGCAGCTGGCGGTTCGGCAGGGACTGAGGGTGGAGGAGGTGCCGGTGCGGATGCTGGAGCGGGCCGGCGGCAGCTCCTTCCTGACACCGCTGCGCTCGGCCTTCTTCATCTTCAAGGGAATGATCGTGCTGTTGGTGGGGCAGTTCCGGCCGCGGCGGGTGGAGGCGGAGCGGTGAGGGGGATCGTGCTCGCATCCCAGGACCCGAAGGTCCACCTGACGCCGCAGACGCGGATCCTGGCGGGGGCGATCGCGATCGTCTTCATGGCGATGATCCTCGAGTTGATCCGCCGCGACCGCCTGCAGGAGCGCTACAGCGTCGTCTGGTTCATCGCCGGCCTCGGGATGCTCGCCGGCGCCGCGTTCCCAGGCCTGCTGGGAACGGTCGCCGACGCGATGGGCGTGCGCGACACCAACGTCGCGCTTTTCTCGATAGTCCTCCTCCTGCTTCTCGGCCTGGCGCTCAACTTCAGCGTGATCATGTCCCGCCAGTCCGCCCAGATAACCCGGCTGGCCCAGGAGCGGGCGATTGAAAGGGCGCGGGAGCAGGCGGCGCGGGGGAGCAACGGAAGCGCGCCGGCGAAACTAGGCGAAGAGGCGTTCGAGCCGGAAGAAGAGAGCCTCTAGGGCCAGCTCCTCGGAGACGTTCAGGTCGAGACGGCGGCGGGTGTCCTGGGTCAACTCGGCGGCTCGGCGCGGGTGGGCCGGGTCGAGAGCGGCGGCCTGGGACCGTAGGACGACCATGCGGTCGCGGTTGTAGGCGACCTCGGCGACGCCGGAGGCGACGGCGGCGAGGTCACGGAACCAGGCGGCCGTCAGCTCGAGGCCGAGGTCGAGGATCTCGGTGCGGCGACGGCGGGCGGCTCGTTTCGCCTCGTCGGCGATGTCGCGCGCGGAGCGCTTGAGGCCGGCCTCGGAATCCTCTTCCAGCGCCGCGCGGGTCACGGCTTCGGCTTCCTCGCCGGCCGATTCGGCGGCGTCGAGTAGCCGGCGCCAGGCGGTGTGGGCGGTCGGGCCGGGCCCGCTATCGGGGAGAGTTCCCGGCGAGCCCGGCCCGACCGCCATTCCAAGCTCAAGCGAGGCTGCACGAAGGCTCCTGCCCGGCTCCGAGAGAAGGAAGCGGGCGCGATCGAGATCGCCGGCAGAAAGGCGAGCCGCAGCGATCAGCTCGTCAGGAGGCCCGGCGCCGGCCAAGGAAGCTTCTATGGCTGCCGGGGGAAGCGCCGCGAACTCGACCGGCTGACAGCGGGATGCAACCGTCTCCAGAAGGGCGGCGGGCTCGGAGCTGATCAGGATCAGGTGGACGAAGGCGGGCGGCTCCTCCAGCGTCTTGAGCAGGGCGTTCTGGCTCTCGTCGCGCATCGCCTCGGCGGCCTCGACGACGAAGACGCGCCTGCTGCCTTCGAAGGGCCGGTAGGCGGCGGCGCGAATGACGCGCTCCCGCACCTCCTCGACCAGGTGCTGGGCGCCGCGGGGAGCGAGCCAGACGAGGTCGGGGTGGGGGGATGGGTCGAGCAGAGCACGACGGCGGGCGTCTTCAGGATCGGCGGCGCCGATCGCCAGTATCTCCGCAGCGAAAGCACGCGCTACCGCCGCCTTGCCGGCCCCCCGCGGGCCGCGAAAGAGGTAGGCGTGGCTTGGCCCCGACGCGAGCGCTGCAGTCAACGCAACCCGCACCCGTGGCTGGTGTGCGGTGCTGTCGCTCAGGAAGGTCATGCGCATCTTCCGCGGGTGACGTGGTGGCGGGGGTCCCCCGCGGCGCGCAGCCGCGTCCAGTGGCGAGCACCGTGGAGGTGGCAGCCGCGACAGGACCCGCGTTCAGGACGCACGGTCCCTGACCGCCTCCATCACCCTCTCGTGAACCGCCTCGACGGGGCCGGACCCGTCGACCACCACGACGCGGTCCGAGGCAATCACCGCGATCTCCTCGTAGGCCTCGGCCACGGCTCGCTGGAGGTCGAGGCCCTCGGACTCGAGGCGGTCGCCGCCGTCGGCGCGGCCAAGGCCCACCTCGGGGTCGACCCGGAGCAGGATTGTGAGGTCGGGCCAGAGGCCGTCCGTGGCGGCGTCGGTGAGGGAGATGACCTCGCCGACGCCGAGCCCGCGGGCCGCTCCCTGGTAGGCGACGCTGGAGTCGGCGAAGCGGTCGGAGACGACATCGCGGCCGGCGTCCAGGGCCGGGCGGATGACCTGGGCGGTGAGGTCGGCGCGAGCCGCGAGGAAGAGGAGCAGCTCGGCGAAGGGGTCGAGGGTGAGGGCGGGATCGGCGAGCAGATCGCGGATGCGCTCGGCGGCGTCGGTTCCGCCCGGCTCGCGGATCAGCAGCGTCTCGGGGCCGAGCGCCTCGGCCAGCAGGTGCGCCTGTGTGCTCTTGCCAGACCCGTCAACGCCCTCGAGCGAGACGAACAACGCCGAGGACCTCAGCCTTTGGCCGCGGCTTTGGCGCGTTTGCGGCGGCGGGTGCCGGTGTCGGCTTTGGTCGCCTTGCCGTCCTCGCTGCCGTTCGGCGGCGGCTTCTCTTCCATCGCGGCCTTGGCGGCTTTGGCCGCTTCGCGCTCGGCGCGGCGTTTCTTCATCTCCTGCATCGACTCGCAGTCGTCGTTGAGGCAGAGATTCCAGGCGCGGCCGCGGAAGGGGACGACTTTGAGGCGCGGGGTCTGGTCGCAGACGCTGCAGCGCTCCTCCAGCCGGAAGACGTCGCCGCGCTGGGGCAGCGGAAAGGTCTGGTCGCAGGAGTCCGGGTCGTCCAGGGTCCAGCCGCTGCAGCCGACGAACCGTTTGCCCGATTTTTTCGCCCGGATGATGCGCAGCATGTGGGGGGAGCCGTCCTCCTTCTTGCGGCCGGCTTCCTCGCAGGCCTTGCAGGGGCCGAGGATGCGGTCCTCGTCCATCCCCTTCCAGACCACTTTCGCCAGGTCCTCTCGACTCTCGTCGATCTCCGACCAGGTCTTGTGGAGCAGGTCGCGGCTCTCGCCGACGACGCCGTCCTTGGTCATCTCGCCGGCGGCGATCCGGTCCATCTCCTGCTCGAGCTGGGCGGTCATCTCCGCCGTCGCCATTCGCGGCACGAATTTCTTGAAGGCCTCATACATCGCGATCCCGGTCTCCGAGGGGATCGGCGGGTTGGAGTAGACGTAGCCGCGGTCGAACAGCTTCTGGATGATGTCGGCGCGGGTCGCTTTGGTTCCCAGGCCGCGCTCCTCCATCATCTCGATCAATTTCGCCTGGGAGATGCGGGCCGGCGGCTGGGTCTCCTTGTCGACGATCCAGGGCTCGCCGTCGAGGTCGAGCTTCTGGCCCTCCGCCAGCGCTGGGATCTCCTCATCGGCGGAGCGGGCGTAGGTGTAGATGCCGGCGTAGCCGGGGTCGACGACGACCGAGCCGCGCACGAAGTAGGTCTCCGAGCCGGCCTCGATGTCGGCGCGGGTCGACTCGGTGACCATCGGCGGGCTGAAGGTGGCGAGGAAGCGGCGCACGACCAGCTCGTAGACGCGGCGCTTGGGGCCCTCGAGGGCGCCCGGGTGGATCGCCTGGGTCGGGTAGATCGGCGGGTGGTCGGTCGTCTCTTTCTTGCCCCGAGTCGCTTTCAGCTCACCGTCGAGCAGGCCGGAGGCGGCGGAGAACTCTTTGATCCGGACCAATGAGGAGACCAGCTCGCGGACCGGCAGCGAGGCCGGGTAGACGGTGTTGTCGGTGCGCGGGTAGGAGATGAAGCCGTCCATGTAGAGGTCCTCGGCGATCCTCATCGCGCTGGCGGGGGTGATGCCGAGGCGGCTGGAGGCGTCGGTGCTGAAGGCGGTCGTGTTGTAGGGGGTCGGCGGCTTGCGGGTGTTCTTGCGGGCGGTGACCGACGTGACCGTGCCGGGGCCGGCGGTCCCGGTGAGCGCGGCGTCGGCCTCGCTCTTCTCCCAGAACTTGTCGACGGAGTGATGGGTCTCGAAGGCGCCGTCGGGGTGCTGGAACCTGGCGAACAGTTCCCAGAACGGTTTTGCGACGTGGGCGCGGCGCTCCATCTCGCGCTCGACTACCAGCCCCAGGGTCGGGCTCTGGACGCGACCGACGGAGAGGAAGTTGGAGCCGAAGCGGCGGGTGGCGAGGGAGACTGCGCGGGTCAGGGTCGCGCCCCAGAGCAGGTCGATGTCCTGGCGGGCGGCGCCGGCATTGGCAAGCGGGTAGGAGAGCTCGTCGAGGTCGGAGAATGCGCGCTCGATCTCCTCCTTGGTGAGGGCCGAGTAGCGGGCGCGCTTGATGCGGAGCGTCCCGTCGCGAGCGCCGTCGCGAGAGCCGAGCTCGGGGTTGGCATCGAGCATCTCCTCCAGCGCCTCGAGGCCGATCAGCTCGCCCTCGCGGTCGAAGTCGGTCGCGATCACCAGCTCGTCCGCCTCCTTGGCGACCTTCTTGATCGCCTTGACGACGTTTTTGTCGGTCGGCTCCTTGATCAGCTCGGCGTCGATCAGGTCGTGCAGGTCGGTCTTCTGCCAGTTCGAGTAGCCCTCGGGAAAGGCGGGGCCGAGCACATGGCCCTTGAGGCCGATCGTCATCTGGGCAGCGCCGCTCTCGTCAGTCCACGTGTAGTACGGGACTTTGAAGGTCTTGTCGGTGGCGGGGCCGCCCGAGCCTGCGCCGAGGATCTCGGCGATCTTCTTGGCGCTGTTGTTCTTCTCGGTGACGATGAGGCGCATGGGTCGGCGAGGGTAGCAGGGGCGTTCGGCTGCCCCGGCGGGCTCGCGCGCGCCGATCCCCTTAGGATCGGCGGCCAGGTGAGAGCGTTGGTCACAGGCGGAGCGGGGTTCATCGGGTCGAACCTGGTCGACGCGCTGCTCGCGCGCGGCGACGAGGTGACGGTCGTCGACGACCTCTCCACCGGGCGGCGGCAGAACCTCGACGGGGCGCTCTCCGCCGGGGCCGCGCTGGAGGTGCTGGACATCCGCGACGGCGCCGCGTTGAGTGCGCTGGCCGAGGAAGCCCGACCGGAGGTCGTCTTCCACCTGGCGGCGCAGATCGATGTCCGCAAGTCTGTCGCAGACCCGGCCTTCGACGCCTCGATCAACGTGGGCGGGACCGCCAATGTGCTCGAGGCGGCGCGCGCGGCGGGTGTGCGGCGCTTCGTCTTCGTCTCCACCGGCGGGGCGATCTACGGCGAGGGCGAGGGAAAGGAGCTGCCGCTCGGCGAGGACGCGCCGGTTGAGCCGCTCTCCGCCTACGGCCAGAGCAAGTTCGCCGCCGAGGGGTACCTGGCGCTCTACGAGCGGCTCCACGGTCTCTCCGGTGTCGCGCTGAGGCTTGGCAACGTGTACGGGCCACGCCAGGACCCGCTCGGCGAGGCCGGAGTGATCGCGATCTTCTGCGGCAGGCTTCGGGCCGGAGAGCGGCCGACCGTGTTCGGCGACGGCAGGCAGACCCGTGACTACATATACGTGGGCGACGTGGTCACCGCGGCGCTGGCAGCGGCCGCCGCCGAGACGACCGGCCCGATCAACGTCGGCACGGGCGTCGAGACCGACGTGCTCGAGCTGGCACGGCTGCTCGCCGAGCTTGGGGACGTCGAGAGCTTCGAGCCCGACCTCGCACCTCCCCGAGCCGGTGAGGTGCAGAGGATCTCGATCGATCCCGGCCGGGCCGGGCGCGAGCTGAGCTGGAGGGCGGCGGTGGGGCTGGAAGAGGGGTTGCGCCTCACTCTCGATTCCTTGTAGCGCAGTGACGGGACTTCAACCGGCCCCGAGAGAAACGGATCGGGTAGGTATTTTGTCCTTATGCCCGCTCAGGCCTACGCCGGCAAGGAGTGCGTCTGCCAACTGCGGAAGGGAATCTGCGACCAGTCGTGCGTGCGCGACATGCTGGAGACCCCCTTCTACATCGCCTGCCTGAAGTTGACGGGGCGGCGCTGCCTGGTGGTCGGGGGCGGAGACGTGGGGCTGGAGAAGGTCGAGGGGCTGCTCGCCTGCGACGCTGAGGTGACGCTGATCGCCCCGGTCGCCCATCCCGAGCTGGAGGCGCTGGCGGCTCAGGGGTCGATTCGATGGGAGAAGCGTGCCTACGCCGGGGCGGCCGACCTCGAGGGCGCGTTCATGGTCATCGCCGCCACCGACGACAGCGAGGTCAACATCGGCGTCTTCGACGATGCCGAGAAGCGGGCGATGCTGGTCAACGTCGTCGACGTGCCGCCGCTTTGCAACTTCATCCTGCCGGCGATCGTGCGCAGCGGGCCGCTGGCGATCGCGATCTCGACCGCCGGCGCCTCCCCCGCCCTGGCGAAGCGGATGAAGCGGGAGATCGCTGCGCTCTTTGGCGAGGACTACGCGCGCCTGGCGGTGATCCTCAACGACGCCCGCGGGTGGGCGAAGGGGACGCTCCCCACCTATCAGGACCGCAAGGAGTTCTTCGAGGGAATCGTCAACGGCGAACCCGACCCGGTCGAGCTGCTGCGCGGGGGCCGGGAGGACGCGGTGCTGGCGCTGATCGAGGCTGCCAAAGAGCGCGCAGCCGCCGCGCTGGCCTGAGCCCGCCTGGATCAGGCTGACGTGCCGCAGGAAGAGGCGCGAACGCTTTCGAGGGCGTCGCGGAGAGCACCGGCCTCGCGGGGGCTGAGGTTGACGGCGAAGGTGGCCTCGATCTCGCCGGCCATGACCGGCTGCATCTCGGCGAGCATCTCCCTGCCCGCCGGGCAGAGCGCTGCGTAGCTGACACGCCGGTCCGTCTCGCAGAAGAGTCGCTCCAGAAGGCCCGCCTTGACCAGCCTGTCGACCAGCTTGGTGAGGCCGCCGCGGCTGATCACCAGAGCCTCCGCGAGATCCCCCATCTTGAGGCGCTCCTCGGGGGCGACCGCGACGGCGCTGAGGACTTCGTACCAGGAAAGTGGCGGCAGGCCTGCGGCGGTCAGGGCCTCCTGAAGCCGGCCGGCGACGGCGGCGTGGGTGCGGCAGAGGGCCGCCCACGCGTCACGGTGGGGCTGCGCCGAAGGCGCGGACATGGAGCCGTTGCGCCCGGCCTCGGCCTCGGCTGTCGCCTTCGGGGACATATCCGGATGATCGCAGATGAATGTTGCCTAAGCAATATTTGACTCGCAAAGTACCTCTGCTAGAATGATTTCTAAGTCAACTATTTATATGGCAACTACTTCACTACTTCAGGAGGAACGCGATGACCACGCAGACCAAGCAGCGGATACCGGCGGGGACCTGGACGGCCGACCCGATCCACTCCACGATCGGCTTCGCCGTCACCCACAACGGCGTCTCGACCTTCCGTAGCGGCTTCTCCGACTACGAGGCTCAACTGACCGGCGGCGAGGAGCCGCGACTGGAGGGGACCGTCGACGTCGCGAGTGTCGAGATCTCCGAGGAGCAGCTCAAGGGCCACCTCCTCTCCCCCGACTTCTTCGACGCGGAGCGCCACCCTCGGCTCCGCTTCGGCTCGACTGAGCTGGACGTCGCCGAGGACGGCTCGGTGCGGCTGCGCGGCGAGCTGGAGATCAAGGGCGCCAAGCACGACGTCGAGGCGAGTGGCCGGTTCGCGCAGCTGGGCGCCGACCTCGGTGGCGGCGCTCGGGTCGGGCTCTCGCTGGAGGCCACGGTCGACCGGCGAAGCTTCGGGCTCGACTGGAACGCGGAGCTGCCGAGCGGCGGCGAGGTCCTCGACTACGAGGTCAGCATCGCGGTCGAGCTGGAGCTGGTCGCGGAGGCGGAGTGATCATGCGG
This sequence comes from uncultured Solirubrobacterales bacterium, assembly GCA_963838035.1. Classification (GTDB taxonomy): domain Bacteria; phylum Actinomycetota; class Thermoleophilia; order Solirubrobacterales; family 70-9; genus CAVVNN01. The sequence goes on from CAWIPM010000008.1 coordinate 60,804, forward strand.
GTCCTGGGCATATCCGGAAGCCTGCGCCGGGATTCGCTCAACGACGCCCTGCTGCGGGCGGCCGCCGAGCGGCTGCCCGCGGGGGCGGAGCTGATGACCTTCGAGCGGCTGGCGCAGGTGCCACCGTTCAGCGAGGACGCTGAGGCGGGCCCCACCCCCGCCGCTGTGCGTGAGCTGCGCGAGACGATCCGCGGCGCCGACGCGGTCCTGATCGCGACGCCCGAGTACAACCACTCCCTCCCAGGCCAGCTCAAGAATGCGCTCGACTGGGCCTCGCGCCCGGCCGGGCAGAGCGCGCTGAACGGCAAGCCGGCGGCGGCGATCGGAGCCTCGAAGAGCATGTTCGGCGCCATCTGGGCACAGGCCGAGCTGCGCAAGGTGCTGGCCGCGATGGGCGGCCGGGTGATCGAGGCGGAGCTGCCGGTGGCGCGGGCCCACGAGCTGCTGGCTGACGGCCGCCTGGAGCTCCAACCTCCGCAGGCCGGGCAGCTCGAAGAGATCCTCTCGGAACTCGTCGCGGCAGCGGAGATCGAGCTGGCGCCGGTACTGGCCTCCGCCGCCTAACCGGACGCTCGCGCCCTTTTCCCCTATCGAAGTTCGCACCCTTTTCCCCCTATTGCGGGGTCAACGGTCACGTCGAGACTCGGGGCCAGCTCTCAGCCTGCCGGCAGGGCGAAGAAGGCGATCGCGGCGAAGTGAGTGGCGGCGGCGGCTATCACGAGCGCGTGGAAGACCTCGTGGTAGCCGAAGACCCGGGGATTGGGATCGGGTCGCTGGGTTGCGTAGACGACCGCGCCGGCGGTGTAGAGGATTCCGCCGGCGGCAACCAGAAGCGTGCCGGCGACCCCCATGTCTACCCACAGCTCCGGAAAGGCGACGGCGGCGACCCAGCCGAGCGACATGTAGATCAGCGCCGCGACCCATTTCGGGTGGTCGATCCAGACCATCTCGACCGCGGCGCCTGCGATGGCGCCGATCCAGACGACGACGAGGATGGCGCTCGCCAGCGGGCCGTGGAGTACGAGCAGGGCGAAGGGCGTATAGGTGCCGGCGATGAGGAAGAAGATCATCGAGTGGTCGAGGCGGCGCATCCAGCGGCGCACGTCGGGGCGGGTCCAGTTGACTCGGTGGTAGAGGGCGCTGGTGCCGAGTAGGGCCGAGAGGCTGACCGCGTATACGGTGACCGCAAGAGTCGCCTTCGGGGTCTTCGCGGCGACGATCAGCGCGGCGCCGAGGAAGAGTGAGACGAAGAAGGCCCACTTGTGGGAGACGCCGCGCAGCTTCGGCTTGACCGAGGCGATCGCCTCGGATGCAACTTCCCTTGCAGCCTCAGCCCGCCCTTCCACCGCGCTGCGTGCGGCTTTCGCCCGCGTCATCACCTTGTCACCATAGAGGCGGAGCAGGCATTTGTCGCGTTTTGGGGCTTCTCGCCATCACGGTGCCGTCCGACCGGAAGGCGATCCTGCGAAGTTACCCCCGAAAGTCGCCCCGAGAGGAGAAGTTCGATGTCCAAGACCGCCACGAGCGCCCAGTCAACCGGTCTCGAGGGACTGACTGTCGAACGGCGGTTCTCGACTGCCGGAGTGCATCCTTTCGACGAGGTCGAGTGGGAGATCCGCGATGCGGTGATCGGCGATCCCGAGAGCCCGGCGTTCGAACAGCGCGGGGTCGAGTTCCCGAAGAGCTGGTCGCAGAACGCGACCAACATCGTCGCCCAGAAGTACTTTCGCGGGCAGCTCGGCAGCGAGCAGCGCGAGAGCTCTGTCAAACAGATGATCGGGCGGGTCGCGGGGACTATCTCGGGCTGGGGGCGCGAGGGCGACTATTTCGCTTCCGCCGAGGACGCCGACGTCTTCGAGGCGGAGCTGACCTCGATCCTGCTCAACCAGAAGGCCGCCTTCAACTCGCCTGTCTGGTTCAACGTCGGCTTCGAGGAGAGGCCGCAGTGCTCGGCCTGCTTCATCCTCAGCGTCGAGGACACGATGGAGTCGATCCTGAGCTGGAACACCAAGGAGGGCAACATCTTCCGCGGCGGCTCCGGCTCCGGCATCAACCTCTCCAACATCCGCGGCTCGATGGAGCCGCTGAAGAAGGGCGGCACCGCGAGCGGGCCGGTCAGCTTCATGCGCGGCGCCGATGCCTGGGCCGGGACGATCAAGTCCGGCGGCAAGACGCGGCGGGCGGCGAAGATGGTCGTGCTCGACGTCGACCACCCGGACATCGAGCACTTCATCTGGTGCAAGGCCGACGAGGAGAAGAAGGCGGCCGCGCTGCGCGACGCCGGCTTCGACATGTCGATCGACGGTGAGGGGTTCACCTCGATCCAGTACCAGAACGCCAACAACTCGGTGCGGGTCACCGACGATTTCATGGAGGCGGTCGAGGCCGGCGAGGACTGGAACCTGGTCGCGCGAAACGGCGGCGCGACCACGAAAACGCTGCCCGCTCGGGAGCTGATGAACCAGATCGCCGACGCCGCCTGGCGCTGCGCCGACCCCGGAGTCCAATACGACACCGTGATCAACCGCTGGCACACCTGCCCGGAGTCGGGGCGGATCAACGCCTCCAACCCGTGCAGCGAGTACATGCACGTCGACGACTCGGCCTGCAACCTGGCCTCGCTCAACCTGATGAAGTTCCGCCGCGAGGACGGCTCCTTCGAGATCGCCGAGTTCGAGCACGCCGTCGACATCGTCTTCCTCGCGCAGGAGATCATCGTCGGCTTCTCCAGCTACCCGACCGAGGAGATCGGCGCCAACGCCAACGCGTTCCGCCAGCTCGGGCTCGGCTACGCCAACCTCGGCGCCCTGCTGATGTCGGACGGGCTGCCATACGACTCCGACGCAGGCCGCAACGTCGCCGCCGCGATCACGGCTCTGATGACCGGCCGCGCCTACCGCCAGTCGGCGCTGATCGCCGGCGAGGCGACCGGCCCCTATGACGAGTACGACAAGAACCGCGAGCCCCACAACGGGGTGATGCGGATGCACCGCGACGCCTCTTACGACATCGACCCGACCGGGATCAGGGGCGATCTGCTCGAAGCCGCGCAGCGAGCCTGGGACGAGGCGGTCGAGCTGGGAGAGGAGCACGGCTACCGCAACGCGCAGGCGACGGTGCTGGCTCCGACCGGGACGATCAGCTTCCTGATGGACTGCGACACGACCGGGATCGAGCCCGACTTCTCCCTGGTCAAGTTCAAGGAGCTGGTCGGCGGCGGGCAGATGACGATCGTCAACAAATCGGTGCCGCTGGCGCTGAGGACTCTCGGCTACGCCGAGCCCCAGGTCGAGCAGATCAATGCCCACATCGCCGAGCAGAGCACGATCATCGGCGCACCCGGCCTCAGGGACGAGCACCTGCCGATCTTCGACGTGGCTGTGGGCGAGCGGGCGATCTCCCACACCGGCCACATCGACATGATGGCCGCGACCCAGCCCTTCATCTCAGGGGCGATCTCCAAGACGGTCAACCTGCCGCAATCGGCGACGGTCGGCGACATCGCCGACGCCTACACGCGCGGCTGGAATGGCGGCCTGAAGGCGCTGGCGATCTACCGCGACGGCTCGAAGACGGCGCAGGCGCTGCGTACCGACGCCCAGGACGAGAAGCAGCCCGCCACCGAGGAGGCCACCGCCGCGCCGGTGCGCAAGAAGATGCCGCGCGAGCGCGAATCGATCACCCACAAGTTCTCGATCGCCGGCCACGAGGGCTACATCACAGCGGGCAAATACGAGGACGGCAACGTCGGCGAGATCTTCCTCACCGACATCGGCAAGGAGGGCTCGACGATGCGGGGGCTGATGAACGCCTTCGCGACGGCGATCTCGATCGGCCTCCAGTACGGCGTCCCGCTCGAGGTCTTCGTGCGCAAGTTCAGCTACATGCGCTTCGAGCCGGAGGGGATCACCGGAAACCCGGAGATCCCGTTCGCCAAATCGCTGCCCGACTACATCATGCGCTGGCTGGCAAGCCGCTTCATCGAGGACACCGACACGCTGGAGGATCTCGGCATCCTCACTACCGAGGTGCGCGCCAAGCGGGAGTCGGAGACGAGCCAGCTCGGTCTCGGCATCGACACGGGCGGAGCGGCCGGCCCCGCCAACGGCGGCAACGGTCACTCCAAGCCGGGCAACGGGAACGGCGTCGAGAAGGCCAAGGCGACGGGCGGCGAGGCCGCGCCGGCCGCCTCTGCCTTCACCGAAACCCCCCCGGTGGTCCCGGCCAGGATGTCCGGCCTCGATCTGGGGCCCGCCTGCGAGCAGTGCGGAGGCATGATGCAGCGCACGGGCAGCTGCTACACGTGCTCCTCTTGCGGCAACAACACCGGTTGCGGTTAGACTAGCCGCGTCCGGAATACCGGTACGCCGAATCTCGGGCCTTTTGCCCGGGAGCGGGGGAACCAGAGACTCTGGGGCGAACCCCTACGTGGGGGCGCAGGCTCTTTCAGCGCCAGCCCGACAGCTAACCCCGCAGGCCGACGAAGGAGACTGGTTTGCGAGCGCCCACGCAAAAGCTGAAGGCGATTCTCGGGGTCATCGGCCTCGTCGTCGCAATCGCGCTTGCATCTTCCTCGGCGCTGGCCGCGGGGCCCGGCGGCGCTGCCCCTCCCGGCTCTGAACCGAAGCTCGTCGCGGACGGCCACTACGTCAACCCGTTCGCGGCCGGCGGCTGGAGCGTCAGCCGCACCGACATGGGAGTCGACTACATGCCGATCCACCGCCAGTCGGTCGTCGCGATCGGCAACGCGAAGGTGCTCGGCTCCTCCAACCACTCGAGCTGGCCCGGGGGCGGCTTCATCTGGTATCGCCTGCTGGGCGGCGATCACGCCGGCGCGGTCGTCTACGTCGCCGAGCACCTCAGGGGCCTGGCGGCGGCCGGAACGAAGGTCCGCGCGGGCCAGCAGATCGCAACGGCGCTCCCCGGCTATCCCTGGACCGAGTGGGGCTGGGCGACAAAGGCGGGACAGCCGCGCGCCCTGCCCTGTTACCACGAGGGCATGGAAACCAACTCAGGCCAGGAGATGGCGCGCTTCCTCGACTCCCTCGGCGCCAAGCCCCTGCGCCGGCTCGAGTCCGGGCCCACCTGGCCCAGCGGCCGGCTCTGCTGAGCTCGGCGACCGGCCGGCTTAGCCGAGGATCACCTCGGCGTCGTGGCGGGGGGTCTCGGTGATTGCTCGCCGGAAGACTCGCTCGGGCTCCTGGCGCGCGGGGCGGATCTCGTAGCGCTTGACGAGCTCCTCGAGGACCACCGCCATCTCGAACTGGGCGAACGACGCGCCGAGGCAGCGGCGGACGCCGCCGCCGAAGGGGATCCAGGTGTAGGTGCCGGGCGGGTTATCGATGAAGCGCTCGGGGAGGAAGCGGTCCGGCTCCGGGTAGACCTCGGGGTTTCGGTGGACGAGATAGACCGAGGGGGTGACCGAGACGCCTGCGGGCAGCTCGTAGCCCCCGATCTCAACCGGCTCGGTGAGGCGACGGATCACGATCGCGATCACCGGGCGCAGGCGCAGCGTCTCCTGGATCGTCGCGGTCAGGTACTCGTCTGAGCCGGCGATCACCTCGTTGCGAAGCCGCTCCAGCTTCTCGGGGTGGCGGGCAAGGCGCTCGACCGCCCAGGCGAGCGAGGTAGCCGTGGTCTCGTGCCCCGCGGTGAGCAGGGTGAGGAGCTCGTCGCGCATCTCCTCGTCGCTCATCGGGCTGCCGTCCTCGTGCCGCGCCGCGACGAGCATCGAGAGGATGTCGTCGCGCTCCTGCAGATCGCCGGCGCGACGGCGCTCGCCGATCTCGCGGTAGATCAGCTCGTCGACCCGCTCCATGCGGCGCCGAAACCAGGGTAGGCGGCGGATCCGGCTGGGGCCGAGCAGGACCACCGGAAAGAGCTGGAGCGGGTCGGTGGTGAGGTCGAGGAAGTCACGAAGGGCATCGCGCAGCTCGGTCAGCCTCCCCCCTCCCGCACGCCGAAGACGGTGCGCAGGATGATCTCCAGGGTGATCGCCTGCATGCGCGGCCGAAGCTTGTACGGGACGCCGGTGGGCCAGGCGTCGATCTCGCGCGCGGCGATCTCGCTCATCGTCTGCTCGTAGCCCTGCATGCGCTCGCCGTGGAAGGGCGGCAGAAGCAGCCGGCGCTGGCTCATGTGAGGCTTCTCGTCGAGGACGAGGAGGGAGTTGTGGCCGAGCAGCGGGGCGAGGATCTGATTGCCCTCGCCCGCATGGAATGTGCGCGGGTCCCCGGTGAATACCTGTTTGACCGCCGCGGGGTCGGCCAGCATCACCCAGGTGCCCTCGTAGGCGATCTTGATCGTGAAGATGTCGCCGTAGCGCTCCTGACAGGTGAAGAGCATCTGCCGGGCGCGCCGCGCCCAGATCGCCGTCTGCGCCGCACGCGGCAGCGGCGGCCCGGGCGGGAGGCGCCGCTGGACGGGCTTTGCCGCGCGCTGCGGCGCTGTTGTCGTCGCTGCCTCCATCGTGCCTGTGCCATACAAACGTACATGCGCGGGTGGCAAACGATCTGTGAGATAGCCACGCAAGCGAGCGATCGCGTAGCCTGGCGCGGCCGTGGCCAAGCTGCCCCGCCCCTCCTCGCGCCTCGAGCACCAAATCGTGCGAACGGTCTGCCGGCTGTCGCCCCAGGCGCAGCGGCGCCTCCTCGGCCCCCCGCCGGTGATCGACGGGCAGGAACTCGCCACCGACATCCACGCCGTGCTGTACCTGGCCAGGCTGGCCGGCGACACGTCGCTGATCGGGGGGCTGGCACCGGAGCCGGCGCGCGACTACGTGCGCAGGATGACCGCCGCGACCTCCGGACCACCGATCCCGATGGCGGAGGTGCGCGAGCTCGAGTTCGGTGGGCCCGCCGGAACGCTCCCGGCGCGCCTCTACGTCCCTCTCGGCGCCGAGCCGCCGCCGCGACCGATGCTCGTCTACTTCCACGGGGGCGGCTGGGTCGTGGGAGACCTCGACACCCATGACGGCGTCTGCCGCTTTCTCGCCGCCCACTCCGGCGCCGCGGTCCTCTCCATGGACTACCGCCTCGCGCCCGAGCATCCCTTCCCCGCCCCGGTCGAAGACGCCAACGCCGCCTTCCGATGGGCCGCGGCAAACGCCGATGAGCTGGGAGTCGACCCCGCCAGGATCGCCGTCGGCGGCGACAGCGCCGGGGGTAACCTGGCGGCTGGCGTCAGCCTGGCGATGCGGGACACGGACGGTCCGCAACCGAAGATGCAGCTGCTGATCTACCCCGCGACGGAAGCCATCGAGGCGCGGCGCTCCCGCCAGCTCTTCGCCGACGGGTTCGTGCTCACCCAGATGGACATCGACACCTGCGAACGGCACTACCTGCCCGACAAATCGATGGGCTACGAACCGCTCGCCTCGGTTCTCCGCGCCCCCGACCATTCCCGCCTCCCGCCCGCCTATGTCGCCACCGCTGGGTTCGACCCGCTGCGCGACGAGGGCGAGGAGCTCGCGGCGAAGATGCGCGAGGCGGGCGTCTCCGTCGCGCTGCGCCGCCACCCACGTCTGATCCACACCTTTGCCAACCTGACCGCGGTGAGCCGCTCCGCGCGCAGCGCGATGCTCGAGGCCGCCGGCGCGCTGCGGATGGGCCTCGAGTAAGCGCCCCCGCAACAGCTCCCGATACCCCCCAGGGGTACGTATATACTGGAGCCCTTGGCCACCCACGGCTACACCGCTGACAAGGACGCCGTCCTCAAACGGCTGCGGCGGATCGAGGGGCAGGTGCGGGGCGTGGAGCGGATGGTCGAGGAGAACCGCTACTGCATCGACATCGTCACCCAGGTGACCGCGATTCAGGCCGCCCTCGACAAGGTGGCGCTGGAGATGCTCTCCGACCACGCCGCGCACTGCGTGATCGGAGCCGAGCCAGGCGAGCAGGCCGAGCGCACCGAGGAGCTGATGGCCGCCGTGAAGCGCCTGCTGCGCCACGGCTGAGCCAGGCCGGCTACTCGTACTGAAGCGACTCGAGCACGTTCAGCCTCGAAGCTCGCCGCGCAGGGGGGATCGCGGCGAGGACGCCGGCGAGGCCGGCCAGGATCAGCAGCAGGACGAGCGAGCCGATCGGGTAGGAGAGGGTGAAGCCTTCGTCCTTGAGCGGCTGCGCGATCAGGGCCGCGAAGATCACCCCGAGCACCATGCCGAGGATCGCGCCGATCAGGGCGGTGATCACGGACTCGTAGCGGATCATCGTGCGCACCTGGCGGCGCGACATCCCGATCGCCCGCAGCATGCCGAGCTCACGGGTGCGTTCGTGGATCGAGAGAGCCAGCGTGTTGGCGATGCCGAACAGCGAGATCACGATCGCCAGGATGAGCAGGGCGTAGACGAGGTTGACGAGATTGTCGACCTGTTCTTCGCGGCTTTCCTTCAGTTCGCTCTGGTTCATCACTTCCGCGGTCGGGAATGCGGCTTCGGCCCCTCTAGTCAGAAGCGCCTGGACCCTGGCCTGATCGGCACCCGCTTCGGTCTCGACGAAGTCGATCGTGTCCTGGGTCTGGCCGAAATCCCGCGCCAGCGCAGCCTGGGTGATCAAGACGCTGCCGAGCGCATCGAGCTTCGAGGAGAGCGTGCCGACCACCTCGAAGCTCGGTCGCTTGCGGGTCTGGCTCAGCAGACGGAAGCGATCGCCGACTTCGAGGCCGTGTTCTGAGGCGAAGGAGTCAGAGAGGATCGCCTGGCCGATCGTGAGGTTGCGCAGCGTCGCGGGGCCGCCCCTCTTCCATTCGAGCTTTATGGCCTTTTCCACGTCCGGCGTGGGCGCCGAAACGTGAGCGCCCGCTCCGCCGTGGACCAGCTCCGCCTGCGCCGAGCGGATCGTCGAGACGAGTTCCACCCCGGGCACCTTGCGCGCAGCTGCGGCCGCGCCGCTCGGGATCGGCGAGAAGCCGTCGCTGTTCTGGATCACCAGGCCGCCGGCGAAGTTTTCGTCGACGATCTGGGCCACCGAGCTCTTCAGCCCGGCGGCGAAGACGGTGACGAAGGCGACCACGGTCAGGCCGATCATCAGGGCAGCCGCGGTGACGGCGGTGCGGCTCGGGTTGCGCTGCGCGTTCTCGCGGGCGAGGCGGCCGGTCAGGCGGCGCAGCCGCTCCAGCGGCCAGCCGGCGATCGTCGCCAGCGGCGGCACCAGGCGCGGGCTGAAGAGCGATACCGCGAAGACGATGGCGACCGCTCCGCCGCCGATCAGACCGGCGCGGGTGCCGGCAGAGGCGCTGCCGAAGAGGCCGAACAGCACCGCCGCCAGGCCGGCGGCGCCGAGCAGGACCGCGATCAGGGCGAAGGCCAGACGGCGGCGGCGCGTCGGCGGCGGGCTGAAGGCGTGCATCGCCGCGATCGGGGGCACCCGGGTCGAGCGGATGGCGGGAACCAGCGAGGAGAGCAGCGTGACCACGATCCCGACCAACAGCGAGACGATGACCGTGCGGGACTCCAGAACCTCACCTGTGGTCGGCAGGTCGACGCCGAACGCTTCGAGCAGGACATCGAGCAGCTTGGCGACCCCGAAGCCGACGCCGACGCCGACGACCGCGCCCAGCAGGCCGATCGCCAACGCCTCCGCCACCACCGAGCTGAGGATCTGGCGCCGCGAGGCGCCGAGGGTCCGCAGCATGCCGAACTCGGAGACGCGCTGGGCGACCGTGATCGAGAAGGTGTTGAAGATCACGAACGAGCCGACCAGGATCGCGATGAAGCCGAAGACGAGCAGGAACGTCTGCAGGAAGCTGAGGTTGTCGCGGATTTCTTCGGAGTTGCGGTCGGCGCTTTCCTTTGCGGTCTCGACCCGTACCCCGGCCGGCATCTCCCCGGAGATCCGCCGCTTCAGCGCCGCGGCGGAGACCCCTCCCGCCGCGGCGACCGAGATCTGGTCGAAGCGGCCGGCCTTGTGGGTGAGGCCCTGCGCCACCGGCAGCGTCACCTGGGCGATGCTGGCGCCGCCGAAGGAGGCGCTGCCGAGGCGGGTGAAGCCGACCAGGCGGAACGAGCGGGCGCTGCCCTGGCCGATGATCCTGATCTGTTCGCCGAGCCGCAGTCCGGAGCTTTCGGCAGCGGCCTTGTCGATCGAGGCTTCGGTCGGGCCGCGCGGTTTGTGGCCTTCCAGGTAGGTCAGCGCCTCGAGCCCGTCGGGAAGGCCCGAGGAGATGAACTTGGGGGCGAACTTGTTGCCGATCTTTTCGCCCTTCGAATCGAAGAAGCCACCGGGTGTGAAGATCGCCCCCGCCGCCAGCTTCACGCCCGGCGTCCCCTGCACTCGCGGCAACAGCGAGGCGGCGATCGTCGGGATTTCGCCGTTGTTCTGTTTGACCGGATTCCTGGCGGTGATGACGACGCTGGTCCCGCTCAGCGACTCGGTGAAGATTTCGTCGAAGGCGGCGAAGATCGTGTCGGTGAGGATGTAGCTGCCGGCGACGAAGGCGACCCCGATCACGACCGCGAGAGTGGTCCCCATGGCACGCGCCTTGCGGCCCCAGAGGCTCTTGAGGGCGAGGCTAGTCAATCTGCTTCATCAGCTCGATCACCTCGTCGGCCGAGCCGGGAACGTCGTCATGAACGATGCGACCGTCGCGAAGAGTGATCAGGCGGTCGGCGTGTGAGGCGGCGGCGGGGTCGTGGGTGACCATGATCACCGTCTGGCCGAACTCGTCGACAGCCTGGCGGAGCAGGCGCAGCACGTCACCGCTCGCCTTCGAGTCGAGGTTGCCGGTCGGCTCGTCGGCGAAGACGACGGCCGGCTTGGAGACGAGGGCGCGGGCGAGCGCAACCCGCTGCTGCTGGCCGCCGGAGAGCTCGGAGGGCCGATGGCTGCGGCGGTCCTCGAGGCCGACCGTGCGGATCAGCTGCTCGAGCCACTCGGCGTCCGGCTTGCGACCCGCGATCGAGAGCGGCAACACCATGTTCTCCTCGGCGGTGAGGACCGGCAGCAGGTTGAAGAACTGAAAGACGAAGCCGAACTTGTCGCGGCGCAGCTTGGTCAGCTCGGCGTCGTCGAGGCCGGTGATCTCGACGCCGTCGAGGGTGACCGTGCCTGAGGTCGGCTTGTCGAGGCCGGCGAGAATGTGCATCAGGGTCGACTTGCCGGAGCCCGACGGCCCCATGATCGCGGTGAAGCGGTTGCGCTCGAACCCCGTGCTGACACCGGCGAGCGCATCGACCGCGGCGTCCCCCTCGCCGTAGCGCCGGGTCACGTCGGCGGCGATCACCACCTGGCCGTTTGCCTGACTCACGGGTAGCACCGTATCGAGCGTGCTGGCCGATCGCCCAATAGCCTGCGCCGCCAGATGGCGCTGGCGGACGAATTCGACGGATTCCTGATCGACCTCGACGGGGTCGTCTGGGAGGGACGCGAGTTCCTGCCCGGCGCGGTGGAAGCGCTGCGGAAGTTATTGGCCGCGGGCAAGGAGATCGTCTTCGTCACCAACAACTCGGTGCGATCTCCAGAGGCGTACGCCGCGCGCCTACGCGATGCCGGACTCGCCGTGAACGATGACCGCGTGATCACCGGTGGGGTGGCAACCGCCCGACTCGCGGCCCACCAGGTCGGCGCCGGGGGGACCGCCTATGTGATCGGCGCGCCCGCTTTCAAGGAGATCGTCGCCGCAGCCGGGCTGATCCTGGTGGACGGCGATGCCGCTCGGGCAGCTGACGCGGTGGTGGTATCCGCACACCGTGAGTTCGACTATGCCGAGCTGCTGACGGCGACTCGCGCTCTCCAAGGCGGCGCGGCGCTGTTCGCGACCAGCCGCGATCCGACCCTTCCGATGCCAGGTGGGGCCTGGCCCGGCACAGGCGCAACGCTGGCGGCCGTCGAGACGGCCTCGGGGAAGCGAGCCGAAACCGGTGGCAAGCCCGAACCGCATCTGTTCGACGAGGCGCGCGCTCTGATCGGCGAGGTAACGCGGGTGGCGATGGTCGGCGACCGCATCGCCTCCGACATCGAGGGCGGCAGGCGCGCCGGGCTCGAGACGGTCCTCGTGCTCAGCGGCGCTACCACCCGCGAGGAGGTCGCGCGGGCCGATCCGGCGCCCGATCACGTCGTCGACGACCTCGCCGGCCTGTTGCCGTGAGCAAAGCGCGAAGGTCCGCGGTGAGCGAGGGGGTTGCCCACCCGGGGGTCGCTTTCGCAGGGATCTTCACCGTCACCTTCTGCGGGCTGCTTGCGGTCGGCGCCGTGCTGCCGGTGCTTCCGCGCTACGTGCACGGCCCGCTCGGCGCCGGCAACGTCGCCGTCGGGGTGGTGATCGGCTCCTACGCGATCACCGGCCTGCTGCTGCGCCCCTTCGCCGGGCGCTTTGCCGATCGCCGCGGGCGCAAGCCCGCCGTCCTGGCCGGCTCGGTGCTGGTGGCGGCGGCCGGCTTCCTCTACCTGCTGCCGTTCGGGGTGGCGAGCCTGATCGCGGCGCGATTTGTGCTGGGCGCCGGAGAGGGAACCGTGTTCACGGCCGGCTCGGCCTGGATCGTCGACATCGCCCCGCCCGACCGCCGCGGCCGGGTGATCGGCCTCTACGGCCTCGCCGTCTGGGGCGGCCTCAGCGTCGGCCCCCTCGTCGGCGAGCTGCTCCTTCATGCATCCGGCTACAGCGCGGTCTGGCTCTTCGCCGGCACGATGCCATTGTTGGGCGCGCTGGTCGCCTCCCGCCTCCCCGATCCCTTCCGCCCCAGACCGCTTCACGAGAAAGAGCACCACCCGCTGATCGCTCGCGAGGCCGTCCGCCCCGGCACCGCCCTGGCCCTGGGCTCGATCGGCTACGCGACGGTGGCCGCCTTCGTCGTCCTCCACCTCGAATCCCGCGGAGTGGGCCACGGGGCGACCGTGTTCGGCGCCTTCGCGACGATGGTCGTCCTGACCCGGCTGGTCGGCGGCGACCTCCCTGACCGCATCGGACCGGCCCGCGTGGCAACCGCTGCGGCCTGCACCGAGGCGCTTGGCCTGGCGACGATCGCGGTCGCCCACAGCCTGCCGGTCGCCCTGCTCGGCGCCCTGGCGATGGGCGCCGCCTTCTCCCTCCTCTATCCCTCGCTCTCGCTGATCGTCGTGGACCGAGTCCCCGAGACCCGCCGGGGCGCCGCGCTGGGAACCTTCACCGCCTTCTTCGACGGAGGCGTGGGGCTGGGGGCGCCCCTCGCGGGCATCGCCGCGGCGCTGACCAGCTACGAGGGCGCCTTCCTCCTCTCATCGGCGATCGCGCTGGCCTCGGCCACCACAATCGCGCTGGCGATCTCCCCACAGGGCCGCGCCCTCTTCGCAACCCGCTGAACCGCCCGACGGGCGCACGCGTTGTGTCCATGCGACGGGAGGCAGGACGTTGCGCCAGGCGATCAGCGGGCGGCAATGAGGAGCGACTGGGCGGCGCGCCCGACGCGGCCACCCTGGTCGAAGAGCTCCGACTCCGCGGTGCCGATTCCGCTCGGTTGGGGACGGGTGACCGCATCGACGCAGACCCATTCGCCCGCCGGCATCCGCTCGAAATGGACCGTGAGGTCGACGTTGATGAAGACATACGAGCGCCAATCCAGCACGGCGCTGATTCCGTTGCCGACGTCGGCTGCGATCAGCGCTCGCTGCAGGGGCGTCGGCTCCTCGCCGGCGAGGAGCGGGTGGCGCATTCGCATCCAGACCGTCGCCGGCCCCGGCTCCAGAAACGCGCCGGCAACAGCCTTCCACTCCATCGCCGTGTGGTAGCCGACGTCCTGGCCGGTCGGGAAGAAGTCGGGGGTCTCGCCCTGCTCGGGACCGGGGGGCGGCGCCGACTCCTCCACCGCTCCATCCGGCAGCTCGAGCGCGGCCCTGCGCAACAGCCATGCCGTGGCCCGCATCAGCTCCAGGCCGTCGCTGGACAGCGACGCCTCGACCAGCTGGACCCGCTTCCCCGGCCGCAAGACCCGTGTTTCGACCCTCACCGGCCCGATCGGAACCGGCCGGAGAATCTCGAACACAACGCGCCCCACCTGAAATGCACCGGAGCTATCCAACCCCTCGATTTCTCGCCCCAGCAACGCCGCGGGGGGCCCTGCATGCTGGGATCCCGAATCCCATGGCCCTCGCGTCAACTCCGTGGCGACGAGGTGGTCGCCGCTCCGCTCGTAGAAGGCCTCAGGCATCGGCGGGCATCGTATTGGCGTGGGGACGACCCCCGACGCCCTCTACCCTTCCCCCATGGCAAAGATCGAGAAGACCGACGAGGAGTGGCGCGAGCAGCTGACCCCCGAGCAATACGAGGTGACCCGCAGGGCCGGCACCGAGCGGGCCTTCACCGGGCCCTACGTGGATGAGAAGGCCGACGGCATGTACGCCTGCGTCTGCTGCGGCGTCGAGCTGTTCTCCTCCGACACCAAGTTCGACTCCGGCACCGGCTGGCCCAGCTTCACCGAGCCGGCCAACCTCGAGCACGTCGAGCTGCGGCCCGACAACAGCCTCTTCATGCGGCGCACCGAGGTCGTCTGCCGGCACTGCGACTCCCACCTCGGCCACGTCTTCGACGACGGGCCCGGGCCCGGCGGCCAGCGTTACTGCATCAACGGATGCGCTCTGGAGCTCAGGCCGTCCCACCCGCACCCAGGTAGCTGAACTTCACCGCGAGGGCGACCGCCTCCGTGCGGGTGTCGACCTCGAGCTTGGCGATCGCGTTGCGCACGTGGGTGTGGACCGTCGCCGGGCTGAGGCCGAGCCGCTCGGCGATCTCTTTCACCCGCAGCCCCTCGGCGAGCAGCTCGAGGATCTGGCGCTCGCGGGGGGAGAGGTCGAGCAGCTTCTCGACCTCGGAGGGCTTGCCGCCGGCGAAGTCTCCGCCGAGGAAGGTGCCGCCCCCGGTGACCGCGGTCACCGCGCGGGCGATGTCCTCGGCGGGGGCGGACTTGAGGACATAGCCGGAGGCTCCGGCGCGCAGGGCGAGCGCGAGCAGATCCGGCTGGGCATGGGCGGTGAAGACGATGACTTTGGTCCGCGGCCGAACCTTGAGGACCTCCTTGGTGGCCTCGATCCCGTCGCGTTTGGGCAACTCGACGTCGATGATGAGAACGTCGGGCTCGAGCTCCTTGACGACGTCGACGACGTCGCGGCCGTTGCCGGCCTCGCCGACGATCTCGACGACGTTGGAATTGGCCATCCGGCCCTTGATCGCCTCGCGGACGATCTCGTGATCGTCGCAGAGGACGACGCGCTTGGCTTCCCGAACGCCGGCAGCCGCGCTCATGAGACCGCTGAGAACCAGGTTTGGGTGCTTGGCCGTTCCGCGCTCACTGTGGTCCGATCTTCTCAGGGGCGCCGTATGAATGCATAATAGTGGGTAGCGTGAAGCCGCCGTCCCGCTCCTGACGATTCTCGATCAGCGCGATCATCGTCCGTCCCACCGCGACGGCCGTGCCGTTCAGCGTGTGCACTGCCTGGGGTGATTCGCCGTCGGCGGGCCGATACCTACAGCCGAGGCGGCGTGCCTGGTAGTCGGTCGTGTTCGAGCACGAGGTCAGCTCGCGATAGCGGCCCTGGCTTGGGATCCACGCCTCGCAGTCGTACTTCTTCGCCGCGGGGGCGCCGAGGTCGCCGGCGGCGACGTTGACGACGCGGTAGGGGATCTCCAGCTCGGCGAGGATGCGCTCCTCGATCGCCAGCAGCCGCTCGTGCTCGGCGGCTGACTCGGAGGGCTCGACGAACGAGAACATCTCGACCTTGTCGAACTGATGGACGCGGAAGATGCCGCGCGTGTCGCGGCCCGCGGCGCCGGCCTCGCGCCGGAAGCAGGTAGAGAAGCCGCAGTAGCGCAGCGGCAGCCGGCCCGGCTCGAGGATCTCGCCCGCGTGCAGTCCGGCCAGCGCCACCTCGGAGGTTCCGGCCAGGAACAGCTCGTCCTTGGGCACCTCGTAGATCTGGTCGCGGTCGCCGGGCAGGAAGCCGGTGCCCACCAGCGCCTCTTCGCGGACGAGAGCGGGCGGGACGACGGGCTCGTGCCCCTCGGCGCGGACCAGCTCGATCGCGAAGCGGACCAGCGCCAGCTCCAGCAGGACCAGGTCCCCCTTGAGGAAGGCAAAGCGCGAGCCGGAGAGAGTCGCCGCGGATTCCATGTCGATCAGGTCGAGATCGGCGCCGATCTGGAGGTGGTCGCGCGGCTCGAAATCGAACTGCGGCCGCTCGCCCACCTCGCGGATGACGACGGCATCCTCCTCGGTCATCCCGTCGGGGGCCTCGGGGTCGGGCAGGTTGGGGAGCGAGATGGCGACCCGGTCGAGGTCCGCCTCCACGGCCTCAAGCTCGGTCTTGCCGGCCTCGATCGCCTCCTTCAGCCGCTGCACCCGCTCCATCGGCTTCGCCACGTCCCCGCCGGCCTGCTTCGCCTCTCCGATCTGCTTGGAGAGCGCCTTGCGCTCGGACTGGGCGCTCTCGACCTCGGGCAGCAGCTCGCGGCGGCGGGCGTCGAGCGCCAGCAGCTCGTCGATCGCATCGGCCGCGCCACGCCGCGCCAGGGCCGCCTTGACCCGCTCGGGATCGGAGCGGATCAGCTTCAGGTCGAGCATTGGAGGTCCCGGCTAGGGAGAGGCCTCACCGGGGCGCGGCGAGGTTTCGGCTTCCGTGCCCGCGTACTTGGCGACGAAGCGGGCGACCGCTTCGGCTTCGCGCCCGACCACGATGTTCTGAGGCATGATCGCCCCCGAGAAACCGCCGTTCTGGACCGCAAAGAGAGCATCTTCATAGGTCTCGGTTCGCCCATTCAGGTTCGGACCCTGCGTCCGCTCGCCGCGATTGCCGGTGCCCTGGGTGCCGGCAGCGGTCAGCGTATGGCAGCCGGAGCAATGCGTGGCGAAGACAACGGCCCCGGCGTAGTTGGGGTCGTTCTTGGAGACCGAGACACTCTGCTCGCCGAAGCCGCAGGCGGAGAGCCCGAGGGCCGCGGCGACAACCAAAGCTGTGATCAGGACCGGACGCACGCGGCGCGCATCATATTGTCTGGCGGCGATCCCGCTCTCTGACATGCCGCCGCCAGACCCAGCCCGCTTCCGCGCCGCGATGGCCACGCTGCCGACCGGTGTCACCGTCGTCAGCGCGGCAGGCCCCGACGGCCCGGCCGGAGCAACCGCCAACGCCGTCTGCTCGCTCTCGATCGAGCCGATGCTGATGCTCGCCTGCCTCGACCGCGGCTCCCGCACCCTGCTTGCGGTCCAGGCCGCCAACCGCTTCGGCGTCAGCGTCCTGCACTCCGGCCAAGAGCCGATCGCCCGCTCCTTCGCCACCAAGGCCCCGGTGGCGAACAAGTGGGCGGGGATCGCCTGGGGCGAGCGCGACGGCGTCCCGGCGATAGACGACGCCCTGGTCTGGTTGGCCTGCGACCTCCGCGACGTGATAGCCGGCGGCGACCACGTGATCGTCACCGGCGAGGTGACCGCCCTGGAGACGAGCGAGGGCGACCCCCTGGTCTTCCACGGCGGCGAGTACCGCCCACTCGGCTGAGCGTTGGCACAATCGAGTGATGAGCGGAAACGGCAGTCGGTTCCAGGAGCCCGACTGGTTCACGAAGAACGTCTTCAACCGGATCGTCGCCGGGCTGACACGACTGGGGATCAGCATCGCCGGCTCGCGGGTGCTGGAAGTGCAGGGCAGGAAGAGCGGCGAGTGGCGGCAGACGCCGGTCAATCCTCTGACGTTCGCAGGCGACCGGTACCTGGTGGCGCCACGCGGCAACACCCAGTGGGTGCGCAACCTGCGCGCCAGCGGCGGCGGGCGCCTCGTGCGGGGGCGCCAGGTGGAGGAGTTCACCGCGACCGAGATCCCCGAGGACGAGCGCCCTGCCCTCCTCCGCGCCTATCTGGAGAAGTGGAAGTGGGAGGCGGGCGCCTTCTTCGACGGCGTCGGGCCCGACTCTCCCGAGGCCGACCTGCGACGGATAGCTCCCGACCACCCGGCCTTTCGCATCGACTCCTAGAAGTGGCCGCTGGTTCCGGCGGCGCGTAGGGCGAGGAAGAAGATGACGCCGCAGCTGACGGCCATGATGCCCATCTCTCGACGGACTATGGCCAGGGCGAGGGACTGCTGGGCTTCCGTGGGGAGCGCCTCGAAGTCGACGTCGCCGAGCTCGCGCTGGGCGGCACCGCTGCGGGCGCCCTCGGCGAGGAGGGAGACGAGCAGGGGAAGGATCCCGTAGAGGTAGTGGAGGCTTTCCGCCGGCTTGTGCCCGGTGAAGACCAGCAGGCCGCCGAGCATGACCTCGGCGAAGACCGAGGCCTGAGCGGCGCGGAGCAGATACCAGAAGCGAATCGAGGGGCGGTTGCGAAACCAGGAGACCCCGCCGACAGCGCCGGCGAGGAGGTTGAGCAGGATCACGGCGGAGCCGACGACGAGGTGCGCCCCGGCCATCTAAATCCTCCTGAAAGGGTCGGGATTCCGCTCCCTGATGCGGAAAATCACTATGTAGCAAGTTGTCACAAGGTAGGTGTATAACAGCGCCTGCGGGCGGCGAGCGGCGGTGAGTCGCGCCCCGCCGCTCACACGAACAGACCACTCCATTGCTGAAGAGCTACCTGCCGATCGTCGTCTTCGCCTTCCTCGGGTTGACCGTGGGAAGCGCCTTCGCGATGCTGAACCACCTGATCGGCCCGAAGAAGCCGAAGCGTCCGACCGCGGCGAGCCGGCGGCAGGGGGAGCCGTATGAGTCGGGCATCCCGGTCGAGGCTATGAAGGGCCTGCGCTTCGGTGTCAGCTTCTACCTCGTCGCGATGCTCTTCATCCTCTTCGACATCGAGGTGGTGTTCCTCTACCCCGTCGGGGTCATCCTGAAGGGCGCCGACAGCGTCTTCGTCCTCGGCGAGCTGGTCACCTTCGTCGTCCTCCTGCTGGTCGCCTTCGTCTACGTCTGGCGCAAGGGGGCCCTGGATTGGAGGTAGAGCGCCGGACAATGCGGTCAGAGCAGCTCCGCGCCCGCGACATGCTGCGCGGGGACCTCGAGGGGGAGGACCTCGAGCGCCATGTCGAGGAACGGGTCGTGATGACCAACTTCGACAAGATGCTCAACTGGGCGCGGGCGAACTCGATGTTCCCGCTGACCTTCGGCCTCGCCTGCTGCGCGATCGAGGCGCCGATCTCCCTCGTCACCGCCCGCTACGACCTCGCCCGCTTCGGCGCCGAGGCGCTGCGCGCCTCCCCGCGCCAGGCCGACTTCATCATCCTCTCGGGCCGGGTCTCGATCAAGATGGCGCCGGTCGTCCGCCGCCTCTACGACCAGATGCTGGAGCCGAAGTGGGCGATCTCGATGGGCGCCTGCTCCTCCAGCGGCGGCATGTTCTCCAACTACGCGGTGGTGCAGGGGGCGGACAAGTTCATGCCGATCGACCTCCACATCCCCGGCTGCCCGCCGCGGCCCGAGGCGGTCCTCTACGGCTTCACCAAGCTACAGCGCAAGATTCAGGGCAACCCGGACCCGGGCTGGCGGCAGCGCTACGGCGCCGCCGGCACCGAGGAGTGGGCGCGCGGTGGGCCGCGGAGTGAGCCCAGCGCCGAGGAGGCGGCCGCCTATGAGGCGGCAAGGGAGTTGCTACGTGCCTGATGCTCCCGGACTCGAGCTGATCCGGGGGGAGATCGAGCAGGACCACCCCGGAGCGGTGCTCGACACCAGCTTTGACCGCAACCAGGCGGTGCTCGTCGTCGACCCGACGCAGTTGCTCGCCGTGCTGGGCTGGCTGCGCGACGCGCCGGGCCAGGGCTACCGCTTCCTCTCCAGCCTTCACGTCGCCGACTACCTCCCTGCGGAGCCCCGCTTCGGCGTCCATTACGAGCTTCTGAACCGGGATCGAGTGGAGCGGCTCAGGGTGAAGGCGCTTCTGGAAGACGTCTCTCGCGCGGGTGGCGCCGTAGGGGGTACCGCCCCCGAGGAAGCTTCAGCTACCGCAGGGGGCGGTGGGTCCCCTACGGCGACAGGACCCGCGGGCGACCCACTCCCGGTCATCGACTCCTGCGTTGAGCTGTTTCCGACGGCGGAGTTCCAAGAGAGAGAAGCTTTCGACTTCTTCGGGGTGGTGTTCAGGGGGCATCCGGATCTGACCCGGATCCTGATGCCGGAGGACTACGTCGGTTGGCCGCAGCGGCGCGACTTCCCTGTCGGCGGCGAGCCGGTCACCTTCACCTACAACGAGGGCGACCGTGGCTGAGCGGGCCCATACCGGGACCCGCCGCCCCCGGACGCGGGAGCGAGCGAGTGAGATCTCCGAGTATGGCGAGCGCTCGCGAGCGGGAGCAGAGGAGGCGGCGGATCTTTCAACCGAGGTGATGACGGTGAATATCGGGCCGCACCACCCTGCGACCCACGGCGTGCTGCGGCTGATCGTCGATCTCGAAGGCGAGGTCGTGCGCGACCTCAAGCCGGTGATCGGCTACGTCCATACGGGGATCGAAAAGTCCTGCGAGGACAAGAGCTACTGGAAGGTCATCCCCTTCGTCGAGCGGATGGACTACGTCTCCTACTTCTTCCAGATGGAGGCCTTCTGCGGCGCCGTCGAGCGGCTTGTCGGGCTGGAGATCCCCGAGCGGGCCAAGCACCTGCGGGTGATCTTCCTCGAGTTGAACCGGATCCACTCCCACCTGGTCTGGCTGGGGACGACGGCGCTCGACCTCGGCGCGATCTCGATGCTCTGGTACTGCTTCCGCGAGCGCGACCGGATCCTCGACCTGTTCGAAATGGCGACCGGGCAGCGGATGCACACCCGCTACTTCCAGGTCGGCGGCGTGATCGAGGACATCCCGCTCGGCTTCGAGGCGAAGCTACGGGAGTTCATAGACGAGATGCCGGTCCGGGTGGAGCAGTACCAGGCGCTGCTCGACCGCAACGAGGTCTTCCTCTCGCGGACCAAGGGAGTCGGCATCGTGCCTCGCGAGCGGCTGCTTGAGCTGGGCGTCACCGGCCCGCTGCTGCGAGCGGCCGGCGAGCCCTGGGACCTGCGCAAGGCCTTCGACTACCTCGCCTATCCCAAGTTCGACTTCAAGGTTCCGGTGGGCACGGTCGGCGACGGCTACGACCGCTACAGGGTGCGGGTCGCGGAGATGCTCGAGTCGACGCGGATCGTCGAGCAGGCGCTTGACGGGCTGCCCGAGGGCCCGTTCATCGCCGAGGACCGCAAGTACGTGCTGCCGCCGCGGTCGGAGCTCTCGACCTCGATGGAGGCGCTGATCCACCACTTCAAGCTGGTCACCGAGGGCTACAGGGTGGCGCCGGGGGAGGTCTACTACTCGGTCGAGTCGCCACGTGGGGAGCTGGGCTGCTTCGTCCTCGCCGACGGCTCGGCGAAGCCGGCACGGGTGCACTTCCGCGACCCCTCCTTCGTCAACCTGCAGGCGTTCCGGGACATGTCCGTCGGCAGCTACGTCGCCGACATGATCGCCAGCCTCGGGATGCTGGACCCGATCCTCGGGGGGGTGGACAGGTGAACCGCCTGCCCGTCGACCAGGCGCTGACCGAGGGACGCGTTCCGGATCGGGTCCCCGAGGGGGTCCCCGAGCTCCATCAGGTGGACTGCCCGCCGGAGCTGAGGGAGCACATCGAGGCGCTGATGAGCCGGTATCCCGACCGCAAATCGGCATCGATCCCGGCGCTGTGGGCGGTGCAGCGGCTCTACGGGTGGTGCACCCCGGAGGGGATCCGCCAGGCTGCCGCGGTGATGCGGGTGACTCCCGCCTACCTGGAGTCGGTTGCGAGCTTCTATGACCTTCTGCACACCGAGCCGGTCGGCTCTCACAAAGTTGCCGTCTGCACCAACATCAGCTGCTGGATGCGGGGCGGGGACGGGCTGCTGGACGCGTTCCGCGCCGCGGCCGAGGGAGACGAGGACGTGTTCGTCACCGGGTTCGAGTGCCTCGGCGCCTGCGACATCGCCCCGATGGCCTCGATCGACGAGCGCTACTTCGGCCCGCTTGAGGCCGGCGACGCGGCGAGGGCGATCGAGCAGCTGCGCGCCGGATCCGAGGTCCTGCCCGAGAAGGCCCTGGAGAAGCGGCCCCTCCCTGGCAGTAACCCGCCCGCGGCGGACGCGGAAGCGAGTGAGGGAGATAACCGGTCGCGATGAGCCCGAACGAGCCGGAGCAGAGCATGCGGGTGGAAATTGTCGGTCGGGAGACCCGGCTGTTGCTGAAGAACGCCGAAGACCCGGGGCTGCGCACGCTTGCCGGCTACAGGGGCTACGGCGGTTACGGGACCCTGGAGAAGGCCTACCGCGAGATGGAGGCCGAAGAGGTGCTCAAGGAGCTCGAAGACTCGGGGCTGCGCGGCCGCGGCGGCGCCGGCTTCTCGATGGGCAAAAAGGCCTCCTTCCTGCCCCGCGGCGAGATGCAGAAGTACCTCTGCTGCAACGCCGACGAGTCCGAGCCCGGCGCCTTCAAGGACCGCGAGCTGATGCAGCGCAACCCGCACCAGCTGATCGAGGGAATCGCGATCGCCGCGCTTGCCGCCGGCGCCGGGCACGCCTTCATCTTCATCCGCGGCGAGTACGACCGGCAGGCCGACATCCTCGACGCGGCGGTGGCCGAGGCGTATGAGGCGGGCTATCTCGGGGAGAACATCCTCGGCACCCACCGTGACCTCGAGCTCGTCGTTCACCGCGGCGCCGGCGCCTACATCTGCGGCGAGGAGACAGCGCTGCTCGACGCGTTAGAGGGCAAGCGGGGAAACCCGCGGCTGAAGCCGCCGTTCCCGGCGGTGCAGGGGCTCTACGGCGGGCCGACCCTGATCAACAACGTCGAGACGCTCTCCAACGTGCCGCGGATCGTCGCCCACGGGGCCGAGTGGTTCAAGGGCTTCGGCACCGAGCAGTCGCCGGGGACAAAGGTCGTCTCCATCTCGGGTTGCGTGCGGCGGCCCGGCAACTACGAGGTCGAGCTGGGCGTGCCGATCCGCGAGCTGATCTATGGCCTGGCCGGCGGCCCCGAGGAGGGCCACGAGGTCAAGGCCTTCTACCCTGGCGGCTCCTCCTCCCCGGTGCTCACCGCCGAGGAGGGCCTCGACCTCCCTTACAGCTTCGAGGCGATGGCCGAGGCGGGCTCGATGCTCGGCTCGGGCTCGATCATCGTCGCCGACGACCGCGTCTCGATCCCCCACATGGCGCTGCGCACGGCGCGCTTCTACCACCATGAGTCCTGCGGCAAGTGCACGCCCTGCCGCGAGGGAACCAACTGGACCGTGAAGATGCTGGAGCGGGTGGTGCGAGGGGAGGCGACTCCGATGGACCTCGACATAGTCGCCTCGGTCCAGGAGAACATCATCGGGCACTGCCTCTGCGTGCTCGGCGACTCGATGGCGATGCCGGTCGGGGCGATGGTCCGCAAGTTCCGCGAGGAGTTCGAGGCGACAATTTCCGCCGCCTCCTCTGCTCCCGCCCAGCCGGAGGAATCAGATACGGATGCGGCTGGGGTCCCGAGTCCGAGGGCGGCGGCAGCCATATGAGCGGGAAAGAGATCACCCTGGTCATCGACGGGCGCGAGGTGGCCGCGACCGAGGGCGAGATGCTCCACGACGCGGCGAAGCGGGGCGACGTCGAGATCCCGGTCTTCTGCTACGAGCCGAAGCTGGGCGAGCCGGTTGGCGCCTGCCGGATGTGCCTGGTCGAGATCGAGGGGATCCCGAAACTGCAGACCTCCTGCTCCACCCCGGTCCGCGACGGGATGGTCGTCCACACCCGCACCGACCAGGTAAAGCACGCGCAGAGCGCCGTGGTCGAGTTCCTGCTCGTCAACCACCCGCTCGACTGCCCCGTCTGCGACAAAGGCGGCGAGTGCCCGCTGCAGGACATCTCGATGGGATGGGGCCCCGGGAAGAGCCGGGTGATCGACACCAAGCGCCACTTCCGCAAGCCGGTCGAGCTCTCGCCGCTGATCGCGATCGACCGCGAGCGCTGCATCCTCTGCTATCGCTGCGTGCGCTTCAGCCAGGAGGTGGCCGAGGACGAGCAGCTGCAGCTGCTGGAGCGTGGCGACCGCACCTTCGTCGGCACCTTCGACGACCGGCCCTACGTCGCCCCCTTCCACGGCAACATCACCGACCTCTGCCCGGTCGGCGCGCTGACCAGCTACACGTACCGCTTCCGCGCCCGCCCCTGGGACGTCGAGCAGGGCGGCTCGGTCTGCACGCTGTGCCCTAGCCAGTGCAACGTCAGCTTCACGGTGCGCGACGAGCAGGTGAAGCGGGTCGTGGCCCGCGACAACCCCGACATCGACGACGGCTGGCTCTGCGATCGGGGCCGCTACGGGTTCGAGATGTTCGGGGCGCAGGAGCGGATAACCGAGCCGCGGTTGAAGGGCGGCGGCGCAACCGATTGGGATGCGGCGATCAGGACAGCGGCCGAGGGCCTGAGGGCGGCCGGTGCGACCAGCGCGACGATCGTCGGCGACGCCTCCAACGAGGAGGGCTACCTGGTGCAGCGGATCATGCGCGAGGCGCTCGGCTCGCCCCACGTCGACTCTCGCCCCTCGCGCGGCCCCGCCCGCGAGACCCTGGTCCGCCTGGCGCAACCCGACATCTCGGCAAGAGTGCGAGACATCGACGACGCCGAGGCGATCCTCGTCGTCGGCACCGACCCCCTGCACTGCTCCCCGATCCTCGACCTGCGGATCCGCAAGGCGATCCGCCGCAACGGCGCCAAGCTGATCGTGGCCACCGACCGCCCCACCGCCCTCGACGGCGGCGCCCGGGCCGTCTCCCGTTACGCCCCCGGCAACGCCACCCTCTTCCTCTCCGAGCTGGCAGCGACCCTTCACAACCCCGCCGACGGGCCTCAAAGCGGAGACATGGGTCGCTTTGAGGCCCGTCGGCAGGAGGTTGCCGAGGTTTTGGCGGGGGCTGAGCGGGTCGTGGTGGTCTGGGGGGAGCGGATCGCCCGCGAGGGCGACGCGGCGATGGCGGCGCTGCTCGACGTCGCCTCGGCCCTGGACCTCGCCGGCAAGGACGGCTCGGGCATCCTGGAGGTCCCCGACTTCGCCAACGCTCGCGGCCTGCGGGAGGTCGGCTGCCTTCCCGACGCCGGTCCGGCCTTCTCAGAGACCGCCACGGGCAGGAGCACCGAGGAGATCCGCGCCGCGCTCGAGTCGGGCGAGCTGAACTCGATCCTCCTCTTCGGCGCAGACCCGCTGCGCGACTTTCCCGACACCGAGGCCTGGAAGCGGGCCCTCCAGGCCGCCGACCACGTCGTCTGCTTCTCGATGTTCGAGAACGACACGACGGCAGTGTCCGATGTGGTCTTCCCGCTGGAGACCCACGCCGAGAAGGACGGCACGGTCACCCATCCCGACGGACGCCTGCAGCGGGTAAGGCCCGCCGCCTCCCGTCCCGGCGACGTCCTCTCGAACGTCCTCGTTCTGTCTGAGCTCTCCGCCTCCCTGGGCGACGAACACGGGCTCGCCTCCCAGCCCGCTGTCTTCGCGGCGCTGACCGAGGCGGTTCCCTTCTACTCCGGCATCACCGACGCCGACATCGGCGGTCGCGGCATCCGCTGGCAGGACCGCACGGCAGCGTCGGCATTTCCAAGCGTGGGAGAGGCCGTCGGTACCCCCTCCGAACGTCTTGCGGAATCGGCGCAGACCACGACGTCGGACGGCGGCGGCGCTTCCGGCCGACTTCCGAGTGAGGAGGGGGTACCGACGGCCTCCTCCGCCCTCACCCTCGGCACCTACCGCGACCTCTGGGCCGGCCCGATCACAGAGCTCAATCCGCCTCTGAGGTTCCTGGAACCACGGCAGCGGATAGAGCTGTCCGTCGCAGACGCCGAGCGTTTCGGCCTGAAGAGCGGCGACGAGGTGAGCGTCAACCAGAACGGAAGCAACGTGCGTGCGAACGTCGCGATCAGGGAGCGAGTTCAGGAGGGTGTCTGCTTCCTGATCGAGGGGACGAGCGAGGGGAACGCGAACGCGCTGCTCAACGGCGGCCCGGTGAGCGTGCGGATCGAGAAGGCTCCCCGCTGATGCTGCCGATCGCCGACCCCTATTACGTCGAAGCGACCTGGATCATGATCGTCAAGTCGCTGGTCATCTTCGGCGTGATCTTCGCGATCCTGCCGCTGATGACGGTGCTCGAGCGGAAGCTGATCGGGCGCTTCCAGCACCGCTATGGGCCGAACCGGGTGGGCCCCTTCGGCATCCTGCAGCCGCTCGCCGACGTCGGCAAGCTGCTCTCCAAGGAGGCCTTCCGCCCGGCCAATGCGATCCCCTCGCTGTTCATCCTCGGCCCGCTGCTGCCGGTCCTCTCCGGTGTCCTCGCGCTGGCGATCATCCCCTGGGGCGACGTCCAGGACGGTTTCGGGCTCTACGGGATCGACGTGCCGATCGGCATCCTCTACTTCTTCGCCGTCGGCTCGATCGCCTTTTACGGCCTGCTGCTCGGCGGCTGGTCCTCGGGCTCCAAATACAGCATGCTCGGCGCGATGCGCTCTGCCGCCCAGCTGATCTCCTACGAGGTCGCGATGGGCCTGGCGCTGCTCGGCGTGATCATGATGAGCGGCTCCCTCTCGCTAGTGGAAATCGTCCGCGCCCAGGGCCACATCTGGTTCATCGTCCCCCAGGCCGTCGGCTTCCTGATCTTCATGCTGGCCGGCTTCGCCGAGACCAACCGGACCCCCTTCGACATGCCCGAGGCCGACGCCGAACTGGTGCAGGGCTTCATGACCGAGTACGGCGGGATGCGCTTCGGCAGCTTCCTGCTGGTCGAATACATGGAGATCATCGTCGTCTCCGGCGTCGCGGCGGCGATGTTCCTCGGCGGCTGGATGGGCCCAGGCCCCGGCTGGCTCGACCCGCTCTGGATGCTGGCGAAGATGATGGGCCTGGTCCTGTTCTTCATCTGGGTGCGGGCTACGCTGCCGCGCCTGCGCTACGACCAGCTGATGAGCCTCGGCTGGAAGGTCCTCCTCCCCCTGGCGACTCTCAACGTGCTCGTGACCGCGGCGCTGGTGACCCTGACATGACCGAGTTCCCCTACCTCAAAGACGACAGCGTGGTGGAGGTCCAGCGCGGGCCGGACCCGGGCGGCGTCGGCGGCGCCTACCGCGCCTTCGGCGAGACGCTGCGCGGGCTGAAGACGACGATGGCGCGGCTGATCGAGGGGCCGCTGACGATCGAGTACCCGGAGGAGAAGACGCCGGTCTACCCGCGCTTTCGCGGCCGCCACAAACTTCACAGGTTCGAGGACACCGGCCTCGAGAAATGCGTCGGGTGCTCGCTCTGCGCCGCCGCCTGCCCGGCCGACTGCATCCGCGTCGTCGCGGCGGAGAACATCCCCGGCGAGCGGGTCTCGGCAGGGGAGCGCTTCGCCGCGGTCTACGAGATCAACCTCTCGCGCTGCATCTTCTGCGGCTACTGCGAGATCGCCTGCCCGTTCGACGCGATCACGATGGGACACGACTACGAGATGGCCGACTACGACCGGAGCGACCTGATCTTCACCAAGGAGATGCTGCTCGCCGAGCCGATCGAGCGGACGCCGCTGAAAGCGGAGGGCGAGTAGTGGAAGAGGTCCTCTTCTTCGCTG
This sequence comes from uncultured Solirubrobacterales bacterium, assembly GCA_963838035.1. GTDB lineage: Bacteria > Actinomycetota > Thermoleophilia > Solirubrobacterales > 70-9 > CAVVNN01. Next base: position 88,299 of record CAWIPM010000008.1, read on the forward strand.
CGGCGATCGGCACCCTGGGCGGCGCGATCGGAGTCGTCGCCATGCGTAACCCCTTCTACAGCGTGCTGGCGCTGATCGTCCACCTCTTCTCGCTCGCGGTCCTCTTCCTGCTGCTGACCGCGGCCTTCGTCGCCGCCGCGCAGGTGGTCGTCTACGCCGGCGCCGTGATGGTCCTCTACGTCTTCGTCGCCGCCTACGTCGGCGGGGGCGGCGAGTCGGCGTGGGAGCCGATTCCCGGCCAGCGCTTCCTCGCGCCGCTGCTCGGCGCGGCCCTCTTCGTCGAGCTCTCGATCGCCGTCCTCTCCTCCTCGCTCCTCGCCCTCGGGACCGACGGGCCCCACGTCAACCCGGGCTTCGGCAACCCCGCCGCGATCGGCCGCCTGCTCCTGGAAAAGTTCCTCGTCCCCTTCGAGGCCTCATCCATCCTGCTTCTCCTCGCCGCGGTGGGAGCCGTGGTCCTCGCGGGCAAGCGGGCTGGGGTCGGGTCGGGCCCGTCGGGCTCGCGGTCGCGAGGAGTTCCCGCCGGACCCGACCCGACCCCATCGGAGCGTGCGCTGGAGGGCGGCGGCGGTTCCTCTCCCGAACACTCTGCGCCGAAGGCGCGTTCGGGAGAGGTTCCGGCGGTGCCCTCAACCGGAGGTTCCCGATGAGCATCGAGTGGTACGTGGTCTTGTCGAGCTTGCTCTTCGCGGTCGGCGCGGTCGGGATCCTGATCCGGCGCAGCCCGATGGTGATCCTGCTCTGCCTCGAGCTGATGCTGAACGCCGGCAACCTGGCCCTGGTCGCCTTTAGCCGCATGGTCGACAACCAGCAGGGGCAGGTCTTCGCGATCGTGGTGATGGTCGTCGCCGCCTGCGAGGTCGTGGTCGGCCTGGGGCTGATCGTCGCCCTCTTCCGCCGCAAGCTGCCGCTCGACGTCGATGACCTGAGGGAGCTGAGGGGATGACCGCGACCTCCTGGGCCTGGCTGGTCCTGCTCTTCCCGCTACTCGGCTCGATCGTGATCGCGCTCGGCTTCCGGGTTCTGCCGGCGCGCCTCGCCGGGGCGCTCGGCACCGCGGCGATCGGGCTCGCCTTCGCCTGCGCGGTCGGCGCCCTGGTCAACCTGCTCGGGGAGGCGCCCGACGCCCGCCACCACGCATCCTCGCTCTGGGATTACGCCAGCGCCGCGGGCCTCCAGATCAAGCTCGGCATCTTCGTCGACCCGCTGTCGGTCTTCATGATGCTCGTCGTCACCGGAGTCTCGACGCTGATCCACCTCTACTCGTTCGGCTACATGGGCTCCGACGAGGGCTACCACCGGTTCTTCAGCTACCTCAACTTCTTCGTCTTCTCGATGCTGCTGCTGGTCCTCGCCGGCAACTTCGTGCTGCTGATCGTCGGCTGGGCCTTCGTCGGCTTCGCCTCCTACGCGCTGATCAGCTTCTGGTACCGGCGGACCACCGCCACCGGGGCGGGGATGAAGGCCTTCGTGATCAACGTGGTCGGCGACATCGGCCTAGTGCTTGCCGCCTTCCTGATCTTCCGCGAACTGGGGACCTTCGAATACGGCGCGGTCTTCGCCAAGGCGCCACACGTCTTCCACGCCAACGAGTGGAGCGTCACGGCGATCTGCCTGCTGCTCCTCGTCGGCGCCTTCGCCAAGTCGGCCCAGCTGCCGCTGCACACCTGGCTGCCCGACGCGATGGAGGGGCCGACCCCGGTCTCCTCGCTGATCCACGCGGCGACGATGGTGACCGCCGGCGTCTACCTGATCGCCCGCACCCACGTCCTCTTCGTCCTGGCGCCCACGGCAGCCGACATCGCCGCCTTCACCGGCCTGGCGACGCTGCTGGTCGCCGGCACGATCGCGATCGCGATGACAGACCTGAAGAGGGCGATCGCCTACTCGACGATGAGCCAGATCGGCTACATGATCATGGGAGTCTCGATCGGCGCCTACTCGGCCGGGCTCTTCCACCTGATGACCCATGCCTTCTTCAAGGCGCTGCTGTTCATGGCGGCCGGCTCGATCATCTCGGCGATGGCGAACCGCCAGGACATCGACCGGATGAGCGGCTTCTGGAAGGCGATGCGGTTCACCTCGCTGCTGTTCCTGATCGGCGCCCTGGCGCTGGCCGCCTTCCCCCTCACATCCGGCTTCTTCTCCAAGGACTCGATCCTCTCCTATGCCTCGACCCGCGGCGGGATGTATGGGTGGATGGCGATCGGCGGCTACGTCGGCGCCTTCCTGACGGCGATCTACACCTTCCGCCTCGTCTTCCGAGTCCTGCCCGGCACGCCGTGCGAGGAGGCGCAGGAGCTGATCGACACCGGCCACCTCCACCACGGCGAGCCGATCAACCCTGCGACCGACGAGCTCGAGGACACCGACGTCGGCTTCCCCGGCGCCCATCACCACATCGCCGAGCAGTCGTGGCCGATGGCGGTGGCGATGGCGATCCTCGGGTTCGGGGCGCTGTTTGCCGGTCTGATCGAGATCCCCGGCGTCGACAACGTCCTCTTCAACTTCCTCGACCCGGTCTTCGCCAACTCGCCGTTGGCGGCGATCCAGCCGACGACAGGCCACGACTGGACCGGGCTGGCGATCGGCGCGGCGATCTCGCTGGCAGGCATCTTCGTAGCCTGGGTGCTGTGGGTGGCGCGGCCCGAGCTGCCGGCGCTGTTCCGCGAACGCCTCCGCCCGGTCTACCTGCTCTGCGTCAACAAGTGGTACTTCGACGAGCTGATCGACGTAGCGGTCGTGCGGCCGGCACTCGCCATCGGCCGCTTCGCCGACCGCACCTTCGAGCGCCTCGTCGTCGACGGCCTCGTCAACGGCACCGAGGAGACGGTGCGCGGCGCCGGGGGCGTCGTCCGCGCTGTGCAGAACGGATTCGTCCGCAGCTACGCGCTGCTCCTGGTCGCCGGCTTCGCCGGGCTCGCCCTCTACTTCCTGCTCACCTCCTCATGATCAACTCACTGCTCTGGACACCGCTGGTCTTCGGCGCCATCGGCCTCTTCCTGCCCAAGCGGGCGACAGGCTGGTGGGCCACCGCGGGGGCGCTCACCACCCTGGGGATCGCGATCGCGCTGCTCGCCGGATTCGACTCCGGGGCGAGCGGGCTGCAGGACACCGTCGACGTCAGCTGGATCTCCGGGCTGGGAGTCGACTACAGCCTCGGGATCGACGGGCTCAACGTCTTCCTGGTGCTGCTGACCGCGGTGCTGTGGACCGGCGCCACGGCTTTCGCCGCATTCCGCGAGCAGCGGCGACCGCAGCTCTTCTTCTTCCTCCTGCTCCTCGCCGAGACCGCGACGCTGGGCTCCTTCATCGCCCAGGACCTGCTCCTCTTCGTCCTCTTCTTCGACCTGATGCTGGTCCCGTTCTATTTCCTCTTCGGCGCCTGGGGGACCGACCGGGCCGACGGGGTGACCGCCTCGGCGGCGACGCTGAAGATGATCGTCTACACCCTGATCGGCTCGCTGCTGATGCTGGTCGCGGCGATCGCCACCGCGATCCTCTCCGCCGACGGCGGCCACCTCACCTTCTCGATCGCCGAATTGAGCAAGCATCCCCTCGGCGACGGCAGCCAGCGTTGGATCTTCTGGTTCTTCGCCGCCGCGTTCCTGGTCAAGATGCCCGCCTTCCTCCTGCACGGCTGGATGCCCGACGCCTACCGCGCCGCGCCGCTGCCGGCGCTGGCGGTCTTCTCCGGGGTGCTCGCAAAGGTCGGCGCCTACGGCTTCCTGCGGATCGTGCTGCCACTCTTCCCCGCGGCGACGGCCCAGTTCCAGACGGTGATCCTGGTGATCGCCCTGGCCTCGATCCTCTACGGCTCGGTGATGGCCTTCACCCAGACCAACTTGCGGCTGATCGCCGGCTACTCCTCGGTCGCCCAGCTCGGCTTCATAACCGCCGGGATCTTCGCCCTGCGCGCCGACGGGGCCAACGGCGCGGTGCTGCAGATGGTCAACCACGGCCTCGTCGTGGCGCCGATATTCATCATCGTCGCGATCCTCGCCGAGAGGACGGGAACAGAGGACCTGCGCCAGATGGGCGGGATGGCGATGCGCGCCCCGGTGCTCGCCGCCCTGTTCCTCGTCGTCACCTTGGCGACCCTGGCGATGCCCGGGTCGGCCAACTTCATCGGCGAGTTCTACATCCTCAACGGCCTCTTCCAGTCGAAGATCGTCTTCGCCTTTGTCGCCATCAGCGGCGTGGCGATGTCCGCCTACTACGCGCTGCGCCTCTACCAACGCACGATGCACAACCGCAAGCCGGACGGGTTCGCCTCGCGTGATATCGGCTGGCGCGACAGCGTCGTCCTCGCCCCGCTGGTCCTCTGCATCCTCGGCCTGGCGCTCTACCCGCAGCTGATCCTCCACCGCACCGATGTGTCGGTGAATCGCACTGTCGCCTCGACCTGCACTGCTGGCTACTCATCCATCGCGGAGCTGGACGAAGCGATGAAGGAGGGTCAGCCTCCCTGCCTTTCTTCCAAGCTGGCCAAGCGACTCATAACCCCAGCCCAATGACGTTTCATCCCCCCCACATCGACTACGCAGCGCTCCTGCCCGTCATCGCGCTGGTGGCCGGTGTCTGCGTCGTGCTGCTCAGCGCGGTGTTCAAGCCCTTGCGGCGGACGGCGCCCTGGTTGACCCTGGCGATCCTGGCGGTGACGGCGGCGGGACTCGTCCTGCAATGGAACGACCCGACCACTCTGGTTGCCGGTGCGCTGCGGCTCGACGACCTGGCGATCTCGATCTCGCTGATCGCGATCCTCACCGCCGCCTTCGCGGTCTGCCTCTCCCTGCGTGAGCCGGCTGCGGAGCAGGTCGGCTCGGGTGAGTACCACGCGCTGCTGCTCGGCTCGGTGCTGGGGATGGTCCTCCTTGCCCAGGCCCAGAACCTGGTCAGCTTCTTCGTCGCGATCGAGACGCTCTCGATCCCGCTCTACATCCTCTGCGCCGCCAACATGCGCCGCGAGCGCTCGCTCGAGTCGGGGCTGAAGTACCTGATCGTCGGCTCGCTCGGCTCGGCGACGCTGCTCTACGGAATGGCGTTCGTCTACGGCGGCAGCGGCTCCACCGGGTTCGCGGGGATCGCCGCCGGGATCGCGCAGAAGGGCGTGCTCGGCGACCCGCTGGTCCTCGTCGGGATCGGGATGGCGACGGTCGGGCTCGCCTTCAAGACCTCGATCGCCCCCTTCCACCAGTGGACCCCCGATGTCTACGAGGGCGCCCCGACGCCGATCACCGGCTTCATGGCGGTGGCGACCAAGGCGGCGGCGTTCGCGGTCTTCGTCCGCTTCTTCGACGTGGCGCTGGCGCCGCAGGCGAGCGAATGGCAGCCCGCCCTGGCGGTCCTGGCGGCGATCTCGATCGTCGTCGGCAACGTCGGCGCGCTCGGCCAGCGCTCGCTGAAGCGGATGCTCGGCTACTCCGGTGTCGCCCAGGCCGGCTACATCCTCGGCGGCCTCGTCGTCGCCTCGCAGGCCGGGGTCGACGCGCTCGTCTTCTACCTCTCCGCCTACGCCTTCATGAACCTCTCCGCCTTCGCCGTCGTCGTCGCCCGCGAGCGCGAGACCGCCCACGGCGACGACATCCGCGCCGTCGAGGGGCTGGGTCGCGAGAGACCGCTGCTCGCCTGGCCGCTGACCATCTCGATGCTCGGCCTCGCCGGGCTGCCGGCGACGGCGGGCTTCATCGGCAAGCTCTACCTGATCGAGGCCCTGGTCGAAGGCGATTACACCTGGCTGGCGGTCTTCATCGCAGTCGGCACGATGATCTCCCTCGCCTATTACCTGCCGGTGGTTGCCGCGATGTGGATGCGGCCGGGAGGAGAGCCGGCTGGGGTGGGGGCGGCTCCCGCGATCGCCGGCGCCGCTCCCGAGGCGGACCCGATCGACCCGGAGGCGGGGCGACGTGCCTACCTCCTCGCCCCGGCTCTGCTCGCCGCGGCGGCGGTCATCTTCTTCGGCGTCATCCCCCAGCCGCTGGTCGATTTCGCGGCCCACGCGGGCGCCTCGCTCTTCGGGTAGGGGCGCCCGATGGGCGTCCTGCTCACCGCCGCCGCGATCGTCGCTGCCGTCGCCGTCGGCGTCTGGTCGGAGGGCCGCTGGCCGCAGGGAGCCGCGCTCGCCGCCCGCCGCGCCCTGCTGCTGCTGCTCTACGTGCTGCTGCCGCCGGTGATCTTCTTCAACATCGCAGCCAGCGAAGTCGACGTCTCACACGGAGTCGGCCTCGTGCTCGGGATCGTCGCCTCCTCGCTCGGCGCCCTGCTCGCCTGGTGGGTGGCGAGTCGCGTCCTGCGCCTGCCCCGCTTCCAGACGGGCGCGGTCGTCTGCACCGTGCTCAGCGTCAACACCGGCTATCTCGGCTACCCGCTGACGGTAGCGCTGCTCGGCCGCGACCAGCTCTCGACCGCGGTTCTCTACGACGTCCTGGTCACCGGCCCCTGCCTGCTGCTCGGCGCCTTCGCGGTCGGAGCCGCGTTCGGGACGAAGGCGGGAGAAGGGGCGCGCGAACGGGTGCGCGCCTTCTTCACCCGCAACCCTCCCCTCTACGCGGCGATCGCCGGCCTGCTCGCACCAAGCTCGTTGGCACCGTCCGCCCTGGTCGACGTTTCCCAGGCCCTGATCGTCGCGATCCTGCCAATCGGCTTCTTCGCCGTCGGAGCCACCCTGGCCGAGAACGCCGAGCGTGGCGAGCTGCCGATGCCACCGCCGCTGACCCGGCCGGTGGCGCTTGCGGTCGCCACCCGCCTCGCCGTCGTGCCCGCGCTGCTGATGCTGCTGGCAGCGCCGTTGATCGAGCTCCCGGCCGCCTACCGCCTGCTTTCGGCAATGCCCTCCGGCCTCAACTCGATGGTCGTCGCCCATGCCTACGGCCTGGACATGGAGATCACCGCCGAGGCGGTCGCCTGGTCGACAGCGATAGTCGTCGCGGCTGCCCTAGTCTCGTTGCTCCTCTGATGCTCCAGCACGTCGGGATCGAGGTGGCGCCGGATGACCTGGAGCGCTCAGTCGAGCTCTGGCAACTGCTTGGCTTCGTGCTCGTCGAGCCGCCCGAGACGCTCAGCGCCAACACCTGGCTGGAGCGGGATGGGACGCAGATCCACCTGATTCCGATCGGGCCGCCCGTCGTTCCAGCAAGTGGGCACACCGCCATCGTGGTGACGGATTTCGAGCGATTGGTCGGCGCGCTGCACAAGCACGGCTTCGAGGTCGAGCGCCGGCGCGAGCACTGGGGGGCACCGCGTGGCCTCGTCGTCGCCCCCGGGGGCCACCGCGTCGAGTTGATGGCAGCCGCGCCATAGGGCGAGACCTGCCCTCCCGCCGAGATCCTTAGACGTCTACGGCGATGAGGAGAAATCATCTCGCTACCTGAGGCGCTCCAGGCGCATGCCGCCGGCGTAGCCGCGGCCGGGGGTGTCGTGGCAGGCGTATTCACCGCGAGGTTGCGCGTAGACCAGGCCGAGACAGGCGTCGATAGCTCGCTGGCCGTAGGCGTTGGGGTGCAGCGACTCGCGGGTTGCCCCCTGGGCGAAGGAGAGGCGGCGGACCCATTCCGCCGTGACGGGAGAGGGGCCCTCCGGCCCGACGAGGCGGGAGCGGCGATCGCAGAGCTGGTGGCCGTCGAGAGCGTGCTGGAGGTCGAGGTACTCGGCGCCGGCGCTCGCCGCGACCGTTCTCATCATCGCGTCGATCGACGGCGTCGCACGGCTCGCCGCCCAGTCGGCGTCGGCGTTCCAGAGCGGACAGCCGCCGTCGCCGAGGCGGCTCCAGCCGTACTCGGGGTAGCGGATCCAGCGCCCGGCGGGAAATGGCGATGCGTAGCCCATCGCGACCAGCCTGTAGTCCGAGCGCCGGTAGCCGGCGGCCGCCATCGCCGCGCGGACCTCCCGCAGCGCCTTGCGAAGGCGCGCTGCGGCGACGGGCAGGGCGGCCTCGATCTCGGCCTGCGCTCCGCCCCTGCAGTAGACAGGGTCTTCAGGCGAGCTGCTGGCCCAGTCCAGGGCACAGTCCACCACCAGGCCGCCGAAGCCGACGTCATTGGCTCCGACCGTCACCACGATCATCCGCACGTCGGCCCGACGCGCCACCGCCGCGAGCCGGTCGGCCTGCGGCGCCTCCCCGAAATGCGGCTGGCCGCCGACCGCTGCCCGCCACAGGTTTACGGCCCGCGCACCCGAGCAGGCGAGGTTGACCCTCTTGCCGACCCCCACCGGCGCGCTGCGGATCGGGGCCACGTCGGAGCGGTGGCAATCGTCGCGCTCGGAGCGCCCATAGACGCGGCTCGGGTCGTACTCGCAGCCCCACCCCCCGCAATCGAAGGCGGCGCGGTCTGTCCCCGAGCGGGTCCCGAACGCTTCGGAGCCGTTGCCCATCCAGCGCCCACCCTCGCCGGAGATGAAGCTGTCCCCCAGCGAGACGACCGCCGTCTCCGGCGAGCCCGGCCTCGCCCCCGCCTGCCCCAACGCGGCCAGCGCCGTCACCGCGATCGCGACCAAAGCCGCCGTAGTCACCCGCCCCATCGCCAACCCCCTCGATCGGCCGGTGCCCGCGCGGCCCGGCTTCCATCGCCAGAAAAGCCGCGCCGGCCGCGCCGGTCAAGGCCTGCGCGTGACTTTTGACCTGATCCGCTGAAAAGTTGCGCTCGCGCGCCTGTTCCGGCGCTACTTCTCGGGTGGCATACCCCGCTTCGTCCCGAAGAGGTCGGCGTCGGCGACGCTGAGCAGCTCGTCGGCGGAGCGGCCGTCGGCGGGAAAGATCGCGAACCCGGTCGCGGCTGAGACGTTCATCTCCTCGTTGCCGCACTCGCGTATGCGGTGGCGCAACCGCGCCGCCACGTCTTCGACCTCCTCGCCGTTGGTCTCCGGTGCGATCACCGCGAACTCGTCGCCCCCCTGGCGGAAGACCGAGTCCTCGGCCCGTACCTCCTCGCGCAGGGCGGCGCCGATCTCGGCCAGCATCCGATCGCCTTCGAGGTGCCCGAAGGTCTCGTTGACCTGCTTGAAGCCGTCGAGGTCGATCAGGACCACGGCGAATTCGCGAGCCCGCCGCGAGTGCCGCGTCAGCTCCTCGGCGATGCGCTCGTGCAACGCCCGATAGTTCCCCACCCCGGTCAGCTCGTCGCGGCGGGAAAGCTCCCAGAACCGTTGCCGGCTCGCCTCCAGCCGCCGCGTCATCGCGATCGCGCTGGCGCCGGCGACGACGAGGCACAACGCCTCGATCAGGCCGATCGCGAGCAGCTGCTCGCGGGTGAAGGAGCCGACCAGCAGCGGCGTCACCAGGCCGACCGCAACGGCGATCAGCGCACTCGCCCAGTAGCGACCGCCGACGTTGCGGGGGTCGGGAGCGAACTTGGATGCCGGGCGCGGGTTCATCGTCGTCAATTGCGGACCGCGGTTACCGACCAGCATATGCGCCTGTCGCGAGCCCGTCACCACCCGCGGCTACGATGCCCCGGTGCGCTACCCAGTCGAGGACTTCACCCCCGAGGAGCGAGCGATCCTCACCCCTCATTTCACCAACCTCGACCGCCCCGTCTTCGCCCTGGTCAACCTCCCCGAGACCGTCAAGGGAGCGCTTTTTGCCCGCTATTCGCGTTATTCGGGGACGGTTCGGCGCCTCTACCTGGAGGAGTTCGCCGCCGACTCGCCGCCCGGCGGGCGCCCCTTCGACGCGGAGGAGGGAGAGCGGGCGGCAAAGCTTTACGAGCGGGTCTTCCTCGGCTACGGCGACGACTCGATCGCCCAGGTCGGCGGCGCCCACGTCGCCTGCGAGTGGGTCTCCAACATCCTCACCAAGGTGCTGCAGCGCGGTCGCCTTGCCGCCTACCTGGAGCAATCGACCCGCTACATCCCCTATGACAAGCCCCTCCCGGCGGACGCCGGCGGCGGTTACCGCTACTACCGCAACGAGGGGCTCGGCCCGCAGTTCGCGGTGGCGATGGACGAGCTGTTCTCGATCTACTCGCGCCTGCTGGAGCTGGTCGAGGTGTGGGCGGCCGAGCGCTGGCCGCGCGGCGATGGTGAGCCCGAGGCGGCCTGGGGGCACTCGATCCGCGCCAAGGCGCTCGACCTGCTGCGCGGTCTGCTGCCGGCTGCGACGCTGAGCCATGTCGGCATCTACGCCTCCGGCCAGGCCTATGAGCAGCTGATCCTGCGCCTGATGGCGTCGCCGCTGCCGGAGGCGCGCGAGTTCGGCGCGATGATCCTGACGGAGCTGCAGCGCGTGATGCCGAGCTTCGTCTCGCGGGTACAGCGCCCCGACCGCGGCGGGGAGTGGATCTCCTACCTCCAGCAACGCCGCGAGCAGACCGAGAGCTGGGTCTCGCGGCTGGGCCTCGACCGCCGCGGCGGGGGCGAGGAAGCTCCCTCGGTCGAGCTGATCCACGTCGACGGCAGCGAAGAGGACCTGCTCGCCGCCTGCCTGTTCGAGTCGGCCGGCGCCCCGCAGACCGAGATCCTCGCCCGCCTCGACGTGCTCGACCGCTCCGAGCGAGCCGAGCTGCTGGGCGCGCTCATCGGCGAGCGCGCCAACCGACGCCACCGCCCCGGACGCGGCTTCGAGGCGGTGCGCTACCGCTTCGAGATCGTCTCCGACTACGGCGCCTTCCGCGACCTTCAGCGCCATCGGATGCTGACCTGCCAGTGGCAGCGGCTGGGGCCGGACCTCGGCGCCGGGATCCCCGGTGAGGTCGCCGAGGCCGGGCTCGGCGGCGAGTTCGAGCGGGCGCTCGAGGTTTCGCGCGTCGAGTACGAGCGCCTCGACGCAGCAGGCCTGCGCGAGGCCGCCCCCTACGCACTCAGCCTCGCCTACCGGATCCGCTACTGCCTCGACCTCAACGCGCGCGAGGCGATGCACCTGATCGAGCTGCGCTCCGGTCGCGAGGGCCACCCCGCCTACCGCGCCGTCGCCCAGGCGATGCACGAGCGGATCGCCGCGGTCCACCCGGCGGTCGCGGCGGCGATGACCCACGTCGACACCTCCCAGGAGCCGCGCCTGGAGAGGATCCTCAGCGAGATCCGCACCCAACGCAAGCGGGCGCGGGCCGCCGAGCACGCCGAGGCGCCGCCCGGCCTCAACCCGCTCGGGTAGCGATGACTCCGGCGATCTCCCTGCGCGGCGTCCGCAAGACGTACGGCAGCGGCGGGATCGCAGTCCAGGCGCTCCGCGGAGTCGACCTCGAGATCTGGCCGGAGGAGTTCGTCGTGCTGCTCGGCCCGAGCGGCTCGGGCAAGACGACGCTGCTTAACCTGATCGGCGGCATCGAGCCGGCTAGCGAGGGCGAGATCGAGGTAGCCGGCCAGGACGTGACCGCGCTCGACGAGGAGGGGCGGACCCGGTTCCGCCGCGAAACGGTCGGCTTCATCTTCCAGTTCTTCAACCTGATCCCGACCCTGACCGCCCTGGAGAACGTTGAGCTGATCGCCGAGCTCGGGCACGGAGCCGACCGCTCGGCAGAGATGCTGGAGCGAGTCGGCCTCGGCGACCGCATCGACCACTTCCCGGCTCAGCTCTCCGGCGGCGAGCAGCAACGGGTCGCCGTTGCCCGCGCCCTCGCCGGCGGCCCCCGCATCCTGCTCGGCGACGAGCCGACGGGGGCGCTGGACCTGGAGACCGGGCGCACCGTGCTGGGCCTGCTGCACGAGCTCAGCCACGAGATGGGCCAGACCGTGCTGCTGGTCACCCACAACGCGTCGATCGGGCGGATGGCCGACCGGGTGTTGCGCATGCGTGACGGCGGCATCGTCGCCGACGAGCGCAATCCGGCCCCGGCCCCGGCCGAGCAGCTCGACTGGTGAAGACGCTTCGCACAAAGGCGCGGCGGGACATGCGGCGCCAGCTTGCCTCCTTCCTCGCCATCGCGCTCACGATCTTCCTCGGAGTCACCCTCTTCGGCGCCAGCTACGACGCTTACCGCAACCTCGACTCCTCCTACAAGCGCGCCTTCACCGAGTACCGCTTCGCGAACCTGACGGTGACCGGCGGGCGGGCGGGCAGCATGGCGGCGGACGCCCGGGGCGCGGCCGGGGTCGAGTCGGCGCAGGCGCGAGCCCAGGCCGACCTGCCGCTGCGAGTCGGGGGGAACAAGTTCCTCGGCCGAATCGTCAGCCTCCCCGCCGCACACCAACCGTCCGTGAACCGGGTCGACGTTCGCAGCGGCACCTACCTGCGGCCCGGCGATCCGACCGGAGTGCTGGTCGAGAAGCACATGGCCGACTCCTTCGACCTCGCGCCCGGTGACCGCCTCACCGTCAGCGGCGCCACCGGCCCGGCGACCGTGCGCGTGCTCGGCGTGGCCTCCTCCCCCGAGTACTTCTGGCCGGCCCGCAGCCGCCAGGACATCCTCCCGGCACCGAAGGACTTCGGCGTGATCTTCGCCGCCGAGCCGCTTGCGCTGCGCCTGGCCGGGCTCTCCAGTCCCAATCAGGTGGCGGTCTATTACGCGGGCGGGCGGGCGGACCCCGCGCTGACCGCGAAGCTGAGCCGCGATGCCGTCGCGCTCGGCGCCGCCGACGTCCTCACCCGCGCCGACCAGGCGTCCAACAGCGCCCTGCAACAGGACGTGACCAGCTTCCGCGAGCTGGCGATCCTCTTCCCGCTGCTCTTCCTCACCGCAGCCGCGCTCGCCACCGGGATGCTGATGCGCCGGCTCGTCACCGCACAGCGCCCGATCATCGGGATGCTGCGCGCCTGCGGCTACTCACGCCGTCAGGTCGTCGCCCACTACCTCACCTTCGGCGTGGTCGCGGGGCTGGCCGGCGGAGTGCTGGGCGCGGCCGCCGGCACCGCCCTGGCCGGGGTCGTCACCCACGCATACACGACGGAGCTCTCGATCCCGATCACGCTGGTCACGATCTCTCCGCTGACGGCGCTGATCGGGGTCGCATTCGGGCTGCTCACCGGCGCACTGGCGGCAGCGCTCCCGGCGGCCTCGGCGGCGCGGGTTCCGCCGGCGGAGGCGATGCGGCGTTTCGCGCCGGCGCGCGGAGGCCGGCTCAGCCTGGCTGAGCGGCTGCTGCCGCCGCTGCGGCGGCTCCCGGTGCGCTGGCGGATGACGATCCGGTCGATCGGGCGCAACCCGCGCCGCTCGCTCTCGACGATCCTCGGAGTCGTCCTCGCCCTCACCCTGATCGTCGTCTCCTGGGGGATGGTCGACACAGCGCAGATCCTGACCGACCGCCAGTACCGCCAGATCGACCGCCAGGACGCGGAGCTCTACTTCCGCGGCGCGCTGGAGCAGCCCGAGCTGCGCCGCATCCGCGACACGCGGGGGGTAACCGAAGTCGAGCCTGGCGCCAACGTGCCGGTCTCAGTGCAGGCGAACGGGCACCGCTACCAGACCTCGCTCGTCGGCCTGCGACGCGGAACGACGATGCACGGCTTCCTACTCGACGGCGGTGGGACGACCTCGCTGCCCGCCGACGGCCTCCTGGCCGGCCAGGCCCTGCGCTCGAAACTGGACATCGGCGCCGGTGACGAGGTTCGTCTGACCGCGCCCGGGACCGGCGCCTCGGCGCGCGCGCCGGTCGAGAGCTTCCTCGAAGAGCCGCTGGGCACCTACGTCTACGCGCCCCTGGAACCGATCCGCCGCCTCGCCGGGCCGCGACTGGGGCTGGGAAACGTCGCCTTCGTCCGCTATGCGCCCGGTGCCGACCGCGAAGCGATGCGCCACCGCCTCGGCTCGCTGCCCGGCGTCGTCGCCTTCACCGACTCCAAGGCCCTGCTGCACACAGTCAACAGCTACCTCGGCCTCTACTACGCCTTCGTCGGCATGATGCTGCTGTTCGGGGCGGCTATGGCCTTCACCCTGCTCTACAACTCGATCCAGGCCAACCTCGCCGAGCGGGCTGTGGAGGTCGCGACGCTGCGCGCCGCCGGCACCCCGTTCCGCACCCTCTCGAGGATGATCACCGCCGAGAACTTCCTCGTCACCGCGATCGGGATCGTCCCCGGCCTGCTGGTCGGCTACGAGGTGGCGCGGCTCTTTCTCGCCTCCTTCGCCAGCGACGAGTTCTCCTTCGAACTGGAGATCAGGACCTCGACCCTTGTCCTCTCCTCGCTGGCGATCCTCGCCGTCGCGCTGCTCTCCGAGCGACCCGGCCTGCGCTCGGTGCGACGGCTGGACATCGCCGAGGTGGTGCGCGAGCGAGCCGCCTGAGCGGCCCGCCTCAGTCCCGCTGCTTGCGCTTGCGGCGCTCTCCCTCGCTCGGCCCCTCCCCCTCCTGGCCTTCGCCGAGCGTCGGCGAGGAACCGTTGCCCGAACCCAGCGACGCGGCGGCTTTCTCGCCGGGAGTGGGCCAGGGAATCGCTTCCCCGGCAGCCCACGCCGGCGGCCGCCCTCCGGGGACCCGGCCGAGCAGGAGCAGCGCCAGGTAGACGAACCAGAGCAGCGCGAACTGGAAGAAGAGGAAGGAGACCGCGCCGAGCGCCATCCCGAGCGAGCCCCAGAAGCGGGTCAGCAGGCCGGTCCGCATCGCGTACAGCGAGGTGTAGAACATCCCGACCACGAAGCCGAGCTGCCCGCCGATGGCGAAGCCGGCGGTGAGCGGGCGCAGCGGCGCTTCGGTGATCGTGTCGGAGGCGACCTTGTTGGCGTGGTCCCCGGTCCCCGTCACTCCCTTGGCGATGAATTCGGTGGCAGCGTGAAGGGTCGAGACGCCGCTGAGGATCGCGAGCACGGCGAGGAACAGAGGCGCCGCGACGACGACCCCGACGAGCTGACCGCGCATCTTCTCGCTGCGGGCCTTGGCGGCGCGGAACAGGTAGTAGAGCGGCGCCGCGAGAAGCACCATGCCGAGCGCCTGCAGGATGCTGGAGATCATCTCGGCGCTGCGGTGCTGGTCGACGTCGCGCAGCAATGCGGCATCCCCGCTGCCGCTGCCGACGGCCTGCGTGCCGACGACGATCGCCCCGATCACCAGGGCCACCGCGGCGAGCGCTGCCAATCCGACCGGGGTCGCCCAGCGACGCTCCCACTCCAATACCCCTGCCCTGCTGCTGTTCAAATCAACCCCTCTCGTGGAAGTAGAACTGCGGAAGCGCGCCCTCGATGACCTCCTGGGTCATCTTCTGCGCCACCTCCAGGTTGCCTGTGCGCACGGCGATGTCATCGAGGGTGACGATGCCGGCGAGCTCCTCGCGGTCGAGAACCGGCAGCCGCCGCACCCGGTGGCGGACCATCAGCGCGGCCGCCTCCTCGAGCTCCATCTCCGGCTCTCCGCAGACCAGCGGGTGCGAAGCGTGCTCGCCTACCGGGGACTCCGCGCTCACTCCCTCGGCGAAGACCCGCAGCGCAAGATCGCGGTCGGTGACCATCGCCACAGGTGACCCGGCCGAGTCGACGACGACCACCGAGCCGACCCGGTGGTCACGCATCAGCCGCGCCACCGACATCGCGCTCGCCTCCTGGGTGGCGGTGACAACGCCCGCGGTCATGATCTCTCCGAGCCGCACCGGCCGTACGCTACAGCGCATGAACAGAGCGCGGCAGACCCCGACGGTGCCATTGGAGGCGGGCAGCGGCCCCGACAACCCGCCCTGCCCAGCCTGTGGGGAGCCGCTGTTCGGCTGGGTGGGAGAGGGGCATGGGCTGGGCGGCGCGGTCCGGCGCTGCGAGAGCTGCGGCCTGGGTGTGGTCGGCGAGGCAGGCGGCGCCGAGGAGGCGCTGCGGGAACTGGGCCTGCTCGTCGCCGGCGACTCGCTGCGGATCGCCAACCGGGCGAGCGTGGCGGCGTCGTTGGGCGGGGCCGGCTGGGTGGGTCTGGAGCCCGGCGTGCGCTACCTCTTCACCGTCGACGCGGTGCAGAGGCTGGTCGCGGTGCGCGACCAGGTGGTGACGAAGCGTCGCTGGGCTCCTGGCGCCGGTGTCGCCGCGATGTGGCAGACGGTCCTCAACAGCGTCACCTTCGGCAGCAACGTCGCCCTCGGCGCCCTCGGCCGGGCGGAGGCGGTTCCCGGCGAGCAGCGCTGGCAACGGAGGATCGATGCGCTGATCTGCGTCGTGCTGGCGATTCCGGCGCTGCTGATCGCCCTGCCGATCGAGCTGGCCGGGGGCATCAGCGGCCGCGGCGCCGTAGTCTCGCTGCGCCTCGAGCTGCTTTGAACGAGTCCTGAGGCAGCCGGACCAAGCAGTTCAAGGACGCAGGGAGTCCGAATAGCAGCGCTGATGCGTATCCGGTTCGCTCAGGTGCGCGCACCTCAACTCCCCGGAGCACACCTCGCGACGGCGATCGGTCGACGCAGCCGACATTGACCCCACTCTGCGTGTGGTCGAAGTCGGATGGCTGCGCCCGGGGGGATACCTGGGTGCAGATCGGGTCGTTGCCGCCCAGCTCCGCACGTCTACCTGAGCGAACCGGATATGCATCAGCAGCACTATTCGGACGACTGAGGACGCCGAAATGCGCAGTGTCCGGCGGCCTCAAGGCCAGGCCTTCGCGCGCCTCGCGCACGAGGGTCACAGCCTCGGGGAAGAGGACGCGGATCGCGTCGCGGACCTGCATCGCCTGCTCGTCGGCGCTGCCGGCGAGGTCGAGGCGGCCGATCGAGGCGACGGTCATCTCGACCGCCAGCTTGATCGCGTTGTCGGCCCAGGCGACGCGCTGGGAGGACTGCATCTGCTCGGAGAGCTCCTCCATCCGAGCGCGGAACTCGTCCGGGTCGCCGAAGAGGTTGAAGGGGCTGCCCTCCATGTCCGACATGTAAGCAGACGGGCGGAGGATCGACCCACTCACGGCGCATTCTTCGCGCCCCACGCGCGCCCGAGCGGCCTAGCCTCGAACCATGCGGCACGGTGGGCAGCGGGAGCGCGGATCGGCGAGCGTCGAGCAGGCCGGGCTGGCGGCGCTGATCGCCCTGCTCCTGCTGGCCGCGATCGCCGCCGTCGCGGCGGGCGGAGAAGTCGGCGCCAGACGCGACCCTGGCGGGCGCGGTCGGGCGGCGGATCGAGTGCGCGCCTCGCCTCCCCGACGCCTGCCGCCACCACCCGCTGGTGCCCGCCTACGGCTGGCCGCTGGCACGGCTCGCGCGGGCGCTCGCCCCGGCGCCGGCCGCCAAGCCCGGCCCCTCCGGCCTACCGCTGATCCCGGTCGATTTCCGCCGTTGCAGGAAGGAGAGCTGCGCCGTCGCCGCCGGGCGCCACCTGACGCCCTCGGGCCGGCGCACCACCGCCTTCACCCAACTCGTCGACCGCCGCGACTCGCTCGGCTGGGTCGAGATCGTCTTCTGGCTCACCGCCCAGGCCTCGGCTGGGAAGGGGTGGCGCGCCGCGCGACCCAGGCCGACGTGGACGCGGCGAGCGACGTCCCGGTCCTGCTCCGCGACGACCCCGCCCTGGTCCCCCTGGAGACCCTCCCGGGACGCAACCACTACGACTTCCCTCCGGCCGAGCGCCCCCCGTGGCAGTGGCACATCGGCCCACGCTATCCCGGCTGGTCGAGCTGAGGCGAGGCTGAGGCCGTCCGATCCTCTTCTGCCTGGCGGATCAGGCCTCGCCAGTCGGTGGTGCGGAAGACGAGCAGGATCGCAGCGAAGCCGAGCACGACGGACCAGGCCGCCATCGCGATCTGCGTCCCGACCGAGAAGGAGAGGACGGCGGTGCGCGAGGGCCCGGTCAACGTCGCCACCAGCAGCGCCTGCTGGGCGCCGGCGCCGCCGGGGGTGAAGGGAATGATGTTGGCAATCGCCTGGACGCTCATCACCAGCATCACGTCGGCGACCGAGCCGCCGATCCCGAACGCCTGGAGGAAGAACCAGAAGGCGGCGAAGCGGCAGAGCCACCCGACCCCCTGCCAGGCGGCGACCTCCCGCATATAGCGACGCGGCTGGCTGAGGATGACCAGGCCCTGTCGCACGCGCGCCCAGAAGCGCCGCACGTGGTGGGCGAGGAAGTAGATCGCCGAACGCGATCGCGGCAAGCAGGCCCCGGTCGCGATCAGAAACGCCTGCGGATGGTTCGCCCAGAAGGAGATCTCGAAGGCCGGCAGGTTCGGCAGTTCCGGCAGCGGCGGAAGCAGGCCCTGGGTGATCGCGTAGAGGAGGACGAGGAGGCCCGACGGCGGTGTCGAAGACCGACTGCACCAGGAACGAGGAGGTCACGGCCGGGTAGGAGGAGTCCGGGATCTGACGTTTGACCAGGAAGACCTTGGTCACGTCGCCGGCATGGGCCGGGACGACGGCGTTGATCCCCGCCCCGGCGAGGTAGGCGGCGCCCAGCCGCAGGAAGGAGATGCGGTGGGCGGGGTAGGCCGCCCGCAGCACGTTCCGCCACGCCCAGGCCCGTGCCAGCTGCATCGCCAGCAGGAAGCCGAGCGCGAGCGCGAAGGGGGCCCAGTGGATATCGGAGAGATGCTCGAAGAACGCCCTGCGCGCGTTGGTGAACGAGTTGAAGCTGGAGGCGAGATCGGCTGAGCTGCATCGCAGCTACACTAGCCCGCTCGTGTCAGAGGCCGAGACGACCAAGACCGCCCCCAGATGCGTCCCGCGACCCTGCCGACGAGGCGATGTGCGCGCGAGCGCGCGAGCGCTACACAGCCGACCGCGGGAGCCGCTTCCGCCGCCGCCGCAAACGCCACGCGGCACTTCCCAACCTGATCATCGTCGGCGGGCTGAAGTGCGGCACGACGAGCATCCACCACTACCTCGGCCTGCATCCCGAGATCCAGATGTCGAAGCCGAAGGAGCTCAACTTCTTCGTCGAGGAGCTGAACTGGGACCTGGGCCTCGACTGGTACGCGAGCCGCTTCGACGACCGCTTCCCGGTGCGCGGCGAGTCCTCACCCCACTACACGAACCTGCCCCGCTTCGAGGGAGTGCCGGAGCGCATCCGCGCCAGCACTGCCCCGACGCCCGCCTCATCTACATGGTCCGCGACCCGATCAAGCGCATCCTCTCCCACTGGGTCCACGCCACCGGCGCAGGGTATGAGACCGCGCGAGCTGGTCCCGGTCCTCTCGGACGCCAGACTCCTCCTACATCCACCGCTCGAAGTACTGGATGCAGCTGCAGCCCTACCTCGAGCTCTTCGACCGCTCCCAGATAGAGATCATCACCCAGGAGGAGCTGCAGGCCGAGCGCGAGGAGACGATGCGCAAGGCGTTCGCCTTCGCCGGCGTCGATCCGACCTTCACCTCCGAGCAGTTCGACCGCGAGTGGGAGAAGTCGGCCGCCAAGCAGGGCGACAAATACCAGCTGATGGAGAGGCTGATCAAGCTGCCCGGCTTCCGCTCCTTCGACCGCAACTTCGACCGTCTGCCGGAGTCGCTGCGCTGGATCGTCGAGAAGGTCGTCCACGATCCCGAGAAGCCGCCGGCGCCGAAGCCGCAGCTGCCCGACGACCTCTTCGAGACGATCCGCGGTCGCTTCACCGAGGACGTCGCCGCCCTGCAACGCTTTGCCGGGCGCGGGTTCGCCGGCTGGCATGACTACTCCTGAGTAGCACGTGCCTGAGCTTCGGGGCCCATATCGCACCCGAAGCTCAGGCACGCAGCCGAAGTAGGCTCCTCCTCGTGCGGCGGCTACTGCCCGACCCGGGCCCGACCACCGTCGAGGAGCAGCTCGACCCCTACCGGCCGTGGGAGGACCCACGGGAGGGCCGGCCCTTCGTCGCCGTCAACTTCGCCGCCACGGTTGACGGGCGGGCCGCGATCGAGGGTGTCTCCGGCCCGATCGGCTCGGCCACCGACACCGCGATGCTGTCCGGGCTGCGGACTCGCTTCGACGCGGTGATGATCGGCGCGGGGACGATGCGCGCGGAGCGCTACGGGCGGCTGATATCCAACCAGGAGACGCGCGCGCGCCGGGAGCGGACCGGCCTCCTTCACGACCCCCTGATGGTGATCGTCAGCGGCAGGCTCGACCTGCCCTGGGACGCGCCGCTGTTCAGCGCCGGCGGCGGGCGGGTGCTGGTCTTCACGGCCTCGGAGGCCGAGCCGCCGCAGGTTGCCACCTCGCTGCGGATCGTCCGCCACGAGGGCTTCGTCGACCTCGGCGAGGCGATGCGCCACCTGCGCCACGAGTGCGGCATCAGGGCGCTGCTCTGCGAGGGGGGCCCCGGGCTGCACGCGCGAGCTGGAGGGGGCGGGGCTGGTCGACGAGCTCTTCCTGACGATCGCGCCGAAGCTGGCTGGAGGCGACGCGCCGCGGATCGTCGAGGGGCCGCTGCCGGAGCTCGCCGAGCTGGAGCTGGCCTGGCTGCTGGAGCACGACGGCGAGCTGTTCGCCCGCTACCGGCGGCGCTGACCTGGCTGGCCTTCGAACCAGATCGTGAACGCGTGGTCGGCGAGCCCGGCAGCCGAGACGCCGTAGGTCGTCACCCCGCACGACGTCGTCTTCGGAGGAGCACCCGGTCCACTGCGGCTGGAGCCATCGCCGGCGAAACCGATCATCGCGAGCCGGTCGCTGTTCGCGTTCGTCTCGCCGATGCTGCTGGCCGTGGCCAAGGCGCTCCTCGCCGCGGCCGGGATGCGGCCCGCCGTTCCTCACCCGCGAGGAGTCGATCGCGTTCTTCCTCACCTTGCCTCCCGGGATCTCGGGCAAGGCTTTCTCCCTGGATAATGGACGGCGACCATCCCAGGCGCCGGCGCCGCCGTCAAGCGAGCGCTGAGGTTGACCGCTAGCGTTGCGGCCCAACCGGCCCCGAGGAGAGGAAACGCAGCGATGGACTTCACCCCCAGCCCGCAGGTCGAGACGCTGCGCGAGCGCATCCTCGACTTCATGGACGCCGAGATCTACCCGCAGGAGCGCGAGATCATGGAGGCGCTCGACGCCGAGGTCGCCCCGGGCGTCCCCTACCCGAAGATCCTGGTCGAGATCCGCGAGCGGGCCAGGGCCGAGGGCCTGTGGAACCTGTTCATGCCCGACGAGCGCTACGGCCCGGGGCTGAGCAACTGGGAGTACGGGCTGCTCTGCGAGGAGATGGGCCGCAGCCCGGCGGCAGCGCCGATGGCCTTCAACTGCGCGGCGCCGGACACCGGCAACATGGAGATCCTCGCCGAGCACGGCACGAGTCAACAGAGGGAAGAATGGCTCGAGCCCCTTCTCGAGGGACAGATCCGCTCCTGCTTCTCGATGACCGAGCCGGAGGTGTCGGGCTCGGACCCGACCCTGCTGCAGGCGCGCGCGGTGCGCGACGGCGACGAGTGGGTGATCGACGGGCACAAGTGGTTCACCTCGGGCGCGGTCGGCGCCGCGCTGGCGATCGCGATGGTCGTCACCGACCCCGACGCCCACCCCTACGCGCGGGCCTCGATGATCTGCGTGTCGACCGACAATCCGGGCTTCAACCTGGTGCGGCCGATCCCGGTGATGGGCCACGACGGTGGCCCGGGACACTGCGAGATCCGCTACGAAGAGTGCCGCGTGCCGGCTGCCAACCTGCTCGGCGAGCAGGGGATGGGGTTCGCGGTCGCCCAGGACCGCCTCGGCCCCGGCCGCATCCACCACTGCATGCGGGCGATCGGCACCGCCGAGCGGGCGCTGGAGATGATGTGCCGCCGCGCCAACGAGCGAGAAGCCTTCGGCAGCCCGCTCGCCGACAAGCAGTTCGTCCAGGAGTCGATCGCCGCCTCGCGGATGGAGATCGACCAGGCCCGCCTGCTCACCCTCTACGCCGCCTGGAAGATGGACACCGAGGGCAAGCGCGCCGCCCGCCAGGCGATCTCGGCAATCAAGGTCGTCGCCGCCAACATCGTCATGGATGTCCTCGATCGGGCGATCCAGGTCCACGGCTCCCTAGGGATGACCGACGACACCCCGCTCGCCGCCCTGTGGCGCTTCAGCCGCATGCTGCGCCTCGCCGACGGCCCCGACGAGGTCCACAAGATGGTCCTCGCCCGCCGCGAGCTGAACCGCTGGTCGAAGCGCGCCGAGGCCGAGGCGGCCGGAGAGCTGGAGCCCCGGCACGCCCCCCGCCCGATCTGAGTGCCGACCGCCGAGCTACTTCGTTCCGAGCACGTCGACTCCGAAGTTGGAGCCGGTGACGCCGCTCCCACTGTTGCATTCTCCCAGCACGGGATAGACGTAGAACGATTGGCTTTCGGTCGCCGACGGCGCGAAGCTCTGCATTCCTCGGAAGCCTTCGTGGAAAGGAACGAAGTTCATCTTCTGCGTGCCGGCGGCGCCGGTTTTGTCGATCACGATTCCCCACCCGGAGATGTCTTCGGTGGTGGGTTTGTTCGGATCAAGCGGATTGATCATTAGGTACGCAAGGGCCGCACGCGGAGCCGCGCAGCTTGCCGCAAAGGTCACCGTCAGCCCTGCCAGGTACTGATCGTCCTCGCCGGCCGGCTGGGCGTACGTCCCGACCAAGACCGGAGCTTCGGTCCCAAAGGAGATCGTGGCGGGGTTCCGCAGCCGGGCCGTCGCCTGGGAAAATGGAGTCGACGGCGCATTGATGTCCGAACCGGTGATCGAGCCGTCGGCGATCTTGGCGCCGTTGACCGCCGTGTTCTTGATCTTCGCCCTCGTGACCGCGTTCTTCTTGATCTTGGCGGCGGTCACCGCGTTCTTCTTCAGCTGCTTGGAGCCGACGCTGTTCTTGCCGAGCTGGGACGCCGCCAGGGCGGTGGCGCCACCGAGGACGAGGAACACCGCGACCGACGACATCACGTTGGCAAAGGTGAGGCGCTTCCGGATTCTCTTCAAGGTCAGACTCCTGATCGAAGGGACGAGACATAGCCGTCCTGGGCGGGGACACGACGGCCCGAAACGCATGGGCAGCCTTTCAAGCCGAAGATCGGGCGTCAAGTGCGGGGCGCGCTCAGCCCCCCGATCGCATTCCCTCAAGGGCCCTGCGAACCGCTTCCGCCCCACCTGCCGGCAGGTTCCCCCGCGCGGGGCGCCCCGAACCCGCAGCTATTTCTTCAACCTGCGCCGCGCCGGGCCCACGATCCAACCTCCTCCCCCTCAGCTGACCGCGCATAGCCGTCGCCAGTTCCTTCAGGGATTGGCCCCTGTTCGCGCCTCCGGCAGGTCTGCCCGTCTCCTTGCCGTCCCTTGACGCCCGCTTGCCGACCGCGCCGCGACCTTGGGCATCAGGCCTGCGCGCAGACCTGCCGTCGCCGGATCCGCGAGCCGCGGCTTCACCCCCGGCGTCCATCGCGGCCTCGGGTTGGGCCCCGGCTTCCGTCCTGGGTGCGGATTCCGACCCTCCGCCGCAGCCCACGATCAGCGCAACCGCGATCAGCGGCGGCAAGAGTCGGCCGGGCGTTCTCCTGACGATCAATTCCACCCCGTCCGATCGTAAGCCCTCCGAGCCCGCAGCTTCGCGCTCGGCCCCTGCGCCTCAGCCCAGCGTGACGTTCACCTTGGCGCCGACCGGCAGCGCCTTGCTCGGCTTCGGGCTCTGCTTCTTCACCTTCAGCTTGCCGTGTCTTTTGCCCTTTGCCTTGGGCTTCTTTACTTTGCCCAGGCTGCAATCGGCGCGCTTCAGCGCCTTCTTCGCCCCTTTGAGCGTCTTTTTCTTCAGGTTGGGGACGACGCAGGCCGCGTACGTGAACTTGTCAGTGCCGACCGCTGGGCTCTGCCCCGGGTTCCTGACACCGACGTCGACCGCGCCCCGCGACCCCGGGGGCGAGACGGCGGTGATCTGGCTGTCGGAGTCGACCGTGAAGCTGGCCGCCGGCACTGCGCCGAAGCTGACCGCGGTGGCGCCCGTGAAATCGTGCCCGGCGATCGTCACTGAGGTTCCGCCGCCTGTGGGGCCGGATGCCGGGCTCAGCGACGAGATCCCCGGCAGCGGCTGGACGTCAGCGTTGTATGCGAGCTCGAGCGGACTACTCGAGCCGTCAGGCCCGAGAGTCGAGCCGTCCGGGAACGTCGAGATCCATATGGCCGCTTTGGAGTTTGGGGTCGATGCCTCGCCGATGTACTCGTTCGGGTCGGTGTTGTCTATGCCGACGATATCTCCGGCGTGGATCGGCAGGTCGGTCGCGAACACCTGCGTGCCGAAGCTGATC
Source organism: uncultured Solirubrobacterales bacterium (assembly GCA_963838035.1). Taxonomy (GTDB): domain Bacteria; phylum Actinomycetota; class Thermoleophilia; order Solirubrobacterales; family 70-9; genus CAVVNN01. Next base: position 112,248 of record CAWIPM010000008.1, read on the forward strand.
GGTTTCCCTTCGGCGCTCGTGCCGGCCCCGGTGTATGCACCGAAGCCCGCCGGATGCAGCACCTGCAGTTTGAAGCCCCCCGGCCCACCCGCTTCTTTAACCCGCCATCGCACGATCGTCCCGTCGCTCGGGGATTCGAGGACCGCCCCCGGGAGCGCAACCTGGGCGTAGGTGCACAGGGTGCCGCAGAACAGGGACGGGGAAGACGAAGCCGTCAACGGGCTGCCGATCGTCACGATGGAAGCCTGGGCGCTCGACGCGGAGACCAGAATCAAGGTAGCGGCTAAGGACGCAAGCGAGGCAGCGCAGCGTCCTCGGTTCAGAGTCGACGGCATCGGCTTCATCTCAAACCCCCTCGGTCGCCTGCGTTGATGATTGCACGGCAGGCAAGCCCCGGCCCGGAAATCCGGCTCTGACCTGTGTGGAACGGGTGCGGGAGCCTCGGTCGGCCGTGGAGCGCAGGGTTCCGCGGCCGACCGAGGCAATTTGAGATTCGGCTATTCGGTAGGTCTAGCCGATCGCATAACCCGTGAACGCACACTGCGGATTGACACCGCTGAATGCCTCTGACTCCCACATGACCGTCACGTTGCGGCCACCGCTGCCGAAGTAGAGATGGGTACTGCCAATTACCGCGTCGCTCTGTTCGGACAGCAGCTCCGTGTTGGAGGTGGGATGCAAAAAGTCTTCTATGACTGGGTTTTTGTTTTCTCCAGTGATGCCTGTCGGATTCGCGACGGATTGCAGCCGCGATCCAGCCGGACCATTGGCGACCACTGACAGTTTGGGTGTTGCGGTGCAGGACGCTGTCAGGGTGAATCCGTCGAGGTTGAGGATTTCCGTTGGCCCGGTCGTCGGGTTGCCGCTGAAGTTGATCGCCTTGACGGTGTTGCCGCCGACGGTGTTGGCGTCATTTGCGCTGGTCGCGCTCGGTACCGCGCCAAGCGTGCCAAGGTTGATCTTGGGGCCGGTCACCGCACCGTTCTTGATCTTCGCCGTGACGATCGCGTTCTTCTTGATCTTGGTGTTGGTCACGGCGTTGTTCTTCAGCTGCTTGGTGCCGACCGTGTTCTTGCCGAGCTGCTTGGCGGCAAATGCTGTGGCGCCGCCAAGGATCAGGAAGACGGCGATCGACGACATCACGTTGGCGTAGGTGAGCCGCCTGCGTATCTGCTTCAAGAGATCTCCTTGGTCGCGGGAGGGGAGGGTGTTGGACGAGCCTCCGGGCCCAGTTGCGGATCGCCCGACACTCACAGGTCAGACGACTCCCGTCAAGCCGCCTTGGCTCAGCTCCGCCGCTCCGCCTCCGCCGAGGCCTCGGCCAGGCGCTCGACCATGCGGGCGAAGGCCTGGATGCCCTCGTCGACCTTGCCGTATCCCCCTGCGGCATAGCGAGCGTAGACGCCCTCCAGGATGATCGCCAGCTTCCAGTAGCCGAGGGCGATGAAGAAGTCGAGGTCGGAGAGGTCGCGGCCGGAGCGCTCGGCGTATCTCGCGCGCAGCTCCTCGCGGGTGGGGAAGCCGGGGGCGAGGTTGGCGGGCTGGCCGAGGGCGATCGGCTCCTCCTCTTCCCGATCGGGCCAGTAGACCATCAGCAGGCCGACGTCGGCGAGCGGGTCGCCGAGGGTGCACAGCTCCCAGTCGACCACCGCGGCGACCTCTCCGGACGGAGCGAGGATCATGTTGTCGAGGCGGTAGTCGCCATGGACGATCGTCGCCGGGCCCTGCTCGGGGATGCGAGCGGCGAGGCGGTCGTGGACCGCGTCGATCGCGGCCAGCTCGCGCGTCTTCGACTTCTCCCACTGCCCCTGCCAGCGGCGCAGCTGGCGGGCGACGTAGTCCTCCTTGCGGCCGAGGTCGCCGAGACCCACTGCGTCGGGGTCGACGGCGTGGATCGCGACCAGGGTGTCGGCAACCCGCATCCCGATCGCACGGCGGTCGGCCTCGTCGGGGAACGCCTCGGCCTCGGCCAGGCCGCGCAGGATCGGCCCCTCGACGAACTCCATCACGTAGAAGGGGGCTCCGTTGACGCTCTCGTCCTCGCAGAGCCCGACCACCGGCGCCACCGGCACCTCGGTCGGCCCCAGCGCCGAGACGACCTTGTGCTCCCGCCCCATGTCGTGGGCGGAGCCGAGGCGCCTGCCAAGGGGCGGCCGGCGCAGCGCCCAGCGGCGACCGGCGGCGTCGCTGACCCCGTAGGTGAGGTTGGAGTGCCCGCCGGAGATGCGCTCGAAGCGCAGCGGCAGCTCCACCCCCGGGACCTGCGCGGCGAACCAGCCCTCGACCCCCGCTCGGTCGATCCCCTCCGGTGCCTGCGCCAAGCCGTCGGCCGTGCCTGTAGCCTCGTCGCCCATAGCCGCGCAAGCATATGCCCGACGAGGTGGACGTTTGAACCCATCGCTTGCCAACAGGCTCAGGATTGGCTTCGCGATCTGCTTCGCCGTGCTGACGGCGATGGCGGTGATCGGCGTCGCCCGCTTCATCCAGCAGCGCCAGGACTACGAGGATGGGATCGCGCGCTCCTACCAGGCCGAGATGGCGGCCCGGGTCGACCTCGCGGAGGGGCGCCGCCCCGCCGCGTCGCGTGCGGCGATTGCCGCCCAGTCCCGCCACCGCCGGCAACTCCAGGACAGCATCTCCGGCGACACGCGCGACACCGCGCTGCTGGTCGCGGCCGGGCTGATCGCCGGCCTGACCGCGGCGCTGCTCCTCTTCAGCGGCCTGATCGCCTCGATGCGACGCCCACTGGAGGAGCTTGTCGACGCAGCCAGGCACCTTGCCGAGGGGGACCGCAGCGCCCGGGTGAAAGTCGGTGGCCTCTCGGAGACGGCGACGCTGGGGGCCGCCTTCAACGAGATGGCCGCCGAGCTGGAGCAGGAGGCGAGCCGTCGCGACGAGCTCGACCGGATGAAGGACGATTTCGTCCTCACCGCCTCTCACGAGCTGCGCAGCCCGCTCACCTCGGTGCAGGGGTTTGCCGAGCTGCTGATGCTGGAGCGCGAGAAGCTGAGTCCCAAGCAGGCGGAGACGGTCGAGGTCATCCTCGACAACAGCCGCCACCTGGTGCGCCTGCTCAACGACCTGCTCGACCTCGCCCGCAGCGACGCCGGGCGGCTGACGATCAGGCCCGTGCCGACCGAGGTCGAGCCACTGATCGAGGACGTGGCGCGGACGATGCGGGCGCAGACCGTGGCGAAGGGCCAGGCGCTGACCACCGAGGTCGAGGACGGCCTGCCCCGGGTGAGCGTCGAGCCGGACCGCATTCGCCAAGTACTGGTGAATCTGCTTACCAATGCGCATGAGTACTGCGCCGAAGGTGCGTCCATTCGGGTGACAGCGGCCCGCGCCGGTGCTGAAGTGGAGATCGCCGTGAGCGACGACGGGCCGGGGATCCCCGAGCAGCAGCTGGAGCACATCTTCGAGCGCTTCACGCGCGGCGATGCGGGGCTGACGCAGCGGGTCGGCGGAACCGGCCTCGGCCTGGCGATCTCGAAGTCGCTCGTCGAGCTGCACGGCGGCACGATCGACGCCGCTTCCACACCGGGCCGGGGCTCCATCTTTCGAATCCGCCTTCCAGTGCCCGCCGCGGCCGCGCCTCCCGCCGCCGGCCGCGCCGCGACAGAGGCCGGCTGATGGCCCTGGTCCTGGTCGCCGACGACTCCGAGACGATCCTGCTGCTGCTGCGGACGCGGTTGGAGATGGCCGGCTATCGGGTCGAGACCGCCGCAGATGGCGAGGAGGTGGTGGAGGCCGTCCGCCGCGAGGACCCCGGCCACAGCCCCGACGTGCTCCTGCTCGACGCGATGATGCCGCGCAAGTCCGGCATCGACGCGCTGCGCGAGCTGCGCGCCGAGGGGTTCGACACGCCCGCCCTGATCGTCAGCGCCCACCAGGACGCCGCTGACGCCGACGCCCCCACCGACCTCGAGATCAGCGGCTACCTGGCCAAGCCGATCGACTTCGAGCTGCTGCTCGGCAGCCTCGCCGAGCTGACGGGGGGCTGAGACTCCCCTCCCCGGCGGACGCGGCCCCTGAGGGCCGCGTCCGCAGTCGGGAGTTGATGTCGGCCTACCGGCTGACCGCCACCGCGTAGCCGGCGAAGACGCACTGGGCGCCGGCGACATTGGTGCCGACCGAGGTGAACGTGTTGACGTAAGTGTGCCCGTCGCCGGAGATCTGGGCATCGGAGCCGTCGTCAGGCCCTTCCCATACGCTAGCGGCGGCTGTATCGCCGATCTGGATCTTTTCGCCCGGGTTGAACGGGTTGGCGTCTTCGCCCTCGTAGCTCTCAGCGGCGGAATTGGCCTGACTGGTTTCGACGTAGTTCTTTCCTTCTGGGCCGGCGCTGCATTCGCCCTTGTAGGTGAACGGCCCGATCGTCTGCAGCGTCACCGTCTGGCCGATCGAAGCGTTGGTGAACCAGGTCTTGAGCTGGTCCGCCGTTCCCGCCGCGTCGGCGTGCGTGGCGTTGGTCGCGTTGGGCACCGTGCCGAGCTTGGCCAGATTGATCTGCGTGCCGGTCAGCGCATGGTTCTTGATCTGCTTGCCGGTCAGGGTGTGCTTCTTCAGTCGGTTGCCGGGAATCGAGTTCGACTTGATCGTCTTGCCGTTGATCTTCGAAGCCGCGTAGACGGTGCCGCCCAACGCGATGAACAATGCCAAGACGCTGATCACCAGGGCGGGCGACGGACGTCGGATAAGCAAGCGCTTCATGCAAGCCTCCTGAAAGTTGGTCAGTTACGCCCCGTCTCCCCGGCGGAGCCTTCACGCGTTACATCCTTCTTGCTTGCAGTCCGCCTGTCAACAGGCGGAGAATCGGGCCTCGCCGTCGCTCTCAGCTCTTGGCGACCTCGAGCCGGATCTCCTTGCCGTTGACCTTGGTCCCGTCGAGGAAATCGACGGCGCGCTCGGCCTGCTCAGCCTTCAACTCGACAAATGAGAAGCGCTCCAGCACGCGGACCGAGGCGATGTCGTCGTCGGGAACCACGGCGCCCTCGCGCAGCGCCCAGCGCAGGTCCTCCTCGGTGATGCCGCCGCGCTTTCCACGGTTGACGAAGAGCTTGGTGTTGCCCGCGGCGGCCTCCTTCGCGGCGGCGCCGTTGCCCCCGTCCCCCCCGTCCTCCGCGCGCTTCTCGCGGCGCTCCGGCCGCGCGCGCCGGCGGGGGCGAGGGGCGTGCTCGAGCCGCTCCTCGGGGCTCTCCCACTCGCCGATCGAGGTCTTCACGTCGCGCTCGATCCGGCCGATCTCCTCGCGCTGGGCGGGGGTGACGAAGGTGATCGCGCGGCCGGTGCGGCCGACTCGGCCGGTGCGGCCGATCCGGTGGACATAGACCTCGGAGGAGTCGGGGACGTCGTAGTTGATGACGTGGGTGACGTGCTCGATGTCGAGGCCGCGGGCGGCGATGTCGGTGGCGACGAGCAGCCGCACGCGGTGGTCCTTGAAGGCGATCATCACGCCGTCGCGGACTCCCTGGCTGAGGTCGCCATGCAGCGCCTTCACGTCAAGGCCTTTGTCCTTCAGCGTCTTCTCCAGCTTCGAGGCGCCGATCTTGGTGCGGGTGAAGATGATCGCCTGCTCCGGTTCTTCGGTCTTCAGCAGCTCGACCAACCGCGCGGCCTTGTCCTTGGCCGGGACCTCGACGAAGGCCTGGGCGATCGCGTCGACGGTGAGTTTCTTCGGCGTGATCCGGATCGTCGTCGGGTCATACATATAGCCCTCGGCGAGCTTCTTGATCGGGGGCGGCATCGTCGCCGAGAAGAGCGCAGTCTGGCGCCCGCTCGGGCACATCCGCAGGATCTTCTCGACGTCCTCGATGAAACCGAGGTCGAGCATCTCATCGGCCTCGTCGAGGACGATGTAGCGGGCCGCGGTCAGCACCAGCGAGCGGCGGCCCATCAGGTCCATCATGCGGCCGACGGTGGCGACGACCACCTGGGCGCCGGCCCGCAGCTGCGCCTGCTGGGATTTGATCGGCGCGCCGCCGAAGACGGCGACGATCTCGACGTCCATGTGCTCCGCGTAGGCCCGCAGCGCCTGCGTCACCTGGATGCAGAGCTCCCGGGTGGGAGTGAGGACGACCGCCTGCACCTCGTCGTTCTCCGGATCCACGTACTGCAGCAGCGGCAGGCCGAAGGCGGCCGTCTTGCCGGTTCCGGTCTGGGCCTGGCCGATCACATCGTGGCCGCCGAGCAGCTCCGGGATCGCCTCCTCCTGGATCGGCGTCGGCTCCTCGAAGCCGAGCTCGTCGATCGCCTGCTGGATGGCGGGCGTGAGCCCGAGCTCCTTGAAGTTCACTTGGACGGGTCCAGGAGCAGCTTGCCGCTGGTGCGGCGGCCGATCAGGTCCTCGTGGGCGCGCGCCGCTTCGGAGAGCGGGTAGACGCCGCCGACTGTCACCTCCAGCTCGCCCGAGGCCACCGCCCCGAAGAGCTCGCCGATCATCGGCGCGGCCAGGTCGCGGCGAAGCAGCAGGTGGACGAGCCAGAAGCCGACCACCGACTTCGAGCCGCTCAGCAGCGCCGCCGTGGAGACCTCGCGCTGCTCGCGGGAGGCGATCCCGAAGACGACCATCCGGCCCAGCGGCGCCAGCGCCGAGAGCTCGGCGTCGAAGGCCTCGCCACCGCTCATGTGGAGGACCGCGTCGACGTGCTTGCCGCCGTTGGCCTCGAGGATCGCCGCCTTCAGGTCATCGGCGCGGGAATCGACGGTCGCGTCGGCGCCGAGGCGCTCGACCAGGCCGCGCTTCTCCTCGCTGGAGGCGAGGCCGATCACCCTGGCGCCGGCCCGCTTGGCGAGCTGGACCGAGAGTGAGCCGGTGCCCCCGGCCGCGGCCTCGACCACGATCGTCTCGCCCGGCTCGATCCGCGCGCAGCGCCGCACCAGCGCCATCGCGGTCAGCCCCTGAAGGAGCAGCGCCGCGGCCTGGTCGTCGTCGACATCGTCGGGGACGGGCACCATGAAGGACTCCGGCACGGCGACCCTCTCGGCATAGCCACCCGAAGCGAGGATCGCCGCCACCCGGCGACCGTCGGGCGTGCGGCCGCTGACCTCCGCCCCGGGGATCAGGGGCAGCTGCTGCTCGGCCAGGTAGTCGTTGCGGGTCGCGTGGGTGTCGGCGAAGTTGATCCCGCTGCGGGCGACCTCGATGAGCACCTCGCCGTCGCCGGGCTCGGGGTCGGCCACTTCGCGGTAGCTGAGCACCTCGGGCCCGCCGAAATCGTCGATCTGGATCGCCTTCACGGTCGCCAACCATATTCGTCCCTGGAAAGGGGGTCGGGTGCCCTCCTGGGTGCGGCGCTCTCTCTTTCGCACAGACCGCTCAGGGAGAGCCGCAACCCACACGGCGTAGAAGTCAGCGCACAGGAGGGGTGCCCGACCACATATAACCTGCCGAATATGTCGCTGACAGTCGTCGGATCGATCGCTTTCGACTCGGTGAAGACCCCGTTCGGGGAGCGCGAGCGAATGCTCGGCGGCGCCGCCGTGCACTTCTCCCTCGCCGCCAGCTTCTTCACCGAGGTGCGCCCGGTCGGGCCGGTGGGCGAGGACTTCGGCGGCGAGCAGTTCGAGGTGCTGGAAAGACGCGGCGTTATCACCGATGACATCGAGCGGGTGGAGGGCGGGCGATCATTCTTCTGGCGCGGCCGCTACGAGTACGACCTCAACGTCGCCCACACAGAGGACACCCAGCTCGGCGTCTTCGCCGAGTTCGAGCCGAAGCTCTCCGCCGCCTCCCGGGCGGCCGACACCCTCTTCCTAGCCAACATCCAACCCGACCTGCAGCGCCGGGTACGCGCCCAGTGCGGCGATGCCCGCTTCAGCGGGCTGGACTCGATGAATCTCTGGATCGAGACGGCGCGGGACTCGTTGATCGCGGCGATCGCCGATGTCGACTGCCTCGTCGTCAACGACGCCGAGATCCGCCAGCTGACCGGCGAGCCCAACCTCGCCCGCGCCGCCGGCGCGGTGATGGAGATGGGGCCTCGCGCGGTAGTCGCCAAGCAGGGCGAGTACGGCGCGGCGCTGTTCACCGGGGATGGCTTCTTCGCCCTGCCGGGCTTCCCCCTCGAGGACGTGCGCGACCCGACCGGAGCCGGCGACAGCTTCGCCGGCGGCTTCCTCGGCTACCTCGACAGCCACGACGGCGACCTCGACGAGGCGAGCCTGCGCCGGGCGATGGGCTACGGCACCGTCCTCGCCTCCTTCAACGTCGAGGAGTTCGGCACCGAACGTGTCTCGCGGCTGACCCGCGAGGAGATCGACGAGCGGCTCGCCACCCTGCACGGGATGACCCAGTTCGAGCCGCTGCCCGCCGCCTGACGATCGGCGCGCGCAAGCTGCCAGAATGAGCGCCGGCATGGGCTCGGAGTCGCTGACAGTCACCGACAATCGCACGGGGCAGACCTACGAGCTGCCGATCTCAGACGGGACGGTGCGCGGGATGGACCTGCGCCAGATCAAGGTCTCCGAGGACGACTTCGGCCTGATGTCCTACGACCCGGCTTTCACCAACACGGCTTCGTGCCGATCGGCGGTCACCTACATCGACGGCGACGCCGGCATCCTGGAACACCGGGGCTACTCGATCGAGCAGCTCTGCGAGCGCTCGAGCTTCCTCGAGACGGCCTACCTGCTGATCTTCGGCGAGCTGCCGACCGGGCCCCAGCTCGACCGCTGGGCCTACGACATCACCCACCACACCTTCGTCCACGAGGACCTGAAGCATTTCTTCGAGGGGTTCCGCTACGACGCACACCCGATGGGGATGCTGCTGGCCGGGGTCGGCGCCCTCTCCACCTTCTACCCGGACGCCAAGCAGATCGGCGACCCCGAAGAGCGCTACATGGCGGCCGTCCGCCTGATCGCCAAGGTTCCGACCCTCGCCGCCTTCTCCTACCGCCACAACATGGGCCTGCCCTACGTCTACCCCGACAACGAGCTCAACTTCGCCGAGAACTTCCTCTCGATGATGTTCAAGAAGACCGAAGACAGGCACGTGCCGAAGCGGAGCCTCTCGAAGGCGCTCGACGTCCTCTTCATCCTCCACGCCGACCACGAACAGAACTGCTCGACCAGCGCGGTGCGCGGCGTCGGCTCCTCCGACGTCGATCCCTACTCGGCGGTCGCGGCCGGCGTGGCGGCGCTGTATGGGCGGCTGCACGGCGGCGCCAACGAGGCGGTGCTGCAGATGCTGCGCCGGATCGGGTCGACCGACGAAATTTCCGGCTTCCTCGAGAAGGTGAAGGCCCGCGAGGAGAAACTGATGGGCTTCGGCCACCGGGTCTACAAAAACTACGACCCGAGGGCGCGGATCATCCAGCAGCACATGGACGAGGTGTTCGAGGCGACCGAGTACAACCCACTGGTCGAGATCGCCCGTGAGCTGGAGAAGCAGGCTCTCGACGACGAGTTCTTCACCTCGCGGAAGCTCTACCCGAACGTCGACTACTACTCGGGGATCATCTACGAGGCGCTGGAGATCCCGACCAACATGTTCACGGTTCTCTTCACCATCCCCCGCACGGCGGGCTGGATCGCCCAGTGGATGGAGATGCAGGAAGACCCGGAGAAGAAAATCGCCCGGCCGCGCCAGATCTACACCGGGTACCGGGAGCGCGAGTATGTCGCCATCGGCGAGCGCGAGGGCCCCGAGAAAATCGTCGGGCCGCCGGCGCGGCGACCCAAGCGCCCGCGGCGCGGTGCCTGAATATTCCGCCGCCTGCTCCGCTTCGCGTCCGCGCGCGGCGGCACTCGCCATATCGGCGCCGCTCACAGAGAATCAGATCGTGATGCTCGCTGATCGGCGGTCCACATGGAAGCTGACCGTGCGGCATGGGTCGGAGGTCTCGCATCAGGGATTCGACGATCTGGGCGAGGCGGTGGCTGCGATGCGCGAGCGTGCTCTGGCGATCCGAGCCGAGGGGCCGGTGCGGGCGGTCTCCTCGCTGCGCGACTACGGGCCCGGAGATCAGGTTCACGCGCGGCTGCAGCTTTCGGGGAAGGGCCTGCTGCGCAGGCCGATCGCCGGGGTGGATGTGCGGGGGAACGGGACGTTCGTCCCCTATAGCGGCGGTTTGAGGCGGAGGGAGTTGGACCCCACCGACCACGACACGCCGTTCGACACTGTCCGAGAGAATCTCGCGGCAGGGGCACGATGAGCGACTCCAGCACCGAGATCCCCAAGGGCAGCTACGCCGCCGGGCGCCGGGTGAAGCTCCCGGCCGGCGCCGAGCCCCCCTTCGCCGTCTTCATCAACGGGGTCGAGCAGACCGAGGGCCCCGACTACGACATCCGCGGCGGCGAGATCGTCTTCACCCGCCCGATCATCAAGGAGAAGGTCGGCACCGGCCGCTGGCTCGCCATGTATCTCGGCCTCTTCGGCACCTACCGCAAGAATGAGACGGTCGACCTCCAGTTCACCCGCGAGGGCAAGACCACCCTCGTCGACGACCTCCCGATCCAGCAGGGCTGAGCGGCGCGGCTGCTTGGCTACTTGAACACGTAGAGCAGCAGGAAGGCGATCGCGACGAAGCTGGCGCCGGCGGCGATCATGCCCGTGTCCTCGGCGACCATCGCGGCGGTGGACCGGTCGTCTGAGCGGTCGTAGATCAAGTAGAGGTAGCGGAAGATGCCGTAGATCACGGGCGGGATGGTCAGCATCATGCGGCTGCCGATCAGCGGCGAGTTGACCGTGTAGATCGCGTAGCTGATCACTGTCCCGGTGGTGACCATGGCGACCATCTGGTCGAGGAAGGGGAGGGAGTAGTGCTCGAGGACCGGGCGGCTGCTGGTTCCCTGGTGCAGCTCGGAGACCGCCTCCTGGCGACGCTTGGTGAAGCCGAGGAACATCGCGATCATGCCGGTGCAGAGGATCAGCCACTCCGAGGCATGGGCTTCGACGGCGCTGGCGCCGGCGGCGACGCGGAGGATGAAGAGCCCGGCCAGGGTCATCACGTCGACGATCACGATCTGCTTGAGGCCGAGGCTGTAGGCCATCTGGGCGGCGCCGTAGCCGACCACCATCAGCCCCACCTGCCAGTTGACAGTGGCGAAGGCGATGGCGATGGCGATCGCCGCCAGCAGCGGCGCAATCGTCTTCGCGGCGCTCTCGGACAGCTCGCCCGCGGCCAGCGGCCGGAAGCGCTTCTTCGGGTGCTCGCGGTCCAGCTCGACGTCGATCAGGTCGTTGACGTAGTAGCCGGCGCTGGAGATCAGACAGAAGGCGACGAAGGTGAGCGTCGCCTCCAGGACGTCGTGCGGCTGGTTGAACTTGCCCGAGAACAGCAGCCCGGCGAAGACGAAGAAGTTCTTGATCCACTCCTGCGGCCGCCCGGCCTTGACCGCCGCGCGCAGCGGCGAGCGGCGCGGCACAGCCGGCTCGGGGGTCTCGGCGGGGATGGTCGGGTCCTCTGGCGTGATCGTGTCCATCGCGTTCGTCGCGGGAGGGTAGCGCTCAGCCCGGTAGCCGAATCAGGAAGCGCGCGCCCCGGGCGGGGAGGTTCTCGACCTCGGCGCTGCCGCCCATCGCCTCGGCCAGCTCGCGGACGATCGCCAGGCCGAGGCCAGCGCCATCGGGGGAGCCATGGCCGGCGCGGGCGCGGAGATGGAAGCGCTCGAAGGCGTGGGGGACCTCCTCCGCGGGAATACCGGGCCCTTCGTCACTGACCGCGACCGTCCCTGGGCCGACGGCCACCGTCACCACACCGCCCGCCGGGCTGACGCGGATCGCGTTCTCGAGCAGATTGGAGACGACCTGAAGGGCGCGGCCCTGGTCGGCGGTCGCCGCGGCGGCGGCTCCCTCGACTCGGACCTCCACCCCGGCCTCGAGCGCACGCGGGCGCAGCCGCTCCTCCGCCTCGTGGGCCACGGCCGCCAGGTCGACCGGCTCACGCCGCACCTCCATCGCTCCCTGCCGAAGACGGGCCAGCGAGAGCAGGTCGCCGACCAGGCGTTCCAGGCGCGCCGCCTCGCGGCCGACCACCTCGGCCGCCTGACGCGGCTCGACCGTGCCGTCCTCGATCCCCTCGGCATAGCCGCGGATCGAGGTGAGTGGGGTGCGCAGGTCGTGGGAGACGGAGAGCAGGATCGCCCGCTCTGCGTCGCGGGCGAGGGCGAGCTGGTCCGACATCCCGTTGAAGGCCTCGGCCAGCTCGTCGAGCTCCTCCGTCCCCTCCGGGCGGACCGGCTCCGGGTGGCGGCCGGCGGCCAGCTCGCGGGCGGCGGCGCCGAGCCGGCGCAAGGGCTGGGTGAGGCGGCGCGCCAGCAGCGCCGCCACTCCCGCCGCGACCAGCGCCGCCGCCCCGCTGGCGATCAGCAGCGCCGTCAGGTAGCGGCGGAAGTCGTCGCCGGAGACGACGTCGGGTCGTGTCACCAACACCACCGAGTGCCCGGCGCGGCGCGCGGCGAAGATCGAGCTGCGCCCGCCGATCTCGGCGCTGCCGTCGGCGGCGGCGGCGGGCCGGCTGAGCACCGCGAAGGGACGCGGGCCCGCCCCTCCCACCGGTGACACTCCTCCCCCGAGGCCGGGGGGCGCGCCCGGCGGTGGCCCGGGCGGGAACGCCGGGTGACCGCGCAGGCGAAGGGCGCTCGACGCCGGCAACCGCTTCAGCTGGGCGGCGAACGCGTCGGCCTGGCGCTCGACGTCGCGGCGGATCGTGTCGCGCACCGCGCTCTTGGTCAGCACCACACCCAGCGCCAGCGAGGCTCCGACCCCGACCAGCACGGTCCCGAGGATCGCCAAGAACAGCCGCGCCCGCAGCGAGCGCATCAGGCGAGGGCCTTGTAGCCGGCCCCGCGCACGGTCTGAATCAGGCCCGGCCGGCCCAGCTTGGCACGCAGCTGAGCGACGTGGACGTCGACGGTCCGAGTCCCTCCCGCGAACTCCCCTCCCCAGGCCAGCTCCAGGAGGCGGTCGCGGCTGAGCACCACGCTGGGATGGGAGAGCAGCGCGGCCAGCAGGTCGAACTCGCGCGAGGTCAGCTCCACCGGCTGGCCGTCGACCGTGACCGAGCGTGCGGCGTGGTCGAGCGCGACGTCGCCGGCCGTCAGGGCGCCCTCGACGCCAACTCCTCCCCCGGGCGCCCGCCGCAGGATCGCCTTCACCCGCGCCGTCAGCTCCCGCGGCGAGAACGGCTTGACGACGTAGTCGTCGGCGCCCGCTTCCAGCCCGGCGACCCGGTCGACCTCGTCGTCGCGGGCGCTGAGGATGAGGATAGGGACCCCGGTGCGTGCGCGCAGGCGCCGGCAGACCTCGAAGCCATCGATCCCCGGCAGCCCGAGGTCCAGGATCACGAGCCGCACGGGGTGACGGGGGAGCTCCTCCAGCGCCTGCTCGCCGCTGCGCGCCCAGACGACCTCGAAGCCGTCCCGCCGCAGGTAGGCGCGAACCAGGTCAGCGATCGCCTGCTCGTCCTCGACCACGAGGATCGCTCCCTTCATGCGACTAGCCTCTCATCTGCGCTCCTGGAGGGGGCGACAGCCGGGCGTGCTGCCGGGACCCCTGGGCCCCGCCCGGCATCTGTCCCGGCTTGGGCGGCACGACGATCGTTTTCGCCGTTCCGCCTTCAGGGCCGCAGACGAGGACCAGCCGGCCGACTTCGAGGTCGGTAACCGCCTCTTCGTGTCCGGGGCCGGCGAGCACCTTGGTGTTGCCGTCAACAGGGATCGTCACTTCTCCGCCGTCGTTCTCGGTCAGGGTGATCGAGCTGCCGCTGACCGAGGCGACCTTGCCGCGATCGAGCCTGACGACCTTCTCTTCCCCGTTGTGCCGAACGTGGAACTGGGCGTAAGTCAGGTCCATGGTCATCGGGCCGCCGGGCGGCGGGGGCGGCATCCGTTTGGCGCTGGGCGGGCCTTCGTGGGCGGAGCCGTCGGAGCCGGAACCGCCCTGGGCGGCGGCGACCCCACCCACCGCCAGCGCCGCGGCGACCCCAAGCGCCGCGACCGAGCCGGCGTGCTTTCGAAATGAGCTGAACATCGTGAGACCTCCTTGTCGCTTGATCGGACAGGAAGATCCTCGGGGCGCTGCGTACGGCCTCGATCAGACCGATGTAAGGGCTCTGTAAGGCCGGCCTCAGCCTTTCGACCTAGGGGTCGATCAACACGCCGGGATTGAGCATCCCGCTGGGATCCAGCTCGGCCTTGGCGGCACGGAGGGCGGCGGCGAAGGGGGCGGGACGCTGGCGGTCATACCAGGGGCGGTGGTCGCGGCCGACGGCGTGGTGGTGGGTGATCGTGCCGCCGCCTTCGATCACCGCCTCCGCAGCGGCGGCCTTGACCTCGTCCCACTGCTCGACCTCCCCGCCCCGCACCGCCGGCGCCATCACGGTGAAATAGGGCGCCGGGCCATCCGGGTAGACGTGGGTGAAGCGGCAGCTCACCCGCGGCGCGCCCGACCCCTCCGCCGCCGTGCCGCAGACCTCGGCAACCCTCGCCCGCACCGCCGTCATCACCTCGGCGTGGAACTCCTCGAAGCGGTCCCAGGTGATAGCCGTCTCGAACGTCTCCGAGAGGACTCCGCAGGCGACGAAGGTGTCGCGCAGGTAGGGGGCGAGGAGGAACGCGTTCCGCCAGGCGCCGACCGCGTCTGAGCCATTGCCTCCTCCTCCCCGAACCTCGCCCGGGGCCCCGCCCTGCTCGCGAGCGATCTCCAGGGCCAGGCTCATCGGCGCGTCGACCGGATGCTGGGCGGACTCGAAGCCGAGGACGAGCAGGTTCTTCTCCCCCGTCCCGGCACCGGTCGTCCCCGCCTCCAGCGCATCGAGCAGGCGGCAGTTCGCCGGGTACAGACCGGATTGAGAGATCTCCCGAACCGCTCGCGTCGCCGCGACGAAGTCGTCGAACTCGACCCCGCATGAGGTCTTGAACTGCGGCCTCGGCCGCACCCGCACCCAGGCCTCGGCGACGACCCCGAGGATTCCCTCCGAACCGATCAGCATCCGGTCCGGCGAAGGGCCCGCCCCGGACCCGGGCAGCCGCCGGCTCTCCCAGGTGCCGCGCGGGGTGATCGCGCGCACCGACTCGACCAGGTCGTCGATATGGGTGTAGAGCGTCGCGAAGTGCCCTCCGGCCCGGGTCGCGATCCATCCTCCCAGGGTCGAGTACTCGAACGACTGGGGGAAGTGCCGCAGTGTCAGCCCGTGCTCGCGCAGCTGCTCCTCCAAGCCCGGCCCCGTTGCCCCGGCCTGGATCCGCGCCGCCATCGAGACGGAGTCAACCTCCAACACACGATTCAACCGCCGCAGGTCCATGCAGACGACCGGCCGATCCCCGAGCCGGGCCTCGACCCCGCCGACCACGCTCGTGCCGCCCCCAAACGGAATCACGGCGGCGCCCTCCGCCTCCGACCAGGACAGAACTGCCTCGATCTCCGACTCATCCCGCGGGAACGCCACCAGATCCGGCGGGTCGGGGAACTCCCCCCTGAACCCCCGCACCACGTCCCGGTAGGCCTTCCCCAGCGCATGGCTCACGCGCTGGTAGCGATCGTCCGTGAACATGTCCCCCAGCCCGGTCGGGACCTTCAACCTCGCGGCCCGAAGGCTGACCTCGTCCAGCGGCACCGCCGCCTGCGGCTCGTCGCCGAGCCCCAGCCGCCCCCGAATCCCCGCCGCGGCCTCCTTCAGCTCAGCCTCCGAGGGCGCCTGGTCCTCATAGCCCCACCCCCAATGCTTGAGCCTGCGTCCCGTTACCAGTGCACGCCTTTCATCAGGTGCGCGAAGGCGACCGCCTCGGTGGAGGGCGCCTTGTCGGGCGCCTCCTCCCCCTTCCCCTTGGCGGCCTGCGACTCCGGGAACAGTTTGTATGCGGCGTTGAGGATTTTGTCGCTCGCCGTCGGCGCGACCGCGTACAGCAGCTCGCCGAACGTCCCCAGCCGCGTCGCCACCTTCTTCGGCCTGGCAACCATCGCCTTGGCGATCATCTCCGCCGCCTCCTCCGGGGTGATCGCGGGGAACATGTCGTACATCCGGGTTGGCGCGATCATCGGCGTGCGCACCAGCGGCATGTGGATCGTCGTTATATGGACGCCGTCGTCGATCACCTCCGAGGCGATCACGCGGCCGAACGCGTCCAGAGCCGCCTTCGAGGCGACGTAGGCCGAGAAGCGGGGCGGGTTGGTCTGGGTCCCGATCGAGCTGATGTTGATGATGTGGCCCGACTTGCGGGCTCGCATCACCGGCAGCAACGCGAGGATCAGGCGGACCGCGCCCAGGTAATTGAGTTGGATCGTCCGCTCGTAGTCGTGGAAGCGGTCGTAGGAGAGGCCGACCGAGCGCCGGATCGAGCGGCCCGCATTGTTGATGAGGATGTCGACGTGGCCGTGGTAGGCGAGCACCTCCTCGGCCATCCGCTCGACTTCCTCGGTCTTGGACATGTCGCAGCGGTGGATATGGGCGCTGCCACCCGCCTGCTCGATCTCCGCCTTCGTCTCCTCCAGCCTCTCGACCGAGCGCGCAACCAGCAGCACAGTCGCGCCCGCGTCAGCGACCTTCACCGCCGTCGCTTTGCCGATTCCGGAGGATGCGCCGGTGATCAGCACAACCTTGCCGCGCACCGCGCCGGCGAGCGAGCGGTCCTTGAACAGGTCGGGGTCGAGATTGCGCTCCCAGTAGTCCCAGAGCCGCTCCGCGTAGGACTCCAGCGGCGGCACCTCGATCCCCGAGCCCTCCAGCGCCGCCTGGGCATTGGTCGAGTCGAAGGTCGTCGGGTAGTTGACATAGGTGAGGACCGAGGGTGGAATCCCGAAGTCGCGCAGCACCACCTCGGTCGCCCGCTTCGCCGGCGGAAACAGCTTCAGCCCGGTCCGCACCAGGCTGATCGCCGGGTCGGTCAGGTCGGCTTCCAGGCGCACCGTCATCTGCGGCGCGTCGGCAGCCCTGGCGAAGAGGTTGAGGGTTTCGCCCGCCCCCTTCGGATGCGGGTCGGTCAGGTGGAAGGCCTGGCCGTCGAGGCCGGGCTGGTGGGCGATGTGGTCGAGCGCGGAGGAGACGAAGTCGACCGGAACGAGATTGATCTCGCCACCTTCGACCCCCAGCGTCGGCAGCCAAGACGGCAGCCCCCGTCGCACCCGTTGCAACAGCTTAAAGAAGTAGTAGGGGCCGTCGATCTTGTCGATCTCTCCGGTGCGGGAGTCGCCGACGACGATCCCCGGCCGGTAGACCCGCCACGGTCGCGAGCACTCTTCGCGGACCACCCGCTCGGACTCGTGCTTGGTCCGGAAGTAGGGGTTGACGTCGAGCTTTTCGGCCTCCTCGAACATGTCCTCGCGCCACTCGCCCCTGTAGAGGCCGGCGGCAGCGATCGAGCTGATCTGATGAAAGCAGCCCGCCTCCACCGCCCCGGCCAGCTCGACAGCGTGGCGCGTTCCCTCCACGTTGGCGGTCTCCTGGCTCTCGGCGTCGGCGGTGAGGTCGTAGATCGCCGCGAGGTGGAAGAAGTGGTCGATCTCCCCCCGCATCGCCGTCAGGTCCTCTTCGGAGACGCCCAGGCCCGGCTGGGCGAGGTCACCGGCGACCGGGACGATGCGCGCCCCATCGGCTCCCCAGCTCGTCCGCAGCTCCTCCAGGCGGCCCCGCGAGCCGGCTCGAACGAGCGCATAGATCGTGCCCTCTCGCTTCAACAGGCGCTCGACGAGGTTACGGCCGATGAAGCCCGTCGCGCCGGTTAAGAAGTAACTCACCTCTGTTTCATACACTCAAACAACCAATGGCGCAAACGGCGACCGTGCAGATCGAGATGCCTGAGATGGGGGAGTCGGTCACCGAGGGGATCGTGCTCGAGTGGCACGTTGCCGAGGGCGACTTCGTCAACGAGGGCGACACGGTGGTCGAGATCTCGACCGACAAGGTCGATGCCGAGGTTCCTGCGCCGATGTCGGGCACGATCACGAAGCTGATCGCGCAGGTGGACGAAGAGGTGCCCGTGGGGGCGCCACTCGCCGAGATGGAGCCCGGCGATTCCGGCGACGCAACGGCCGAGGGTCCGAGCGGGTCGGCCGCGGGTCCTGGCGTGGGGGACGGCACCTCGTCCTCGCAAGCTGCGGGCGAGGCACCATCCCCCACGCCAGCCGCGGACAAAGCCGCTGGAACAGATGGCAGGGCTGGTGCCAATGGCGGAGCTTCGGACGCACGGGCTACGCCGGTGGCACGAAGGGTGGCTGAAGCCACGGGCGTCGATTTGGGCGCCATCACCGGGAGTGGGCCTGGGTCGAAGGTGACCAAGGAGGATGTGCTTGCCGCCGGGAACGGCGCGCCGGCTGCCGCTGCGGCCGGCGGGGAGGCGAAGGCGTTGCGGGGACCGGCCGCCGCGATCGCCTCCGCCATGAACGAGAGCCGCGCCGTGCCCACGGCGACCTCGTTTCGGACGGTTGCGGTCGACACGCTGGACGCCAAGCGCAAGGCGCTCAACGCGGTGCTGAAGGAGCGCGGGATGAAGGTCTCCTTCACCCATCTGGTCGCCTGGGCGATCGTGAAGGCCGCCGAGGACTGGCCGGTGATGGCCCGCGTCTACGAGGAGCGCGACGGCAAGCCTTTCGCGGTCGAGGGCGGCCCGGTCAACCTCGGAATCGCGGTCGACGTCGAGCGCAAGGACGGCTCCCACAGCCTGATGGTCCCGGCGATCAAGGGGGCGGAGGGCCTCGGCTTCGCCGCCTTCCACTCCTATTACGAGGATCTGATCACCAGGACGCGTGAGAGCAAGCTCAGCCCAGACGACTTCCAGGGCACCAATATCTCGCTGACCAACCCCGGCGGGATCGGCACCGTCGCCTCCGTCCCCCGCCTGATGAGCGGCCAGAGCGCGATCGTCGCCACGGGCTCGATCGCCTACCCGCCCGAGTGGGCTCACGCCTCGCCCGACCGGATCCGCCAGCTCGGAGTCTCCAAGGTGATGACGCTGACCTCGACCTACGACCATCGCGTCATCCAGGGCGCCGAGTCTGGCGCGTTCCTGCGCCGGATCGAGCAGCTGCTGCAGGGAGAGGATGGCTTTTACGAGGCGGTGGCCGCCGACCTCGGCATCGACCCCGCGCCGATCGCCTCCGCCCACCCAGTCTCGGCATCGGCGCCGCCCTTGGGAACGGCCGCTCCGTCCGCCGGCACGGGCGGAGTGGACGAAGAGTTGCTGCAGGCGGTCCAGTCGGCAACCTCCCTGCTCAAGGGATACCGCACCCACGGCCACCTCGCCGCCCGCCTCGACCCGCTCGGCTCCGACCCCAAGGGCGACCCGGCGATCCAGCCCGAGAGCCTCAACCTCACCCCCGAGCTGATGGAGCGCATCCCGGCCTCGATCCTCGGCATCGGCGTGCCCGGCGAGACCCTGCTCGAAGCGCTTCCCCGCATGCGCGATGCCTACTGCGGGACGATGGCCTACCAATTCGAGCACATCTCCTCTCACCAGCAGCGGATCTGGCTGCGCGAGATGATCGAGACCGGCGCCCACCGCAAGGCGCTGGGCGACGATGAGCGCCGCCGCCTGCTCGACCGCCTGCTCGACGTCTTCGGGTTCGAGCGCTTCCTCGAGAAGGCCTACCTCGGCCAGAAGATGTTCTCGATCGAGGGGCTCGACGTGGTCGTGCCGATGCTCGACGAGCTGGTCACGCTCGCCTACCGCGGGGGTGCCGAGGAGGTCGTCTTCGGCATGGCCCACCGCGGCCGACTCAGCGTCCTCGCCCACAACCTCGGCCGTCCGATCGAGGCGATCCTCGCGGAGTTCGAGGGCGACAAGCGGATCGAGGCGGTGAAGGCGGTCGCCGCGATCCCGCATGGCGGCACCGGCGACGTCAAGTACCACTACGGCCACCAGGGCGTCTACGAGAGCAGCGAGGGCGAGCGCATCTCGCTCCGCCTCTACCCGAACCCGAGCCACCTGGAGTTCGTCGACCCCGTCGTCACCGGCGGCGCCAGATTCCTGCAGTCCGACATCGACGGGCCGAAGCTCACCCACGACGCCAAGCGCGCAGTTCCCGTGTTGCTGCACGGCGACGCCTCCTTCCCCGCCCAGGGCGTCGTCGCCGAGACGCTCAACCTGCAGTCGCTGAAGGGCTACAGCACCGGCGGCACGATCCACATAATTCAGAACAACCAGGTCGGGTTCACAACCGACCCCGAAGAGGCCCGCTCGACCCCCTACGCGGCCGACATCGCGAAGGGCTTCAACGTGCCGATCGTCCACGTCAACGCCGACGACCCGGAGGCGGCCTCCGCGGCAATCCGCCTGGCGATGGCCTACCGCGAGCGTTGGGGCCGCGACATCGTGATCGACGTGATCGGGTACCGCCGCTTTGGCCACAACGAGACCGATGAGCCCGCCTACACCCAGCCGCTGATGGCGGCGAAGATAAAGGCCCACCCCCCGGTCTCTGAGATCTACGCCGAGAAGCTGACCGCGGAGGGTGTGGTCTCGACCGCGGACGTCGAGCAGGCCTCGAGCAAGCGCCGCGAGGAGATGTCGGTCGCGCTCAAGGATTTGCGCGAGAAGATGGAGTCAGGGGCATACGAGGACCCGACAGTCACCTCAACAGGCACGGGGGAGCTCGACCGGACCGCCAGCCCGCCGGTCGACACGACCGTGCCGGCCGAGAAGCTCCGCAGCCTCAACCAGGCGCTGCTGGAGGTGCCCGAGAGCTTCACCATCCACCGCAAGCTGCGGCGCCCGCTCTCCCGCCGGCTCGAGGCGATCGAGGCGGGCGGCATCGACTTCGGCCACGCCGAGGCACTCGCCCTCGCCTCACTTCTGACCGAGGGCGTCCACACCCGGCTCACCGGACAGGACACCGAGCGCGGCACCTTCTCCCACCGCCACCTCGTCCTCCACGACGAGAACACAGGCCTCGAGTACTGCCCGATGCAGAACCTCGCGGACGCCTCCGCCCCCTTCGAGCTGCACAACAGCCCTCTCTCGGAGATCGCCTGCCTCGGATTCGAGTACGGCTACTCCGCGGCAACCCCGAGCGCACTGGTCCTCTGGGAGGCGCAGTTCGGCGACTTCGCAAACGCAGGTCAGGTGATCATCGACAGCTTCATCGTCTCCGGCGAGGCCAAGTGGGGCCAGACCAGCCGCCTCACCCTGCTGCTTCCACATGGCTACGAGGGCTCGGGGCCCGAGCACTCCAGCGCCCGCATCGAGCGCTTCCTCGCCCTCGGCGCCGAGGGCAACATCCGCATCGCCAACCCCAGCACCGCCGCCCAATACTTCCACCTGCTGCGCCGCCAGGCGCTGATCCGCAAGCCGCGCCCGCAGATCGTCTTCACCCCGAAGGGCCTGCTGCGGCTGGACCGTGCCGCGGCGAGCCTGGAGGACCTCACGGGCGGTGCCTTCCACCCGATCCTCGACGATCCGACGGCCGGCGAGCGGCGCGCGAAGGTCGAGCGGCTGGTGCTCTGCACCGGCAAGATCTACTTCGACATGGACGCCAGCGAGCGGCGCGAGGCGGCAGAGAAGGTCGCCATCGCCCGGGTCGAGATGCTCTACCCGTTCGCCCGTGAGAAGCTGACCGAGTTGATCGCCTCCTACCCGAACCTGAAGGAGATCGCCTGGGTACAGGAGGAGCCGCGCAACATGGGCGCCTGGAAGGTGATGTCACGGCGCATGCCCGACGTGCTGCCGGAGGGGGTCGAGCTGACCTACATCGGCCGGCCGGGGCGCGCCAGCCCTGGCGAGGGGTACTCCGCCGCCCACGCCCGCGAGCAGGAGCGAATAGTCCTCACCGCGCTCACCCCCACAGGCTGATGCGAAAGCCGGTGCCGGGCCCGCTGTTCGTCTGGGTGAAGCGCCTCTCCTGGGTGGAGCTTGCGATCTTCAGCGCGCTGATCGTGTTCTGGCTCGTGCCGGGGTTCGAAACCGAGACGATGGTCTTCGGTTGGGCGCACGGCATCGGGTTCGTCGCGCTCTGCATTGTCATCTGGGTCGCCGCGGTCAGGCGCGAGGCCCCTTACACGCTTCTCGCCGCCACCCTCACCCCGATCGGGCCGGTCGGGAGTGTGATCGGGATAGGGTTGATCGAGCGCAAGGGCTGGGGAGTTGCGGGTTACCCGCAGAGCACGGCGGATAATCCGCAATAAGTGCCGGCCGGCCTTGACCACGACCGACGCAGACGGTATAGGTAGTCCCTGACTGTTCGTCTGGGCAGTCCCGCCTAGGTGGGCAGCCGCGTCGGCATCCCTCCCTGGCTACCGACGCGCAGGTGCAGTGTGGGTCGCGCGGACCCCCCTGCCTCCCGCGGCCCCACTGTTCCTACCTCTTGAGCTTCCTGAGGACGGTTTGGAGTATGCCGCCGTTTTGGAAGTATGTGACCTCGTTCGGAGTGTCGAGGCGAACCGTCGCCTCGAACTCGATCGGGTCGGCGCCGGCGCGGGTCGCAACCACACTCACCGACTTCGCCTCTCCCCCGGCGAGATCGCCGATCGAGATCGTCTCCTCCCCGGTGAGGCCGAGTGAGCCCGCGCTCTCTCCGTTTGGGAACTGGAGGGGCAGGACTCCCATTCCGATCAGGTTGGAGCGGTGGATGCGCTCGAAGCTCTCGGCGATCACGGCTCGGACGCCCAGGAGCCGAGTGCCCTTGGCGGCCCAGTCCCGCGAGGAACCGGAGCCGTACTCCTTGCCGGCGAGGACGACCAGCGCCACGCCTTCGCGCGCGTAGGCCATAGCCGCGTCGTAGATCGCCACCTCGGACTCGCCCCCGGGGAAATGTCTGGTGTAGCCGCCACGCCTATCGACCAGCCGGTTCTGGAGGCGGATGTTGGCGAAGGTGCCGCGGATCATCACCTCGTGGTTGCCGCGGCGCGAGCCGTATGAGTTGAAGTCGCGCGGGTCGACTCCCTGTTCCATCAGCCACCTGCCGGCCGGGCTGTCCTTCTTGATCGCGCCGGCGGGTGAGATGTGGTCGGTGGTGATCGAGTCGCCGAACAGCGCCAGCACACGGGTGTTCTCGATCGGCTCGACTCCCGGGGGCTCCGTGGGCATGCCCTCGAAGAAGGAGGGGCGCCTCACATAGGTGGAATCGGGCCAGGTGTACCGGTCGCCGGGCGGCACCTCGACCGCGTTCCAGTGCTCGTCCCCGGAGAACACCTCACCGTAGTTGCGGGTGAACATCTCCGAGGCGATCGAGCGCCCGACAAGCTCCTTCACCTCGACGGCGTCGGGCCAGACGTCACGAAGGTATACCGGCTCGCCGTCGGTGCCCTCGCCCAGCGGCTCGGTGACGATGTCGATGTCCATCCGCCCCGCCAGGGCGTAGGCGACCACCAATGGTGGGCTGGCCAGATAGTTCGCCTTCACGTCCTGATTGATCCGCCCCTCGAAGTTGCGATTGCCGGAGAGCACCGCGCAGACAGCCAGGTCATGAGCTTCGACGGCCGCCGAGATCTCCGGCGCCAGCGGGCCGGAGTTGCCGATGCAGGTGGTGCAGCCGTAGCCGACCAGGTTGAACTGGAGCTCGTCGAGATAGCGGGTCAGCCCGGCCCTCTCGAGATACTCGGTGACCACGGTCGACCCCGGGGCCAGAGAGGTCTTCACCCACGGCCTGCGCGTCAGGCCCCGCTGCACTGCGTTGCGGGCAAGCAGCCCGGCGCCGACCATCACGCTCGGGTTGGAGGTGTTGGTGCAGCTCGTGATCGCCGCGATCACCACACGCCCGTGGTCCAGCTCGAAGGTCGTGCCGTCCTCCAGAGTCACCTCGATCGCATCGCCGCTGCGCGGCTCCCGCGTCGCGACCGGCCCGCCACCCACTGCCGGCCGCGGCCTGCCGCGCTCGTCGTCGTGGTCCTCTGCGGGCGGGTCAGAGGCCGGGAAGGACTCTTCGATCGCCTCGTCGCGGCCATTGCCCATCTGCTCGGCAGCATCGGGGTCGAACTCGGCCATCGCGGACAGGAAGGCCTGTTTGGCCTGCGCCAGCGGCACCCGGTCCTGCGGCCGTTTCGGCCCGGCGATGCTCGGCACCACCTCGCTGAGGTCAAGCTCCAGCTTCTCCGAGAAGACCGGGTCCGGCGCGTCCGCGGCGTGGAAAAGCCCCTGCTCGCGCGCGTAGGCGTCGACCAGCTCGATCGTCTCGGTCGGCCGCCCGGTCAGGTCCAGGTAGCGGAGCGTCTCGGCGTCGACCGGGAAGATCGCGCAGGTCGACCCGAACTCCGGGGACATGTTGCCGATCGTCGCCCGGTCGGCGAGGCCCAGCGTCGCCAGCCCCGGCCCGAAGAACTCGACGAACTTGGAGACGACGCCGCGCTCGCGCAGCATCTCGGTCACGGTCAGAACCAGGTCGGTCGCTGTCGCCCCCTGCGGCAGCTCACCGGCGAGCTTGAATCCGACCACCTGCGGCAGCAGCATCGAGATCGGCTGGCCGAGCATCGCCGCCTCGGCCTCGATCCCGCCGACTCCCCAACCCAGCACGCCGAGGCCATTGACCATCGTCGTATGGGAATCGGTGCCGACCAGGGTGTCGGGATAGGCGCGCAGCGCCCCTCCGGATTCGCGGCTGTAGACGACCTGGGCGATGTGCTCGAGGTTGACCTGGTGGCAGATCCCCGTCGCCGGCGGCACCACGCGGAAGTTGTCGAAGGCGTGCCGGCCCCACTTGAGGAACGAGTAGCGCTCGCGGTTGCGCTCGAAGTCGTGCTCCGCGTTGACGGCGAAGGCCCCGGCGTTGCCGAAGGCGTCGACCTGGACCGAGTGGTCGATCACAAGGTCGACGTCGACCAGCGGGTTGATCGCCGCCGGGTCGCCGCCGATCTCCTCCATCGCGTCGCGCATCGCCGCCAGGTCGACCACCGCGGGCACGCCGGTGAAATCCTGCATCAGCACCCGCGCCGGCTGGAAGGGAATCTCGACGCTGGGCTCGGCCGCGGCGTCCCAGCCGGCGATCGCCTCAACGTCGGCGGCGGTCACCGAGCGCCCGTCCTCCAGCCGCAGCACGTTCTCCAGCAGAACCTTGATCGAGTAGGGCAGGCGGGCGACGTCGAAGCGCTCGGCCAGCGCGCTCAGCCGGAAGACCTCATAGGTGCGCCCGCCCACCTCGAGGGTCGAACGAGCACCGAAGGAGTCGCGATGACTCATCGACCCATCCTATGAAGACGCAGAGGCCGGGGACGGGCAACCACCCGTCCAGCCCTAACGCTTGTCGGCGGGATGGCCGTCGGCGACGGCCTGGGCGGCCTTCTGGCCGACGGAGCCACTCTGCGCGAGGATCGAAATGCTGGGACTCGCGAGGCCGACGTGGGCAAGGGTTCGTTGAAGCAGCGGGGCCACGGTCAGCTCGACCTTGTCGTGCTCGATCGCCCTCACCACGGCCGCCCCCACCTGCTCAGGGGTGCCGGTGCCGAGGCCGGGTGGTGGCTTGGCGCCGGCGTCGGCGAACATGCCGGCCTCGCGAATGAAGCCGGGGGAGACGACCGATACGCCCACTCCCTTCGGGCCGAGGTCGGCGCGCAAGGCGAAGGCGAAGCCACGCAGGCCGAACTTGGTTGCGTTGTAGATCGAGCTGCGCGGGCTCGCGGCCTTGCCCGACAGCGAAGAGATGAAGACGAGGTGGCCGCTGCCACGCTCGACCATCGCCGGAAAGAGCGCCTGCGCCGTCAACATCGGCGCCTCGAGGTTCACCCGCAACGCCCGCTTCACCTGCTCGGGGGTGAAGTCGGCAAGCCAACCGGCCCCCGGCAGCCCTGCGTTGGCGACGAGCACGTCGACCTCGCCCGCCTCCGCGGCCAGGCTCTCCGCGGCGCCCGGCTCGGCCAGGTCCGACGGAACGATCCGGTGCCCCGCGCCCGGCAACTCGGCGGCCAGCGCCTCGAGCGCCTCCGTCCTGCGCGCGCTCAGCACCAGAGTTGCGTCGCGCACCGCCAGCGCCCTGGCGATCGCCCTGCCGAGTCCGCCGGTTGCGCCGGTCAGAAGGGCTGTGCGTCCCGCAAGGTCCATCCCACGCCGCAAGCTACCAGCCGATCTGCCGACAGGAATCGGGGGGCCAAATGCGAAAGGCAACAAAATGTTTGTTTTCTATGAGCAAACGCCGGGTGGATCGTCTAGACTGCCGCCCGTCCGGATAACCGAAACGCCGAATCCCGTGCGCCCAGAGGCGGCACGGGAGCGGGGGAACCACGTTTTCGGGGCTAACTCGCCGCACTCAGGCGAGGGCGCAGTCTCCTTTCGCGCCAGCCCGACAGCTAACCCCGTAGGCCGACCAAGGAGATCGGTTTGTTTTCACATAGGCAGAGGCTCAGGCTCGGGCTAGCCGCAGGCGGGGCGCTTCTGGCCCTCGCGCTTTCCGGGCCCGCCGGGGCGTCCGCGGCCTGCGACACCGGCGGACTCACGCCGGCCAAGATCGACATCTGCACCCCGACCGCCAAGGCAAAGCTGCTGCGCAGCGGGGAACTGATCCCGCCGCGCTCCGCCCCGCCCCGGGTGAGAGCCGTGATCGCCGCGGCCAACAGGATCCGCACCAAGCCCTACATCTGGGGCGGCGGCCACGCCCGCTGGTGGGATCGTGGCTACGACTGCTCGGGCTCGGTCAGCTTCGCCCTGCACGGCGGCGCTTTCCTCACCAGCCCGCTGCCATCCGGCCCGATGGAGCACTGGGGCCTGCGCGGCACGGGACGCTGGATCACGATCTACGCAAACGCCGGCCACGCCTACGCGGTGATCGCCGGCGTGCGCTGGGACACCTCGGGCGACGCCAGCGGCACCGGCCCGCGCTGGCACACCGAACTGCGCGCCAACACCGGCTACATCGCCCGCCACCCCGCCGGCTACTGATAGCCCGCTTTCCGGATCTCCGTAGGCCACCCCGTCCAACCGGGATGGGTGGTTTTGTCCTTGCTTTCCTGACCCGCTCGGATAACGTCATCCTGTAGCCACTCCAACCCCTGACATCCGCTTGGCTGGTCTCACCAAGCGCTACGGTGAGGTGGTCGCGGTTGCGGGAATCGACCTCGAGATCGAACAGGGGGAGTTCTTCACCCTGCTCGGCCCGTCGGGGTCGGGCAAGACGACCACGCTGCGGATGATCGCCGGCTTCGAGATCCCGAGCAGCGGCACGATCGAGCTGACCGGAAAGGACGTCAGCGGCGTCCCCCCATACGACCGCGCTGTCAACACCGTCTTCCAGGACTACGCCCTCTTCCCGCACATGACGGTCGGGCAGAACGTCGAATACGGGCTCAAGGTCGGCCGCGTCGCCAAGGGGGAGCGCGGCCGGCGCCGCGACGAGGCGCTGGAGATGGTCCGGCTTCCCGGCTACGCGAACCGCAAGCCGGCCGAGCTCTCCGGGGGCCAGCGCCAGCGCGTCGCGCTCGCCCGCGCGATCGTCAACCGCCCGCAGGTGCTGCTGCTCGACGAGCCGCTCGGCGCCCTCGACCTGAAGCTGCGCGAGCAGATGCAGGTCGAGCTGAAGTCGATCCAGGGCGACGTCGGCATCACCTTCGTCTACGTCACCCACGACCAGGACGAGGCGTTGACGATGAGCAACCGGATCGCCGTCTTCAGCGACGGCCGGATCGAGCAGGTCAGCCCCCCGGTCGAGCTCTATGAGAGCCCCGCGACCGAGTTCGTCGCCGGCTTCGTCGGCGTCTCCAACCTGCTTGAGCGCGGCGGCGGGCGCTTCACGATCCGACCGGAGAAGATCCGTCTGGTCGACCCGGCCGCAAGCCCGAACGGCCTGCACACCGAGCGCGGCCGGATCGCCGACGTGGCCTACGTGGGCAGCGTGACCCGCTACACCGTCGACCTGGAGGCGGGCGGACAGCTTCAGGTGGTCCAGCAGAACTTGGAGAGCACTTCGCCTGACAAATGGAGTACCGCGCGGGGGACGGAGGTTCTGGTCGGATGGCGCCCCGAACACACGGTCGCCATCGGCCAATCAACTACAGAGGAGGGTGAATCATCGTGAGAACTCAGAACGCACACCCCGCGCGAACGGCCTGGCTCGTCATCGGAGGCCTGCTTGCCTTCATGCTGCTTCTCGCCGGCTGCGGCTCGAGCAGCAACAGCAGCAGCACCGGCGAAGAACTGCAGAAGCTCGGCAAGGGGGAGGGCGCGCTGAGCCTAATCTCCTGGGCCGGATATGTCGAACCGGAATGGACCAAGCCGTTCGAACAGAAGACCGGCTGCAAGGTGAGCGACAAGGTCGCCGGCACCTCCGACGAAATGGTCCAGCTGATGCGGACCGGGCAGTACGACGGCGTGTCCGCCTCGGGCAACGCCTCGGCCCGCCTCGTCGACGGCGGTAACGTCGCCCCCGTCAACGTCAGCCTCGTCCCCAACTACAAGACGATATTCAGCGATCTGAAGAACCAGCCCTACAACACCTTCAATGGGACCCACTACGGGATCCCCCACGGCCGCGGGGCGAACCTGCTGATGTGGAACGGCAACGACGTCAAGCCTGCGCCCACCTCGTGGGACGTGATGCTCGACCCGAAGATCGCGGCGAAGTACAAGGGCAAGATCAGCGCCTACGACGACCCGATCTACATCGCCGACGCGGCGGTCTATCTGAAGGCGCACCAGCCCAACCTGGGGATCGAAAACCCGTACGAGCTGAACGAAGAACAGTTCACCGCGGCGGTCAACCTGTTGAAGGAACAGCGTCCCTACGTCGGCGAATACTGGTCCGACGCGGCGAAGCAGATCTCAGCATTCACCAACGGTGACTCTGTGGTCGGCACCACCTGGCAGTACCAGTACTTCCTGCTCAAGGGCGAAGGCCAGCCGGTCGCGGCAAGCCCCGCCAGCCAGGGCTTCCTGCCCAAGGAGGGAGCGACGGGATGGTCGGACACCTGGATGATCAGCTCCGAAGCCAAGCATCCCAACTGCATGTATGAGTGGATGAACTGGATCGTCTCACCGAAAGTGAACGCCGAAGTGGCCGAATTCTTCGGCGAGGCGCCGGCGCAGAGCCTGGCCTGCGAACAGACCGCGGACAAGGAATTCTGCACCAAGTACCACGCCGACGAACCGGCGTTCTGGAAGCGGGTCTACTACTGGGAGACCCCGTTGTCGGAATGCGGCAACGGCCAGAACGACTGCAAGAACTACAACGACTGGGTCCAGGCCTGGACCTCGATCAAGGGTTGACCCGCCGCCTCGCCGGCTTCTTCCACGAGCGCCCCCGCCTGCAGGTGGGGGCGCTCCTGGCCGCCCCGGTCGGCTGGCTGGTCGTCGGATACCTCGGCTCGCTCGCCATCCTCCTCGTCGCCGCCTTCTGGACGGTCGATCCGCTCAGCGGCGAAGTCGTCCAGGGCTTCAGCCTCGAAAACTTCAAGACCCTCCTTGACGAACCCGTCTACCGCGACATCGCCGTGCGCACGGTCGCGATCGCCGCGCTGGTCACCGTCACCGACGCCGTCCTCGCCTTCCCGATCGCCTTCTACATGGCCAAGGTGGCAAGTCGTCGCGGCAAGGCGATCCTCGTCGTCGCCGTGCTGCTGCCGCTCTGGTCCAGCTACCTCGTCAAGGTCTACTCGTGGCGGACGATGCTCTCCGCCGACGGGGTGATCAACTGGGCGCTCAGCCCGCTGGGCCTGCACGGCCCCGGCTACGGCAACACCGCCGTCTGGCTGGTGATGAGCTACCTCTGGCTGCCCTACATGATCCTCCCCATATACGCCGGGCTGGAGCGCATCCCCAACTCGCTGATCAGCGCTTCCGAGGACCTCGGCGCCTCCCCCTTCACAACCTTCAGACGGGTGATTCTGCCGCTCGTCTTCCCGGCGGTGATCGCCGGCTCGATCTTCACCTTCTCCCTCACCCTGGGCGACTACATCACACCGCGCCTGGTCTCCAACAACCAGTTCATCGGCAACGTCGTGTACAACAACATCACCAACAATCTGCCCCTGGCCTCGGCGTTCGCGCTGGTCCCGATCGTCGTCATGGTCGCCTACCTGATGGTCGCCCGCCGCCTCGGCGCCTTCGAGCACGTCTGATGAGGCTCGCAAGGCGCCCAACTCTGCTCCTGCGAGGCGCCGTCGCGGTCGGCCTCGCCTTCATCTACGTCCCCCTGATCGTGATCGCGATCTACGCCTTCAACTCGAGCGACGTTCTCAAATGGCCGCCGCCGGGCTTCACGCTCAGCTGGTTCCCCAAGGCGATCGAAGACCCATCCACCCGCGCGGCCTTCAAGACCTCGATCGAGGCGGGGATCGTGGCCGTCGCGATCGCGATCACGCTGGGCACCCTCGCATCGCTCGCCGTGGCCCGGCATCGATTCTTCGGCCGCGAGACGATCTCCTTCTTCGTCATCCTGCCGATCGCCCTGCCCGGCATCGTCACGGGCGTCGCCTTCAGCAACACCTTCACACAGGTGCTGGGCATCCCGCTCAGCCTCTTCACCGTGATCGTCGGCCACGCCACCTTCTGCATCGTGGTCGTCTACAACAACGTGGTGGCGAGGCTGCGGCGCCTCTCGACCTCGTTCGAGGAGGCCTCGGCCGACCTCGGCGCCCACACCTGGCAGACGTTCCGCTACGTGACACTGCCCGGCCTGCGCACGGCCCTCGCCGCCGGAGCGCTGCTTGCCTTCGCCCTCTCCTTCGACGAGATCATCGTCACCAACTTCACGATCGGCGCCGGCGAAGAAACGTTGCCGATCTGGATCTTCTCCCACCTCTTCCGGCCGAGCCAGCTGCCGATCGTCAACGTCGTCGCCGTGATCGTGGTCCTGATCTCGATCGTCCCGGTCTATTTCGCCCACCGCCTCACCCGCGATGAGGGCGCGCCCGTCGCCGCGCGCGGCGGTCGCGGCACCCAGATCGAGGGGGGCGGTGTCGAGACCCAGGCAACCGCCGTCCCGTAGACAAGACGTTGAAGCGCCAATCAGCGAGCCTCGCGATCTGATTTCGGCGAGCGGCGTCGATATGGCGCGTTGCCGCCACCCCCGGACGCGAAGCGGAGGAAGTGGCGGCTTACAACGGGATGTTGCCGTGCTTGCGCTTCGGCTGGGGAACGCGCTTGGACTGGAGCATGCGCAGCGCCTTGATCAGCTTCGGCCGGGTCTGGCGCGGCTCGATCACGTCGTCGATGTAGCCGCGCTCCGCCGCCGAGTAGGGGTTGGCGAAGTGGGCCTTGTAGTCGTCGATCAGCTTCTGGCGCCGCTCGTCGGGGGTCGGCGAGGAGGAGATGTCCTTGCGATAGATGATGTTGACCGCGCCCTCCGGGCCCATCACCGCGACCTCGGCGGTCGGCCAGGCGACATTGAAGTCGGCCAGCATGTGCTTCGAGTTCATCACGTCGTAGGCGCCCCCGTAGGCCTTGCGGGTGACGACCGTGAGCTTCGGCACAGTCGCCTCGGTGAAGGCGTAGAGCAGCTTCGCCCCGTGGCGGATGATCCCGTTCCACTCCTGGTCGGTGCCGGGCAGGAAGCCCGGAACATCGGTGAAGGTGACGATCGGGACGTTGTAGGCGTCACATGTACGGACGAAGCGGGCGGCCTTCTCGGAGGCCTCGATGTCGAGGACGCCGGCGAGGAAGGCGGGCTGGTTGCCGACGATGCCGATCGGGTAGCCGTCGAGCCGCGAGAAGCCGCAGACGATGTTGCGGGCGAAATGCTCGTGGACCTCGAAGAACTCCTCCTCGTCGACGACCCGGGCGACCACATCGCGCATGTCGTAGGGCTTGGAGGGGTCGTCGGGAACGAGCGTGTCGAGCTCGGGGTCTTCGCGCTCGGGGTCATCGCTGGGCTCGAATCGGGGCGGGGCCTCGAGGTTGTTCGAGGGAAGGAAGCTCATCAGGTAACGCACGTCCTCGAGGCAGCTCTCCTCGTCCTCGGCGGCGAAGTGGGCGACGCCGGACTTGGTGTTGTGGCTCATCGCCCCACCCAGCTCCTCGAACTCGACCTCCTCCCCGGTCACGGTCTTGATCACTTCGGGGCCGGTGATGAACATGTGCGAGGTCTCTTTGACCATGAAGATGAAGTCGGTCATCGCCGGCGAGTAGACGGCGCCGCCGGCGCAGGGGCCCATGATCAGGCTGATCTGCGGGATCACACCCGAGCATTTGACGTTACGGACGAAGACGTCGCCGTAGGCGCCGAGCGATACGACCCCCTCCTGAATGCGGGCGCCACCGGAGTCGTTGATGCCGATCACGGGCGCTCCGACCTGGGCGGCGAGGTCCATCACCTTGCACATCTTCTCTGCCATTACCTCGCCGAGGCTGCCGCCGAAGACGGTGAAGTCCTGGGAGAAGACGAAGACGGTGCGACCGTCGATCGTGCCGTGGCCGGTGACGACAGCATCGCCCCACGGCCGCCGTTTCTGCATCTCGAAGTCGTAGGTGCGGTGGCGGACGAAGGTGTCGAGCTCCTCGAAGGAGCCGGGGTCGAGCAGCTTCTCGATCCGCTCGCGAGCGGTGAGCTTGCCCTTCGCGTGCTGCTTCTCCACCGCCTCCTCGGAGGCCGAGTGGATCGCCGCCTCGCGCAGCTCGCGCAGGTACTCGAGCTTCTCCTCGTGGGTGACCGGGTTGCGTTCGCGCATATCGAAGGTGCGCGATTCTATGGAGCCGGCTCAGGCGCTGCCGAACGGCTGCTTCTGGGGCTGCGCCAACTCGTCGAGAAGCTTCTCCAGATCCGCCTCGTCGAGCCCGGACTCGGGCGTGGCGCGGATCGCAACCCTGGTGCCGAACCCCTTCTCGGCCATCGTTACCTCGAGCGCGCGGAGCTGCTCCTGCGCCGCGACCAGCTCGACCAGCTCAGGTTCGGACTTCACGAGAGTCCGCGATGCCTCGATCATGGGAGCGGCTTCCACTGCCGGCTGCCCGTTCCTCCCCCGGCAAAAGCATGGGAAAGAACCTTCAGGGGGAGAATCTGGCGCCCTTCCGACATTGACCCACATCAGGTGTGGTCAATGTCGGATGCGCGCAAGGACAGACGCAGCAAGCGGGCCTGGGAGTTGGCTGGGCGGCAGCATGGGGTTGTGGCGCGGCGGCAGCTCGTGGCGCTGGGGTTCAACGCTCGGGAAATCGAGCACCGCGTAGGGCGAGGGCGACTGCATCTCGTGATGCGCGGCGTCTATGCCGTGGGGTGGCCGCGACTGACCACGAAGCGTCGCTGGATGGCGGCGGTGCTCGTATGTGGGGAGGGCGCGGCGCTGAGCCACCGCAGCGCCGCCGCGCTTTGGGGAATCGGAGGGGAGCGTCGAGGGAAGGTCGACGTCAGCGTCAGGCGCCGCTGCGAACTGCGGCGGCCGGGGCTGTGGGTGCGGGGGCGTCCATCCCTCGCCGAGGAGGAGGTCGTGTTCCACGACGGCATCCCGGTGACCGACGTTGGGCGCACGCTGGTCGATCTGGCGACCGAACTCAACCCCCTGGACGTCGAGCGGGCCGTCAACGAGGCGGACAAACGGGGCCTGATCGATCCGGAGACGTTGCGGGCAGCACTTGACCACTATGTGGGCGAGCCGGGGGCGCCACTCCTCCGCGAACTCCTGGACAAGCGCACCTTCCGCCTCTCTGATTCGGCTCTCGAGATCCTCTTCCGCCCGATCGCCGCGAGGGCAGGGCTGCCCCCTCCCCTCACCAAACAACGCGTCAACGACTTCGAGGTCGACTTCTTCTGGCCCGACCTGGGTCTGATCATCGAGGCCGACGGGCTCCGCTACCACCGCACTCCAGCCACCCAGGCCCGCGACGCCCGCCGCGACCGCGCCCACACCCTCGCCGCGATGACCCCTATGCGCTTCACGCACTACGAGATTCGCCACGAACCCTCCCGAGTACGCGACGAGCTACGGCAGGTTGCCCGCGCCCTGGCGGGCGCCTCAGGGTCGGTGCGTCGCTAGAAGAACGCGCCGCCGCGGTACTCGCCGAAGACGCCGCGCATCGCGCCGCAGACCTCGCCGATCGAGGCGTCGGCGGCGAGAGCGGCGCGGATCGGGTGCAGGAGGTTGCCGTCGCCGCGAGCGACGTCGCGCAGGGACGCCAGCTTCTCCTCCACGGCGGCCATCTCGCGGGACTCCTTGAAGGCCCTGAGCCGGGCGAGCTGGCGCTGCTCGGCCTCGGGGTCGACCCTGAGGATGTCGATGTCGTCGACCTGGTCGGTGACGTACTTGTTGACGCCGACGACGATGTCCTGGCCGGTCTTGTAGCGCTCGTGGTAGGAGAGCGCTGACTCCTCGATCTCGCGCTGCATGAACTCCAGCGCCTCGACCGACCCGCCCAGCTCTTCGACCTTCTCCATCAGCTCCCAGGAGCGGGCCTCGATCTCGTCGGTCAGCGACTCGACGAAGTAGGAGCCCGCGAAGGGGTCGACGGTGTCGGCTGCGCCGGACTCGTGGGCGAGCACCTGCTGGGTGCGAAGGGCGATCCGCGCCGAGCGCTCGGTCGGCAGCGCCAGCGCCTCATCGAAGCCGTTGGTGTGGAGGCTCTGGGTGCCGCCGCAGACGGCGGCGAATCCCTGCAGGGCGACGCGGATGATGTTGACCTCGGGCTGTTGGGCCTGCAGCGTCACCCCCCCGGTCTGGGTGTGGAAGCGGATCTTCATCGAGTTGGGGTCCTTCGCCCCGAAGCGCTCCTCGACGATCCGCGCCCACATCCTCCGCACCGCGCGGAACTTGGCGATCTCCTGGAAGACATTGTTGTGGCCGTTGAAGAAGAAGGCGAGTCGGGGGGCGAACTCGTCGATCTTCAGCCCCCGCTCCAGCGCCGCCTCGACGTAGGCGATCGCGTTGGAGAGGGTGAATGCGACCTCCTGCACGGCCGAGCAGCCCTTCTCGCGAATGTGGTACCCGGAGATCGAGATCGTGTTCCATTTCGGCACACGGTCCTGGCAGTACTCGAAGATGTCGGTGGTCAACCGCATCGTCGGCGCCGGCGGGTAGATGTAGTTGCCGCGCGCCATGTACTCCTTCAGCACGTCGTTCTGGACGGTGCCGCGCAGCTTCTGGGAGGGAACTCCCTGCTCCTCGCCGACCAGCTCGTAGAGGAGGAGGAGGATCGCCGCGGGGGCGTTGATCGTCATCGAGGTGGAGACACCGTCGAGTGGGATCTCCTCGAAGCAGATCCGCATGTCCTCGATCGTGTCGATCGGGACCCCGGTGCGGCCGACCTCACCGCTGCAGAGCGGGTCGTCGGAGTCGCGGCCGAGCTGGGTCGGCAGGTCGAAGGCCATCGAGAGGCCGGTGGAGCCGTGCTCGATCAGGTAGCGGTAGCGCTCGTTGGTGTCCTCGGGAGTTGCGAAGCCGGCGTACTGGCGCATCGTCCAGAGCCGGTCGCGGTACATGCCCTCGTGGATGCCACGGGTGAAGGGGGGCTTTCCCGGCTCGCCGAGGCGCTCCTGCAGGCCGGGGGCGACGTCGTCGGAGGTGTAGAGGCGCTCGATCTCGATGCCGGAGTCGGTGAAGACGCGCTCGTCCTCGGCCCCGAGCAACGGCGCGATCGTGCGGTGAGCCTCCTCCGCGGAGGGCCTGTCGTTCTCGCTCGCCATCCCGAGGAGGATATTGGGGGCCGCCTATCCGTGGTTTCCCCGGATCGGCGCACCGCGATATCCCGCCGACATGCCCCCCACCGGAACAAATTCCCCAATAGTGGGTTGTGACATGAGCATGCCGAGAATATTCTTGGCAGCAAGTCAACTTGCCGTAAGTCGCAACCAGGCAGCAGGGGGCGGCAACAAACTGAGGAGCAAGATATGACCGATGCAACCCAGGCACGAATGAGCCGAGGGATGATGCTGCCAGTGGGAATTCTGGTTGCCGCGCTGTTCGCGCTGCTTGCATTCGCTCCCCTCGCCTCCGCCTCTTCCGACCCGCTTGGCAGCGGCACGACCACCATCAACCTCAACAAGGGTTTCTTCAAGAAGCTGAAGAAGAGCGACGTCAAGGTGCTGAAGGTGAGTCCCGGGACGGTGAAGAGCCGCAACGTGACTCTCCCGGTCAGCGGCGGATCGCTCGACCCCGCCACTGGTCAGGGAACCGTCAACAACAGCGGCGGGATCAAGTTCAAGCACGGCAAGAAGACCGCTGTGCTGAAGAACTTCGTCCTCGACACGACCAAGAAGTCGCTGTCGGCAAAGTTGGGCAAGAAGAACCTCAAGGTCGCCTCGGTCGCGGGGATCTCGTTCACCCGTGAAGGCTTCGGCACCAACGTCAAGATCGGCAAGCTGAAGCTGACCAGCAAGGCCGCCAAGGAACTCAACAAGAAGCTCGGGTTCAACTCGAAGAGCGGCAAGAAGAGCAAGCGCGCTTCGGCGAGCAGCAAGGACAGCTCCTCCCAGGGCCCGTTCAAGGCCAACCAGTTGATGGGCGGCTCTACCAACGCGACTCAGCCGGCGGAAGTGGCTGTGGTGGCGAGCGGTGATGCATCCCTCGCGCTCAGCGCCTCGGCTCTGCAGAAGCTCGGCCATGTCGGCACCCCGCCGTACCCGGAAGGGTTCAGCCCGGTCGCGGTCGCCCTCGCGCCGGTTCCGCCGACGAGCATCGTCAGCGTCGGGCCTCCACCGACTGTGGCCTTCCCGATCAGCGGCGGCACGATCGCGCCGGACGCATCGGCGGGAACGGTCCAGACCAGCGGCGGCCTGAAACTGGTCCAGAACCTGGAAGAAGTCACCGCCGAAGAAGGGAACATCACCACGCTGACGATGGGCAACATCTTCGTCGACATGTCGACGAAGCAGGCGACGGTGGAAGTGACCATCGAAAACCCGAAAAACGCGAAAGCCAACCTGGGCAACCTGGGTCGCGTTTCGATCGCCGACATCAACCTGGCCGGTGCGACGATCTCCTCCGACCCGACCAATCACACGGTCACGGTGCTCAACGCCTCCGCGACGCTGCAGGCGGTGACGGCGGAAACGCTGAACGCGGTGTTCATCGAAGGACTGGAAAAAGCCAACCCGGCATTCGAAGGACAGGAAAAGTTCGCCGGCGGAGATCCCATCGGGACCTTCTCCTTCACGGCGCAGACGCAGTAACAGCTCGCACTGAATCACTGAAAGGGGCGGCCATCGGGTCGCCCCTTTCTTTGCCCGCCTGCTAGTCCGAGGCGCCGACCAGGCGCTCGACGCCGGTCTGCTCGATCGTCTTGCGAAGTCCCTCGCGAAGCTCGACATGCGGTTCCCAGCCGAGCAGGTCGCGGGCGCGGCCGATGTCGGGCCGGCGCTGCTTCGGGTCGTCGACCGGCAGCGGCTCGTGGACGATCTCCGAGCGCGACTCGGTCACCTCGATCACGGCCCTGGCCAGCTCCAGGAGGGTGAACTCGTTCGGGTTGCCGATGTTGACCGGCGAGTGAGCGTCGGACTCGGCGAGGGCGACGATGCCGCGGATCAGGTCGTCGACGTAGCAGAAGCTGCGGGTCTGGCCGCCGTCGCCGAACACGGTCAGCGACCGGTCCTGGAGCGCCTGGCGCAGGAAGGTCGGGATCGCCCGCCCGTCGTGCGCCCGCATCCGTGGGCCGTAGGTGTTCGCCGCCACAACGCCGGTCCCAGCCCAGAAATTTTCAAGACCGGGAACGGAAAAGTCGAAGACGAGCTCTGTCGCGGGAACCTCCTCGACCTTCTTGACAGGCGCCCAGACCAGATCGCCATGGCGACGCGCTTGGAGTTTCTGCCCGACTCCCCGGTCCCACTTGAGCGGGCTCCATGGCGAAACACCCTGGAGGGTCAGACGCCAAAATGGATACCGTCGGCCGCCGGTTCGCTGTTTGAAGGTGGTCTCGTAGCGGCCGACGCTGGGCGCCAGGCCAAACCTGGCAAATGCGACAACAAGATCATCCTTGAGCTCGCAGTGCACGGTCGAGAACTCATGGATCGTCGCTTTCTCGAGCTTCCGGCCGGAGTGGACTCCATCCCCCTCGCGATAACCCTCGATGAACCACTTGATGCGACTCAGTGGGAGTCCGAGAACCCAACCCGGAATCCGCTTCCTGTTTCGATCGAAGCCGAGGAAATCCCAGAGGCGAAGAAGTAGCTTGGAGTGGACGTAGATCGCCGCGGCGCGGTCCTCGCTCGCCTTCCCCCAAGTCACGTGCAGTCCGAAGGATCTCTCGATCACCTCGGCAGCCCGCTCAAGCAACTCGCGCTCACAGCTGATCGTGATGAAGGCGTTCTTGCCTTTCTCGTACATGCAGCCCTCGGCGATGTAGAGGCCTAGCAACCAGAGGAGCTCATCGGTGATCTCGATCTGTGCCGGAATCGCGGCTTGGCGCCCCGCGGCGCGAGCTCTCACCAGCGCGCCGGTGGGCACGCTGTCACCGAGGCGCCAGAGAACCGGGAGCATCACGCGATCCGTATCTCGCATCTGGATGATCTGCTTCCAGATTCCATTTCTCCAGACCCGGCCTTCGCCCGGCTTCAGCTTCGCCAGCAGCCCGAAGACATCGAAGCGGCGCTCCCAGACCTTCGCTCCCAGGCCTGGGTACTCCGCATAGAGGTCGAGTGGGTCGTTCTCGGCCCAGCGCCAGACCTCGATCATCGAGACCAGCGTGCGATCTCGCTCTGGGACCTCGACTCGCCCGGCGATCGCGATCCGATCGCCGATCTCGAGGTCGTTGACCGGCTTCGGGGTCGGCTCCCCGTCCGGACCCTCGACAAAGAGGGAGTGATCCCCGGTAACCCTGACGGAGCGTCCGTACATGGTCGTCACCTCGAAGCACTTCTGCTCGGTCGGATGGCCGATGAAGCCGGTCGGCTCCGCGGCGACCATCCGACCTCCCTCCGCAAAGGAGGGGACCGAGAAGCCGTCAACCGGGAACTCCAGGGCGGCAGACGGACGGTCCTCCAGCATGGCCGCTACCCCGCCCCCCACAGGCGCCGGCGACTTGGCATACGCGGCGAGACTCGTGTAGCTGGCCAAGCGCGCTGACAGCTCTCCCGCCGTGCAGCGCTGCAGTTCCCGCCCGTCGTCGAAGAGGATCTGCTCGTCGGCCAGCACTGAGTTGAAGATCCGCACGATCGCCGTGTCCACGCCCTGCTGGCGGTGGTAGGCCATGGTCAGAGCCTCGGCGTAGCGCTTCGCCTCGTCGTAGACGCCGCGCGGTCCGATCGGGTTGACGTGGCCCCAGTAGTCCTCGGTCTGGGGGTGCACCTCGGGGTCTCCGTAGACCTCAGACGTCGAGGCGATCAGGAAGCGGGCGCGCTTGAACTTGGCCACCCCGAGCATGTGGTGGGTGCCGTGCGAGCCGACTTTGAGCGTGTGCAGCGGCAGCCGCAGGTAATCGATCGGGCTCGCCGGCGAGGCGAGGTGGTAGACGAAGTCGACGTCCTCGGGCACGTCGACATGGGAGGTGATGTCGACGTTTCGGAACTCGAAGGCGGGGTCGCGGATGTGCTCGATGTTCTGCAGCGAGCCGGTCTCGAGGTTGTCGAGGCAGATCACCCGGTGCCCCTGCCCAAGCAGGTGCTCGCAGAGGTGTGAGCCGAGGAAGCCGGCCCCGCCGGTGACCACGCAGGTGCCCATCGTCGGTCGATGCTACAGGTGCTCCCGCCCGCGCGCTGGGCGTGGCGGTTCATGCAATTTGCGGATTTCCGCCCCCCGAGAATCGTCCAGAAGGGGGGGAGGAGGACTACGGTGGAGCGAGCCTTCAGGGTCGAAGTGGCCACCCGGCACGGCGGCGGCCACTTCGCCCTGAGCGTGCAGCGCCCGTAGCGGCTAGCGCAACGCGGAGAGCTGCTCGGAGACCTGGTCGACCAGGTCCTGCGCGCGGGTCGCCCGCTCGTCGATCGCGCGGCGGACCCGCTGCTCGACCTCGTCGCGGTTTCGCTTCAGCGTCGTCTCGACGGAGCGTTGGCGGCGCCGGGCCTCCCGCTCGACACGGTTCCGCGTCTTGCGGGCCTCTGTCGTCGCCCTGCG
This sequence comes from uncultured Solirubrobacterales bacterium, assembly GCA_963838035.1. Classification (GTDB taxonomy): domain Bacteria; phylum Actinomycetota; class Thermoleophilia; order Solirubrobacterales; family 70-9; genus CAVVNN01. The sequence goes on from CAWIPM010000008.1 coordinate 152,006, forward strand.
CCGGGCGGATGTGCCACGGCGCTCGGCTCGTTTCAGCGAGCGGCGGAGCTGGGTGCGGTAGGCGGTGATCTGTTTCTCGGCCGAGTTGCGCCCGCTCCAGGGCTCGACAAGGTCGGAGAGGCGGTCGGTGACGCTCAGGACTGCGCCGACAGGGAGGTCGACGACGGTCTCGGCAACCGACTGGACCTGGTTCTTCTCGGTCGCCGTGGCCTTGGCGGCGGGGCGTTTGGCGGCGCCGTTCGTGCGCTTCTTCGCCTGAGTCTTGGTCTTGGTGCCGTTGCTCTGGGTTGCCATCTTGATCTCAACCCCTTCTGGTGGGTTTGGGTTTGCCTGCCTCGAGGACGTGTGCGAGTGTAACAGGAATACGAACACACGTTCTTAGGAACACACGTTCTACCCCCGTCGACGGGAATTGGTTACAAGGTCGACGGGCCGCAGCGGGATATACCGACCCGCTTCACGGCCGGTCGACGGGCTATGCGGGAGCCTGGGCGGCCCTGGAGACGGAGAGGCCGTGCTCGCCGCAGGCGACGGCGATCGGGTAGCGGGCGTCGAGGCCCAGGCCCGCCTCGTCGAGAGCGAGGTCGCCGAAGGCGACGGCGCCTCCGGCCTCGCGGACGATCAGCTGGGCGGCGGCGGCGTCGACCGAGCGGCAAGGACGCAGGCTGAGCATCGCGTCGAAGCGGGCGGCGGCGACGTAGGCCGCGCTGATCGCGATCGACCCGACCACACGCAGGCGATAGACCTCGCCGGTCAGCGACTCGATTGCCCCCAGCGCCTGCCCCGGCTCGGCAGCCTCGAGGCCGACCAGCTCCAGCTTGCCGCCGTCTGCGGTGACGCGGATCCGCTCGCCGTCCAGCGTCGCCCCCGCTCCTCGCTTGGCGACGAACTCCTCCCCGGCGCCGAAGTCGTAGACATAGCCGAGCTCGACGGCGGCCATCGAGGGACCTGATGCCACCGCGATGCTGAGGCTGTGGGAGGGGAGCGTCCGCCGCGCGTTGAGCGAGCCGTCGATCGGGTCGATCACGACCCGGGCCGGGCCGCCGGAGCCGAAGGAGACCTCGCCTCGCTCCTCGGAGACGGCGACGAAAGAGGCGCCGCCACCGGCCAGGGACTCGAGCTCTGCGAAGACGGCGTCCTCACAGCGCCGGTCGATCGCCAGGGTGCGGTCGCCGCCCTCGCCGATCCCCTCGTAGACGGTGCGCGCCTGGATCCCTCGTACCTCTTCGAAGACCGACCTCTGCGCGGCAACGACCCGGCGGCAGATTCCCAGCCAGTCTGCGGAGAAAACGTCCACCGAGCTCATCCTATGGAGGCAACCACTCGGTAGCTTTGGACCATGCTCGCCTTGGTCGAAGCACAGCAGCGCGCCGTCGCCCACGGCGAGGGTCCGCTGCTGGTGCTCGGGGCGGCCGGGACCGGCAAGACCGAGGTGCTGGCGCGCCGCCTCGCCCGACTGGCCGCAGAGGGGAGCGGAGCGGAGCGGATCCTGGTCCTCGCCTCCTCCCGGGCGACGGCGAGGCGCCTGCGCGGGCGCACCGAGGAGCTCCTGGCCGGATCGTTCGAGGAGCTCTGGATCGGCACCTGGGGGGCGATATGCGAGCGGCTGCTGCGCGAACGCTCCAGCGCCGCCGGCCTCGATCCCTTCTTCGACGTCCTCGGCCCCGCCGAGCGCCTGGCGATGCTGCTCGACCGCCTCGACGATCTCCCTCTCCGCCATCATGAGATCCGCGGCAACCCCGCCGGCCTGCTGGCCCGCCTGCTGGCCCAGGTCGACGAGTTGAAGGCCGGCTCCGACCCCCCGGAGCCGGAGCTCGCCGAGTTCTGCGCCGCCCACGACCGCATCCTCGCCGAGTCCGGCAACCTCGACCGCAGCGACGTATTCCTCACGCTCAACAGGCTCCTGGTGGAGCGGGCCGACATTCGCCTCGAGATCGCCGATCGCTTTCCCCGCCTGATGGTCGACGAGCTGGAGGACACGACCGCGGCGCAGAGAGCAATCCTCTCCACCCTCGCCATGGACAACCCGAACCAGCTCTTCGCGTTGGAGGACACGAGCGCTGCGGCCGAGGCGTGGTTCCGGGACCTCCACCCCGAGGGGGAGGCGGTGACCCTCGAGCATCGCTTCCGCGAGCCTGCGGTGCGGTTCTGGAGATGTGGCAACGAGTGGGCGCAGGCGCAGGCGGTGGCGCGGGAGATCGAGCACCTGATTGCCGGGGGGGGCCATCCGGAGGAGATCTGCGTGCTGGTCGACGACCCGGCGCAGCGAGGCGGAGCGGTCGCCGCGGCGATGGAGGAGCGTGGGATTCCGTTCCACCTGACAGGCCCGGCCGCGCTGTTCCAGCGCCCCGAGGTCCGCGACACGATCGCGTGGTTGAGGGTGCTCGCAGAACCTGATGATTCGGCGGCGGCCGCGCGGGCCCTGACGCGGCCACCGATCGGGTTGCGCTCCACCGACCTGGCACGTCTGACGACGATCGCTCGACGGCGAAAGGTCGACATGGTTTCGGCCTGCGAGGCGGCCCTCGAAAGCCCGCAGATCCCTCCCGAGGGGCGGGAGCGGATCCAGTCGTTCCACAAGCTCTATGAAGCCGCATCGGCGGCGATGGAGGAACGCCGCGCCGACGTCTTCGTCAGGCGCTTGATCGAGCGGGTCGGCCTGCGCCGGCAACGGCTCTTCGCCGCCGAGCCGGAGGTGGCGGAGCGCCTGCTCGGCCTCTCGCGACTGGCTGAGCTCGCCTCCGCCTGGTCGCGGCGCGAGCCACATGGGTCGACGCGGGACTTCGTTCGCTATCTCAGCGCCGTGGCAGAGGCGAGAGTGGAGCCGGCGGAGGGTGAGGAGCCGGCGTCGCCGGGGGCCGTTCAGGGCATTTCGCGCTCAGCGGTGCGGGGCAGGGACTTCGAGCATGTCTTCGTGCTGGGGCTCGAGCATGGCGCCGGGGCGGATTCGATCGGCGCCCCCGCGCGCTCGACGCTCGTCCTCTCGCGGGTCGAGGGAGACGGCGACGGGGAAAGGCCACCATCGGGGCTCTACGGGGACACACTCCTCGCCGCCGGCGCAGTCGAGGAGACCCACGAGGAGGAGCTGTTCGGGCCCGCCGAGGGCCTGCACGCCACATACCGGATGCTGCGTGAGGAGGTGCTGGAGGCCTCTTGGAAGGCCGGACGGGAACTGTCGGAGCCGCGGCTCGACACCGCAATCGACGTCAACCGGGCAGTCGCCCGCTATTTGGAGCTGCTGAAGCTGGCGGCGCTGGCCCAACGGCCCGGCGACGAGGCGACGGCCGAGGCGGTCGAGGCGGTCAACGGGCTGCTGCGCCAGGTTGCGACCGCCGAACAGCAGGCGGAGCTGGACGCGTCCACGCTCGATGCCTACCTGCTCGACTCCGAGCGCGAGCGCAGCCGTCGTCGTGAGCTGATCGCCGCCCGCCACGAGCCCTCGCTGGAGGCATTCCTACCGCGCCGCGGCGACAAGAGGCTGAGCCTCTCCGCCTCCGACCTCGACCTCTACCTGACCTGCCCGCTGAAGTACAAGTTCGCGCGCGTCTTCGGCATCCCGCAGGAGCCGACGATCAACCAACGCTTCGGCATCCTCGTCCACAACGTCCTGGAGCGCTTCCACAAGGAGGAGGGCGAGGCCGGCGAAGACGGGCTGCGCCGGCTGACCGGCCTCTATGAGGCGGGGTGGCGCCGGTCGGGGTTCGGCTCCAGCGACGACGAGCTCCAGTACCGAGAGCGCGGACGGGAGGCAATGCGTCTCTACTGGGAGCGAGAGCGAGTCGCCGAGGGGGAGCCGGTCTGGCTCGAGCGCAAGTTCGACATCCGGATCGGCGAGCACCACGTGCGCGGGCGGGTCGACCGGGTCGACCGCCTTCCAGGCGGCGACCATGAGCTGATCGACTACAAGACCGGCGAGCGCAAGAGCGAGGCCGACCTCGAGAACGACCTCCAGCTGGCCCTTTACCGGCTCGCCGCCCGTCAGGCGTGGGACCTCGAGGCCGGCACCGGCAGCTACTACTACGTGCTCGATGGCGAGAAGGTCGCCGCACCCGCCAAGCCCGACGATGCCGAACGGGTCGAGAGCACGGTGCTCGAGGTGGGCGAGGGGGTGCTCGGCCAGGACTTCGAGCCTCGCCCCTCGCCGAAGGTCTGCGGCTGGTGCGACTACCGGCTGATCTGCCCGGCGGCGGAGAGCTGAGCGGGGCTCGCGCTAGTTCTTCTCCCGCCCGCGCTGCTGGAGGAAGTGCTGGAACTCGCGAGCGATGGTATCGGCGGAGGGAAGGTCCTCGCCGTCGCCGAGCTGCTCGGCCTGCTCGGCCTCGATCCGCGCCACCAGCTCCTCGATCTCCGGGTTGGCGGCGACAGCGCGACCGATCTGCTCTTCGTAGCTGCTCGTCTCCTCCTCCAGCTCGGAAGCGTCGACGGCGATACCGGTCAGCCCCTCCAGCCGGCGCAGAAGGGCAAGCGCGGCCTTCGGGTTGGGCACCGCGGCGACGTAATGGGGAACCGCCGCCCACAGCGAGGCGGAGCTCATCCCCACCCGGCGGCAACAGTCGTGGACGACGCCGACGATCCCGGTGGGGCCCTCGTAGCTGGAGCGCTGCAGATCCAGCTCCTCGACAAGCTCCTCGTCGGAGGCGAGGCCGGTGATCGGAACGGGCAGGGTGTGGGAAACCTCGGCGATCAGGGCGCCCATCGTGATCACCATCTCGACCCCGAGCGCGTCGGCGGCCGTTGCGATCGTCTCCGAGAAGGTGCGCCAGCGCAAGTTCGGCTCGGTGCCGTCGAGCAGGACGAGGTCGCGATCGGCTGCCGGGACCCGGACGGCGATCAGGTTGTTCTCGGGCCAGTCGATCCTGCGCGCCTGCCCCTCGCTGAGGGTGATCGTCGGCCGGGTCGCCTGGAAGTCGAAGTAATCCTCCGGGTCGACCTGGGCGATCAGCTCGGCGTCGAGCGATTCGGCCACCGTCGCCAGCGCGGTCGAGGCGGCCGAGGCGGCGTCGTTCCAGCCGCGAAACGCACAGACGAGAATGGGAGAGCGGAGCTGGGGGAGGTCGCCTTCCCAGGTAAGGGAATCCACCCTTTTGAGACTACCGATGGGGCGCCGGCCCTACGCCGGGGTGCGCAGTGCCCGCCGCACCAGCTGGGCGGCGATGAACAGCGCCAGCGCCGCGAAGGAGAGTTGCAGGGCACGCTCGGAGACGTGGTTGGCAATGCCCACGCCGATCAGGACTCCGAGCGGCGAGAGGGCGCCGATCACGAGCGCGTTGCGGACGTTGACGTTGCCGTAGGAGCTCTGGCGGTAGGCGCCGACCAGGGCGACGATCACGATCACCAGCAGCGACGTCGACTCCCCCTCCACCTGGGAAAGGCCGAGGAAGACCGTCAGGGCCGGGACGAAGAGCACCCCGCCCCCGACCCCGACCAGCCCGCCGGCAAGCCCGCCGGCGACCGCGACGAGGGCGGCGAGTAGCTCGTTCACGATAGGACCAGCTCGATCGCGACCGCGACCAGCAGCGCCGCGAAGAGGAGGGAGACCGCGCGCTGGGGAATCCGCTGCTGGATCGCGGTCCCGAGCACAACGCCGCCGACCGCGGGGATCGAAAGCAGCAGGCCGGTCACCACGTGGACGTTGCCGTAGAGGCCGCCCTGGGCAAGGGTGCCGAGTGCCCCGATGAGGACGATCGCGGCAAGGCTGGTGCCGGTTGCGAGCCGCTCGCCGTAACCGAACCAGAAGATCAGCAAAGGCACGATGATCGTGCCTCCGCCGACGCCGAAGAGGCCGCTGAAGACTCCCGCCGCGGTGCCGATGGCGGCGAGCTTCAGGGTCTCGTTCGAGGGCATCGGGTGGCTCGCAGAAGCACTGTGCGGCGATACTAGATGGCGTGTCGCGCGAAACTGAGACAGGTCGCGGCGACGCTCGCCGCCGATTGCTGGCGGGGCTTCGAGCCGAGCCCGGGCGGACCGCGATCCTCACCGACATCGACGGGACCCTGGCCCCGATAGCCGAGCGTCCCGAGCAGGCGGCGGTGCCGAAGGATGTCGGGGTGGCGCTGGCCCGGCTCGGCAAGCGCTTCGGCTTGGTCGGCTGCATCTCCGGCCGCCGTGCCGAAGAGGCCCGGCGGCTGGTCGGAGTCGACTCGATCGCCTACGCCGGCAATCACGGCCTGGAGCTGCTGCTGCCGGGAGATGACGGCCCGCGCCTCGACCCTTTGCTGGACGGCCATGAGGGTAGGGCGGCGGACTTCGTCGCCCAGCTCGACCCCCGGGAGCTGGCAGCCATCGGGTTGCGCCTGGAGGACAAGGGCCCGATCCAAGCCCTGCACTGGCGGGGTGCCCCGGACGAACGCGCGGCCGACGCCCGCGCCCATGAGATCGCCGCCAGCGGTGGCCGCGCCGGGCTCGAACCCCGCTGGGGCCGCAAGGTCCTCGAGCTCCGCCCGACCGGAGGCGGTGGCAAGGACACCGCCGTCGCCGCCCTCCTCGCCAGCGACGGGATCGAGCGAGCCGTCTATGCCGGCGATGACCGCACCGACCTCGACGCCTTCCGCCGCCTCCGCGAGCTGTCGGAGGAGGGGAAGCTGAAGGCCGTCGTCTGCGTCGGAGTCGAATCTCCGGAGGCCCCACCCGGCCTGGCGGAAGAATCCGACCTCACGGTCGAGGGGCCCGAAGGCTGGGCCGAGATCCTCGAGTTCCTGGCGGAGTAGCGATGCCATACACCGACCTGCTCCGGGTAACCGTCTTCCTCACCGGCGCCGAGGCAACCGCTCTGGGCACGATCGCAGCGATCGCCGCCGGTCGCGCCAACGACTCGGCCACGATCCTGGTGGCGGCGGCCTGGTGGTTGATCGCACTCGTCATCGGCCTCTATCTGGGTCGCCCGACAAACGCCGCCGATGGAGTCCACGACGCCCTCGCCGAAGCCCGCACCGCAACCTCCCTCCCACAGGACAGTCCCGCCCGCATCGCCTTCGGCCGCCTCTGGCCGATCGCCGCCACAGCGATCGCGGCCGGGGTTCTCGGCATCTTCTTCCCCGGGGTGGCGGTCGTCGGCGCCGGCTACGCCCTCCTCGTCTCCCTTGCCTGGCGCACCCGCGAGGCCGCCGTCCTGGGCATCGAGCACCGGGACGGCGTCAAGTTCTACGTCGTCCCCAACTCGGCCCTCCGTCCCATCAAGCTGGTGCGATCCCCGGGGCTGATGAGCGACCCGTCCACACGACCGTAGCTCGGGCGGGTGGCGGGGAGATCTGGGGTCCTCGCCCGCAGCTTGCGAGGACGACGGCCCCATCTTCCTGACAGGACCCGCTCGCCCTACGCTCTCAAAAACCGCTTGAAGTCCCGCCAGCCACGGGTGTTGGCGATGTCAGGAGCGGTGAGCCAGGCGCGACGGGCGGTGGCGACGGCGTAGGCCATGTTGTCGAGGGTGTCGACGCCGTGGGCGTCGGTGTTGAGGACGACGGTGGCGCCGGCATCCGCGGCCAGCCGGGCGTGGTGCTCGGAGAGGTCGCGGCGGTTGGGGTTGCCGTTGATCTCGAGCATCGTGCCGGCGCGGGCCGCGGCCTCCACGACCGCTTCGACGTCGATCCCGTAGGGCTCGCGGCGCCCGATCAGGCGCCCGGTCAGGTGGCCTATGCAGTCGACGCACGGGTTGTCGATCGCAGCGAGGACGCGCTCGGTCATCGCCCCTTCGGAGATCGAGAAAGAGGTGTGGACGCTCGCCACCACCCAGTCGAGCGCATCGAGCAGGTCCTCGGGGTAGTCGAGGGCGCCGTCGGGATCGACGTTGACCTCCGAGCCGGCGAGCAGGCGGAAGCCCCGTCTGCCCTCGTTCCACTCGCGGATCTCATCGATCCGTCGCCAAAGGCGCTCGGCGGTGACGTGGTCGCCAAAGCCATGGCTGGCGGAGTGGTCGGTGATCGCCAGGTACGCGTAGCCGCGCGCTTTGGCCGCCGCCGCCATCTCCTCCAGGGTGTTGCGGCCGTCGGAGAGGGTGGTGTGGGAGTGGAGGTCGCCGTGGATGTCGTCGAGCGAGACGAGGTCGGGAAGCTCGCCCGCGCGCGCCGCCCTCAGCTCTCCGCGCCCCTCGCGCAGCTCGGGCTCGATGTATGCGTAGCCGAGTCGATCGTAGACCTCCTCCTCGGTCGCGCAGAGCGTCACCTTGCCGGTCTCGGTGTCGGTGACCCCGTGCTCGGAGACGGAGAGGCTGCGGGCGACCGCTTCTTCCCGGAGCTGCACGTTGTGGGCCTGGGAGCCCGTGAAGTGCTGGAGCAGGTTGCCATAGGCGGCCGGTGGGACGATCCGCAGATCAACCGAGACACCGTTGTGAGTCTGGGCGCGGAGACCGTTGGGGCCGGGGGTGCCCGCTGCGTCGATCAACGGGTGCGCGGCCAGGTGCGCGGCGAGGGCAACGGGCTCCTCGGCGGTGGCGATCAGGTCGATGTCCTTGCAGGTCTCGGCCCAGCGCCGCACCGAGCCGGCCACCTCGACCCGGTTGGCGGCCGGATGCTCGCGCAGCGCCGCGGCCAGCTCCTCGGCGATCGGCCTGACCGCCGAGAGCAGGAGGCGGCCCGGTCCCTGACCCGGGTCGCCGAGACGCTCGAGGGCCGCCAAAACGTTTTCCTCGACCTTGGGGCCGAGGCCCTTCAGCTCCCGGATCCGGTGCGCGTCCGCGGCCGCCTTAAGGTCCTCCAGCGAGGCGATGCCCAACTCGTCGAAGAGCCGGCGGGCTGTCTTCGCCCCAAGCCCGGGAACACGTGTCACCTCGATCAGGGTCGGCGGGAACTTCGCCTTCAGCTTCGTCGCAGCGGGGATCTCGCCGGTCTCCAGCAGGGCGTCGATCTTTTCCGCCAGCGTCTTGCCGACGCCGGGGATCTCGGTTGCCAGCCCGGCGGCGGCCAGGTCGGCGACCGACACCGGGCTTTCCCGGATCGCCTTTGCGGCGGCGCCGTAGGCCAGCACCCTGTATTTGACGGCGCCGTCGAGCTCGTAGAGGACGCCCAGCTCGTCCAGCGCGGCAGCGATCTCGGCGTTGGTCACGGGCTGCAAGTTAGTGGCCCGGCGCGATTTGCTCTTTAGGCGCGCTTTCGCTCGGCGAATAGCATCGGGAGATGCCCCAGACCACGGAAGCAGGCCCGGCCTGGCTGGTCCTGCCCACCTACAACGAGGCCGAGAACATCGAGTCGTTCGTCGCCGCCGTGCGCGGGAAGCTTCCGGCCTCGGCCCAGATCCTGATCGTCGACGACAACTCGCCAGACGGCACCGGGGAGATCGCCGACCGGCTCGCCGAGGAGCACGAGAACCTCAGCGTCCTGCACCGGCAGAGAAAGGAGGGGCTCGGCCCCGCCTACATCGCCGGCTTCCGCAAAGCCCTGAGCGAGGGCGCCGGGCTGGTGCTCGAGATGGACTCCGACTTTTCCCACGACCCGGCCTACCTGCCGCGCCTGCTCGAGGCCGCCAAGCGCGCCGACCTCGTGATCGGATCGCGCTACGTGGAGGGAGGCGGCGTCGCCGAGTGGGGGGCGCTGCGCCGGGCGATCAGCCGCGGCGGCAGCGCCTACGCGCGGCTGGTGCTTGGCGTCGACGTACACGACCTGACCGGGGGGTTCAAGTGCTTCCGCCGCGAGGTGCTTGAGGCAATCGGCCTCGACTCGATCCAGGCCCGCGGCTACGCCTTCCAGGTGGAGATGACCTACCGGGCGATCCAGCTCGGCTTCAAGGTGGTCGAGGTGCCGATCGTCTTCCGCGACCGGCAGGCCGGCTCGTCGAAGATGGACCGCTCGATCGTCGCCGAGGCCGTCTGGCGTGTGCCTCTTCTACGCTTTGACGGGAAACCCGCGAAGGAGGGGGTCGCGACCACCGAGAGGGGCCGCTATACTTTTTGAAGTATTGAGCGCTGAAACTCGAGACCGGGAGAGCGATTCCAGTGACAGGCAAACTCCGCGACGTAACAGACGCCACCTTTAAATCCGATGTTCTGGATGCCGAGGGTCCCGTCCTGGTCGACTTCTGGGCCCCTTGGTGCGGCCCGTGCCGGGTCGTCCACCCGGTCCTCGAGGAGATCGACGGTGAGCGCGACGACCTCAAGATCGTCAGCGTCAACGTCGACGAGAACCAGCAGACCGCCGCTCAGTACGAAGTCCTCTCGATCCCGACCCTGATCCTGTTCAAGGACGGGGCGATCGCGAAGAAAGTCATCGGGGCGATGCCCAAGCGCCGCCTCGAGGCCGAGCTGGAGCCGGCGCTCGCCTAGCGGGCGCCGGACCGAGCCGATGCCATTCGTCCACGTCCACTGGTTCGAGGGACGGACCGACGAGCAGAAGGCGGAGATCGCCAAGCGGATCGAGAGCGCACTGGTCGAGGTGGCCGGCGCTGCGCCCGAGCACTGCTGGGTGAAGTTCTCCGACTCTCCGAAGACCGACTTCATCATCGGCGAGCAGTCAGGGGACTGAGCCGGCGCAGCTCCTTGGCGAACCAGCCCGGCCCAGGTGGGCTTGGGGGTCCGCTTCAGACGCTACCGGGCCCTCGCACCAGCCCGCGCCAGGCGCGCCCGGCGTTCGCCGGCGACCCCGCTCCAGGCGGCCATCAGCCCGAAGGCGCCCAGCAGGCCGACGAGCGGTAGCGCGTAGAGCGCACCGGCGCCGCTGCCTTCCCCAGCCTGCAGGGCGGTCGTCGAAACCGGCCGAGGCCACCGTTGCACGGCGCTCATCTGGTGCACTTCCCCCAGGGCTGCTTCCGGTTCCTCGCCCGCCACGATCGCCGGCACCGGCACCGGGGCCGGCGCAGCGGCGGGCACCGGCGCCGGCGCCGGCAATGAAGCGGGCTGCACGCTCGGCGGGATTGCCGGAGCGGGCGGGGCCACGGGAACCGGCACGATCACCGCAGGCGGCGCCGGGACCGGAGTCACGGATGGCGTCACCGCGCTCGGGGGAGTCGCCGGGTGGTGGGACGGCATCGGCGCGGGAGTCGGGGAGGTCGGGGGAGTCGGGGGAGTGACAGGAGTGGAGGCGGGGATCGGTGCCGGGGGTTGTCCGGTTGCCACCGCCGGCTGTGGGCTGCCGCAGGCCGCGCCTTCGCCGGCGGCCACGCTTATCGGCATCGATTGCGATATGCCGCCGACGCTCACGGTCACCGTCGTCGTTCCGGGGCTGAGCGGACAGAGCAGGCCCGATTCCTGGGACGCCACCGCTACCCCATTTTCGTCGAGGAGCACCGCGTGCTGGTCTTCGCTGCCCGGCTGCGTCGCGACGAACTGGGCGACTTCCGGGTTCGACGAGCTAAATGTGTACAGCGGAGGGATTCCCGTCGCCTCGACCGTCGCCGGGGTCGTTCCAGGCACGGTTTCAATCGCGCATTCGGTTCCGCATTCGAGGCCCGGCAGGTAGGCGCTTGGGCTGAACGAGCAATTCGGGTAGCCGGCGCAGCGCCAGCCGGCGATGGGCCGCCGGGCCACCGGCGAAAACAGCCCCGGCTGGCCCTCGGTGAGCAGGGTGCCGTCGTCGGCTTCCAGCGCCAACTGGCCGACTGACGGGATCAGCTGAACGCGGACCGGAGCCACGTTGGTTCCTATTTGGCGTCTGGTGGTGTCCACAGCCGCCAGCAGGTATCCCGGCGTTGAGCCGAATCCCGACCCCGCTTCGGCGCCCGTCTGGCCGTAGCCGAGCGAGCCGGTGCCGTAGACCGGCAGGGTCCGTCCTTCCAGCGAGTAGGAGAAGGCGCGGTTATGGCCCGGTAGGTCGAAGAAATAGGCCGAGGCGGCGGGCGTGTCGGTGGCGGGAACGCTTCCCTGGACCGGACAGTGAGCGGGCTTGCCCAGCCCGACCAGGATGTCCCCGGTACGCAGGTTCTCTTCGGAGGCGTTGGGCTGGCCGAACGTCGAGCTGGGGCTGCGGTTGCCGACGACTATCGCGGGGATCGACCGTTCGTCGGCCCGGTAGAGCTGCTGCGTCAGCCAGCAGCTCTGCGAGTCGTCGAGAGCCGGGGCGCTGTAATCGAGGACGATCACCCGCACGCTTCCTTCAGTGCCGGCAGCATCGAAGGAGTAGGCCCCGTCGTGGTGGCTGATCGGCGATATGGCCGGCCCGGGCGGTGACCCGCCCAACGGCGCCTCGAAGCCGGAGAACGCTTCTTCGAAGGTCGACAGCGTGCCGGAGCCCCCGAGGTCGGAGGCCGCCGGGGCGACGAACACGGGCATCCCGTTCGCCGCGCCGGAGAGACGCGCCGCGTAGCGGCGGCTCTCGCGCGTGAAGGAGGCCGGGCTCAGCTTCTCGCCCAGCCCTTCCGCCACACCGGGGCCGGTGTAGAGGATCGCGCGCAGACCCTCGATTTCCCTCGCTTGGGCGAAGGCGTGGGAGACCCAGCGGTCGGGCCCGATGCCGGTTCCCGACAGGTCCGCGCAGGGTCCCGCGCACTGGGCTCCGCCGGCGATCGCGAAGTCAACCCCCGGCAGCGGCCTGATTCGGTAGGAGTCCGACCCGGTCGGAGACCTCTGCGTCCCGATCGGCTGGTAGCTGAAGGCCGCCGCCGTCTGAATCTCTTCCCGATTCGCTTCGCTCGGACACGCCTGCGAAGCCGCGCTCCTCGGGCACGGATGCGGAGAGGCTTCGGCGATCTCCCCCGTCTGCCCACCGACTGCCCATCCGTTTTCGCCGTCGGGGCTGAGGGTCAGTCCGAGGACCGCGTCGGGCTGCACCGGGTAGTCGACGTCTTCGGTCTCCTGCGGGCCGCTCGGCAGGGGCAGCAGTTCGTGCTCCTCGTCATTCCAGCCGGTCGCGGTCTGGCGCAGGAGGTTGCCGTCGAGCGGCGCACCGTAGGGGTCGGGGGCTTCGCCGAGCGAGATCGCGGCGCGGATCTGGCCCGCTTCGCGGAAGGCGACCAGCGCCACCGGGTAGCCGCTGGGCCCGCGCGGCGCGGCGACCCAGGGCTGATCGGCCCCTTCGCGCTCGAACACCCTTCCGTTCAGCGTCGCGACCACGGCGCCTCCGTCCGGCAACCCCGCCACCTTCTCGGGGACTTCTTCGCCCAGGGCTTCGCTCAGTTCGGTGTCGACCGTCCAGCCGCTGCCGCCGACGGCCGTGTTGAACATCAGGCCCCCGTCGCGGCCTTCATTGGGGGGGAAGTCGCCTTCGCCCAGCGGCCGTTTGTAGGTTGCCATCGCCACGTCGCCGGCGAAGGTGACCGAGCTGAAGTCGACTTCGGGGCTGACTCCCTCCGGTACGGCGTAGCGTTCCCAGTGCCCCACTCCGTAGCCGAGCAGCGTTCCCTTGGTGCCGACCGTCCAGCCTCGCCAGCGGTTGCTCCGGTTTTCACTTTCCGGATTGAAGAAGGCGATCCCCGTCAGGTCGACGCCTTCCATCCCATCCGGCGCTCCGGGATCGGGGGTCCATTCCGACTTCCCGCCCAGCCCGACCCACATCGCGCCGTTATCGCCAACCGCGTGCGGGCCGGGCCCGACCGGCCAGGCCACCGCCCGGAAGCGGGGCGGCCGGCCTCCGCCGGCCGCAATCGCTTCTCTCGTCCAACCGGCTTCGGCAGAGTAATGGGCGATCTCGCCGTCTTCGCCGACGGCGATCGCTTCGGAGTCCGGTTCGGCGACAGGCGAGCCGCTCTCCCCGGCAACGGCGAGCAGCGGATGGCGGAGCGTCAGCGGCCACTCCTCCAGCTTGGCGGTGCCGACCTTACCCTGGGGGGTCAGCAGCAGCGGGCCCCGGCCGGAGCTGAGCCAGCCTTCCTTGGGACCGGTGAGTGCCGCTCCGGCGACGCCGGATTCGTCGCCGCCCGCCGCGTAGCGGACGAATGCTCTGCCTTCGAGGATCAACAGCGCGCCGTGGCCGACCCCGGTGATCGTCCTCGTGCCGTATGGGTCGCCGGGCCCTCCGTCGGGAGGCCAGGCAAAGCTACGCGAACCGCCGCTCGGGAGCCGCGATTCGAGTGGATGGGTGCAGTACGGGGCGAGGGCTTCCCCTTCCTCTTCCTCGCACCACGAGGCGAGCACCGTTTCGCCGCTCAGGTCGTAGTAGAGGGTCGCGCCGATCTCCTCGCCGCCGTGTCCGAGGGTCGCATCGATCCACAGTCCGGAGGTGGTAACGGTCAGCGGCTGGCCGTTGCCACGCGGCGAGACTTCCACTTCGCCTGTCGCCGAGGAGGATTTCGAAAACAACACCCCGAGGTTGCCGCCGAACGGGCGGCGCTGCCAGGTTTCGCCGGAGCGCGAGAAGAGCTCCACGCCCACTCCTTCCGCCTGGTCGGTGGCCAGAAGCCAGGCGTTGGCCGGCCCGGTCGCGCCGATCGCCGCCACCGCGAACCCTGCGCCCGGCGGTTGGCAGGGGCTCGGCGGCGCAGCGGCGCAGATCGGCTCTCCAGACCAACCTTCGCCATTGAAATGCAGCACTGCCTGAGGTGGGCCTTCCGTATCGGGGACCACCAAGGCGCCTGTGGATCCGTTCGCTTCGGTGAGCGCTGCGACCAGCGGCGATTCCTCTGCGAACAGAGTCCCTGATCCGAGCAGAGAACCGGGATCCGCGACGACGTGAAACTGCCCACCGGGATCGCGGGTCACGAGGTGCTCGCCGTTTGCATCGCGAGCGAGGAGTGCCACGCCGCCGGCATCGGTCGCTGATCCACCCAGGCTGCCCGCCGGAAGCGTTGGTTCTTCTGCGAGACCCTGCACCGCGATTGTCCGCCAGCCTTCGATCGGGGTGTTGCGAGCGACTTCGCCGTCAGCCACACCCCAGACCTCACCGGGGGTCTCCTTGGCAGAGGCGCCGAACAGGACAGCGTTCGGGGCGGCGGCATCCGGTATCACCGCCAGCCCGGGTTCTCTGGGGATTTCGCCCCGGCCGGGCACCGCACCTAGCAGCACCGTCACCCCGCTCAGCAGAGCGATCAACGCGAACAAAGCGACCCTGCGCTGCCTCCGGGCGGTGCCACCTCGCAGAACTATCGACATGTCCCTGGGTAGCTTGCCAATGTGTACAGACAACACTGATATCCTCGCCCGGGTGCGGGGGCGACACAGAGGTGCCCTCACCGTCGGCTGTCAATGACGAACAGGAGGCGCCTTGCCTAAGTCCCCCGGAGTCCTCTCCCGGGACCGTGCCTCAAGTGTACGTGTCGCAGACTCGGTCGCTTCCGTGAGCCGCTTCCTGGCCCGCGACCCGCTTTCGACGCTGCTGTTGGTTGGCGCCCTGGCTCTGCTCTTCACATTTTTCGCACTGCTCGGCTCGCTCGGCTCAGAAGGCAGCGGCCGCAAGGTGGCACTATCGACCGTCACCCGCCTGGCGGCGGCGCAGCAACTGAGGGAAGCGACGCTGCTCGATTACGACCACCAAGTCGTCGTCATCACCACCACCGGCGCCGAGCTCTACGCCAACTACCCATCCTCAGATGCAGCGACCCTGCAGACCTACCAGGGGCTGCTGAAAGGCCGCGCTCGCGTCGAGATAGATCCGCAATCGGGCAAGTCGGCCCGGGTGATCGTCGTCCAATTCCTGATCCCGATCCTGATCCTCGTCTTCCTCTTCGCCTTCTTCATGCGCCAAAGCAGCGCCGGCGCAGGCAGAATTGGCGCCTTTTCGGCCTTTCGCGGCCGCGGCCGGCGACGTCGGCGCGGAGAGACCGCGGCAATCACCTTCGCCTCGGTAGCGGGAGCCGAGGAGGCTGTCGACGAGCTGCGCGAGATCCGCGATTACCTGGCAGCCCCCGAGCGCTACCGGCAAATCGGGGCGAGCGCGCCAAAGGGAGTGCTCCTGGTCGGCGTGCCCGGCACCGGCAAGACTCTTCTCGCCCGCGCAATCGCCGGCGAGGCAGATGCGGCCTTCTTCAGCGCCTCGGGCTCGGAGTTTGTCGAGAGCCTGGTTGGGGTCGGCGCGGCGCGGATCCGCGACATGTTCGCCCGAGCGCGGCGGATGGCGCCGGCGATCGTCTTCATTGACGAGCTCGACGCCGCCGGCCGAAAGCGCGGCGCCGGTGTCGGCCAGGGGAACGACGAGCGCGAGCAGACGCTCAACCAGCTATTGGTCGAGATGGACGGCTTCGCCGGGGACGCCGGCATCGTCGTGATCGGCGCCACCAACCGCCCTGACATCCTCGATCCGGCACTGCTACGCCCGGGTCGATTCGACCGCCAGGTTGTCGTCAACGTTCCCGACGTGGCTGGGCGGGCCGCGATCCTCGAGCTGCACGCGCGCGGTCGCCGGCTCGCCGAGGAGGTCGATCTGGACGAGATCGCGCGACTTTGCCCCGGGTTCACCGGTGCCGACCTGGCGAACCTGATCAACGAGGCGGCGCTGTTGAGCGTGCGCGAAGGCTTCGCGGAGATCGACCAGGTCGCCCTGGAGGAGGCGATCGATCGCATCGTCGCCGGCCCGGCGATGCGCTCGCACGTCCTCACCGACACGGAGCGCCGGCGGATCGCGATCCACGAGGCCGGCCACGCGGTGGCGACGCGGGCCACCGACAGGACTCCCGGCACCCCCAAGCTCTCGATTGTGGTCCGGGGCCGCCAGCTTGGCATCGCGGCGCACATGCTGACCGAACGTGACGCGCTGATGCACACGCAACCCGATCTCGAACGGCACCTGATCGCCGTCCTCGCCGGCACGACCAGCGAGCTGATCGAGTTCGGTTGGCAGTCGACAGGCGCCTCCGATGACCTCCACTCGGCCAGCAAGCTTGCCCGCCAGATGGTCACCAGCTACGGCATGAGCCCCCGCTTGGGTCTCGTCACCGTCGGCGAGGCCGGCGGCGAGGTATTCCTCGGTGCCACCCTTCAGGACCTCGGTTCGACCGGACCGCACACCCTCGATGTGATCGACGAAGAGACCGAGCGAATCGTCGAGCAGGCGCGCGCTCGCGCCGAACTCGTGCTGCGCGCCAACTGGAGCACGGTGCAGGCGATCGCAGCGGCCCTGCTGGAGCACGAAACCCTCTCCGGCGCACCACTGGAGGAGCTGCTCGCCCCGGTCAACGCGCTGGCAATCGACGAGATTGCGGCGCAGGACGACCAATCCCCGGCGTGAGTTAGTCGACTTTGCCGGAAGCGCGGGGACCGGCGCGGGTGAGGGCGACCCGGAGGTCGCGGCCGTCGACCTTGGTGGCGGCGCCGTCGTTCGCGTCGTAGGCGACCGAAGTGGCCAGGACCTCGCTGGCCAGGTGGGACTCGTGAGCGCGGGCGGCATCGATCAACTCGGGGTCGCCGCCGATGGACAGCTCGATCCGGTCGGTGATCTCCAGGCCCGCCGCTTTGCGGGCGCTCTGGACCGCGTGGACGATCTCGCGGGCGAGGCCCTCGCGGCGCAGCTCGTCGTCGAGCTCGAGCTGGAGGGCGACCGCGTGGCCCGCCCCGGCCTCCACCTCGTAGCCCTCGAGCGGCAGCAGGGCGAGGGTGACCTCATCGGGCCCGAGGATGTGCTCGTCGCCGTCGATGTTGATGCCGACCTCGCCGCCGTCCGCCATCACCCTGGCGACGTGGACCGGGTCGAGCGCCTCGACCGCCGCGGCCACCTGCGGCATCCGCTTGCCGAAGCGGGGACCGAGCGAGCGGTAGTTGGGCTTGACCGCGTAGCTGACCAGATCCGCCTCCTCGGTGACGAAGCCGAGCTCCTTCACGTTCAGCTCCGCTCTGACCAGATCCGCCCTCGCCTCGATCGCCGCCCTCTCGGCGTCGTTGGCGACGATCACCGCGCGGCGCAGCGGCTGGCGCACCTTGAGCTTGGCCTGGGCTCGGGCCGCACGACCCAACTCGACGGTGAGGCGGACGGCCTCCATCGCCGCCTCCAGCTCGGGGTCGGCGAGCCGGGCGTCGGGCACAGGGAAGTCGCGGAGGTGGACCGAGTCGGGCAGCTCGCTCAGCTCCTCGCTCTCCCCGCCGGCGAGATTGAGGTGGATCTCGTCGGCCAGGAAGGGGGTGAAGGGGGCGAGCAGGGCAGCGGTCTCGAGCAGGCAGTGGCGCAGGGTCGCGAGGGCAGAGAGCTCGCCCTTCCAGAAGCGACGGCGGGACAGGCGCACGTACCAGTTGGAGAGCTCCTCGACGTAGGAGGCGATCGCCCGCCCGGCGGCGGTGCAGTCGAAATCGTCCATCTGCTCGCGGACCGTGGCGGTCGTGGCCTGCAGTCGCGAGAGCGCCCACCTATCGAGGTCATCGATGGGCTCCGGCGGCGCGGTGAAGTCACCCGGACCGAGGTCCTCCGCGTTCGCGTAGAGGACCCAGAACGAGTAGGTGTTCCAGAGGGTGAGGAGGAACTGCCGCACCGTCTCCCCCACCGTCTCGACCGAGAATCGGTACCCCGACCAGGGCTGCTGCGCGGTCAGGTAGTACCAGCGGAAGGCGTCGGCGCCGTGGGCTTCGATCACTTCCCAGGGCTCGACCACGTTGCCGCGGCTCTTCGACATCTTCTGGCCCTCGGGGTCGAGGATGAGGCCGAGGCAGACGCAGTTGCGGTAGCTGGAGGTGTCGAAGAGGAGGGTCGACTCGGCGAGAAGGGTGTAGAACCAGCCGCGGGTCTGGTCGATCGCCTCGCAGATGAAGTCGGCCGGGAAGCGCTCCTCGAACTCCTCCCGGTTCTCGAACGGGTAGTGGAACTGTGCAAAGGGCATCGCGCCGCTGTCGTACCAGGTGTCGATCACCGAATCGACCCGGCGCATCTCGCCGCCGCACCTCTCGCAGGGGAGGGTGACGTCGTCGATATAGGGGCGGTGGAGGTCGTCGGGGACCTCGCCGGCGCGATCCCGCAGCTCCGCCACCGACCCGGCGCAGAAGCGCCCGTCGCAGTCCTCGCCCGCGCACTCCCAGATCGGCAGCGGCGTCCCCCAGTAGCGGTCGCGGGAGAGCGCCCAGTCGACGTTGTTCTCCAGCCAGTTGCCGAAGCGGCCGTGCTTGATGTGCTCGGGGTGCCAGCCGATCGTCTCGTTGTCGGCGAGCAGCCGGTCGCGGGCCTGCGAGGTGGCGACGTACCAGCTCGACTTGGCGTAGTAGAGGAGCGGCGTGCCGCAGCGCCAGCAGTGGGGGTAGGAGTGCTCGTAGACCTGCTCGCGAAAGAGCAATCCGCGGCGGTCGAGGTCGGCGATCAACTCGCGTGTGACCTCCGGGCTCTTGACGAAGCGGCCCTCGAAGCCGGCCACCCGCCGGTCGAACCTGCCATCGAGCCCGACCGGGTTGTAGAGGGTGCCGTGCTCGGTCGGGTCGAAGATCCCGTTCTCTGCGGCAACGGCATAGTCGTCCTCGCCAAAGGCCGGGGCGATGTGGACGAGGCCGGTGCCGTCCTCGGTGGTGACGAAATCGCCCGCGATCACCGGGAAGCCCCCGGGCTCACGGTCAGCGAGGGTGAATACCGGCCCCTTGTAGCGGCGGCCGACCAGATCGCTGCCGGGGAAGCGATCGAGTACCTCGACCCCCTCGCCGAGCACCTTCTCCACCAGCGCCTCGGCGAGGATCAGCGTCTCCCCTCCCCCCAGCCGACGGGACCCAAAGCGATCGATATTTACGCTTTGGGTCCCGTCGGCGAGGATGGTGCGGACGTAGGTGACGTCGGGCGCGACGGCGACGGCGACGTTGCCCGGCAACGTCCAGGGCGTCGTAGTCCAGACAAGCAGCGACTCGCCGCTGTCGCTCCCGTCCTCGCCGAGCAGCGGGAAGCGCACGTATATGGAGGGATCCTCGACATCCTCGTAGCCGAGCGCGACCTCGTGCGAGGAGAGCGCCGTTCCGCAGCGCGGGCAGTAGGGGACGACCTTGTGGCCCTCATAGAGCAGGCCCTTATTCCAGAGCTCGCCGAGCGACCACCAGACCGACTCGATGTAGTCGTTCTCGAGGGTGACGTAGGGGTCGTCGAGGTCGAGCCAGAAGCCGATCCGCTCGGTCAGGCGGTTCCACTCCTCGACGTACTCGAAGACCGACTCGCGGCAGCGCCGGTTGAACTCGGCGATCCCGAGCTCCTCGATCTCCTGCTTGGAGGAGATGCCGAGTTGCTTTTCGACCTCCAGCTCGACCGGCAGCCCGTGGCAGTCCCAGCCGGCCTTGCGCGGAACCCGGTAGCCGCACATCGTCCTGTACCGCGGGTAGATGTCCTTGAAGACGCGGGCGAGGACGTGGTGGGAGCCGGGACGGCCGTTGGCGGTCGGCGGCCCCTCGTAGAAGCTCCAGACCTCGGCGCCCTCGCGGTTGGCCAGCGAGCGGTGGAAGACGTCGCGCTCGCGCCAGCGGGCGAGCACGCGCTCCTCCAGCTCGGGAAAGGCCTGCTTGGGATCGACTGGGCGAAAGCCTGGCATGGGCAGGTGATTCTAGGAGCGGGTAGGCTGCGCGCCGCATGCCCCCCGTCTACGGCCTGAACGGAAAGGTTGCGCTGGTCACTGGCGCCGCGCGAGGGATCGGCTTCGAGACCGCGCGCGCGATCCACATGCGCGGCGCCTCGGTCGCGGTCCTCGACCTCGACGCCGAGCAGGCGCGCGAGGCCGCCGAGCGGATCGGCCCCAGGACGATCGGGATCGGCGCCGACGTCACCGACCAGGGCGCGATGCTGGCCGCGGTCGCCGAGGTCGTCGAGCGCTTTGGCGGGCTCGACGTCGCCTGCGCAAACGCCGGAATCGCCCAATCGCAGGTGGCGACCGTGCGCGGGATCGGCGCCGAGGAGTGGGAGCGGGTCTTCGAGGTCGACATGCTCGGCGTCTGGCGGACGGTGCGCGCCGTCCTGCCCCAGATCGTCGAGCGCAAGGGCCACATCGTCGTCACTGGATCGGTCTACTCGTTCGCAAACGGGGTGCTCAACAGCCCCTACGCTGTGGCGAAGGCCGGCGTCGAGTCCTTGGGTCGCAGCCTGCGGGTGGAGCTGGCGCCGCTGGGCGCAAGCGCCAGCGTCGCCTACTGGGGTTGGGTCGACACGAAGATGGTTCAGGACAGCATGGCCCGCCCGCACTCCGACCGCATCAAACACAGCACGCCGGCCTGGCTGCTGAAGAGGATCCAGCCCGAGGAGGCCGGCGCGGCGACCGCCCGGGGCATCGAAGAGCGGGCGCCGCGGATCTTCGCGCCGAAGTGGTGGCGCTACGTCTCCGCCCTGCGCGGGATCGTCAACCCGCTGCTGGATCGGCGCCTGGAACGCGATCCGAGCTTCCTCGAGACGATCCGCGAAGTCGAGGCGGAGGCGGACGAGCAGGGCGCGGCCGCGGTTTCCTCACCCTCGATCTAGCGAAGCTGCTACCTGCTGCGCGTTAGCCGCTCCAAGAGGATCACGACGGACTCATACGGCTCGCCGGTCGCGCGGCTGAGGCCGATCTCGCAGGTGCGGTTGCTGGATAGGTGGGCGTCGAAGGCGCGGCCGGAGAGCTCGGCCGCCTGATCGCTGGTCGCAGCCTCGGTCAGCTCCGGGTGGGAGATGCCGCGGTCGCCGGCGAAGCCGCAGCAGGTCGACGAGGGGGGAACGAAGACCTCCTCCGCCAGCGCGCCGGCGAGCGATTCGAGCCTTGGTGTCAGCCCCATCTGGCGGGTCGCGCAGGTCGGGTGAACGGTGGCGGAGCCGACCCTCTCGGCGACCTCGAGCCAGGGCAGCAGGCGATCGTGGGCCCAGGCGACCGAGTCGAGGACGTCCAGCTCGCCGAGACGCTCCGCGTTCTCCTCGCTCAGCACTCCCTCGCCGGGCTCGGCGACTCCCTGTGTGCAGGAGGCGGCGTCGATCACGATCGGAAGCGCGCCCTCTCCGCTCCAGCCCCAGAGGCGCTCGATCATCTCGTTCGCCTTTTTGCGATGTGCTTCGCCAAACCCCTTCGAGCTCCATGGCAGCCCGCAGCAGCTGCCGGCGACGTCGGGGGGGATCCAGACCGGCAGGCCGGCGCGGCGCGAGACCTCGATCAGCGCCTCGACCGGTGAACCGCCGAGGATGCGGTTGGTGCAGGAGGGAACGTAGACGGCCGCGGCGCCTTCGTGCAGGGTCATCGGCAGCTTTCCGGACGCGGGCGGAGGCAGCCCCCGGCCTCGCTTCGTCCGTCGTGCCAGCGGCCCGCCGAAGCGAAGGCCGGCCCGGGCCGCGCCCTCGACCGTGCCCCAGCGCTCGGCGACGGCCAGCGCCGCCCGCTGAGCGCGCTCGGTGTGGCGCTCCCCGCGAAGCTCCTTGACCAGCTTGCCGGTGTCGATCCCGACCGGGCAGGCGAGCTGGCAGGAGCCGTCGGCGGCGCAGGTGTCCAGCGCCTCGTAGGTGAATTCCTCGAGTAGGGCCCTCTGCACCGGCGAGCCCTCCGGCTGGCGCGCCATCTCGCGTCGCAGCACGATCCGCTGGCGCGGGGTCGTGGTCAGGTTGCGGCTCGGGCAGACCGGCTCGCAGAAGCCGCACTCGACGCAGGCGCTCGCCGCTCCCTCGATCGCCGGCGTGGTTTTCAGGTTGCGCAGGTGAACGCCGGGGTCGCGGTTGAGGACGACGCCGGGCGCGAGCACGCCGTCGGGGTCGGCGAGCTGCTTCACCCGCCACATCAGCTCGGTCGCCTTCCTGCCCCACTCGCGCTCGACGTAGGGGGCCATGTTGATCCCGGTCCCGTGCTCGGCCTTGAGCGAGCCGTCATAGCGGCCGACGATCAGCTCGACCAGCTCCCCCATGAAGGCCTCGTAGCGGTCGAGGTCCTCCTGCTTGGCGAAGTCGGGGGTGAGCATGAAGTGGAGGTTTCCGGCGGAGGCGTGGCCGGCGACGCCGGGCAGGAAGCCGTGCTCGCCGAGCAGCGCCTGCAGGTCGCGGGCGCCCTCCGCGATCCGCTCCGGAGGGACGCAGACGTCCTCGACGATCAGCGCCGTCCCGGGCAGGCGAAGGCGGCCGATCAGCCCGTGTAACCCCTCGCGCACGCGCCAGGCGAGCTCGATCTCCTCGACCTCGCGGGTGAACTCGATCGGCCGGATCGTCTCGTGGGAGGAGAAGAGCTCGGCGGCACCGGCGACGTGGGCGTCCAGCTCCTCCTCGGTCGCGGAGCCGAACTCGACCAGCAGCACCGCCGACTCCGGCGGCAGCTCCTTCCACTCCTCGGGCGCCCCGACCATGTTCCAGGCGGCGGTGATCAGCGCCGGGGCGACCATCAGCTCGACCGCGGTGGCGCCGGCGCCGACGAGGTCGCGGACCGGGGCGATCGCCTGGTCGATGTCGGGGAAGTGAACCCAGGCCGTTGTCGTGTGGGCGGGCAGCGGCACCGTCTCGAAGACCGCCTCGGCGAGGAAGGCGAGGGTGCCCTCGGAGCCGACGAGAAGGCGACGGAAGATCTCCAGCGGCTCCTCGGCATCGAGGAAAGCGCAGAGCCTGTAGCCCGTCGTGTTCTTGATCGCGAACTTGCGGCGGATGCGCTCGCTCAGCTCGGCATCGGCACGGATCTCGTCGCGGATCGCCGCCAGGCCATCGACCAGCTCGGGCTCCTCCTCCGCGAAGCGCTCGGCGGCGCCGCGGGCGGCGGTGTCGATCGTCGTCCCCGAGGGGAGGACGAAGGTCATCGAGCGAACCGTGGAGTAGGCGTCGTGGGTGACGCCGCAGCGCATCCCGCCGGAGTTGTTGGCTATCACCCCGCCGACGGTGGCGATGTCGGTGCTGGCCGGGTCGGGGCCGAGCTTGCGGCCGAGCGGGGCGAGGACGCGGTTGGCGTGGCCGAGCACGGTTCCGGGCTTGACGCACGCCAGAGCCCCGTCCTGCTCGGCGGCGACGCCGCCGAAATGACGACGGACGTCGACGAGGATGCCGTCGCTTTGCCCCTGGCCGTTGAGGCTGGTGCCGCCGGCACGAAAGGTCACCGGGATGCCGGAGCGGCGGCCGTACTCGAGCACCTTGGCGACGTCGCCGGCGTCGTGGGCCATCACCACCGCCCGCGGAAAGAGCCGATAGGGGCTGGCGTCGGAGGCGTAGCGGACGATGTCGCCGGCGCGGCCGAGAACGCGGTCGGCGCCGAGCAGCTCCTCCAACTCGCCGCGCAGCAGGCGGACGGTGCCGCCCGCGAGCGAGTCCGGGGCACGGTCGGGAGCCGGCTCCTCCAGGCCGGGCGGCGGGCGCAGCTTGGACTTGAGCAGTGCCACCCGCCGAGCCTAGAAGAGGGACATCCCCGGCGCCACCGGCACTTCGACCAGCTCCGGCGCCGAGGAGGCGAGCGCCTTCGCCAGCGCGTCGCGAACGTCGTCGCGCTCCTTCGCGCGGCGGGCCTTGACGCCGTAGCCCTCGGCGACCGAGCCGACGTCGAGCTCAGGCAGATCGAGCCCGGGCGCCCCCTGCACCTGCTCGACCTCGGCGAACCACTTGAGGATCGCGTACTCGGAATTGCGCAGGACGAGGAAGGTGACCGGCGTCCGGTAGGCGACAGCGCTCCAGAAGGCCGTGATCGCGTATTGGGCCGAGCCCTCGCCGAGCACGCAGACGACCGGGCGGTCGGGCTGGGCAAGCTGGACGCCGACCGAGGCGGCGAGGCCGAAGCCGAGGCCTCCGCCGGCGCTGAAGTAGTAGCTGCCGGGGCGGGAGATGCGCAACTGGTTGCGCAGGGCGAGGGTGCTCGAGGGTGACTCGAGGACGACGATCGCGTCCTCGGGGATCACCTCCGCGAGGGCGGAGAGCACGGTGGAGGAGTTGAGCGGGTCGGTCGCCGGGATCTCCTGCGGCGGCTGGTTCGGCTCGGGCGCCGGGCGGCTCGACTCCGGGACCGCCTCCAACAGAGCCTCCAGGGTCAGCCTCACATCGGCGACCAAGGCATCCCCCATCGGGGCACGGGCGGCCTCGTCGGGATCGCTGGTGATCGCGACGAGTTTCGCGCCCTCGGGGAGCAGCGGGCCCGGAATGTGGGGGTAATAGGGGAAGACCGAGCTGCCTGCGACGAGGATCAGGTCGTGGCCCTCGAGGGTCTGGGCGACCGGGCCGATCGCCGGGGGCAGGACGCCGCGGAAATTCGGATGGCCCTCCGGGAAGCCGAGCCGGACGCCGCCCGTCGCCGGGCTCGCCCAGACCGGCAGGCGCTGGCGCTCGGCCAGCGCGATCGCCGTGTCCCAGCCGCCGCTCGAATCGATGTCGGGGCCGGCCACGAGGACCGGGGCGCTCGCAGCGTCGAGCCGCTCCGCCAGGGAGCGGACAGCCGCCGGGTCGGCCGCGGCGCGGCCGGTGACGGTCCGCTCGATCGCGTGGCGGGCGTCGGCCTCATCGACCTCGGCGTACCAGTCATCCATCGGCAGGGAGACGAAGGTGGGGCCTTTCGGCGGCAGTGAGGCCATGTGGGCGCCGTGCGCGAGCGCCAGCGGAACGTCCTCCGCCCGCGCCGGCTCATACGCCCACTTGACCAGCGGGTGCGGCATCCGGGTCGCGTCGCGGTTGGTCAGGTTCGCCTGCAGGGTGATCTGCGCGCGCGCCTGCTGGCCGGCCGTGATCAGCAGCGGCGAGTGGTTCGCCTGCGCGTTGAAGATCGCGCCCATCGCGTTGCCCACCCCTGGCGCGGTATGGAGGTTGGCGATGGTGGTGCGCCCGGAGGCCTGCGCGAAGCCGTCGGCCATCCCGACCACGACCGCCTCCTGCAGGCCGAGCACGTAGCGGAAGTCGCCGGGGAAATCGGCGAGCATCGGCAGCTCGGTCGAGCCCGGGTTGCCGAACATCGTCGTCATCCCCTGGGCGCGGAAGAGGTCGAAGGCGGCTTCCCGGACCGTCGGCATCGGCCGAACCCTACCTGCGCCCCCCCCGACCGGAGTGCTCAATGTGCGGTTCAAGGCTTTTCCGGACCGGGTCGATGAGAGGAGGACTTGGCGCGACGAGGCAACAGCCCCCACCAAGCGCGGCTCGCGATCGCCGCCGCCTCCCTCGCGCTGCTCGCCCTCCTCTATGCGGCGCCCGCCGCCATCGCCGGCCCGCCCTCCGTCCGGCAGGTCTTCTCGCCGGGGGCGATCGTCCCGATCCCGGCCTCGGTCCCGCACGAAGCGGGCGACATGGTCGACCGCAGGATCGTGCCGGACCTACGCTGGATCGCCCAGCGCTACCCGATCTACATCACCGACGGGTACTCGGGGCCGCTGCCGAACGGCGAACACGTCGGCTGCGACAACTGCCACGTCAAGGGCTCCGATCACTACAACGGCCTTGCCGTGGACATCGTGCCGCTGAACGGGAGCACTCGCTGCGACAGCAGCTGGAAGCCGATCACCCGGCTGGCGCTCTGGGCCGAGCCGAAGCAGAACGAGCCCGTCCCGCCCTTCCGCTGGGTCGGCTACGACGGCGACGCCGGCCATGGTTGCGGCAACCACCTGCACCTGTCCTGGAACCATGCTCCGGCGCCGCGCTACGCCCTCGCCGAATGGGTCGAAGTCTTCCCAACCGGCCCCCGGGAAACGGAACGACATCCCCGCCACAGGCACTCGCAGCCGCCCGGCCCGCCGCCGGCGGCGGGCCCGACCGGCGGCGTCTCCCGCGCCGAAACCGGCGGCGTCTCCGCCCACGGCGACTGAGCGCGAGAGCCTAGGATGAGCGGCCGATGCGCCGCCGACTCTCGATCGCCTCAATCGGGCTCACGGGCCTCCTCGCCCTGGCGGGGGCGGGCTGCGGTGGGCCCAGCGGCACGACGCCGGTCTCCTGCCTCGGCGGGAGCGGGCCCTATCTCCGCGCTCTCGGCGACGCGCCCGGGGCCGTGAGGTTGAGCGGCGGGACTCCGATCAGCGACTGCCTGGCGGAGAACCAGCAGCCCGGCGAGCTCGCCACCGTCGGGACCGCCCTCGTCAGCGCCGCGACCAAGCTCGACGCCGAGGCCCTGGCCAACCCGGGCGGGGCCGCCAACCTGCGGCTCGGCTACCTGCTCGGAGCCGCCCAGCGCGGCGCCGACCGGAGCGAGGGCATCCACGCCGAGTTGATGCGCCGACTCGCCGTCGCCGCCCGCTACAGCCCCGACGGCCGTCCACTCCCCCCCGCCTTTCTCCCCACCTACCGCCGGGGTTACGACGCCGGCCATGCGCAAGGCTGAATACGCTGCGGGCAAAACGACTTCGACGGAGGCATCGACTTGACTGAGAGGCTCTGGGGCATGGAGACCACCAAGGCAGTTGACAACTTCCCGGTCTCGGGAGAGCCGGTGCCGGTGCCCGTGGTGCGCTGGCTCGGGCGGTTGAAGGGCGCCGCGGCCGAGGTCAACGGGGAGCTGGGAGGGCTCGACGCCGACCTGGCGGCGCGGATCGCCGAGGCGGGAGCCGAGGTCGCCGCCGGCGACCACGACGACCAGTTCCCGGTCGACGTCTTCCAGACCGGCTCCGGCACCTCCTCGAACATGAACGCCAACGAGGTGATCGCCAACCTCGCCGGCGAGGGGGCTCACCCCAACGACCACGTCAACATGGGGCAGTCCTCCAACGACGTCTTCCCCTCCGCCGTCCACCTGGCGGCGCTTGACGAGGTCACCCACGACCTGCTGCCCGCGATGGGCGGCCTGGAGGCGGCGCTGGAGGCGAAGGCCGCGCAGTTCGCCGATGTGGTCAAGGCCGGCCGCACCCACCTGATGGACGCGGTGCCGGTCACCCTCGGCCAGGAGTTCGGCGGCTACGCCGCGCAGGTGCGGCTGGGGGTCCAGCGGGTCGAGGCGACGCTGCGCCGAGTTGGTCAGATCCCGCTCGGCGGCACGGCAACCGGAACCGGGCTCAACACGCATCCCGAGTTCGCCGCCAGGGTGCGGGAGAAGCTCGCCGGCGAGACCGGCCTGGAGATCTCCGAGCCGCTCGATCGCTTCGAGGCGCAGGCCAACCGCGACGCGCTGGTCGAGCTGTCGGGCGCCCTCAAGGTCTATGCCGTCTCGCTCAACAAGGTCGCCAACGACCTGGCGCTGATGGGCTCCGGGCCGCGCGCCGGCCTCGCCGAGCTGCGCCTGCCGGAGCTGCAGAAGGGCTCATCGATCATGCCCGGCAAGGTCAACCCGGTGATTCCGGAGGTGGTGATCCAGGTGGCCGGTCAGGTGATCGGCAACGACGCGACGATAACCGTCGCCGGCAGCCAGGGGCAGTTCGAGCTGAACGTGCGGGTGCCGCTGATCGCCCGCAACCTGCTCGACTCGATCAAGCTGCTCTCCTCCGCCTCGCGCCTGCTGAACGAGAAGTGCGTCGCCGGGATCGAGGCCAACGAGGAGATGACCGAGCGCCACGCCGAGGCCACCCTGGCCACGGCGACGGCCCTCAACCCCCACATCGGCTACGACCGCGCCGCCGACATCGTCAAGGCCGCTGCCGAGTCGGGCCGCTCCCTGCGCGAGGTCGCCCTCGAGCAGGGAGTCGAGCCCTCCGTGCTCGAGGAGGCCCTCGACCACCGCCGCATGGCGCGCCCGCACGAGTAACCCCGTCGGCGGTTCAGCCCTGGAGGGTGACGAAGCGCTCCTCGGTCAGCTCGATCACCCCGTAGGCGGGGCCCTCGCGGGTGTTGCCGGAGTCCTTGACGCCGCCGTAGGGCTGCTGGTCGGCGCGGAAGGTCGGCACCTCGTTGATCAGAACCCCGCCGAACTCGAGTGCCTCTGCGGCGCGCAGGCCGCGCCCCATGTCGCGGGTGAAGACACCGGCCTGCAGCCCGAACTTCGAGTCGTTCGCCATCTCCAACGCCTGCTCGAAGTCCGCGTAGCGGTCGATCGTCGCGACCGGGCCGAAGACCTCCTCGCACCAAACCTTGGCCTCGCGAGGAGGCGAGCCGAGCAGGGTCGGGGCAAGGCAGCGGCCCTCGTCGACCAGCTCGCCGCCGGTCAGCAGCTCGGCGCCGGCGTCCACCGCCTCCTGCACCCACGCCTTGACGCGCTCGCGGTCAGCCGAGGAAATCAGCGGGCCGACGTCGGTATCGGGGTCGAGGGGGTCGCCCACCTGCAGGGCCTCGGTGTTGGCGACGAGGCGCTCGGTGAAGGCTTCGGCGACGTCCTCCTGGACGAGGATTCGCTGGATCGAGATGCAGCTCTGCCCGGCGTGTGAGAAGGCGTGCAGCTTCGCCCTGTCGGCCGCCGTCTCCCAGTCGCCGTCGGAGTGGACGATCAGCGGCGCGTTGGAGCCCAGCTCCAGGTTCACCTTCTTGTGGGGGACGCGGCTGCGGATCCCCCAACCGACCCCGGCGGAGCCGGTGAAGGTGAGGGCGCGGGTCAGCTCGTGCTCGACGATCGCATCGCCGACGACCGAGCCGGGACCGGGGATGACGCTGAGCCAACCCTCCGGCAGGCCGGCCTCGACCAGGACCGCCGCCAGCTTCAGCGCCGAGATAGGGGTCTGGCCGGCCGGCTTGAGCACGACCGCGTTGCCGGCGGCGATCGCCGGGCCGAGCTTGTGGGCGACGAGGTTGAGCGGGAAGTTGAAGGGGCTGATCGCGCCGACGACGCCGTAGGGAACGCGCAGCATCACCCCGAGCTTGCCGGCGCCGGCGGGGGAGGCTTCCATCGGCACGGTGCCGCCGGTCAGCTTGCGTGCCTCCACCGCGGAGAAGGTGAGGGTGTCGACGCAGCGGGCGGCCTCCACCCGGGCCGCCTTCAGCGGCTTCCCCGCCTCTGCCGCGATCGTCAGCGCCAGCTCATCGTGGCGCTCGCCGACCAGCTCCGCAGCACGGTCGAGAACCGCGGCTCGCTCGTGCTGGGGGAAGTCGGCGGACTCGAAGGCCGCCTGAGCCGCCAGGACGGCGCGGTCGACGGTCGCCGCGTCGCCCCGCGCGACCCTCCCCACCACGGCGCCGTCATAGGGGCTGAGGACCTCACCCCACTCGCCCGTCTCCGCCCACTCTCCGGCGACCAGGAGCTTGTGATCGACCGCTTCCACCGTCTGGGCAAGGGTAGAGCAGGCCGAGACTCCTCAACCCCGAACCTGCTGACCGAGAGATGCGCATCCGCCTCACAGTCCTCCTCCTCTGCCTCTTCCTGGCTCCCAGCGCCAGGGCGAGCGTCACCTGGATCGTCCACGGCCACGGCTTCGGGCATGGCGTGGGGATGAGCCAGTACGGTGCCTACGGCTACGCCAAGCACGGCAAGGGCTACCGCTTCATCCTCGCCCACTACTACCGCGGAACCGCGATCGGGCATCTGACCGGCCCGCAGGTGGTGCGCGTCCTCGTCGACGTCTCCGGCGGCGACATCGGCTTCAGCGGCGCGACCAGCGCCTGCGACAAGGCGCTCGACCCCGCCCGCAGCTATGACGCGCACCGGGTCGGCAGCGGAGTTCGGCTGCGCAGCTCCGCCGGCCGGCCGCTCGCCAGTTGCGGCCGCGAGCTGCGCGCCGCCGGTGGCGGACGGATCGATGTCACCGGGGTCGGCGCCTATCGCGGCGCGCTCGAGGTCGTGCCCACCGACGGCGACACCGGCTCGCTCAACGCCGTCAACGCGGTCGGCGTCGATCAGTACGTGAAGGGGGTCATCCCCAACGAGTCGCCCGCCTCATGGCCGATGGCGGAGCTGCGCGCCCAGGCGATCGCGGCCCGCTCCTACGCGCTCAGCGTCCAGGTCGATGGCAACGGGTTCGACCTCTACGACACCACCAGCAGCCAGGTCTACAGGGGCCTCGACAGCGAGGCGGCCCGCTCCAACCAAGCCGCCGAGGACACCCGGGGGCAGGTGCTCATGTATCGGGGCAAGATCGCGCAGACCTACTTCTCGGCCTGCTCGGGCGGGCACACCGAGAGCGTTCAGAACGTCTTCTTCGGTCCGGCGATCCCCTACCTCGTCGGTGTCCCCGACCCATACGACTACTACTGCCCGCTGCACAGCTGGACGCTCAGGTTCAGCGGCCCGCAGATCAGCGCCAAGCTCGGCAGTTACCTAGATGGCCGACTCAAGCAGATCGTCGTCAGCAAGCGCGGCGTTTCACCCCGCATCCTCTGGGCCCGCCTCTACGGAACGGGCGGCGTCACCAGGATCCGCGGCGACCAGCTCGAGTCGGCCCTTGGCGCCTACACCTCCTGGATGACCTTCCAGAGGTTGCCGTCAGGCGAAACAGGGTCGGGGTTCGCCTCTCAGCCGTCCGGATAGGGCTGGATCGGCACCCCGTGGTCGGTCTCCCTCATGCCCAGCTCGTAGGCGCCGCCGGCAGGGAGGTCGAGCCGGCGGGGTGAGAGGCCGGGGCGTTCGACGGTCAGCTCAAGGTCCGACACGGAGCAGTTGAGCGTGTTGTGCACCGGGCCCTCGGGGTCCGCGTAGACCCATCCGACGAAGTCCCTCTGCGGGGCCGATATACGGCCGCGGACCACGATGTCCCTGCCGGGCAGCGTGAACTCACAGGCCGTCGGCGACTCCTCGATCGAGGCCGCCCGGATCTGGCCAAGGCCTCCGAGGCGATACGCCTCGCCGTCGAGCATCAGCGTTCCCGAAGGAAGCCAGGGCGTTGTCCAGGAGCCGATCTTGACGCGGGCGGCGCCTACGTCGAAGTAGGTTTCGGGGGAGTCGGCGAAGCCGGTTCCCTCCAGCCAGACCCAGCGCTCGGCGTGCTCGCTGCCCCAGTTGTGGCCGATCATTCCCGGCCAGTCGGCGAGGTCGATCTCCTCTCCATCGACCACGAGCCGACCGCGGAATCGTGCGTTGGGAAAGGGGGCGACGAACTTGGTCCGCGGCAACCGTGCCTCGTAGAGCCAGTCGGCAGGCAGGTACTTGCAGGGCGCGGCGTCGCCGGAGAACTCGAGCTCCCAGGAGGCCGTCAACGCATCCGCCTCCTCGCTTCCGCCGCTCCATTGCCCCGTCATTTGCGGCAAAGGAACAGCGCAGCGGGCCTGGCCGGGGCCGATCTCCGCATCCCCGACCTTGATCCACGA
The DNA here is from genome assembly GCA_963838035.1 of uncultured Solirubrobacterales bacterium. Taxonomy (GTDB): domain Bacteria; phylum Actinomycetota; class Thermoleophilia; order Solirubrobacterales; family 70-9; genus CAVVNN01. The sequence goes on from CAWIPM010000008.1 coordinate 183,706, forward strand.
CCCGGCCGGGACCGACAGCCCAGCCGCCGGCACGGTCACCTTGGTCGCCCGCGGCCCGTCGGCGTCGCGGTCGAAGAGGACGAACCAGATCGAGGCGGTGGGCTCGGCACCGGGGCGCTTGTGGACGGTGTGGCGGATCCATACCCCCTGCCCGCCCCCCGGGCGGCAGGCCTTCAGGTAGAAGCTCTCGTAGTGGCCGGCCTTCGCCGCGACCTTCGGAAACCGGGCCCCCTGGTCCATGCTCAGACCTTAATCGTGATCACGTCGCCGTCCTGGACGACATAGTCGCGGCCCTCGATGCGGAGCCGGCCCCTGTCTCGCGCGCCGACATAGCCGCCGCACTCGACCAACGTCTCCCAGCCGACCGCCTCGGCCTTGACGAAAGCAGCCTGGATGTCCGTATGGATCGTGGCCGCCGCCTCCCAGGCGGTGGCGCCGCGGGGCAGGGGCCGGGCGACCGCCTCCTTGCCCTCGCCGGCGGTGAAGAAGGTGATCAGCTCGAGCAGGTCGTAGGCGGCGCGGACGAGGCGCGCCAGGCCGGAGCCCTCGACCCCGTAGGACTCGCGCATCTCCTCGGCCTCGACGGGATCGAGCTCGGCCAGCTCGCCCTCGATCCGGGCGCTGACCGCGACCGCGCCGGCGCCTGCCGCGGCAGCGTGGGCGGCGACCGCCTCCGGCACCTCGGCATCGCCCTCGTCGACGTTGGCGACGTAGAGGACGGGCTTCGAGGTCAGCGCCTGCAGGTTGCGGGCCGCCTGCGGGGCGGCCTCGGGGACCGGGACCGAGCGCGCGGGGCGACCGGCGGCGAGCGCCTCATGCACCGCCGCCACCCAATCGCGCTCGGCGATCGCCTCGGCGTCCCCGGCCTTGGCCTGCTTCGCCACCCGTTCCAGGCGGCGCTCCGCCTGCTCGTAGTCGGAGAGGACCAGCTCGGTCTCGATCGTCTCGATGTCGGCGATCGGGTCGATACGGCCGTCGGGATGCGGCACGCCGGAGTCAGCGTGGCAGCGCACCACGTGACAGATCGCGTCGGTCTCGCGGATCGAGGCGAGGAACTGGTTGCCGAGCCCCTCCCCCTCCGACGCCCCCTTGACCAGGCCGGCGATGTCGTGGAAGGAGATCGTCGCCGGCACCAGCTCGGAGCTGCGAACCGTCTCGGCCACCCGCTCCAGCCTCTCGTCGGGCACCTGGGCGATGGCGACGTTCGGCTCGATCGTCGTGAAGGGGTAGTCCCCGGTCTGCGCACCACCTTTGGTCAGCGCGTTGAAGAGCGTGGACTTGCCGGCGTTCGGCAGGCCGACAATCCCGACCTTCATGAAATTCCGATCCCCTTCTCGGCTCTCGCTCGCCGGGGATCGGGTTGGTGGCGGGTTGAGGGGGTCATAGAGAGAGGGGAACGGCAAGGCCGAGCGCGACGCCGAGCAGGGCGCCGGCCAGCACGTCGGATGGGTAGTGCATCCCGAGGTAGGGGCGGCCGAGCGAGAGGGCGAGGGCGACGAGGAGGGCGGCCGCCGTCGCCGGGTCGACCCGGAACATCGCGGTCGCCACCGCGAACGAGGAGAGGGCGTGGGCGGAGGGGAAGCTGAGCGAGCTGGGGGCGCCGCCGAGCGGCGGCAGGCCCTCGAGGACCGGGCGGGGGCGCTTCACCAGCAGCTTGATCCCGTAGTTGAGCCCGATCGCGATCGGCGCCAGCGCCGCGCAGATCAGCCAGGATTGCCGTCGCGAGGGATCGAGCAGGGCAAGCGCAACTCCGATCGCCACCCAGACTGCCCCATTGTTGCCGGCCTTCCCGATCGCCTTGGCGACAGACTCCAGCCCGGGCGTATGCCAGCGGGTCCGCATCAGGCGCAGCAGTCTGAGGTCGGCGTCGCGCATCGGCGCGCAGGATAAGCCGGTCGGTCAGTATCTGGTCATGCCCTCGGTCCCCGGCTACGTCCACACCCCCGGCCACCACTGCGGCTCGACCGCCCTGCGCAACCTGCTCAACTTCCACGGAGTCGAGATCAGCGAGGAGATGGCGTTCGGCCTCGGAGCCGGCGCCTGCTTCTACTACGTCACCCTCGAAGACGCCTCTCCAAGCCGCTGGTTCAACGGCCGCACCGCCCGGCTGGAGGAGAACTTCGGAGAGCTGACCGGCGCGGCGCTGGAGATGCGCACCTTCGAGCAGGGCGACGGAGACGCTTGGGAGGCCGCACGGGCGGAGGTCGACGCCGGCAACCCCGCCCTCCTCCTCACCGACCTCTACTACCTCGACCACTACGGCAACTCTGCCCACTTCCCCGGCCACGCGGTCGTGCTCGCCGGCTACGACGACGAAGCCGCCCTTCTCTCCGACACCGGCTTCGAGGAGCTGCAGAGGACCCGGCTCGAGAACCTCGACAGGGCGCGCCACAGCAGCCACCCCGCCTACCCGCTCTCGGGCCACATGTTCACCGCCTCCGGCGCCGTCGCGCCCGAGCAGCTCCGTGACGCGATCCCGGCCGCCATCGAGCGCGCCGCTCAGGCAATGGTCGAGCCCGAGTTCGGCGAGTTCTCCGGCCTCGGCGCGGTCCACCGCCTTGCCGCGGAGGCCGGCTCCTGGCCCGCGGTCACCGAGGACTGGAAGTGGTGCGCCCGCTTCGGCTACCAGGTGATCGAGCGCCGCGGAACCGGCGGCGGCGCCTTCCGCCTCATGTACTCGCGCTTCCTCGAGGAGGCAGGCCGGCCCGAGGCCACCCTGGCCGCCGAGGCCTCCGCCCGCTGGACCGAGCTCGCCAACGCCTTGCACGCCGCCAGCGAGCGCGACGACCCCGCCGCCGCCCTCTGGCGCGAGATCGACACCGCCGCCCGCCGCGTCGCCGAGTCCGAGGAGCGCCTCTGGGGTTCGCTGGCCGGGTGATGCGTATCCGGTTCGCTCAGGTGCGCGCACCTCAACTCCCCGGAGCACACCTCGCGACGGCGATCGGTCGACGCAACCGACATTCACCCCACTCTGGTGTGGTCAAAGTTGGATGGCTGCGCCCGGGGGGATGCCTGGGGGCAGATTGGGGTCGTTGTCGGCCAGCTTCGCACGTCTACCTGAGCGAACCGGATATGCATCAGCAGGGTAGTTCGGCTGCTCAGCGGCCGAACCAGCGGGCGCGGCGGTGCGCGCCGAATTGCTCCTTCTCGGCGACGAGCGTGGCGGAGGGCTCCTGGAACGCGCCGGTCGGCTTCGGGCCGGAGAAGAAGTCGACGTCGACCCGACCGACCCGGCCCGCGCCGAACTCGATGTAGCAGGAGCCGAGCCCGTCGTAGCCCCCCGGCTGCTCGACGCCCCGCATCGCCGCGATCACCGACGCGGCGACGACGCGCGCCGCTCCCTCGGCGAACCCCCCCGCCTTCGGCACTCCGACGGTGGCGACGTCGCCGACCGCGTACACGCCCGGGAAACGCGTCTCCAACGTCTTCGAGTCCACCGGCACGTACCCGTCGACCGTCATGCCGCTCTCGATGACGACGTCGGGGGCGCGGTGCTTGGGAACCCCGAGGAAGAGGTCGTACGGCATCTCGCTGCCGTCCTCGAACACCACGACGCTGCGCTCGGGGTCGAGCGAGCTGACGCGCAGGCCCGGCGTGAACGCGATGCCGCACTCTGCGAACGCGGTCAGCAGGGCCGCGGAGGTTTCGGGCGAGGGAGGGACCGGGCTCGGCAACGGGGTGAAGAGGGAGATCTCGCAATCGCCGCGCACTCCACGCGCCGAGAGGTAGTCGTGCAGCAGCAACGCCGCCTCGCTCGGCGCCGGCGGGCACTTGTACGGCGCTCCGCAGACGCCGATGACCGCCCGTCCCTGCGTGAATGAGGGAAGCAGCTCGCCTACCCGTTCGGCGCCCGGCACCGAGTAGAACTCGTTCCCAGCCTCGACGAGCCCCGGCGTGGCGTCCATGTCATAGTCGGCGCCAAGCGCGATGACCAAAACGTCGCCCCTGTGCACGCCACTCTCGGTGGTGGCGCTTCGCGCCTCGGGGTCGATCGCAACGATCGTCTCCTGCAGGAAGCGAACCCGGGGCTTGACGAAGTCGCTGTAGGGGAGGCGTACGGCCTCGGCCGTCATTCGCCCGAACATCACGTCGAGCTTCGAGAACCCGAAGACGAACGAGTCGCTCTCGTCGATCAAGGTCACCTCGACCTCGTCGCCGAGCCCCTCCGACAGCATCGTGGCCAGCTCGAGTCCGCCAAACCCGGCACCGAGAACGAGGACCTCAGTCGCCATGCCGCGACCTTACCGCCTTCACCGGGGTGTCAGGCGCGCGAAGTAGCCGAACCAATAGCCGGAACGCTCCTCGAAGGCGAGGCCCGCTTCGGCGGCTTGGCGCTTCAGGCCGGCAAGTGTCGTGAAATGGGGATCGCCGAACAGCTCGCCGACCACGAGGCGGCCGCTGGGGGTGAGGACTCGGCCGATCTCCTCGAGGGCGGCGACTGGGTCGGGGATCTCACCGAGGACGGCGGTCAGGACCACGGCGTCCATCGTGGCATCCCGATAGGGGAGGGCGGTGGCATCGCCCTGGGTGGGAACGACGGTCGCCAGGCCGTGCTCCGCCACGCGCCGCATGACGTGGTCGAGAAACTCCTGCTGGAGGTCGAAGACCTCGATCGTGCCCTCAGGGCCGACCCACTCCGCCATCTCGATCGTGTAGTAGCCGATGCCGGGGCCGATCTCCAGGACCCGCTCTCCGAGCTCCGGGCGCAGGACCGCGCGCAGCCGGTCGCGGGTGATGATCGGGTGCGGCGCTTCGACCCAGAAGCGCTGGCCGTAGGGACAGGCGGAGGGGTTCTTGCGCCACCACAGTGCCGCCGCGACAACCGCAGCCGCCGCCAATCCAAGTGCCCTTCTAATCCTCAGAAACCAACCCTGTGCTCGCCGGAATCGATGCGGAGAAAGGCGACCTTGCCGAGGTAGAGGGCGACCACGCCGTCCTCGGTATGGAGGTCGTGCCAGCCCCCCTTCTCGAGCTGCTTGCGAAGGTCCTTGAGGTCGTCGTCGGCAAGCCGGGCGGAGATCACCTGGCCACCCTCGAAACCGATCTCCACACGCTGCGCGTCTGCCATCAATGCCCTCCTGCCGGTTCGACGATCTCGGTCAGCACCCCGCCGGTGGAGCGGGGGTGAAGGAAGGCGACGCGACTGTCGCGGATACCCACCCGCGGCTCGGCGTCGATCAGCTCGATGCCGGCAGCGGACACACGGGCAAGGGCCGCATCGATGTCGTCGACCGCGTAGGCGACATGGTGCAGGCCGGGGCCCCTGCGCGCGAGGAACTTGCCGACCGCGGTCTCGGGGCCAAGCGGCGCCAGCAACTCGACGTGCCCGCCGCCGACGTTCAGCAGCACCGCCTCGACGCCCTGCGACTCGACGGTCTCGCGGTGCGCGGGTTCCATCTCGAAGCTGTCGCGATAGAGCGCCATCCCCGCGTCGATGTCCTCGACGGCGACGCCAATGTGGTCGATCCCTCCAAACACGGGCGCCAGTCTACGCAGACCCGCCTCCGCGGTTCCCTTCCCCGCTGTTCGAGGCAAAGGCACAGCGGAGCCTAGGAAGAGTGCTCCACCCGCAGGATCTCGGCAAGCGCGGCCACCCCCACCTGCATCTGCTCGGCGCTCGGCTCCTTGGTCGCGACGAGGCGCTGGATCTCCCGGCCGGGGGTGTGGAACGCCTCCGCCAGCAGGTCGCCATGATGGCGGTCGCTCCAGGCGAACATCTCCACCGCGATCGAGGCGCCGGCGAGACCGACCGCGGCCCGGGCCAGCGGCCCGGGCTTCTCGATCAGCCGCTCCAGCAGCACCGTGCCGCCGGCCGAGAGCAACATCATCGGAACGATCAGATTGGAGCCGCAGCGGTCGTGCTCCTTGGGCACGGATGCCGGGTCCTCGACGCCCTGCTCGTAGGCGGCGATCGCCTTGTGCTCGACCCCGTGGTAGGCGGCGAGGTCGCGGTCCATCAGCGCCACCATCGCGGGCGCCGCGCCGAGCACCTGGACCAGGCCCTCGCGCAGCGCCGAGGGGCGGCGCCGGCTGCGCAGGGCCGCGGTCATGACCAGGGTCGTCCCAATCGCGGCGAGGACCCGCCTGTTTTCGAACGGCAGCTTCGCGTCGGGCATCCGCCGCCGGACTATCGGCAGCACCGCCATCGCCTCGGCCAATTTCACCGGGCCGCGCAGGCCCGGCGCGCGCTCGAGGAGGCGAGGCGCCAACTCGGGTTTGCGCTCCGAGGCAACCTCGACCCGCCCGTCATCGGCTCGCACCGCGGCGGCCCAGTGGGTCGGACCGTGAACCAGCAGCCCGTTTCGAAGCGCCATCCCGCCAAGCCGCAGCTTCTCCGCCTTTTTCTCCGAAGCCATGCCCTCACCTTAGGAGGTCGGGGTTGCGAGCTGCGCTCACCGAATACGTAGAGGCGCCGGGTTGCCCCGGCGCCTCTCCCCCCTTTGATGAAGCCCCGACCGGAGGCCCCCAGTCCAGGCCTCCGGCCGGCGTGTCGGCTCTCCCTGGCTCTAGCTTGGAAAGCCGCCCTATAAACAACGGGGGCTCAGGGAAGTTGCGCCGCGATCAAGACCGGCGGAATCGCTCACGAAGACTGTCGAGACGGCGCGCCAGCTCGGCCTCGAAGCCGCGGTCGGTGGGCGCGTAGAAACGAGCGTTCTCGAGGCCCTCGGGGAGAAGCTGCTGGGAGCTGACGGCGGCGGGCTCGTCGTGCGCGTAGCGGTAGCCGCACACCGCGGCCGAGCTGCTTTGCGCCGGGGTAGTGAGCGTCGCGGAGATAGTCCGGCGGAGGCTTGGCGCCGTTGCGCGCGCACCTCGGCCCTGGCGGCGGAGAGCCCCTTGTAGGAGGCGTTGGACTTCGGCGCCAGCGCCAGGTGGACCGCGGCCTGGGCCAGGTTCAGCGCGCACTCCGGCAGCCCGACCCGGTCGACCGCCCGCGCCGCGGCGTCGGCGACGAGCAACGCCTGCGGGTCGGCGTTGCCGATGTCCTCGGAGGCGAGGATGACCATGCGGCGGGCGATGAAGCGCGGGTCCTCGCCGCCCTCCAGCATCACCGCCAGGTAGTAGAGGGAGGCGTCGACGTCGGAGCCGCGGGTCGACTTGATCCAGGCCGAGATGAAGTCGTAGTGGCGGTCGCCCTCGCGGTCGTAGTCGAGCGCCTTGCGCTGCAGGGCGTCCTCGATCGCGGCGACGTCGACCGCCTCGCCCCGCGCTCGCTCCGATCGCCCGCTCGAGGGCCGAGAGCGCCACCCGGGCATCTCCGCCGCAGCGGTGCGACGAGCATCGCCAGCGCCGCGTCCTCGACCGGCGGCGGGTCGGTGAGCCCCGCTCGGCATCGCCCAGCGCCCGCCGCAACAGCGTCTCCACCTGCTCCGGGATCCAGCGGTCGCAGCTCATATATCTGGCACCTGGAGAGCAGCGCCGAGTTCACCTCGAAGTAGGGGTTCTCCGTCGTGGCCCCGATCAGTGTCAGCAACCCCTCCTCGACCGCCGGCAGCAACGCGTCCTGCTGCGCCTTGTTGAAGCGGTGGATCTCATCGAGGAAGAGCACCGTGGGGCGCCCGCTTCCCAGCCGCCGCTCCCTGGCCCGCTCGATCACGGCGCGGATCTCAGCCCGCCCCGCGTTCACCGCCGACTCCTCCTCGAACGCCCCCTCCGCCCCGGCCGCCGCGATCCGCGCCAGCGTCGTCTTCCCCGCCCCCGGCGGCCCATAGAGGATCGCGCTGTGGGGATGTCCGCTCTCGATCGAGGTCCGCAGCGCGGAGCCCGCCCCAAGGATGTGCTCCTGCCCCACCAGCTCGTCCAAGCTGCGCGGCCGCATCCGCACCGCCAGAGGCGCATCCGCAGCTACGACGGCTGGCGGGGGCGCTCTTCGCTCGTCTCGAACAGCTGATCGTCCACCGAGCTGAGTATGAGGGAGGCGGGGGAGGTCTCGACGGAGCCTCCCCGCTGTTGCGCGACGGCTGAGGCCTCCCCCGATCGCCTCCCCCTCACCACCGCCTTAGAATCGCTGCATGGAGAGCGCCACGCAGAGCCCCCCCGCCCAGTCCACCCTCGAGTCATTCAACCCCGCCACCGGAGAGCTGGTCGGCTCCGTCGCGACGATCACCCCCGAGCAGGTGCAGGAAGTGGTCGACGACGTTGCCCGCATCCAGCCCGCCTGGGCCGAGCTGAGCCTCGCCGACCGCGCCGCGCTATATGCGCCGGGCCGCGGACGCGCTCCTCGACGAGATCGACGAGATCGCCGACCTCCTGGTCGCCGAGCAAGGCAAGCCGCGGGTCGAGGCCTACACGATGGAGCTGCTGCCGACCGTCGACGCCCTGCACTGGTGCGCCAAGGCCGGCCCCAAGATCCTCGCCGAGGAGAAGGTGCGGATGTCGCAGGCCTTCACGCTGAGCAAGAAAGCCCACTTCTCCTACGAGCCGATCGGCGTGGTCGGCGTCATCGCGCCCTGGAACTACCCCTGGTCGATCCCCTTCGGAGAGGTGGCGATCGCGCTGATGGCCGGTAACGGCGTCGTCCTCAAGCCGGCCAGCCTCACCCCGCTGCTGGGCGAGGCGATCCGCCGCGTGTTCGAGAGGGGCGGCCTGCCCGAGGGCCTGGTCAGGGTCGTCCACGGCGGCGGCGCGGTCGGCGACGCGCTGGCGCGCTCGAGCGTCGGCAAGGTCTTCTTCACCGGCTCGGTCGAGGTCGGCCGCAAGGTCGGCGAGGTCTGTGCGCAGCGGCTCAAGGGCTCGGTCCTGGAGTTGGGCGGCAAGGACCCGATGATCGTCTGCGCCGACGCCGACCTCGACAACGCCGTCTCCGGCGCCGTCTGGGGCGGCTTTGCCAACGCCGGCCAGACCTGCTCGGGAATCGAGCGCGTATACGTGGTTCGCGAGGTCGCGGACCGCTTCGTCGAGGGCGTTGCCGCCGAGGCCCGGAAGCTGCGCCTCGGCAATCCCGTCGATTGGGAGACCGAGATAGGCCCGATGACCTCGGACGGTCAGTACGAGATCGTGCGCGAGCTGATCGACGACGCTGTCGCCTCCGGCGCGACCATGCTCTGCGGCGGCACCACCGAAGTCGCCGGGCTCCCCGGCAAGTTCGTCGCCCCCACGGTGCTCACCGGGGTCACGGACGAGATGCGGATCATGAAGGAGGAGATCTTCGGCCCGGTGCTGCCGATCGTCGTCGTCGAGAGCGAGCAGGAGGCGATCGAGCGCGCCAACGACTCCGAGTTCGGCCTCGGCGCCTCGGTCTGGACCAAGGACCGCCAGAAGGGCGAGCGGATCGCCCGGCGGATCGAATCCGGCATGGTCTGGATCAACGACCACTCCTTCAGCCACGGCGCCTGCCAGTGCTCGTGGGGCGGGGTCAAGGACTCCGGCGTCGGCCGTTCACACTCGAAATTCGGCTTCTACGAGTGCGTGAACATCAAGATGAACGCCTGGGAGCCCGGCCTCGCCCGCGACTTCTGGTGGCACCCCTACGACAGCACCCTGGGCGAGGCGGTGCGGGCCTCGGCAAAGCTCCTCTACGGCAAGGGCTCGACGCGGACCAAGGCCCTGCGCGAGGGCGCGGCGCCGCTGCTGAAGGTCGGCGGCCGCACCCTCCGCAAGCGCCGTTGATTCAGCCGCCTTTGATGACGACCGTCTTGGAGGTTGCTGCGCCGCAGCCGGCCGCGGGCTTCACTTCGGCATAGATCCGGTAGGGAAGCTGGCCCTTGAAGTGGAGGCCTTCGGGTCCGACTTTCCAGCGACCCTTTTCGTCAGAGGTGTCCCGTCCCAGCACGCCGTGGCCCTGCTGCTTCAGCACCACACTGCGATCGGCGACGCAGCGCCCGCTCGGCGACTTCACCTTGCCGAAGTAGCCGTAGGGGCTGATCTGCAGAGTCGTCTTCGCGCTCGCCCCGGCACCCGCCGGTGCCAGGGCAAGGAGGCCGGCCGCCATCATGACCGCGAGCGCCGCCCGGATCCTGTTCCCTCTATTCAAACCATTCCTCCTTGTTGTGAACGCCTCATGGCAGACGAGCTGTGCAGCGCCAGCCTAGACGGTCACAATCCCCACGGTGAAGCCAGGCGTGGGGACAGAAGAGTTGGCGCTGAGCCTTGCCGGGCTGCGGCGCGACTACGGCGAACGGACAGCGCTTGACGGCGTTTCGCTGGAGCTGGGAGCCGGCCGCTCGCTGGTGGTGCTGGGCCCGAACGGCGCCGGCAAGACGACTCTGCTGCGCATCCTCGCCACACTGCTGCGCCCGAGCGGCGGCGAGGTGCGGGTGCTGGGATGCGAGCTGCCGCGCGAGGCCTGGAGGCTGCGCGGCCGGATCGGCTACCTCGGCCACGAGCCGCTGCTCTACCGAGACCTGACCGGGCGCGAGAACCTGCGCTTCCACGCCCGCCTGCACGGGATCGCCGGCGAGCGGGCCAAGGCGCGGACCGCCGAGCTGCTCTCGGCGGTCGGATTGGAGCGCCGCGCCGACGAGCGGGTCGCCGACCTCTCCGCAGGGATGCGCCAGCGGCTCGCCATCTGCCGCTGCGTCCTGCACGAGCCCGAGCTGCTGCTCCTCGACGAGCCCGACTCCAACCTCGACGCCGAAGGGCGGGAGCTGGCCCGGAGGCTGATCGGCCCCCGCGGCGGGCGCACCCGGGCCCTGGTCACCCACGACCCCGAGCGCTTCCTGCCCGAGGCCGACCAGGTGCTTCGACTCGGAATCGACGCGACGGCGGCGGTCTCGTGACCGCCTCCCGCGCAGCTTTCGCGGCGATCCTCGGCAAGGACCTGCGCGCGGAGCTGCGCACCCTGCAGTCGCTGCCGGCGATGGCCCTGTTCGCGGTAACGACGTTCGTCATCTTCCGCTTCGGTCTCGACCGCACAGCCCTCAGCGGCAGCCTCGCCGCCGGCGTGCTCTGGGCGACGCTGCTGTTCGCCTCCGTGCTCGGCATCAACCGCCTCTTCGTCGCCGAGCGGGAGGAGGGTGGCTTCGACGCGATCCGCCTCGCTCCGATCGACCGCACCGCGCTGTTCGCCGCCAAGGCCGGCGTGCTCCTCGCCTACCTGCTGGTGCTGGAGCTGGTCGTCGTCCCCGTCTTCACCCTCTTCTTCCTCGACTCGGCCGCCGCCTGGCCGCCGCTGGCCGCGGTCCTCTTGCTTGCCGACCTGGGCCTCGCCGCCACCGGCACGCTGATCTCCTCGATGGCGGTGCACTCGCGCGCACGCGACCTGGTCGTCCCCCTGGTGCTGCTTCCGCTCGTGGTGCCGCTGATGATCGCCGCCACCGGCGCGAGCGAGCCGCTGCTGGCGGTGGGCGGTCCCGGTTACCACCGCTTCTGGGCCTGGCTGGCGGTCCTCGGCCTATACGATCTGATCTTCGGCCTGGTCGGATACGCGGTGTTCGACTTCCTCCTCGAGGACTGATGGTCCGTCGCTCCCACCGCGATAAACGCATGTACGGCAAAGGACTGAGACCCCTCTCGATCGCGACCGTCGTGGCGATCGTCGCTGCCCTCTCGCTCGTCTTCTTCTACGCGCCGCTGGACGCCGATCAGGGCTTCGTCCAGAAGATCTTCTACCTGCACGTGCCGCTGGCGATAACGGCTCTCGTCGGCTTCATCGTCGGGGGCGCCTTCGCGATCGCCCACCTGCGCAGCGGCGATCGGCGCTGGGACGCCTACTCATACGTCTCGATCCACATCTCGGTGATCTTCGGCGTCGCGGTGCTTCTCACCGGCTCCATCTGGGCCAGGGCCTCCTGGGGGCACTGGTGGGTCTGGGACGAGCCGACCCTGGTCAGCTTCCTGATCGTCTTCCTTCTCTACGCGACCTACTACCCGTTCCGCTACGCGATCGAGGACCCTGAGCGCCAGGCGCGTTATGCGTCGGTCTTCGCGGTCACCGCGGGGGCCTTCGTGCCGCTCAACTTCCTCGCCGTGCGGATGGCGCAGAGCCTCGTCCACCCGCGCGTCTTCGCCACCACCAACGGCGGGCTGCCGGGGTCGATGATGCTGACCTTCCTCGTCTGCCTGGCCGCGATCGCCCTGCTCTGGGTGACGCTGGTTAAGTTCGAGCTGACCGCGAAGAGCGCCTCGGGCCAGGTCAAGCGGCTGCGCCGCGCCCTCGACGCGCCGGCGAGCGGCTCGCGAGCGCGGATCGCTCCGGAGGTGAGCTAGATGCCCGCGCTGCCCCTCGACGAGGCGGGCAAGTACGTCGCCGGCGCCTACGTCGTCTTCCTCGCCCTGATCGTCGTCTACGTCGCGATCATGGCCGCCAAGCTGCAGCGAATCGAGCGCGAGCTACGCGAATTAGCGGGATTTGCCGAGCAAGGTGAGCACCACCCCGGCATGCCCGGACGCGAAGCAGAAGACATGCCGGGCATTGATTCAACCCAGCCCCCTGTCGAGCACTCCCAAGGTGTCGCCGATGTCTGAGCTCCTCGCCCTCGGTGTCTCCCACAAGACCGCGCCGCTGGAGCTGCGCGAGCGGCTCTCGCTGACCGAGGGGCGCGCGGTCGGCGCGCTGCGCGAGCTGACCGAGGCGACCGGGATCCACGAGGCGGCGGCGATCTCCACCTGCAACCGCGCCGAGCTCTACCTGGTCGTCTCCGACTCGGTCGACGCGGAGTCGACCGCGCTCGGCGTGCTCACCCGCCAGGCCGAGATCCGCCCCACCGAGCTTCTCGGCCACCTCTACTCGCTGCGCTCCGTCGAGGCGGCCCGCCATCTGCTCCGCGTCACGGCGGGCCTCGACTCGATGATCGTCGGCGAGGCCGAGATCCAGGGCCAGGTCAAACGCGCCTACGAGCTGGCCCTGGTGGAGGGCGCGACCGGGCCGATCCTCAACCGGCTCTTCCGCGGCGCCCTCACCGCCGGCGGCCGAGCCCGTCAGGAGACCGGGGTCAGCGAGAAGGGCCTCTCGATCCCCTCGGTCGCGGTCGAGCTCGCCCGCCGCACCCTCGGCGACCTCGGCGAACGCCGCGTGCTGGTGATCGGCGCCGGGGAAACCTCCGAGCTGGTCGCCCGCGCCCTCCTCGCCCGCGGCGTCGCAACCGTCTTCGTCGCCAACCGCCACTACGACCGCGCGATCGGGCTCGCCCAGCGCTTCGACGGCACCGCCGTCCGCTTCGACGAGCTGCCGGAGCAACTGGCGGCGGCCGACATCGTCGTCTCCGCGACCAACTCCCCGCATCACATCGTCGAGCGCGACGAGCTCGACGATGTGATGGCGAGCCGCCAGGGCCGCCCGCTCTTGCTCGTCGATATCGCCGTGCCCCGCGACGTCGAGCCGGCCTGCCGGGAGATCGCCGGCGTCAGCCTCCACGACATCGACGACGTGCAGCAGATCGTCGAGCGCAACGCGAGCGGTCGCGAGGCGGAGGCGAAGCTCGCCGAGCGGATCATCGAGGGCGAGCTGGACCGCTTCGAGCGCTGGCTCGCCTCGCTCGAGGTGGTGCCGACGATATCCGCGCTGCGCGGCAGCGCCGACGAGATCGTGCGGCGCGTCCTGGCCGAGAACGACCCGCGCTGGGAGAGCCTCGGCGATGCCGACCGCGAACGGGTGAGCGCGATGGCCAAGGCGATCGCTTCACGCCTGCTGCACGAGCCGACCCTGCGGATGAAGCGCTCCGCCGGCAGCGACGACGCCTACATCTACGTCAGCGCCCTGCGCGAGCTGTTCAGCCTCGACGTGGAGACGGAGCCGGATTCCGAGAGCGAGGCCAGCGTCACCGAGCTGCGCCGCAAAAAGACCTGAGGGAGGGCCCTCAGATGATCCGACTCGCCACCCGGGGTAGCGCACTGGCTCTGGCTCAGGCCCGTCAGGTCTCCGAGATGCTGGGCGGGGCGGAGCTGGTCGAGGTCTCCTCCGACGGCGAGCCCGGCGACAAGAGCCGCTTCGTGCGCGGCGTGGAGCGAGCGCTGCTCGCCGGTGAGGCGGATGTCGGGGTCCACTCGGCCAAGGACCTGCCCGCCGACATGGCGGAGGGACTGGCGATCGCCGCGGTGCCGCCCCGCGAGGACCCCGCCGACGCCTGGATCGGCGCCGGCTCCTCATTGGACGATGTCCCCGATGGCGCACGCGTCGGCACCGCCAGCCTGCGCCGCCGCGCCCAGCTTCTCGCCGCTCGCCCGGACCTGCGGGTGCGCGAAATGCACGGCAACGTCGACACGCGACTGCGGCGGTTGGAGGAAGGCGACCTGGACGCGATCGTGCTTGCCGTCGCCGGGCTGCGCCGTCTCGGCCGCGAGCAGGAGGCGTCCTTCTCGATCCCACTCGAGGCGATGACCCCCGCGGCGGGACAGGGAGCGCTCGTCCTCCAGTGCCGGGAGGGCGACCGGGCCAGCGCCGCGGCTGCCGCCGAGATCGGCGAGGAGGCGGCCCTGCTGGAGCTGACCGCGGAACGCGCCGCGGTCGCCCTGCTGGAGGCGACCTGCGCGACCCCGATCGGCGTCCACGCCGCGATCGACCGGAAACGGATCGCGGTGGAGGCCTTCGTCGGACTTCCCGACGGCAGCGAGTGGATCCGCGACCGAGTCGAAGGAGATGCCGAGCAGCCGGTTCTCTCCGGCACCCTCCTCGCCGAACGGCTGGTGTCGGCTGGCGCGTCGGGTCTCCTCGAGCGCGCCGAGGCGGCCGCGGCATGAAGACAGGGCTTCCGCCGTTCCTCATCCCCGTCATCCCCGTCATCCGCGGCAAAGGACCAGCGGGGTGAGTGCGCGCGCGGGAGTCGTCTACCTGGTGGGAGCGGGGCCAGGCGACCCCGGGCTGATGACCGCCCGTTCGCTGGAGCTGATCGCCTCCGCCGACGCGGTCTTCTACGACCGCCTGATCCCCCCCGGCGCCCTGGACGGCGCCCGCGAGGACGCCGAGCTGGTCTACGTCGGCAAGGCGCCCGGCCGCCCCTCAGTCCCCCAGGAGGAGATCGGCGAGCAGCTGATCGCGGCGGCTCGCGGCGGCAAGAGCGTCGTCCGCCTCAAGGGGGGAGACCCCTTCGTCTTCGGCCGCGGCGGCGAGGAGGGGGAGGCGCTTCACGCAGCGGGGATCGAGTTCGAGGTTGTGCCCGGGGTTACGGCAGGGGTCGCCGCGACCGCCTACGCCGGGATCCCGGTCACCCACCGCGACGACGCCTCGGCGGTTGCCTTCGTCACCGGCCATGAGGATCCCGGGAAGGATCACAGCGCGCTCGATTGGGAGGCGCTCGCCCGCTTCCCCGGCACCCTCGTCTTCTACATGGGGGTCAAACAGCTGGCGCAGAATGCCGCGGCGCTGATCGAGGCCGGGCGCGATCCCGACGAGCCCGCCGCCGCGGTCGAGCGGGGCACGATGGGCGGGCAGCGCACCGTCACCGCGACGCTCGCGACGCTCGCTGAGGCAGTGGAGCGCGAGGGCGTCGGCGCCCCGGCGCTGATCGTCGTCGGCGCGGTGGTCGAGCGCCGAGAGGTGCTCGCCTGGCTGGAGCGCCGCCCCCTGCACGGCCGCCGCGTCCTCGTCACCCGCGCCCGCGCCCAGGCGAGCGGCCTCGCCGCCGCTCTGCGCGGCCTCGGCGCCGAGGCGGTCGAGCTGCCGGCGATCCGGATCGAGCCGCGGATCGAGGCAGAGGAGGTGCGCCACGCGGTCGACGCGATCGGCGATTACGCGCTCGTTTGCCTGACCAGCCCCAACGGGGTGCGGCTCCTGCTCGAGGCGATGGAGTCGGCAGGGCTCGATGCGCGGGCGCTGGCCGGGGCGACGGTCGCAGCGATCGGGCCCGGCACCGCTCGGGCGTTGGCCGAGCGTGGAATCGGCGCCGACGTCGTCCCCGAGCGCTTCGTTGCCGAGGCGCTGGTGGAGGCGCTGGCAGGCGTCGAGGTCGAGGGCCGCAGGGCGCTCGTCGCCCGCGCCGCCGAGGCGCGCGACGTCCTCCCCGACGCGCTCCGCGAGCGCGGCGCCGAGGTCGACGTCGTCGCCCTCTACGCGACGGTGCGCGAGGACCCTGACCCCGCGGCCGTCGAGGCGGCCCGGTCCGCCGACTACGTCACCTTCACCTCCTCCTCGACGGTCCGCAACCTCACCGATGTCCTCGGCAAGCGCTTCCCCCCCGATGCCCGGGTCGTCTCGATCGGCCCGATCACCAGCGAGGCGGCTCGCGAGGCCGGCCTCGAGGTCCACGTCGAGGCGGAGCGCCACGACATCGACGGCCTGCTCGAGGCCCTGCTGGCGGACGCCGTCTCTCGATGACACCCGGCGAGGCAGCTTCGCTGTCTCTCATCCACCTATGGGGGGAAGGAGCAGCGGAATGAGATTTGGGACCCCGCACCGGCACTTCCGGCGCACCGACTCCACCAACACCCGAGCCCGCGAGCTGGCCGAGGCGGGCGCGCCGCACGGGACCATCGTCACCGCCGCCGAGCAGAGCGAGGGCCGCGGTCGGCAGGGCCGGGTCTGGACTGCGCCCGAAGGCAAGGCCCTGCTCTACTCGGCGATCCTGCGTCCGCTCGACGAGCGCCACCTGCTGCTGCCGCTCGCCGTCCCGCTTGCCGTCTGCGCCGCGGTCGAGCGACTGCGGCCGGAGGTCGAGTGCGAGGTCAAGTGGCCCAACGACGTCTGGCTCGAAGGTCGCAAGCTCGCCGGGGTCCTGATCGAGGCAAAGCCGCAGGACGGCTGGGCGGTGATCGGCGTCGGCCTCAACCTGACAATCGAGCCCCACGAGTTCCCGCCCGACCTGCGACATCCCGCGACCTCGCTCGGCGGCGGCATCACGACGGAAGCCGCCCGCCGCGAGCTCGACACCCAGCTCGACCGCTGGACGGTCGCCCCTGCGGAAAGCGTCCTCACCGAGTTCCGCGCCCGCGACGCCCTGCGAGGCCGCGAGATCGCCTGGGACCGCGGCTCAGGCGTCGCCGACGGCGTCGACGACCGGGGAAACCTCGTCGTCATCTCCGGCGGCGACCGCGTCGTCCTCGGCGCCGGCGAGGTCCGCCTCAGCCCCGTCTGAGTCGCCGCCCTTTGCGCCGCCGGACTTGGCCCCGCCCCGGCGCGAGCGCTTCGACCTGCCGTTCCCACCACCACCACCACCGTTTTCGCCCTGCCCCCCCTGCTTGTTGCCGCGCTTGCGCCGCCGCTTTCCGCCTTTGGGGAAGTTGCGCAGCAGCTCCCGCGCAATCGCCGACGGTTTCCGCGCCATCCGCATCCGCGCGCCGCGCAGCACCTCCTCCCCCTCCGGGGTGTGGGAGACGGCAGCGGCGAGCAGCGAGACCGCCAACCTGCGGTCGTGCTTGCCCGACGCGTGCACCAGCCGCCGCGCGTTGCGCCCGTGCGCCCGCCCGGAGGAGTTGACCAGCAGCCCCAGCAGGCGCTTGGTCTCCGGCCAGCGCTGCACCGCGTACTCCTCGTGCAGCTCCCGCGTGTAGGAGGCGAGCCGCCAGACCCAGGCCTGCGCCTGGTCGCGGCGCCCGATCCGCCTGTCGACCAGGGCCTGCAGCAGGATCTTGGTGCCGGCCCGCCTGTCCTCGCGGCTCCAGGTGCCGACGATGTCGATCGCGTCGTCGAAGGCCTCGGGGTCGCCGAGGTCGGGGATCTCTCCCAGCGCTTTCAGCCGCAGCTGCGAGTTGCGGTTGCGCTGCACGCAGGTGAGCAGGAAGCGGCGGCGCAGCTCTTTCGTCGTGTCGTTTTGGATCATCGCCCGGGCGCGGCGCCAGCCCTGCGTGTTGACCCGGGCGCCGGCCAGCGCGGCCCAGGCGTGCTGCTCGGGGTAGTCGAGGTTCTCGACCGCGATCCGCCAGATCTCGCGTTCGAGAACCTCCATCCGCCGCTCCTCGGAGTTCGAAACGGGGACGATGCGGCGCTCGACCCTCACCTTGCGGCCGCGGCCGCGGCGCACCGGGCCGACCACGATCGCGCCGCCGCGGTAGATGTCGCGGTCGAGCAGGCTGTGCAGGGTGACGATCGTCTCGTCGTGGGTTGTCGCGGGGTGGACGAAGTCGAGGACCAGCCCCGCCTCCTTGTCCGGCGCCCGGCGGGTGACGCGGCCGACCCGCTGCTGGTAGACCCGCCGCGAGGCGGTCGGCGCCAGGTGCATGCAGATCGTCGCCCGCGGCGAGTTCCAGCCCTCGGCGAGCAGCATCGCGTTGCAGAGCACGTCGACGTCGCCGCGCTCGAAGGCCGCGAGGATCTCGGCCAGCTCGCGCTTCGGCGTCTCCCCCGAGACGGCGCGGGCGACGATCCCCGCGTCCTGGAACGCTTTGGCGACGTTCTTCGCGTGCTGAACCCCGGCCGTGTAGATGACTCCGGGGACCTTGCTGAAGCGCGACCTGTAGAGGTCGGCGATCGCCACGTTGAAGGGCTCCTGGTCGAGCAGCGCGGCCAGCTCCTCCTGGTCGAAGTCCTGGTCGACCTCGCCTTTGCGCAATGGCACCTTGGCGATCGTCCGCACCCCCGGCCCGGGCGGGATGCGCAGGCATCGCAGGGGCGAGATGACGCCGCGACGCGCCGCCTGGGCGAGGTCGAAGCGCGAGGTCTGGGTCGGGAAGAGGTCGGCGACGTGGCGGGCGATCAGGGCGCCGGTCGCGGTCATGCCGATGAATACGGGGCCGGTCCAGGCGCGGATGCAGGCGCTGGTCTTCTCACCCAGCGCGGTGTGGGCCTCGTCGCAGATGACTATCGAGTAGGCGTCGGAGATGCGCTTGTGGTTGCGGACGAACCACTGGTAGGTCTCCACCGTCACCGGGCCGTCGGGGTCGTCGCGCCCGTCGAGCAGCGGCGGTCGCAACCGCTCCTTGTAGCCGCGGTCGGAGATCTCGCCGATGAACTGGTCGACCAGGTTGCGGCGGTGGGTGAGGATCAGGACGCCGCCGGTGCGAGAGGCGTCGATGAAGCCGACGGCGGCGACCGTCTTGCCGGCGCCGGTCGCATGCTCGAACCAGAAGCGCCGCGCCGCGCCCGGGTCCTCCGGCGCCTCCTCGATCGCCTCTTCCTCCTCGGCCTCGGGCTCCTCCCAGTCCTGCGGCTCCTCGTCGGGGGCAAGCTCCTCGTCCTCGGCCTCCTCCTCGTCCTCGAGCGCCTCCGCTCCATTCTCGTCCCCATCCACGGGCCGATGGGCCGATAAGTCGCCCCTGGTTCCACTTATGGGCCCGTCGGCGGGCGGTTGCGCTCCGTTTGCCGCGGCCACCTGCTGCTCGGCCATCAGCTCGGTCAGCGTTCCCGAGAGCGCGTCGACCTGGTGCGGGTTCAGCTCGGCCCCGTCGCGCAGCTTCGGCGGCTCCTCGGCGAGCAGCCGCTCCAGCCCCAATAGCAGGGAGAAGTCGCGGCGCCACTCGATCGAGGGAGCCTCAGCCCCCCGTCCAGCTCCTCCAGTGCGACGTCGAGGCCCCGCCGGCGCGCCGTCCCCGGCGCCAGGGCCTCCGGCCCCTCGCCTTCGAGCAGGAAAGGCTCGCGGACAAAATCCGCGGCGCGCTCAATATCGGCGCTTGAGGGAACTGCCGCCGGCGCGGCAACTTCGCTGGTCTTGGCCATAAAGGCTTCTGGGTCTGTCCCAGCCGGAACGCGCCAGGCGCGGCGGCTGTAACAAATGAACGAGGATGCCGGAGTCCGTTTCTTCCCTTCCTCCGGCGATCTCAGCGGCCCGCATACGGACGGACCGAACGTACGTATTGTAATCATCGATCCGATGTCACCGGGGCGAAACCTCTTCGGCGCGATTTTTCTCGCCGCGACGCTGGCGCTCGTCGCCGGCGGCTGCGGCTCCTCGACAGGCGGCGGGGACTACGGCGGCAAGCACCCCGACTACGCCAGGGCGCTGGCGGGCTCGCCCGCTCCGCTCGCCGCCCTGCACGCCGAAGCGAACCGCCTGCTTCCGGGAGGGACCGCCGCCTTCGAACACCGGGTCGCCGCGCTGCAGGGCTACCCGGTGGTGGTCAACGTGTGGGCCTCCTGGTGCGGTGCCTGCCGCTTCGAGTTCCCGACCCTGCAGAAGCTCGCCGCTCGCTACGGCAGGCGTGTCGCCTTCCTCGGCGTCAACTCGCAGGACTCCGACCAATACGCCAGGACGTTCCTGGCCGAGGCGCCGGTCCCGTATCCCAGCTACACCGATCCCGGCAAGGGGCTGATCGAATCGCTCGGCGGCCTCGGCGGCCTGCCCGACACCGCGTTCTACGACCGCGCCGGCAAGCTCCTCTATCTCAAACAGGGCGCCTACGCCCACGACTCCGAACTCGAAGCCGACGTCCGCCGCTACGCGCTGGGGTCATGATGTCCACATGACCGGGCTGATCGTCCTCCTGCTGCTGCTCGCCGTGGTGCTCTTCATCGCCGAGGCCCACGTGCCGAGCGGGATCCTCGGCGTCCTCGGAGTGGCCGCGCTGGTCGGCGCCGGGCTGATCTATCGCCACGAGGGGCATCGCCTCCCGGTCGTCGTCATCGTCGCGGTCGCGCTGCTGCTCGGCGCCCTCCTCCTGCTCGCCGCGCGCAAAGTGCTCCACGCCTATCGCAACGAGCCCGTCCGCACCGGCTATGAGGAGATGGCGGGGGCGACGGCGGAGGTCCGCTCCCCTCTCGACCCCGAGGGCCAGGTGTTCCTCCAGGGGGCGGTCTGGCACGCCCGCCTGCGCGGTGGCGAGGGCAGGGTCGCCGTGGGGGATAGAGTCAGGGTCGAGTCGGTCGACGGGCTGACCCTGGTGGTCAGGCCCGAGGTCGCAACCGAGGAAGGAGCGCGCTAATGGCAGCACTGATCGCATTGGTAGTGGTTCTGGCCATCCTCGTCGTCGTCCTCTTCTCCTCGGTGCGGGTGTTGCGCGAGTACGAACGCGGTGTCATCTTCCGCCTCGGCCGGCTGATCGCCCAGAAGGGCCCGGGGCTGATCCTGCTGATCCCCTTCATCGACCGCATGGTCAAGGTCGACCTGCGGACGGTCACCCTCAACATCCCGCCGCAGGAGGTGATCACCCGCGACAACGTTCCGGCCGGGGTGAACGCCGTCGCCTACTTCCGCGTGATCGACTCCCGCAAGGCGATCACCGAGGTCGAAAACTTCCTCCTCGCCACCTCGCAGATCTCCCAGACGGCGCTGCGCTCGGTACTCGGCAAGGCCGAGTTCGACCAGCTGCTATCCGAGCGCGAGCGGCTCAACGAGGAGCTGCAGAAGATCATCGACGAGTCGACCGAGCCCTGGGGAGTGAAGGTGACCGCGGTCGAGATCAAGGACGTCGAGATTCCCGAGCAGATGCAACGGGCGATCGCGCGCCAGGCGGAGGCCGAGCGCGAGCGGCGGGCCAAGATCATCAACTCCGAGGGCGAGTACCAGGCCGCGCAGAAGCTCACCGACGCCGCCGACATCATCAGCACCAACCCGGCCTCGCTGCAGCTGCGCTACCTGCAGACGTTGCTGGAAATCGGCAGCAACCAGAACACCACCGTCGTCTTCCCGCTGCCGCTGGACGTGCTCGAGCCGTTCCTCAAGAAGCCAGACTCCGGCGCCGATTGAGCGCGCCGGAGATACGCATCGACCAGCTCAGCGGGCTGAGGACGATCCTCGCCCCGGGCCGGGCCGAGCGGCCGGACGGGTTCACCGCCCCACGCTGCAAGCCGAAGGGGCCGGACGGGTGCCCGTTCTGCGAGGGACAGGAGGAACGCACCCCGCCGGAGGTCCACGCCGTGCGCGCTGCCGGGGGGGCGCCCGACACGCCCGGCTGGACGAGCCGCGTCGTTCCCAACCTCTTCCCGGCGCTGGCCGAGGTGAAGGCAGAGCCGGCGCCGGGCGCCGCCGCCGGGGGCGGCGCGTTCGCCAGCGGCGGCGATCCCCTGCTGGCCTCGCGCCGCGCCGGCGAGGCCGACCTCTTCTCCTCCCGCCCTGCTACCGGCGCCCACGAGGTCATCGTCAACGCCCCCGAGCACGTGACGGCGATGGCCGAGTTGAGCGAGGAGCGCTTCGCATCGGCTGTGGCGACCTGGCGCGAGCGGATGCGTGCCCACTCCGACGCCGCATGCGTGCAGCTGATCGTCAACGAGGGCGGCGGCGCCGGAGCCTCGCTTGAGCACACCCACGCCCAGCTCTACGCACTGCCGTTCGTGCCCGCCGCGGTGGCGCGCGAGCGGGAGCGGTTCGGGGCCTACCGCGAGCGAACCGCGGGGGGAGGGTTGCTCAGCGACGTCCTGGTCGAGGAGGTGCGCCGCCGCGAGCGCCTGGTCGCGATCGATGAGGAGGCGGCGCTGATCTGCCCCTGGGCCTCGCGCTCCCCCTTCGAGCTGCGGGTGGCCCCGCGCCGCGAGGCCGCCCGCTTCGAGGATGACGAGGCGGGCGCCGGAATGCTCCGCACCGCGCTGCGGGCACTCGCCCAGCGCTTCGGCCGCCCCCCGAGCTGAACCTCTGGGTCCGCACCGCCCCCCGCGGCGCCGAGCACTTCCACTGGCACGTGGACATCGCCCCCCGCCTCACCGTCAAGGCCGGCTTCGAGCTGGGAACCGGAGTCGACATCAACACCTATCCCCCCGAGCGCGCCGCCGCCGACCTGCGCGAAGTGCTGGGCGAATAGGGTGCCCGGGTGCCGCCGAACCCGCGACCGATCCCCCGCTTCATCGCCGACAGCACCCAGGAGGGGATTCCGCACGGGCGGTTCGCCGAGCGACTGACCGAGGCGTTTCGCGAGGCCTGCGGCGAGATCGTCGACCTGCCGGGCGGAGTGGAGCCGCCCGCCGAGATCGCCTGGTTCCCCGAGCGCGCCTGGGGCGGGCGGGTCTGGGTGCCGGCCTCGGCGCGCGCCGACGGGCCCGAGGGGACGCTGGAGCTGTTCGGCCATGTCTCCTACGTGCTGCCCCCCGGGCGGCGAGCCCGGCGACTTCCGCGCCAAGGCCGACTTCACCGACGTCCTCGCCGAGGACAACCCGGGCTGGCGGATCGACCTCAGCGACGATGTGATCGGGCGCTGGCGCGGCGAGAACGGCCGGGCCGGAGCGGTCACCCTGGTCTGGGGCCGCCCCCTCATCCGCGGCGCCGTCGCCGCCACAGCCGAGCTGGATGCGGAGACGGTCGACCAGGAAGCGGTCTCCCAAGAGCGCTTCACCCTTATCGCCCTCGATGCCCTCGAGGGCTACGGCGACGACATCTACATGCACGTCAAGCTGTGGAGCCGCCGAGCCCAGGAGCTGGCCTCGGAGAGCCTCTACGATGAGCCGCCGAGCCCCGATAGCTCAGCTGGATAGAGCGACTCCCTCCTAAGGAGTAGGCCGCAGGTTCGAATCCTGCTCGGGGCGTAGCCGCCCCGGGGGCGAAGCGTGGCAACAGGTGATACCGGTGGGCATCAGCTCAGGCTGCGAGCACCCTTCGAAGAGAAAGGACCGCCGGGCGCCATGGGGACAGGGAAGGCCCCGGATAGACGCCCGGCTGGTCCTCTACCGCAGCCGGGCCCACAGGAGGGGGAAACCCCCGGTGAGAACCCGGGCGACGGGTACCTCGATGGCGCCTCCCGGCACGGGAATGCCGGTCGACTCCTCCGCCGCCGTCACAGGGAATGGACGACGGCAGGTCCCCGGGAACAGGGCGTCCCGAGGAAGCTTTGTCGGCAAGTAGCTGTT
>CAWIPM010000009.1:0-127623 GCA_963838035.1 uncultured Solirubrobacterales bacterium
CGCGGTGATGAAGCGTGGAATCACCGCCGCGTACTGAGACAATGGATCCTGTCGCGGCCCGAAGACATTGAAGTAGCGCAGCGCAACCGTCTCCAGGTCATAGACAGAGGAGAAGGCGCGGCAGTAGCCCTCGGCAGCCAACTTCGCCACCGCGTATGGAGCGATCGGCATCGGCGCCCGGTCCTCCTGCTTAGGTAGGTGCGGGTCAGAGCCGTAGATCGAGGAGGAGGAGGCATAAACGACTCGGCGCACCCCGCTGTCCCGTGACGCCAGCAAGATGTTGAGCGTCCCGATCACATTTGCCGCGTTGCTGGTCAGCGGGTCCTGGATGGAACGCGGTACCGACGGCAGGGCGGCCTCATGGAAGACGACTTCGCAGCCCTGGACCGCGTTGTGAGCGCGCTCATAGCTCTGGATGTCGCCCTCGATCAGCTCAATCGAGTCACTGAAGGGGACCAGGTTGGCGCGTGACCCGGTCGAGAAGTTGTCGAGGACGCGGACCTCGTGGCCGTCGCAAGTAGCCGCTCAACCAAGTGCGAGCCGATGAATCCCGCGCCGCCGGTTACCAGTGCCTTCATCGCGCGCAACGATAGCCAGAGATGCCGCTCAGGCGTCGCGGTTCGCGTCACCCGTTCTTGAAAGCGTAGAAGGCCGGCTTCGGATGGCCCGTGTAGGTCAAGAGGCCCCGGTTTACCTCGGTTCCGATCCCATTCGGTTCTTCATCAAAGAGCTCGAACCAGCCCAGGGTGAAGATCCGATGCCAGGTCCGAGTGATTTTCAGTCCGGCAGCCAGCCAGTTCCGGGCCGTCTGCTTTGAGACCCAGTAGTTGAACTCATCATTGGCATGGTCCGTTGGGACGAAGTACTCCGAGAGGAAGAGCCGCAGAGGGCGTGGATTGCGCCCGGCTCGAGACAGGTAGCGATCCACGTATTCGGCGACGACATCCAAGTCGCAGAAATCAGCGATGCCGCTTCCGGGATTGATCAGGTTCTTGCTGAGATCTGGTCGCCGGTAGCCAAACGGGATTATGGCCGTAGTAGTCCATCCGGGGCGGCTTGCCGTTGGGAAGGCGCAGGGCTTTGATAAACGCCAATGGCCTGATGTCGCCGCCGCTAAAGCTATTGCCGCCGATGACCATGTTTTCTGGGCTGACGTTCTTCAGCGCGGCATAGGAGTCGTCGAGGATCTGGGCATAGATTTCTGGACCCCGGCGCTGCGACGGCGTCAAGTCGAGGCCAACCACGTGCTTGGGTAATGGCATGAAGTTGATGCGACGGGTCGGCTCGCCCCAGATCTCCCAGTAGTGGACTTGCGGCCAGTGCTTCGACGCGGCAGCGACAAAGTCGGCGAAATCCTGAGGGTTCCTCGGCGCCCATCGCCAGGGGCGGCCGCCGTTGGCCCAACTCGGCGCTCCGGATACCTCGAGAACGACCTGGATCCCGTAGCGCTGAGCGTTAGTGAGCGCTTCATCGACGGCCGGCGTCCAGTGGTAGGCAGGATCATTCGGATTCGTCGGGTCCTTCGGACGAGTCGGCGCTATCCGCGACCAGTTGATCGTGAACTCGTAGAGCCCGGCGCCTAATTCGTCGTAGGTCCTGAAGGAGGCGGCGTCCTGGGGGCCCCAGATCAGCTTCCGGGTCGTCACCTGGGCTGAGGCGTGGTTTGCGAGCGCCAAAAAGAGGCAACCGAGCAGGAAAACAGCCAGCAGAACCCCTCGCTCCCCGGAATGTCTCCGCGCTACAGTCTTCGTCTTCAAAGTCTTTCTCTGCCTCGGACCTTCTTCCGATGATCAGCGCCATGCTCAGCCAGCGGCCTTTTCGGTCCGTCGTCGCACTGGCCGCAATCAGCAGTCTTGGCTTCTTGGGGCTCGTTGCCCCATCGGCCGCGTCTGCCGGCGCTGTGCATTTCGACCCGAACAGCCCTGCCGGTAAAGAGTACGCGCTTCCGTTGGCCGAAGCCCGCAGCGAAGCAACCGGCCAAGAAGCCCATCATGGCGGAGGATCAGCCTCGAGTACACCACTGTTCGGCGTTGGCATCTCTGGGAGGGGAGGCCCCAGCGCCAACGCATTCCGCCAAGAAGCCCCTCCCAAGAGTCCAGCTGGGTCTCAGCCTGCACAGCCGGCTGGGGGCGAACCAAGACGCTCCGCAACACCCGGCCGATTGGCGCCATCACTGGTAGGGCGGAGCTATCCGACATCCAGCGCAGTTGCTCTTGTTGCGGTCATCTTGGTGGCTGCGGCAGGCTCCGGCCTTGGGCTGAGGCTGCTCAGCGGAATCCGGACAAGCTGAGGAATCGGTCCGTCGCAAGGGAGCCCTTGAACGGCTGCGCATCGCGGTCGAGCGGGTCCGATGCAAAAGCGGAGAAATAGCGCCTTAGGCTTTTAATTTACGAGAGCGACGCTCTTTCCGGCTGAGCTACCTGGGCAACGAATCCAGATTACCGCTCTTCATCGACTGGGCGGGCTGCCCCGGCTGGATCCCCCAAAGCGCCTTCTCCCCCGCCTACCTCGCCGGCTTCCAGCGCCGCCACCCTCCCATTTTCTGACAGGCGTTTAGCGCATCTCTTATCCGATATAGCTATGTAGTATCGGGCCCGTGCCGCAGAGGATGACCAGGCAGACGCTTCACCTACTCGAGGTACTGATCAGTGATCCAGCGCGCGACTGGTACGGCCTCGAACTGATGGATCGGGCGAATGCGCAGTGGGACTGTCTACCCGCTCCTTCACAGGCTGCAGGCAGATGGTTGGCTAACCAGCGTGCGTGAGGAAATTGACCCAAGCCGGGAGGGACGTCCGCGACGGCGCCTCTACAGGCTCACTGCGCTGGGCCAAACCCAGGCCCGGAAGGCTCTGGCGCGTAATCCCAAGACCCCTCGAAAGGCCAGGGGAACTCGAGTGGGCTTGCGCCCGGACGGGGCAACCGCGTGATTCCAATCTTGCTCTCTGTTTGCGTCCTGCTCCTCTGGGCGGCGAAGCAGATCTTCGGTTCCCTTATTGGGCAGCAGGCGCGCGGCTCGGTCCCCGACTACACCCATCGCCTGGTGAAGCGAGCGGCGGAAATGCTGCCCAATGAGCTCGCTGCCAGCTATGAAGAGGACTGGCTGGCCGAGCTGAAGGCCCTCGAAAACAAGCCACTGAGCGCGATCCGATATGCGCGCGGCCTTTCTCGTGCCGCTCGCTCTATAAGCACCGTAGCGGTTGGTGCAGAGCTGCCTTCGCGCCTCTCCGAGACGCTCCGCCGGATGGTCGAGTTCAATGCCGGCCTCTTATTCCTGCTGTCTCTTGCACCAGCCCTCAGTGTTATCTCGCTAGCCATCAAATTGGATAGTCGAGGCCCGGTCCTCGTCAGCCGACAACGGCTCGGCAAGGAAGGCGAGCCCTTCCGCCTTCTCTCCTTCGCACGCTCCACGTCGCGGAGCACGGCGCATCGGGAGGGCCGCACCGCACTCGGATCGGCGAACTACTGGACCGAACCGCGCTCGATTCGGGACCGACTTTTGTCAGCCTGTTGCGCGGGCAGTTGGCCCTCGTCGGCCCACCGCCGCAGCATCCCGCGTCAGAGGAGCCCCCGCTTACCGTTCGCCCTGGAATTGTCTCTTGGGAGCGCCTCGTTGAAATGGGAGGCTCGGAGATCGGCCTTAAGGAGGCGCGCCGCCGTGATCGCCATCGCGGCTTTCGTAGCGATGCCACTCTCATCATTAGACAGGTGCGTTTCGATCTGCGTGGCTGACAGGCCTGAGGGGTAAGAGGTTCGCGCTGAGATGGGACCGGAGGTCGGCACGCAGCGCCCGTGAAGTCGGAAAGTGCTACTCCCAACTGCTACTCCCGACCGATTCGGCCACTACGATAGATGCCAACAACCAGCAGAAAGCGGCTGATGTGCAGGCACTTCAACGAGCGGGAGCGACGGGACTCGAACCCGCGACCTCCGGCGTGACAGCTGAGTGACCGGCGGGTCATAAGCGGCGTCGCAACCGAGCTGGACGCAATCAGGCCGAGGCGCTCGCCGGCCAAAGCGAAGGCCGATCTAGACAAATCACTCGTTGCTTGGTGCCCAAATGTGGTGCCCACGGAACGCAGCTGACCGGATCGACCTCGTCTGTGGCTGCCGCATTCCCCACTAGAATGCGCTTGCAGTCAAATGCCCCCGCCGGGACTCGAACCCGGGCCGCGCGGCTTAAAAGGCCGCCGCTCTAACCAACTGAGCTACGGGGGCGCGGCGCCCATCGTAGGTCAAGACAGCTCGGGCAGGCCCTCGTCGGGGGTCGAGGCCTCGGCATGGGTTCGCACCGCGATGCGGCCGGCGCGGCGGGCAGCGTGGCCCGCCTCGACCGCGCGGCGCAGGGCGGTGGCCATTGCGACCGGGTCGCCGGCGCCGAAGATCGAGCTGGCCGCCATCACCGCGTCGCAGCCCAGCTCCATCGCCAGGGCGGCATCGGAGGCGGTGCCGATGCCGGCGTCGAGGACGACCGGGACCGCAGCCCGCTCGGCGATGATCGCGACGTTGTAGGGGTTGCGGATGCCGGCGCCGGAGCCGATCGGCGAGCCGAGCGGCATCACCGCGGCGCAGCCGGCCTGCTCGAGACGGCGGGCGAGGATCGGGTCGTCGTTGGTGTAGGGGAGGACGGTGAAGCCGTCGGCGATGAGCTGCTCGGCGGCGTCGAGCAACTCGACCGCGTCGGGATAGAGAGTGCGGTCGTCACCGATCACCTCGAGCTTGATCCAGTCGGTCTGGAAGGCCTCGCGGGCGAGGCGGGCGGTGCGGACGGCGTCCCGGGCCGTGTAGCAGCCGGCGGTGTTGGGGAGGGCGAAGAGGCCGAGCCTGTCGAGCACGTCGAGCACGGAGCCCTTGGCGTCGGGGTCGATGCGGCGCAGGGCGACGGTGACGATCTCGGCGCCGGAGGCGGCCAGGGCGCCCTCCATCTGCTCGAGCGAGCGGAAGCCCCCGGTTCCGGCGATCAGACGGGAGGACCACTCGCGCCCGCCCAGCTCCCAGCTGTCCTCGCCCCCCTGGATCGCGGCGAGGACCTCGACGCTCTGCCCCTCGCGCAGCGCCGTCGCCTCCCACTCCCCGCGGGGGACGACCTCGCCGTCGAGCGCGACCGCGACGCCGCGCGTGTCGGACTCGGCGCCGCTCGCGCGCACCGCCACCGCCAGGGTCGCCCCCGGAGGCAGCTCGCGCGCCTCGCCGTTGAGGTCGATCCTCACCGCGTCACCTCAGCAGCGCGGTCGTCGCTTCTACCGCTTTGCGGTTGAGCTGACAACCGCGCCGGATGTGCGGCTGCGATCGCCTCAGGCGGTGGCTCGCCGCTGAGCGACATCGCCACCGCCTCCCCCGTGAGCGGCGCCAGCAGGATGCCGTTTCGGTAGTGGCCGGTCGCCAGCACCAGGCCATCCAACGCGCCCGGGCCGACCAGGGGCAGATTGTCCGGGGTACCGGGCCGCAGGCCGGCGGCCGCCTCGACCAGCTCCATCTCCGCCACGTCGGGTAGCAGCCGGTATGCCTCGCGCAGCAGCTCATGCACGCCGCCACCTGTGACCCTGGTGTCGAAGCCCTGCTCCTCGACCGTGGCGCCGGCGATCAGCCGGCCGTCGGCGCGGGGGACCAGGTAGACGCGCTCGGAGGCGAGGATTCGCGCGCAGGGCGCCGCGCCATCGACCCCGCGCAGCTCGAGGACCTGTCCCTTGACCGGGCGGACCGGCGGGCGGGCGCGCTCGGGCAGCCACTCCGCGCGGCCCGACCAGGCGCCGGCGGCGAGGACGACGGCCTCGGCGCGCAGCTCCTCCCCCGCCGCGGTTCGCACCCCACAGACCCGCTCCCCGTCGCGCAACGCCGCATCGACCACGACTCCGGTCCGCACCTCGACCCGCTCCGCAGAGAGCGCTGCCAGCAGCGCCTCGGCCAGCGCCCGCGGGTCGACCGACGCCTCTTCCGCCGCGTGCACGCCGCCGTGAAATGACGGGGGCAGGCCCGGCTCCAGCTCTCGGCAGCGCCGCGGCGCCAGCCACTCGGCCTCGAGCCCGAGCGAGCGCTGCAGGTCGTGGACGCGATGCAGCTCGGCCGCCTCGTCGCGATCGAGGGCGACGTGCAGGGCGCCCTGGCGCGCGTAGCCGGTCGGCACCCCGCTCGCGCTCTCCAGCTCGCCGACGAATCCCGGGTAGAAGGCCGCTGCGGCGAGAGTCATCTCCAGCAGCTCCGGCTCGCCGAAGCTGAGCTCGCCGACCGGGGCCAGCATCCCCGCCGCCACCCGGGTCGCCCCGGCGGGGGGCTCGGCCCGGTCGAGCACCACCACGCGCGCGCCCCGGCGGGCGAGGCGCCAGGCACAGCAGAGCCCGACGACTCCGGCGCCGACGACGACTGCGTCGTAGCTTCGCTGTCCGTTGGTTCGCGGCATCTGGTCCTAAAGTTAGGCCAATGAGCTTGGCACGACCCGAGGCAACCGGCCCGCTGCGCCGCGAGCGGCTGCGCACCGCGCGCCTCTACTTCGTCTGCGAGGCGCGGCCCGGCGAAGCCGACCCCGAGCCGCTGCTGCGCGCGGCGCTGAACGGCGGTGTCGACATCGTGCAGCTTCGCGAGAAGAGGCTCGACCGGGCGACGATCGAGCGCTCGGCGCAGACGTTCCGCCGCCTCTGCGACACCTACGGCGTCCTCTTCATCGTCAACGACGACCCCCAGCTGGCCAGGGCCTGCGATGCCGACGGCGTCCACGTCGGGCAGGACGACGCCAGCGCAGAGGAGGCGCGGGGCGTGCTCGGCCCTGACGCGATCGTCGGCCTCTCAACCCACTCCGAGGAGCAGATCGCGGCGGCTGCCGAGCAGCCGATCGACTACATCAGCGTGGGGCCCGTGTGGGAGACCCCGACCAAAGAGGGTCGCGCGGCGGTGGGTGTCGCCCTGGTCGGCCACGCCGCAGCGAGCACGCGGCTGCCGTTCTTCGCGATCGGCGGCATCGACCCATCCAACGCGCACGAGGTGGTCGCGGCAGGGGCGCGGCGGCTCGGCGTGGTTCGCGCGATCCGCGACGCCGAGGACCCCGCGGCGATCGCCGAGCGGCTGCGGGGGGCGCTAGCCGTGACAGGGGACGCGGCTCCCGGTGGCTGATCAACGCAAGCGCAAGCGCAAGGAGCGGGGGGCGGCGCCGAGCCCGCGCGAGCGCATGGAGCGGGGCTACGCGAGGGCCGAGGAGCGCAACCAGGAGGCGCGCGAAGCGCTGCCGCCGCTGGCCGAGGGCGAACGGCCGCTGGTGGTGACGATCGGCGCAGTGATCTCGGGGCTGCTCGCGCTCTCGATACTCGGCGGGTATCTGGCCGGCGTCCACGTCAACGGCGGAACGCCGAAACTCCCGCAGGTCCTCGCTCCGGCTCTGCTGACGGGAATCATGGCCTGGGGCATGTGGCGCGCCCGCTACTGGGCCGTGCTCGGCTTCCAGCTGATCCTCGTCTTCCTCATCTTCAGCGCCGTCTTCGGCCTCGCCGTTCAGGCGGCGACCGTCGGCCAGGTCGTCGCCACCCTGGGCCTGCTGGCGGTCTCGGGAACGCTCTTCTTCTTCATGGTCAAGGCAATGGCGCGGATCCAGATGCCAACCCGTAACTGACCAAGCTGAAGCACCGATCAGCGAGCCTCAATATCTGATTCCAGGTGAGCGGCGCCGATACGGCGACTGCCGCCGCGGCCGGACGCGTAGCGGAGGAGGCGGCGGTTCATTTCTCTATAGGCTCAGCCGGTGGCTGATTCGTACGACGTAGTCGTCATCGGCGGGGGCCCCGGCGGGTACATCGCCGCGATCCGCGCGGCTCAGCTCGGGCGCAAGACCGCCGTGGTCGAGCGCGACAAGGCGGGCGGGCGCTGCCTCAACTACGCCTGCATCCCGGCCAAGACCCTGCTGCGCACCGCCGAGGTCTACGACGAGGCGCGAAACAGCGCCGAGCTGGGGGTCACCGTCAAGGGCGCCGCGCTCGACTGGGACGCGGTCGGCAAGCGCCGAGCCGCCGTCTCGGAGTCGCTCTCCGGGGGGGTCCAGATGCTCTGGAAGAAAAACAAGGTCGATCTGATCGAGGGCGTCGCCTCGCTCACCGCCGAGGGCAACGTCGAGGTCGGCGACGATGTCTACGAGGCGGGCGCCGTGGTGCTGGCGACCGGCTCGGTATCGCTGCCGATCCCGGGGGTCGAGTTCGGCGACCGGGTTCTCGACACCTGGGGCGCCTGGTCGCTGCCGGAGCTGCCGAAGAAGATCGCCGTGGTCGGGGCGGGAGCATCGGGTTGTGAGATCGCCTCCGCCTACGGCCGCTTCGGCGCCGAGGTCCTGCTGATCGAGATGCTCGAGCAGATCCTCCCCGCCGAGGACAAGGACGTGGTCCGGGTGGTCGAGCGCGCCTTCAAGAAACAGAACATCGCGATCTCCACGGGCACGCCGGTGGAGAGCGTCGAGGCGGGAAAGAGCTCGGTCAAGGTCACCTACGGAGGCACGTCCGCCGAGGTCGACTACCTGCTGATCGCCGGCGGCCGGGCTCCCGACACCGAGGGGCTGGGCCTGTCCGAGGCCGGGGTCGAGCTGGAGGGCAACGGCAAGGTCAGGGTGGACCAGTACCAGCGGACCTCGAACCCGAAGGTCTACGCGATCGGCGACCTCGTGAGCGCCAAGGCGCTCGCCCACAAGGCCTCCGAGGAGGGCGTGGTCGCGGTCGAGCACGCCGCCGGGGCGCCCACTCATCCGCTCGACCAGAACCTTGTCGCAGGAGCCACCTTCTGCCAGCCGCAGGTCGCCAGCGTCGGCCTCACCGAGGCCGCTGCCAGGGAGGCGGGCCATGACGTCAAGGTCGGCAAGTTCAAGCTCGGCGGGGTCGGCGGGGCGACCGTCTACGACGACCGCGACGGCATCGTCAAGCTCGTCGTCGACTCCTCCTACGGCGAGATCCTCGGCGCCCACATCGTCGGCAACCGGGCCTGCGACATGATCGCCGAGCTGGTCGCGACGATGGAGCTGGAGGGCGGCTACCAGGAGCTGGCGCGGATCGTCCACCCTCACCCGACGATCTCCGAGGCGATCCTCGAAGCGGCCCGAGCCGTCGATGGCTGGGCGATCCACGCCTAGAGCAACCTTTTACTTCGATCTCGGGTCGCCCTACGCGTACCTGAGCGCGGAGCGGATCAGCGGGCTGTTCACAGAGGCGGGCCTGGAGCAGCCCGAGTGGCAGCCGATCCTGCTCGGCGGGCTCTTCAAGCGCTTCGGCCGCGACTCCTGGGCCAACGGCCCGGGGCGCGAGGAGGGGATGGCGGAGGTCGAGCGGCGCGCGTCCGCCTACGGGCTGCCGCCGATCTCCTGGCCCGAGCCCTGGCCGGGCAACACGCTTGGGGCGATGCGGGTCGCCACCTTCGCCAAGCAGACCGGCCGCACCGTCTCCTTCGCCCTTGCCGCCTTCCGGCAGGCCTTCGCCGCGGGCCGGGACCTCTCCCAGCCCGACAACGTGATGATCGCGGCGGCGGCCTGCGAGCTTCACCCCCGGGCGCTGCTCAAGGCGGTCGAGACGGCGGTCGTCAAGGACGCCCTGCGCGAGGCAACCGATGCCGCCGCCGAGCTGGGCGTGACCGGCGTCCCCTCCCTCCTCGTCGCCGGCGATGTGTTCTGGGGCGACGACCGAGTCGAGGATGCGGTCGAAGCCGCGAGCTAAGGTCAGTATTCAGATGGCCGATCTGCCCGACGCCGCCACCTGTTACGAGCTGCTCGCGCGGATGGTGTTGATCCGTCGCTTCGAGGAGGAGGCGGGGCGTCAGTACCAGCGGGCCAAGGCCGGTGGTTTCCTGCACCTTGCGATCGGCGAGGAGGCGACGATCGTCGGCACCGCCTCGGTCATGCGCGACACCGACTACCTGATCGGCACCTACCGCACCCACGGCCACGCGATCGCCCGCGGCGCCGAACCCAGGCGGGTGATGGCCGAGCTGTTCGGCCGGGTCGACGGGACCAGCGCCGGGCGCGGAGGCTCGATGCACATCTTCGACCGCGAGCACCGGTTCATGGGCGGCTACGGGATCGTCGGCGGCAACCTGCCGATCGCCGCCGGGCTCGCCCTCTCCTCCGAGTACAAGGGGGAAGACGCGGTCACCGTCTGCATGTTCGGCGACGGCGCCTCCAACGCCGGCAACTTCGGCGAGACGATGAACCTCGCGGCGCTGTGGAGGTTGCCGGTCTTCTTCCTGGTCGAGAACAACCTCTACGGGATGGGAACCTCGGTCGAGCGGCACTCGGCCCAGACCGACCTCTCGAAGAAGGCGGAGGGCTACGGCATCCCGGGCGAGCGGATCGACGGGATGGACGTGCTGGCGGTGCGCGAGGGCGTCGCCGAGGGGATACGCCTCGCCCGGGAAGAGCGCCGGCCGACCCTGCTGGAGGCGTTCACCTACCGCTACCGCGGGCACTCCGCCGCCGACCCCGAGGTCTACCGCGAGCGCGAGGAGGTCGAGGAGTGGAGGGAGAAGGACCCGACCGTCACCTTCGCCCGCCGCTGCGTCGAGGCAGGGGTGCTCGGCGAGCGGGAGGTGCGGGAGGTGCGCGACAAGGCCGAGCAGGAGGTCCTCGAGGCGGTCGAGTTCGCCGATGCCTCTCCCGAGCCGCCGCTCGACACCCTCTACGAGAACCTCTACGTCCTCGACAGCGATAGCGCCTGGTACGCGGTCGACGAGCGCAGCCCACAGCCCCACCGGGGCGAGCGCGAGGAGTCGATGCCGGCCGCCGCGCGCGAGCTGGCCGAAGCGGGCGCCGCCTACGCCGGGCAGCCGCAGGGCCCACGGCCCAACCCGGCCATCGACGGCGATGCCGAACTGGGCGTCCACCCAGAGGTCGCCGCCGAGGACGAGGGGGCCTGATGGCGACGCTGAGGATGCGCGAGGCGCTCCGCGACGCGATGGCCGAGGAGATGCGCCGCGACGAGTCGGTCCTCGTGATCGGCGAGGACGTCGGTGTCTTCCAGGGAGCGTTCAAGGTGACCGAAGGGCTGCTCGAGGAGTTCGGGGAGCGGCGCGTCCGCGACACGCCGATCTCCGAGAACACGATCGTCGGGGCCGGCATCGGCGCGGCGATGGGCGGCCTGCGGCCGATCGTCGAGCTGATGACGGTCAACTTCTCCCTGCTGGCGCTCGACCAGATCGTCAACCACGCCGCCGCGATCCCCTACATGTTCAACGGGCAGGCGCGGGTGCCGATGGTGATCCGGATGCCGGGCGGTGGCGGGCACCAGCTGGGGCCGACCCACTCGCACAGCTTCGAGGCCCTCTTCCTCCACGTCCCAGGGCTGCTCGTCGCCTGCCCCTCGACGCCGGCTGACGGCAAGGCGCTGCTGAAGACGGCGATCCGCGACGACAACCCGGTGATCTTCATCGAGCACGAGGGCCTTTACGGGACCCGTGGAGAGGTGGACGGAGACGAGGAGCTGCCGTTCGGCAAGGCGGCGGTGCGGCGCGAGGGCGGCGACGTGACGATCGTCGGCGTTCTGAAGATGGCGCAGGTGGCGGCGGGTGCGGCGACCAACCTCACTCACGAGCACGGGATCGAGGCCGAGGTGATCGACCCGCGCACGCTGCGGCCGCTGGATCTCGACACGATCCTCGAATCGGTGCGCAAGACGAACCGGGCGGTGATCGTCGAGGAGGGCTGGCCGCACGGCGGCATCGGGGCCAACCTGGCGACGCTGATCACCGAGCAGGCATTCGACCACCTCGACGCGCCGGTGCAGAGAGTGACGGGCGCGGACGTGCCGATGCCCTACTCGCAGCGCCTCGAGCAGGCCGCGATCCCCCACGAGGAGCACGTGGTGAAGGCGGCGCTCGCCGCGCTGGAGGGGGCGATCTGATGGCCGACGTCGTGATGCCGAGGCTCTCGGACTCGATGGAGGAGGGGACGATCCTGCAGTGGTTGAAGCGCTTGGGTGATGAGATCGCGGTGGGGGACGAGCTGGTGGAGATCGAGACGGACAAGGCGAGCATGGCCTACGAAAGCGACGTGGCCGGGACGCTGACCAAGATCCTGGCGCAGGAGGGCGAGACGCTTCCGATCGGATCTCCGATTGCGGTGATCGGGGACTCAGGTGAGGGTTACAGCACCCGGTCCGCGGGTCCTGTCACGGATGATGGTGGGGCGCTGCGGGCGGGGTCGTCCTCGACCCCCCCATCATCCGCGTCCGCGCCACCCGCGGAAGAGGCGGCGGAAACAGCGGCCGAGGGACCAGGCGGCGCGATCAACGCCCCGGCGGAGTCGCCGCCCCCCAGCGGCGACGAGCGGCCGAAAGCGTCCCCGCTCGCCAAGCGGATCGCGAAGGAGAGGGGTCTCGACCTGAGCAAGCTCGCCGGTTCGGGGCCAGGAGGGCGGATCGTGAAGTCGGATGTGGAGAGGATGGCTTCTTCCGCGGTTGGCGCAGCCGTGGCAGGACCCGCGGTCGAGACCGCCAAGGGCGAGGTTCGCGTCGAAGAGCCTTCGAAACTGCAGGCCACGATCGCGCGGCGGATGGCCGAGTCGAAGGCCACGGCGCCGCACTTCTATCTGGAGGCGGAGGTCGATATGAGCGCCGCCGTCGAAGCGCGGGAGAGGATCAAGGCGATGGCGGGCGACGGCGCCACGGTGCCCTCTTTCAACGACATGGTGGTGAAGGCGTGCGCGATCGCGCTGGGTGAGTTCCCGCGCGCCAACGGCGCCTACCGCGACGGCCGCTTCGAGCTCTACTCGCGGGTCAACGTCGGGATCGCGGTCGCCGGGCAGGACGCGCTCGTCGTCCCGACCGTCTTCGACGCAGACCGCAAGGGCCTGCGCCAGATCGCCACGGAGTCACGGGCGCTCGCGGTGCGGGTGCGCGACGAGCAGATCACGCCGCCCGAGCTCTCGGGGGCGACCTTCACGGTCTCCAACCTGGGGATGTATGGGATCGACCGCTTCTCGGCGGTGATCAACCCGCCCCAGGCCGCGATCCTCGCCGTCGGCGCGATCGGGCAGCGCCCCGCCGTCCGCGACGGCGAGCTGGTTCCCGCCCACCTGATGTCGGTCACCCTCGCCTGCGACCACCGCATCCTCTACGGCGCAGACGGTGCCAGGTTCCTGGCCCGGATCCGCTCGCTCCTCGAAGAGCCCCTGTCTCTGGCGCTCTAACGCTCGCTGCAGACCTCTGGCTCAGCAGGTCTTGTTGGCGCCGGTGACCGCATTCCACGCCCGGCCCACCGAGAAGTCGGCGGAGACCCTGAGGATGCCAGGGTGGGAGGCGCGGGCAAGGGTCCACTCGCCGCGGCGCAGGAGGCAGCCGGCGCCACGGGCGATCGACCAGTACGGGGTGAAGTTGACGCGGACGAGGAAGTCGCCGGGGTGGGTGACGTCAAGGGCGAAGCTCTGTCGTCCCACCCAGAGCGTATGGGCCCTGCTCGCGCCCATCGGGTCGACCAGCGGCTCGGGGTGGCGGACGGCGAAGACCCGCCAGTGAGCCGAGTGCCAGACGGGCCTCAGGTAGGGAGGGTCGCTCAGGATCAGCCGCCGCTCGGCCACCGAGGAGTAATCGAGCGAGGCGTCCGGCAGGGCGACGTAGGTGATCGCATTGTGGCGCAGCCAATCGCTGTAGGCGCCGTTGGTGAGCCGGCCATCGTCGCTGTAGAAGATTTCATCCCGGGTCGCGTCGAGCTGGCGCAGCCAGCCGCGCGCCAGCTCGAATCGCGGCGCCAGATAGGCCGCCTCCCAGTGGTTCGCGGTGGGCGGCACCTCTACCCGTACGCCCTGGCCGCCGTGCTCCCACAGCCAGCTCGACAGCGGGTGAAAGTAGCTCGCCGAGGTCGAGGGGTCGCCGACGCTGCGCGCTATCTGGTTGACGCTCGCGGTCAGCTGCCAGTAGAGCCCGCCGGCCATCACCAGGGCAAGCAGCCAGGCCGAGACCCGCGGTCGCCGCGCCAGCACCACGGCGCCAAGGACAGGGCCGCCGAAGAGCGCGCCGAGGCGCACCGCGTTGCCACCCATCGGGTTCGGCGCCAGCCAGAGCACGGCCGAGACCGCCAGATATCCGGCGAGCGCCCAGCGCAGCTCGCGCTCCTCCTTCCCCAGGCCGCGCGTCACGTACAGCGCTGCCCCGCACCAGAGCGGGATCGCGACGAAGGAGGAGAAGGCGAAGGGGAACTGGCCGGGCTCGGGGAAGGCGAGGTTGGGGAGGATGGTCAGGGCCAGGGCCAGGGCGGCGACCCAGAGTGCCGTTCGCGACGCCGATTCACCTTTGCCCGCCGAGCGCCGCCGGGCGAGCGACCCTGCCACGACGACGCCGGCCAGGAACCCGGCGGCGACCGGGCTCGACAGGGCACAGCCCGCCGCTGCCGCCAGCGCCGACTTCGACCGCCCCAGCTGCAGGGCGCGCAGGGAGGCGAGGCCGAAGGCGACGCCGAGGGCGAAGGTCAGCTGGCCGTCGGCGAGCAGCGTCACCACGCCGGCGGCGAACCACAGGGTGGCCGGCCGGGCCGCCGGACCCCAGCGATCGTGGACGAGGCGGTCGAAGAAGTAGGAGGAGGCGACGACGGCGAGCAGACCCACCGCCTGCGGCCCGACCACCGAGGCCAGCGGCGGGAAGAGGAAGCTGTAGGTGAGGGTGTAATGGCCGCCGTACCAGCTGCCGTTCCAGATTGCCAGGCCCGCGTGCCGGAACAGCTCGGTGCGGAAGACCTGGGCGGCGAGGTCGCCGACCTGCGGGTTCCAGGCCAGCATCGCAGCGGCGAGGGCGGAGCTGAGAGCGACGGCCGGAAGCCAGTCTGGTCGTAGAGCCTTCGACTGGGCCATGGGTACGGCGCCAAGGATAGAGCGGCGCCATGCAACGATTTCAAGGATGAGCGAGGAAATCCTGGTTGTCCGCTGCGGCCTCGTCCCCTACGAGGAGGCGTGCGTCGCCCAGCGGTGGCTGAGGGCGGCGCGACAGGAAGCCGCGATCCCGGACGTGCTGCTGCTGCTCGAGCACCCGCCCGTCTACACCCGCGGGCGGCGCTCGAGCGCCGAGGAGCTGCCGATGGCGACGGAGTGGTACGAGATGCAGGGGATCGAAGTCTGCGACAGCGACCGCGGCGGACGGGTCACCTATCACGGCCCGGGTCAGCTGGTCGCCTACCCGATCGTCTCGCTGAAGCCCTACGGCGACGACGTCCACGAGTACGTGCGACGGCTGGAGCGAGTGGCCACAACCTCGCTGGCCGAGCACGGCGTCGAGGCGGCGGCGATCGAGGGCCTGACCGGAGTCTGGACCCCCGGCGAGGCTCCCGGCTCGGCGGCGGGACCGCGCGAGGCGCGCAAGATCGCCTCGATCGGAGTCCACGTCAGCCGCGGGGTCACCACCCATGGCCTGGCGATCAACGTCAACAACGACCTGCAGCCCTTCGAGTGGATCGTGCCCTGCGGGATCGACGGCTGCCGGGTGACGTCTCTGGGCCGCGAGCTTGGCGCCGAGCAGGACCTCGGCGCCTTCTTCGAGGCGGTCGCCGGCCGCTTTGGGGACGTGTACGAGCGTTTCCCGACCGCCGCAGACCCCGCCGCCCTGGGCCTCGACAGCGCTAGGCTCGGCGTCACATGAGCGCGGAGCGAGCAAGCGTGCATATCTGGTTCTTGGCGCCGCGAGCGAAGCGCGAGGCATTCGCATGACGGAGACGCCCACGCGGGCTGCCGAGCGCGTCCACGTAACCCGCTCGCGTGCCAAGCCAGGCGGTACCACCGCGGAATCGAACGGTGCGATCCCCTTCCGCCGAGCGCGCAAGCCGCCGTGGCTGAAGGTGCCGGCGCCGGGCGGTCCCACCTACCGCCGCCTCAAGGCGGAGATCGGCGGCGAGAACCTACACACCGTCTGCGAGGAGGCCAACTGCCCCAACGTCGGCGAGTGCTGGGAGCGCGGCACAGCGACCTTCATGATCCTCGGCGACGTCTGCACCCGCCGCTGCGGCTTCTGCAACGTGAAGACGGGGGTGCCTACCTGGAGCGATCCGCTGGAGGCGCTGCGCGTCGCCAACCAGGTGAAGAGAATGGGGCTGCGCCACGCGGTCGTCACATCGGTCGACCGCGACGATCTCCCCGACTACGGGGCGGGCGCCTTCGTCGGCACGATCCGCTCGATCAGGATGCTGGCGCCGGGCTGCAAGGTCGAGGTCCTCACCCCCGACTTCCGCGGCCAGGAGATGCCGCTGGCCAAGGTGATCCACGAGCGCCCCGACGTCTTCAACCACAACGTCGAGACGGTGCCGCGCCTCTACCCGAAGGCGCGCCGCGGCTCCAGGTTCCTGCGCTCGGCCCGCGTCCTACGGCTGGCCAAGGAGATGGGCGGCGAGGCGGTGGTCACCAAGTCGGGGCTGATGGTCGGCCTCGGCGAGTCCTTCGAGGAGATGGTCGAGGCCTTCGGCATCTTGCGCGAACATCGCGTCCAGGTGCTGACCGTGGGCCAGTACCTGCGCCCGACCGAGAACCACCTCCCGGTCGACCGCTACTGGCATCCGGAGGAGTTCGAGGCGCTGGAGCGCGCCGCCTACGAGATCGGCTTCGAGTCGGTCGCCTCGGGGCCCCTGGTCCGCTCCAGCTACCACGCGGACCAGAACCTGCCCGAGCGGGCGCTTGCCACTCAGTAGTGGAGCCAGCCGGGATCGAACCGGCGACCTCCGCCTTGCAAAGGCGGCGCTCTGCCAGCTGAGCTATGGCCCCTCGCGCGAAAGTCTAAGGGGGACGGGTTGGCGCCTGGCGGCGGGCCAACCGACGGCTCAGTCGTCGAAGTCGAAGTCCTTCGGCGGTTTCTGCTCGAACCAGAGCTGGTCGTCCTCGGGGGCGTCCTCGAGGAAGTCGGGCGTGTCCTCGAGCAGATCCTCGTGCTCGTCGCCCTCCTCCTCCACCGGAAGCGCCTCCTCCACCGGTAGCTCGTGCTCGTCGGTCCGCTCCACCTCCTCGACCTCGACGGCAGCCTCGTGGTCCTCCGGCTCCGGCTCGTCCTCGACCGGCGCTTCAAGCGCCTGGTCGAGCTCCTCGTAGAGGCGCTTTTCGTCGAAGAAGTCCTCTTCTTCTTCTTCTTCCTCTTCCTCCTCGACGGCCGGCTCCTCGGCGCTGACCTCGATCTCACCCTCGACGTCGTACATCTCGGTCGGCTGCTCGGCGATCGCATGGCGCTCTGCGGTCGAATGACCGGCTGATGGCTTCGCCGGCTCGTCCGCCGGCTCGTCCGCCGGCGCGGGCTCCGCCGGCGCGGGTGCCTCCTGCAGGCCGGCGATGTCGGAGGGCGTCCGTCGCGGCGACTCCTCCTCGGCAGGCGCGGGCTCACCCGCCACGGGGGCCTGCTCCTCGCCCGTCTTCGGGGCAGACATGAACTCGGTCGGGGCCTCCGCGAAGGGATCCTGCGCCATCTCGCCGCCGTCAGGCCGCTCGGCCTCGCCGAACGCCTCGTCCTCGAGCTGCTTCAGCTCGGACTCGCCGGCGCCATGCTGGCGCTTCAGCTCAAGATGCTCCTTGATGGCCTCGTCGAGAATGCCCATGCGCTGGTCCCCCTCGGGGAACCTAAAGCCTATGCGGTTATCCTTGCGCTTGCGAGGCCTGGGACATCCGTCCCAACCCGCCACCTCGGGGCTATAGCTCAGCTGGAAGAGCGCCTGGATCGCACCCAGGAGGTCGCCGGTTCGAGTCCGGCTAGCTCCATCTGTCATAGACATGAGCTTGCACCCGATTGACCGACGATGCCTGGACCCGAATCGGACGCACCTACGAGCCGGCAGGAGCCGGTGGCGAGGGGTCCGGCGCCGGGTAGCCAAGGG
The DNA here is from genome assembly GCA_963838035.1 of uncultured Solirubrobacterales bacterium. Taxonomy (GTDB): domain Bacteria; phylum Actinomycetota; class Thermoleophilia; order Solirubrobacterales; family 70-9; genus CAVVNN01. The sequence goes on from CAWIPM010000009.1 coordinate 17,776, forward strand.
CCTCCTCGCGGCTGTAGTGACCGACCGCGTCGAACCAACGCTTCGCGTGCAGGCCGACCCGGAGGTCGCAGTCGGCGATCACGATGCCCTCCTCGCCGTAGAGCGGCCCTGCGATGACCTCGCCTTCGTCCGGCTCCACAATCGCGGCGCCGCCGTTGCCGAACACCTCCTTGCCCTCGGGCAACGGCACCGGGAAGTCTTCGGGGAACGCATCCGCGGGGATGAACTGCGGCGCCGAGACCACGAAGGCTCCGGACTCGATCGCGATATGCCGCATCGAGGCCAGCCAACCGTCGCTGTCGTCGGCGGTCGGGGCCACCCAGATTTGCGGGCCTCCCCGGTACACGGCGTAGCGGGCCAGCGGCATCCGGTTCTCCCAGCAGATCAGCCCGCCGACCCGGCCCACCGGCGTCTGCGCGACGCCGAGGTCGTCGCCCGCCCCGATGCCGTGGAAGAGCCTCTCGTGATGGGTCGGCATCAGCTTGCGATGCTTGGAGAGCAGCCCGTCAGGGCCTAGCAGGAGCAGCGTGTTGTAGAGGGTCCCGGGCCGCTCGGACTCGCGCTCGTTCACTCCGATCGCACAGTGGAGACCGGTCTCGCGGCAGGTGCCGACCAGCCGGTCGACGAGCGGCCCGGGCACGTCCACCGCGTTCTCCCAGAGCTGCTCCCACAGCTCATCCCAGCCGGTGAAGGAGGACGCCCCTCGCGCCCAGCTGTTGGACGGGTAGAGGGGAACGAAAGCCTCCGGCAGGACCGCTAGCTCCACTCCCCGCCCCGCGCACTCGCGCAGAAGGGCTGACGCCTTCTCGACCGACGCCTCGGCATCGAGGATGACCGGGGTCGCCTGCACCGCGGCGACGCGCACGGTGGGGAAGCTCGGCGGCGGGGCCGGACTCACGTCGGGGGCGGTTTCAGGCGCGCGGTCGGTCACCGGCTGGGGGAGCTGATCGATCAGCCCACCTCGGAGTAGGCGGGCTCGGGCTCGGCGGCTTGCGGCGCCATCACCGGCGCCGGGTCGCGCAGGACTGCGACCGCGATGCAGACGGCGATCCCGACCAGCGCCGCGCCGACCAAGTAGGCGAGGTGGTAGCCGGCGTTGAGCGCCGCCGCATGCGAGGCCCCGGCGGCGAGCTGCGCATCGGTGCGCTGGGCCGCCAGGGTCGCGAGCACGGCGAGGCCGATCGCGCCGCCGACCTGCATGCTGGTGTTGACCAGGCCGGAGGCGAGGCCCGAGTCGCTCGGCGTCGCGCCCGACATCGCCAGGGTCATCAGCGAGGGAAAGGCGGTCCCCACCCCGACCCCGATCAGCAGCATCGGCGGCAGCAGGTTGGCCAGGTAAGCGCCGTCGACCGGCGTCTGCGCGAAGAGCAGCAGCCCGATCGCGATCGCGATCACACCCGGAATCAGGGTCGTGCGCGGGCCGAAGCGCATGATCAGCTTTTCGGAGAAGCCGAGCGACATCGTCCCCATCACGATCGTCGCGGGCAGGAAGGCGAGGCCGACCTGGAGCGCGTCGTAGCCGAGCACCCGCTGCAGGTAGAGGGCGCCAAGGAAGAACATCCCGAACATTCCGGCGACGAGCAGCGACTGGATCACGTTGGCGCCGGCGACGTTGCGCGAGCGAAACAGGCGCAGCGGCATCAGTGGGTTGGCGATCCGCGCCTGGCGCGCGATGAAGGCGGCGCCGAGTGCAAAGGAGACTGCGCCGAGGACGAGCGTCTGTGTGGAGCCCCAACCGTGCTCGTTGATCCCGAGGATGGTGTACACGCCGAGCATCAGCGAACTGGTGATCAGGGCCGCGCCGGGAATGTCCGCCCCCTCGCTGAGCCCGATTCCCTGGCGACCCTCAACCAGCCGCATCGCCCCGAAGGCGGTCGCGATCCCGATCGGGAGGTTGATCAGGAAGATCCAGTGCCAGCTGATCGCCTGGGTGAGGGCGCCGCCGGCGAGCAGGCCGATCGAGCCGCCGGCGGAGGCGACGAAGCCGTAGACGCCGATCGCCTTCGCCTGGTCGGCGGGCTCGGGGAACATCGTCACGATCATTCCCAGGATCACCGCCGAGGCCAGCGCTCCCCCGACACCCTGGACGAACCGCGCTCCGATCAGCATGCCCTGGCTCTGCGAGGCGGCGCAGAGGAGCGACGCCGTGGTGAAGATCGCCAGGCCGATCAGGAAGATGCGGCGCTGGCCGACCAGATCGCCCATCCGCCCGGCCAGCAGCAGCAGGCCGCCGAAGGGGATCAGGTAGGCGTTGACGACCCAGGCGAGGTTGCTCTGGGAGAAGCCGAGGCTGTCCTGAATCGTGGGCAGCGCGACGTTGACGATCGTCGCGTCGAGGACGATCATCAGCATCCCCGCGCAGAGCACGTAGAGCGCCAGCCAGCGCCTGCTGTCGTCCCTTTGCCCGGTGGCCATCCCGAAAGACTAGGGATCGGCGAAAGGAAGCTAGAGCCGCACCAGGTTCGTCGCCTCGATCCCGCCGGTGACCCCGCGGAAATCGACGACGAGGGGGGCGCGGGAGACGACGTCGGCGTAGTCGAGCTGGGGGTGCGCGGTGACGATCGCGGCGAGGTCGGTGGAGGCGAGGGCGTCCTCGAGCTGCACCGACTCCAGGCCCAACTCTCCCAGCGTCGGCACGAAGGGATCGTGGTAGGAGACCTCGCCGCCCAGCTCTTCCAGCAGCGCGATGATCTTCAGCGCCGGAGACTCGCGGATGTCGCCGATGCCGGCCTTGTAGGAGGCGCCGAGGATGAGGATCTTCGACCCCTTGACCGGCTTGCCGACATCGTTCAGCGCCCGCTCGATCCGCTCGGTGCAGAAGGCCGGCTGGGCCTGGTTGACCTTCCCCGCCAGCTCGATGAACTCGGGGTAGAAGCCGTGCTCGCGGGCCTTGTAGGCGAGGTAGAAGGGGTCGATCGGCAGGCAGTGCCCGCCCATCCCGGGGCCGGGGTCGAAGCGCATGAAGCCGAAGGGCTTGGTCGCGGCGGCCTCGACCACCTCCCAGACGTCGATGCCGAGCCGGTCGCAGAGCTGGGCCAGCTCGTTGACGAGGGCGATGTTGACCGAGCGGAAGATGTTCTCCAAGAGCTTTGAGAGCTCGGCCGCCTCGGGAGTGGAGAGGACGACCACCTGCTCGCAGATCAGCGAGTAGAGCTCGCGGGCGCGCTCGGCGCAGTCCGCGGTGATCCCGCCGACCAGCTTCGGCGTGGTGGCGACGGTGTAGTCAGTGCGGCCGGGGTCGATCCGCTCGGGGGAGAAGGCGAGGTGGAAGTCGCGGCCCACCGCCATCCCCGACTCCTCGAGGATCGGGCCGAGCCGCTCCCGGGTGGTGCCGGGGTAGGTGGTCGACTCCAAGACGACGAGCTGCTCGGGCTGAAGCACGCCCGAGAGCGCCGTGGCAGCGTCGAGGAGATAGGTGAGGTCGGGCTCGCGGGAGCTGGTCAGCGGGGTCGGGACGCAGATGATGACCGCGTTGCAGGAGGCGAGCTCCTGGTGGCTCTGCGTGGGACGGAGCAGGTCGCCGATCGGCGCGAGGACCTCGTCGCCGATGTCCTCGACGTAGCTGCGGCCCTCGCCCAGCGCCTTCACCTTGCGCGGGTCGGAGTCCAGGCAGACCACCTCGTTGCCGGCCTCGGCGAAGGCGACGGCGAGCGGCAGCCCGACGTAGCCGAGCCCGATGATCCCGATCTTCATCGGGGAGAGTTTAGGCACGGGCGTGGGATGGACAGGTCGCGGCAACTGCCCTACGCTGGATGAATGGATTCGCCATCGGCTTCGAATCCACAGCCCGCACCGAGCTGGCGCGAAGGTTTGCCTCAGGCCTACTTCGTTCGCTCCGATCGCGAGCGGCTGCTGGAGGCGATGGTGCGAGTCGCCGCGGCGAAGGGCTACGAGGAGGCCACCGTCGACGACGTGATCGCGCTCGCGGGGGTGCCGCGCGAGACCTTCGACGAGACCTTCGACGACAAGGCCTCGTGCTTCCTCGAGGCCTACGACGCGGTGATCGACGTCCTGGTCGCTCACGTCTCGACCGCGTTCGAGACCGCCGCGGGGGAGCCCTGGCCGAAGCGGATAGAGGCCAGCCTACGGGCGCTGGTCGAGCTTCTCTCCGCGGAGTCCGACATCGCCCGGATGGCCATGGTCGAGGTGACCGCCGCCGGCGACGACGCACGCGCCCGCTACCGGGGGGCCCTGGCCCGCTTCACCCCGTTCCTGGAGGAAGGCCGCGTCTATACCGGCCAGGGTGACGAGCTGCCTCCCGACACCGCCCGCTTCGCGATCGGCGGGGCCACCTCGATGATCTTCGACGAGATCCGCGGTGGCCGCGGCCCCGAGCTGACCCGCCTCCTCCCCGACCTCGTCTTCGCTGTGCTCATGCCCTACCTCGGCCCCAAGGCCGCCGAGGAAGAGATGGGGCGCGTAGCCCGAGGGGGCTGAGACGCCCGGAGTCAGACTCCCTCGCCGTGGCGGCCCTCGCCGGAGGAGAAGCGGGCGGCGCCGCGGACAGCGACATCGAGGACCTCGCGGCCGAGCCGGTGCTCGAGGGCGAGACCGTCGTCCAGGGGCAGGCCGAAGCCCTCGATCGCGGCGCGGCGGTCGGCGAGCATCGTCTCCTGGGGGAAGGAGGCGATGCGCTCGGCCAGCTCGAGCGCACGGTCGAGATGGGCGCCGGGCGCGACCACCTCGTTGACCAGGCCGATGCGGTGCGCCTCCTCCGCCTCGATCGCGCGACCGGTGAGGATCAGCTCAAGCGCCCGGCCCATGCCGACGACGCGGGGGAGGCGCTGGGTCCCGCCGTCGATCAGCGGGACTCCCCAGCGGCGCTCGAAGAGCCCGAAGGTGGAGTCCGCCGTCGCGATCCGGAGGTCGCACCAGAGGGCCAGCTCGACCCCACCGGCCAGGCACCACCCGTCGACGGCGGCTATTGCGGGCTTTGACGGAGTGAGGAGCGTCGTCCCCATCGGGCCGCTCGGGTGCTCGACATCGAGGTCGAGCGCCTTGAGGTCGGCGCCCGCACAGAAGGCAACGCCTCCGGCGCCGGTGAGGACGAGCGCGCGCGCGTCGTCGTCGGCCTCAAAGTCACGCAGCCCCTGGCGCAGCAGCTCGGCGGTGGCGGCGTCGACGGCGTTGCGCCGCTCGGGCCGATCGATGGTCAAGACCGCAGCCACGCCGACGCGTTCGTAGCGAACCTCCGCGCTCATACGGGCCCATCCTCCCACAGCCTGGGCACGTCCTGGGACGCTGAGCCCAAACCCCCTCTTTTGCTGCGATTACATTGACTAAACAGACAATATTCGCTTAAGTTCGCGGCTCGGAACATGGCGTCTTCAGAACCCGGCCCATCGTCCGCATTGCGAGCGCTGCCAACTTTCGGACGATTGCAGGGCGTCGGATGGCGTGGGCAGGAGTCGACCCTCTCCCTCTGCGGGCGCGGCTACCGCGCGGCGCTCTTCCACCTGGGCGCGCTGACCCGGTTGAACGAGCTCGCCCTGCTCGCCCGGCTCAACACCGTCGGCGCCGCCGCCGGAGGGAGCATCCTGGCGGCGTTCCTGGCGACCCGCGTCCCCTGGCCGCTGCCCGGCGCCTACCGCGACTGGCTCGAGCAGGTGGCCGAGCCGGTCCGCGAGATCACCCGACGCAACGCGCGGGCACGGGCGTTCCTGCGCCACCCCTTCCCGGGACGGGCCACCGAGGACGGTCTGGAGGAGCGCTACGCGAGACGGTTGGTGGAGGGCCTCGGGGGGCCGCCCAAGAGGCCGGGCTTCGTCTTCGGCGCCTCGGGGCTGGCGCTGGGGGGGTTGGCGGGCGACCGCGAGGCGGAGGGGATCGAGTGGAAGCTCGAGGCCGCCGCCCATCCGCCCGGATACGACCCGGAGCTGGTTGCAGGCGTGATCGCGGCGGTGCGCACCGACCTCGACGCCTTCGGCGATGCCGAGGCCGCGGTGCTCGAGAACCACGGCTACCTGCTCGTCGACGCCGCGTTGCGGCAGAACGCTCGCGCCGCGGCCGGCGGGATCGAGCCGCATCCACCCCAGCCGCCCCACCCCCACTGGATGAACGAGGACCGGGTCCGCGAGGCGCTCGCCGCCAGCTCGCGGCGCAGCTGGCCGGGTCGAATCCGGCCGCGACGGGCCGGGCTGTCCCGGCCCTCACCTGAGCGCGCCTCGGCAGAGTCGACCGAGCTGCTGGAGCGCCACCGGCCAATCCTTCAGTACGACTCGCTGGAGAGCTACCGGGCCGACTCGGTCGCGACGATCGCCAATCTGGTCTCGGGGCGCAGGCGCAACTCGCTGCACCGCGCCGATGGGGCGCTGATCGCATCGACCGCGCCCGGTGGCGAAGAGGCCAAGCTCGACATCGACTTCCTGCGCGGGCCTTCCTATCCGGACGGGCAGGCGGCACGCGCGGACGACTATCTCGACGAGGCCGGAGGGGCACACGCCGTCGATGCGCGGGAGATGAGGAGGCGGGACGGCTACGCGGACCTCGTCTACGGGCATGCGCGGCACGACGCCGAGGGGCGGCTCTGGCTCCAGTACTGGTTCTTCTACTACTTCAGCGACAAGGGCCTGCTGGGCATCGGCATCCATGAGGGCGACTGGGAGATGATTCAGCTGCGGCTCGGCAGGGATGGGCGCCCGGACGGCGCCTCCTACGGCCAGCACGGGGGCGGCCGGCGGGCCAGCTGGAGCGAGCTGGAGCGGGTCCAGGCCGGCGCCGGCGAGGCGCCCATCGTCTACCCGGCTCGCGGCTCGCACGCATGCCACCTCCGACGCGGGTGCCACCGGGCGCCGGTCGTTCCCGACTTCAACGACGGCGAGGGGCCGCGGGTGCGGCCGCGGGTGACGCCGATCGCCGACGACGGGCCCGGGTGGGTGCTCTGGCCGGGGCGCTGGGGCTCGACCCGGCGCCGCGAGGCCTTCGAGGCGGACAGCCCGCGGGGGCCGCGCGAGCACCCCCAGTGGTGGGATCCGGCGGCGTTCCACGCCGAGGCGTCGCCGGCGAAGGAGGTGCCACCCGGGAAGGAGGCTCGCCTCGATCTTCCCCGCCCGCCGCAGGCCGAGCTGAAAGCGCTGCGCGACGGCGGGCGGGCGCTCGTCGGGTATCGCTTCCCGGCGCCGGTGGCGGGAGATGGACGGCCGGAGCGGATCGTCGTGGCGCCCTACGGGGCGGGCGACTCGGACCCCCTCCGGCGCAGTCGTTCAAGATCGAGGGGCTGGAGGGGTCGGTGACGGTGCAGCTCCCGCGCGGGGCCGACCTGTTGGGCGTCCGCGCCAGCGTGGCGTCGGAGCGCGGCGTGCCCGGCAAAACGGCTGCCGTGCCCTTCGAGTAGGCGCGCTGCCCGACCTCTCGGCCCGGGGAGGCTACGCTGCCTCGATGCGCATCGACGAGATCCTTTCCTCGAGGCGGCCGGTCTTCTCGGTCGAGTTCTTCCCGCCGAAGACGGCTGAGGCGACCGAGGGGCTGTTTCAGACGGCGCGCGAGCTGCGTGAGCTGGCGCCCGACTTCGTCTCCGTGACCTACGGTGCGGGGGGGTCGACCCGCGAGGGGACTGTGGAGATCACCAAGGCGCTGCGCGACGAGCTGGGCTTCGAGACGATGGCCCACCTGAGCTGCGTCGGCGAGAGCGCCGAGGGGCTGGCGGCGACGCTGGATCGGATCGCGGCGGCTGGGATCGAGAACGTGTTCGCGTTGCGCGGCGACCCGCCGCGAGGGCGGGAGGACTTCGAGCAGCCCGAGGGTGGGCTGGGCAGCGCCGCCGAGCTTGCCGCCTTCATCTCCGACGGGTGGGACTTCTCGATCGGAGGCGCGTGCTTCCCAGAGGTCCATCCGGAGGCGCCCGACCTCGAGACCGATCTCACCTACCTGAAGACGAAGGTCGAGGCGGGCGCGAGCTTCCTCATCACCCAGCTCTTCTTCGACAATCAGGTCTACTTCGACTTCGTCGCGGCAGCGCGCGGCAAGGGGATCGACGTTCCGATCCTCGCCGGCGTGATCCCTGTCGCCGGCTTCGCCCAGACGAAGCGGATCTGCGAGCTCTGCGACGCGACCATCCCCGAGTCACTGGAGGCGGCCTTCCGGGCGGCGGGCGGCGACGCGGACCGGGAGTTCGAGCTGGGGGTCGCCTACGCCGCGCAGCAGTGCGCCGAGCTGCTTCTCGCCGGTGCTCCCGGCGTCCACTTCTACGCGCTCAACCGGGCGCCGGCGACCCGCGCCGTGCTGGGCGCGCTGCGCGCTGCGCGGCCATGGGAGCGCACCGGCGGAGGCGGAGTCCTGACCAAGGCGGGCGAATAGACTCCCTGGACTCAGATGGCCAATCGCAGGGAAGAGAGGGAGCGCCTTCGCCAGGCCAGGCTCGAACGCGAGCAGGAGCGGTCTCGCTCGGACCGGACCCGGCTGATGATCGGCTACGGGGTCGCCGGCGTCATCGGGCTCGTCGTGGTCGTCGGGATCGTGGCGTTGGTCGCCTCGGGCAACGGCGGGGGTGGCGGCGGCGGCGCGCACATCAACCAGGCAAGCGGGTCGACGAACGGCGTCCAGCCGGACGAACGCAATGGGACGAAGCCGCCGCCGGTGAGGGTCGCCAACCTCAAGCAGGCGGCCAAGCAGGCCGGCTGCACTCTGCGGCTTGGGCTGCCGGAAGAGGGACACACCCATATCCCGCCCGGATCCCCTCCCCCGCACTACAAGACCAACCCGCCGACCTCCGGCAACCACGTCGAACCGCCCTACCAGCAGTCGGACGGCGCCTATAGCGAAATGCCGGAAGAGATCGACTTCGTCCACTCGCTCGAGCACGGGCGGCTGGAGATCCAGTACAGCCCGAAGCTCGCCGAAGCCGACCAGGAAGCGCTGAAGGGCGTCTACGACACGATGTACGGGGCGTCGCTGCTGTTCCCGAACGACAAGATGCACTACCAGGTCGCCGCCACCACCTGGAGGAACCTGCTGGGCTGCCCGAAGTACGAAGGAGCGATCACGCTGGACGCGATCCGCGACTTCGGCAAGGCGACCTGGAGCGTGTCCGGTAGAGAGCCGACCAGCGCCTTCCCGTTTACGGGGCCGACCCCCGCGAACCCCGAATAGCGCTCGTCAGCTCGCCCGGTATGCGGGGAAGAACGACGTCGCGGCGCGATCGGCTGAGAGCTGCGCGTAGGCGGCTGGATCGCAGACGATCTCCGAGGTGCGCCAGGGCTGCTCGCGGTTGGCGAAGCCGCGCTTGAACTCCTCCAGGCGGTCACCCCGCGAGATGCCTCCGCCGAGGTTCAACGGAATCCCCTGGTCGGCCGAGAGCTCGACCAGGGCCGCGACGACGTTCTTCATCGGCGAGTCCCGCAGGTGGGGGTCGGCGCTGCCGCTGAGGTAGTAGTGGAGGAAGCCGTCGCTGCAGGCCGCGACGGAGGCGGCGGCGACCTCGCCTTCCGGGGCAAGAGCCAGGGCTAGCCAGGTTCGAGGTGAAGCGAGTATGCGGTCGAAGTAGCCGGCGCCGAAGAAGTAGCGCTCGCCCGCGCCGGCGCGGCGCATCGTCTGCTCGTAGGCGGCTAGGAAGCCCGCCCGCTGCTCCGCGGTCGTCTCCGGCCCGGGGACGATGATCACCTCATATCCCCGGCGCAGGTTCCTGCGAATCTGCTGGCGGTCGCTCATGCGGCTCTTCGGCGGCAGCTCCGGGTCGGCGATCTGGACGACGTTCCGCTCTGTGGCGCCGGCCAGCGGCGGCTCACCGAGACGGTGGCGAAGGAAGAGGCTGACCAGGCCGGTCGGGGTGAAATCGATCGCAGCGGGATCGAGGGGGGCGGACAGCGCAGCGGAGAGTCCGGGGTACCCGTAAGGCGAGATCGCGTCGAGCGCCGGCCCTGCGCCGATCGGCCGCACGATCAGGGGCGCCACCAGATCCGCCTCGCCGGCGACGATCCGAACCGTGTGGGTTGCGCCCTCGGCATCGAGGAAGGGGCGTGAGCGGAAGAACTCCTCGCTCGCCGCGGCCTCGCCTCGATCGGCGATCAGCTCTGCGATTGCGGCCTCGCCGCTCACGCGGGGTCGAGCAGGTCGGCGGCGGCTGCCCGGAACTGGTCGGGGAGGACCGCCCAGATCTCGCAGTCGAAGGGCTGGCCGTCCCGATTGCCGTGGCCCGGCAGGGTCTCCTCGTAGTGCCAGCCAAGGCCGGCGACCGTTCGCTTCGCCGCTTCGTTGAATGCGGGGATCTCTCCGTAGACGCGGTCGGCGCCAAACTCGTCGAAGGCCCTGGCGATCGTCAACGCCTCGGCCTGCCTCCCCACGCCGCTGCGACGCAGTTCGTCGCCGATCAGCGCCCCCAGCTCGGGTCCCGTCTCGCGGGAGAGCCCGTAGAGAGCCGTGAAGCCGACCGGCTCCGCGTGGCCCTCGACGAGGATCGCGTACTTGCGGTCCTCGCCGGAATCGTCCGTCGCCCGACGAACCCACGCTTCGGCTTCCTCGAGGGAAAAGCCCGGCCGTTGCACCACCAGCGTCTTGGTCGCCTCTCGGTTGTTGAACCAACGGTGCACAGCCACCGCATCGCCGGGCTCGAAGCTCCGCAGGCTCACCTTGGGCCTCTCGGTCATCGACCGAACCCTAGTCGGGGGCGAGGCCGTGGCCGGTAACCAGGAGCCAGGCGGTCTTGAGCAGGATGCGGAGGTCCAGGGCGGCACTGCGATGGTCCACGTACCAGACGTCAAGCTCTATTCGCTCCTCCCAGGGAATGCCTGCCCGGCCCTGGACCTGGGCCCAGCCGGTGATCCCGGGCAGCGCCTCGTGGCGGCGGCTCTGGTGGCGGGTGTAGTCCTCGACCTGGGCGGGGATCGTGGGGCGGGGGCCGACTATCGCCATCTCGCCGCGCAGCACGTTGACCAGGTTGGGGATCTCGTCGAGAGAGGTGCGGCGTAGGAAGCGCCCGGCGGCGGTGACCCGGGGGTCGTCGCGGGTGACGACGGTGCCGACCCCGACCGGGTCCGAGCCCTCGATCATCGTCCGCAGCTTCAGCATCTCGAACTCGCGCCCGCCTCTGCCGACACGGCGCTGCCGGTATAGGACCGGGCCGCGGCTGCCGAGCTTGATCGCGATCGCGGCGACCAGCAGCAGCGGCGAGAGGAGCGCCAGCGCGAGCAGGGCGATCATCGCGTCGAGGGCCCGCCTCATCGCGTTCCCTCGGCCTTCTCCCACGCCCCGGGAGGTCCGTGGCGAAAGCGGTCCCAGAGGCCGGCGGCGATCGATGCCGTCGTCATCACGTAGTAGCGGGCGACCCGGAACGGCATCAGCGGCAGCCAGCGCCCGAGGACTGCCGCAGCGATCAGCGCAACCTGCAGAGCGAGCGTCACCGTGTAGACCCAGCCTTCGCCGAGCAGGGCGACGTTCGCGATCAGCGCGGCGAGGTGCAGGAGTGGGATCAGGTAGCGCAGCAGGCGGTGCGAGACCAGCTCGAAGGCATAGAGGGGCGCGTAGCCGCGCGGGGAGAGCATTCCCTCGCCGACGACGATGTCCCAGAGCCCGACCATCATCCGCCGCTTGCGGGCGAACTCGCCCTCCAGGGTCGGCACCATCTTCTCCTCCGCGGCGGCCCAGGGGACGTAGAGCGAGCGCAGGCCGCGCTTGGCCAGCTCGAATGGAAGGGAGAGGTCGTGGCTGCCGGAGGGGGCGAGGGGGAGATAGGCGCTTGCTCGCACCGCGTAGATTGCGCCGTTGCCGGCGGTGACCCCGCCGAGCGCCGACTCCATCTCCCGCACCGCCATCTCGTATCGCCAGTAGGCGCCCTCGAGGTTGCTCCCACCCTCGTCGAGAAATCTGACCTGGCCGCAGGCGTAGCCGACCGCCGGGTCGGCGAAGGCCTCGACCAGGTGCCGCAGCGCATCCGCGCGCCAGATGCTGTTGGCGTCGGAGAAGGCGAGGATCTCCCCCGAGGCGCGCTCGGCGGCGGCGTTCTGGGCGGCGATCTTGCCGCCACGGGGGAGCTCGAGGACGATCTCGGCGCCGGCGGCGCCGGCTCGCTCGGCGGTGGCGTCACCCGAGCCGTCGGAGGCGACGATCAACTCCAGCCGCTCGGGCGGGTAATCGAGCGCCAGCGCGTTGGCGACCTTGGCCGCGATCACCTCCTCCTCGTCGTAGGCGGCAACGATCAGCGAGACGCGGGGGGGCTCCTCCCATGTGCCGGGGCTCAGGGTCGGCCTGCGGCGCAGGACGACCAGCGCCCGCAGGACGAGCGGGTAGCCAGCATGCGTGTAGGCGATCAACCCGGCGCAGACCCAGAAGACGATGGCGAAGGCGGTCATCGACGAGCCTCGATCAATTCACGGTAGAGGGCGAGGGTTCGGCGGGCGGCCTCGTCCCAGGAAAAGGGACCGGCCGCGGCGCGCCGGGCCGCGGCGGCGAGCTCGGCGCGAGCTGCCCCCCGCCGGTCAGCTCGGCAAGGGCCGCGGCAAGCGAGACCGGGTCCTCCGGCGGGATGAGGCGCGCGGCGCCGGTCGCGGCCACCTCGGGGAAGCCGCCGACGGCGCTCAGCACCATCGCCTTGCCGAAAGCGAGGCCGGTGTAGAGGACGCCTGAGTGCTCGACGTCGCGGTAGGGGAGGACGACCACATCGGCGCGGCGGAAGATCGACGGGATCTCGGCATCCTCGACGAAGCGGGTGAGGAAGCGGACGCGGCCGGCCGCCTCGGCGGCGAGACGGCGGAGGGGCTTGACGTCCATGCGGGGGTTGCCGACGATCCACAGCTCGGCGCCGTCGAGGCCGCGGAAGGCCTCGAGCAGGGTGTCGAGGCCCTTGTAGGGGCGCAGTAGGCCGAAGAAGAGGACCACCGGCCCCTCGGCGCCCGCCAGCTCGGCGGGAAGCGGCTTCTCCTCCGGCAGGCGGGTGAGGTAGTCGAAGGCGCCGTGGGGGATGACGCGGACGCGGCCGGGATCGAGTCCCACCTCATCGCGCAGGCGGGCGGCGCCGTGCTCTGAATGGGCCACGACCGCGTCCATGCGGCCGAAGACGCGGCCGGCGGCTGCGCGCTGGCGCCGGCTGGGCCGCGGCGGCAGGATGTAGTGGGCGGTGATCACCCTGGGGCGAACGGTGGGGAGCAGGTGGGCGTCGAGGGCCGGGACGGTGAGCCACTGGTAGTGGACGACGTCGGCCGCAGCGGCGCGCCGAAAGCGCAGCATGTCGGGAAGGTGCTCGGCCAGCTTGAAGAGGCGGCGCCCGGAGGCGTCGAGACCGCGGGCGCCGCTGCGCCGATAGAAGCACTCGCGCACCCGGTAGCCCTCCGCCGCCGGCACCGGGCCGTAGAGAAAGCGGCTGGTCAGCAACTCGACCTCGGCGCCGCCACGCACCAGCGCCGCCGCGAGGGCGCGGTCGTAGGGCGGCGTGAAGGCCGAGGGGTCGACCAGCTGCACCTTCATCGGCGACGATTATCGTGGGCCGGATGGAGCCCACGCTCTCCTACTGCGTCGTGAACACGAACGGCCGCGAGTACCTGCTCGCCTGCCTGGCGGCGATCGAGCGCACCCACCCGGCGGGAATCGGACGGGAGGTGCTGGTGCTCGACAACGCCTCCGAAGACGGCTCGGCCGAGGCTGTGCAGGCCCTGGGGGGCGACACCCGCCTGATCGCGCTGGAGCGGCGAGCCGGCAAGGCGGAGAACGACTCGGCCCTGCTGCGCGAGGCGAAGGGCGGCTACTGCCTGCTGCTCAACGAGGACTCCGAGCTGCGCCCCGGCGCAGCGGAGGCCCTGGTCGCGGCGCTCGACGCCGACCCCGGGGCGGGAGCCGCGGGGGCGCAGCTGCTCGACTCCGGCGGCCACCCCGTCCCCTGCGCCTGGCGCTTCCCCGGCGTCGGCACGGCGCTGGCGGGCGCACTCTTCCTGCACCGCCTGCTCACCGTCCAGAGCAGGGGTGGGCAGACCCGGCGCGTCGATTGGTCCCAGTCAAGCGCGCTGCTGGTACGCCGCGAGGCGGCAGCCGGGGTGGGCTACATGGACCCCGCCTTCTTCGTCTACTACGACGAGTGCGACTTCGCCAAGCGCCTCGCGGACGCCGGCTGGCACAGCATCTTCGTCCCCGCCGCCGAGGCAGTCCACCACGACCAGCTCTCGACCGACCTCGCGCAGGGCCTCCCCCGCATCGTCGAATTCCACCGCAACCGCGACCTCTACATGCGCAAGCACCACTCCCGCGCCGCTGCCTTCGCCGTCCGCCTCCTCATCGCGTGGTCCTACGGCCTGCGCGCCATCGGCGCCTCGTTCATCCCCCGCCGGCCGGCCCGTGTCTACTGGGCCCACGCCCGTCAGGCGCTCTTGCCGAGAAGGGGAAGGGGACTCAGAGACGCGAGTCGTCGTCGATGAGCTCGACCTCGTAGGCCTCGGGAACCGTCCCGTCGACACCGGCTGGTCGCTCGCGGAGGGCGCCGAGGCGCGCTCGGACCACGTCGGGACGGCGCAGGCCGGCGAGCCAGCGGCGTTCGCCGCGGGTGAAGAAGCCGCCGGCCAAAAGGGCCAGCGGGTAGAGGGCGCCGAGGGCGAGACGGCCGAGCAGGCCGCCGAAGCCGGCTGTGGGCATGAGCAGTTCGCCGGCACCGACCAGGACCGCCGAGACGATGACGACGCGGGCGAGGCGGCCCCACTCGTAGGGGACGGGGAAGAGGCGCTGGGTGAACCCGTACATCAGCGCCAGCACGACAAGGTAGGAGGCGACCAGGGCGAGCCCGGCGCCGACGATCCCAAGCGGCGGGACCAGGGCCAGGTTGAGAGCCACGTTGGCAAGCAGACCGGCGATCGCAGCCGGGAAGTTGAACCCGGTCCGCCCGGTGCGGCCGAGGATGACCACCAGCACCATGTAGAGGGCGTAGAGGGTGACCGCCGTGGAGATCAGGCCGATCGCCTTGTAGGAGCCGAAGAACTCCGGCGCGGCGAGCGCCCGCACGATCCAGCGCGAAAGCAGCCACATCCCGGTGACGACGAAGGCGCAGCCGGCGACGAACCAGGTGACGATCGTGGCGTAGGCGCGGCGGGCCTCGCCGTCGTCGCGGATCGAGTAGGCGAGCGGCGGCCAGGCGAGCTGGAAGCCACGGACGAGGACGTTGACGGCCTGGGCGAACTTGACCGCCAGCGAGTAGAGGCCGGCCTCCGCCAGCCCCGCCGAGCGGACGATGATGATCCGGTCGACGAAGTTGAGCAGGTAGAGCGAGAGCTCGGCCGGCATCGTCGGCAGGCCAAACCGCATCAGCCGCCGCAGCAGCGGCCGGTCGACCAGGAGCGAGAGGCGGCGGCGGTGGACGAAGATCAGCCCCAGCACAAAGGCGGCGCCGCTCGCGTAGCTGCCGAGCAGCAGCCCCCGGGCGCCCTCCCCCTTTCCGACGATGAGCACCACGGTCAGGCCGATGGTGACCCCGACGTTGAGGATCGTGGTGACGAAGAACGCACGAGCCCGCTCCTCGAGCCGGAACAGCGTCAGCAGGTACTCGAACATAGTCAGCACCCAGAGGCCGCCGATCGAGATCCGGGCAAGGTCGGCCGCTGAGTGTCCTTCGCGGGCGAGTTCGACCACCACTTTGTGCCCCAGCAGCGCTTCGGAGATCGGCTTCGCGAAGGGAAGCGCGACGAGCGTCGCCGCGGTCGCGACCCAGAACAGCGCCGCGAACGAGGTGGCGACGATGGCGCCGGGGTCCTCGTCGTCCTTGTAGTAGAAGCGCAGCAGCGCCTCGATCGTGCCGAGACGGACGACGATGCTGGCCGAGACGACGGCGGCGAACATCACCTCGGCGGCGCCGTAGTCGGCGGGAGTCAGGTAGCGCGTGTAGAGGGGCAGCAGCGCGACCGCGATGAACTTCGAGAGGATGCTCGCCGCGGTGTAGGCGGCCCCGGTCGTCGCCAGGCGGCGCAGGTATCCCGACACGCCCAGACCCTACGCGGGGTCGCGGACCGTCGGCGGCACGTGGGGCGCGCTCGCCAGTGCCGCGCCGAGCGCGAGCAGAACCCAGGTGATCGGATCCTCGAAGAAACCGGCGTAGGCCATCGTGTGGACGAGCAATGCCACGAAAGTCGCGAGAACGGCGACGCGCGCTACGGATAGGCGCGCGGGTGTGCGAGCTGCCATCGTCCACAATGCGGTCACCACCAGCGCTGCATAGAGCACGAGCCCAACAAGGCCCTGCTCGGCAGCAACCGTGATCGGCTCGGTGTGGGAGATCGAGACCGGGACGTTCTTCTTGGCGCTGTGGTCACGGTAGGCGGCCTGGAAGGAGCCCGACCCGTAGCCTTGGATCGGACGTTCGCCGAAGAGTTCGATGCCACCGGAGATCAGGTTGGCGCGACCGCTGGTATCGGGGTTGAGGCGGATCTTGCCCGAGCCGCCGACGAGGAGAACCACCAAGACCGCACCCACCACTCCCACGCTCACCGCCGCCAGCGTCCATCTCCAGCTCCACCGGATCGCGGCGAGGACGGCGAGGCCGGCAAGTAGGGCGAGGAAGCTCGACTGGGAGAAGGTCGGCACCAGCCCGATCCAGAGGATCGCGACGAGCGCGGTCAGCAGGACGATGCCGCGTCGTTCCTTCGCCCACAACAGCGCCGCCATCGCCACCACGATTACCAGCGACAGGTAGCGGCCAAAGATGTTGGGGTCCCAGAAGACCGAGTTGACCCGGAAGTAGGTGTGGAATTCGTTCGACCTGATCACCTGGTCGTTCCAAAACAGGCTCCTGCTCGCATACTCGACGGAACCGACAACCACGAAGGCCAGCGCCTCGACGGCCACCACCCACAGCACCAGCGTCAGCAGCTTCCGGTCCCAGGCAACGTCCCGCAGCAGCCCGTACGCCAGCGAGAACGGCACGAAGAAGAAGCACACATCCTGCAGCCCTTTGGAGAAATCGGGCGAGTACAGCGTCTGCAAGGAATAGAGGACCACGACCGCGGCGAGGACTCTGGGCAGCCAGACGACAGGTTTATGACTGGCGGGCGCCAGGGATTCCTCACGATTGACTCCCCAATCCCGAAGGGCAATCGCGAGCACTCCCCCCGCGATCACCAGGTACAGGGGGACGAGCAGGTTGGCCGTGTCGCCGCCGGCGTGGAGGGGGATGCGGAAAGGGAGGGCGGCGACAATTGCGAGCGGCAACACAACCGGCCAGCGGCGGAAGGCGGCGGTGAGGATTCCGGTGGCGACGAGCCCCGCGACGGCAAGGGCGGCCAGACGATCGGAGTGGTCCCGCAGATCGGCGATCTGGTGGGAATGCCATTGGTCGCCGAGGATCAGGATCGGAAAGAGAACGATCGCGGCGAGCATCGCGGCGGAACGGCGGCGCCCCGGAGGGAGGAGGATCGCGGCGGCGCTCGCGCCGGCAGCGACCAGGACGCCAGCGCCGGCGAGGAGCCCGCTCAACTCTTCCCCCCTGCGGCGGCACCGCAACCGCCAGGGCGGGGCGGCGCCCGGTGCAGGCTGATCACGCCCGGCGGCACCAGGCTGCGTTCCTGGCCGAGGAGCTTCACCCGCAGCTTGTAGCGACCGGGTGGCGCGATGCCGTCGTTGCGGCTACGGCCGTTCCAGTGGAAGGTGTGGAAGTGGTAGCGCTTGAGGAACTCGTCACGTGCGAGCGTGATCACGACTCTGCCGCCGGGTTTGACCACCTGGACCGTCGCGTGATCGGACTGAGTGACGCGGAAGCGGATGCGCATCCGGTCGTAGCGACAGTCGCCGTTCGGAGTGAAGCTATGCACGGGGTTCTTCGGGTGGAGGACGGGCGCGCCGTCGAAGGTGGCGTGGTCGAGCACGAGCGGGTCCCGCTTCAGCCGCTGCGACCAGCCGAAGGCGGCGATCGTGAGAACGACGAGCAGCGCGAATACGACAGCGGCTGCGCTAACCCGCCGTGGAGGCATTGTCCTCGCCGACGATCACCGAGACCGGGGCTCCGACGGAGACCGAGTCGACTTCGGGGGTCATCAGCTGCACCTGTTCGATCCCCAGCTCCCGGCCGACGCGGCGCGCCTCCGGGGCGTGGCCCCGTTCGAACATGACAACGCTTTCGGCGTAGCTCGAGCTGCTGTTGGTGACGGCACCGAGCTTGAAGCCCTTGCGCTGGATCTTGTCTCCGTAGCGTTGCGCGAGGCCCGGGACGGCGGTGCCGTTGAGAACCGCCACCTCGACTTCGCTCGGCTTGGAAACCGCGACTCTCTTGGCGCCCTTTCCGGAGGAACCGCCGGGAAGCCCGTGCAGGCTCACGTAGGCGACGCCGCCACCGATCACCAGCACCGCGGCGAAGATCGCCGCCAGGTAGCGCGGCTCGGCGATCCGGGCCCCACCGTCGGAGAGGCGCTGCCGAAAGCGCTCGCGACGGGTCAGCTCGGGAAGCCCGGCCTCGCGCCGCTGTCGCCGCTCCTCACGGAGCTCGATCGCCTGCTGCTCCGCGGTGCGGGCCTCCTCCAGGCGCCGCAGCCCCTCGGCCTTCTGGGCGGCCGCTGCCGAGGTCGACTCCTTGCGCTCGCTGTCGCGCTCGGGCGCCGAGCCCGCCCACTCGCGCAGGCGCCGGATGTCGCGGCCCTGCGCGAATGAGAGCAGGGCGAGGACGGCGAGGCCGAGGAACGCAGCCAGGCCGGCAAAAGCGCCGATTTCCTTGATCACTTCCACGGAGTGGCTGCGAGAGCCTAGTCGTCGTAGACGACCGTCGCCGCGTCGCCGCCGGGAGCGGCGATCATCGCGACCACCCGCTCGGCCAGATCGGCCTCGTCTCCGGCCAGCACCAGGCCCTCCAGAGCGTTCAGGGTCGTGTCCACCCATTCCGGGTCGAGGGGCGCCGCTCGCACGGCCCGGTGGATCCGTTTCGACGCGGTCGGCTGCCTGCTCTCGGCCCGGCCGAACAGCTCCTCGTGCAGCTTCTCCCCGGGCCGCGGCTGGGTGAACTCGACCGCGATGTCGCGCTCCGGCTCGTACCCCGCTAGGCGGATCATGTTGTGCGCGAGGTCGACGATCTTTACCGGCTCGCCCATGTCGAGCACGAAGACCTCCCCCTTGCCGGCGCCGATGTCGCCGGCACGGATCACCAGCTGCACCGCCTCGGGGATGGTCATGAAGTAACGGGTCATCTCCCGGTGGGTGACGGTGACCGGGCCGCCACGCTCGATCTGGCTGCGGAAGATCGGCACGACGCTGCCCGAGGAGGCGAGCACGTTTCCGAAGCGGACGCTGGCGAAGCGGGTTCCGGGGTGCTTGTGCCCAGCCGACTCGACGATCCACTCGGCCATCGCCTTCGATGCGCCCATCACCGTCTGCGGGTTGACCGCCTTGTCGGTGGAGATGAGGACGAAGCGCTCGACCTTCGAGGCCGCCGCCGTCTCCGCCGTGACCCGTGTCGCGATCGCGTTGTTGCGGACGGCCTCCAACGGGTTGGCCTCCATCAGCGGCACGTGCTTGTAGGCCGCTGCGTGGAACACGAGCGAGGGTTTGAAGCGCTGCATCACCTCGAGCATCCGGTGCGGCTCCTTGCAGTCGGCGAGCACCGACTCGACGCTGGTGAAGTGGCGCTCCTCGACCATCTCGCGATCGATCTGGAAGAGGTTGTCCTCGGCGTGGTCGAGCATCACAAGAAGGCGAGGGCGGACGCGGGCGATCTGGCGGCACAGCTCCGAGCCGATCGAGCCGCCGGCCCCGGTGACGAGGACGATGCGGTCGCGCAGGTATGCGCCGACCCGGTCCAATTCGAAGACGACCGGGTCGCGGCCGAGCACGTCCTCGACCTGGACCTCGCGCAGCTGCTTGGTCAGCTGGACCCCGCCGCGCAGGAGCTCGAACACGGTGGGCAGGGTGCGCACTCGGATCTCGCGCTCGCGGCAGGCGGCGACGACCTTGGCGCGCAGCGTTCCCGGCGCCGAGGGGATCGCGATAACCACCTCGTCTGGCTCGGTCTCGTCGAGAATCGCCGCGATCTGCTTGGTCGAGCCGAGGACCTTCAACCCGCCGGACATGCGCATCCCCCGCTTGCGGGGGTCGTCGTCGACGAAACCGATCGCGGTCGAGCCGAGGTTCGGGTTGAGCTGCAGCTCACGGACCACCATCTGCCCGCCGGATCCCGCTCCGATCACCAACACCTCGTGCTTGGGCACCCGGGCGCCGCGCGACGGCCGCTCGACGATCAGCCGCACCGCCAGGCGTGCGCCCGCGATCAGCATCATCGTGAGGACGAAGTCCATCACCTCGACCGAGCGGGGCAGCGTGTGCGCGAACGGCTTCGCGACGGCGAAGAAGACGACGAGGAGCGCGCTGGCGACGGCGACCGCGCGGAAGATGACGAGGAAATCGCGGCCGCTGACGTAGCGCCACCACTTCTGGTAGAGGCCGAAGGCGGCGAAGACGACGAGCTTGCCGACGACGACGAAGCCGACCGACTGGGCGAACAGCACCGCATAGCGGTGCGGCATTCCGTGAGGGTCGTCGAGGAACCGCAGCTGGAAGGCGAGGAGGAAGGCGAGGGCGACCAGGGCCGCGTCGGCGGCCACCTGAAGGACTCGGTTGCGGTAGACGGGGTGGTTCAACCGCTTCATCGGACGGGGCGAGTTTAGAGGCTGATCGGCCGCGTCAATACAATCCGCCGCTCGCGCATGCTCCTCTTCTTCGCCAGCATCTCCGACAAGGTCGTCGAACCGATCGTCGACGTCGCCACCGAATTCATCGGCTCGGCGGGGGTCGCAGCGGTCTTCTTACTGATGTTGCTGGAGTCGGCCTGCATCCCAATCCCAAGCGAGGCGATCATGTTGTTCGCGGGGTTCAGCGTCTCGAATGGCGAATTGACGCTGTTCGGGGTCGTCGCCGCGGGCGTGCTGGGGAACCTGGCCGGGTCGTGGATCGCCTACGCGGCCGGCTACTACGGGCGGCTCGACCTGCTCGAGAAGAACAGGCTGATCCACATTAGCCCCAGGCACCTGAAGTGGGCCGATGACTGGTTTGAACGCTACGGCGCCCCCACCGTCTTCTTTTCGAGGATGCTGCCGATCATCCGCACCTTCATCTCACTTCCCGCCGGCGTGGCGAAGATGCCGTTTTGGCGCTTTACCGCGTTCACCCTTGCCGGCTCGATCCCCTGGGTGCTGGCGCTGGCGCTGATCGGCCGCAGCGTCGGCGACAACTGGGAACACTGGCGCCACCAGCTCGGCTACCTCGACTACTTGGTGCTGGCGGCGATCGTCGCCGGGGTCATCTACCTGGTCGTGAAGCGGCGCCGTGGCGGCAGCCCCGGCGAGGGAGAGGCCGAGCAGGCCGGCTCGAGCGGAGCTGTGGAGTCCCTCTGAGCGCGGGGGACGACGGGAGCATCCCGGCCCGCCGCGCGGTGGCGCTGGGTCTCGTCCAGGGGCCGGCCGAGCTGCTCCCCATCTCCAGCTCCGCCCACATAGTCCTGGTGCCGTGGCTGGCCGGGTGGGACTGGGGCTCGATCGACCCGGAGGTGCGCAAGAGCTTCGAGGTGGCGCTGCACGCCGGCGCGGCGGCGGCGCTGCTGATCGGCCAGCGGCGGGTGATCGCCGAGGAGCTGCGCCAGTTCGACGGGCGGCGTGCCCTCGTCCTCGGCCTCTCCTTCCTGCCGGCGGCGGTCGTTGGCTACAAGCTGGAGCGCCCGATCGAGCGCCGGCTGGGCGGCCCTCGTGCCACCGCCTACGGGCTGCTCGCCGGGGCCGCCGCGATGCTGCTCGCCGACCGCCGGCCTCAGCAGCGCGGCCGAGGCGACGCGACCGCGGCCGACGGACTGGCCCTCGGGATCGCCCAGGCCAGCGCCCTGGCCCCCGGCGTCTCGCGCAACGGGGTCACGCTGGCGGCTGCGCGCTGGCGACGCTTCTCCCGTGACCAGGCGAACCTTCTCTCGCGCACGATCGCGCTGCCGATCATCGTCGGGGCGACCGGGCTGAAGGGCGCCCGCCTCGCCCGCCGCGGCGCCTCCCCGGAGCTGCGACGCTCGATGGCGATCGGCGTGGCAGCCTCCTTCGCCTCGACCCTCGCCTCCCAGCGCCTGATCGGAGTGGTCGAGCGGGACCGCGCCCTCTGGCCATACGCCGCCTATCGCGTCGGCCTCGCGGCCGCTGTTCTTGCAAAGCTCCACCGATGAGGGATGCCTACGCCAAGGCCGGGGTCGACCAGGGGGCGGCTGACTCGGCGGTTGCCGGTCTGATCCGCGCCCTGGGAACGATCGAGCTCGGGCGGCCCTCGCGGCAGGTGGCGCTGCCAGGGCACTACGCCAGTGTGATCCGGATCGACGAGCGGACCGGGATCGCGCTCTCGACCGACGGGGTCGGCACCAAGCTGCTCGTCGCCGAGCAGCTTGGGCGGTTCGACACGGTCGGGATCGATTGCGTGGCGATGAACGTCAACGACGTGATCTGCGTCGGCGCCGAGCCGCTGGCGATGCTCGACTACATCGCGATCGAGCGCGCCGACCCGGAGGTGTGCGAGCAGATCGGGGTCGGCCTGGCGCGCGGGGCCGAGCTGGCCGGGGTCGAGATCCCCGGCGGGGAGCTGGCCCAGCTCGGCGACATGGTGCGGGGGTTCGACGTGGCGGGCGCCTGCTTCGGCACCGTCTCCCTCGACGCCATCGTCGACGGTTCCGCGGTGCAGCCCGGCGACGCGGTGATCGGGCTGCCCTCATCGGGCATCCACTCCAACGGCTACACCCTGGCGCGTTCGGCTCTCGATGGAATCCCACTCGAGGACGACCCAGAAGGGCGCCTCGGACGCCGGCTCGGCGAAGTGCTGCTGGAGCCGACCGAGATCTACGTCAAGCCGATTCTGGAGCTGCTGCGCTCGAGAGTGGCGGTGCGGGGCCTCGCCCACATCACCTCGGGCGGCCTCGGGAACCTGCTGCGCCTCGCGGCGGAGGTCGGCTACGAGATCGACGCGCCATTGCCGGTGCCGGCTGTTTTCGAGCTGATTCGGGAGCGCGGCGGGGTCTCCGACGAGGAGATGCACGACGTCTTCAACATGGGCTGCGGCTTCTGCGTCGTCGTCGCGCCCGACGACGAGGCCGCGTGCCTGGACCTGCTCCGGCGTGACTACCCGGAGGCCAGGCGGATCGGCCGGGCGACCGGCGGGCCGCCGCGGGTCCGCCGCGCCTGAGCCGCGACTACGGCGCCTCCCAAATCGTGCCCGTGAGAGCGCGGACCGGGTGGAGGCGATGCTCGGCTGCGAGCCGCCAGAGCTCGGCGCAGGTCGCCGGGCCGGCGGTGCCGGCGAGAACCTCGGCCTCGCGGGTGGCGATGCGGCCGAATCGTGCCACCGCGTCGAGCGGCGACAGGGGGCCTTCGTTGACGACCCGGGCGCCGCCGGCCAGCGCCGCCTCGCGGTAGGCCTCGAGGGGCTGCCAGCCCCAGACGCCGCTGCGGCAGCCGTCGGTGGAGACGAAGACGGTGGAGGGGAGCGAAAGGCGCTCTCGTCCCTCCGTGTGGCTGAGCTTGCCGGCGGCGCGGGCCTCTTCCGGGATCTCGCGGACCTCCTCGAGGTCTGCCTCGAAGGCCTCTGCGGTGGCGTGCGAGGCCAGGTCGATCTCGAACCTCTGGGGGTCGAGGCCGGCCGGCGCCGCCTCGGCGAGGAGCGCGCTCGGGTGGTCGAGCCTGAGCCGCTCGCACATCAACCCCTCGCGCAGACGGCGGAGATAGCGGTAGCCGGCCTCCCAACCCTGTTCGCTCGCGGCCTTCACCGCCATGCAGGCGGGGTAGGTGCTCTCGATCGGGCTCTCGGTCCAAAGCCGCGGGTCACACGGCATTCCGGTCTTCCCAGCGACGTCGAGCCAGTGGGACATCAGGTCGGCGAAGCAGTCGGGGCCGGATCCGATCCGCCCCTCCTCGTCGCGATACTCGCTGCCGTATCGGCGCGCCAGCCCGCCCATCACCCAGACGAACTCGAGCTCGCCGTCGAACTCCCAGATCAGCCTGCGCAGCTTCGGCTCGGTTCCCCACGACCACGAGCAGGCAGGATCGGTGTAGTAGCGAACCTCTACGGACACGGGTAATCGACAATACCCTCCGACCAAGCTCCCGATGGAACCCCGCCCCAGCTCGCAGATGATCGGCACCGTGCTCTCCGGCCGCTACCGGCTGGAGGCGAAGCTGGGCAGCGGCGGCATGTCTACGGTCTACCTGGCTCGCGACGAGACGCTGGACCGGCCGGTTGCGGTGAAGGTGATGCACCGGGAGATGTCCGAGCAGGCCGATCAGCTCGAGCGCTTCCGCCAGGAGGCGCGGGCTGTGGCGAAGCTCTCCCATCCCAACGTCGTCTCGGTGATCGACGCCGGTGAGGACGGCGGCCACCCCTACATCGTCTTCGAGTACGTCGAAGGGGAGACGCTGAAGCAGCGGATCGACCGGGTCGGAGCGCTCGACACCCAGGAGGCGGTCGCCTACGCGATCGAGATCGCGCGGGGGCTGAGCGTCGCCCACGCGCGTCACCTGGTCCATCGCGACATCAAGCCGCAGAACATCCTGATCGACAGCGAGGGCCGGGCGAAGCTGACCGACTTCGGCATCTCCCGCCAGCTCGAGCAGGCCGGGATGACCGCGACCGGCCGGGTCCTCGGCACCACCGACTACGTCGCGCCGGAGCAGGCGATGGGACGCGGAGCCGACCCGCGCTCGGACATCTACTCGCTAGGCGTGGTCCTCTACGAGATGCTGGTCGGACAGGTTCCCTTCCACGCCGACAGCCAGGTCGGCGTCGCGATGAAACACGTCAACGAGGAACTGCCCGACGTCCAGCGGCGCCGGCCGGACGTCTCTGCTGCGGTCGCCCTGGTTGTCGAGCGCGCAACCGCGAAGAGCCCCGAGCAACGCTACCACCACGTCGGCGAGATGATCGACGACCTCTCGACCGCGCTCGAGGTCGAGGCGGCGCGTGCGGGCGCGACCACCGGCGAGGCGACGAGCGTGCTCGATGCGGTGCCGCCGCCGAAGCGCAAGCTGTCGAGCGGTCGGCGCTGGTCGTGGGCGGCGATCCTCGCGCTGCTGCTGATCGCCGGGGGAGTGCTGCTCACCGTGCACCTGATCGGCAACGGCACGCTCGGAAACGGTGGGGCCGAGAAGGGGGCGGGAACGCCGATCGCGATCTCCTCCGCCACCGACTACGACCCCCAGGGCGACGGCGAAGAGGACGCCGCGACGATCAGCTTCGCGGTTGACGGCAACCCGACCGGGACCGCCTGGAGCAGCGAGCACTACGACACCAGCACCTTCGCCGGGACCAAGACCGGGCCCGACCCCGGGGTCGGGCTCTACGTGACGTCGAAGTCGGACGCGACGCCCGCGAAGATGCTGGTGCGAACGCCGACGCCGGGCTGGGACGCCCAGGTCTTCGCGGCGCCGAGCGGGAGCGGGCCCCCCGGCGAACTATCCGGCTGGGGCGAGCCCGTGGGCGAGGTGAGCGACGCCGTCGCGGCACAGGAGATCGACCTCAAAGTCCCCACGCCCTCCCGCTACTTTCTGCTCTGGTTCCAAAAAGCGGCCCCCGCGCACGACCAGGAAGGCCGCTACGACATCGAAGTCAGCGATGTCGAGCTGTTCCGCTGAGCTCAGAACTCATATGAGCGGGAGCGCCGGTGACGCTCGATCGCCAGCTTGACGAGGCGGTCGCAGAGATCGGCATACGAGACTCCGCTTGCCTCGAACAGCTTCGCGAAGACGCTGGTCTCGGTGAATCCGGGCATCGTGTTGATCTCGTTGACGAGGACCTCGCCGCCGGGCTCGACGAAGAAATCGCAACGGGCGAGGCCCGAGCAGCCGGCAAGCTCGAAAGCCTCGGCTGCAAGGCGGCGGACCCGGTCAGCCTGGTCGGCGGGGATCTGAGCCGGAACCGCCAGCTCCATCCCGCCCTCGCTGTACTTCGCCTCGAAGTCGTACCACTCGGCGTGGGCGACGATCTCGCCCGGCGGCGAGGTCTCCGGTGCCTCGTTGCCGAGCACCGAGCACTCGATCTCGCGCCCGTGAGCCGCGGCCTCGACGATCACCCGCGGGTCGTGGCGCAGCGCCAGCTCGAGCGCCTCGTCCAACTCCCTGCCGAGCGAATCGACCCTGCTGATGCCGACGCTGGAGCCCAGCCGCGAGGGCTTCACCCAGAGCGGCAGCCCCATCGCCGCAACCCGGTTGCGCCAAGCCTCCTCCCCCACCCCGACGAAGTCGACCTGGGGAACCCCACGCTGGGCGAAGAGGCGCTTCAAGGTCAGCTTGTCCATGCAGATCGCCGAAGAGAGGACATCGGAGCCCACGTAGGGGACGTCGAGCCACTCGAGCAGCCCCTGGATGCTGCCGTCCTCGCCGAAGGGCCCGTGCAGCGCCGGGAAGACCGCGCCGGCATCGAGGAGCCCTGCGGCGGGAACCATCGCAACCTCCGAGCCCTCGCAGCTCCAACGCCCGTCACGGCCGATCGTCACCGCCAGCGGCTCGTGGCCGGCTGCGATCAGCCCACGCGCCACCGACTCGCCCGAGCGCAGGGAGACCTCGTGCTCAGAGGAGCGCCCGCCGCTGAGGACCGCGACCTTCATCGAGCCCTTCTCGGCGTCTCGCGCGGCCTGCTCACGGTGTCGTCGGTTCGGTCGGTTCGACCGGTTTACCACCGAGCTTGCCGACGACGACGGTCACTTCCGCTCCCCTGCCGACCTTGGAGCCCGCCGGCGGGAACTGGTCGATCACCAGGCCGGCCTTCGAGGCGGCTTCGACTTCCTGTTCCTGCACCGTCGGGCTGAACCCGGCTTCGCGCAGCGTCGTCACCGCTTCGGAGCGCGGCTTGCCGATCACGTTTGGCACGGCGACCTTCTTTTCCCCCTTGGAGACGACGATCGAGACGCTCGAGCCAGATTCGACTTCGCGCCCCGCGCTGGGCGACTGGCGGATCACCTGGCCCGCCGGTGTCTTGCTTTCTTCTTCTTCGACTCCCGGAACGAGGCCGGCACCACGGATCTGCTGCACCGCGACCGCTCTCTGGGTCCCGACCAGCACCGGGACCTTGACCAGCTTCGGCCCGTTCGAGACGGTGAGGACCACGGCGGAGCCGCGGGTCACCGTGGTCCCGGCGGAGGGCTCGGAGTGGATCACCAGCCCCGGGGCGACGGTGTCGGAGTTGGCAGTCACGACGTCGACGGCGAAACCGGCCTGCTTCAGCTTTTCGCTCGCCACCTTCCGGGTTAGATTCGCTGTTGCCGGGACCTTGGCGCTGCCTGGGCCGGAGCTCACCGTCAGCGTCACCTTCGGCTTCGAGCAGAAGAGGCTGAGGAAGGCGCAGTCGAGCGAGGCCTTCTCGGCAGGGGGCGAGGCCGCCGGGTCCTGCTCGAGCACCGTGTTCGCCGGCGCTTCGCGCTCCACCCGCTTCACTTCGCTGACCGAAAAGCCGTCCTGCTGCAGCAGCGATATCGCCACGCCCAGCTGATTTCCCGTCACGTTCGAGACGTTGGTCGAGCTGTCGCGGGTGGCGGCAAAGCCGAGCAACGCGCCGATCAGGACGGCGATCGCAACCAGCAGCCAACGGCGGCGGCGGCGCTTGCGGCGCTGCTCCTCCTCGGAATCGGGCTGCGCCTCGGCCTCATCGGGAATCGCGACCACCGGCGGCAGTGGAGCGAAGGTCGCGGTTGCCCCGCCGGCGGGCGGGGAATCCTTCATCGCCGCGTCGAGCGCAGCGATGAAGGCGTCGGCGCTCTGGAAGCGCTGCCCGGGGTCCTTCTCCAGCGCCCGCATCACGGCGGCGTCGAGCGCCGGTGAGACCTGCGGGTTGATCGAGCTGGGCCGCTGCGGGACCTGCGAGACCTGTTTCATCGCCACCGCCACGGCGCTCTCCCCCTCGAACGGGACGCGGCCGGTCAGCGCCTCGTAGAGGATCACTCCGATCGAGTAGAGATCGGAGACCGCGGTCACGTCCTGGCCCTGGGCCTGCTCGGGCGAGAGGTAGTGAGGCGTCCCCATCACCGAGCCCGCCTGTGTGATCTCCGAGACCCCGGCATGGGCGATGCCGAAGTCGGTGACGATGGCCTTTCCCTCGGGGTCGACGATCACGTTCTGCGGCTTCAGGTCGCGGTGGACGACTCCGTTGCGATGGGCGAAGCGGGCTCCCTCCAGCACCTGGCGAACCAATGGAACGGCCTGCTCGGGGGTGAGCCCGGCGTCGATCAGCTCCTTCAGCGTCGGCCCCTGCACGTACTGCATCGCGATGTAGTAGGCGCCCTCGTACTGTCCGCGGTCGAAGACAGCGACGATGTTGGGGTGTTGGAGACGGGCGGCCGCTTCGGCCTCGCGCCGGAACCGCTCGACGAACTCGCGGTCCTGGGAGAAGCGGCTGTGCAGAACCTTCAGCGCCACCTGTCGCTGAAGGTGAGCGTCGTCGGCGAGCCAAACGTCCGCCATCCCGCCCGAACCGATCCGCTGCAGCACGCGGTAGCGCCCGTCGACCAAATCGCCCTGACTCACCTCAGCCAATTCCCGCCTCCTGCCGCCTGGTCGTGTGTTTTGCTCATCTCATTCGCCGTTGAGGATCGTTTCCGCGACGTCGCGGAAGATCGGCGCCGCGACGTCATTGCCGAATTCGGGCGTGCACTCGACCGAGACCGCGATCGCGATCTTCGGTTCGTTCGCCGGAGCGAAGCCCATGAACCACGCCTGGTTTTCTTCTTCGCCGCCGCCGCAGGCTTCGTTGCCGGGGGTTTCCGCGGTGCCCGTCTTGCCGGCCACGGGAACGCCTGAGATCGCCGCGTTGGTGCCGGTCCCTTCGCGGACCACGCCTTCCATCGCGGTGGTCAGCTCTTCCGCGGTCTTGGCGCTGACCGGCTGGCTGTATTCGGATGGTTCGAGGTGGGCGATCGTCCGCCCGTCGGGGTCGATCACCCGGTTCCAGATCTGAGGCTTCATCAGCCTGCCGCCATTGGCGATCGCCGCCGCGACCATCGCGTTTTGCAGGGGCGTCTCCAGAAGCCGCTCCTGGCCGATCGCGACGCGGGCGAGATCGACCGGTTCGTTCCTGCCGAGCGGCCGGGGCGATTCGCCGTAGACGCCGCTCTCGTAGACCTCCGTGGAGGGCAGGTCGATCGGGGGCGTCGCGTTGAAGCCGAACTTCTCCATCGTTTCGAAAAGGGCGTCCTGGCCGACCTTCCGGCCGAGCTGACCGAACCAGGTGTTGACCGAGTTGGTGAGCGCCGTATCGAGGCTGATTTCGCCCCAGCTTTTGTCGAAGTCATTTGCCAGGACATGGCCTTCGTCGACGATCGTCCCCGGCGCGTCGATCGTCGTCTGCGGCGTGATAGCGCCGCTTTCCAGCCCCGCCGCGGCGGTCACGACCTTGAAGGTCGACCCGGGCGGATAGAGGCCCTGGGTGGCGCGGTTCAGGAGCGGCGTTTCGAGTGTGTTGCTGATCAGCTTCGACAGTTCGTCGGGCACCCGGTTCGGGTCGTAGGGCTTGTTCGAGACCATCGCCTTGACCGCGCCGGTGCTCGGCTCGATCGCGACCACGGCGCCGAAGCCGACGGCCTCGAGGTCGCTCAGCGCCACCCGCTGCGCGACGGGGTCGATGTTGGTGACGATGTCGTTGCCTTCGCGCTTGCGCCCGGTGATTTCGTCGAGGATCGAGCTGAATTCAGATTCCTCGCCACTGAGTTCTTCGTCGTGGAACTGCTCGAACTCGGAGTCTCCCTTGTTCACGAAGCTGTAGCCGATCGGGTGCCCGTAGAGGGCTCCCCGCGGGTAGCGGCGCACATAGCGCAGCCCGGCTCCGTGGCCCTTCGGCACCGAGTGCGCGATCACCGTTCCGTCGGCGGCGAGAATCCTCCCGCGCCGGATCTGCTGCTGCTCCAACAGCGGTCGTGTGTTGGCCACCTTCCCCTTCAGCGCCGAGGCGTCGAAGACCGACCAGTACGAGGTGAAGCCGACCAGGACCGCGAACAGCACCACGATGAAGGCGAACAACTTGACGATCTGGCGGTTCACCGGGCCCCCGCCTCACGCCGGGCGCGATCCGAGATCAGAAGCAGCAGGGCGAGCAGGACGAAGTTGGCGACGATCGAGCTGCCGCCGTAGCTGACGAAGGGCAGGGTGACGCCGGTCAGCGGGATCGCCCGGGTGACGCCTCCGATGATGACGAAGGCCTGGATCGCGAAGACCGCCGTCAGGCCCGTCGCCAGCAGCTTCGAGAAGCCGTCGTCGGCGAGCAGGGCGATCTTGAAGCCGCGCGCCGCGATCAGCAGGTAGATCAGGATCACCCCACAGGCGCCGAACAGCCCCAGCTCGTTGACGATCAGGGCGTAGATCGTGTCCGTCTGCGCCGCCGGCAGCAGCGCCGCATGGGTGCCGGGGATCGTGATCAGCGCCTGCCCGAACCCCTTCCCGAAGAGGCCGCCGTCGGCCTGGGCGAAGATCGACTGGAGGATCTGGTACCCGTTGCCTTCCGGGTCGCTGTAGGGGTGCAGCCAGACCTCGACCCGGTCGTGGACGTGGGGCACGGTCGAGGCGAAGAACCAGGCGCCGGCGAGGAACATCGCCATTCCGATCACGACGAAGGAGAAGCGGCCGGTGGCGACGTAGAGCAGGGCGAGGAAGGCGGCGAAGAACATCAGCGAGCTGCCGAGGTCGCGGATGAAGACGAGCATGAACATCGACGCGCCCCAGACCACAAGCATCGGGCCGAAGTGCTTGAGCGGCGGCAACGTCACCCCCAGCAACCTGCGGGCTCCGACGATCATCACCTCGCGGTTCTCGCGCAGGTAGCTGGCGAGGAAGACGACGAGGCAGATCTTCGAGAACTCGGCCGGCTGGAAGGCGAGCGGGCCGATCTTGACGTCGAGGTAGGCGCCGTTGACCTGCTGTCCGATTCCCGGCAGCCGCGGCGCGAGCAGCAGCAGCAGACCGGCGGCGGCGATCGTGTAGCGATAGCGCTCAAGCACGTCGTAGTCGCGCAGAAAGTGGATGGCGAGCGCAAAGAGGACGAGGCCGAGGACGAACCAGTTGGCCTGGTCGCGGGCCAGGGTCGCGTCGATCCGGTAGACCATCACCAGCCCGAACGCGGTGAGCAGGGCGACCAGCGGGAACAGGTACGGGTCGGCGTCGGGAAGGCGGATCCGCAGGTAGACGTGGGTGGCGAGGCAGACCGCGAAGAAGTAGGCGCCGTAGACGAGGCTAAGGTTGCCGAGCCGGGCGTTCTCCTCGGCGAAGACCGCAGCGAACCCGGCGGTGAGGAGCAGAGCTACCGGGACCAGCGCGGCAAGCTCGCGATTCCGTGCCGAGGTCAAGGCACTCCTTCGCCCTTTTGGATTTCTTCGACGAGGGAGACCGCGTCGGAGTGGGAGCGGAGATCGTGCCCGGTGACGGCGTTGCGCCGTCGCGGTGGCAGGGCCGCGGTCTGGATCGGGCTCGCGTAGCGCTCGCCGTAGAGCTTGATCCCGAAGGGCAGTTCGTAGGGAAGGCCGCGGTAGAGCGCGACTCGGCCGGCCGAGTCCGTCCCCAGGAACCAGATCTGGCGGTTCCCGTACCAGGCTCCGAAGGCGACGGCGGCGAGAAGAGCCAGGGCCAGAAGAGCCTTGGCGGCGGTTCGCAACCGGCGCCGGCGCGGCTTGGCGGCGAGCCGCTCGCGACGCTCCTTCGCCGCCGCTGCGGCGGCTCTGCGGCGTACCTCGGTCGCGGTCAATCCCGCTTCCTCGGCCGAGGGCCCGATCAGGGTCGCGCCCTCGGGAGCGCGCTGCGGCGCCTCGGAGTCTTCGAGACGGAAGGCGAGCGCGGTGATGTTGTCTCGCCCGCCGGCTCGGTTGGCCTCATCGACCAGCGCCCGCACCGCGGCGCTCATCGAGGTGGCGCCGCCGAGGATGCGGGCGATCCGCTCGTCGTCGACCATCGTCGTCAGGCCGTCGGAGCAGAGCAGGAAGACATCGCCGGGCTGGGCCGGCACGGTGTGCACGTCGACGTCGACGTCGGGCTCGGGCCCGAGCGCGCGGGTGATGATCGAGCGTTGCGGGTGGTCCTCGGCCTGGGCATCGGTGAGTTGCCCCTTCCGCCGCATTTCCTCGACCAGCGAATGGTCGCGGGTGAGCCGGTCCAGCTTGCCCTCCCGCAGACGGTAGGCGCGGCTGTCGCCGACGTGGCCGATCCCCACCTCCTCCTTCTGGGCGTCGACGATCGCCGCGGTGAGCGTCGTCCCCATCCCGGCCAGCGAAGCGTCGGCGTGGGCGTGCTCGTGGATCTCTCGGTTGGCAGCTTCGATCGTCTCGCGCAGGACGCGCTCCGGCGGAGCGTCGGGGAGGTCGCGGTCGAAAGCCTCGGCCGCCGCTTTGGAGGCCACCTCTCCGGCCTGCGCGCCGCCCATCCCGTCGGCGACGACGAAGATCGGCGAGCGGACGAAGAAGGAGTCCTCGTTGGCGTTGCGCTGACGCCCGGTGTCGGTGCGGAATGCGTGGTCGTCTACGCGCAGCACTAGGCCCCCACCTCAAACCTGAACTCGGTATCGCCGATCCGCACCACGTCTCCGTCGAGGAGCTCCGCCTCCCCCTTGAGCTCGGCGTCGTTGAGCATGGTGCCGTTGGTCGAGTTCATGTCCTCGACGAAGTGCCGGCCTTCGCGGGAAAAGACCCTGGCGTGGAAGCCGGAGGCGTAACGATCCTCGATCTGCAGATCGGAGTCCTTCGAGCGCCCGATCGAGAGCCCGCCGATCAGGTCGAACCGTTCGCCTGCGTTCAATCCCCCGCCGCGCTCGGCAACCAGCCAGGAGTCGACGGCTCCGGGGGCCTCGCCAAAGCCGGGCGCCGGGTGGAACCCGGTCGCGTCTGGGGCCGGCGACAGGGTCGCGCGAAGGTCCTTCAACGCGCTGCGAGCGACGAAGAGCAGGAACAGGTAGAGGACGGCCAGGAAGCCGAACTTGAGAGCAACTGAAATTGGGTCGTACGCCACGCGGTCAGCACACTACGGCCGAAGGCAGATCACTGCTCGATGTCGAACTGGAAGGTCGTCGTGCCCACCGTCACCTCGTCGCCAGGGCTGAGCCGGGTCGAGCTGACTCGGCGCCCGTTTACCTTGACGCCGTTGGTCGAGCCGAGGTCGGCAATCTGCCAATCGCCCGACTCCGAGCGGCGCAGCTCGGCGTGGCGCCGGGACACGTTGGGATCGCGAAGGACGCACTCGGCTGACTTCGAGCGCCCGATCGTCGCCCGCGGGCCATCGAGCACGTAACGGCGGTCCGCCAGCGAGATGACCGCGCGAGTCGAGACAAGGGCGCCGACCGCCTGCTCGGGTCGCTTCGGGCGCGAGCGGTCGCGCTCGCGGACAGCCGAGTAGACCATCGTGTGGCCCTCCTCGCCCTGGCTCGGCCTCTCTCCCTCGTGGGCAGGCGGCTTGACCAGCCGAGCCTGGATCCCGAACTCGCCGAGGCGCAGCCGCTCGTCGGTGCTGAACTCGACCGCGGGCCGAGTGAGCAGGTCGTAGCCCCGCCTCCGTGCGTGCTCCAGCAGGTAGCCGGAGAGCTCCTGCTCGAGCGAGCGCTCGTACCCTTCCAGCTTGGACCGGTCCTGCTTGGAGAGGTAGACGACGTACTCGTTGGGGACGTAGACCCGAGCGACCGAGGCGGTCTTGTGGGCGTCCATTTCCTTGGCCAGCTTGCGAGCGAGCTCGACCGGCTGCACCTCAGAGCTGAAGGCGCGGCTGAAGACGCCCTCGACGAGACCTTCGATTCGAGACTCCAGGTTGCGTAGAACGCTGATCGGGGGGCCTCCTTGGCGACGCGGGCGGCTGCTCTCCGGGGTGGAGGAACCGCCGAAATCCTACGGTAGGACGGCTCCGTGGCCCACCGCCAGCCAGAGGCCGAGAGCGGCGGCCGTGGCGAGGGCGCCGAGTCGCATGCCCAGCGGATGGGATGAATTGCGCGGCCGGTCGGTGAGGGAGTCGAGGGAGTCCTCGATCGTCGAGCCCAGCTCCTCCAGCGAGGGCCGTCGCGCCGCGCGATGGCTGAGACAGGCGTCGACGACATCGGCAAGCTCGCGGGGCAGGTCGGGTCGCAGGCGGCGTAGCGGGCGGTGCCGAGCGCCGATTGCCCGGGCGGTGGCGGCCGGACTTGCCCGCCGGTTAGGGTTGACGCCGCTCCAGCACTCATACAGGGTGAGGGCAAGGGAATAGACGTCGGCCTCGGGGCCGGCCGACCGGCCTTCGGCCTGCTCCGGCGACATGTAGGCGAGCGTGCCG
The DNA here is from genome assembly GCA_963838035.1 of uncultured Solirubrobacterales bacterium. GTDB lineage: Bacteria > Actinomycetota > Thermoleophilia > Solirubrobacterales > 70-9 > CAVVNN01. The sequence goes on from CAWIPM010000009.1 coordinate 51,915, forward strand.
ACGACATCGCCGGGAGCGGTGAGCGAGGCGCCGTCGGCGAGCCGGGCGATGCCGAAGTCCATCAGCTTTGCCCGCGGCTCGCCTTCGGTGATCTGGACGTTCTCCGGCTTGATGTCGCGATGGACGACGCCACGCGAGTGGGCGTGGTCGAGCGCCTCGCAGAGGTCGGCGCCGACCTCCGCGATTTCGCAGTCGCTGAGCTCGCCGTCGCGGGCGAGCTGGGCCAGGGTCGAGCCGTCGACCAGCTCGGAGACGAGCAGCGCGTTGCCGTCCTCCTCGCCCATCTCATAGAGGGTGACGATGCCCGGGTGGTTGAGACGGGCCGCGGCCTGGGCCTCGCGCAACACCCGTCGGCCGAGATCGGCCCCCCCTGACTCGATCGCCTTGACCGCGACCGGGCGCTCGAGCCTTCCGTCCCACGCCTCATAGACGACGCCGAAGCCGCCGCTTCCGATGCGGCGCTCGATCAAGAAGCGGTTGAGCACGAGTGAGCCGACCAATGCGCTTCTCAGCTTCGCCGGCTGCCGCGCCTCTCCTGCGCGCAACTCGGCAAAAACGCAACGTTTGCTGCGGGTCTTGACGCAGGGACGCCGCCAACGTTCATACTCTCCGGCCAGCCAACCAGTCCCGGAGAACGTCTTTTGGAGGATTCGCCAGCACCCCGGGCGGGGCGCCGCCATCGTCGCCCCCCCCGCCGTCCCGAACGCCAGCAGATCCTGCTGCGCCGTGGCCTGGCCCTAGGCGGGGCGCTGATCGTGCTCATCCTGCTCGTGCTCGGGGTAAAGGGCTGTCTCGACGCCCAGGCCGAACGCGCGCTGAGCGGCTACGCGCGCAACGTCACCCAGATCGTCGACGAGACCCAGGGAACCAGCAAGGGCTTCTTCGGCAAGCTCGAAGAACCGGGCAGCCTCTCGGTCACCGAGTTCGTCGCCGAGGTCAACGCCGACCGCAGCGCGATGGACAACTACGTGACGCGGATCGACAGTCTCAGCGCTCCCGGCGACATGGGACACGCCCAGAGCGCGCTCGAGCTGGTCTACGAGCTGCGTGGCGCCGCGATGAGCGAGATCGCCAACAAGATGAGCACCGCACTGGGGAATGTCGGCTCCCAGCAGGCGGTCGACGACATCACGCGGCAGATGGCGAAGCTGGCGGCGAGCGACCAGCTCTACGCGGCCGTGGTGCGACCGGAGATCGACGGCGTGCTCGCGAACAACGGGATCGAAGGCGACGACGTGCCGAAGAGCGTCTTCGTGCCCGACGGGACCAAGTGGCTCGATCCGGCGACAGTCGGGGCGGCGCTGGGCCAGGTGAGCAACTCGACCGGCTCGACGACACCCGGCGTGCACGGCCTCGGCCTCGCCGGCACCAGCGTCAACGGGACCGAATTGACGGCCGGCTCGTCGACGAGCGTATCCGGCAAAGAAACCCCCGAAGTGGAAGTGCGGGTGGAAAACCAGGGCGAATCGACTGAGAACGGGGTGACGGTCGCGGTGACCGTGAACGGCGGCAGCCCCCTGCAGCAGACGATCAGCAGCATCGGGGTGGGTGAAACCGAATCGGTGACGATTCCGTTGACGCCGGCGCCAAAAGGCCAGGTCACACTCGAAGTGAACGTGCACCCGGTCCCCGGCGAGCAGATCTCCAGCAACAACATCGCCAGCTACACCGTCAACTTCGAATAGCGGGGAGGGCGGGATGCGGATCGCCTATCTCGGGCCGGCCGGCACGTTCACGGAAGACGCCTTGGCCGAAGCCGCGCGGGGCTTCGAGTTCGAGCCGCTGCGCACGGAGACCATCCACGACGCGATCCTCGCGGTCGAGCGCGGCGAGGCCGAGCGCGCGCTGGTGCCGTTCGAGAACTCGATCGAGGGCTCGGTCCGCAGCACCCTGGACACCCTCGCCTTCGACACGAAGGCGGTGGCGATCGTCGGTGAGCATGACTTCGCGGTTCGGGCTCACCTGATCGCGCGGGCCGGCGTCGAGCTGGAGGCGATCGAGGCCGTTCTCTCGCATCCCCAGCCACTCGCCCAGTGCGCACGCTTCCTACGTGAGCAGCTTCCCACGGTGGAACGGCGAAGCGTGAGCAGCACGGCGGCGGCGGTGCGCATGGTCGGCGAGTCGAGCCGCCCCTGGGCTGCGATCGGCGCCCGCTCCGCTGCGGAGCTCTACGGCTGCGCGATCCTGCGCGAGGGGATCGAGGACGAGCCCGACAACGTCACCCGCTTCGTCTGGATCGCGCCGCAGGCGACCCGGCCTTCCGGCGAGGGCCCATGGAAGACCTCACTCGTCTTCTCCGAGCTTGGGGAGGACCACCCGGGGGCGCTGGTGGAGGCTCTGCAGGAGTTCTCGTCGCGAGATATCAATCTCTCCCGCATCGAGTCCCGCCCGCTGCGCAGGGGCCTCGGCCGCTACATGTTCTTCTGCGACCTCGAGGGAGCCGCCACGGATTCCGTGGTGGCGGAGGCGATCGAACAGCTCCGCGCCAAGGCCGAATCGGTGCGCATCCTGGGCTCCTACCCGATCAGGTAAGGCCGCGTGCGTAGAATTCCCCAGCACCATGGCACGCGTCCTGGTGCTCAACGCGACGTATGAGCCGATCAACGTCTGCACGTTGAGACGCGCCGCTGTGCTGCTGCTGAAGGAGAAGGCGGAGTTGCTGGAGCAGCGCGAGGGTGCGCTCCACTCCGAGCACATGACGATGGAGCGGCCAGACGTGATCCGCCTCGTCAGCTACGTGCGGATACCTCGCGAGGCACACCGCCGCAAGATCACCCGGCGGGCGGTACTCGCCCGCGACTCCTGGACCTGCCAGTACTGCGGCTCGAAGAAGTCGGGCCTGACCGTCGATCACGTGATCCCCCGCAGCCGCGGCGGCAAATCCGTCTGGGAGAACATCGTCGCCGCCTGCGCCAGCTGCAACCGCCGCAAGGGAAACCGGTTGCCCCGAGAGATCCAGATGCATCCCCGCAGCAACCCCAAGGCCCCGGGCCCGACGGTCTTCATCCAGGTGGCGAGCCCGAGCATCCCGCCGGCCTGGCAGCAGTACTTACCCGCGGCCGCGTAGGGCCGGCCCGCGGTGGGCGGAGTGGGCCCTACCCTTCCGCGCCGTCGTGATTGGCGGCCCCGGGCAGTTCCTCCGGCGCCGAATCGGTCGGCGCCTCCGTTTCGGACTCGACCACCAGCGCCACCGCGCTCACCCGGTCGTCGTCCTTGATGTTCATCACCTTGACCCCCTGGGTCGGCCGGCCCATCTGGGAAATGCCGCCGACCGAGGTTCGCTGCACCATCCCGTTCTGGGAGATGAAGAGCAGCTCCTGGTGCTCGTGGACGATCAGGGCGCCGGCGAGGCCGCCCTTCTTCGCGGTCAGCTTCGCGGTCAGCACGCCCTTCGTGCCGCGGCCCTTGATCGGGTACTCCGCCACCGGCGTGCGCTTTCCGTACCCGTTCTCGGTGACGACGAACAGCTCGGTGTCGTCGCGGGCGATGTCCATCGCCAGCACCCGGTTGTCTTTGTCGGAGACGTTCATCCCCTTGATCCCGCTGGTGTCGCGGCCCATCGGCCGCACACGCTCCTCAGAGAAGCGCGAGGCGTGGCCGGAGTGGGAGACCATCAGGATGTCGTCTTCGCCGGAGGTGAGCCTGACCTGGACCAGCTCGTCGCCCTCTCGGACCTTGATCGCGATGATCCCATCGGCGCGGATCGGGGTGTTGTAGGCGAGGAACTCCGTTTTCTTGATCTGGCCCTTTGCGGTGGCGAAGGCGAGGAACTTGTTCTCTTTGAAGTCGCGGGTGGGGATCACCGCCATCACTTTCTCGCCCTCGCGCAGGGGCAGCAGGTTGACGAGCGAGCTGCCTTTCGCCGTACGCGAGCCCTCGGGCAGCTCGTAGACCTTGAGCCGGTAGACCTTGCCTCGGTTGGTGAAGAAGAGCAGGAAGTCGTGGGTCGAGCAGATGTGAAGGTGGGCGATGTAGTCGTCCTCCTTGAGGTTCATCCCCATCACCCCGACCCCGCCGCGGTGCTGCTGGCGGTAGGTGGCGAGCGGCAGCCGCTTGACGTATCCAGAGGCGGTCAGGGAGATCACCATCTGCTGGTCGGCGATCATGTCCTCGATTCCGACGTCGCCCTCGAAGTGGGCCAGCTCCGTGCGCCGCTCGTCGCCATAGGACTCGACGATTTCAGCCAGCTCCTCCTTGACCAGGCCCATCACCTTGGACTCGTCGCCGAGAATCGTCCGCAGCTCGCCGATCCGCTCCGTCAGGTCCGCGTGCTCGGCTCGGACCTTGTCGGCCTCCAACGCCGTCAGGCGCTGCAGGCGCATGTCGAGGATCGCCTGCGCCTGCTCGCGAGAGAGCTCGAACTGCGAGATCAATCCATCTCGCGCGTCGTCGGGGTCGGCCGAGGCGCGGATCAACTTGATCACCGCGTCGAGGTTGTCCAGGGCGACCAGCAGCCCCTCGAGGATGTGGGCGCGAGCCTCGGCCCGGCGCAGTTCGTACTGGGTGCGGCGGGTGACCACCTCGCGCTGATGGTCGACGTAATGATGGATCAGCTCCAGCAGGCTCAGCGTGCGCGGCACGCCGTCGACCAACGCCACCATGTTGGCGCCGAAGGTCGTCTGCATGGCTGTTTTCTTGTAGAGGTTGTTGAGAACGACCTTGGCCGGCGGGCCGCCGCGTTTCAACTCGATGACCAGCCGCATGCCACTGCCGTCCGACTCGTCGCGAAGGTCGGAGATCCCCTCCAGTTTCTTGTCCCGGGCGAGGTCGGCGATCTTGGTGACCAGGCCACCGTCGCCGAGCTTCTTGACGGTGAACGGCAACTCGGTGACGACGATCGCCTCCTTGCCTCCCTTCAGCGGCTCGACGTGGGCGCGGGCCCGAACCCTGATGCTGCCCCGTCCCGACGCATAGGCGTCGCGGATCCCCTCGCGGCTCATGATCCCGCCGCCCGGGAAGTCGGGGCCCTTGACGTGCTCCATCAGGCCCGCCAGGTCGATCTCGGGGTCGTCGATGTACGCCGCTACCGCGCCGGCCACCTCGCGCAGGTTGTGCGGCGGGATGTTCGTCGCCATTCCGACCGCGATTCCCGAGGTGCCGTTGACGAGTAGGTTCGGGAAGCGCGCCGGCAGGACCAGCGGCTCCTGGGTCGATTCGTCGTAGTTGGGCCCGAAGTCGACGGTGTCGGCGTCGATATCGCGCAGCAGCTCGGTCGCGAGCCGGGTGAGGCGCGCCTCGGTGTACCTCATCGCCGCCGCCGGGTCGTCGTCGATCGAGCCGAAGTTGCCCTGGCCGTCGACGAGCAGGTAGCGCAGGGAGAAGTCCTGCGCCATCCGCACCAGGGTGTCGTAGATCGCCGAGTCGCCGTGCGGGTGGTACTTGCCCATCACCTCACCGACGATGAACGCGCACTTGCGATACGCCCGGGTCGGCTGCAGGCCGACGTCGTGCATCGCGTAGAGCACACGGCGGTGGACCGGCTTGAGCCCATCGCGCGCATCCGGCAGCGCCCGGCCGACGATCACGCTCATCGCGTAATCGAGATAGGACGACCGCATCTCCTTCTCGAGCTCGCGCTCCTCGATCCGACCGGTCAAAGCGTCAAGTGCCATTCAGCGTTTCTCCGTTCGGGCCGAGTCAGACATCGAGGAAGCGGACCTCCTTTGCGTGGTTCTCGATGAACTCGCGCCTCGGGCCCACCTGGTCGCCCATCAGCATCGAGAAGATCTGATCGGCGGCGGTGGCGTCTTCGAGCGTGACCCGGGCCAGCGTGCGGCTGGCTGGGTCCATCGTCGTCTCGCGCAGCTGCTCTGCGTTCATCTCGCCAAGTCCCTTGAACCGCGTCAGCTGAACTCCGTGCCGAGCCAGATCGAGCACCGCGCCGCGCAGCGTCTGGAACGAGATCGCGGCGCCGCGGCGCTCGCCGAGCCGAACCTCGAACGGGGGGCGCCCGACCTGCTTCAGCAGCGCCTCGTGGACCTCGACGAACTTGCGGTAGTCGAAATGGGAGAACAGCGCGGCGGGTAGTCGGTGGGTGCGGGCGAGACCGCTCCTTCGCTCGATCGCCTTGACGACGAGCAGCTCGTCGGTGACCTCGAGCACCTCGGTGTCGAACGGGGCTCCCTCGGGCGCCACCGCGCCCATCAGCTTGGCTGCGGCAGAAACACTGCCGACCGCCTCGTCGAGCAGGTTGGACTCCTCCAGGAAGCGCACCAGGTCATGTCCGAACTCAGCCTGCAGCGAGGAGCCCCAGCCCTCGTACTCCTTTGAGCGCCGGACATAGGCCTGCCAGCGGCTCGGGGTCAGCTTCTTCGAGCTGCCGGTGGCATCGATGAGCTCGAATTCCTCGAGCTTGCCGCGCAGCAACAGCTCCTCGAGTTCCGACTCACGCTCCAGATAGGTCTCCTGGTTGCCCTGCTTGACCCGGTAGAGCGGAGGTTTGGCGATGTAGACATATCCGGCGTCGATCAGCTGCGGCATCTGCCGGTAGAGGAAGGTCAGGACCAGGGTGCGGATGTGGGCGCCGTCGACGTCCGCGTCGGTCGCCATCACGATCTTGTGGTACCTGGCGTCGTCGAGGTCGAACTCGTCGTGGACCCCGGTTCCGATCGCCGTGATCAGCGCCTGGATCTCGTTGTTGGCCAGAACCTTGTCGATCCGGCTCTTCTCGACGTTGATGATCTTTCCGCGCAGGGGCAGCACCGCCTGCGTGTTGCGGTCGCGGGCCTGCTTCGCCGAGCCGCCGGCGGAGTCCCCCTCGACGACGAAGATCTCGGCCAGGCTCGGGTCCTTGACCGTGCAGTCGGCGAGCTTGCCGGGCAAGGTCGAGTTCTCCAGCGCCGACTTGCGGGTCAGATCGCGCGCCTTGCGGGCGGCGGCGCGCGCCCTTGAGGCGTCGATCGCCTTGCCGATGACCCGGCGGGCGTCGGCGGGATTCTCCTCCAGGTACTCGCCGAGCTTTCGGTTTACGGTCTCCTCGACCAGGCCCCGAATCGGCGGGTTGCCGAGTTTGGTCTTGGTCTGGCCCTCGAACTGCGGGTCGTGCAACTTGACCGAGATCACCGCGGTAAGGCCCTCGCGCACGTCCTCGCCGGCGAGGTTGTCGTCTTTCTCTTTCAACAGCCCTTTGTTGCGGGCGTAGGCGTTCAATGTCCGGGTCAGCGCTGCGCGGAAGCCGGAGAGGTGGGTCCCTCCCTCGTGGGTGTTGATGTTGTTGGCGAAGCTGAAGATCGACTCCTGATAGGAGGTGTTCCACTGCATCGCCACCTCGACCTGTCCCTCGTCTTTGCTGCCCTCGAAGAAGATGACCTTGCGATGCACCTCGTCCTTGTTTTCGTTGAGATGGCGGACGAAGTCCTCGATCCCCCCCTCGTACTGGAAGGTGACGCTATTGGTCTGGCCGCGCTCGTCGATCAGCTCGATCTTCAGCCCACGGGTGAGAAAGGCGGTCTCACGCAGACGCTCGGCGAGGGTCTGGAAGTCGAACTCGATCTCTTCGAAGATCTCGAGGTCGGGCAGAAAGGTGATCTCGGTGCCTTGCTCTTTGGTCGCGGCGCCCTTCGCCAGGTCCGACATCGGCTTGCCCCGCTCGTAGTCCTGCGACCAGACGTGGCCGTCGCGGCTGATCTCCAGGTGGAGCCGCTCCGAGAGCGCGTTGACCACCGAGACACCGACGCCGTGCAACCCACCCGAGACCTTGTACCCACCTCCGTCACCGAACTTGCCGCCGGCATGGAGAACGGTCAGCACCACCTCGGCGGCCGGGCGCTGCTCTTTCTCCATCGTCTCGACCGGGATGCCACGGCCGTCGTCTCGCACCGTGCAGCTGTTGTCGGGGTGCAGAGTGACGCAGACGCTGTCGCAGTGGCCCGCCAGCGCCTCGTCGACCGAGTTGTCGACGACCTCATAGACGAGGTGGTGCAGGCCGCGCGGGCCGGTGGAGCCGATGTACATACCCGGTCGCTTGCGAACCGCTTCCAGTCCCTCGAGGACGGTGATGTCCTTGGCGCCATAGGAGTCCGAGGCTTGGGCAGGCTTGGTTTTCTTCTCGGGCAATGAATCCCTTCCGGTTCTCACAGAAAACCCCGACTGCCTGGAGGCCTGCTCCACACCGGTCGGGGCACCGAACTAGTTGACATAAGGATACCAGTTAAGCCCTCCGGAACCTCGGCTCCCTCAACACAAAAGCCCTGCAAATCGTGAAATAAGTGCGATTATGGACGGGCGCGGTTGACACGAAACCGGAGGCTCTCCGGCGCCGACCCCCGCAGACGCTCGCGGAGGCGCTCCAGCAGCTGGGCCTGCATCAAGCTCAGCTCGTCCGCCCAGACCGCGTCGGCGCACTCGATCGTCACCTCTCCACCCCGCTCCGAGACAGGCTCGGCCCGGGCCGCCAGCTGGGGGCCTACGGCCTCCGGCCAGACCGCCTGGATCGCGGCCAGCGGTGTCTGCGGGGCGGCCTGCTCGCGCGCTGCTCGGATTGCCCTCGCGGCGGGCCGCGGCGAGCGGCGGTGGGTCACCGGCCGGCCTCGGGCATCATGCCGCCGCCGCGTGTTGTGGGGCCTGCCAGGGCATGCGCACCACACTCGCCAGCGCCGCGGCGGGGACCGACTCCTCGTCGGCAGCGGTGATCAGCGCCTGCCCACCACGGAGGAGGCGCTTGACGAGCTGCTCGCGCCGGCCGGGGTCGAGCTCGCTCATCACGTCGTCGAGGAGCAGCAGCGGCGTCACCCGGCGGGCCTCCAGCAACGCGTCGCGCTCGGCAAAGAGCAGAGCCAGGAGGGCGGCGCGCTGCTGTCCCTGCGAGCCGTAGCGCCGCAGCGAGCGACCTTGCGCGGACAGCTTCAACTCGTCCAGGTGCGGGCCCCAGGAGGTGCGGCCGAGGCGCAGGTCCTGATCCCGCCGCTCGGACAGCCCATCGCGCAGCTCTTCGGCAGAGCCGCTCGCCCGTGGCGCGTACTCGATCGATGCCTGCTCCAGACCCAGCTCCCCGGCGCCGTCGGTGAAGGTCGCCGCCAACTCCTCCGTCGCCTCGGCGCGAGCCGCGACCAGCGGCTCGGCGGCCTCAGCCAGGGCCGCGTCCCATACCTCGAGCCCGGCCGCGGCGCTACGCCCTGCGGCAACCCGGGCGATCAGCGCGTTGCGTTGGGCCAGGGCCTGGCCGAAGCGCTTGCGCAGCTCCGACCGTGACGGCCATCGCGCCGCGATAAACCGATCGAGGTGCGCCCGCCGCTCGGCCGGCGGGCCCTTGACCAGGGTCAGCCGATCCGGAGAGAAGACCGCGACCGGCGGCCGATGACGGGCCAACGCGCCCGGGTCGGCGGCGTTGCCGTCGAGCAGGTGGCGGCGGCCCTCGGTCCGGCTCACCGAGGCGAGCAGCAGGTGCGCCGGCCCCTCATCGTCGCGAACGGTCGCCTCCGCGCGCGCAAACGAGTCGCCGAAGGGGATCAGGTCGCGGCGGTCAGCGGTCCGGAACGACCGTCCGGTCAGGGCAAAGTAGACCGCCTCGACGAAATTGGTCTTACCGGCCCCGTTCGGGCCGAGGAGGCTGACGACCCCGGGGCCCAGCTCCACCCGAACGTGGTCGAGGCTCCGCAAGGGCCTCGCCTCGATGGCGGTGACCAGCACGCTGCCTCACACGTTGAGGCGGATGGGCATCACCAGGTAACGGAAGTCTTCGTTGTCGACCGGCTGCAGCAGGCCCGGCCGCAGCGGCGAGATCAGCCGCAGCACCACCTCGTCCCCCTCGACGCTCTCGATCCCTTCCCTGAGGAACTCCGGGTTGAAGCCGATCTCCATCGGCTCGCCCTCGAACGCTGCGGGCATCGTCTCCTCCGCGTCGCCGACATCGGGCGTCTCCGCCGCCACGGTCAGCTCCCCCGGCGAGAAGGAGAGCCGCAACGGCGCGTTGCGAAGCGCCATCTGGCTGATCCGGCGGGTGACGTCGAGGAACTCCGGCCGGGGCAGGCGCACGTCGTGCTCGTAGGACTCCGGCAGAAGCTGTCGAAAGTTGGGGAACTGGCCGTCGATCAGCCTCGTGTTGAGGATAACCGGCCCTGCCCTGAAGATCGCCTGGTTGGGGAGCAGCGTCACCGCGACCTCCTCGGCGCCCTCCGAGGAGAGGATGCGGCTGAGCTCGCGCAGGGCGCGGGCCGGGATGTTGGCCTCGAGCTCGCCGCCGATCTCGGTCTCGAGCTCGGTCCGCTTCACCGCCAGCCGGTAGGAGTCGGTCGCGACCATGGTCATCTCGTTGCCGGCGGCGGAGACCAGGACGCCGGTCAGCACCGGCCGCATGTCGTCGCGCGAGGCGGCTCGCTCCACGAGCTCGACCGTTGCGGCCAGAGCTGCGGCCGGGATCTTCAGCGGCTCGCCGTCTGCTGCCGGGAAGCTCGGGAAGTCCTCGGCCGGCAGGGTGCGGAGATGGAAGCTGGAGCCGCCGCTGCGGATCTCCACGTCGCGCTCGGACTCGCGCAACTCGATCTCGACAGCCGCATCGCCGAGAGAGCGGGTGACCTCTGCGAGAAGCCGGCCGGGAAGCAGGGCGGAGCCCTCGTCTCCGACCTCGGCCTCGAGACCGGTCTCCAGCCCCATCTCGAGGTCCGTTGCGCTCAGAGTCACGCCGTTCGTGCTCGCGTTGAGGAGGATTCCAGAGAGAGACTGGGTTGCAGCGCGGTTTGAGATCGCCCGGGAGACGATCGAAAGCTTGGAGGCGAGTTCTTCTCGCTTTGTGTTGAGCTTCAAGTGTCGATTGCCTTCTTGAGTTGGATTAGGACCTGTTGAGATCGCGGCAGCCACGGACGACTTCGCGATGGAAGGCGATTTGCGACCTGTGGAGTTGGCTGTGGGAAAGCATTGATTCTTACAGCGCCGTCGGGCGTCAGGCAGACGAGCGCTCAGGGCTGTGGATTGCGGTGCGCAGCTCTGTCACCCGATCCGCCAAGGCCTGGTCCTCGATCAGTCCGGCCTCCACCCGGCGCACCGAGTTGAGCACGGTCGAGTGGTCACGCCCGCCGTAGAGGCGGCCGATCTGCGGCAGCGATAGGTCGGTCAGCTCGCGGGTGAGGAAGATCGCGACCTGGCGGGCACGGAGCGGGGCGGCGGCGCGTGTGGAGCCGACCAGCTCGGCAGTGGAGACGCCGAACTCGGCTGCGACTCGTGCCTGGATCGTCCCCACCGGCGTTCCCTCTGCGTGACGCGAGGCACGAGGGATCACTTCCGCGACCAACTCCGAGCTGAGCGGCTTGGCCATCAGCGAGGCATGCGCGATCACCCGCGTCAGCGCCCCGCGGAGCTGGCGGACGTTGGCGTCGATCCGCTCGGCGATCTCGGAAAGGGCGTCACGGTCGGCGATCTCAACGCCGGCTTCGAGCACGAGCCGCCGCAGGACGGTGAGGCGAGTGGCGAGGTTCGGCGGCTCGACGGGGACGGTCAGGCCCCACTCGAAGCGGTCGCGAAGCCGCGAGGCGAGGGTCGAGAGCTCGCTCGGGATCCGGTCGGCGGAGAGGACGAGCTGGCTCCCCGACTCGTAGAGGGCGTTGAAGGTGTGGAAGAACTCCTCCTCGGTGTGATGCTTGCCCTCGAGGAACTGGACATCGTCGATGAGGAGCACGTCGAGATCGCGGTAGCGGCCCTTGAAGGCCTCCGTTCCGGCGCTGCGCAGCGCCCCGACGAACTCATTGGTGAAGGACTCGGCGGTCGTGTAGCGGACGTTGAGGCCGGGGGCGTTGGCGTGGAGATAATTGGCGACCGCAGCCAGCAGGTGGGTCTTTCCCAGGCCCGGAGGCCCGTGGAGGAAGAGCGGGTTATAGGACTCCGAAGGCGTCTCGGCGACCACGAGCGCGGCAGCGTGGGCGAGCCGGTTCCCCGCGCCGATCACGAACCGGTCGAAGGTGTAGTCGGGATTGAGCTGGGTGACGCCCGAGGAGCTCGCCTCAGCGCCCCGCTCGCCGTCCGCCGGCGCGAAGCTGATCTCCCGCAGGATGTCGGTGACGTCGCGCAGCGCCTCGAGGATCAGTGACGAGTAGCGGCGCTGAACCCAGGCCCGGACCCGCTCGGGGGCGGTGAGGTGGAGCGTGTGGCCCTGGGTTCCCACCACAACGATCGGCTCAAGCCAGATCCTGAAGGTGGAGTCCGGGACCGAGGCCCGCAGCGTCTCCTGGACCTCCTGCCAGATGGCGCCGGGAGACTGTCGATCCGCGTCGTCGTGCACTGGCGAGCGACCATAGCGACGGCTCGCGGCCCGGTTGAGGACGCTTCCGCAATTCCCGGCCAAAACCGAGCGACGACGATCCGAGCGTCCCGCCCTATACTCCGGCCCCGATGAAGCGCACCTACCAGCCGAAGAAGCGGAAGCGGGCGAAGACCCACGGATTCCGAGCTCGGATGAGCACTCGAGGCGGCCGGGCGATCCTGAAGCGACGGCGGCGCAAGGGCCGGAAGCGCCTCACTCCTTAATGGCGTCGTCGAAGCGACGCCGACGCCGGCTCTCGCGCAGCGGCGAGTTCGACCGCGTTTACCGCGAGGGCACCTCTCATGCGACCCGCTACCTCGTCCTCTACCGCTTTCCCCGCCCCGACGACGAGCGGGAGCGAGCGGTGAGGCTGGGGGTCTCTGTCGGCCGCAAGGTGGGCGGCGCGGTCGACCGCAACAGGGTGAAGCGGACGATGCGCGAAGCGTTCTGGGGCCTTTCTGAAGAGCTGCCGCCGATGCAGGACTTCGTCCTCGTCGCGCGTCCGGAAATCGGTGACCTGGTCGAGCGCGAGGGCGCTGTGGGCGTCAAGAAGAGCATCGAGGAGGCCCTCGCGGGCCTCACCCCGGGGGGGCGTTCCACGTGAAACGCCTCGTCCTCTTCCCGATCGCGGCCTACCGCCGCTGGGTTTCCCCGGCTCGCCCCCGCCGCTGCCGCTACGAGCCGACCTGCTCCGCCTACGCGGCCGAAGCGATTCAGCGCTTCGGCGCGCTGCGAGGCCTGATGCTCGGCGCCTGGCGCCTGCTCCGCTGCAACCCGTTCAGCCACGGCGGCTTCGACCCGGTGCCCGACCGCTTCACCCTCCGCGTCGGCCCGGTCGACCCCTCCGAGTACCACCGTGAGGCCCATCCATGATCCCCGACGCAAACATCTTCCAGCCGCTGGTCGACCTGGCCAACTCGGTTCTCCAGTTCTTCCACGACAACGCCGGCCTCAGCTGGGGCGGCGCGATCATCGCGCTGACCTTCGCGACGCGGATCGTCCTCATCCCCCTCACCTACAAACAGCTGAAGGGAATGCGGATGATGCAGGCGCTGCAGCCGCAGATCAAAGAGATCCAGGCCAAATACAAGAACGACAAACAGCGCATGCAGCAAGAGATGATGAACTTCTACAAAGAGAACAAAGTCAACCCCTTCGCCTCCTGCATTCCACTGCTCGCGCAGTTCCCGGTCTTCATCGCGCTGTTCTCGGTGCTGCGCCACGAGCTGCCGGCCGACATCGGCTGCGAAGCGGGGCATTGCGGCAGCCAGGCGTCGTTCCTCTTCATTCCCGACCTGACCGCGAAGGCGACCGGGGGCGTGCTGATCGCCCTGATCGTCCTCTACGTAGTCACCCAGCTGATCTCGGGAATGATGATGGCGGCGTCCGCCGACAAAAGCCAGCGGACGATGATGCTGGCCCTGCCGCTGGTCTTCGTCATCTTCATCATCAACTTCCCGGCCGGCCTGATCCTCTACTGGATCACGACCAACGTCTGGACGATCGGACAGTCGTACACCCTGCAGAAGCTGATCCCGGCTCCGACGATGGCCACGCCGGCGGAGGTTGCGGCGGCCAAGCCCCCGCCGCCACCGCCGAAGAAGAAGAAGAAGCGGCGGTAGGGTGCGGGCGTGAGCGAGAGCGTGGATTGGCCACAGGAGCCGGCGGAGCGGGTTCGGGAGCTTGTCGAGGGGGTTCTCGACGAGCTCGATCTCGACGGGGAGGTCGAGGTCAGCGAGGACGACGATCGGATCGAGGCGGTAGTCGTCGGGGATGACGACTATGGATTGCTGATCGGGAAGCGGGGTCAGACGATCGACGCGCTCCAGCTGCTCTGCTACCAGGCGGCTTTTCGGGGGACTCGCGACCGCAAACGGGTCGTGGTCGACGCCGCCGGCTATCGCGAGCGTCGGCGCGAGGTGCTGGTCTCCCGCGCGGACCGCGCCGCGGAGCAGGCGCTGAGCGGCGGCGGCCCCGTCGAGATGGACCCGATGAGCGCACAGGAACGACGTGTGGTCCACGAGCACCTCAAGGAGCGCTCGGGGATCGAGACCTTCAGCGAAGGCGACGAGCCACGTCGCCGCGTGGTCGTGGCGCCCCTCGTTTCCGAGTGAGCGCGGATCCGACGGGCGCTCTGGACCCGCGAGCTCGCGCGGCCCTGCAAACGGTCCTCGACCTGCTCGCGAGCGAGCGAGCATCGGTCAGCTCGGTAACCGACGATCGCGCCTGGAGGGTCCATGTCGCCGACAGCCTCACCGGGCTGGACCTCCCGCAGCTCCGCGAAGCGGAGAAGATCGCAGACATCGGCTCTGGAGCTGGGTTTCCGGGCATCGTCCTCGCGGCGGCCCTGCCTCGAGCCCACGTCGACTTGATCGAGTCGATCGGCCGTAAGTGCGACTTCATGCAGCGGGCCATCGAGGCGTCGGGAATCTCGAATGCGCGCGTGGTCAACGCGCGCTCGGAGGAATGGGCGAGCGGGGAGGGCCGGGGTGGCTACGAGGTTGTGACCGCCCGAGCGGTGGGCCGGCTCTCGACCCTCGCGGAGCTCGCTTCTCCGCTGCTTGTCGACGGCGGCGTGCTCGTGGCGTGGAAGGGCAAACGCGACGAGGCAGAGGAGGCCCAGCTCGGCGGGGCCTCCTCGCAGCTGGCGATGTACCCCGAGCGAGCCCTCCACGTGGGGCCTTCTGCCGGCAGCGAACACCGGCACCTGCACCTGATCCGCAAGAAGGGCCGGACGCCGTCCGATCTCCCGCGCCGCCCGGGCATGGCGAAGAAGCGCCCGCGCGGTTGAAGCCGGGGGCCCGCCCCCCGCTCCCGCTTCCTCCAAATAGTCTGGCCCTACATGGGAGTCGTCTACGCGGTCGCGAACCAAAAGGGTGGAGTCGGGAAGACGACCACCGCGGTCAACATCGCCGCCTGCACCGCCGCCTCCGGCTCCCAGACGCTCCTGGTCGACCTCGATCCGCAATGCAACGCGACGGTGGCGCTCGGCGGAGACCGCGACCTGCATCCTTCCTCCTACGACTGCCTTATCGGCGAGGTCTCGGTCGCCGGCGCCGCGAGGCCGGCGGGGCCCGACAACCTCTGGCTGGTGCCGGCCAATCGCGATCTCGCCGGCGCTGCGGTGGAGCTGCCGCGGATCGACGGCTCTGAGACGCGGCTGCGCGCGCGCCTGGGCCCGGTTCGCGAGCGGTTCGCGGCCACCCTGCTCGACTGCCCGCCGTCGCTGGGCCCGATCAGCGTCAACGCGCTGGTCGCCGCGGATCGGGTGATCGTGCCGGTCCAGGCCGAGTACCTGGCGCTGGAGGGGCTCGTCCAGTTTCTCGAGACGCTCAACCTGATCCGTCGCGAGCTCAATCCGGCGCTGGAGGTATCGGGCCTGCTGGTCACCATGCACGACGAGCGCACGCGGCTCGCGCAGGACGTCGAGCGCGAACTGCGCGAGCATTTCCCCGGGCTGGTGTTCGAGACGGTGATACCCCGCAGCGTGCGGGTAGCCGAGGCCCCCAGTTATGGTCTGCCCGTGACCGAGCACTCCCCCCACTCGCGCGGGTCCGACGCCTACAGGGCAGTTGCCAGGGAGCTGGCAGAGCGTGGCTAGCGGGACGAAACGGGGGATCGGCCGCGGTCTGGCGGCGATCCTGCCGGAGACCGCCGCCGGAGATGCTGGCGAGCTGCTCGAGCTCCCGGTCGGCTTGATCAAGCCGAATCCGAACCAGCCTCGCAAGACGTTCGACCCCGAGGCGCTGGCCGGCCTCGCCTCTTCGATCGAGGCGAGCGGGGTTGTGCAGCCGTTGTTGGTGCGGCCGCTGCACGACGGCAGCTACGAGCTGATCGCCGGCGAGCGGCGCTGGCGCGCCGCCCAGGAGGCCGGGCTGGAAAAGGTCCCGGCCGTGGTCCGCGATCAGGAGGAGGCCGAGCGGCTGCAGGCGGCGCTGATCGAGAACATGGTGCGCGAGGACCTCAACCCGGTCGACGAGGCGCGCGCCTGCGCCGCCCTCGTTGAGGAGCTCGGCCTCTCGAAAGAGGATCTGGCGCGGCGCGTGGGCCGCAGCCGTCCCGCCGTCTCCAACCTGATTCGGCTGCTCGACCTGCCCGACGAGGTGCTGGAGCTGCTCGAATCGGCCAAGTTGAGCGAAGGGCACGGTAAGGCGCTGCTCTCCGCCGACGGCAACGACGTCCGCAGGCGCCTCGCGCGCGAGGCGGCGAGGGCGGGGTGGTCGGTCCGAGAGACCGAGGAGAGGGTTGGGCTGGCTGGCCAGCCAAAGGCAAAGAGGGGTCTTCGCAAGAGCGTCGACCCGGAAGAGGCGGCGGCGATGCGTGAGGCAGCCGACAGGCTCGAGTCGGCGCTCGGCCACGAGGTCAAGGTCCGATCCAGAGCCGGCGAGGTCGTCATCGAGATCCGCTTCGACGACCTCGATGAGGCCCTTGACCTGGCCCGCAAGCTGGGCGGTCGCCGAGCCTGAACGCGCCGCCTGGAGCCCCAGTTTGGCCGCTATCATCGCGAGCGGATCGCGGGCGATTAGCTCAGTTGGTTAGAGCGCGTCTCTGATAAGGACGAGGTCCCTGGTTCGAATCCAGGATCGCCCACTCGTGCAGCAGATGCAGATCTACGGGGTCAGCTTCGACATGGTCGGCAAGCAGCCGATCGTGCTGTTGAAGACCGTCGACGGGAACCGGTTTCTGCCGATCTGGATCGGCCACCCGGAGGCGGCGGCAATCCTGATGAAGCTGCAGGGCGCGTCGACGCCGCGGCCGATGACACACGACCTGCTCTCCGACGTGCTCGAGCAGCTCGACGCGAAGTGCGAGCGGGTCTCGGTGACCGAGCTGCGCGACAACACGTTCTACGCCTCGATCACGGTCTCAGTCAACGGCTCCGAGATCGAGATCGATTCGCGTCCCTCCGACGCTCTCGCTCTCGCGGTCCGCGTCTCGGCGCCGATCTTCGCGGCGGAGGCGGTGATCGAGGAGTCGGCGATCGAGTTCGAGCACGAGGTCGAGGACACCGAGGAGGTCGTCGACAAGTTCAAAAGCTTCCTCGACGAGGTAACCCCCGAAGACTTCGCCAAAGGCGAGGACTCCTGACGGCCCCTACTGGGCGGGGGTCGGGTTCAGGGCGAGGTCGAGGATCCGCTCGACCAGCTGCTCGAAGGAGATCCCGGCTGCCTCGGCGGCCTGGGGGAGGAGGCTGGTGTCGGTGAGGCCGGGGATGGCGTTGACCTCGAGTACCTGGGGCCCCGCCTCGTCGAGGATCAGGTCGGCGCGGGCGAAGCCGGCGCAGCCCAGCGCCTCGTATGCGTCCAGGGCAGCCTCGTTGACGGCCGCACCCTCCTCGCTGCTCAGCTCCGCCGGGCAGGTGAACGTCGTGCGGCCGATCTCGTAGCGGGCCTCGAAGTCGTAGCGATCGCCGCCCGTCGGGATCGCCTCGACGATCGGCAACGGCTCGCCGCCGAGGAGGCTGACGGCCAGCTCCCGCCCCTCGACGAAGCGCTCGAGCAGCACCCTGTCGTCGTAGCTGAAAGCGGAAACCAGGGCCTCGGGAACCTCGAACCGGCTGCCGGCGAACTTCACGCCCAGCGCCGACCCGCCACGGCTGGGCTTGACGACGAGGGGGAAGCCGAGGCGCTTCTCGATCCCGCTCAGGGCATCGGCCGCCCCGAGCTCGCGGAAGGCGGTTTCGTTGAAGGCGAACCAGTCGGGCGTCAGCACGCCGGCCTCCCGAAGCACGTGCTTGGCGAGCACCTTGTCCATGCAGCGCGCGCAGGCGGCGACGCCGGGGCCGGTGAAGGGAATGTCGAGGATCTCCAGCAGCTCCTGCGCGGTGCCATCCTCCCCGCCCGCACCGTGCAGGGCGACGAAGGCGATGTCAGGGTCGGCGGCGATCAGGCGCTTGACCAGCTCCCCGTCGACGTCGAGCGGCAGCACCTCATGCCCGAGCCGCTCGAGCGCGTCCTCAACCCGAGCGGCCGAGCGCAGCGAGACCCCCCGCTCCAGCGATCGCCCACCTTTGAGCACGGCGACCTTCACGAGCCCTCGCCCGCCTTGCGGAACGGCAATACGTCAGCCTCCTCCACTTCGTCTTGCGGAGCCGGAGCCTCCGGATGCTCTCCGGTCAACGCCCCGTACAGCTCGACCTGCTCGGCGATCACGTTGCCGATGCGGCGGATGCCCTCGTGGATTTCCTCCTCGGTGACTCCGGAGAAGTTGAGCCGCATCGAGCTGCGGCCGCGCCCGTCGACGTAGGCGGCCTGGCCGGGGACGAAAGCGACGTCGTCGCGAAGCGCCTTCGCCAGCAGGTCGCCGGTGTCGATGTAGGAGGGCAGGGTCGCCCAGATGAAGAGCCCTCCCTCCGGCTCGGTCCAGGTCGCCTGCCGCGGGAAGTGCTCGAGCAGCGACCCGAGCATGACGTCGCGCCGGCCGCGGTAGATCTCGATCAGCTCGTCGATGTAGCCGCGCCACTGCCCTTCGGCGAAGTACTCGCGCACGAAGTACTGGGTCAGGGTCGAGGTGCAGAGGTCGGAGGCCTGCTTGCCGAGCACGACCTTCTCCATCACCGGGGGCGGCGCGACCGCCCAGCCGAGGCGGATGCCGGGGGAGAGGATCTTGGAGAGGGTGCCGATGTAGATGACGTAGTCGCCGCCGTCGAGCTGGTAGAGGGGCGGCAGCCCATCCCCGCTGTAGCGAAGCAGCCCGTAGGGGTTGTCCTCGACGACGAGCATCTCGTGCAGCCGCGCCAGCTCGACCAGCCGCCGCCGGCGCTCGAAGGAGAGCGTCACCCCCGCGGGGTTCTGGAAGGTCGGCACCGAGTAGACGAATTTCGGCCGCCGCCCCTCGCCCGCAAGCCGCTCCAGCGCCTCCTCCAGCAGCTCGACCCGCATCCCGTCCGCGTCGCACTCGATCTGGATCACGTCCGCCTGGTAGCTGCAGAAGACCGGGACCGCGCCCGGGTAGGTGGGCGCCTCGCAGATCACGATGTCGCCCGGGTCCAGAAGCGTCTTGCAGACCAGGTCGATCGCCTGCTGGCCACCGGTTGTGACGATCACATCGGCGGGGTCGGGAAGCATTCCCTCGGCGGCCATCACCTCGACGATGCAGTCCTTGGTCTCCTCGAACCCCTCGGTCGGCCCGTACTGCAGCGCTTTCGCGGCGGACTCCTGGGCGATGCGAGTCATCTGAGCGGCGAAGCTCTGCGCCGGGAAGGTGGAGGTGTCGGGAAGCCCTCCGGCCAGGGAGATCACCTCGGGGCGGGCGGTGATCGCCATCAGGTCCCGCATCGCCGAGGAGCGCATCACGCCGGTGCGCTCGGCGAAGAGGCCGGCATAGCGCTCCAGATCGCGGGTCCGGGTGTGGGCGCGGCGCCTGTGGGGCGGCTCGGGCATCCACTGAAGTGTGCCGAATCCGCGCCGAGAGCCCCCGGGGGGTTAGGTTGTCGCACATGGATTCCCTCACCGTGCTGGGTATCGGCATCGCGATCGGGATGCTCGCCGGCGCCGCCGGCACCCACGGCTCCGCGCGCGGCAGGATGACGCTGCTCGCCGCCGTGATCGGTCTGGCGGTCGGTTTCCTGCTCGAAGGCCCGCTCGGCGCCGTCCTCACTCTGCTCGGCGCCGTCGTCGCCTGCCTCGTGATCAGCGATCTCGTCTCCGGCGCGGGCCGTCGTGAGGGCGGCCGCGGCAGCGCCCTCGGCTTCCTCGTCTCGCTCACGGCGCTGGTGGTCGTCGCGATCTCGCTCCTGATCCCGGTCGCTGTCCTTCTGGTACTGGCCGCGCTGATCTGGCTCGGCCTCGCCCGCCGCCGCCGTGCCCAGCGCAAACACGCAGGGCTGCGGGTCCTGCGCTAAGCGGGTCGAGCATCATTCAGGGGCGATGCCCCCGAAGGCGCGTTCCGACAAGAAGCTCGTCCTCGCCTACGTCGACTCGATGCGCACCGACATGCTGGAACGCGCGGTGGCCGACGGGCGCGCGCCGACCTTCGGGGCGCTGATCGAACGCGGCGTGCTCGTCCCCGATTGCGTCTCCAGCTTCCCGTCGGTGACCCCGGTGGCGTGCGCCGAGATGGTCACCGGCGTGGGCGCCGAGCGCCACTGGATCAGCGGCATGAACTGGTATCACCGGCTCGAGTGCCGCTACGTCGAGTACGGCTCCTCGCTCGATGCGACCCGGGCCTTCGGCGTCTTCCGCACCCTCTACGACCTCGTCTACAACATGAACCTGGCCCACCTCAGCCCGGAGGTCGAGACGTTGTTCGAGCAGCTCGACGACGGCGGCGCGCGGACCGCCAGCACGCCGTTTCTGATCTACCGCGGACGGCATCGGCACCAGGTCTCCCTCGACGGCTTGCTGCGGCGGGCGGTCGACGCGACCAGTCTCAAGTTCCGTCACCACACCTGGGGGCCGGCGGAGCTCTTCTACGGCGACCTATACGCCAGCCGCGAGCTGCCCTGCAAGTCGACCTCGATCCCGGGCAGCCGTGACGGCTACTCGGCCTGCTGCTCGGCCGCGCTCGCCGAGGCCGACCTCTTCGACTTCCTCCTCTTCTCGCTGCCCGACAACGACAACTACTCGCACCGCCACGGGCCCGAGGCGAGCGTCGAGTCGATCGCCAAGGCCGACCACTGTTTCGCGAAGCTGACCGACGCCGTGGGCGGCCTCGATTCCTTCCTCGAGCAGCACGCGTTGATCCTTCTGGCAGACCACGCGCAGACCGCGGTCCACCGCGGCCTGCCTCTGGCAGAGCTGCTCGACCGGGAGTGGGCGGTGCTGCAGCCTTCGGAGGACCGGCCGGAGCGCGCACAGCTGGCGGTCAGCCCGTCCGGGCGCGCCGCGCAGGTCTACCTGCTTCCCGGCGAGGGAGAGCGCCCCGCGCCTGGCGCGGTGCGACGGGCTCTCGCCGAGATCGAAGGGGTCGAGCTGGTCTGCCGGCTGGAGAGCGCGAGCGGCGAGCCCCTCGACCGCAGCGAGCCCGGGATGCCGGCCGGGGGAGGGGAGGTGGCGGTGGTCGAGCGGGCGGGGGAGCTACTTCGCTTCCGTCCCGGCGGCGCGGTCGAGGACCTGCGCGGCGGGGTTTGGGAGGTGGAGGGGGAGCTGTCTGCCCTGAGGGCTTCGATCGAGGACGGCCGGCTGCGCAGCGAGGAGTTCCCGGACCCGCTGGCCCGCGTCTGGTCCGCCTTGACCGCGCCGCACGCAGGCGACTTCGTCGTCTCGCTGGCGCCCGGCTACGAGGCGGTCGATTGGGGCGGCGCCACCCACGTCCCCGGCGGCAGCCACGGCTCGCTCCGCGCCGGCGACTCGCTGGGGCCGCTGCTGTTGGTCGGCTGCGGCCCCGAGGATGCGGGCCGGCGGGAGCAGTGGGCGTTGCGCGACGTGGCACCGGTGGTCCGGGAGCATTTCGGACTATGAGCGCGGAGCGACCGAGCATGCACGCCCGCTTCATCGCGCCGGGAATGGAGCGAGAACATTGGTGAAATGACCGGAACCACCGTATGGCACGGGTACCAGGCGGCCTGGGAGATGGCGCGCGGCTACTCCGGCGCCTTCGGGCACAAGCTCAACGCTCCGTACGTCTTCCTGCCGATCTGCGCGATCTTCCTGATCGGGCTGGTCGATTGGCGCCGCCCCTGGCGGATCGCCAACCTCGACCTCCTCGTCCTGCTCGGCTTCGGCGTCTCCCACATCTGGTTCAACCGCGGCGAAATCGGCGTCTCGGTCCCCCTCCAGTACCCGCCACTCGCCTATCTGCTCGCCCGGGCGCTTTGGACCGGCCTTCGCGGCAGGGGGGAGGGTCTGCGCCCTGTCTGGCCGGCGGCCTGGCTGTTGATTGCAGCGCTGTTCCTGATGGGCTTCCGGGTCGGGCTCAACATGGCCGACTCCGGCGTGATCGACGTCGGCTACGCCGGCGAGGTCGGCGCCGACCGCATAGCCCATGGCGAACCGATCTACGCCAACTTCCCCAAGGACGTCTCCCAGGGCGACACATACGGCCCGGTCACCTACTACGCCTATGTCCCCTTCGAGCGGATCTGGCCCTGGTCGGGCACCTGGAACGATCTCCCGGCCGCCCACGGCGCGGCCGTCTTCTTCGACCTGGCCACGTTTGCCCTGCTGATCTTCCTGGGAATGAGGATCCGCCCTGGCCCATCCGGCCGCCGGCTGGCCGCAACCCTGGCCTTCGGCTGGGCCGCCTACCCCTACACCGACTTCGCCCTGCAGTCGAACTCGAACGACACCCTGGTCGCGCTGCTGCTCGTCGCAACGCTGCTGCTCCTCGCCCGCCCGGCCGCCCGCGGCGCGGCGCTCGCCCTCGCCACCTGGGCGAAGTTCGCCCCGGCCGTCCTGGCGCCGATGCTCCTCACCTACCGCTCCCCAGAGGCGGGACCTCATCCCCGCGGCAGGACCCGCGGCCCACTCGCTTTCGCGGCCGGCTTCATCCTGATCACGGTCCTGGCCCTGCTCTGGCCCGCGATCGACCCGGGCCTGCGCACCTTTTACGAGAGGACCGTCGGCTACCAGGCCGGCCGCGACTCCCCGTTCAGCATCTGGGGCCAGGTCCCAGGCCTGGAACCCCTGCGCATCGCGCTACTGGCCGCAACGGGAGCTCTGTCACTGCTCCTGGCCTTCCGTCCTCGTCACAAGACCCTGGTCCAGGTGGCTGCCCTGGGCGCTGCCCTCCTGATCGCCCTCCAACTGACCATGCACCACTGGTTCTACCTCTACATAGTCTGGTTCTACCCGCTGCTGCTGGTCGCGTTGGCCGGCATCAAGAACGCCTCTATCGAGGCCGACAGCCCCTCGTCGTTGACGTCGACGACCGCGCCCATGACCCAGACGTCTTCGTCTGCCGTTTCGAACCTGACCGGCATCTGAGTGATGAACCGAGCAAGCGCCTGCTCCGGTTTCACCCCGAGCACGCTGGTTCGCGAACCGGTCATGCCCACGTCGGAGATGTACGCCGTTCCCTTGGGCAGGACCCGTGCGTCCGCCGTCGGCACGTGAGTGTGCGTGCCGAGGACCGCCGCCACCCGCCCGTCGAGGTGCCATCCCATCGCCACCTTCTCGCTGGTCATCTCCGCGTGGAAGTCGACAATGACCAGATCGGCCTCGATCCGCTCGAGGATGCTGTCGACCTCGTGGAAGGGGGAGCGGGCCACCTTCAGCCCCTCGGCGCCGCTCAGGTTGATCACCCCGACCCGCTTTCCTCCGACCTCGACCACGGTGTGGCCCCGCCCCGGGTTCGCGTGCGGGTAGTTGGCCGGCCGGATCACGCGGGGCTCCCGGTCGAGGAAATCGTAGGCCTCTCGGTGACGGTAGACATGGTTGCCGCTGGTGATCACGCCGGCCCCCGACTCGAACAGGTCACGCGAGGTCTTCTCGGTGATCCCCATCCCCCCTGCAGAGTTCTCCCCGTTGACGACCACGAGGTCCGGGGAGTAGCGCTCCCGCAGCCCGGGCATCGCCTCGCGCAATCCCCGGCGCCCCGGACCGCCGACCACGTCGCCGATGAAGAGGATCTTCACGAGCTGGACCCTAGACCGCGGCGAAGCGGCGCAGCGCAATGCGGGCGAGCAGGCCATAGGCGGCGATCAGCGCGAGCAGGTGCAGCAGGGCCCCGCCGATCCCCGGTCCGGCCGAGTCGAGGGCCGCGGTCATCGCCTGTAGCGCGGGCTTGAACGGGAAGAGCGCGGTGACCAGCTCGATCCCGCTGTAGAGGCCCGGGCCGACCGCGCCCGAGGGAACCAGGGAGAGGAAGGCGATCGGCAGCGTGACCATGAAGGCGAGCAGCGAGACCGCCCGGACCTCGCGAGCCGCCGCCCCGAGCGCCGCCCCGGCGGTCGCGAGCGCAGCGCCGCCGGCGAGGATCGCCGCCAGCCAGAGCCCGACGCGACTCCAGTGCAGGGGCACGAAGATCTCCAGCCCGGCGAGCATCAGCAGGGTGACCGCCAGGCCGACGCCGATTCCGAGCGCGACCTTCTCGACGAGCAGAGCCGAGGGCGAGACGAGGCCGCGGGTGAGTCGGGAGAAGGCGTTCTCCTCTCGCTCCAGGGCGAGCGAGCCGGCGACGAGGAGGACGGTGACGAAGGCCAGGGTGAAGGTCGCCGCGACGGCGATGGCGAAGGCTTCGAGCGGCGGGGTCGAGCCGTTGACGACCTGCTTGTCGACTTCGATCGGTTGCGCGAGCCTGTCGATCAGCGGCGCTGCGACGTCGAGGTTTTCGCGCGCCAGGACCGCGAAGCGCGTGACCTGGTCGAGTGAGTTGCGCAGCGGCCCCGCCGGAAGCGCCGGGCGCAGCGCTTCGAGGATCTGGGCGCTGGCGCGCATGCCGAGGATCGGGAACGACTGGCCGATCGCGTGGAAGGTCCCGCCGTTGACGACGAGGTTGAGGTAGCGGCCGCCTTCGACCGCGATCCGTCGCGCGATCAGCAGGTTCGCCTGCGCCAGCAGCGAGCTGATCCGATCGTCGACCAGCTGCGCCTTGATCGGGTCCTCCTGGTTGACGATCACCTCGACCTTCGGCGTGGCGGGGCTCAACGTCGAGAGCGAGTTGATCCGGTCGACCAGGTCGGCGGGCAGGACCAGGCCCGCCAGCACGTCACCCGAGCGGACCTCGTCGATCGCTTCGCGCCGGCTCTTGACGCGGACGCACTCGACCCGCCGGCAGATCCGGTCGCTGACCCCGAGCGCGGGGAGCTGCTGCCCGCCGACGGTGACCCGCGTCCCGCTCGGGATCTCATTGAGGAAGGCGACCCGCGGCTTCTCCGGCCCGCGCGATATCGCGAACCCGACCAGCACGGCGATCAGAACCGGGTAGACGACCAACAGCACGGCCTGCAGCGGCGAGCGCCGCAGGATCTGCAGGTCCTTGAGCAGCAGCCAGCGCACGGAGCGCAAGGAGCCGAGCGCGCGCATCTGCTCAGTGCCCCCGGTGCTGGAGGTAGGCGACGAACGCGGTCTCGAAGTCGCTGTCGGCAGCCTCCGGAGCCTCCCGGCGGACCGCCTCCCGCAGCCCCTCGGCCGCGCCATCGAAAAGTGCCTCTCCGTCGGCGAGCACGAGCAGCCGCCTCCCGTAGCGCTCCGCCTCCTGGATGTCGTGGGTGGAGAAGATCACCGTCGTCCCTCGTCCCACCAACCCCGAGACGAACTCCCACAGCCGAGCTCGCTGGCGCGGATCGAGCCCGACGCTGGGCTCATCCAGCAGCAGCACAACGGGACGAGACAGCAACCCGATCGCGACGTTGATCCGTTGCTGGTTCCCACCTGAGAGCCGGGCCACGGTCTCTCCCCGCCGCTCCCCGAGGCCGCTCAGCTCGAGCATCTCCTCAGTCGAAGCCCGTGGGTCCTCACGCCCCTCTAGCCGGGCGAACAGCAGCAGGTTCTCCTCCACCGTCAGCCGCCGGTATAGCGACGCCTGCTGGGGCACCCATCCGACCTCTCCCTGGGGCAGGTGAACCTCCCCCTCATCAGCCTTGGCGGTCCCGGCAAGAATCGATAGCAGCGTCGTCTTCCCGGCCCCGTTGGGCCCGATCACCGCCAGCAGCTCGCCGGCGCGGGCTTCGAGATCGACGCCGCGCAGGGCAGCTTGCCCCCCATAGCGCTTGGCCAGCCCTCGCGCCTGCAGCGCTGCCGTCTCGGTCCCCGAGGCCATCGCCGGAACGCTACCCGGCCTAGAATCGGCAGGATGCCCTTCCCGGCCACCCGCCTGCGCCGCCTGCGCCGCACCGAGGCCCTGCGCGGGCTCGTGCGCGAGACCGAGCTGTCGCCGTCGCACCTGGTCCAGCCGCTCTTCGTCGTCGCCGGCAGCGACGGCCGCGAAGGGGTCGAGTCGATGCCGGGTGTCGAGCGCTTCTCGATCTCCGAACTCGTCGCCGAGGCCACCGAGGTCGCCGCGGCCGGCGTCGGGGCTGTCCTCCTCTTCGGCGTCCCCTCGATCAAAGACGAGTCGGGCTCGGGCGCCTACGACGACGAGGGCATCGTGCAGATGGCGGTGCGGGCGCTGAAGGAGGCCCACCCCGACCTGGTCGTCATCACCGACGTCTGCCTCTGCGAGTACACCTCGCACGGCCACTGCGGCTTTGTGCGCGAGGGCGAGGTGGACAACGACGTCACGGTGGAGCTGCTCGCCAAGACGGCGATCTCCCACGCCGAGGCCGGCGCTGACGCGGTGGCGCCGAGCGACATGATGGACGGTCGGGTCGGCACGATCCGCTTCCAGCTCGACGAGGAGGGCCACTCCGGCGTGCCGATCATCGCCTACAGCGCAAAGTACGCCTCAGCCTTCTACGGCCCCTTCCGAGACGCGGCCGAGTCGTCGCCCGAGTTCGGCGACCGACTTGGCTACCAGATGGATCCCGCCAACGCCGCCGAAGCGGTTCGCGAGGCGCAGCTCGACCTCGATGAGGGGGCCGACATGGTGATGGTCAAGCCGGCCACTCCCTACCTCGACGTCGTCCGCCGGGTCAAGGAGGAGACCGCCGCCCCGCTCGCCGCCTACCATGTCTCCGGCGAGTACTCGATGCTGAAGGCGGCCGCGGCCAACGACTGGATCGACGAGCGCGCGGCGGTGGTGGAGACGCTGACCTCGATTCGCCGCGCCGGCGCCGACGTGATCGTCACCTACTACGCGAAGGAGGCCGCAGGGTGGCTTCAGTAGACACCTCGAAGGTCCCCCAGTCGAAGGCCCGCAGCCGCAAGGACGGCGCCGCCGTCGCGCTGGACGAGACCGACAAGCGGCTGATGAACCTCCTGCAGTCGAGCTTTCCGCTCGACTCGGAGCCCTTCGCCCGCATCGCCGCGGCGGCCGAGCTGGAGCTGGCCGACGTGCTTACCCGCACCCGGCGCCTGCTCGACGAGCGGATCATCCGCGAGATCACCCCGATCTTCGACACCCGCGCGCTCGGCTACGAGTCGATGCTGGTCGCCGCCAAAGTCGACTCCGAGCACCCCCAGCGCGCCGCCAAGATCGTCAACTCCCACCCGGGCGTCTCCCACAACTACCTGCGCACCCACGACTTCAACCTCTGGTTCACGATCGCCACGCCGCCCGACTCCGAGCTGGGGCTCGCAGGCACGCTCGACGTCTTGATGCGGGAGACGGGCGCTGAGTCGATGCGGCAGCTGCCGACCCTGACGCTGTTCAAGATCAACATGAACCTGGAGATGGAGAAGGGAACCGCCGCGCTCGCCGCGAGCGCCGACGCCTCACCGCCCCGCGAGCTCGACGCGCAGCCCTATGACGATCGCGACATCGCCGTGATTCGCGCCCTGCAGGGGCCGATGGACGCGGTCGAGCGCCCCTACGACGAGGCCGCCAGCGAGCTGGGGATAAGCACAGAGGGCCTGCTCGACCACCTGCGCGGCATGGTCGAGCGCAAGATCCTGCGCCGCGTCGCCGCGATCCTCTACCACCGCCGCGCCGGCTTCTCGGCCAACGGGATGGGGGTCTGGAAGGTCCCCGAGGGCGAGATCATGGAGATGGGCGCCCGCATGGCCTCCTTCCGCGGCATCTCCCACTGCTACCAGCGCCCCACCTACGAGGATTGGCCCTACAGCGTCTTCACCATGGCCCACGGCCGTTCGAAGGAGGAGTGCGACGCGATCCTCGACTCGATCGCCGAGGAATGCGGGATGGGCCCCGACGACCGCGCCACCCTCTACTCCTCGACCGAGTACAAGAAGATCCGCCTCCACTATTTCACCGACGAGTACGCCGCCTGGGAGGCCGAACATGCGTAGCCCTCGCGAAGCGAACGCCGCAATCTGATTCTTCGTGAGCGAAGCGAGCGCGGAATGCGGCGCGGATCCCCGCCACCCCCCGACGCGAGGCGGAGGAGGTGGCGGAACTCATGGGGATGAGCCCTCGGTCCGCTGAGCTGTACCGGCGAGCGCTTCGGGTGCTGCCCGGAGGGGTCAACAGCCCGGTGCGAGCGATGCGGCAGATCGGGCGGGAGCCGATCTTCGTCGAGCGTGGTGAGGGCTGCGAGCTGCTCGACGTCGACGGCAACCGCTACCTCGACTGGGTCGGCTCCTGGGGCCCGGCGATCCTCGGCCACGCCCATCCCGCGGTGGTCGCGGCGATCGTCGAAGCCGCCGGGCGAGGCACCGGCTTCGGCGCGGCAACCGCCGCCGAGGTCGAGTTGGCAGAGGAGGTCGTCGCCCGGGTTCCCTCCGTCGAGATGGTTCGCATGACCAGCTCCGGTACCGAGGCGGCGATGAGCGCCATCCGCCTTGCCCGAGCCGCCACCGGCCGCGACGTCGTGATCAAGTTCGCAGGCGCCTACCACGGCCACTCCGACGGGCTGCTCGCCGACGCCGGCTCCGGCCTGGCGACGCTCGGCATCCCGGCGAGCCCGGGGGTCACCGCCGCCCAGGCGGCGACCACCGTCGTCGTGCCCTGGGGCGACCGCGCGGCGGTCGCCGACGCCCTCGACGCCCATCCCGTCGCCGCCCTGCTCGCCGAGCCGGTCGCCGCGAACATGGGCGTCATCCCGCCCGCCGCGGGCTTTCTCGAGTTCCTCCGCGCGGCGAGCGCCGAGGCGGGCGCGCTGCTCGTCTTCGACGAGGTGATCACCGGCTTCCGGGTCGCCCGCGGCGGCGCTCAAGAGCTCTACGGCGTCGAGCCAGACCTGACGATCCTCGGCAAGGTGCTCGGCGGCGGGCTGCCGGCCGCCGCTTTCGCCGGGCCCCGCGAGTTGATGGAGCGGGTCGCCCCCGCCGGCGACGTCTACCAGGCGGGGACGCTCTCCGGCAACCCGCTTGCGGTCGCCGCCGGCATCGCGACGCTGGCCGAGCTCGACCCACAGGCCTACCGCCGCCTGGGGGAGCTGACCGAGCGCTTCGCTGCCGGCCTCACCGACCTCGCCCGCTCCCGCCCTCTCCAGGTCTCTGCCGCTCCCGGTCTCCTCACACTCTTCTTCAGCGAGACCCCGGTCCTCGACTTCGCCGCCGCGGCGTCCTGCGACACCGAGGCCCATGCGCAATTCTGCCGCGCCATGCTCGCCCGCGGCGTCTATCCACCTCCTTCTCAGTTCGAGGCCTGGTTCGTCTCCCTCGCCCACGACGAGTCAACCATCGACCGCACCCTCGAAGCCGCCGCCGATTCCCTCAACGAGGTCCTCATATGAGGCGCCGAACTGCCTTTCCCATCCCTTGTAGGACCAACGCGTTGCGCCGACGTGACGATGCGATCTGACCCGAAGGAAGCTCTCCACCTGCTCGCTGCTGACCTGCGGGACGGCGATACGCCGATCTCGCCGCACGTCGTCGAGCCGGCAGCCCCCCCCACCTTTGGGCTTCTCGCTGCTTCCGGTCGCCGCGCCGCTTCAGCCCCGGGCGAGTACGCGCTGGTGGTCGAGGCGGTCCGCGAGGGCTACCTCCTCCATTACGGCGAGGCCCGTCTGCTCGCCGGTTACGACCCCGATCTCGCTCTGCTCGCCGGGGACTACCTCTACGCGCTCGGAATCGAGCGGCTCTCGGCTCTCGGAAACCCGGCCGCGGTCCGCGAGCTGGCCGACCTGATCAGCCTCTGCGCGCAACTCCATGCCGAAGGACGCGAGGACGCGGTGCCCGGCCTGTGGCATGCCTCGGCCACGGCCGTCGGCGAGGGCCCGAGCGACGAGCACGAGGCGGGGAAGCGGGCGCTCCGGGCGACCTGATTTCCACCGGAGTCAATAGACTCCGCGCCCCGGAAGCGAGCTTTGGCACTAGATAGCGCGGACAAGAGGAACGGGGCCGAGAAGGCTCCCGGGCAGGAGCGGGCGAAGCCTGCGCCGCCCGGCTACTTCGAGGGCGAGTCGATGACTCGCCGGCACGCCTTCACGATCGCAGCCCAGGGCCTCGGCGGCCTCGCGGGCGCCGCGATCGTCCTGCCCGCGATCGGCTTCGCAGTCGCCCCGATCTTTCACCGCGGCAAGGAACGCTGGGAGGCGGTCGGCCCGGTCGGCAACTTCGTCGAAGACACCTACCGCCAGGTCGTCTTCACCGAAACCGTGGGGATCGGCGATGCCGGCAAGACCACGGCCTACATCCGCAGGGGCTCGAAGCAGCTCGGTGAGAACCCGAAGGAATACATCGCCATCTCCAACCGCTGCGCGCACCTGGGCTGCCCGGTGCGCTTCGTCGAGGCAGCGGGCAACTTCATCTGCCCTTGCCACGGCGGCGTCTACGACTTCCAGGGAAAGCGGATCGGTGGTCCGCCGGTCCGGCCTCTCGACCATTTCCAGACCCGCATCCGCAACGGCCAGGTCGAGGTCGGCCCGCGCTACAGCGTCACCTCGCAGCTCGAACCGGTGCGCGCCCGCGATCCCGGCGAGTTCACCGGCGGGATCTGGGAATACCTCTACCCGCCGCGTCCGTCCACCTTCCCGCCGCCGAGCGGCTGAGCCCTGGCCCCGCGATGAAGATTCCCGACTCGATCGTCCCCGCCCCACTCCGCAAACCGGCCAAGCCGGGCGAGAGCGGTACGGCCAAGGGCGAGGCTCCGGCCGACCTCAAGACCTCCCCGCCCGAGCGCCCCACCGACGTTCAGCGGGTGGGCGACAGGGCCAAGGACGCCCCCGCCGACGTCCTCGCCTGGGTCGACCAGCGGACCGCCGCCAGCGGCTTCCTCACCGGGCTGCTCTACCGCAAGGTGCCGAAGGGGACCAACTGGTTCTACACGCTCGGCTCCGCAACCCTCTTCGCCTTCATCGTCCAGGCGACCACCGGAGTCTTCCTGGCGATGTTCTACACCCCCTCCACCACGCAGGCATACGCCTCGATCTCCCACATCAACAACGACGTGTTCCTCGGTCAGCTCGTGCACGGGATGCACAAGTGGGGGTCGAGCGTGATGGTCATCCTCGTCTTCCTCCACATGGGCCGCACCTTCTTCTTCGGCGCCTACAAGTATCCGCGCGAGTTGAACTGGGTGATCGGCGTCGTGCTTCTGATCCTGACCATGACGATGGCGTTCACCGGCTACCTGCTGCCGTTCGACCAGCGCTCCTTCTGGGCGTCGGTCGTCGGCATCAACATCAACGGCACCGGCCCGATCGTCGGCCCCTATCTGAGCGACTTCCTGCGTGCGGGCCCCGAGCTGGGCGCGACCACGCTCTCCCGCTTCTACGCGATTCACATGCTGCTGGTGCCTGGAGCGATCATCGCGCTGATCGGCGCCCACATGTATCTCGTGGTCAAGCTCGGCACCACCGCGCCGCCCTGGCTGAAGGCCGACCGGCCGAAGATTGCCGAGCCGACATCCCAAGTTGACGCCGGGCCTCAGACATGAAGGCGCGCGACAAACAGGCCTACCTCGAGGAGTACGAGCTGCTCAAGAAGAAGGGCAAGCCCTTCTTCCCCTACGCGGTGCTGAAGGACTCGGCTATGGCGCTGATCGTCGTCGGCGTCATCATCCTCATGTCGGTCATTCTCGGCGCCGAGCAGGGCCCGAAGGCCGACCCGACGACGACGACCTACGTCCCGCGCCCCGAGTGGTACTTCTTCTTCCTCTTCGAGCTCCTGCGCGTGATCAAACCACCGGAACTGGTCCCGATCGCGACGATCGGCATCCCGACGATCTGCATGGTCCTCCTCCTCCTCCTGCCCTTCTACGACCGTGGGCCCGAGCGGCGCCCCGAGCGGCGCCCGATCGCCACCACGGCAGGGGTGATGACGATCGCCGCGATGGCCTACCTGACCTACTCGGGGGCCGTAGCCGGCTCGCCCACCCAGATCGACCTCAATGTCGCCCCGCGGTTCGAGGCGGGCAAGGAGGTCGTCGCCGGCTCGGGCTGCCTCGCCTGCCACAAGCTTGGCGATAACGGCAACAACGGGCCGGGGCCCGAACTGACGCACATCGCCCAGCGGATACCGAGGGCGGCGATTCTCCGATCGGTGGAAATCGGGCCGGGTATCATGCCCTCCTTCCGCGACCTGCCGCCGAAAAAGCTCAACGAGCTAGCTGACTTCCTCTCCTCACTCAACTAAGCCCTCCCGGGACTCCGCCCAGTTCGCGGAGCAGGTAAACCGCATGTTCGACCGGGTCGCGGCGCGGTACGACGTGCTCAACTCGGTGATGACGGCGGGGCTGCATCACCGCTGGCGGCAGAGGGCCGCCGATCGGGCCGGGCTCGGGCCGGGCGACTCGGCGCTCGACGTCTGTTGCGGCACCGGCGACCTGGCGCTGGAGCTGGCCCGGCGCACCGCTCCCGAGGGCCGTGTCGTCGGTTGCGACTTCTCCGAGCCGATGCTCGACCTGGCGCGCGAGAAGGTGGCGGCAAGCGGTGCCACAAACACCCGCTTCGAGTGGGCCGACGCGCTGGCGCTCCCCTACGATGCCGGCCGCTTCGACGCCGTCACCGTCGGCTTCGGGGCCCGCAACCTCGCCGACCTCGATCGCGGCCTGCATGAGATGGCGCGGGTGCTGCGCCCCGGGGGACGCCTGGTCATCCTCGAGATCACACAGCCGACCCGACCGCCGCTCTCGATCTTCTATTCGCTCTGGTTCGACCGAATCGTGCCGTTGCTGGGCAGCCTCGCCGGCGACCCGGAGGCCTACGCCTACCTGCCGGAGTCGGTCCGCAGCTTCCCCACCCCGCGCTCCCTCGCGGCGAAGATGGACGCTACCGGGTTGGATGGTGTCCGCTACACGATCCTCGCCGGGGGGATCATCGCGATCCACAGCGGCGTCGCGCGCGGGTGACTCGCCCCTCGGCGGTCCCGCCGCCGGTGACGGCGGTCCTCGATGCGTCGAGCCGCTGGCTGCCGACTCGCCTTGGCGAGGTCGAGGACCTGTTGCGGGAGGCGAGCGGGGGGCATGGAGCGCCCCTGACCGAGGATGCGACCGCGACCCTGGTGGCGGGCGGAAAGCGCCTGCGTCCTCTGCTGGCGCTGCTCTGTGCCGGGCCCGAGGGGGCGGAGGCCGCCGTTCCCGCCGCGACCGCGATCGAGCTGGTCCACATGGCGACGCTCGTCCACGACGACGTCCTCGACGACGCGCCCCTGCGCCGGGGCCGCCCGACGGTCGGCGCGACCTCGGGCCGCGAACGGGCGACCGCGACCGGCGACCTGCTCTTTTCGCGCGCCTTCGCGCTGCTCGCCGAAGCGGGTGCCGGGCGGGCGATCGCGCTGCTCAGCGAGGCCTCGTCGGCGCTCGCCCGCGGCGAGCTGGCCCAGCGCCGGGACGCATTCGACGCCGGCATCTCCGAAGCGCGCTACCTCGAGCGCTGCCGGCTGAAGACAGCCAAGCTCTTCGAGTGCGCCTGCCTGATGGGGAGGGATGAGCCGGCCTACGGTGAGTTCGGAGTCGAGGTGGGCCTCGCCTTCCAGCTGCTCGACGACGTCCTCGACGTGACCGGCCCGCCCGAGCGCACCGGCAAGGCGCGCGGCACCGACCTCCTCGACGGCACCGTCACCCTGCCGCTGATCGAGGCCGCCGAGGTCGACCCCGAGATCCGCGCCCTCGATCTTCGTCAGTTGGACGCGGCTTCCGCGGAGGCCCTCTGCGACCGCATCGCCACCACCGGGGCCATCGACCGCGTCCGCTCACGCGCCCTGGAGATCGTCACCGCCGCGAAGCAGCGCCTCGACTCAACGGCCTTCGACCTCGAGCAGCGCCGTCTCCTCGCCCTGGTGGCCGACGGCGTCGTCCAGAGATACAGCTAACGGAAGTCGTCCGCGGTGATCAGGTCGGCGGCGAGGGCGGTCACGAAGATCTCCGCCATCCGCTCGATGCTCTCGCGCTCCAGCGCCCGCAGCTCGTCGGCGAGCTCATGGGCGCCGAGGTCGAGCTGCTCGTCGAAGTCGTCGATTTCGTGCTCGTCGTGAACGCCG
The DNA here is from genome assembly GCA_963838035.1 of uncultured Solirubrobacterales bacterium. GTDB lineage: Bacteria > Actinomycetota > Thermoleophilia > Solirubrobacterales > 70-9 > CAVVNN01. Next base: position 85,947 of record CAWIPM010000009.1, read on the forward strand.
TCGGCGCACCACTCGCAGTTCGGGCAGCGACGCCAGACTCGCCAGTGGGCTCGGTCACCAGCCTGCTCCCAGCAGGTCGGCTGCACCAGGGGAGAGCCGCAGGACGGGCAGACATGGAGCCCGGCGGCGGTCGTCGTCTGGCTGTAGCGCTCGTCTCTCATCCCTAACCACTCGAACACATTGGGGTTCGACTCGATCCGCACTTTTCCGCAGATGAGAGAAAAAACCCAAGTTCCGGGTAGGCGCCGTCGCTGCAAACGCTGATCCGGCCGCGCCTCCACCTCGTTACCATGGGTCGATGCTTGGAAATATCGGCCCGCTGGAGATCCTCGTCGTCCTGATCATCGCCCTGGTGGTGTTCGGGCCGAAACGGCTGCCCGAGCTCGGCAACAGCCTCGGCCGCGGTATCCGCGAGTTCCGCGGCGCGCTCACCGGCGAGAAGGATGGGGATGAGGTCGAGGAGAAGAGGCTGGAGGCCTCCCGGCCCGAGTCTGTCGCAGCCGAGGAGCCGGCCGAGCCCGAGGCCGTCTCCGACAAGCACAGCTGAGAGGCCCGCGGGATGCCGCGCCGCGTCAAGGCGGTCTCCCACGATGACCACCTCACCCTCGTCGAGCACCTCGACGAGCTGCGCGGCCGGATCATCGTCTCGCTGGCGATCTTCGGCGTCGCCCTGGCGCTCTGCTTCTGGCAGAACCACCTGCTGCTGGAAATCGCCTCGGGCCCGCTGCCCCACGCGCACAAGAAGCTCCTCACCTTCGGCGTCACGGAGCCGTTCACGACGACGATCACCGTCGCGGCGTACGGCGCCATCATCCTCTCCCTGCCGTTTGTCCTCTACGAGCTGTACGCGTACGTCCTGCCCGCCTTCAGCGATGCCGAGCGGCGAGTGGTGCTGCCGATCCTCCTCCTCGCTCCGCTCCTCTTCCTCGCCGGCATCGCCTTCGCGTACTTTGCCGTGATGCCCGCCGCGGTCCACTTCCTGCTGGGCTTCAACGAAAGCCAGTTCGAAATCCAGGTCCGTGCCCGCGACTACTACAGCTTCTTCTCGATGACGATGCTGGCCTGCGGCATCGTCTTCGAGCTGCCGCTCGCGATCGTCGCCGTCACCCGGCTCGGCATCGTCAAGGTCGAGCAGCTCAGCGCCAACCGGCGCTATGCGTACCTGCTGATCTCGATCATCGCCGCGGCTCTACCCGGGGTCGACCCGGTATCGATGCTGATCGAGATGGTCCCGCTCCTCGTCCTCTACGAGTTGAGTATCTTGCTCGCGCGGGCCTTCGGGCGTCCGCGCGGCACGGGAGGCATTGCGGAGCCCTCAACCCAGGAGCGGTAAAGGTCCGATGGCACAGAACGGCGAGCGGCGAATGGTGTTCGACATCCGGGGTCGGCGCCGGCACGTCGTCAAATTCGTCTACGCCGTTCTCGCCCTGCTGATGGGCGCCAGCCTCTTCCTCGTCGTCGGCCCGGTCAACATCAACAGCCTGATCGGCGGCAGCGGCAGCTCCAACAGCGCCGCCGGGGTGTTCGAAGAACAGGCGGAAGGCATCGAAAGGAAGCTGAAGAGGAACCCCGGCGACCCGAGCCTGCTGCTCTCCCTGACGCGGATCAGGATCGGTGCCTCCAACTCGCTGGCGGAAGTCGACCCGACGACCGGCGAACCGCACCAGACCATCGAATCGCGCGAGCAGCTGCTGAAGGCAAGCGACTCCTGGTCCAACTACCTGAAGCATGCCGGCAACGAACCCAACGTCGGCGGCGCTCAGCTCGCCTCCGGCGCCCTCTTCACCCTCGCTCAGACGGCGAGCACCACACCCGAAGCCGAGGCCAACCTGAGGGCGGCCGCCGAAGCGCAGAAGATCGTCGCCGACGCGCGGCCAAGCCTGGGAGCGGTAAGCACCCTGGCGATCTTCACGCTACTACACCTTTGACTACGCCAGCGCCGAAAAGCTCGAAAAGCAGGCCCTGGCGCTCGCCAACTCCAAGCAGGAAAAGAAGGCGGTGAAGGAACAGCTCGGCGAAGTCCGCAAACGGGCAAAGGCCTTCCAGAAGCAGGCGAAGGAAGCCGAAAAGGCCTCGAAGGGAAGCGCCAAGGAAGCCCTCCAGAACCCACTTGGCGGCCTCTCCGGCTCGAACGGCTCCCTACCCTAGCTTTTCCGGCAGTGCCTGGAAATGGGCCGCGAAGGACTCGAACCTTCAACCTTGAGCTTAAGAGGCTCCTGCTCTAACCAGTTGAGCTAGCGGCCCGCGACGGGCAAGTATAGGAAGCCGGTCTTGCTACCGGGGGGTGCAGGCCTTCTGGACATCGCCGGCGATCACGGTTTCGCCTACGTCGGCAAAGGTGAAGCGCCCGTGGGTTTCGAGCACGCCGTCCGAGCAGTGGGCTGACGTGTAGCTGCGCAGGCGCCCTCCGAAGCGGTAGCGCCTGCCGATCTTCGCGTCGATGTGGGTCAATGCGCCGAATCCGCCCGCGATCGGGGGGATGTCGATCGTGGCCCGGTAGCCGAAGCGGCCTCTCCGACGTTCGATCGGGACGACGATCGCGAAGGTCTGGGTTCCGGGGACGGTCGTCTGGGCATGGAGAATCACCGTCATATTGCCGTTCTGCCGAACCCCGTTGAACACGGTCAGCGGCGAGGAGGCTTCGATCGAGAGCATGCCCACCTCGATCGCCGCGGAGACATGCCCGGTCCCGACGATCGCGCCTCGGCAGGCGCTGCGTGCCTCCTGCGGCGTGGCGTTCTCGACTCGTTCGAGCGGACAGGTCGGCAGCCCACGGGTGCTGATCCGCCCGTCGCGGTCGAACTCGAGAATCGCCTGCTTGAGCGTGGGCGGAAACGAGCCGTCCCGCGTCCCGATGTCTGCGTGCCCCTGGAAATGGATCGGCGCGAAGGCGCGCCTCGGAAGCCGGCGCGGCTCGAATCCTCCGTCCGCGCGCAGAACCAGCGGCCCGTATTCGAGCACAGCTTCGGCCGCTGCCGTGCCGACCGCCAGGCAGCAGGTCACCAGAACCGCGATTGCCAGGGCTCGCTTCACCATCTCCCTCCGTAACAAGGCTAGCGCCGGCCCGATTCTGTCCGTCGCGGGCCGGCGCCTTCTCGACAGTCAGAGCGAAGTAAGCCCCGCCATCGGCGTGTTCCTTAACAGAACCTTCTGCGTTCGGGACTCCCTGTCGCCTCCGTAACCGCCAAACTACCGGGTTGTGTTGCTAAGGAGGAGCAGGGGGCGCGACGGGAAGCTGCGCGAAAAGGGGGACCGCCGTGTCCCGCTGACGCTGCGTCACCCACGCCGGGCGCTGGCCATCGCGGCGCTCCTGATCGCCGCTCTCGCTGCGTTTGGCTTCAGCCTCGAGGAAAAGCTCAGCCCGAGCACGCTGGACATCCCCGGCACCTCGGCCGAACACGCCAACAAGATGTTGACCGAACACTTCGGCAATACGGCGCTGTTCGCGATCCTGCTACAGGGGCCGTCGGCGTCGATCGACCAGCAGGGCCCTGAACTGGTGCGCACCCTGCGGCGTGACCCGAAGGTCTCCACCCTCTCTCCCTGGGACAAGGGGTCGGTCGGGCGATTGCGCCCCGGCCCCCGCCGCGCCCTGATTCTCGCCGACTTCCACGTCGGAACCGCGGAGGCGGTCAAGGAAAAGGTCCCGCTGCTCAACCGCATCCTGGAAGAAAGGATCAGCTCGCCGGTGCGGGCCACCCAGAGCGGTTTCGCCACCCTCACACGGTCGATCCAGGACGAGTCGATCACCGCCAGTGAGCGCGGCGAGCTGATCGCCATGCCGATCCTCCTGATCGTCCTCCTGCTCGTCTTCCGCTCACCGGTGGCGGCGGCGATCCCGCTCGGCTTCGGCGCCGTCTCGGTTCTGACCTCGCGCGGGCTGCTCGCGCTCCTCACCAACGTGTTCGGCGTCGACGCGCTGGCACTAACCGTCTGCTCGATGATGGGCCTTGCTCTGGGGGTCGACTACGCCCTCTTGATGGTCTCGCGCTTCCGCGAAGAGCTGGCAGAAGGCGCCGAGCCGATCGACGCCGCCTGGGCGACCCGGCGAACCGCCGGGCGGACCACGGTCTTCGCGGGCAGCACGCTGGTGCTGGCAATGGTCGTGGCGATGTTCGTCGTTCCCGGGGCGCTGCTCGCCTCGCTGGCGGCGACCCTGGCGCTGGTCGTCGTGCTGACCGTCACCGTCGCCACCGTGGTCGGCCCGCCGATCCTCGCTCTGCTCGGCCCCAACGTCGACCGCTGGCGAGTCGGCGCCGCGCCGGACGGCAGTCGCTCGCGGCTGATGACGTTTGTCTCCGCCGCCCTCCGCCGCCCCGCCCCCGTCGCCGCCGCGATCGGCGTCCTGGTCCTGGCCCTGGTGACGCCGGCGATCGGGCTCAAGACCGGGCCCTTCAGCGTCTCCCAGCTCCCCCACAACGACCCCGCCCGCCAGGACGCCGAACTGATCCAGAAGTCGATCGGGGCCGGCTTCGAAGCGCCCTACGTGATCGTCGCCACCACCAAGGACGGCACGATCACCGAACCCGATCGTCTCGCTGCCCTCACTCGGTGGCAACGCAAGATCGCGGCCACGCCCGGCGTCCAGACGGTGATCGGCCCGGCGCAGGTCTCGCACTCGGTCGCGCCGCTTCGCAGGTCCGGCACGGCGCTGATCTCCGAAAACGAATCGGGCCCGGCGGCCGGCCTCGGGCGCCTCGGCCACAGCCTGTCCCGCCTGTCTGGCGGCGTCCGCCAGCTGCGCGAAGGCCTCGCCGAAGCCAGCTCCGGCGCCGGCCTGCTCGCCGACGGCTCCGGCAAGGCCGGCAGCGGCGCGTTGACGATCTCGAACGGCCTCGCCAAGGTCAGCGCCGGCAGCGAAGAACTGGTCAGCGCGATCGACGAATTCTCCGCCGGGTCAAAGAAACTGGCTGAAGGCCTGGAAAAAGCGTCGCTCGGCGGGCTCCAGCTGAAGGCAACGCTGCGCGAAACGCCGACCAATCTGCGCATCAACCCCCAACGCCGCTCCCGCAAAACGCAGAAGTCGCTCAACAAAGACGCCTACGAAACCATGCCGAAGCTGAACGGCGCCGCCGGCGCCGCCAACGAACAGCTGGCGACCGCGTACCAGCAGCTGCAGGCGATGACTTCGGGGAAAACGGACAGCCATTACGGGGCGGCGCTGGAAGCCGTCGAGAAGGCCTCGGCGGCGGTCAGCGGCACCAACCCCGCCAGCGGCCAGCCCTACGCCGCCGAATACGCGGGCCTGCCGGCCGAACTCGCGGCGCTTGAAAAACGGCTGCTCGTCGATCACGAAGAACTCGAACAGATCAGTCATCTCTTGGCGGGTGAAATCAGCAACCTGACCAAGCTGGCCGGGACCGCGGCGGAACTCTCCGAAGGCCTCGAAAAACTGGAAGAAGGCGGCAAGGAACTCGCCGACGAATCGGCCCGCCTGGCCAAGTCCGTCGAACCGCTGCCGAGCAACCTCGGACGGCTCTACGGCGGCGCCGTCTCCCTGGTCGGCGGCATATCCCAGCTCACCGGCGGCGCCACGGCGCTGCAGGAAAACCTCGCCTCCGGATTCCAGCGGGCCGCCCCGATCCAGACGGGATTGCGGCGAGCCAGCGTCCGGGTGATCGCCAACAACGCGAAGCTGCAGCGGCGCCTCAGCGGGGTGCGCCGCCAGACGCCCGGAATCTTCGACTCTGGCTACTTCGTCCTCTCGGCCCTCGACGGCGCGCCGCCGCGCTCGCGCGAAAACGCCTCGGAAGTGGTCGACCTGAACGGCGGCGGCCAGGCTGCGTCGATGCTGATCTTCTCCCGCTACGGCTTCAACTCTCCCGGCTCGATCGCCCTCAACAAGCGCCTCGACGCCGACGCCGCGGCGCTCGGCAAGGAAGCCGACGCGACCACCGGCGTCGCCGGCGGGGCCGCCACCCTCAACACATACAGTCAGGTCACCAGGGCCAGGATCCCACTCGTGATCGCGGCAATCACCATCGCCACCTTCCTGGTCATGCTCCTGGTCCTGCGGGCCCTGCCGCTGGCGGCGATCGCGGTGGCGCTCAACCTGATCACCGTCGGCGTCGCCTTCGGCGTGCTGACGCTGCTCTTCAACGTGCCCGAAGGCTGGCCACTGGGCGGGCGCACCTACGTCGACGCGGTGGGGATGACGATGATCTTCGGCGTCGTCTTCGGGCTCTCGATCGACTACGCGGTATTCCTGCTCGTGCGGATGCGCGAGCACTACGACCGCGAGGGCGACAACGCCGCCGCGATCGAGTTCGGCCTCGAAAAGACCGCGCGGGTGATCACCGGCGCCGCGGTGATCATGATGGCCGTCTTCATCGCCTACGCCGGGGCGCCGATCGCGACGGTCAGCCAGTTGGGGATCGGGCTGACCGTCGCGGTGTTGCTGGATGCCACCGTGGTTCGCATCGTCTTCCTACCGGCTTTGATGCTGTTGATCGGCGACAGGGTCTGGTGGGTGCCGCGCTGGCTGGAGCGCGTCCTTCCCAAGTTGAACGTCTGACCCGTTACGGCTTCTTCTTGCACCCCTGCTTCGAATACGCGGTCAGCGTTACGTTGTCTTTGAAGGTGAAGGCGCCGCGTGCCTTCAGCGGTGACTTCTTGCACTCGGCAATGACGTAGCTGCGCTGCTTGCCCTTGTACTTGAACTTCTTGGAGATCGTGGTTTCGAAATCGGTCAACGCGCCGGTGCCGCCTGCGATCAACGGGATGTTGATGTTCAGGCGAGGGCCGTAGCCTTCCTTGTTGAGGCCGACGACGGTGCCTTCCAGCACGAGCGTCACCTGAACCGGCGATTCGCCGAAGGTGTGAAGGAGGACGACCGGGACGTTGCCCTGGGGCGGGCCGTTGAAGGCGGTCACGGTCTGGTTCTGGACGAAGACCTGGGAGCCGACCGCCAGCAGCGCCGACGCCTTGCCGCCGCCGATCTTCGCCTTGCCGCATTCGCGCAGCGCGATCTGGGTCGAGGTGTTCTGGATCTTGCCTGGATTGCAGGTCGGGACGCCCTTGGCGAAGATCTTGACGTTCTTGTCGAAGTCGACCACCGCATTGATCGCCGGCGACGGCACGCCGTTGGCGGACGTGGTCGACGTCGTTTTCGTCGTGACCCTGAGTGTCGCGGGGGTCGGCTTGCTCTTCGAGAGCTTCTTTGGCGAGAGCTGCACGCCGATTGCCTGCGTGTTCCCGTCGCTGCCTACGACGGTGGGGCCCAATTGGCCCGCGAGGGCTGTGGACGCGATGATCGCGGTCACGGCTATCGCGGAGCCCACAATCAGAGTCGGACGTTTGCGCATGGCATCTCCTGGTTCGAAAACATTGGCCAAGCGCCTCCCAGTGCAATAACCGTGCTGCACCTCCAGAGTAGCGCGTTGACTTCCAGTTAAGTCCCTGTTCCAGGCACGCGTGACGGCTGGTCGCTTGGATACGATTCCGGCGCCGTTCTACCGGGTCGGAGGCCGGGGAACGACAAGCGACGACCCGTGGCTGCCAAACCCTTAGGCGAGGAGAAAAGCACGGCGCAAAGCCGGGGGATCACCCCAGCGCGGATTGCCGTGATCGCGGGGCTGGCGGCGGCCGTCATCGCCCTCGCCGTCATCCTCTTCAGCGGCGACGGCGAACACCAATACAACCTCCTCTTCCAGAACGCGGGCCAGCTCGTCCCGGAAAACCAGGTCCTGATCGGCGGGTCGCCCGTCGGCTCGGTAGACAGCATCGACCTGACCGCCAACAACCTCGCCGAAGTCCACGTCACCGTCGATCAGCAGCTGCATGAAGGCTCCACCGCGGTGATCCGCGCCACCTCGCTCTCGGGGGTCGCCAACCACTACGTCTCGATCAGCCCGGGCCCCAACAGCAACCCGCCACTCGGCGAAGGCTCCACGCTGGGCCTCGCCGCGACCACCACCCCGGTCGACATCGACCAGCTCTTCAACACCTTTCCGAACCCGGTGCGCCGCGCCCTCGGCCAGTTCGTCCGCGGCAACGCGGCCATCTACGCCGGCCGCGGCAAGGACGCGAACCAGACCTACAAGTACTTCGGGCCGGGGCTCAACCGCACCGCAGCCTTCGTCCACGAACTGAATGCGGACCAGAGGCTCTTCGAGCGCTTCGTCGTCAGCTCCAGCAAGCTGGCGACCGCGGTCTCCCAGCGCGGCGAACAGCTCTCAAGCGCGATCTCCAACGCCAGCACCGCATTCGGGGCGATTGCCGCCCAGAACACCGCCCTCGACCGCAGCCTGCGCCTGCTGCCGCCGTTCCTGCGCCAGAGCAACACCACCTTCGTCAACCTTCGTGCCGCCCTCGACGACGTCGAACCGCTCTTCGACACGGCGAAGTCGGCGACCAAGAACCTCGCCCCGTTCCTGGCCGAACTCCGCCCCGTCGTCTCCAAAGCCGTCCCGGTCTTCAAGAACCTCCGCCTCACCGTGCGCCGTCCCGGAAGCGCCAATGACGCCGCCGAGCTTCTCGCCGCGCTGCCGGCGGTGCAGGAGCGGGCCTCCAAGGCCTTCCCCCACTCCGAAGACGCGATCGCAGCCTTCCTGCCCAATCTCGCCTTCGCCCGCGCCTACACGCCGGACATCTTCAACGGGTTCGCGAAGGTCGGCCAGGTCGCGGGCTACTACGACGGCAACGGCAACTACGTCAGGGCGGCGACGGCCGACCTCAACCTCTTCAACTACAACAGCGGCAGCGGCGTCCTTGAACCGATCGCGCCGAGCGAACAGTTCGACGTCTTCGGGCCTGAAGCCGGTCCGCTGCGACGCTGCCCGGGCGGCGCAGTCCAGCCCGCCCCCGACGGTTCCAACCCCTTCGTCGACCCGCCCTGGAGCGGCGCTCCGACCTCGTCCGAATGCAACCCGGCCGATGTGCCTCCTGGACCATGAGAAGGAAGCTGATCACAACCGCCCTGGTCGTCGCCTTCGTCGTCGTGGTCGTTCTGGTCGTCTCCGGCGGGGGCGGCGGTAACGGGTACGTCGTCCGCGCTGCCTTCGACAGCGGCGGCTTCATGGTCCAGGGCGAGCAGGTTCGGGTGGCCGGGGCGAACGTCGGGGAAATCAAGTCGGTCAGCGTTTCGATGCCGGGCGAACTCGACAGCTACAAGGACGGCAAGCTGCAGGCCGTTCCGGGCAAAGCGCTGATCGAGATGGAAATCACCGATCCCGGCTTCCAGGACTTTCGCAGCGACGCCAGCTGCGAGATCCGCCCGCAGTCGCTGATCGGTGAGAAGTTCGTCGACTGCCGACCCGACCCTGCCGCGCGCCCCTGGATCGCCGCCGGCACCTCCTCTGAAGAAGATCCCCTCCGGTCAGCCGGGCGCCGGCGAGTACCTGCTGCCGTTGGAGAACAACAGCACCAGTGTCGACCCCGATCTGATCAACAACATCCAATCCCTGCCCTACGCGCAGCGCTTCCGCCTCATTCTCAACGAACTCGGCGCCGGTCTGGCCGGGCGCGGCAAGCGACATCGAAGAAGTCGTCGAGCGCGCCAACCCCGTGCTGCGCGAAACCGACCGTCTCTTCGCAATCCTCGCCGCCCAGCGCCACCAGCTCGCTCAGCTCGCCAGCGACTCCGAGGAAATCCTGGGGCCGCTCTCGCGCGAGCGCGCCCACGTCGCCGGCTTCCTCGCCAACTCCGGCGCCGCCGCGCAGGCCAGCTCCGAACGCGGTCCCGAGCTGGAAGCCTCGCTGCGCAAGTTCCCCCGCTTCCTGCGCGAGTTCCGGCTGACGATGCGAAGCCTGCAGGGCTTCTCCGACGCGGGGACGCCGGTCTTCTCCTACCTCGACAAGGCTGCCCCCTCGCTGACCGACGCGACCAAGGAGCTGGCCCCGTTCTCCGAAGCCTCGACGGTGGCGCTGAAGAGCCTCGGCCAGACCGGCGAAGTCGCCGGGCCGCTGCTGCGCGAAGCCGACCCGATCGTCCGCAAGACGACCGAACTTTCCAAGACCGGCGTCGCCCCGACCACGAATCTCGCCAAGTTCCTGGTCAACACGAAGAAGACCGGCGGTTGGGGCCGGTTGGTCAAATTGATCTACAACACGACTGCGGCGATCAACGGCTTCGACCAGTACGGCCACTTCGCCAGGACGCTGGTGACTCTCACCAATTGCGTCGACTACGAAGTCCATCCGGGATGTGGCGGCAGCGCCAACTTCACCGGCCCCGGGGCCGCCACCTCGGCGACGACCAATCCGGCCCTCCTGTATCGAAAGCTCGAGCGCGACCTGGCCCGCCAGTCCGGAGGAACCGCCGCCTCGTCCTCGTCCTCGTCGCCGAGCGGCCCCGGCCAGAGCAAGACCGGCGGCACCGCCCCGCTCCTCAACTACCTCCTGGGCCCATGAAGAGTCGCAGCGGACTGACAGGAGTCGCGAGCAGCCCGGTGCTGGTCGGCGCGGTCACGGTCCTGGTCGTGATCGTCGCCGTCTTCCTCGCCTACAACGCCAACAACGGCCTCCCATTCGTCTCCACCTACAACCTCAAGGCCCAGCTCCCCAATGCCGACGCGCTGGTCAAGGGCAACGAGGTGCGCATCGGCGGCGTCCGAGTCGGCATCGTCAAGTCGGTGGTTCCAGTCCAGCTCGGCAACGGCCGTGTCGCCGCCCAGCTGTCGCTCAGCCTCGACAAGAGCGTCGAGCCGCTTCCGGTCGACTCGACGATGATCGTCCGGCCGAAGTCGGCGCTCGGGCTCAAGTACCTGCAGGTGACCCCCGGAAACTCGTCGCAGGGCTTTGCCGCGGGCGAAACGATCCCCCCCTCCGCCGCCCGTCCCGAACCGGTCGACATCGACCAGTTCTTCGACATGTTCGACGAAAAGACGCGCAAAGCGATCCAGCGCAATGAGGCGGGCTTCGGCAACGCGCTGGCCGGCCGCGGCCCGCAGCTGAACGAAGCGTTCGGCGCGCTTCGCCGCCTGGTCGAAAGCAGCCAGCCGGTGCTGCGGACGATCGTCGCACCGAGCACCGACTTCGGTGGCTTCTGGAGAGCGCTGGAGGACCTCTCGGCCACCGTTGCACCGGTCGCCGAGACGCAGGCGAGCCTCTTCGTCGCCCTCGACCGCACCTTCGCCGCCTTCGCCCGCGTCTCCCGCCCATTCATCCAGGAAACGATCTCCAAGAGCCCCTCGACTCTCGACACCGCCAACGCCGACCTGCCGACGCTGCGGCCCTTCCTGCACGACTCCGAACAGTTCTTCGTTGCCCTCAAGCCCGGCGCCAAGGCGCTGGCCGAAACCTCGCCGACGATCGCCGCCGCCCTGCACGCCGGCGTTCCTGCCCTCAACAAATCACCGATCCTCAACGCCCAGCTGGTGCCGACCGCGAAGGCGCTGCTCGCCTTCCAGAGCGCTCCCGGCGTCTTCAACGGGCTCGATCTGCTGATCGACACGAACAAGACCCTCGGCCCGGCGATCAAGTTCATCGGCCCGGCGCAGACGACCTGCAACTACCTGACTCTCGCCTTCAGGAATCTCGCCAGCGCGACCGAAGGGAGCGACGGGCTGGGCAACTGGCTCAACTTCATCTCCTTCACCCCCCCCGAAGGGCCGAACAACGAGGGCAGCCCGGCCTCGGCGCCGGCCAACGGAGGCGAAGTCAAAAACCACCTCCATTACAACCCCTACCCGAACACCGCTTCCCCGGGGCAGCCGAAGACGTGCGAAGCGGGCAACGTCCGTTACCTGAGCGGCCAGACCGTGATCGGCCCATCCCCGGGGAATCCGCACACCACCACCACCTCGGGCCAGCTGGAAGGGCAGGGGGGTTCCAAGTGAGCCGTCTTCCCGAGCGCGACATCAGGCAGGGGGCCACCAACCGCCGCTTCAAGTGGCGACCCAGCAACGCGATGATCGCGGTGATCTTCATCGTCGTCTTCACGGTCGGTCCCTACCTGGCCTTCACCGGCCATGTGCCCTTCACCAGCTACGGCTACGAGCTGAAGGCGACCTTCTCCAACTCGGCCAACATCGCGCTCAACTCGCCGGTGCGGATCGCCGGCGTCGAAGTCGGCCAGGTGATCTCGGCCGAACGCGACGGCGACAACACCACGGTCACCTTCACGGTCAGCGAATCCGGGACGGCCGGTCCACACCGACGCCTTCGCCGCGATCAGGCCGCGGATCTTCCTCGAGGGCAACTTCTTCGTCGATCTGGACCCCGGCAGCCCGAGCGCGCCGGACATGGCCAGCGGCGCGACGATCCCGGTCAGCCACACCTCCACCGCGGTCCAGCTCGACCAGATCCTCACCGCGCTGCAGTCGCCGGTGCGGGCCGACCTCAGCCGCCTGCTGGAGAGCTACGGTGAAGCGCTTACGCATAAGCCGACGGCGGCCGAAGACGCGACACAGCTCCCCGAGGTGAAAGGCAAGACGGGCGCCGAGGGGCTGAACGGCGCCTTCAAGTACGGCGGCCCGGCCGGTCGTTACAGCGCCCAGGTCAGCAATGCTCTCCTCGGCACCCAGCCGCACGATCTCTCGCGCCTGATCGCCGGCGCCGGGCGCACCTTCGGCGCCTTCGCCAGCCGCGAGAGCGATCTCCAGGGCCTGATCGTCAACTTCGACACCTTCACCGGCGCCCTCGCCGCCCAATCGGCCAATCTCACGGCGACCGTCCACCGCCTCGCCCCGGCTCTGGCGGCCGGCCGCGCCTCGCTGGTCAGCCTCAACCGCACGCTGCCGCCGCTGCGCACCTATGCGATCGAGCTGACGCCCGCGGTGGCCGAGCTGCCGGGGCTGATCGCCGCCTCGAAACCATGGCTCGAACAGGCGCGCCCGCTGCTCTCCGGCAAGGAGGGCGGCGGCGTGGCCAAGCTGCTCGCCGAGCTGACGCCGGGCCTCGCCGGCGCCGCCCAGGCGGGCAAGGCGAACGCCCTGCCTCAACTCAACCGGATCAGCCTCTGCACCACCAAGGTGCTGGTCCCGACCGGCAATCAGACGATCAACGATCGCTTCAGCACCGGCGGCCCCAATTACCGCGAGTTCCTCTTCTACCTCGCCAACTTCTCCGGTCAGGCCGAGAACTTCGACGGAAACGGCCCCTACCTGCGCATCCAGGGCGGTGGTGGGGAAAAGCTGGTGGAAGAGTCGAATCTGAAAGCCCCGCTCATCTCCGACCAGAAGCAGTTCGCCCACTCGGCCGTCTCTCCGCTCGGCACCCAGCCCCAGCTCGGTGGACGCCCCCCGTTGAAGCCGGAAGTGGACTGCTTCGACAACCCCGTCCCCGACGTGAACGCCGGCCTCGGCCAGGTCGGAGCGCCCAGCCCCGTGGCGGTGAACCCATGAGCGAGCGTGAATCCCAGGTGGGCCGCCTCAAGCACTTCCGCCTGGCGCTGGCCCGGCAGGCGCGCGGCCACGGCAAAGACACGGTCGCGATCGTCGTCCTCACCTTCCTCGGCATCGTGATGATGCTGGGGATCTTCGTTCAGCAGAAAGCCTCGCTGCCGTCCTGGATCCCCGTGGTCGGCGAAAGCTTCGACCACATCACCGCCGAGTTCACCACCGCCCAGGCGGTCACCCCGGGGCAGGGCCAGGCCGTCGACATCGCCGGCATCCAGGTCGGCAAGATCACCTCCGTCGACCTCGAAGAAGGCCACGCCGTCGTGGGCATGGACATCGAGCCCAAGTACATGAAGCTGATCCACCCCGACGCGACCCTGTTGCTGCGGCCGAAGACCAACCTCAACGACATGGTGATCGAGGTCTCGCCTGGAACCGGCCGGGGGCATATCGAAAGCGGCGACAACATCCCCCTCTCCCGCACCCAACCGAATGTCAACCTGGACGCCTTCCTCGCCACCCTCGACACCGACACCCAGCGCTACCTGCAGCTGCTGGTGGCCGGCGGCGCGCAGGGAATCGGCGGCCGTGGCCGCCAGCTTTCCGGCGTCTTCCGCCGGCTTGAGCCCTTCTCCCATTACCTGGCCAAACTCAATGGCGCCGTCGCCAAACGCCATGTCGCGCTTGCCCGCGTTATCCACGACTTCGGCCTGCTCACCACCGAACTCGGCCGCCACGACGCCGAGATCAAGCGCTTCGTCACCTCCTCCGACGCGGCCCTCGGCAACTTCGCCAACCAGCAACAATCGATTCAGGAAGCGCTGCGCGAGTTCCCGGCGACCCTGCAGGCCGCTCGAGCGGGCTTCGCCAGCGCCGACCGCTTCTCGACCGCGGCCCGCCCGGCGCTCTTCGGCCTGATTCCCCAGGCCCAGGCGCTCTCGCCGGCCTTCACCGCGACCGAGCGCTTCTTCAAGCAGACGACCGCTCCGATCCGCGACCAGATCCGGCCCTTCACCCGTCAGATACGCCCGGTGCTGACCCACACGGCCGAAGGCTCTTCTTCCTTGAAGAAGACGGTCACCGGCTTCGGCAACTCGCTCGGGGCGTTCAACTCGTTCCTCAACGAGCTCGCCTACAAGCCGAAGGGCTCGAAGCAGAGCTACCTCTTCTACCTGCCGTGGCTTAACCACGACCTCAACGCGACCTTCAACCTCCAGGACGGGGGCGGGCCCGTTGGCCGGGGACTCGTCATGGTCACCTGCAACTCGTCGACCCTCGCCTTCGGGTTCGCCGGCGTCAGACCCTTCCTGAAGACGCTGCTCGATGCCGCCCGGGTTCCCCGGCCGCATGAACTTCCAGAAGTGCACGATCCCGAAAACCCTCAGGCCACCTGCGGACCGGAAAGCAAATGAGCAAGCGCGCGCCAAGCACAACCCAACTCCTGGTCATCGTCGGCTTCGCGCTGTCCTGCTTCGCCATCCTGCTCTTCCTCTGGGTCACGTTCGGCGGGCCGACTCCTTTCAAGGCGAAGCCCTACCAGGTCAAGATCCCCTTCAACGAGGCGACCCAGCTGGCGGAACAGTCAGACGTGCGGATCTCCGGCGTCTCGGTCGGCAAGGTCCAGAACATCGCGCTTGCCCCGAACGGCAAGCAGGCCTTGGCGACGATCGACGTCGACAATAAGTACGGGCCGCTGCCCAGGTCGACCAGGGCGATCCTTCGCACCAAGACGCTGCTTGGCGAGACCTACGTCGAACTGACCCCCGGCAACCGCAACGGGCCGAAGCTGGCGGACGGCGCAACGCTGCCGACGGCGAACGTGGCGCAGTCGGTCCAGCTCGACGAGATCTTCCGCACCTTCGACGCGCGGACGCGCGCGGCCTTCCAGACCTGGATGCAGGAATCCGCGGTCGCGATCGCGGGTCGCGGCCAGGACTTCTCCAACGCGCTGGGCGAGTTCGAACCGACCTTCACCGAATTCGACAAGCTGTTCCGCGTCCTCGACACCCAGCGCCTCGCGGTCAGCCAGCTCTTCCGCAACGGCGCCGTCAGCCTACGGGCTCTGCGCGGCGGCGAAGGCCAGCTGGCGAGCCTGATCCGCAACTCCAACGCTGTCTTCACCACCACCGGGCAGCGCGATCGAGACATCGAAGCGCTCTTCCGCGCCTTCCCGACCTTCCTCGACGAGTCGAAGGCGACGCTGACCCGGCTCAAAGCCTTCGCGCTCGACACCGACCCGACCGTGCGCCAGCTCGTCCCCGCCGCCGAACAGCTCTCGCCGACCCTGATCGCCTTCTCGCGCCTTGCTCCGCAGGCGAAGGGATTCTTCGAAGGCCTCGAAACGGTGATCGCCGGCGCTCCGACCGGCTTCCCAGCCGTCCGCAAGCTCTTCCGCGACCAGTTCCCGCCGCTGCTGCGGGCGCTTGACCCATTCCTCCGCAACCTCAACCCGATCCTCACCGGCCTCGGGCTCTACAAGCATGAGATCACGGGCGTGCTTGGCAACGTCGCGGCGGCCACCAACGCGGTATTGCCGACCGAAAACTCAAATGGTGAAAAGTTCCACTACCTGCGGGCGATGGGGCCGCTGAACCCGGAATCGCTGGCCACATTCAACCGGCGCCTCACGATCAACCGCAACAGCGCCTACAGCCCACCGCTCTGGGCGAAGGACCTGGCGGGCGGGCTGCCCAGCTTCGAGACCAGGCAGTGCAGCTCGGGCATCACGGCCTCGCTCGATCCCGAAACTCCGAACAACCCCTCCTTCATCGCACGCACCAAGAAGGGCGAAGCGAAAGAAGCCGTCGAATTCTTCGAAAACCTGAAGAAGTACGCGTTCGCAGAACAGACCGACTCCAGCTCGATCCCCGCCCCCGGCTGCGCCCAGCAGGCTCCGTTCAGCCCGATCGGCAAGCCCGGCTCCGCGACGACCTACCAGCACACCTTCGCCCAGCAGGGCGAATAGAAAGGGCGGCCCGAAGGCCGCCCTTTCTCCCCTTGCCCGTGCTGAGGAAAGACCGCTGGGTAAGCCGCCCTAGCCCTTCGGCGTGCAGGGCACGACGATCGCGCCGTGGAGCCTGTTGTTGTTCCTGAAGACGGCTTCACCGGTGGCGTTGAGGTGCCCGTCTGGGCACTTGGCGAGGAAGTAGCTCTGCTTCTTGCCCTTGTTGGTGAACAGCCGGTGGAGGGTGAGGCTGAAGCTGGACACCGAGCCCTGCCCTCCGACGATGACCGGGACCGAGGCGACCGCATGCTCTCCGTAGCGGCCTTTGTGCTCCTTTTTGATTTTCACCGTGGTGACCACCGCCGACGGCGCCGGCACCGAGACGAAGGCGTGGATGAAGATCGTCGTCACCCCGCCCTTGATACCGCCGTTGAAGGCGAGCAGCTTGCTGGTCACGGGGATCGGCGCCTGTTCTGCGAAGTAGATCACCAGGTGCGTCGTGCCCTGGCCGACGATGGAGTCCTTGCAGACCGCTTCCGCGCTCTTGGAGTCCCGCGCCTCCAGCTGGCCCGCCTTACAGGTCGCGAGGCCCTGTGGGTTGACAGCTCCGTTCTTGTCGACGTCGGTGATGACTTCCTTCAGCGCCGGCGTCGGGGAGCCGTCGGTCGTGGTGAGGCCGGCGCTCGCAGTTAGAGAGACCGGCGCAAGCGTCTTCTTCGGCAGCGCCTTCGGTGAGATCTTGCCGCTGAAGCTGAGCTGCAGGTTCCCCAGTCGCACGGTGGCTTTGGAGCCGTTGCCTGCTACTGCCGCCGCCGCTGCGACGAGCGCGACTACTGCGCCAAGTGCGAATACCAACGTCAAACGTTTGCGCATGTCCCTAAATCTCTCCTTTGAAGCCGGCCGTCCAGCGCCGAGCGGTTGAATGCTTGTCATCCCTCCAAGCGACAAAAGTAGCAACATCAGCCATCGAATAAACCCGGCAATTCACAAAAAAGAGCGCCTTAACAAGGGCAGAAGAGCTAGCTCTCGAGCATTGAGAGCCGAATCCGCTCGCGCTCCGCGGCGGCGCGCTCCGCACCCAGGAAGGGCAGGGCGACCCAGAACATCAGGTCGGGCAGGCGGCTCGGCAGCCGCGCCGCCGACCCATGCAGGATCTCGCTGTAGAGCAGCTCGTTTATCCCTCCGGCAAGCGAGAGGGACGTGATCCCCGGCAGCTCGACTGAGGTTTCGGCCCGTCCGGCATCGAGAAACCCGGTGAACTGCCGCAGCGCGGCATCGCGGCGGGCCAGGGCTTTGGGGCCTGCCGCAAGCACCTCGACGATTGCAAACCGGCCCTCGTCCGGGTGCTCGGCGAGATGGTCGAGCAGTGCTCCGAGGCCCGCGGCAACACGCTCCGCCCAGGGCGCTCCGGGCTTCGACTCGAAGCCACGCGCGGTGTCGCCGATCAGGTTGTCGAGCAGCACGTCATAGGCGGCCAGGAAACAGTCCTCCTTGCTCGTGAACAGCTCGTAGAACGTCTTTCTGGACACCCCGGCGACGGTGATCACGTCAACCACCCGCGTATCCGGGTAGCCGCGCTCGGAGACGACCTCGACCATCGCCTGGTGGATGCGGTTGCGCTGGGATTCCGCCACGGCCTCCCGCGGTAACCCGTGCCGGCCCCTGGGCAGCCGCTCGCCAGACCTAGCTGGGCGTCTACCTGTAGCCACCCCGAGACTGTAGAGCAGAGAGCCGAAAAACTCGCGGTTACTCGATCCAGACGACCTGTTCTCGGTCGGGTCCCACGCCCACCAGGCGGATCGGGACGCCGGCGAAATCTGTGATCAAGCGCAGGTAGTCGCGCGCCTCCTGCGGAAGGTCCGCCTCGCGGCGGGCCCCCGAGATGTCGCCTTCGAAGCCGGGCATGTCCTCGTACTCGGGCTGGGCCGAGTGCAGGATCGACTGGTGGTAGGGGAAGCGATCGAGGACCGCCCCCTCCTTGGAGCGGTAGCGGACGGCGGCCCGCAGGGTGGGCAGGCCGCTGAGCACGTCGAGCTTGGTGATCGCCAGTGCGCTCATCCGGTTGAGGCGAACTGCGTAGCGCAGCGCGACCAGATCGATCCACCCGCAGCGCCGCCGCCGCCCCGTCGTCGTCCCGAACTCGTGGCCGCGCTCCAGCATGTGCTCGCCGACGTCGTCTTCGAGCTCGGTCGGGAACGGCCCCGCGCCGACCCGGGTCGCGTAGGCCTTGGCGATGCCCCAGACCTCGTCGATGTCGGTCGGGCCGACGCCGGCGCCGACGCAGGCTGCGCCCGCGATCGGGTTCGATGAGGTGACGAAGGGGTAGGTGCCGTGATCGAGGTCGAGCAGGGTCGCCTGGGCCCCCTCGAAGAGCACCGTGCGGCCGGCGTCGAGCGCATCCCAGCACAGGCGGGCGGTGTCGGCGATGTGGGGCTCCAGCCGGTGCCCGTAGTTGACGTGTTCCTCGGTCATCGTGTGCAGGTCGAGGCGGGGGTCCGGCACCTCCTCGATCGCCTGCTCGACGGCGGCCTTGTCGGTCTCCTCGCCGGCCTCCTTGCGCAGCTTGCGCCGCTGCACGGAGAGTTCGCGCAGGGCCTGCTGCTTGGGCTCCAGCGCGGCGCGGATCTTGGTGCGCAGGATCTTCTCGTCGAGCAGGTCCTGAACGCGGATGCCGAGCCGCAGCGCCTTGTCCGCGTAGCAGGGGCCGATCCCGCGCCGGGTGGTGCCGATCGAGAGCTTTCCCAGCTTGGTCTCGCCCGCAGTGTCGAGCAGCACGTGGTAGGGCATGATCAGGTGCGCGTTGGCGGAGATCCGCAGGTTGCCGACGTCGACGCCGCTGCGCCGCAGCCCGTCGATCTCCCCCAGCAGGATGCTCGGGTCGATCACGACTCCGTTGCCGATCACACTGGTCTTGTCCGGGTGCAGAATGCCGGAGGGAATCAGGTGGAACTTGAACTCCTCGCCATCGCGGACGATCGTGTGGCCCGCGTTGTTGCCGCCCTGGAAGCGCACGACCATCTCGGCCCGGTCCGCCAGCAGGTCGGTGACCTTGCCCTTGCCCTCGTCGCCCCACTGGGCCCCGACTATGACCACGCCCGGCATAGGTGGGGGATTCTGCCGGGTTCTAGCCGGCCGCTGCGTGCGGGTCGATTCGGCGGTCCGGACCGAACAGGGGAAGGGGGTCGCCGCAGATCTCGATCAGGCGGGAGACCGTGCGCGGGCCGATCTGGTCCGCGAGCTGACGCTGCCCCTCGTCCGGGTCCTTGGCGGCGTTGCTGGTGACGAGCACCGAGCGCTGGTTCTCGTAGCGCTCGTTGACCAGGGCGTAGAGCTGCTCGACCACCCAGTCGGTGTGCCGCTCGGAGCCGAGGTCGTCGATATAGAGAAGGTCAACCGAGGTCAGTCGCTTGAAGAACGCGTCATAGGCGTCCTCTGAATCCGTCGCCTGGTAGGTCTGGCGAATCTGCGTCAGCAGCTTCGGGGTGAAGTACACAGCGACGGTCTTGCCGGCCGCCAGCGCCGTCTTCGCCACCAGCATCCCGAGGGTCGTCTTGCCGGTGCCGGTGTCACCGATCAGCCACATCCCCCGCCCGGCTCCCAGATTCTCCTCGATCTCCTCGGTGAACTCTCTGACCGCGGTGACGACCTGGCGGGTCGACATGTCCTTCGTCATGTCGGACACGGGCGGCCGATCGAACGACACTCCCCGGTAGCGGGGAGGGATCGCCGACGCGATGCCCCGCACCCGCCCGTGTTTGAGCCGCTGCTCGCGACACTCACATGCCCGCGCCACGTCCTCGGGGCCGAGGATCCAGCCCGAGCCGTCGCAGACCCCCAGTGGACATGCCTGTTCGCGGAACGGCTCGCTGCGTGCGATCGCCATCAGAACTCAGGCCCCGCGGCGAGGTCGATGCCGGCCATCGGCGCATCCTCGCCGACGGGCTGCTCGACCGGCCGCTCCTGTCCGGAGAAGTCGGCGAACTTGGGGAAGCGGTCGAGGAAGACCAGCTTGCGGGTGCCGATCGGACCGTTCCTATGCTTGGCCACGATCAGGTCGGCGAGGCCGTCAGGCTCGTCTTCGGGGTCGCGGTAGTAGTCCTCGCGAAAGAGAAAGGCGACCAGGTCGGCGTCCTGCTCGAGCTGCCCGGACTCGCGCAGGTCGGAGAGCTGGGGCTTGGGCGGGTGGCGCTGCTCGGGCGCGCGGGAGAGCTGGGAGATCGCCACCACCGGCACCTCCAGCTCGCGAGCGAGGATCTTCAATCCGCGGCTCATCTGGCCCACCTGCTCGACCCGGTTGGCGCGCATGTCGTCAGAGCGCATCAGCTGCAGGTAGTCGACGATGACCAGGCCGAGCCCGCCCCGGTCCTGCTCCTGGGCGTGCAGTCGACGTGCCTTCGCCCGCAGGTCGAGGATGCCGAGGTCGGAGGAGTCGTCGAACCACAGGGGTGCCGCCTCCAGCTCGTTGCAGGCGCGCACCACCTTCGGCCAGTCCTTCTGCGCCACCTGCCCCTTGCGCAGCTTGTCGCCCGAGATTCGTGCCCGGCAGGCGATGAACCGCTGAGCCAGCTCGACCTCTGACATCTCCAGCGAAAAGAAGGCGACCGGCAGCTCACGCTTCACCGCCACGTTTTCGGCGATGTTTGCGACCAGCGCCGACTTTCCCATCGCCGGGCGCGCGGCGACGATGATCAGGTTGCCGGGCTGGAAACCACCTGTGATCGCGTCGATGTCGCGGAACCCGGAGGGGGTGCCGGTCAACTCGGTCTCGCCGGTGGAGAGCTTCTCGAGCCGGTCGACCTCGTCGTGGAGGATCTCGGAGAGAAGCCTGAAGTCGCTCGCCTGCTCTTTGTGGGCGACGTCGAAGAGCAGCTTCTCGGCGCGCTCGGAGAGCTCGCGCGGTTCGCCGTCGCGCTCGTGGACCCACGACTGGATCTGCTGACCGGCGCCGAGCAGTCGGCGCAGCAGCGAGTTCTGCTGGACGATCTCCGCGTAGTGCTTGGCGTTGCCCGCGGCGGGGACTTTGGCGGCCAGCTCGGAGACGTAGTGCCGCCCGCCCGCCTCGGCGATCTGGTTGCGCTGGGTCAGCGCCTCGGAGACGCTGAGCTCGTCGACCGGTTTCGAGGCCGCGTAGAGGTCGTGGGCGCAGGCGAAGATGACCGCGTGCTTCTCGAGGTAGAAGTCGTCGGGCTTCAGCTTGACCTCGTCGATGACCCGGGTCAGCGCCGGCTCGGCGACCAGCATCGCGCCCAGCACCGATTCCTCGACCTCGATGTTCTGGGGCGGGACGTGGGCGGCGGGCGGCTGCGGTGTCACCCCCCTAAGAAACCATACGGACTGGTCGTCCGCGCGAGATGAAGCCGCTACTTCCCCGGGTTTTCGGCCGGGGGAATCAGCCCCTCTTCCTCCTGGCGTCGCTCTCCCCGGCGCAGCATGCGCTGGGTGAGGATGGCAATGCTGAGGATCGCGGTAGCGCCAAGGCTGAGCTGGACGCTGAGCAGGCCCTCCCTGGTCCAGTAGACGTCCCGCAGGTCGAGCAGCAGGGCCGCCTCGTCGAAGGTGAGGCCCATGCCGACGCCCATCGGCAGCGCCAGACGATCTTCGAGCGCCTCGTCATCGGTGAGCAGCGCCGCGGTGCCCGAAGCGAAGGCGAGCAGGATTCCGGGCACGAAGTGGTGGATGTGGCGGTCGCCGAGGCTGACGTTGCGAAACGGTCCCCACTTGTCGCGGATACCCCAGGTGGAGAGCCGCACCGTGGCGAAGGAGGCGAGGAAGCCCGCAAGCAGGTTGAAGAGGACGGTCTCGCTGCGGGGCGCCACCGTGTAGCCGCGGACCGCGACGCCGACCGTGTCGAGCGCGGCGGCCGGCGCGGCCTCGATCAACCCGTCGCCCGCGGCCTCCTCGCTGGAGCGCCGCCGCAGCATACGGCCGAACTGGCCGGCGAGGACCACGCCCGCGCCGCCCAGCGCGACCGCGGCGAGCCCGACCGTCGTCCGCTCCGAGCGCGCCCATCGAAAGCGCGTCCTTGCCCGGGCACGTCTGGTGACCTTGGTGGGAATCTTCAAGGAGGACACCTACTGAGCCTACCCAGCGCCGGTGGTGACGCGGAGCAGGCGGCGAGAACGTAAACCTCGCCGACAGGGCCTCCCTCGGCCACCCCACCCGGCTGGAGTTAGGCCTACTTTTCTTCGGCGACGATCGTCTTGACCGCGGCGGCGGTGCCGTCGGCCAACTCGATCTCGACCATGAAGGTGCCGACCTCGCGGATCGGTTGGTCCAGGCGGACCTTGCGGCGATCGATGCGGAGATCGCGAGCCTCACGGATCGCGTCGGCGATCTCCTTGGGGCCGACCGAGCCGAACAGCTTGCCGTCCTCACCGGCCCGCTGGTGGATGGTGAGCACGGTCTTGGAGAGGAGCCCGGCGGCCTTTGCTTCCCTCTCGGTTCGTGCCCGTTCCGCCTTTTCGGCGCTCTCGCGGCGGCGCTGCGCCTCCTCCAACGCCCCGGGAGTTGCCGGCTGGGCGAGCTTGCGGGGAACCAGGTAATTACGCAGATAGCCGGGGGAGACATCGACCGGATCGCCCTGATGGCCGAGGTCCGCGACGTCCTGGAGCAGGATGGCCTGCGCCATCAGCGCTCCCCGACATAGGGCAGCAGGGCGATCTCGCGAGCCCGCTTGACCGCCACCGAGAGCTGACGCTGGTGCTTGCGGGAGAGCCCGGTGACCCGGCGCCCTCTCGTCTTCCCCTTGTCGGAAAGGAAGCGGCGCAGCAGGTTGAGGTCCTTGTAGTCGATCGTGTCGACGTTGACCCGGGTGTACTTGCGCGGTCGCACCCGATCCGGGGCTCGGCGCCCGCGGCGCGATGGGGTTGCCTCTTTAGCTCTGGCCATTTGGGCCGCGGATGCTACAGACCGCAGGCTGATGAGGCGCCGGAAGCCATCAGAACGGAATGTCGTCGTTCTCGCCACCGCCACCGCCGGCTGCGGCGCCCTCGAAGTCCGAGGTGTCCGCCGGCGTGTCGCTGCTCGGCGAGAAGCCGCCGTTGCCATTGCCCCCACCCGAGCCGTCGCGCGAGCCGAGGAACTGGACCGTGTTTGCGATGATTTCGACGGTCTGCCGTTTGTTTCCCTCTTTGTCGTCCCACTCGCGCCAGTCGAGACGCCCCTCTACCGCCACCGGGCGCCCCTTTGCGAGGTAGTTGGCGCAGTTCTCTCCCTGCGCCCCCCAAACCGTCACGTCGAAGTAGTTGGGCTTGTCGACCCATTCGCCGCTCTGACCGTCTTTGCGGCGGCTGTTGACCGCGACCCGAAGCTTGCAGACCGAAGTCCCGCCCGGGGTGCTCCGCAGCTCCGGGTCCCGGGTTAGGTTCCCCGTCACGACCACCACGTTCACGTTCGAAGCTGCCACAGCACTCACTCCTCTTATCGTTGTCTGGACTTCAGTCTAAGAGCGCCGGCGGCGTCGACTCTCCCCCCTCGGCGCCAATAAGCCGCAATACGCGACCGTTCTCCCGCCGACGGGACTGAAAGCGACGGTATGCGACGCTTTTGGGCCCGTCGGCCGGTCTACTCGGCTGCGTCGGCGCGCTCGTCGCGGGCGCCGTGGGCGGCGCGCTCGCGGGGCGGCGCGGGGGCGCCCACAGCGGGGGGGACGACAACCGGCGCATCGGGATCCACTTTGAAGATGCGGAAGCGGAGCACGCCGTCGGCGATCTTCAGGTTGTGATCGAGCTGTCCGAGCAGCTCGGCGGGCGCCTCGAAGCGGAACCAGCGGTAGTCGGCCTCGTTGCGCCGATTGATCTCGTAGGCCATCTTGCGAAGACCCCAGCTGTTCTCGTGCTTCAGTGCTCCGCCGGCCTCGATCTGTCCACGAGCCTCCTGGGCAAGCCCCTCCCGATCGGCTTCGCCGAGGTTGGGGTCCAGCATCAGAACCAGCTCATATTCGCGCGGGGCTGCCAAAACGGCGAGGGACTATAGCCGCCCCCGGACGCGGGAGCGGGGAGGCGTCGCCCGGCTAGTGAGGAGCGAACTCCGTCGAGCCGTCCCCCGGCGCAGCGGGCGCCGGTGTGGGGATCGGGGTTGGAGCGGGAGGGGCCTTCGCGACGGGAGGAGCCTCGGGTACGGGCGGAGGAGTCGGAGGAGGAGGTGGCTGGGGATGCGCACGGAAAGGCCTTTGGCGGAGCCTGTGCTTCGGGCGGGCTCGCCCGCGCCGCTTCCCGCGCTCCCGTCTGAGCGGGCCCTCGAGCCCACGTTTCACCGCCGTAGGCGGCGAGTGGTGAGCCGCGGCTTTAGGCCGAGGAGCCTTGACCGCCACTCTCGGCCGCGGCGGCCCGACAACGCCGGGCAGCGGCGGCGGTTGCGGCGGCTTCAGCAGCGCCGGGAGGAGGTTGACGGCGAGCAGGCAGAGGGCGCCGGCGCCGCCCAGCTTGGCGGCCGCGCCCCACCGGATCCGCATTTCGCCCACCCCCTCTCTAGCTCCCAGCGACCGAGGTTCGCCCCCCCTGCCACCCCGGGTGGGGCGCTTTTCTTTCGCAAAGCGTGAGAAAAGCGCCCGGCGGATCCTTCTATGCCACCGCCTCCTGCAACTCTGCGATGTCCGCCAACTGCTCGTCCACCCAATCCCCCGGGTTTCGGGAGTAGATGATCTCCTTCAGGTGCTCGGCCCTCACCCGTCGCTCCTCGGGGTCCATCGTCAGTGCCCTGTAGATCGCATCGGCCTGCTCCTGGATGTCGAACGGGTTGACCGAGAGGGCGCAGTCGGCCAGCTCCTCATGGGACCCCGTGTTCTCCGACAGCATCAGCACTCCGTCGCGGGTGTTCACCGCCGGCGCCTCCTTGGCGACCAGGTTCATCCCGTCGAAGAGCGAGTTGACCATCAGCAGATCGAAGTGCTTGTAGCGGGCGACCGCCTCGGGGAAGTTCTCGTAGATCTTCAGGTCGATCGGCATCCAGTCGGTGGTCCCGTGCCGGTGGTTGACCACCGCCACCAGCGCCTCGATCCGCTCCAGGTACTCGGCGTACTCGGGCACGTCCTGCCGCGACGGTTGCAGGTGGGCGATGAAGGTCACCTCTTCGCGAAACTCCGGGTGCTGGCTGAGGAAGGTGTCGAAGGCGGTGAAGCCGCGCAGCACGTTCTTGGAGAGGTCGGCGCGGTCGACCCGGATGATCAAGTGCTTGCGGCGGCGCTCCAGCACCTCGCGCTCGGCGGCCGCAACCTCGGGCGAGGATGCCGCTCGCTGCAGCCGCTCGGCGTCGATCGAGAGCGGGTAGGCGCGCGTCACCGTCTGCCCGCCCGCGTGGCGCACCAGCCCCCGCTCGTAGTCGACGTCGCACTCCAGCAGCTCGTCGCAGCAGCGCAGGAAGTTGATCCCGTAGTGGTGGGTGTGAAACCCGATGATGTCGTTGGCGAGCATGCCGCGGAAGATTCCCTCGCGGATTCGCCCCGGCAGGATCCGCCAGCTGTCGGGCTGTGACCAGGGGATGTGGACGAAGTGGTGCAGGAAGACGTCGGGCCGCTCGGCGCGGATCATCCCCGGCGCGGTATAGAGGTGGTAGTCGTGGAGCATCACCAGCGGCCGTTCCTGCCCCTCGATCTGCCCCAGCACCGCCCGCGCGATGTCCTGGTTCACCGCCTGGTAGCCGTAATCCCAGGCATCCAGCTCCTCCTGGCGGATATCCGGGGCATTGGAGAGGTCCCAGAGGTAGTGCTGGATGAACCACAGGATCGGGTTGGCGATCACGTTGTAGAAGCGCTCGTAGGCCGCCGGCTCACTGCCGACCAAGAGCACCTTGTAGTCGATGCCGTCGATCGAGAGCTCGACCGGCCCGCCGCGCTCCTCGCTGACCGCGACGTCCTCGTCGGTCATCGCCGAGGCGATCCAGAGCGCGTCACGATGCGAGACGAGGCCGGAGAGCGCGGTGACCAGCCCGCCGCCCCCACGGCGCACCGTACGTCGTCCCTCGGCGTCGCGCTCGAACTGGGCGGGCCCGCGATTGGAGACGATGATCAACGGGTCTGAGTTGGGCACCATCCCACCCTACCCCGACGGCTGGGCCCCTAAGAATCGAGTTCGGTGAACAGCTCGAGCCAGTCGTGGAGGAGGCGGGGGGAGAGGAACTCGCGGCGGGCGTGTTCCTTGCCGGCCCTGCCGAGGAACTTTCCCAGGGCGGGGTCGGCGAGGATCTCAAGGCAGCGCCGGGCGCACTCCTGCGGAGAGTCGACCAGGAAGCCGCTCACCCCGTCCTCGATCTGCAGGGGGATGCCGCCGACGTTCCCGCCGATCGTCGGCCGCCCCTTCCACAGCGCCTCGGTCACGGTTAGCCCGAAGCCCTCGCGGATCGACTTCTGCAGGCAGACGTCGGACTGGGACTGGAAGGCGTTGACCTCGATCGCGCCGACGTTGTTGAGGTTGTTGAGGATCTTGATGTCGGGGTCCGAGTCGGCGTATTCGAAGGTCTTTTGGAAGAACTCCCAGCCCTCGGGGTCGTCGGTCGCCATCGAGCCGACCAGCGCCAGCTGTGTCTCCGGGACCTGCTTCGTCACCTCGCGGTAGGCGTCGATCACGCCCATCGGATCCTTCCACGGGTCGAAGCGGGAGACCTGGGTGATCAACGGGCGGTCGACGTCGATCCCGAACTGGCGGCAGACGAAGGAGGCGTCGTCGGGGGAGAAGGCCATGTTCTTCGGCGAGAGCGGGTCAATCGCCGGCGGGATGATGCGGACGCCGTCGCGACCGTGGTCGACCCCGGCGGGGACGTAGGCGGGCATGTGCCAGACAGTCGCCTCGTACTCCTCGATCAGCGGCAGCAGCCTTGCGATCGGCGCCGGGTTCGGCTCGGAGAGGTCGATGTGGCAGCGCCAGACCCAGTTGCGGCTCTTCTCGCGGGCGCCGCGGCGCAGTCCGATCGGCTGCGGGTCGTGGACGATCACCGTATCCCACTCCCCCTGCAATCCCCCGGCGTTGAGCGCGTTGATCTCGTCGAACAGCTGCCACTGCTTCTCTGTCAGCGTCTCCTCGGCGCCCTGCAGCGAGTTGTGGAGGAGCTTGGTCGCGTTGAAGTACTCCTCTTTGCCGAAGATCACATGCCAGTGGGCGTCGAGGCCGGCGTCGCGCATCAGCGGCACGATCGTGTACAGGATCTCCGAGACGCCGCCGCCGAACGCGGTGGCGCTGACGTGCAGAATGCGCTGCCCCTTCAATGGCTCGGCGAGAGCGCGGATCCTCTCTGTCAGATCTTTGCCGACGATGTGGGTGTAGTCGGCGAGGGACTTCTGGCCGAGGGCGACTTCCTGTAGCACCCGCGGAGTTCTACATGTAGTGGCGGCGCGGGGGGCTCAGCCCTTCGGCACGCTTTCGGGCCGCTTGCCCAGCGTCACCTCGACGTTCTTGCGTTGGCCGTCGTGGAGGATCGTCAAGGTCACCTTCTGTCCGGGGGAGTAGGTCGAGGTGAGGCGCGCGAGGTCGTCGGGGGCGACCACTTCGTGGCCGTCGACCGCGAGGATCGCGTCGCCGCCGACGCGGTACTCGGCGGCCTGGAAGCGGACCTTGTGGTCGCCCCCCTGCAGCCCGGCTTCGGCGGCCGGGCCGCCGGGGACGACTTCGGCGATCAGCCCGCCGAACTTGGTGTCGAGCCCGAGCTTGGCTGCCAGCTGGGGGTAGAGCGCCTGGCTCGACACTCCCAGGTAGGCGTACACGGCCCTTCCCCTTTCCCGCAGCTGCGCGACCGAGCGCTTGATCGCCGAGATCGGCACCGCGAAGCCGACGCCGTCGTTGGCACCCGAATTCGTCTCGATCTGCTGGTTGATCCCGACCACGTGCGCAGCGGCGTCGAGCAGCGGGCCGCCGGAGTTGCCCGGGTTGATCGAGGCGTCGGTCTGGATCGCCCCCTCGATCTGGAACTGGGTCAGCGATTTCACCGAGCGGTCGGTGGCGGAGACGACCCCCACCGATAGCGACTGCTGCTCGCCGAAGGGGCTGCCGATCGCGGCCACCGGCTGGCCGACGACGAGGTTGCGGTCGTTGCCCAGCGTGAGGGGGTGCAGAGCAAAGCCGTCCGGCGTCACCTTGAGAAGGGCAACGTCGGCGAAGGGGTCGAAGCCGACGATCTTGGCCGGGACCACGTTGCGGTCGGGAAACTCGACGAAGACGGCCTTGGCGGGCTTGCGGGAGCCGCTGGATTCGTCGGTGACCACGTGGGCGTTGGTGACGATCTCGCCGCCTCTGTCGAGGACGAATCCGGACCCCTCGGCTGCGCTCGCCCCTCCGAGCACGCTGCCGGAGCTGTCGAAGACGGAACGGATGGTGACCACGCCCGGCGAGGCCTCGTGGTAAACCTTGGCCGCGTCGAAGCCGGCGCCGGCGGTCTCGACGACGACCCGCTGCGGCGGCGCCTTGGCCTGTGTCGAGGCCGGAGGGGTGGACGTTGAGCCGCCCCCCGAGCTTCCGCAACCGGCGAGTAGCCCCGGCACCAGGAGCGCCGCTGCAGTCGCGCTGCGCAGTCTCACCTGCGTGCCCCGCCGCGGTCCGCCGTCACGAGGGTCGGCGCCATCGGCAGGTCCCCCGGCGGCAGATCAAGAGTGAATGCGGTGAAGCGCCGGCTCGACGCGATCGAGATGCGGCCGTTCATCCGCTGAATCAGCTCGCGCGCGATCGCCAGCCCGAGCCCGGAGCCTCCGGCGGAGTCGGCGGTATAGAACCGCTCGAAGATCCGCCCCTGGGCGCGTTGCGGGATCCCGGCTCCCTC
This sequence comes from uncultured Solirubrobacterales bacterium, assembly GCA_963838035.1. Taxonomy (GTDB): domain Bacteria; phylum Actinomycetota; class Thermoleophilia; order Solirubrobacterales; family 70-9; genus CAVVNN01. The sequence goes on from CAWIPM010000009.1 coordinate 114,909, forward strand.
GTCGGAGACGGTCAGCTCTGCGCGGCGGTCGACGGAGTAGGTCGTCACGGTCACCTTGGTGCCCTCGGGAGTGTGGGTGAGGGCGTTGTCGAGCAGAATACGGATGATCTGCCGGACCCGGTCGGGGTCGGCGCGGGCGATCGCCGGACGGTCCGGGGTCCGCACCTCCAGCCGCGATCCGCGCCGGTCTGCCCGCGGGCCGAATTCCCGCGCCACCTCTCGAGCGAGCATGCCGAGGTCGACGCTGTCCGTCTGCATCGTCAGCGCCCCGGCGTCGAGCTGGGAAAGGTCGAGCAGGTCGGCGGTGAGCTTGGTCAGCCGCTCGATCTGTTGGCGCATCGTGTGCACGAACTCCGCGCGCTCCTCTGGGCTGGGGTCCTCGTCCTCGAGCAGCTCGACGAAACCGCCAAGGCTGAAGATCGGCGTGCGCAGCTCGTGCGAGGCGTTGGCGATGAACTGTTTGCGGGCGCTGTCGAGCTCGGCCAGGCGTCGCTGCATGTGGTTGAAGGTGCGGGCAAGTTGGCCGAGATTGCCCGCAGAAGAGATCGGGATCGGGGTTTCGAAGTTGCCGTCGGCGACTTTGCGCGCGGCGTCCTGGAGGCGAGAGATGTGGCCCGTCACTACCTGGGCGAAGTAGATGCCGAGCACGGCGGCGAGGAAGATGGCGATCCCGCCACCGACGAGGATCTGGGCTTTGACCGCCCCGAGACCGCTGGCGGCGCCTCCGACGGCAACGGCATAGACGTAGACGACGAAGATGACCCCGGCGGCGATCGCGATCGTGATGACCGTGATCCTGTTGCCCAGGTTGGTGAGCCGGAAGCGTTCCATCACTCGCGGAAGCGGTAGCCGACACCGCGCACCGTGAACAGGAACTCGGGCTGCTTGGGGTCCCCCTCGAGCTTCTCCCGCAGGTGCCTGATGTGGACGTCGACGGTGCGCGGGTCGCGGTAGTCGGAGTCCCCCCAGACGTGTTCGAGCAGAGTCTCGCGGCTGAGCACGCGCCCGGGGGAGCGGGCGAGGGCGCCGAGGATCTCGAACTCGACGTAGGTGACACGAACCTCCTCGCCGCGCAGGGTGACCATCCGGCGACCGAAGTCGATCGTCAGCTTGCCGCTCTCGATCGCCTCCTCCTCGGGAGACTCTCCGACCATCCGGGAGCGGCGCAGGGCCGCCTTGACCCGGCTGCGGAACTCACGCATCGAGAACGGCTTGGTGATGTAGTCGTCGGCGCCGACCTCCAGCCCGGCGACCTTGTCCGTCTCGCTGCCCTTCGCGGTCAGCATGATGATCGGAACCTGGCTCCGGGAGCGAAGCTGGCGGCAGACTTCGACGCCGTCGAGTTTGGGCAGCATCAGGTCGAGAATGACCAGGTCGAACCGCCCCTCGCCGAACCGCTCCAGCGCTTCTCGCCCGTCGGTGGCGGAGGTGACGTGGTAGCCGTCCTTTCGCAGCGGGTAGCTGAGCAGCGTTTGGATCGACTGCTCGTCGTCGACGAGAAGGATTCGTGTGGAGCCGTTGGCCACAAACGAAATGTACTTGGACGCATGTGCTAGTACCCAGAACTAAGGAACTCGTAGGGGGTGCCGATATCAGGGACATGCGGAGCGACCGGGTGAAAATTCTCGTCGACTCGGGCCACTACAAGCCCGAGCCCGCGCTCGTTGCCGAGGCGATGCTGCAGCGCCGCGGCGTGCGCGAGTTGCTCAAGAACCCTCCGCAACTCAGCTCAGCTGGTCGAACCCCTCCGCCTCCAACCGGCCGTCAGGCAGCCTGATCTCCACCTGCCCACCCGGGACCGCCTCCCCGACCTGGGCGAGCGTCGCCCCCGCTTCTCCGACTGCCGATGCCGCGTCGAGAAGGCGCTCCGGGGGCAGGGCCGCGAGCAGCTCGTAGTCCTCGCCGCCGGAGACCGCCAGCTGCAGTGGGTTCTGCCCGGCCGCCGCGGCAATGGCGGCGACGCCGTTGGCGAGTGGCAGGGCGCTGCCGTCGATCCGCAGGCCGACGCCGCTCTCCTCGGCCAGCCGGCGGGCGTCGCCGCCGAGGCCGTCGCTGAGGTCGATCATCGCGGTGGCGCCCGCGGCGGCCAGCGCCCGTCCGGCATCGAGCCGGGCCCGCGGCTCGATCTGCCGGGCCCGCAGGCGCTCGGCGGTATCCGGGGCGACCGCGCCGGATAGCTCGGGCCGCTCGAGCAACAGCAGCCCCGCCGCGGCGCCACCGATCTCGCCGGTGAGGACGAGCACCTCCCCCGGCCGCGCCCCGGCCCGGGTGACGAACCGCTCCGGGGCGGCGGCGTGGCCGACCACGGTGACGGCGACGGTCAGCGCCGGAGCTCGGGTGACGTCACCCCCGGCCAGGCTCGTGCCGCTCTCCTCGGCCAGCGCGGCGGCGCCTTCGATCAGCTCCAGGCACTCCTCCTCGCCCATGCCGACCGGCACGCCGAGGAGTACGTAGGCCTCACCCGGCTCGGCCCCCATCGCGGCCAGGTCGGAGAGCGCGGTCGCCAGGGCCTTGCGGCCGATCGCCGCGGCGCCGCAGTGCTCCCGGCGGAAGTGCACGCCCTCGACGATCGCGTCGACCGAGGTCGCGGTCGCCCCACCCGGCACGGTGACCGCCGCGTCGTCGCCCATCCCGACCCGTACCCTCGGCCCGGGTGGCGGAAGCCGTTCCCGCACCCGCGCAAGCAGCTCGAACTCGCCCATGCCCCCATTCTCCCCGGCCCGGCGCGCGGCGGCGGTTTGGACCCCCTCCGTCACTAAGGTGCGACGCACGTGGAGCAGCGCCAGCCACTCCTACATCGCATCGGCGAGGCCGGAGCCCGGGTTGGGACCCGGCCACCGCGCAGCCGTCGCCTGCGGCTTGTGCTGCAGCTCGGCCTCGCGCTGGTCATCTTCGGCTTCCTCGTCCTCACCGTGGTCAACCAGTGGTCGGAGATCAAGGAAAAGGGCGTCCATTTCCACGTCCTCTGGCTGATCCCGGCCTTCGTCGTCCTGCCCTGCTTCTACGCCCTCAGCGCCCTCGGCTGGGACTTCACCCTGCGCTGCCTCGGCTACCGGATCGGGGTCGGCAGGGCGCAGGTCGCGTGGGGCCAGCCGCTGCTCGCCCGCTACGTCCCCGGCAGCGTCCTCTACGTGCTGGGCAGGGTGCTGCTCTCCGAGCGGGCGGGGGTGCCGCGCCGCATCACGATCGCCAGCATCGTCTACGAACAGGCGATTTCGGCGACGTCGGCCGTCGCCGTCGCCGCCTACTTCATCATCAGCCACCCCGACCTGCAGGGCCAGCCGCTGCGCTGGGCGGTGCTGTTGTTGATCCCGGCGGCGATCGCGCTGCTGCACCCGCGCGTCTTCGGGCCACTGGCCAACCGGGCGATGCGCGCCTTCGGCCGCGAGCCGCTGCCCGCCGTCATCTCCCTGCGAGGGGTGCTGGCTCTGCTCGTCTTCTACTCCCTCAACTGGGGGGTCGTCGCGGTCGGGATCTATTGCGTCGCCCGCTCGGTCACCACGATCCCGCTGGGCGACGTGCTGGTCGTCGGATCGGCCCAGGCGATCGGGTATTTTGCGGCGCTGGTCACTCTGGTCGCTCCTGCCGGCCTCGGGATCCGCGACGCCGCCTTTGCCTGGGCGGTCAAGGTGGCGACGCCGGGCAACAGCTTCGCGATCGGCTCACTGATCGCGATCGCAGTTCGCGGCGTGCTCACCGTGGTCGAGTTGGTCTACGTCGCCGCCGTCACCGCGCTCGGCAAACGGGAGGGCTGGAGCATCCCCACCGGAGTCCTCCATGCCTCGCCCGAGGAGCAGGCGGCTGATGACGCGGCCGGCGGAGTCTCGCCCGAGATTCTGTAGCTGCCGCTACAGGGGGATTCGCGCGCCGAGCTGAAATGCGGTCAGCCCCAGAGTTAGGAGCTGGAGCGGTCGGTCTCGGGAGAGGGCGACGAGCGGAAGGGCCCAGATCAGGTACCAGGGGAGGAGCCACGAGGTGGCCAGTAGGAGGCCGAATCCGGCCCAGGCGGCGGCTCGTAGCCAGTCGTCGCCCCGCCAGGTCCTGACCAGGAGGTACGCGAAGAGGATGGCGTAGAGGGACAGGGCCGTCGCTCTGGTCGCGGTGTCGGCGATGCCGGTGAGCCTGGCTGCGGTCGTGGGGATACTCAGGTGGCTGGTGCGGCTCTGGCTCTCTCCGGCCAGGCTGATGGCTTCGAGCCAGTGCCAGCCAAAGGCGGCGTGGGCGGCGAGCCCGATCGCGATCGTCGCCCCCACCGCACCAACCAAAACCCCGCCGATGGGCCCAAGAGCGTCGTATATCGACGCTCTTGGGCCCATCGGCGGGTGGTTCGGGGCACGGGCAGAGCCCAGTAGGGCGAAGGGAGCGACGAACGCGGTCGAGATCTTGACCGCGAGGGCGGCGACGAGCGCTGCGCCGGCGGCGCGCTCCGTCCCTACCAGGACGCCGGCCACGCCGAGCATCACGAGCAGCATCGCCAGTGCGTCGTTGTGGCCGCCGCCGACTACGTGGACCAGGACGAGCGGGTTGAGGGCTACGAAGGCCGCGGCCCGGAGGGGGTCGGCACCGCGGAGCGGGGCGAGGCGGGCGGCGATCAGAGCCAGCCCGAGAACCGAGATCGCCGCCGCCGCCTTCAGCGCCCAGACCGCCGCCGAGACGGGGAGCCAGGCGAGAGGGTAGGTCGCAAGGGTGAACAGTGGCCCATAGGCGCTGGTGGTGTGGGGCCATGTCACGTGGGCAAAGGCCGGGTCAGCCGGTGCCGCCGCCGGCCCGCGGAGGTAGGGATCGAGGCCATGAAGGGCGCCGAGGCGGGCGTAGTCGACGTAGCTGTAGATGTCGTGGGAGAGGATCGGAGGCGTCAGGGCGAAACCCACGACCAGCACCGCGATCGCCCCCCACACGACCCGCCGCCCCAGCGCCGGCGCCGCAAGCAGGACGCCAAGGTAGGCGGCAAAGCCACCCCACATCAGAGCGTAGGCAGCCCCCGGAGCGATGTTCGGCTAGCCGCTCCCCGCGCGGCCGGTCGGGTTGCCACGTCCGACCCCTGCGCCACCCGAGGGCGAGGGGGAGGGCGCGGGGGGCAACGGCGGCGGGACAGGCGCCGGTTTCTGTCCGACGCCCGGTTCGTAGGCGTCGGGGTTGTAGCCGCCCACCGCGGCACTGCCCGGCGGCGGGTTGCCGCTTCCGCCCGCACCACTTCCGCCCGCTCGGCCCGAGCCGGGTGGCGGTGAGCTGAACCGGCCGAAGAATGGCGCCCAGACGATCTTCTGGGCGGGGGCGCTGAATTCCTCGCACGGCACCCCGCCCCCCGCATACAACGAGTGCCAGATTTCGGCCGGGAAGGTCCCCCCGAAGACGATGATCCCGTGCACGCTCGTCATCGAGATGTCGTTGGACTGCGGGTAGCCGACCCAGACCGCGGTCGCCAGGTTGGGCTGGTATCCGGCGAACCAGGCGTCGGTGTAGCTGTCGGTCGTCCCGGTCTTGCCAGCCTGTCCGGCGCAGCCGGTGTAGGCCGCGGTGCCGGTGCCTTCGGTGATGTTGTCGTGCAGCAGCCTCGTCACCTGGTAGGCCACCGCCTTGCTGATCACGCGTCGCGGTTCGGCGCTTTCGGGATGCTCGACCCGCCCCCCGGGGAAGACGACCTTGCGGATCGCCACCGGGTTGTGGTGGATGCCCCCGGAGGCCAGCGTCGCGTATGCATCTGCCAGCTCCAGCGGCGAGACCCCGATCCGCAGCCCGCCGATTCCCTCCGCGGGGATCCCGTCGAGCTTCGTCGTGATCCCCATCGACTTCGCCGTCGCGGCGACGGCTGCGGGGCCGACGTCGAGGTCGAGCTGGGCAAAGACCGTGTTGTCGGAAGTGACCGTCGCCTGCTTCAGGTTCACCCTCCCCTGGTAGCCCTGGTCGGCGGTATGCACGGTCCAGTGGCCCCACCTGGGCAGGTTGAGGTTCAGCGGTTTGGAGGTGTAGTAGGTGGTGTAGGGGTCGATCCCCTGCTTAATCGCGGTGGTGAGGACGAAGGCCTTGAAGGTCGAGCCAGGCTGGCGGTGCCCCTGCGCGGCGAGGTTGAACTGGCTGCGGCCATAGTCGGAGCTGGGGGCCATCGCCCGGATCTCGCCGTTGCGGGGGTCGATCGAGACCAGCGCCGAGGAGGGGTCGGTCGAGTGGGGGAGGGTCGAGCGCATCGCTTCGAGGCCGACTTCCTGAAGCGTCGGGTCGACCGTCGTGTAGACCTTCAGCCCGCCCTTGCGGACCGTATCCGCGCCATACCTGGCGATCAGCTTGTTTTCGACGTAGTCGAAGAAGTAGGGCTGGCGGTGCGCGAAGTAGCCGCTGGAGAGGTTCAGCTCGAGGCCGCTGCGCTGCGCCGCCCGAGCCCGTGCCGGCGAGACGTAGCCCAGCTTCGCCATCTTTCCCAGCACCTCGTCGCGGCGCGTGCGCGCGGCGCGCGGGTTGAGGGTCGGGTTGTATTCGGAGGGCGCCTGGGGCAGGCCGGCCAGCAGCGCCGACTGCTCCAGGTCGAGCTTCCACACCGGCTTGGAGAAGTAGATCTTCGCAGCCGCCCCGACCCCGACCGCGGTGCTGCCCTCGATCGTCCCGTAGGAGGCGGTGTTCAGATACTGGCCGAGGATTTCGCGCTTGCTGTGGCGTTCGGAGTACTCGATCGCGAGCTTCGCTTCGATGACCTTGCGTTCGAGGTTGCGCGCCGGGTGCTTGATGCAGAGGTTGCGGACCAGCTGTTGGGTGATCGTCGAGCCGCCCTCGACCGGTTCCCCCGCTTCGAGGTCCTTCACCGCGGCGCGCAGGATTCCCTCGTAGTCGACCCCGCCGTGCTGGTAGAAGCGCTGGTCCTCGATCGCGACCGTGGCCAGCCGCAGGTCCCTGGGGATGCGGCCGATCGATACCGGGGCGCGGGCTTCTTCGGAGCGGATCGCCCCAAGCCTGCTGCCGTCGGCGGCGTAGAGGACCGAGTTGCCGTTCCTCCCGACCTGCTTGCAGGCGGCGAGGGAGGGCGCCTTGGCGGCGACGTCGAGCACCCAGGAGGTGATTACGACGACCGCGACCGCTCCCACCGCGAAGACGCCGACCGCGATGACCAGCAGCTTCGCGCCGACGCCGCCACGGCGACGCTGGCGTCGGCGGGCGCGCTGCGTCATCAGCCCTGGGTGTCGCCGGTCGAGTGGTTGTGGACGATCCCGTCGACCAGCAGCTGGTTGGGAATCACCACAGCGCTGCCGTCGCCGGGGTCGAGGTAGGTATAGGAGAGGGTGATGTCGGTGACGCGGCCCTCGGTCTCCTCGAAGCTGACCCGGTCGCCGATCCGGATCGGCTGGGTGATCGCGAGCTGAACGCCGGCGACCATGTTGGCGATCGTGTGCTGGGCGGCGAAGCCGATGATCAGGCCGATCACCGCGGTCGAGGCGAGGATCCCGGTGGCGAGGCGCTTCAGCTCGGTGAACTGGCTCAGCGCGATCGCGGCGAGGACGAGGATGACGGCGACAAGGATCAGCCGGCGCAGCACCCGCAGGCGGGTTCTGGTCGAACGGGAGACCTGTGAGACTTGCGGCGCGATGGAGGCCAAGTTAACGGCAAGGCCAGCTTTCCCGTACGCAAACTGGGGGGCGGGCGCCGCTGTCGGGGGCGTTCTGCTGGCGCTTGGGACAGGCATCGTCCTCGGGGTCCCGGCGCTGGCGATCGGCCACAGGGCGAACGGCGACCTGACCACGCTGGGAAACGTGGGAGTCCAGCTGGCCACGGCGCTGGGCTTCCTGATGGTGCCGATGGTGATCGCCGCGCGGCACGGCGCCTCCTTTCCCCAGGCCCTCGCCCGCCTCGGCGTGCGGCGCTTCGAGCCCTCGGCGCTGAAGTGGATGGCGGCGGCGATCGGGGCCTACCTGTTCGCGGCCTTCGTCTACGCGGTGCTCGTCGGCCAGCCCCACCAGAAGGACATCGCCGAAAGCTTCGGGGCGGTCCCGATCCAGGTGCTGCTGATCGTCATCGCCGCGCCGGTCAGCGAGGAGGTCTGCTTCCGCGGCATGCTGTTCGGCGGCCTGCGCGAGCGCCTGCCGCGCCTTGCAGCGGCCCTGGTCAGCGCCGTCGTCTTCGGCGGCCTGCACGCGCTTACCGGGATCAGCGCGGTGCCGCCGCTGATCGTCTTCGGCTTCATCCTCGCCCTGCTCTACGAGAAGACCGGCTCGATCGTCCCGGGCATCCTCCTCCACATGCTGAACAACTCCGTCGCCCTGCTCGGCCAGTAGCATCCGGCCGGTGATCCACCGCCTCGTCCCAGCGTTGGCCGCCGCCGCTTTTCTCGCTCTTCCCTCGCTTGCAGCTGCGGCCTCGAGCACGCCGGAAGGCGATGTGGCGATCCCGACCCGCGCGACGGTGAAGATCCAGATCGACCACCTGCACAAGGGCAGGGCGCCGATCTACGGCACCGTCCCGGTGCTCGGCACGATCGTCCCCTACGTCCCCGGCCACATGGCCGCGGTCAGCTTCTTCCTCGACGGCCGGAAGCTCGTCACCCGCAAGGTGGCGGTGCGCAAGGTCGGCGGCGAAACCGGGCGCTTCCGCGCCTCGATCGTCGTCCGCGAGAACGGGAAGTACTCCGCCAGCGCCCACTACGCGGCGAGCGGGGGATTGCGCGGCGACACCACCGTCCGCAAGAGCTGGGGGGTCAGCTTTCCCTCGCTGCACCCGGGGCAGTGCGACGATGTCGTCCGAGGCTTCAAAGGTGCGATGGCGAGGATGGGCTACGTCTCGGGCAGCGGGAGCTGCTTCAACGGCCGGCTCGGGCGCGAGGTGCTCGCCTACCGCAAGGTGAACGGAAGGGCGCGCACCGAACGGGCCGGCAAGGGCCTGGTCGCCGACGTCTTCGCAGGCAGGGGCGCCTACCGCGTCCGCTATCCCGACGCCGGCGAACACGCCGAGGTGTCGCTCTCCAAGCAGGTCCTCGTCCTGGCCAAGGGCGACAGGCCGTTCGCGATCTACCCCGTTTCCACCGGCAAGCCCTCGACCCCGACGGTCACCGGCCACTACAGCTTCTACCTGCGCTCGCCCGGCTACAACTCCGAGGGCATGTACTACTCGTTCTACTGGCACAACGGCTACGCCGTTCACGGCTACGCCGAAGTGCCCACCTACGCCGCCAGCCACGGCTGCGTCCGCACCTTCATCGCCGACCAGCCCCGCATCTACGACCAGCTCAACTACGGCGAGAGCATCTTCGTCTTCTGAGCGATGATCGGCGAGCGGACACTGCGCGCCGTCCTCGTCGTCGTGGCCGCCTATCACGTGGCGATGGGCCTGCTGGCTCTGATCGCGCCGGACACCTTCTTCAACCAGATCGGCCACTACGGGGTCGAGAACAGCCACTACGTCGGTGACGTCGGGGCGTTCATCCTCGCCTTCGGCGTCGCGGTGGGGATCTCGGTCGCGCGGCCCTCCTGGCGCGCGCCGATCCTCTGGCTGGGGGCGCTCTGGTACGGGTTCCACGCGCTCAATCACGCCTTCGACACCGGCGAAGCGAAGAGCGAGGCGCGGGGGTGGGGCGACACGCTGCTGATCGCCTTCGGCGCGGTCGGCGCCGCCTGGCTGGCGCGGGTCTCGGAACGACTGGATCGCGAGGGGGGCTTGGAGGGAGGCGCAGCGTGAAGGTGTTCGTCGCGGGGGCGAGCGGGGCGATCGGCGGGCCTTTGGTTCGCCAGCTGGTCGCCGCCGGGCATGAGGTGACCGGGACGACGCGGCGGGAGGATCGCGCCGAGGCGATCCGGGCCGCGGGCGCCACCGCGGTCGTCTGCGACGTCTTCGATGCGGCGGCGCTCGGGGCCGCCGTCGGAGAGGCCGCGCCCGAGGTCGTCGTCAACCAGCTGACCAGCCTGCCGCACCGCTACGACCCGCGCAGGGCCTCCTTCTACGAGGCGACCAATCGGGTTCGCGGCGAGGGGGGGCACAACCTGGTCGAGGCGGCGCGCGCGGCGGGGGTGCGGCGCTTCCTCACCCAGAGCATCTCCTTTCTCTATGCACCGGAAGGCGGCTGGGTGAAGGACGAGGAGGCGCGGCCGTTCGACCACGCCCCCGGCCACTTCGGCCCCTCGCTCGAGGTCCTCCTGCGTCACGAGCGCGAGGTGGTGAGCTCCGAGGCGTTCGAGGGGCTGGTGTTGCGCTACGGCCAGTTCTACGGCCCCGGCACCTACTTCGCGCCCGACGGCCACCTCGGCCGGGAGGTGAGTCGCCGCCGCTTCCCGGTCGTCGGCCCCGGCACCGGGACCTTCTCCTTCCTGCACGTCGAGGACGCGGCCGGCGCCACGATTGCCGCCCTCGGCAACGGCGGTCCCGGCGTCTACAACGTCGTCGACGACGAGCCCGCGCCCCTGCGCGAGTGGCTGCCGGTCTACGCCGAGGCCCTCGGGGCCAAGCCGCCCAGGCGGGTCCCATTCTGGCTGGCGAAGCTGGTCGCCGGCAGGGCGGCCGCCGAGACTGCCGTAGAGCTTCGCGGCGCCTCCAACGCGAAGGCGAAGCGCGAGCTCGACTGGCAGCCCCGCTACGCGAGCTGGCGCCAGGGCTTCCGCGAAGCGCTCGACTGAGGCGCGACGCGTAGGATGCGCGACGCGTGAGCGACCTCGCCGCCGCCAAGAAGACGTTGCTCGCCGAGCTGCGTGAGCACTCGCTGGTGCTCGGCGAAGTGACGCTGTCGAGCGGGGCGAAGGCGCATTACTACGTCGACGCGCGGCGGGCGCTGCTGCGCCCGGCCGGGTTCCTGGCCGCCGGCGAGCTGATCGCAGCGGCCGCCGGCGAGGTGGGCGCGACGGCGGTCGGCGGCCCGGTGATGGCCGCGATCCCGCTCGCCTGCGCGGCGATCGCGGTGCCGGCTGGGGAGGGCCTGGTCGGGTTCTTCGTCCGCAAGGAGCGCAAGGAGCATGGCCTCCAGCGCTGGGTCGAGGGGGCGGTCGAGGCGGGCGCCCGCTGCCTGGTGGTCGAGGACACCGTCACCACCGGGGGCTCCACCGTGGGCGCGATCGAGCGCATACGCGAGCAGGGGCTCGAGGTCGCGGGGGTGCTTGCCGTCGTCGACCGGCTCGCCGGCGGCGCCGCGGAGATCGAAGCCGCCGCCGCCCCGTACCGCGCGTTGGCCACGATCGATGAGATCTTCGACGCCTCGAGGCTCACCTGAGCGGCATCTCCTCAACGCAGCGCACCCTCGACCAGCGCGGAAGCGCGCCGCGATAGCTCGAGCGCCCTGTCCTGGTCGACCAGCGGCAGCGTCACCAGGAAGACGAAGCTCGGCAGGTCGCGTAGGTAGAAGTGGTGTAACTGGCCCGCAGTAGCCGGGGACGGTTCCGCGGAACCGCCTTGAAGAAGTTCCGGCCACCGCGGGCCCCAGACTCGTCGGTTGAGGTCCAACCCAATCGACGAAAGGAACACCACGATGGCCGAGAGGCAGAGCATGACGACCCCCGAGGTCGTCGCCAAGACCCTAATCGCCGAGCACTCCGACTTCCTGCGCGAGGCGGTGGCAATGGTCGCCGCGCAGCTGATGGAGGCCGAGATCGCCGGTGAGATCGGCGCCGGACGGGGCGAGCGAAGCGCCGAGCGAGCAACACACCGCAACGGCTACCGGGAGAGGCTGTGGGAGACACGGGTCGGGGAGATCGAGCTGGCGGTGCCGCGCAAGCGCAGCGGCGCCGCCTACTTCCCCTCCTTCCTGGAGCCACGCCGCCCCTGCGAGCAGGCGATCGTCTCGGTCGTGATGGAGGCCTACGTCAACGGGGTCTCGACCCGCAAGGTCGACCGCCTGGTCGAGCAGCTGGGGATCTCGGGGATGAGCAAGGACCGGGTCTCGGCCCTCTGTCGCGACCTCGACGAGCGCGTCGATGCCTTCCGCAACCGTCCGCTCGAAGGCGTCTTCCCCTACCTCTGGCTCGACGCCAAGCACCTCAAGGTCAGAGACCGCGGCTCAGTTCGCTCCAAGGCCCTGGTGATCGCCTACGCGGTGCACGAGTCAGGCCGCCGCGAGGTGATCGGGATCGACATCGGCGAGACCGAGACGGAGGCCTTCTGGGTGGCGTTCCTGCGCGGCCTGGGGGCCAGAGGGCTTGCCGGCGTGCGGCTGGCGATCTCCGACGAGCACCAGGGGCTGAAGGCGTCGATCGCCCGGGTCCTGGCCTGCCCCTGGCAGCGCTGCACCGTGCACTTCGTGCGCAACATGCACGGCCACTGCAGAAGGGACGAGCGCGGCCTCGTCTCCGCCGCCCTGCGCGAGATCTTCGACGCACCCGACGCCGAGGTGGCACGGGAGCGCTTCGGGACTGTGCTCGAGCGCTTTCAGGGAGCCGTCCCCAAGGTCGCCGAGCTCCTCGAGGAGGCCGAGGAGGACCTGCTCGCCTTCTACCGCTTCCCCCAGGCGCACTGGCCAAAGCTGCGCTCCACCAACCCGCTGGAGCGGGTCAACCGCGAGATCGGGCGCCGGAGCGACGTCGTCGGCATCTTCCCCAACGACGCCTCGGCGATCCGCCTCGCCGGTGCCCTGCTGATCGAGCAAAACGACGAGTGGCTCGTCGCCCGCCGCTACCTATCGGCGGAGTCGATCACCCTGGTCCTCGAGGACCAGGGTGATGAGAACCGAGAGGAGGTGCCGGCACTACAAGCCGCGTGAAGGGACCGACGGGTAGTTACACCACTACCGCCTACTTGACTGCTCGGCAGCAGCGAGGGC
>CAWIPM010000010.1:0-97990 GCA_963838035.1 uncultured Solirubrobacterales bacterium
CTTCATCGCGGTCGTCGGCGAGCCAACCGATGTCGCGGTCGACTCTCTCGGCAACGTGGCCCCGCCACCGCCCCCCCCGGGAGCCGAACCGATGCCCACGCCTATGCACAACCAGATCCACCCGAGACGTCTCAAGTGTAAGAAGGGCTTCAGGAAGAAGAGGGTCAAGGGCAAGGCGAGGTGCGTGAAAGTCAAGCACCACAGGCGACACCACGCTCACCATTGAGGACCAGCCATAAGGACGAGTCCCTTCCGATGTGGCGTCCTGTCACCTGCTTTCGCGGGGTTTGCGAGCACGCCGGCGGATGTCGCCCCACTCTCCCGGTTCGGACGAACTCCGAACGCCCCGACCGATGTCCGCCGCACGCTCGCTTCAGCTACCGATTGCGGAAGCGCCGATCCGTGATCCGGCGCAAATGGTGCTCGTCCGAATGAGGCAGCTGATGAGTGCCGGGCGAGACGACCCCTATTCACTCAGAGGAGGAGCACGGCCGCCGCGAAGAATTGGCGCGGCCCGTCAGACCAGTGGTCGTCGACCGACTTACCTCCGGCCGTCTCGCCCGAACCCGGCGCGACCCTTCGGCCTAGAGGCGATGTAGGCTGGCCCGTCATGGTTGGGCAGGTAGGAGGAGCGATCGCCGCCCGTCGCTTGGCACCCGCCCTCTCCTCGCCGCAACTTGCCTCCTCGCCGTCCTCGTGGCGGCTGGAGGCGGCACCCTCGTAACGAGCACCAGCCAGGCCAAGACCCACAAGCACCCCGCTGCCTCATCGCACACGACTTTCACCCCGTCGGTTGCCACGAGCGCGTTCGGGCTCGACCTTATGCGCGCGCAGGGGCCGGGGAACCTCGTCCTCTCGCCCGACAGCGTCGAGGCGGCGCTGGCTATGACAGGGACGGGGGCCGCGGGGACGACCGCGGTGCAGATCGCTCGGACGCTTCACCTAAAGGGACCGTCCGCCTTCCCCGCTGTCGGTGATCTTCAGCGCGCGATCGCCGCTGGAGGGGCAGCGGCGGCGGTCGGTGACCCCGAAGCACCCACCCTCTCGATCGCCAACGGTCTCTTCCTCCAACAGGGATTCCCCGTCGAGCAACCGTTCCTCTCCGGCCTGCAGGAACACTTCGGCGCTGCCCCTGAAACGGTTGACTTCAGAGGCGATCCAACCGGTTCGGTGGAAGCCGTCAACACCTGGGCCAGCGATCACACCGAAGGGCTCATCCCCCGGCTCCTCCTCGAACCGCTGCCTGTGGAAACGCGGCTCGTGCTGGCCAATGCGGTCTATCTCAAGGCGAGCTGGCTTCACCCGTTCATGCACAGGGACACGGCGCTCGCTCCCTTCTACAACGGCCGCCGCAGCACGCCCGTCGAGTTCATGCATGAGACCTCATACCTGCGCTATGGCTCCGGCCGCGGCTATCAAGCTGTCGAGCTGCCCTATCGCGCCTCGACGCTCTCCCTACTGGCCGTGCTGCCGGGGAAGGGGAAGAGCCTCGGCGCCCTCCTGCACCACCTCGGCGCCAGGGAGCTCGCCCGGATCGTGCACGGCCTCTCTCCCAGGGAGGTCGCACTCAGCCTGCCCCGCTTCGATCTCAGCACACAGGTGAGCCTTATCGACGCTCTGAAATCTCTGGGCATGACCCTACCCTTCAGTGAATCGGCGGACTTCTCGCGCATCACGGCGACAGAAGCACTGAGGATCGCCGTCGTCGAGCACGCCGCCGACTTCAAGGTCGATGAGAAGGGAACGGTTGCCGCGGCGGCGACGGCAGTTGGCGCTGAAGCCTTCTCAGGACCCCCAGCTCCCCAAGTCACCTTCAACGCCCACCGCCCGTTCCTGTTCTTCCTGCGCGACGACCGAACCGGCGCAGTCCTGTTCGCGGGCCGGCTGGCCAACCCGGCATCCGCGGGCGCATAGAACTCGGCGCATCAGGTCCCCGGAAAGATCTACGGGCGAAGGTCGGTAAGGACATTGCCCCTGACTCAGCTTGGAGCGATCGAGCGGCTATCCCTTTGTGTGATTTGCGAGCACCTGCTGAGCTCCACTTGAGATGCCCGGTTTGGACGAAAACCGACAGTGCTCGCCCGGATGATTCCTATCGAGGGACGATCTTGAGCGGTCCGCGGGAAGTTGCCCCGCGACCCGTGCCCTACCTGAAGGCGCCGAACTCGGCGCTCGCCTGGCGTTCTGCCGATGAGGAGGAGCTGTGGTGGGGCTTTGGCGAGGAGGTGGCCAAGGTGCCGCTCGAGCTGCTCGTTCCGGATGAGGTGCTTTGAGACGGGGTGGTTTCGCTGGAGGCGAACGGGCTGAACCGACGTTCGGCTTCTTGATTGGCGCTTTCCGTCGAGGTGGTGCCCTGGGCGGCGGCTGAGCGCGTCTTGGAGCCGGTGTGCCGGCCGCCGCCACTGCCCGCGCCGCTGGCGGGTGTGCGGACAGCGGCGGCGGAGGGGGCGGGCTGGGTGTAGGAGGCGGTGGCGCTGCCGGCCTGTGGTGGGGGAGCGAGGGTGCGGCGCTGTGCCGGCGGGGGCTTGGTGGGGTGGGCGGCGATCAGGCCACCGACTCCGGGACCGACTACGCCGCTTGCCATGCAAGCCAGGACGGCGGCCCCGCAGACCCCTGCGGTGCGGGCGGCGCCCGAGGCCGCTGCGCCCATCCCCGGCTCCGCACCGCCGCCCGCCAGGAAGCGGCGTGCCAGCTCGTGGGTACGCGCGATCACGCCGCCGAGCCCGCGGCCGGCGCTGTCGACGAGGGCCTCGAAGCCGGCTGGCAGGTCGACGCCGCAGCCTCCCTCGGTGGCGATCGAGATCCAGGCTGCGAGGCCGATCTCGATCGCCAGCGCGTCTGCGTCCTCGGCCCCGAGCAGGATCTGCAGGCGCTCCAGCGCGGCGCGATGGCGACGGGCGGCTTTCGATTTGTCCCAGTCGAGCAGCCTTCCGACCTGGCGCACCGAGAGGCCCTCGAAGTAGGTCAGCTCGATCACCTTGCGCTCGTCGAGCGGCAGGCGGTCGACGGCGTCCTGGATGCGACAGTGGCGATCGCTTCGCAGCACCTCCTCCTCGGGGGTCGCTACGGCGCGATCTTCGAAGGCGATCCCGTCGTCGATTGAGATCACCGCCGGGGAGTCGTGCTCGGACTTGAGCAGGTTCTGGGTGCGCCGCCAGGCGCAGTTGATCAGCCAGCCGACCGGGCTTTCGATCTGATCGCCGGCGGCGAGGTGGCGGGTGTACTCCAGGCGCGCCCGCGCCAGCAGGTCGGCGCGGTTGCGCTCGATGAAGCCCGGCGAGATGCCCCTGCGGCGCAGCAGCTGGCTGAAGCCGAGCTCGGCCGCCTCGAGCTCGGATCGACTCAACTCCTCTGCCGCGCTAGCTGCGCGCATCGCCACCAATGGTCCCACTCATCGAGCGTTTCGCAAGGTGCCTCGACCGCGGCGAGCGGGGCTCGTCGCGACGGGTTGCCGTTCCCCGCCCAGATCGAGGCCGATCGCTCGCGTGACGCACGGGCATCGATCTCCCTGTCCATGCCGGGGCGCGCCTGTCTCATCTTCCTGGCGAATCGAGTCAGCCGCAGCTCGCCGCGGACAGCAAGGCCGCAAAGCAATGTCGCGGCTAGACCACATTCACTGTCGCTGGGCCCGCCTGGCGTTGGCAAGCGCGGGGGCGCTCGCCGCGCTGCTCGCGGGCTGCGGAGTCAACGGGAGCAGCAGGGGTGCGCCAGCCGAGCCGGCACGGCTCGTTATCGGCGGGCGGGCCGCGCCGCTGCGACCCAAACAGCTGCGGGCGGTCGGTAAGGCCGCCTGGTGCTTTGCGCGCAGCTACGCCGCCGCGATCCACAACCCGGCCGCGGTGACGGTCAGGGACGCGACGCCAGGCTTGAAAGGCGAGCTGCGTGCGCTGCGCGCTCGGCTGCCGGGGCCACCCGCCGAGTCGGCGCCACGGCTCCTCTCTGTCGGGCTCGATCCGCGCGCTCCAGATGAGGTGGAAGCGACGATCGCCCTCAAGCAAGGTGGCGAAGCGCCCTTCCCGATCGTCTTCGTCCTGCGCCTGAGCGGCGGGCGCTGGCTAGCCACAGCGCTGCCGGGCAACTGAGAGGCGGGCGAATGGAGGCATCGCAAGCTCGCACGACCCATCTCCCGCTCCCGCTGATCGGGATTCCGATCGGCGCCCTGGCGGCGCTGATCTGTCTGCCGGTCTGCGTCGCCCTGCTCTTCGGCGGCGGCGCCAGCTGTGGCGGCGCGGGCTCGGTCGGCTCGGTACAGGGGGTGCCGGCGCGGCTGATCCCAATCTATGAGCAGGCCGCGAGGAAGTACGGGCTCGGCGCCCAAGGCCCCTCGATCCTGGCCGCGATCAACAAGGTCGAGACCGACTTCGGCGCCAACACCGGCACCTCCTCGGCAGGCGCGATCGGCTGGATGCAGTTCGAGCCCGAAAGCTGGGCGACCTACGGCGTCGACGCCAACCACGACGGCCGCAAGGATCCCTACGACCCCTGGGACGCGATCTTCGCGGCGGCGCACCTGCTGGGAGCCGCCGGCGCGCCGGGCGACTGGCACGGCGCGATCTTCACCTACAACCACGCCGGATGGTACGTCGCCGAGGTTCTCGCTGATGCGAAGCGTTTCCAGGCGGCGACGAGCGTGCAGATCGCCGGGTTCGGGACCGCCTGCGCCGCTGCCGCCTCCGGCCCGGCGCTGCGGTTGATGGTCGCCGAGGCCGATCGGATCGACGCCCTGCACTTGGCCTACGTCTGGGGCGGCTCGCACGGGCAATCGCCGACCCCGGCCAACGGCCCCTTCGATTGCTCCTCCGCGGTCAGCCACCTGCTCCAGGTCGGGGGCTTCGCCAACCCGACGATGGACACGACCGCCCTGGTGCGCTGGGGCGAACCAGGCCCCGGGCGCGCGGTGACGATCCACGTCAAGCCCTACGGGCCGCAGGCGCACACCTTCATCGAGTTCATGCCCGGCGTGACGCCCCCGAGCGAGCGCTACTGGGGCACTTCTGACTCCAACCCCAACGGCGGTCCGGGCTGGATCCCCCAGAGTGCCTTCTCCGCCAGCTACCTGGCCGGCTTTCAGCTGCGCCACCCGCCGGGCCTTTGAGGGAGCGGGCCTTTGAGGAGAGGAGCACATCATGGCGACCGAGACGCAGCTGCACTTCTCGCGTGAGGACCTTCTGACGGCAACCGAGGTCGCCCAAATCCTGCGCGTCAAGCGCACGACCGCCCTCGACTACATGCGCCGGGGGATCGTTCCCGCCTGCAAGATCGGGCGGCGCTGGTACTCGCCGAAGCAGCTGCTTGACAGTTATCTTGACGGCCTCTTCGACGCCCCTTGGTCAAGATCAGGCGGCTAGTGCCAGCTCCTCACCCTCCTCGTGCCCGTTGAAGATCGCCGTCAGCTTCGCGGCGTCTGACGGGCGCGGCTTCGAGTGCAGGTATCGCTCGGTCGTGGTCAGCGCCGAGTGACCCATCATCTCCTTTACGGCGACGAGGTCGAAGCGGCGGATCGCCAGGCTTCCGAAGGTGTGGCGGAGGTCGTGGAAGCGTCGTACCCGAACCTGCGCCTTCTCTTGGGCGCGGTTGAAGCGGTAACGAACTGACGAGCCATCGAGCGGGTCGCCATCCGGGCGGCAGAAGACAAAGTCCTCGCGGCCCCTGAAGTGATCGCGCGCCCTCTGTCGCTCGAACTCCGCGATCGCCTGCTCGGCGAGCGGCACCGTCCGAGCGCGCCTTGACTTCGTGCTCGTCTCTTGGCCGGCCGAGATCGAGCGTGAGACGATCAGCACACCACCCTCGAGGTCGACGTCGGACCAGCGCAGCGCCACCACCTCGCCGAGTCGCAGGCCGGTGCAGGCCGCAATGGTGAAGAGCGCCGCGTCCTGTTCGTTGATCCGGCGCCACTCCCGCTCGGTCCGAGCGGAGTAGTTCGAGTGCGCGTAGCCTCCCTTCCCTCGGTGCAAACCTGCGCGGGCAGCTCGGGCTATGGCGCGGATCTCGTCCGGCTCGAACGTTTCGATCGGCTTCGCTCCGTCTTCCGGGCGCTTCGTCGTGCCGGCGAATGGGTTGCTTGGCAGCCCGAAGCTGTCCTCGCGCCGGGCAAACTCGAACATCGCGTGAAGGATCTGGCGATGGATGTGCCGGTAGCCCGCGAGGGTCGAGGGCTTGACGCGCTTCTCGGTCTCCAGGTAGACGAGCCAAGCGTCAACCGCCTCGGGAAAGAGCGCTTGTGGGCGAGAGGGCTCCCCGAGCCTCAGTTTGGTTTCGTGAGCCTCGATCACGGCAGCCATCAGGGGGTATGCCCGACGCTCGTCCAGGTAGCCCCTGCGGACCCGCCCTCGCCGGGGAACCCACTCACCGGTCGAGTCGAGTTCGACCCAGGCAGCTCCCAGCCGGTGCCGTCGCTGCGCGCGCTTCAGATCGCGCCACCTCGCTTCGTAGAACGGCTTGCCCTTGTGGGCCCTGACGTGCAAGAAGCCCTTGCCTGCTGCAACGCCGTCCGGTAGATCCGTTGCCATTTCTGCCACCTCCGTCTGTCTGAAGGACCCCAGTTGACTGTCTTGTCCAAGCAATCGCCTTTTTGCATCGGGGTCCTTCATGCGGCGGCGATTTGGGCACCACTTTGGGCACCAATGCCGCCAGCCCCAGCCTGATCGAAACTGCGCTTCCCTAAACCAGCTCACGCACGACTATGCTTAATAGCAGGCACTTTTCGCACCTTTTAAGCCGCGCGGCCCGGGTTCGAGTCCCGGCGGGGGCATCAGGCGACTGCTTTTTGGGAGCCGCTGGCCTCCTGAAGCCGCCCAGGGCGGGGTACAGCGACGCCGTAGGATGAGAGCGTGTCGCTCCTGCAGAATGCGATCGTCGGCTGCTGGGTCGCCTTCTTCGCCTTCTGGGCGATCAGGGCGCTGAGGACGAAGCGCACGGTGCAGACGCTGCCGCTGGCATCGCGGCTCACCCACGCGCTTCCTGTTTTGATCGGTACCTGGCTTCTGCTGAAGGGGACTTCCGATCCCGGCCCGCTCGGTGATCGAGCCCTCCCGCACACCGAGGCGCTCGCTGCGGCTGGCCTCGCGATCACGCTGGGCGGTCTGGCGCTGGCTGTTTGGGCGAGGATCGCCCTGGGCGGCAACTGGAGTGGCCAGGTCACCTTCAAGGAGGACCACGAGCTGGTTCGGCATGGCCCGTACGCCCACGTCCGCCACCCGATCTACAGCGCCATCCTGCTGATGCTCGCGGGCACAGCGATCGCGATCGGGACGCTGGGAGGGCTCGTCGGCCTTGCGCTGATTCTGGTCGGCATATGGTTGAAGCTCGGTCAGGAGGAGGCGCTGATGACGCAGCACTTTCCCTCCGAATACCCGACATATAAGTCGCAGGTCGGCGCGCTGATCCCGCGTCTGCTTTGAATGAGTCGAGGTCGCCGCGATGATTCGGGAGGCGCCGCGCGGTCAGAGTCGAAAATCCCGACCGAAGGAGGGACAGGATGGGAACGGGGATGGATTGGAAGCTCGAGCTGATCGTCGTCCCGGTCGCCGACCTCGACCGCGCCAAGGCCTTCTACATCGAGCGGGTCGGCTTCGACCTGCACGTCGAAGTCAGCGCGGGCGAAGATTTCCGCGTCGTCCAGCTGACGCCGCGGGGCTCGGCATGCGCGATCGCCCTCATGAAGAACGCCGAGCGGGCGGGTTCTGTGCAGGGGCTCCATCTGATCGTCGCCGACATCGTACGCTGCGCGATCTGAGCTTCTCGAGCGGGGCGCCGGTGTCAGCGAGCCGTTCCATTTCGTCAACGGCCGGCAGGTGCCGGGGCCCGATCCCGAGCGCCGCAGCTACAACTCCTTTCTCTCCTTCAGCGACCCGGATGGCAATGGCTGGTTGGTGCAGGAGGTGCTGCCGACGGCCGCAAGCTGAGCAACGTCGATCCCGACACCGATCAGTTTCGTCCGCTTCACCGGTCTCAACTTATGGAACCCACCACTATGCAGGAGGATTCAGATGACTGAGACACAGACAGGCAGCGCCACCAACATCGTCCAGGTGGCGACGACGATGGTCCCCGTCAGTGACCAGGACCGGGCGATCGAGTTCTACACCGAGAAGCTCGGCTTCGAGAAGCGCTCCGACGTCCCCTTCGGCGACGGCAACCGCTGGGTGGAAGTCGCGCCGCGGGGCGCGACGACGACGATCGCGCTGGTCCAGCCGATGGAGGGCGAATCGGCCGGGATCGAGTCGCGCGTCGCCCTCGACAGTCGCGACATCGAAGCCGACCACACGACGCTGCGCGATCGCGGCGTCGACGTCGACGCGGAGGTGGTCCGCATGGGCGGCCCGGTGCCGCCGATGTTCTTCTTCCGCGACCAGGACGGCAACCGGCTGCTGATCGTCGAGCGGAGCTGAGCTTGCCGGAGCTGCTCGACGCGGCGAAGGGGGAGACGAGGCGGCCTTCGGCCGCCTCGTCGAGCCCCACCAGCGCGAGCTCCACGCCCACTGCTATCGCATGCTCGGCTCGGTTCATGACGCCGAGGACGCGCTCCAGGAGGCGATGTTGCGCGCCTGGCGCGGGCTGGAGCGCTTCGAGGGCCGCAGCTCACTCCGCGCCTGGCTCTACAGGATCGCCACCAATGCCAGCCTCGACGCGATAGAGCGCCGCCCGAAACGGGTCCTGCCGATCGACTTCCCACCCGCCGATTCCACCGCCGGCCCAGGCGAACCGCTGCTCGAGTCCGCGTGGATCGAGCCCTACCCTGACGAGGCGATGGGGATCGGGGACGGCTATGCCTCGCCCGAGGCCCGGTATGAAATGCGCGAGAGCGTCGAGCTGGCCTTCATCGCCGCGCTCCAGCACCTGCCGCCCAACCAGCGGGCGGTGCTGATCCTGCGCGAGGTGCTCGGCTTCACGGCGAAAGAGTCGGCGGAGACCCTGGAGACGAGCGTCGCCTCGGTCAACAGCGCCCTGCAGCGGGCCCGGGCCACGGTCAAGCAGCGCCTGCCCGAGCGCAGCCAGCAGTCCACCCTGCGCGACCTCGGCGACGAGGAGGTGGGGGCATTGGTCGAGCGCTACCTCCAAGCTTGGGAACGCAACGACGTCGAGGCGGTGGTATCGATGTTGACCGCCGACGCCGCCTTCGCGATGCCTCCCCTGCGCAGCTGGTTCGGCGGCAGCGAGGCGATTCGCACCTTTCTCGCCGGCTGGCCGCTCTCGGGCCAGTGGCGCTGGCGGGCCCTGCGGGTGCGGGCAAACGGGCAGGAGGCGCTCGCCTTCTACAGCTTCGACCCGGAGGCCGGCAACTACCAGCGCTTCGCCCTCAATGTGCTCAGCTTCCGTGGCACCGGAATTGCCGAGGTTGACGCCTTCCTCACTCGCACCACCGAGGACCCCGACCGTCGTGTCCTCGCCCGCCTGCCCGAGCAGCGCTTCGACCCCCGACGGCTCGAGCTGGCCTTCGAGCGTCTCGGACTGCCGGAGGAGTTGTCAGCCTGAGCTCTCCCTATGTGCTCGGTGCATAGGTGAGGACAAGGACTCCGTCCGGGCCGACGGGCTTGGCGTCGGCCAGCCGCAGCGTGGTGCGAGGGGCTCCCGCCTCGAACAGGCGCTTGCCGGCGCCGAGCACGATCGGGAAGACCATCAGCCGGTACTCATCGACGAGGTCGTGCTCGGCCAGGTCCCGCACGAGCTGAGCGCTGCCGGCGACGAGGAGGTCGCCCGTCACCTGCTCCTTGATCCGCGCGACCTGGCCGGGGACGTCGTCGCGGATCACCGTCGAGTTGGTCCAGTCCGCGTCCTCGTCGGTGAGGGTTGTCGAGACGACGTACTTGGGCATGCTGTTCATCTTCTCGCCGAACCAATCGTCGGCCATCGACGGCCACGCCTTGGCGAAGCCCTGGTAGGTGACCCGACCGAGCAGCTGCGCGTCAGCTGCTCGCAGCTCCTCGCCCTTGAACCTGTCGCCCTCCTCGCCACGGTCGAACTCGAAGGTCCAGGCGGGCTCTTCGATCACCCCGTCGACACTGATGAACTCGCTTACGACCAGCTTTCCCATCAGTCTTCCCTTCCGGTTGTCTGCCTCGCCCAAGCGCGGCGCGGCAATGGCTTGTCACAGCTGAGACTCCGCCCAAGCGGGTAACTCATCGCCACCCCGTGTGTGACGTCGATACCGGCAAGCCCTCCGTGGAGACGATCAGTGCCGGAAGTGCCGGTGCTTGGTGAAGACCATCGCCACGCCGGCGGCGTCGCAGGCTTCGATCACCTCGGCGTCGCGTTTGGAGCCGCCGGGCTGGATCACCGCGGTGGACCCGGCCTCGATCGCCAATTGGGGGCCGTCAGCGAAGGGGAAGAAGGCGTCTGAGGCGACGGCGGAGCCGGTGAGGAGGGCGTCCGCGTCCGCGCCGCGGGCGTCGCGGCACTTCTCGACCGCGAGGCGAACCGAGTCGACCCGGCTCATCTGGCCGGCGCCGATCCCGAGGGTGGCGCCGTCGCGGGCGATCACTATCGCGTTGGAGCGGACATGCCGAACGACCGTCCAGGCGAAGAGCATGTCGCGCCACTGCTGCTCGCCGGGCTGGGTCTTGGTCACCGCCTCCATCAGCTCGCGTGGCTCGGGGTCGCCATCGCGGTCCTGGATCAGCAGCCCGCCCAGCACCCGTTTGACGTCGCGTTCGCTCGGGTCGCGCTGGCGGCGCTCCTCCTCGCAGAGGATGCGGATCGCCTCCTTGCGCTGGAGGACGTCGAGCGCTCCCTCCTCATATCCGGGTGCGATCAGGACCTCGACGAAGTTCTTGTGCAGGGCCTCGGCAAGCGGCACGTCGACCGGCCGGTTGAGGGCGATCACGCCGCCGAAGGCCGACATCGGGTCGCAGGCAAGCGCCTTCTCATATGCGCTCAGGGCGTCGTCCCCGATCGCCACCCCGCAGGGGTTGTTGTGCTTGACGATCACGCAGGCGGGCTCGTCGAAGTCCTCCGCCAGCCGCCGCGCGGAGTCGAGGTCGAGCACGTTGTTGAAGGAGAGGGCCTTGCCGTGCAGCTTCGCGACCCGCGAGAGGACGTGGCTGCGTACCCCGGCCTCCGAGTAGAGCGCCGCCCGTTGGTGCGGGTTCTCACCGTAGGCGAGGTCGAGCACCTTCTCGTAGGCGATCGCGAGATGTTCGGGGAATTCCTCGTAGGAGGTCGAGAACCAGCGGCTGATTGCGGCGTCGTAGCGGGCCGTCTGCGCGAAGGCCTCGTTGGCCAGCCAGTGCCGGGTCGAGGCGGAGATCTCGCCGCCGGTCTCGTCCAACTCGGCGCAGACCGCGTCGTAGGACTCCGGCTTTACGACCACGGCGACGCCTTCGTGGTTCTTCGCCGCCGCACGGATCATCGTCGGCCCGCCGATGTCGATGTTCTCGATCGCAACCCCGGGCGCCACGTCGTCGCCGGAGACGGTCTGCTCGAACGGGTAGAGGTTGACGCAGACGAGGTCGATCGGCTCGATTCCCTCGCGCTCCAGCGTCGCCAGGTGATCGGGGTCGTCGCGGCGAGCCAGCAGGGCCGCGTGCAGCCGCGGGTGCAGCGTCTTCACCCGGCCGTCGAGGATCTCCTCCTGGCCGGTGAACTCGGAGACGTCGGTCACCTCCAGGCCCGCCTCGCGCAGCGCGCTCGCGGTGCCGCCGGTGGAGAGGATCTCGACGCCGAGCGCGGCGAGACTCTTGGCGAAGTCGGCGACCCCGGTCTTGTCGGAGACCGAGATCAGCGCCCTGCGCACCCGGATCGCGCCGTCGCTCACGGCGTCTTCTCTGGTTTCTGCGGCAGCCTCGCTCATTCGACCACGACCGCACGCGGGTCGCTGGGGTCGATCCTAACCCTGCCCTCCGCGACCATGCGGATCGCCTCCGGGTAGAGCTGGTGCTCGACGGCGTGGATCGCCTCCTCCAGCTCGGCTCGGTCGCGGCCGGCGGCGATCGGAACCTCCCGCTGGATGATCGCCGGGCCGGTGTCGACCCCCTCGTCGACGAAGTGGACGGTCACCCCCGTCACCTCGACGCCCGCCGCCAGCGCCTGCCCGATCGCGTCGAGCCCGGGGAAGTCCGGCAGCAGCGCCGGGTGGATGTTGACGACGCGGTTGTGGAAGCGCCGCACGAAGCCCTCGCTGAGCAGCTGCATGTAGCCGGCGAGGACGACGAGGTCGGCGCCGCGCGACTCGATCCAGTCCCCCATCGCCGCGTCCCGCGCCACTCTGCCTGCGTATTCCTCTCGGGAGAAGATCGCAGTCTCGATGCCGGCCGCCTCGGCTCGCTCCAGTGCTCGAGCGCCGGGCTTGTCGGAGCCGACCCCGACCACCTCAATCCCGTCGCGGCCATGCAACCGGTCGAGGATCGCCTGCAGGTTCGTCCCCGTTCCGGAGGCGAGGACCACGAGCTTGAACGAGCCGGTCACGGCGGCATCTTCGCGCAGGGCACGCCCAGTGTGGAGCCGGCTCTAAGATCGCGAGGTGGGAATCCTCGAGCGCCTGGGCATCCCGACGCCGGTCGTCCAGGCGGGAATGGGCGGGGGGCTGAGCCGGTATGAGCTGGCCGCCGCGGTCTCCGAGGCCGGGGGCCTGGGGACGATCGCGGTCAACGGCGCGGGAGCCATCGAACGGGAGCTGGCGGCCGCGCGGGAGCTCACCGGCCGGCCGATCGCGGTCAATCTGCTCCTGCCCTTCGCCCGGCGCGACTGGTTCGAGGCTGCGGCTGCGGCCGACGCCGTCGTCACCTTCTGGGGCAAGCCGCGACGACGGACGCCGGGCATCTGGATCCATCAGTGCGGCTCGGTCGAGGAGGCTCGGGCAGCCCACGCAGCCGGTGCCGATGCGGCGATCCTCCAGGGCGTCGAGGCCGGCGGCCACGTCCGGGGCGTCGCGCCTGCCCTCGAGCTGTTCGAGCGGGCACAGCGCGCGCTTCCTGCCGATTATCCGCTGCTCATCGCCGGGGGAATCGCGGAGCGCGGCGATGTTCGGGAGGCACTCGACGCGGGTGCCGCCGGCGTCGTCGCAGGCACCCGTTTCCTGCTCTCGGACGAGAGTCGCGCCCATCCCAGGTATGTCCAGCGCCTGCTCGACGCCGACGAGACCCTGCTGACGGAGTTGTTCGGCGCCGGCTGGCCGGCGCCGCATCGGGTTGTGCGCAACGAGGCGACCGCACACTGGCTCAGAGGCAATCCGCGCGGGCCGGCGTCGAGCCGGGCTCTCAACCGTCTCCTCGCTCCCGGCGCCCGCTTCGTCCCTGCGTCCGTCCAGGTTCGCCTCGCCCGGGCTCAGCGCCCGGGTAGCCGTCTCCTGACCCCGGCCGGCCCCACCGATGACGGGCCCGGCACGCTGGTTGACGCTGGTCCTCTGTACGCGGGCCGGACGGTCGCGCGAATCGCAGAGGTTCGCCCCGCGGCGGCGCTGGTCGCCGCTCTGACCCCGTAGCTACGGCACGCGCAGCCGGCTTTGACCCTGCTCCTACCGGGTCAAAGTCGGTTGCCGGCTTTACGGGAGGCCGGGTTTCTAGCTCGACGCCGGGAGCACGGCGATGTCCTCGAGGGCGAATTTCCCATTCGCCTCCTCGGGGTCGCCGAGCGGGTAGCGGCCGGTGAAGCAGGCGTCGCAGTGATCCTCGGCCGGGGTGCCGACGGCCTCGTAGACGCCGTCGATCGAGAGGTAGGCGAGCGAGTCGGCGTCGAGCTCGTCGGCGATCTCCTGCACCGTGCGGTTGTGGGCGATCATCTCCTCGCGGGTCGACATGTCGACCCCGTAATGGCACGGATGGCGAATCGGCGGCGCCGAGATCCGCAGGTGGATCTCGTTCGCCCCCGCGTCGCGCAGCATGCCGACGATCTGGCGGGTCGTGTTGCCGCGCACGATCGAGTCGTCGACCACCACGATCCGCTGGCCGGCGACGATCTCCGGAAGCGGGTTGAACTTCAGCCGCAGCCCGTGCTTGCGCAGCTCCTGCCCCGGCTGGATGAAGGTGCGGGCGACGTAGCGGTTCTTGATCAGGCCGTCGTCGCGGGGCAGCCCCGAGGCTCGGGCGAACCCCGCCGCCGCCGGGTTGCCGGAGTCCGGCACCGAGATCACCAGGTCGGCCTCGACCGGCGCCTCGCGCCAGAGGATCTCGCCCATCCGCCCGCGCACCTGCTGCAGCACCTTGCCCTCGAGGCGGCTATCGGGGCGGGAGAAGTAGATGTGCTCGAAGACGCAGCGCGCCGGGCGCTCGGCCTTCACCACCTGCCGGGTCTCCAGCCCGCGCTCGGTCAGCGAGATCATCTCGCCGGGGCGCACTTCGCGCATCAGCTCGGCGCCGATGATGTCGAAGGCGCAGCTCTCAGAGGCGACGACGAAGCGCTCGCCGAGCCGGCCGAGCGAGAGCGGGCGCACGCCGTGCGGGTCGCGGAAGGCGACGATCGCGTGCTTGGTCATCGCCACGGTGGAGTAGGCGCCCTGCAGTCGCGGCATCACCTCGGCGACGACGTCCTCGATGAAGCGGCCGTTGCTGGAGGAGAGCAGCGCCGCCATGATCTCGGAGTCCGAGGTGCCGCGGAAGGCGATCCCGCGCTCCTTCAGCTCGCCCCACAGCTCGACCGCGTTGGTCAGGTTGCCGTTGTGGGCGAGGGCGATCTCGCGCCCGTCGTCACGCCAGACCGGCTGCGCGTTCTCCCAGGAGCCGCCGCCGGTGGTCGAGTAGCGGACGTGGCCGATCGCCATGTCGCCCTCCAGCGCCCGCAGCTTCTCCTCGTCGAAGACCTGGGAGACGAGCCCCGAGTCGCGCAGCGTCGTGATGTGCCCGCCCTCGCAGGTGGCGATCCCGGCCGACTCCTGCCCGCGGTGCTGCAGCGCGTAGAGGCTGAAGTAGGCGAGTCGAGCGACATCGTGCCCGGGTGCGAATACGCCAAACACACCGCACTCGTCGCGCGGGCCGTCGCGGTCGCTGAGAACCGGCTTGGTCAAGTTGGGAAGGGCGCGCTTTCCTCGCGTTGGAAGGACGTGACGCGCAGGCTGACTGCCTACCCCGGCAGGGTACCAGCGCCGGGAGACCGGGCCCCCGGCCCGACGGGGCCGCCTAACCCAGCTTCTGACCCTTCAGCTTCACCGTCACCCGTTTGGTCGTCTTGCGCCCGGCGAGGTCGGTGGCGGTGGCGGTCAGCTTCGCCTTCAGCGACTGCTTCGGCGCCAGACCGCGCAGCCGGCTCGTGACGCGCGTCGGCAGCTTCACCACGAAGCGGGCGATCTGGCCGGGCTTGACGGTCTGCGTTCCCCCGCTCAGCCCGATGATCAGGTTGTGCTTGGAGGCCTGCGCCCTCTTCGATTTCGGCTTCGGCTTGAAGCCCCACTTGACCTGGCCGGTCGCCTTCACGCGCGCTTCCGAGCTGGCGGTCACCAGCAGCAGGATCGACGTCTTTCGAACTCGTGGAATGACATCCAGGGAGACGGTTGGGCATGCCGTCTGCAGCGCCGCGCTCTGCGGGCACTTGTCCTGAGTCTCGTCGCCATAGCCGTCGTTGTCCGCGTCGGGCTCGACCATCGCGGCGAGGGGCACGTGGGCCACCGTCGCTGGGGGGAATTCGGCTGTGGAGCCTGGCGGAACGTCGCCGAGGGCCGCGCCGAGGACGCCTTCGACTCCCGTGAAGCAGAGCAACGCGAGGCTTGGTACTGGCGATCCGCTGTAGCTGAAGGGCACGCCGCGCAGGCCGAGCCGATCCCCCGCCTGGACTGGGATTCTCGCGTCGACGATCGTCACACCAGGGCCTGCCGAGACTGTTTGCTGGCCGATGACCGTGTAGTTGTTGCCTCCCGCGGAGCGCAGCACCTTGACCTGGGTCGGAACCGCAAATGGGAGGGGAACCTGGCTATTGACCTTCAACTTGGTGATGACGCCGCCGGTCGGAGCCGTAAGCGGCAATGCGGCGGGTGGAGCCGACAGGGTGGTCAGCGTGTATTCGACTTCGGCGACTTCATCCGCTGCACAGGTGTCGCCGAATTCCGTTGCAGCGGACGCGCTGCCAGCCGACAGCGCGAAAGCGAGCACTGCCGCGCTCGAAGCCAGTAGTACCTTGAGTCTCACGATGCTCCCTTCAGGTCCAACTTGGTCTTGGCCGTGGCCACTCGCCCCACGACGTTCGTCGCCGAGGCGGTGATCTTCAGCTTCAGCCTCTTGCCTTTCGGCAGCTCCTTCAGCGCCCTCTTCAAACTGCCAGGGAATTTGAGCACGTAGCGGCCGAACTTGCCGGGAGTGACCGTCCGCGTCACCGCCTTCAACTTGGCGGCCACCGAGGCCTTCGACTTCTTCCCCTTCGGCAGCTTCGCGGTAGCCGAGACGGTCACCGGAGCTTCGGTGCTAGTGGAGACCAAAACCACGACCTTGCCCTTCCCCCGCACGACATAGGAGTCGAGCACGACCACAGGGCATTCGGTCTGATACGCCGCGCTTTGCGGGCACTTGTCCTGCGTCTCGTCGCCATACCCGTCGCCGTCCGCATCGGGCTCGATCACCGCGGCGACGGGGATCCTGAATTCTTCGGGAAGTTCGATGTAGGGATTGCTGGAGCCGACCCCACCGCCGTTGCCTTCGAAACCTCCGATCAGGATTTCCTGTCCGGGAGTTTCGCAGATGAGCGTTTCGACGGTTCCAAAGCCGAAGGTGCTCAGTCGATCGCCGGCTTGCACTGGGATCCGGGCATCGATGGTGTTAGAGCCGCTACCAAGTGAAGCCAATGTTTCGCCGACAACGAGTGCCGTGTGAGATGTCGCATCCAGACGGAGGACCTTCAGCGTTTGGGGAAAGCTCGTGGGAACCGGAACCACGTTCACCTTCCATTTCGTCAGCACTCCGGAGGTTGGAGCCGCAATTGGCAGCGGATTGCCCGAGGGCGCCGACCCCTCAAAGAAAGTAATCGGCGCGGAGAAATCTTCGTTGGCTGTGCAGTTGTCTCCGAATTCCGTGGCCGCCGCGGCTCCCGGAGCCGTGATCGCGGAGATCACGGCAAGCGCTCCAAGAACGGACACCAGATGTCTCTTCATCACTCTCTCCCCTTTGCTTTGTCAGAGACGGGGCCAGCCTATTGCTTCGTTGTCGATGTTGCCCGGGAATCTCAATCCATTTGGAGTTCCAGCGAGCGCCAGGCGGCGCCGGCGGCTTCGAGGTCGACGGCGAGGCTGCGGTCACCGGCGGCGATCTCGATCGCGTCGCCGCCGATCTCTCCAAGGAAGGTGGCGCCAAGCTGTTCGAGCGCGGCGCGCTCGCCGCTGACGACGAAGCCGCCGGCCCCCTCGCCGAACAGCGCCTCATCCGGTGAGCAGCCGCGTTCGCGCAGATGCTGGAGGTCCGCCCGACAGCCGACACCCGCGCCTATCGCGCACTCGGCCAGAGCGCAGGCGAGGCCGCCGTCGCTGATGTCATGGGCGGAGGAGAGCTTTCCGGCTCGGACCGCGTCGCGAACGGTGGCGCAGGCGGCGGCGACCGCGGCGACATCGGGGTGGGGGAGGCCAATGTCGAGCTCGCCGCGCAACTTGGCCAGCTCCGATCCGGCGAGCGAGGGGGCGAAGGGGCCGAGCAGGGCGATCGCGTCCCCCTCCTTGGCGAAGGCGCTGCCGGCGGTGCGCGCGGGGTCGGGCAGCTCGCCGACCATTCCCACCACCGGAGTCGGGTAGATCGGGCCTTCGGGCCCCTCGTTGTAGAGGGAGACGTTGCCGCCGACGACCGGAACGCCGAGCGCCTCGCAGGCGTCGGCGAGGCCGCTGACGGCGCGGTCGAGCTGCCAGGCGGGGGCGGGCTTCTCGGGGTTGCCGAAGTTGAGGCAGTTGGTCAGACCGAGCGGCTCGGCGCCGACGCAGGCGAGGTTCTGCGCGCACTCGAGGACCGCCTCGACAGTGCCGGCATAGGGGTCGCATGCGACGCGGCGGCCGTTGCCGTCGATCGAGACCGCGATCGCGTTTCCCGCCTCGGGGATCTGCAATACCGCGGCGTCGGCCGACTCGGGCCGGCGCACCGTGCGCGACCCCACCACCGAGTCGTACTGCTCGAAGGCCCAGCGCTTGGAGGCGACGCTCGGGGAGGCCAGCAACGCCAGCAGCGTCTCCTCGGCCGAGATCCCTGGGTCGAGCGTGCGGCGATTTCCGTAGATCCACCCCTGCGGCTCGGCGGGGCTGAGGTCATAAAGAGGGCAGCCATCGACCAGCGCCTCGACCGGCGTGTCCCCGACGACCTCCTCTCCGCTCAGCACCCGCACCCGGCCGCTGTCGGTGACGATGCCGATCTCCGCCGCCCCGGTCTGCCATTTCTCGCATACCGCCAGCACCCCGGCCACCCTCGCCGGCGAGACCACGGCGAGCATCCGCTCCTGGGACTCCGAGACCATGATCTCGAAGGGCTCCATGTCTGGCTCGCGCAGCGGCACCCGCGCGACGTCGAGGTCGATTCCGACCCCGCCGGCCGAGGCCATCTCCCCCGCCGAGGAGGTGAGCCCGGCGGCGCCGAGGTCCTGCAGAGAGACCAGCAGCCCCTTCTCCAGCAGCTCCAGGCAGCACTCCAAGACCTTCGACTCCTCGAAGGGGTCGCCGATCTGCACGGTGGGGCGCTTCGCCTCGTCGCCCTCGCCGAGCTCTGCCGAGGCCAGCACCGAAGCGCCGCCGATCCCGTCGCGCCCGGTCGAGGCACCCATCAACACGACTGCGTTGCCGACCCCGGTGGCTGCGGCACGCACCATCTCCTTCTGCTTGGCGATTCCGACGCACATCGCGTTGACCAGGCAGTTGTGCTCGTAGGGGGCCTCGAAGTAGATCTCGCCGCCGACCGTCGCCACCCCGATCGAGTTGCCGTAGTGGCCGATCCCGCGCACGGCGCCATCGAGCAGGTGGCGCGAGCGCACCGAGTCCAGCTCGCCGAAGCGCAGCGAGTCGAGGATCGCGATCGGCCGCGCGCCAAGGGCGAAGACGTCGCGGAGGATGCCGCCGACCCCGGTCGCCGACCCCTGGAACGGCTCGACCGCGCTGGGGTGGTTGTGGGACTCGACCTTGAAGGCGATCGCGTAGCCGTTGCCGACGTCGACCGCGCCGGCGTTCTCACCCGGCCCCATCACCACCCGCTCACCCTCTGTCGGTAGCCGCCGCAGCAGCTTGCGCGAGTGCTTGTAGGCGCAGTGCTCGGACCAGAGCAGGCTGAACATCGCCAGCTCGACGTCGTTGGGCTCCCGCCCGAGCTTCTCGCAGATCAGCGAGAACTCGGCGTCGGTCAGGCCGAGCTTCACATGCGCCGCCGGCTGCTCTGCTCCTGTGGACGGCAAAGGAGTCACCGATGGATTGCCGTCCACTCCCGCGTCCGCGCCGGCGGGGGTCATGCAGGGCTCCTCACGAAGCTCTGAAAGATTTTTAGCCCGTCGGTAGAGCCGCTCAGCGGGTCGACCGCATGCTCTGGATGCGGCATCAGCCCGACGACGTTCCCCGCCTCGTTGCGCACGCCCGCTATGTCGCGCGCCGACCCGTTCGGGTTCTGCCCCGGCGCGTAGCGAAACGCGACCTGCCCCCGCGCCTCAAGCGCGTCGAGAACACCATCGGGCGCCCAGTACCGCCCTTCTCCATGCTTGGCTGGAATCGAGAGCAACCCCCGACTGCCGAGTTGACCCACCTCTGGTGTGGTCAACCCCGCGGTCGGCCCGGTTTCGGGGATGAGGTCGAGTTGGCGGCAGTGAAAGCGAAGGTCCTCGTTGAGCAACAGCGCCCCCGGCAGAAGCCCCGCCTCGCAGAGCACCTGGAACCCGTTGCAGATTCCCAGCACCGGCCCGCCGGCCGCGGCGAACTCGGCGACCGCCTCCATCGCCGGGGAGAAACGCGCGATCGCACCCGCCCGCAGGTAGTCGCCATACGAGAAGCCGCCGGGGATGACCACCGCGTCAACGCCCTCCAGATCACGCTCCTCGTGCCAGACGAGCCGCGCCTCGCCGGCGAGCGAGCAGGCGTGCAGAGCATCTCGCTCGTCGCATGACCCGGGGAATTGGAGCACTCCCCAGATCACAGGGTCTGGATCTCGTAGTCCTCGATCAGCGGGTTGGCGAGCAGCTTCTCGCACAGTTCCCCGAGGCGCTCGGGGTCCTCGGCCTCCAGCTCGACCATGCGCCCGACCCGCACGTGCCCGACCCCCTCGAAGCCGAGCGCCGGGAGCGCCCGCTCAACCGCCTTGCCCTGCGGGTCGAGGATGCCCTCCTTCGGCCGAATCAGCACCCGCGCCTTCGCCACTAGAAGCCGCGCTCCGTTATGCGCTCGTAGGCCTCGACGTATTTCGCCCGGGTCTGCTCGACTACGTCGGGCGGCAGCTCCGGAGCCGGTGGTGTGTGGTCCCAGCCGGCGTCGTCGGCCCAGTCGCGCACGAACTGCTTGTCGAAGGACGGCTGCGAGCGGCCCGGTTGGTAGGAGTCGGCGGGCCAAAAGCGCGAGGAGTCGGGGGTCAGCACCTCGTCGGCGAGGACGATCTCGGCGCCGGGGTGGCGTCCGAACTCGAACTTGGTGTCGGCAAGGACGATGCCGCGCTCGGCGGCGTGCTCGGCGGCGTGTGTGTAGAGCTCGATCGAGATCCGTCGCAGGTCCTCCATCAGCGCCCGGTCGCCGACGATCTGTGCCGCCCGCTCGAAGTCGACGTTCTCATCGTGATCGCCGATTTCCGCCTTCGTCGCGGGAGTGAAGATCGGCTCCGGCAGCCTGTCGGACTCCAGCAGCCCGGAGGGCAGCTCGATCCCGCAGACCGACCCTGACTCCCGGTACTCCTTCCAACCGGACCCGGAGAGATAGCCGCGCACCACGCACTCGACCGGGTACATCTCCAGCTTGCGCACCCGCAGCGCCCGATCGGTCACCTCCTCCGGCACGTCCTCGGAGAGCAGGTGGTTCGGCACGATGTCCCCGGTCGTCTCAAACCAGAACACCGACATCTGCGTCAGCACCTTCCCCTTGTCGGGAATCGCCGTCGGCATCACCACGTCATAGATCGAGATGCGGTCCGAGGCGACCATCAGCAGGTCGTCCCCCCACTCATAGATCTCGCGGACCTTCCCGGAGGAATGGAGCTTCAGCTCTGCGACGGAGGGCATTAAGGCGATGCTAACCATCGGGCAAGCGGAGCACCGCGTGGCACGCGTCTGCGACCCTATTCGCGTGGCGCTCCCCCCGGAACCGGCCGGCTCACCCCTCGTCCAGACCCTCCGTTGGTCCTTCCGCCCCCTCCCCTTCATGCAGGATTGCCGCGAGAAGCTGGGCGACTCCTTCAGCGTCAAGTTCGTCGGTTTCGAGCGGCCGATGGTGATGATCTCCGACCCGGTGGCGATCAAGGCCCTCTACACCGAGCGCGAGCACGGGCTGCCGCCCGGCCGCGACATCGTCCTGAAGCCGATCCTCGGCGCCCGCTCGTTGCTGCTGCTTCAGGGCGCCGACCACCTCGCCCACCGCAAGCTGATGCTGCCCGCCTTTCACGGCGAGCGGATGCGCTCCTACGAGCCGATCGTCGAGGAGATCGTCGACGCCGAGATCGACTCCTGGCCGCTGGGCGAGGAGTTCGCGATTCACCCGCGGATGCAGGCGGTCACCCTGGAGGTGATCCTGCGGGTCGTCTTCGGCGTCTCCGACGGGCCCCGGCTGGAGCAGCTCCGCGGCGTGTTGACCAGGGTCCTGGAGGAGACCGCCTCGCCTTTCACGCAGCTGATCAGCCTGGCGACGCGCCGTTTCGGCGGCCGCGGGGCGTGGGCCAGATTCGCGGGCCAGCTGAAGGAGGTCGACGAGCTGCTCTATGCCGAGATCGCCGAGCGCCGCGCCGAGGGCGGGCATCAGCAGCGCGACGACATCCTCTCGGTGTTGATGCAGGCCCGCTTCGAGGACGGTGGGGAGATGAGCGACACCGATCTGCGCGACCAGCTGATGACGCTGCTGCTCGCCGGCCACGAGACAACCGCCACGGCGCTGGCCTGGACCTTCGACCTTCTGCTCCGCCACGCCGAGCCGCTGCGGCGCCTGCGCGATTCGCTCGCGGCGGGCGAAGACGATTATCTGCGGGCGACGATCAGCGAGTCGCTGCGGCTGCGCCCGGTTGTGCCGCTCGCCGGCCGCCGCCTCGCCAAGGAGTTGAGCGTCGACGGGCTGACCCTGCCCGCCGGCACCGACGTGACGCCGGCGATCTGGCTCGCCCACACCCGCGCCGACTCCTACCCCGAGCCCTTCGCCTTCCGCCCCGAGCGGTTCCTCGGCGACGCTCCCGACACCTACGCCTGGATCCCATTCGGCGGCGGCATCCGCCGCTGCCTCGGCGCCGCCTTCGCCGAGTTCGAGATGCGGATCGCCCTGCGCGAGGTCCTCACCCGCTGCGAGCTGCACAAGGCCGATCCGGCGCCGGAGAGGATCGGCCGCCGCAACATCACCCTCTCGCCGCGCGACGGCACCCCGGTCCTCGTCACCGCCCGCCACGCGGCGCTCGAGCGCCACCCCGTTGCCGCCTGAAGCCCGCCGCCGTCCTTGCCGCCCATAGCGGGGAACAGGGACAGTGGAATCGTTCAGCGGGAGGCGGGGTGCTCCTGCGCCCAGCGCGCGATCGTGCTCGAGCCCGAGATCACCTCGCCGTCGTCGAGGACGAGGATCGGCACCTCGTTGGTCCCGCTCAACTTCCTCACCTCGGCTCGCTCGTCCTCACGGCTGCCCCAGGTCCAGAACGCCAAGCGGTATCCCCCGACCGTCTTCAGCTCGTACTTGTACCCGGCCGCATCGAGCGCCTTGCCGGCCTTTGCGCACGGATGTGCGAAGGCCGGCCCCGCCGTCTTCTGCCCACAGGTGTAGAGGACCACGCCGCAAACCTACCGGTCTCGCTCAGCGCAGGTCTTCAAGGCGCTCGAAGACCTGCGGGACGTGGCTGAGGTAGGCGTCGTAATCGAAGACGGCGTCCAGATCGAGGTTCGGAGCCGCCTCGGCCAGCAGGCTGCGGAACTCGGTCCCCGTGTCCCAGGCTCGCTGGGCGTTCTCCTGGACGACGCGGTAGGCGTCGTCGCGGGTCATCCCCGACTCGACCAGCGCGGTCAGGGCGCGCTGGCTGAAGAGGGCGCCGTGGGTCAGCTCCAGGTTCTCCCTCATCCGCTCGGCGCGGACGGACATTCCGGCGACGACGCCGGTCGCCAGGTGCTGCATGTAGTCGAGGCCGATCGTCGCGTCGGGCAGGATCACCCGCTCGGCTCCCGAGTGTGAGATGTCGCGCTCGTGCCAGAGGGCGACGTTCTCGAGGCCGGTCTGGGCGTAGCCGCGCAGGACTCGGGCGAGCCCGGTGATCCGCTCGGTGCGGATCGGGTTTCGCTTGTGGGGCATCGCCGAGGAGCCCTTCTGCCCGGCGCCGAACGGCTCCTCGACCTCGCGAACCTCGGTCCGCTGCAGGTTTCGGATCTCGGTTGCGAAGCGCTCCAGCCCGGCTCCGGCTAGAGCGATCGTCGACGTCAGCGCCGCATGGCGATCTCGTGGGACGACCTGGGTGGCGACGTCCTCGCGCTGCAGACCGAGCCGCTCCATCACCCTTGCCTCGACCGCCGGTGGAATCGAGGCGTAGGTCCCCACCGCCCCGGAGAGCTTGCCCACCGCGAGCTGCTCGAAGGCCGCGGCAAGCCGCGTCAGGTTGCGGTCGGCCTCGAAGGCGAAGCCGGCCAGCCGCAGACCGAATGTGGTCGGCTCGGCGTGGACGCCGTGGGTGCGGCCGACGCAGAGAGTGTCGCGCTGCTCGAGCGCCCGCTCGACCAGCGCGTCGCGGTAGTCGCGGGCGCCCGCGAGGATGATCTCGCCCGCCTGGCGCAGCTGCAGCGCGAGCGCGGTGTCGAGCACGTCGGAGGAGGTGAGGCCGTAGTGGACCCAGCGCCCGTGCTCGCCCACTGACCGGGAGACGACGTCGACGAAGGCGGCGACGTCGTGGTCGGTGACCCGCTCGCGCTCCTGCACCGCCTCGACCGTGAACGAGGAGCTTGCCCGCGCCGCCTCGGCTGCCTCCTTGGGCACGATTCCCTCCTCCGCCCAGGCCTCGGTGGCCGCCAGCTCCACCTCGAGCCAGCACTCCATCTTGCGCTGGGGGGTCCAGATGGCCCCGATCTCTTGTCGCGTGTATCGAGAGATCAAGCGTTGATTATCCGCGCTGCCAACACGCCGGCGTTCTTCGCGCCGTCGATGGCGACGCATGCGACGGGAATCCCGGGCGGCATCTGCACGGCGGAGAGCAGGGCATCGAGCCCGCCGAGGCTCTTGCCGAGGATCGGAACGCCGATCACCGGCAGGTCGGTGTGGGCGGCGGCAACGCCCGGCAGCGCCGCCGACATCCCGGCGGCGGCGATGATCACCTTCAGCCCCCGCATCCTGGCATTCGTGCAGTACTCGCTGACCAGCTCGGGATCGCGGTGGGCGCTCATCACCCGCACCTCGTAGCTGATCCCGGCCTGCTCGAGCGCGGCGCCGGCGGGCTGCATCTTCGGCTTGTCGTTCTTCGAGCCCATGATGATCCCGACGAGCGGCTCGTCGACGTCGATTTCCTCGAATGCCTGCTCGACCGCGGGCATCGTCGTCGGGCTCGGCTGCGGCTCCTCTGAGATCTCGCTCATGCTTCCTTCCTAGGTGGACTGACTGGGGACGCGCTCGACCGCGCGGGCGGCGATATCGGTGCGGATCTGCATTCCGTCGAAGGAGACCCGGCTCGCCGCATCGTACGCGCGATCACGGGCCTCGGCAGGCGTCGGCCCAAGGGCCGTCACGTTGAGCACGCGGCCGCCGGCGGTGACGATCTCGCCATCGCGCGCGGCGGTGCCGGCGTGGGTCACCTCGGCCAGCGCGGCCGCCTCGTCGAGGCCGTGGATGACGTCCCCCTTCGAGGAGGACTCCGGGTAGCCGGCCGAGGCCAGCACCAGCGTCACCGCCCAGTCCTCGCCGAACTCAGCCGCCGCGCCGGCCAGCCCCCCCGGCTCACGCGCCGCGAGGCAGAGGTCGACCAGGTCCGAGCGCAGTCGCGGCAGCACCGCCTGCGTCTCGGGGTCGCCGAAGCGGACGTTGAACTCGAGCACCTTCGGGCCGGCGGGGCCGATCATCAGCCCCGCGTAGAGGACTCCGTGGAAGGGCCGGCCGCGCCGCTCCATCTCGGCCACCACCGGCCGGTGCACCGCGTCGACGATCTCCTCCACCTCGCCGGCGCCGAAGCCCGGCACCGGCGAGTAGCTGCCCATGCCGCCCGTGTTCGGCCCCCGGTCGCCATCGAAGATTCGCTTGTAGTCCTGAGCCGGCGCCAGCGGCACCACGTTCTCACCGTCGCAGATGGCCAGCAGCGAGAGCTCCTCGCCCTCGAGGAACTGCTCCAGCACCACCGCCATGTTGGCGCCGAAGCGCTGCTCTGTGAAGAAGACGTCGGCGGCCGCCCGGGCCTCGGCCTCCGAGCCGCAGACGATCACTCCCTTGCCCGCCGCCAGGCCGTCCGCCTTCAGCACCGCCGGGTAGGAGGCGCGGGAGAGGTGCTCGATCGCCGCCTCGCGGTTGCGCAGCAGCACATGGGAGGCGGTGGGGACGCCGGCCGCCTGCATCAGCTCCTTGGCGAAGGCCTTCGACCCCTCCAGCTCGGCGGCGGCCGAGCTCGGCCCGAAGGCGGGGACTCCCGCGTCCTCGAGAGCGTCAATCGCACCCGCCACCAGCGCCGCCTCCGGCCCGACGACGACGAGGTCCACGCCCCGTTCCGTCGCCGCGCCGACGATTGCCCCGACGTCTTCGACTCCGATCCCCGGCAGGCACTCGGCGTCGGCGGCGATCCCGGCGTTGCCAGGGGCACAGAGCAGTTCCGGGGAGTGAGCGGAGCGACGGAGCGCTCGCACGATCGCGTGCTCGCGCCCCCCGCCCCCGACGACGAGAGCCTTCAAGTCCGCCTACGCCCCTAGAGCGATCCGGTCAGGTCGTTGGCAGGCATCGCCGTCAGCGTCTGGCTGGTCATCGTCCCGCGCGAGCCCAGCTCGACCGAGACCTTGGCCATCGTCTTCTCGTCGGGAGCCTCGATGATCGTCACGAAGTCGTACTGGCCGAGCGTCGCGTATTGCGCCACGACCTTGGCGCCGATCTGCTCGACCTCCTTGTTGACCTCGGCCACCCGCCCCGGGTTGTTCTTCAGCGTGCGAACGCCGTCGGCGGTGAGATTGGTGAGCATCACGTAGGTGGGCATGCCTCTCCTCTCGCGGGGGGTTCGCCCCTACGTTACGCGAGCGCGGCAGAGCCTGTCTACGGTCGCTCGTCAGACGCCGAGCGCCTGCAGCAGCGAGAACATCTCGAGGCCGGACTGGGTCACCCTGCCCTCGAAGTATTCGGCGTGGCTGATCGGCACTCCGGCGGTGTCGGCGAATCCGATCTCGATCGAGCCGCCGGGCCTGAAGGTCGCGATCTGCTCTCCCGCCTTCACGATCTGGCCCGCCTGCACAGTGGCGTCGATCCCCTCGTTGACGAAGATCACCTGACCCTTCAGGGGGCCGTCGAGAAGCTGGTAGAGGACCCCGCCTTCTTCCGGCCAGCCGGGCGCTCCGGTCTGCAGCACTTCGGCGTCGCCGATCGCGACGATCGCCCCGGTCCCGGTGAAGTCGACGCCCTGGTCGATCCGACCTGTGACCACTTCGGTGCTGAGCGCAAACGGGTTGACGTAGCTGCCCGCGGCCGCCGGCAGCGCGATCGTCCAATCGACGTAGCGGGCCTGGCAGCGGCCGGCCAGCCGGTCGGCTTCGGCGAGCACCTCCTGCACGTACCACTCGGCCTGGTTGTGGGCGAAGACGCCGGCCTGAAGGCTCCCGCGCGACCAGATCAGCCGAGCCAGCGTGGCGGCTGAGTCGGCGGGGTCGGAGTGGAGGATCTTCCCGTCTTCGTCGCCGTCGACTGCGTAGTGCGACCACTCGCTCGGTTCGAGCCCGAGCGGCCCGGCCGCGCGCAGTTCCCGCTTGTCCATTCCGCGGCCGAAGTTCGACTCCAGCCGCGCCATCGCGGCCAGCGCCCAGACCCCGCGCCGGCCAAGGCCGTAACGGGCGGCGGCGTCCTCGAAGGCGGTGAGGTATTCGTCGGGAAGTTCCTTGCGCCAGGCAGGCGCCGGCCGGCAGCTCAGCACCTGCATCTGCGGCGACATCGCCATCCCGACGGCGGCGCCGCCGACGGCGGGCGCGTAGCACTCGGCGTTGCCGAGCACCTCGGCGACGTACCAATCGGCGTGGTTGTAGGCATAGATCGCGCCGTAGGTGTCGGACGGCATCCCGGCCGCGCTGAGGTAGCGGGCGGCGGCGAAGATCGCGTCTTCGGGGTTGTAGGGGTCCGCGACCCCGTCCCCGTTGGCGTCGACTCCGTAGCCTTCCCAGGTCGAGGGCATGAACTGCATCCAGCCCACCGCGCCGGAGGAGGAGACGTTGAGGTTGGTCCCGAACGCCGTCTCCACCTCGTTGATCCCGGCGAGGACGGCGGCGCCTTGCGGGCCCAACGCGTAGGCGGCCGCGGCGCGCTGGTAGATCGGCACGAGGACCGGCGGCACACCGGTCGCAGCACAGGTCGAAGAGGGGATCGAGGGGACGGTGAAGGTCGACGGCGGCAGCGGGAGGGCGGGAGCCGTTGCCGCCCCCGCCGGCTTGGTGGAGGCGGGGGAGGAGGGCTTCGTGCCGGTCTTCCTGCCGCTGCCCGCCGAGGTCCCTCCGCTGCCCCGCTTGGACGGCTTCGGGGCGACCGGCGGCGCTTCCAGCGTGCTGCCCTGCTCGACCGGGGCCGGGCTGGTCGTCGTGCTCGCCGGCTGCTGAGGGGCTGCCGCCGGGGAGGCCGGAGGGGAGGGGGACGATTCTGCCGCCGAGGCAGCGGGAGCCGCCAGGACGAAGCCGGCGGCGGCGGTCGCGAGGGTGTTGCGAAGCCGACGCATGCTCAGCCCAGAATTTCCTCGACTTGCCATTTGCCGCTCCGTTTGTCCCAGCTCAGCTCGAGGCGCAGCTCGCTGGTTACGCCCAGCCGCAGCAGCGAGACGCTGACCGGGTAGGCGCCTTGACGCGAGGGCCCGGCGACCACGTTGAGGACCTTTGCCTGCGGGACCTTGACGTTGGCGGGAAGGCGGGGCGGGCGCTTCAGCAGCGAGTGGGCGAGCCGCGGCGTCGCCGTCTCGCCGAAGGCGGTGCGGACCGCGGCGCTCGACTCGCCGGTCTCGTAGAGAACGAAGGCATCGGAGAACTGCCGTGCCACCTTGACCGCAGCCGGCCCGGCGGGCTTGCCCGTGGCGCCAACGGTCGAGGATGCCGAGGTGGAGCCCACCTGGGCAGCGCCGGCCGAGGCCCGGGCCGTCGCCGCTTCCCCGCCTGCAAGTTTTGCTGCAGCCGCCGCCGGCGGCGCAGAGAAGATGGGAGGCGCGCCCTGGAGGGTGTGAGCGTCTGGTGCAGTCCGATGCGAAGCCTTCGCTGTGACCGTCGGCGCGACCGGCGCGCCGGCGCGCAGGGCCACGGTGTTGCCGCCGCCGTTCGGCGCTGCCCAGAGCAGGCCCGCCACTCCGGCTGCGACGGCGGCCAGGACCAGCCCCACGACGGCGAGCAGCCGCACCGGTCCGTCCAGGTCGAACCGCTCCTGAAGCGGCCAGACCAGCTTCTTCTCGACCGTCCAGGCGGCCCGCTCGAGCACCCCCTTGACTGCGTCCACGGCGCTTCCGGCCACGTCGCCCGCGTTCCAGACGACGCGCTCCTCTACGGCCCACGCCGCGTTGGCGAGCGAGGAGCGCAGCCGCGCAGGCGGATGAGTGTGGGTCGTCGGCATCGTCGGGTCCGGGCGTTTCGGCTCGTTGGTTATACGTCGGAGTGTGCCTCAGGCGACTTGAGCCTGCACGCCGAAGACCAATTCTCCATTATCTGCATCAACTTGAACTACATCCCCCTCTTTGAACTCACCCTCGAGAATCTTTATCGCCAATTTGTCAACAAGTTGCTTCTGAACCACCCGCCTCAGCGGTCGCGCGCCGTAGGTCGGGTCGTAGCCGAGGTTGCCGAGCAGCGTCCTCGCCTCCTCGCTCAGCTCGACCTCGATCCCGCGCTCCGCGACGCGGCCGATCAGGTGTTGTACCTGTAACTCGACAATGCGGTCGATGTCGCGCTTGGAGAGCCGGTGGAAGATCACCGTGTCGTCGATCCGGTTGAGGAACTCGGGCTTGAAGGTCGCCGCCAGCACCTCTTCGATCTGCTCGCGCATCCGCTCGTCGATCGACTCGCCGGCGATCCGGTCGCTGCCGACATTGGAGGTCATGATCAGGACGGTGTTGGTGAAGGAGACGGTCCGCCCCTGCCCGTCGGTGAGCCGCCCGTCGTCCATGATCTGCAGCAGCGTGTTGAAGACGTCGGGGTGGGCCTTCTCGATCTCGTCGAGCAGCACCACCGCGTAGGGGCGCCGCCGCACCGCCTCGGTCAGCTGTCCACCCTCCTCGTAGCCGACATACCCGGGCGGGGCGCCGATCAGCCGCGCCACCGTGTGCTTCTCCATGTACTCGGACATGTCGAGACGGACGATCGCCTGCTCTGAGTCGAACATCAGCTCTGTCAATGCTTTCGCCAGCTCGGTCTTGCCGACGCCGGTCGGACCGAGGAAGAGGAAGGAGCCGATCGGGCGGTTGGGGTCCGAGAGCCCGGCCCGGGAGCGGCGCAACGCGTTGGAGACCGCGGCGATCGCCTCGTCCTGGCCGATCACCCGCTCGTGCAGGCGGTCCTCCATCTGGATCAGCTTCTCCACCTCGCCCTCCATCAGCCGGCTGACCGGGATCCCGGTCCATTTGGCGACGACCTCGGCCACGTCCTCCTCGGTCACCTCGTCGGCCAGCATCGACCCGCCCTCGCCGTGCAGCTCCGCCAGCCGAGCCTCCTGCTCGACGACGGTCTTCTCCAGCTCCGGGATCTCGCCGTAGCGAAGTTTTGCGGCACCCTCCAGGTCGGCCTCCCGCTCCGCCCGCTCGGCGTCCTCTTCCGCCCGCTCGAGGTGGGCCTTCGCGTCTTTGATCGCCTCGATCGCCTCCTTCTCGTTCTGCCAGCGGGCCCTCATCTCGCTCGAGCGCTCGCGCAGCTCGGCGAGCTCCTCCTCGATCGATCCCAGCCGCGCCTTCGAGGCGTCGTCCTTCTCCTTCTTGAGCGCCGCGCCCTCGATCTCCAGTTGCTGTTCGCGGCGCTGAACCTCGTCGATCTCTGTCGGCACCGAGTCGATCTCGATCTTCAACCGCGAGGCTGCCTCGTCGATCAGGTCGATCGCCTTGTCGGGAAGGAAGCGATCGGCGATGTAGCGCTCCGACAGCGTGGCGGCGGCGACGATCGCCGAGTCGGCGATCCGCACCCCGTGGTGGCTCTCGTATCGCCCCTTCAACCCGCGCAGGATCGCGATCGTGTCGCCGATGTCGGGCTCGCCGACGAAGACCGGCTGGAAGCGCCGCTCCAGCGCCGCGTCCTTCTCGATGTGCCTGCGGTACTCGTCGAGCGTGGTCGCCCCTACCGCGCGCAGCTCGCCGCGGGCCAGCATCGGCTTCAGCAGGTTGGCGGCGTCCACGGCGCCCTCGGCCGCGCCGGCGCCGACGATCGTGTGCAGCTCGTCGAGGAAGAGGACTATCTGGCCCTCTGCCTCCTGCACCTCGGCGAGCACCGCCTTGAGCCGCTCCTCGAACTCGCCGCGGTATTTGGAGCCGGCCAGCAGCGAGCCGATGTCGAGGGCGATCACCCGGCGGTCGCGGAGGCTCTCCGGCACGTCGCCGGCGACGATCCTTCGCGCCAGCCCCTCGACGATCGCGGTCTTGCCGACACCGGGGTCGCCGATCAGCACGGGGTTGTTCTTGGTGCGGCGGGAGAGGACCTGGATCACGCGGCGGATCTCCTCGTCGCGCCCGATCACCGGGTCGAGCTTGCCGGCCTCCGCCTCGGCGGTCAGGTCGCGGCCGAATTTCTCCAGCGCCTGCATCGTCTCCTCGGCGTTCGGGGAGTTGACCCGGCTTGGTCCCTGGACCTCGGCGACTGCCCTGCCCAGGGAGTCGCGGTCGGGCAGGAGGTCGGCGAGGCCCGAGCCCTTGTCTGCGAGCGCAAGCAGCAGGTGGCCGGTCGAGATGTACTCGTCGCCGAGTTTCGCCATCTGGGCCTCCGCCTGGCGCAGGGTCTGCGCCAGCGCCGCCGACATCGGCGGCTGATCGACGCCCTCGCCGCTCAGGGTCGGCAGGTCATCCAGCGCCTCTCCAGCCCGAGCGGCGATCCCGGCGACGTCTGCCTGGACCTTCTGCAGGATCGGCACCGTCGGCCCGTCGGCCTGTTCGAGGAGGGCGCTCAGCAGGTGGGCCGGCGCGATCTCGGGGTTGCGTCTCTGCGCCGCAAGCTGCTGCGCGCCGGCGACCGCTTCCTGCGATTTGACCGTGAATCGATCGGGCTGCATCAGCTTCCCTTCCCGTTCCAGACCTTCCGCTCCAGCTCTTCGGCGCGCTGCCTTGCCCGCCCCAGCTCTGCGCGCATCTTCTCGACCTGCTCTTCCATCTTCAGCACGA
Source organism: uncultured Solirubrobacterales bacterium (assembly GCA_963838035.1). Lineage (GTDB taxonomy): Bacteria > Actinomycetota > Thermoleophilia > Solirubrobacterales > 70-9 > CAVVNN01. Next base: position 31,500 of record CAWIPM010000010.1, read on the forward strand.
TCTCGACGCCGGCCAGGTTCAGGCCTTCCTCCGAGGTCATGCGCTGGATCCTGCGCAGGCGCTCGACGTCGAGCTGGGAGTACAGCCGGGTGTTCTTGGGCGAGCGCTTCGGCCGGATCAGGCCCCGTGCCTCATACATCCGCAGCGTCTGCGGGTGCATGTGGGCGAGCTCGGCCGCGACCGAGATCATGAAGACGCCGCGCTCGGAATCGATCGAGACATCGATGCGTTCGCGCCGCGCCGCGCTCACCGCGCCGCCTTTCGCAGCAGTTCCTCGCGCGGATCGGAGCCGTTGAAGGCTTCGGCCAGCTTTGCCGCCGCCTCCTCCTGCGCCTCGGTCAGCTGCTCGGGCACCTCGATCTCGAGCCGGTAGCGGATGTCGCCGCGTCCCTTGCCGCGCGGCCTCGGCGCTCCCTCGCCACGCAGTCGCTGGATCGAGCCGTGCTTGGTGCCTGCACCGACCTTGATCTTCTTCGTGCCCTCCAGGGTCGGCACCTCGATCGTCGCCCCGCGCAGCGCCTCGACGATCGTGATCGGCACGGTCACCTCGAGGTTGCCGCCATCGAGCCGCCTGAAGACAGGGGAGGGGGTGACCCGCGTGGTCACGAAGAGGTCGCCCGGCGGCCCGCCGCGCTGCCCGGCCTCGCCCTTGCCGGCGAGCCGGATGCGGGCGCCGTTCTTGACTCCGGCTGGAATCTTCACCTTGTAGCTCTTGGTCTGCTGGGTCAGGCCGCTGCCGCCACAGGTCGAGCAGGGGTCCTCGATGATCTGGCCGGCGCCCCCGCACTGCGGGCAGGGCTGGCTGATCGAGAAGAAGCCCTGGCTCTGGGCGTCGATGCCGCGCCCTTCGCATCGGGGGCAGGTGACGGGATTGGTCCCGGGTTTCGCCCCACTTCCGTGGCAGGTCGGGCAGCGTTCCGCCTTCGGCACCGTGACGTTGACCTGGGCACCGTTGACGGCCTGGTCAAAGGTGAGTCTGATCTCGGTTTCGAGGTCGCGGCCGCGCACCTGCTGCGCCCGCGGCCGCCCACCGCCTCCGCCGCGGTTGAAGAGGTTGGAGAAGATGTCGCCGACGTCGAAGCCCCCGGCCGCGCCGCCGCCCGGCCCGAACGGGCCGGCGCCGCCCCCACCGAACCCGCCGAACGTCCCGCCCGCGTCGTACTCCCTGCGCTTCTCGGAGTCCGAGAGCGTGTCGTAGGCGCCCTGAACCTCCTTGAACCGCTCCTCCGCCGAAGGGTCGTCGGGGTTCCGATCCGGGTGGTATTTGCGCGCCAGCTTCCGGTACGCCTTCTTGATCTCCTCCTCGGAGGCCCCTCTGGCAACGCCCAGCGTCTTGTAGAGATCGTCAGCCACGGCCCTCCTGCTCGCTCACCACCACACGAGCCGGGCGGATCAGCTGCTCCCCGAGCCGGTACCCCTTCTGCAAGACCTCGATGACGACCCCCGCTTCAACCCCATCCGCCGGCTGAGTGGAGAGCGCCTCATGCAACATCGGGTCGAACCTCTCCCCCTTGGGGTCAACCGCCTCGACCCCGCTGCGGCCCAGCGAGTCCCGCAGGCTCCTGAACACGAGCAGCACACCGTGCGCCAACCCGTCCTCGGAATCCCCTTCCGGGTCCAGCCCCGCCGCCTGAATCGCCCGCTCCAGATCGTCTAGCACCGGGATCACGTCCCTGAGAAGCTCGCCCTTTCCGCGCGCGACGGCCGCCTGCACGTCCGCGGCCATCCGTTTCCGGTAGTTCTCGAAGTCGGCCTTCGTCCTGCGAGCCAGTTCGAGGAACTCATCTCTCTCGCGCTGGGTGTCGGCAAGGAGTGCATCGAGGTCGCTGTCAACCTGCTCCGCCCCTTCCGCGGGTGGCGCAGGTGATGGGGGGGTCGAGGACGCCTCCGCCCGCAGCGCCCCCCCATCACCTGGGTCAGGACCCGCGGGCGAGCGCTCCCGGATTTCGTCGTCCTGGGAAAACGTCACTTGTCGTCGCCCTCGTCGACGACCTCGGCGTCAACGACCTCCTCCTCCTCCTCCTCGGAGGGCTCGCCGCCGTCGGCAGAAGCGCCGTCTTCGGACGCGGCCTGCTCCTGTGCGGCCGCGTAGATCTGCTCGGATACTTTCTGGAAGGCGCCCGTAAGCGCTTCTGTCTTCGAGTTGATCTCCTCGGCGCTCCCGGACTCCAGCGACTCCCTCACCTCCTTGATCGCCGCCTCGATCTCCTCCTTCGCCGAGGAGTCGACTTTGTCGCCCAGCTCCTCGAGCTGTTTCTCCGACTGGTAGGCGGCGTTCTCGGCGAGGTTGCGGGCCTCCGCCAGCTCGCGCTGCTTGCGGTCTTCGTCGGCGTGGGACTCGGCGTCGGCGACCATGCTCTGGATCTCCTCGTCGGAGAGGCCGGAGCCGGATTTGATCTCGATCTTCTGCTCTTTGCCGGTCCCCAGGTCTTTCGCGGTGACGTGGAGGATGCCGTTGGCGTCGATGTCGAAGGTGACCTCGATCTGCGGCAGCCCGCGTGGAGCGGGCGGGATCCCGGTCAGCTGGAACTTGCCCAGGCTCTTGTTGCCGCTCGCCATCTCGCGCTCGCCCTGCAGGACGTGGATCTCGACCGAGGGCTGGTTGTCGTCGGCGGTCGAGAAGGTCTCCGACTTCTTGGTCGGGATCGTCGTGTTGCGCTCGATCAGCTTCGTCATCACGCCGCCTTTGGTCTCGATCCCCAAGGTGAGCGGGGTGACGTCGAGCAGCAGCACGTCCTTGACGTCACCGGCCAGCACCCCCGCCTGGATCGCGGCGCCGACGGCGACCACCTCGTCGGGGTTGACCCCCTGGTGGGGCTCCTTGCCGGTCAGCTCCTCGACCCGCTCGCGCACCGCCGGCATCCGGGTCATGCCGCCGACCAGGACCACGTGGTCGATCGAGGCGTCGGAGTCCTCCAGCGCCCGTTTCACCGGTCCGACGATCCGCTCCAGCAGGTCCGCCGTCAGCTCGTTCAGCTTCGAGCGGGTCAGCTTCATGTCGAGGTGCTTCGGCTGGCCCTCGACAGCGGTGATGAAGGGCAGGTTGATCTGCGTCTCCTGGGTCGAGGAGAGCTCGATCTTCGCCTTCTCCGCCGCCTCGTAGAGGCGCTGCAGCGAGTTCTTGTCCTGCGCCAGGTCGACCCCCTGGTCCTTCTTGAACTCGGCGACCAGCCACCCGACGATCGCCTTGTCCCAGTTGTCGCCCCCCAGATGGTTGTCGCCGGCGGTCGACTTCACCTCGAAGACTCCGTCGCCGATTTCCAGGACAGAGACGTCGAAGGTGCCGCCGCCGAGGTCGAAGACGAGGATCGTGTGGTCGGCCTTCTCTTTGTCGAGCCCGTAGGCGAGCGAGGCAGCGGTCGGCTCGTTGATGATCCGCTTCACGTCGAGCCCGGCGATCTTCCCGGCGTCCTTGGTCGCCTGGCGCTGGTCGTCGTTGAAGTAGGCGGGGACGGTGATGACCGCACTGTCGACCGTCTCTCCCAGCTTCGCCTCGGCGTCGGCCTTCAGCTTCTGCAGGATCATCGCGCTGATCTCGGGCGGGCTGTACTGCTTGTCGCGCGCTTCGACCCGCACGTCTCCGTTGGGGCCGGCGACGACCTCGTAGGGGACGATCGTCTCCTCCTCTTTGACTTCTGACTCCTTGCGCCCCATGAAGCGCTTGATCGAGAAGATCGTGTTCTCGGGGTTCATCACCGCCTGGCGTTTGGCGACTGTGCCGACCAGTCGCTCCCCGGAGTCGGCGAACGCCACCACAGATGGCGTCGTGCGCCCTCCCTCGGCGTTCTCCAGAACGGTCGGCTCGCCGCCCTCCATCACGGCGACGCAGGAATTTGTCGTGCCCAGGTCAATCCCGATCGTCTTGCCCACTTTGTCGCGTACCTCCAGGGGTTTCGTTAATCCAGCCTATGAAATCTAAGTGCCAGTATGGCAGATTACTCCGGGACCTCCAAGCAGCATGGCCCCGCTTGCTCGGTGGAACCTCGAGGAAGGCCAGGACCGCTGCCTCCGCTTTGTCGCTGCCCCAAACAACGTGGGGAAGGGAACAGCGGAGTTGGGTTTAGCCCTCGCCCGCGGTGTTGGCGACGAATTCGGCGACTTCCTTCGATTGGGCTTCGTTCAGGATGCCGCCGGGCATCCGCCCCGGGGTGCTGCTGTCGACGCCCTTCCTGACCGCGTTGAGGACGCGGCCTTCGATCGATTCGATCGTCTGCTCGGCGGTCGGCCCGCTCGGTGGGCCGTTCGGCGCCAGCAGTTCGTCGAGGTTGGGCGCGTAATTGCCGTCGGTGCCCGCCGCGTAGAGCGTGTGGCAGGTGCCGCAGTTGGTCTGGAAAAGCGACTGGCCGCCCTTCAGGTTGGCCGCGACGGCCTCTGCGCCCGTCGCCGCATCGCCTCGCGAGCGGAAGGCGAGCCAGGGGATCAGCACCGCGAGGACGAGGACCACCAGCCCGAAGACGATGAAGGTCTTTCTGCTCATCACATGGCCTCGCGCTTCGCTCGCTGCACGAAGAACCAGAGATGCACGTTTGCTCGCTCCGCGCTCATTTGCGCTCGGCACGGTACCAAGGACACATCCGGCGCAGCTCGCACTCTCGGCAGCGCGGCTTCGGCCGGCAGACCTCGCGCCCGTGGCGGATCAGGTTCATGTGCAGCTCGTAGGCGTCCTCGGGGTCGACGACCGCAAGCATCTCGTCGTGGGCGCGCTCGAAAGAGGCCTTCGGCGGGAAGAGGCCGAGCCGTCCCCCGACGCGGTGGATATGGACGTCGACCGGGATCTCGGGGATGCCCCAGGTGAAGATCAGGACGCAGGCCGCGGTTTTGCGACCGACCCCCGGCAGGGAGAGGAGGAACTCGAGCGACTCCTCGCGCGGGGTGGGCGGCGCGGTCCAGTCGAGGTCCGGGTGCTCGCCGAGCCGCTCGAGGATCGCCTGGATGCGAGGCGCCTTCTGCTTGCCGAGCCCGCCGGGCCGGATCGCCTCCTCGACCTCGCTCACCGGCGCGTCCCGCACCTCCTCCCAGGTCGAGAACCGCTCCCGCAGTGCCGCGAACGCCCGATCCCGGTTGCGGTCATTGGTGTGCTGGGAGAGCACGGTCTTGACCAGCTCCGCGATCGGGTGCCCGTGCGGCTCCGACACCGGCTCGCCCATACATCTCCCTCAACCGATCCCGAATCGCCCTGACCCGCCGTCTTTCCGGCCGTTTCCACGTCATCCGCGCGCCCGACCCTAGCCGTCCCTTAACCGGGTAATTACAATCGACCGGGTGTCTCGGGCTTTTGCGCGCATAACCGCCAGGCTTGCCCCAGGGCTGGGGCGACGCCGGCCGCCAGCTCGGCATCCTGGTCCTGGTCGACGTCGCCTACGAGCTGGTCCGCGGCATCGCCGACGGACAGCGCGCCGACGCGATCGCCCACGGGCAGCAGGTGATCGAATTCGAGCGCTCGACGCACAGCTTCTTCGAGCCCAGCCTTCAGGCCTTCTTCCTGCCCGCCCACTGGCTGATCGACTTCGCCAACCAGGTCTACCTCAACGCCCAGTTCTCGATTGCGCTCGGCTTCCTGATCTGGCTCTACCTCCGCCGCAATGAGTCCTACTACTTCGTCCGCAACATGTTCGTGGTCTCGATGGGGCTGGCGCTGATCGGCTACACGCTGTTCCCGACGGCGCCGCCGCGGATGTTCCCCGAACACGGTTTCGTCGACACGATCGTCGACTTCTCCAACGTCAATCACGACTCGTCGCTGGCGAAGATCTTCATCAACCCCTACGCGGCGGTGCCGAGCATGCACTGCGCCTTCGCGTTGATGATCGGCTGCACCGGCGTGATGGTCTGCCGCAACTGGTTCGCGAAATCCCTCTGGGCCGTCTGGCCGCTGCTGGTCACCTGGGTCGTGATCGTCACCGCCAATCACTACTGGGTCGACGCGGTTCTCGGCTGGACCGTCGCCGCCACCGCGGCGCTGGTCGCCCACCGGCTTCTGGCCCGCGCCCGCCCGCATGCCTGGGCTTGGCGGACGGAGACTCCCCAGGAGGCGGAGGTATAGGGCTTTCCGCCCCTCGTCCCTCCGGATGATCTAGCCTCACAGCGATGGAACCTTCGGCGCCCTCGAGGGCAGCTGGCGGCCGCCGCGACGGCCGCCAGGCCCGCAACGGGCAGGAGCTGCGCAGCTACGCCCGCGACCGGCTGATCGAGTCGCGGCTGACGCCCAACGCGATCTCGATGGTGGGCCTGGCGCTCAACCTGGTCGCGGCGGCGCTCGTCACCCAGCGGCTCTTCTTCCTTGCCGGTGTCGCTTTCATCATCGGCTCGGTCATGGACACGCTCGACGGCCGCTACTCGCGAATGTCGGGCAAGGGAACGCTTTTCGGCGCATTCCTCGACTCGACGCTCGATCGGATCGAGGAGGGCATCGTGCTCGCCGCGGTCGCCGGATACTTCGCCGCCAACGGGCAGGACTTCGCCGCCGCGATGTGCGTGGTCGCGGTGCTCGGCTCGCTGATGGTCTCCTACACGCGGGCTCGCGCCGAGGCGCTCGGGGTCGAGTGCAAGGTGGGTTTGGCGACGCGGCCGGTCAGAGTGGTGCTACTTTCGATCGGGTTGGTCTTCGCCAAGGGGGCCGGGCTCGGCGATTTCGAGCTGCTGGCCCCCTCGATCTACGTGATCGCGGCATTGACCATCGTCACCGTGATCCAGCGCGTATGGCATGTGCGAAACGAGCTCTCCAAAGAGGCACCGGGCGTCCCCAGCGACGACGGCGGCCGCGCGGATGGGCTGTAACCAGTCGAGTCGCAGGGTGTGCTTTGCCACCTAGCCCGACCGAGGAAGGACTTCGAATTTCATGAGTGAGAGCAACGGAGCAAGCGGCAGCAACGGCGCCGGTCGCACGGATGACAAGGTCCGCGTCGCGATCGTCGGCGTCGGCAACTGCGCCAGCTCCTTCATCCAGGGCGTCCACTACTACCGCGACGCCGACCCCTCCGAGGAAGTCCCCGGACTGATGCACGTCGATCTCGGCGGCTACCACGTTCGCGACGTCGAGTTCGTCGCCGCCTTCGACATCGACGCCGAGAAGGTCGGGAAGGACCTCTCCGAGGCGATCTGGTCCGGCCAGAACAACACGATCAAGTTCGCCGACGTGCCGAACCTCGGGATCGAGGTCCAGCGGGGCATGACCCATGACGGCCTCGGCAAGTACCTCAAGCAGAAGATCAAGAAGGCGCCGGGCGAGACGGCCGACATCGTCGGCATCCTCAAGGAGACCAAGGCCGATGTGCTGGTCTGCTACCTGCCGGTCGGCTCTGAGCAGGCGACCAAGTGGTACGTCGAGCAGGCGCTGAAGGCCGGTGTCGGCTTCGTCAACTGCCTCCCCGTCTTCATCGCCCGTGAGGATTACTGGGACAAACGCTTCGCGGACGCGGGGCTGCCGATCATCGGCGATGACATCAAGTCCCAGGTCGGGGCGACGATCGTCCACCGTCAGCTCGCCCGCCTCTTCCACGACCGCGGCGTGCGGATGGAGCGCACCTCCCAGCTCAACGTCGGCGGCAATATGGACTTCTTCAACATGCTCGAGCGCGAGCGGCTCGACTCGAAGAAGATCTCGAAGACGAACGCGGTCACCTCGATCATGGGCCACGAGCTGCCCGAGGAGGACGTCCACGTCGGACCCTCCGACTATGTCGCCTGGCTCACCGATCGAAAGTGGGCGCACATCCGCCTCGAGGGCAAAGCCTTCGGCGACGTCCCGCTCAACGTCGAGCTGAAGCTCGAGGTCTGGGATTCCCCGAACTCGGCCGGTGTAGTCATCGACGCGGTGCGGATCCTCAAGCTGGCGCTCAACAACGGCATCGCCGGCCAGCTCGACGGCCCCTCCAGCTACCTGATGAAGTCGCCCCACACCCAGCGCCCCGACGACGAGGCGCGCGTGAAGACCGAGAAGTTCATCGCGGCCCACGCGCGTGGCAAGTCCTCGGCGCTCGGCGCGAGGAAGGCCGCAGAAGTCGAAAAGGCGGATGCATAGGCCTCTCCGAGGCTCTTTCGTCGCGCTGTTGCTCGGCGCCCTCGCCATCGGGGCCGTGTCTGGTGGGGCGTCCGCACAGCGAGCGGCGCCCGGAGGGTCGCCGTTCGGCTTTGGGGTGGGAATCGAACGCCCCGGAGTGAGTCTTCGGAGAGTCCTTCGGCGGGAGCAGCTCGTTGTTCGCTACTCGTGCATGAGAGCCTGCCGCCCCTTCATGAAGTTGAAGGTGGCGGGGATCGAGGTCGCCGTCTTCGATCCTCCCGGCGGCCCCACCGCCGGGAGTCGGGCAGCCGTCTTCAGGTTGGGGCCCGCGGCGCGAGAGACGATCGTCGAGCACACACGCGGAGGAGTCGCAGCCTTTCGCCTGGCGGCGACCTTCACGAACAAGGCCTCAGATCGCCTCCTCCGGGCGGTCCGTTTTCGCCTTCGGCGCTAGCCTGCGCGATGGTGCCAGTCGCTGAGCGTCTCTCTATAGCCCAAGTGACGCCCCACCGCAGGGGTGTCGCGTGTCCGGTCAACGAGTTCGTCGAGCGGGTCGCCGAGGAGCTGAAGCGCCGCGGCCACCGGGTGACGATCGCGGGCTACGGGGACAGGGTGAAAGAGCGGCTGCGCTCGACCTCTTTCGACATCGTCCACGTACACGAGCCGTTCGCCCCCCGCGTCTCCTCGACCGCTCTTCGCCACTCCTATTCCCTCAACGTCGCCACCTTCCACAAGCCGCAGGAGCGGGTGCTTTCCACACAGGTCGCAAGGCCGCTGGTGCAGATGCTCTTCGGCCGGCTCGACGCCCGCACGGTGACGACGCCGGCGACCGCCAAGCTGTTGCAGGGCTACTTCCCAGCCGAATATGAGCTGATCGAGCCGGGTGGCCCGGAGCGCGGTTGGGAGCAGGTGGCCGCTGAACTGGAGGCTCTCTACCGCCGCCTCGCCGCGCGCCGCCGTGACCCGACCGGCAACCCGGAGGTGCGCCGCCGCATCGCCCGCCGCCGCCTGATCGAGGTCGACCTTCATATGCACACCGACCACTCCCCCGACTGCGCAACACCGGTCGACGTCCTGCTCAACACCGCCCGCGACCGCGGCCTCGGCGCGATCGCGATCACCGACCACAACGTGGTGTCGGGCGCCTTGGAGGCGCGCAGGGTCGCCGAGGAGATGGGCGACATCAAGGTGATCGTCGGCGAGGAGGTGAAGACCGCCGGGCAGGGAGAGGTGATCGGCCTCTTCCTGGAGGAGGAGATACCGCGCGGGCTGACGATGGCGGAGACGATCGACGAGATCCGCCGCCAGGGCGGCCTGGTCTACGTTCCGCACCCGTTCGACCGCTTCCACTCGGTTCCCGACTACGAGCACCTGATCGGGATCGTCGAGGAGGTCGACATCCTCGAGGTCTTCAACCCCCGCGTCGCGCTCACCGCCTTCAACGAGGAGGCCGAGCGATTCGCCCGCAAGTACCGAATCGTCCCCGGCGCGGGCTCCGACAGCCACGTGGCCCAGGGACTCGGCAGCGTGCGGATGCGGATCCACGACTTCGACGGGCCCTCCGAGTTCCTCGAGGCGATGCGGGACGCCGACATCACGCGCAAGCACAAGAACCTGGTCTACGTGCAGGCGCTGAAGCTGCTGCAGACGACGGGCCGGCCAAAGGCGCCGAAGAGGCGCGTTCCAGATGCCAAGCCGGTCCGCGGGGGACGCCCACGGCGCCGCCGCTCGGCGAGCAAGAGCTGATGCAGCGGAGCCGTGCGAAAGGAGCCGTGCCCGGTCCGTCAAAGAGAGCGTCGGCGATGCCGACCACTGACGACGAGATCAGGGAGAAGTACCTCGAGCGCGCGATCCGCGAGCTCAACCAGATGACGCGGGAGCTGCAGGAGTGCCCCCACTGCCCGCGCGGCAACCTGATGCCGGTGCTCGGCTCCGGCCACCCACAGGCCGACATCTTCATGCTCAAGCACGCTCCCGGCAGCGCCGAGATCGAAGAGGGCGTCGCCTTCTACGGGCGGCCCGGCAACGCGCTGATGAAAAGCTTCAAGCGGCTCGGAATCGACCCGCTGGTCGTCTACGGCACGCTCTGCGCCAAGTGCCCGATCGCCGAGCCCGACCTGGCCGCTGAGGAGTGCGTGAGGCGACTGCTCGAGGAGATCGCGATCGTCCAGCCGAAGATCGTCATCGTGATGGGGGAGCCGGCGCTGCGTGTGCTCAACGGCCTCGAAGTACCGCTCTCCCGCCCGATCGAGGCGCGAGAGGGCGAGATCCAGGCGTTCACGCCGACGGTGGACGCGCTCTACACGCCCGACATCGACGACTCCCTCGACGAGGAGGGCGCCAAGCAGCGCTTCTGGCGAGCCTTCCGCATGCTCGGCAGCTGGTACGAGGACCTTCCGCCGTACTAGGGCGCAGCGGCTTCGGCGACGGCGGTCATCGCCTCGACCTTGGCGCTGGCGAGGCCTCTGACGACGATCGTGTCAAGGGCGGTGTAGGCGGCGAGCGCCGTGCGGGCCTCAGCAGAATCGGCTGCCGCGACGCCCACGGTTCCCTCCGGCTCGCCGAGGCGGGCGAAGTGGTTGCGGTAGCCGTCGTGGAGGTCACGGTAGAAGGATTCCTCCTTGGCGAGCCGCTCGGCGGCGTCCGGGCCGACCGCGGTGCGGACGTAGCCGAAGACCGGCGGTGGCTCCCGCCCGGACTCTCGGGCCCCCACCTCGACTTTCGCTCGCGCCCCCGCGGCGAAGGCGGGGGTCATCCAGTTGAAGAAGGCGCCGTCGAACTCGCCGCCGGCAAGGGCGCACATCTTCGGCCCCATCGCGGCGAGGACGAGGCGTACGCCGGGCAGCCTCTCACGCAGCTCCGGCAGGGACTCGCTCATCCGCGTCAGCGGCTTCTCGCCGAAACCGGCGCCGACGCCGAGCCAGAGACGGGCCGGGTCCAGGCCCAGGCGCTCGATGTCGGCGGCGATCACCTCGGGCGGGGTGCGGTCGAGGGCGATCACCGCGACGCCCAGGTCTACGCTCGGCGCCGCCGCGGCGAACTCCGCCAGCGTCTCGAGTCCCTTGGCGCCGGGGTGGTCGTTGGACCAAATCGAGTCGTAGCCGAGCTCCGCGCAGCGCGCCGCCAGCGGACGTGCAACCTCGGGGTCGAGCCCGGCCGCAACTCCGAACCCCCGCAGCGCAACGCGTCGGCTATCCAATTGGGCGGACAAGACGTCGCACCATGGTCAGGTGGGGTCCCTCTCCAGCAGCGCCACGCACTCGATGTGCGGGGTTTGGGGGAACATGTCGACCGGCCTCACGCGGCTCAGCCTATAACCGGCCTCGACCAGCTGGGCGGCGTTCGGGGCGAGCGTCGTCGGGTTGCAGGAGACGTAGACGATGCGCGGCGCCTCGCACTCGATCACCCTCCTGACGATCTTCTGTGAGAGCCCCGCGCGCGGCGGGTCGATGACGACGACGTCCGGTCTCCCGGCCTCCTCGATCAGCGGCCGCACCCCGGTGCGGGCGTTGGCGACGAGGAAGCGAGCGCCGGCGATGCCGTTGCGCTTGGCGTTGGCCTCGGCATCGGCGATCGCCTCGGGGACGATCTCCAGCCCCCAGACCTCGCCGGCTCGGCCCGCCATCGTCAACCCGATCGTGCCGATCCCGCAGTAGAGGTCGAAGACGCGCTCGCTGCCGCTCAGCCCGGCGAACTCGGCGACCACTCCGTAGAGCCGCTCCGCCATCTCGGTGTTGGTCTGGAAGAAGGCGCCGTGGGACATCTCGAGCTTCAGCCCACAGATCTCCTCGCGCAGTCGCTCCTCCCCGAGGGCTCCGGTCGGCCCGTCGGTCCCGCCGGAGGGCCCCTCGACCGCGGTGTGGAGGTCGACCGGAGGCCTGGGGAAGCGGGCGGGAGAGGTGACCAGGCGGGTCTGGATCTGCCCGGTCCGCCTTCCCTCTCGCACCACGAGGTTGCGCAGCACCCCCTCCTGCGCACGGCGGTCGTAGGGTGCGATGGACTCGAATCGCGCCCACTCGCGCACCTCGTTGCGCGCGGCGTTGCCTCGCTCGGAGGCGAGCATGCAGTCCTCGACGTCGACGATCCGGTCCCAGCGCCCGCGCGCGTGGAAGCCGAGGATCGCCTCCCCCTCGTCGTCGGCGCCGAAGGAGTACTCGAGCTTGTTGCGGTAGCGCCAGGTCTCGGCCGCCGCCTCGATCGGCTCCATCTCGAAGCCGTCGAGGCCGCCGAGCCGCCGCAGGGCGTCCCCGACCTGCTCCTGCTTATGGGCGAGCTGGCGCTCGTAGGGCAGGCCCTGCCAGGGAGCTCCTGGACAGGGCTCTCCGCCGTGGACGCAGCGGTCGGGGACCCGGTCGGGGGCGGGGCTGAGCAGCTCGACCACGCGCGCCTCGGCGAACTTGCGCTTCGACTTCGTCACCTCGGCGCGCACGCGGTCGCCCGGCAGCGCGCCGGTGACGAAGACGACGAGGCCATCCGCCCTCGCCACACCACGCCCGCCGAAGGCGAGCGAGTCGATCTCGACCTCCAGCAGCTCCAACTAGGGCAGTTTCTTGCGCGCCCGGCGAGCCGCCTGGGTTGCCTGTTTACGAACCGGCACCGTGCGGCCGCCGACCTCTTTGCGGGCCTGTTTGATCAGTCGTTCGAGTTCCTTCAGCAGCGAGTCGGTTTGTTTGCGTCCGCGTTTGACCAGGTCGTTGAGCAGTTTCTCGGCGTCGCCGCGGGTCATCCGGCCGCGCTTCACCGCTTCGTCGACGGTGTCCTGCAGCCGGTCGCGGCTCAGCGTGACACTGCGCTCGAGGCTCTGGCGGAACTGTTCGACGCTCTTGTCGAGACCGGTCCCCGCCCGCGCGCTGCCGCGTTTCGGCGCCGCTTTCTTCGCGACCGGTTTGCGAGCTTTGGCCTTTTTTGCTTTCGGTTTTGCTTTCGTATTGCCTTTGGCGGTTTTTTTGGCGGCCATCTCGTTTCCTCCTGGTCTGCGGACGGGGGCGGGTAGGACCAGTGTGACTATCTCACTCCGCGGCGAACCTCGCGGCGACCGGGGCATGGTCTGAGAGCCGCACCGCAAGGCCGTCCTCTCGAACCTCGCGCCGCTCGGGCGGCCAGGGAGCCGGCGGGTCGAGCACCTCCAGCCCACGAGCCAGCAGGTGGTCGATCGCTCCGGGGGCGGTCGGGGGCGCCAGTCCAAAGCGGTCGCGCAGCTGGTCGAAGGCCTCCGTGCTCTCGTCCGGGCGGAGGTTGAAGTCGCCGCCGAAGAGGAGCGGGGCGTCGCCGGCCCACTCGGTCGCGGTGCGCGCGGCCGCCAGCACATCCTCGGCCGCCATCTCGGTGTTGTCGTTGGTCGCGTGCAGGTTGGCAACGCAGAGGCCCGAGCCGGTGCGGGTGAAGGCCATCGCGCGGCGCTCGGGCTTGCCCTCGTGGATCGCCAGTGCGCGGCGCTCCGTGATCGGGCCGAGGGGGCCGGCGCGACGCACCAGGGTCAGGTTGGAGCCGCCCTCCCCGGAGGCGATCAGGTCGGGGTTGAGGCGTGCCGCCAGCGCGCGGAGCGCCCCGAGCGAGTTGCGAGAGGTCAGAGCCCGGTGGGGCTCGGCGGCGCAGGCCAGCGCCAGCGAATCGGCAAATCGCGGCGGGCACTCCTGCAGCAGGGCGACATCCCAAGGCGCCCCCGCCAGGATGGCCGCGAACTCGGCCGAGAGGTCGCGGTTGACCTGCATGTGGCTCGCGTTGCGCTCGGCAATTCGCAGCAGCCGCGAGCGCCAGGTCAGCAGAGACGGATCGGGCGGGAAATCGCGTCCGTGGAAGAGGTTCCAGCCGATCGCCGCGAACTGCACGCGCTTAGTATCTCCAGCTTGAAGACGGACTACCTCACGGGCGAGGAGCTGGGGGCGTTCGAGCTGGGCAAGCTGCTCGACCGGGCGCTGGCCCTGAAAGCGGGCCGCCGCGAGCGCGCCGGCGCCGGCGCGCTCGCCGGACGCAGCGTCGCCCTCGTCTTCGAGAAGCCCTCCACGCGGACGCGGATCTCCTTCGAGGTCGGCGTCGCCGAGCTCGGCGCGACCCCGGTCGTGCTTCGCGGCGACGAGATGCAGATCTCCCGTGGGGAGTCGGTCGGCGACACGGCGCGGGTGCTGTCGCGCTACGTCGATGCGATCGTGATCCGCTCAGGCTCCCACGAAGCGGTCGCCGAGCTGGCGGCCGCCGCAGACGTGCCGGTGGTCAACGGCCTCACCCCGCTCCACCACCCGTGTCAGGCGCTCGCCGACCTGCTCACCATGCGGGAGCGCTTCGGGGACCTTGCCGGGCTGAGGCTCGCCTACGTCGGCGACGGCAACAACGTCGCCCGCTCGCTGGCGATCGCGGGAGAGCTGGCGGGGATGGAAGTCGTGGTCGCGGCGCCGCCCGGCTACCAGCTGGAGGAAGGCTGTGGCGCAAAGCTGACCGACGACCCGCGGGCGGCGGCCGCCGGTGCCGATGCGATCTATACCGACGTCTGGGTGAGCATGGGCGACGAGGCGGAGGCCGAGCGTCGGCGGGCCGACCTCGCTCCCTTCCGCGTCGACGCCGACCTCCTCTCGGTGGCGAAGGACGAGGCGGTCGTCTTGCACTGCCTGCCCGCCCACCCCGGAGAGGAGATCACGGCAGAGGTTCTCTATGGTGGGCGATCGGCCGTCTGGGACCAGGCCGAGAACCGCCTCCACGCCCAGAAGGCACTCCTGCAGACGCTGCTCGATACCTAGGCCCCGGGATCCATGTACCCGCACCTCCACGTCGGCCCGATCACGCTCCAGACCTTTGGCCTGATGTTCGCGCTCGCCTTCCTCGCCGCCGGGGCGCTGATCTGGAAGCGGCTGGGGGAGATCGACAAGCCGGCCGACTGGGCCTATGAGATGGGGTTCGCTGCGCTGGTCGGGGGGGTTGTCGGCTCGCGCGTCTACTTCGTCGTCCAGAACTACAGCAGCGTCAGGCACGACCTCCTCGGCACGCTCTTCTCGGGCGCCGGTCTGGTCTGGTACGGCGGCGCGATCGGCGGCGCGCTGGCCGTCGCGCTCTGGGCCTGGTACCGCGACTTCCTCAACTTCGGCCTGCTCGACCTGGCGGCGCCCGCGCTGGCGCTCGGCTACGCGATCGGGCGCTGTGGCTGCCAGCTCTCCGGCGACGGCGACTACGGCAAGCCCTGGAACGGGCCCTGGGCGATGTCCTACCCGCACGGGACGGTGCCCACCGACCGCACCGTCCACCCCACGCCGGTCTACGAGACGCTTGCGATGGGCCTCGGCGCCTGGCTCCTCTGGCAGCTCCGCGACCGCTTCCACGCCGGCGTCCTCTTTGCGATCTACCTGGTCTATGCGGGAACCGAGCGCTTTCTCGTCGAGTTCATCCGCCGCAACAAGGAGGTCGCGCTCGGCCTCACCTCGGCACAGCTCGAGAGCCTCGGGATGATGGTCGTCGGGGCCGTCTGGATCTTCGCGGTGAAGCGCCGCTACGGTAGCCTCGGGCGTCCCGATGTCAGGCCCCGAGCAGCAACCCCCGCAGGCTCTCGTGCCTGAGACCGTCGCCGCCGCGGTGGACGCGGCGGCCGAGGCAATCGCCGCCGCAGGGTGCGACGAGCCCCGAGGCGACGCGGAGGCGCTGGTCGCTGACGCGCTCGGCATCGGCGCCGAGGATCTCGCCGCCGACGGCGCCACCGAGCTCTCGCCGGAGCTGGAGATCGCGATCGAGGAGCGCGTTCGACGTCGCGCGGATCACGAGCCGCTGGCCTACATCCTCGGTCGCGCCCCGTTCCGCGACCTCTCGATCGCCGTCGACTCGCGGGTGCTGTGGCCGCGCCGTGAGACCGAGCTGCTGGTCGAGGTCGGTGTCGAACTGCCCGGCGGGGCTCGCGTGCACGAGGTCGGCACCGGCTCCGGCGCGATCGCGCTGGCCCTGATCTCCGAGCGCCCCGACCTGCGGGTCACCGCCTCCGATCTCTCGCCTGAGGCTGCCGCCGCCGCCCGCGAGAACGCCGAGCGACTGGGCCTGCAGCTCGAGGTGATCGTCGACGAGGGCCTGCCCGATCGGCTTGCGGATGAGGAGATCGACCTCGTCATCGCCAACCTTCCCTATGTCACCGACTCGACCATCTTCGATCGCTCCCCCGAGATCCAACGCGAGCCACGGATCGCGGTGACGGGCGACTGCGGAGAGGACGGGCTCGGAGTGATTCGCCGCCTGGTCGGCGAGGTGCGCCCGGGCCAGCGCCTGGCGCTCGAGCACGACACCCACCATGGCCCCGCGATGCAGCAGATGCTGCGTGAAGCGACCACCCTTCGTGACTATGAAGGCGATGAGCGGGTGACCGTCGGCCTGGCTCCATGAGCGAGGCTTCGCCTGGCTCGACCGAGGCCGAGCGCCGGGCGAAGGTCGAGCGTCTCCGCGCCGAAGGCATCGACCCCTTCCCGCGCTCCTTTCCCGACCGCACCAGGATCGCCGCGATCCTCGCCGCCCACGATCCCGCCGATCTGGAGGAGGGGGAGCACTCCGAGTTCTCCTACCGGGTTGCCGGCCGGCTGACCGGACAGCGCAGCCACGGCAAGACGGCCTTCTTCGACGTTCGCGACCTCTCCGGGACGGTCCAGGCCTACGCCCGCCGAGACACGCTCGGGGAGGAGGCCTACGATCGGATCGAGGACCTCGACATCGGCGACATCGTCGGCGTCGAGGGCGACCTCTACGTGACCAAGCGAGGCCAGCTCGCGCTCGAGGTGCGCGAGTGCACGCTGCTGGCCAAGGCGCTGCGCGACCCGCCCGACCTCTTCCACGGCATCTCCGATGTCGAGACCCGCTACCGACAGCGCGAGCTCGACCTGATGGCGAACGAGCGCTCGCGCGAGGTGTTCGCGCTGCGGGCCAAGGTGCTGGCGGCGATCCGCGACCACATGAACGAACGCGGATACGTCGAGCTGGAAACGCCGATCCTGCAGCGGCTCACCGGCGGCGCCGCGGCACGCCCGTTCAAAACCCACCATCACGCCCTCGACCGCCACCTCTTCCTGCGGATCGCGACCGAGCTCTACCTGAAGCGGGTCATCGTCGGCGGCTTCGAGGATGTCTATGAGCTCGGCAAGTTCTTCCGCAACGAGGGGATGTCGCCGCAGCACAACCCCGAGTTCACGATGCTGGAGTGGTTCGTCGGCGGTGCCGACTACAACGGCGTGATGGCGTTTGCCGAGGAGCTGGTCGCCGGCGTCGTCGGGCGCGTCCTCGGCACGACCAGGGTCGAGCGCGACGGGGAGACGATCGATTTCGCCACTCCCTGGAAGCGGGTCTCCCTGCGTGAGGCGCTGCTCGAGGAGACCGGCGCCGACGTCACCGAGCTGAGCCGCGACGAGCTGGCCGAGCTGGCCGGGCCAGATGCCGAGCCCGGCGACGACTGGGCCGGCCTGGTCGACAGGTTGCAGGGGAAGCTGGTCGAGCCGAAGCTCACCCAGCCGACCTTCATCGTCGACCTGCCGCTCGATATCTGGCCGCTGGTGAAGCCGGTCCCCGAGCACCCGCAGCTGCTTGGCGAGGCCTTCGACGGCATCGTCGCCGGGATGGAGATAGTCGGCGGCGGCACCGACATCAACGACCCGATCGAACAGCGCCGCCGCTTCGTCGAACAGCGGGAGCGCCAGCAGAAGGGGGCGGAGGAGAACCCGCATGAGCACGATGAAGAGTTCATTCGCGCGCTCGAATACGGGATGCTGCCGGCCAGCGGCTGCGGCCTCGGGGTGGACCGCCTGATGATGATCCTCACCGGCTCCAAGACCCTGCGCGACGTGATCCTCTTCCCCTCGATGCGCGAGGCCCCAGGCGCCTGAGCTGAGCGCCGGTCGGCGACTAGGCTGAGCGCAGCAGGCCGCCGTCGATCGGGATCACCGTGCCGGTGATGTAGGCGGCGCGCTCGGAGCAGAGGAAGGCGACGAGGTCGCCGTACTCGTCCGGGCGGCCGAGGCGGCCGGCGGGGACTTCGCTTCGCGCCGCCGTTTCGGCGGCCTCCATCGAGCCGGTGTTGTCAGCCAGTCGCTCGGTGGCGAAGCGCCCGGTGGCAACGGTGTTGACGGTGATCCCTTCGCCGGCGACCTCGCGTGCGAGCGTCTTCAGGAACCCGACCGCCGCCATCCGATGGGAGTTGGAGAGGTTGAGGCCGGGGATCGGCTCGCGGGTCGAGCTGGAGCCGACGTTGACGATCCGTCCCCAACCGCGCTCGCGCATCCCCGGCACCGTGGCGCCGGCTAGCACCCGCGGCGCCAGGACGAGCGAGCGGTATGCCCGGTCCCACTCGTCGAGGTCATGGTCGAGAGCGCCGCCGAACGGCGGCCCGCCGGCGTTGGCGACGAGAATGTCGATCGGCCCGATCGCCGCCGCGACCTCACCTGGAAGCTCGGCCAGCCGATCGAGGTCGGCCGCGTCGGCGACGAAGGCGTTGACCTCTCCGTCGATCGCAGCAGCGGCTTCCTCGAGCCGCTCGCGCGAGCGGCTGGCGATCGCAACCCGGGCGCGCTCCCCCGCCAGTGCCGCGGCGATCCCCCGACCGATCCCCCGGCTCGCGCCCATCACCAGCGCGACGCGCCCCTCCAGCCCTAGCTTCAAGCGACTCCCTCGCCCGCCTCGCGAGCGCACCAGGCGCCGAGCAGCCCCACCGCGATCACGATTCCCAGCCAGTGCACGCCGATCACCACAGCAAGCGCGCTCACCACACCCGCCAGGACAGCGCCGATCAGCGTGAAGCCCGTCGGCAGCCCAACGACCCTAGCCGTCAACGCCGCGCAGCCAAGCCAGGCGAGCGGCCCCACCAGCCATCCCCAATCGACGAAGAACCCGTGCGAGAACACGACTCCGAGCACGATCGCCAGCAGCCCGACCGCAACGAGCTGAACCACCGCCACCCGCCAGAAGACCTCGAATCTCATGCGCGCAGTCTCCCACGGAACGAAGCCGCCATCCGTCCCGCCGGCCTCGCCTTCTGCGAGCCGCTCGCCTACCCTGCTATTGAGCACCTGTCTCCCGGGCGGTTAGCTCAGTTGGGAGAGCGCCTGCCTTACAAGCAGGAGGTCACTGGTTCGAGCCCAGTACCGCCCATTCCCCGCAAGACTAGTTCTCAAGCCGATTTAAACCAGTTCCGTTCTCTCTCTGAAGCTCTGATCTCGCTCGTGGGTACCACATTTGGGTACCAACCGCAAGCACAAATGCACCGCTGCGCTTTCCTTGAGTGCGACGTTCGCCGTCTCCGGTTCTCGAAGGTCGCGGGCTCGAGCTATGCCCGGGATGGCATTGACCGCGGGAACGGTGGGCTCCTAGTTGTGGTCCAGGCGGTCGCCGGTTCGAATCCGGTCGTCCACCCCTCACGAAACCCCTGCTAACGAGGCTGTCGCGCAAACGGCGCGGCAGCTTGCCCGGGTTCGGCGGCTCCGGGCCTTTCGGGGTTGAG
Source organism: uncultured Solirubrobacterales bacterium (assembly GCA_963838035.1). Taxonomy (GTDB): domain Bacteria; phylum Actinomycetota; class Thermoleophilia; order Solirubrobacterales; family 70-9; genus CAVVNN01. Next base: position 50,942 of record CAWIPM010000010.1, read on the forward strand.
TTCGAAGGGAATCCGGCCGCGCTCAACCCTCAGGCGGGCAAAGGCGCAACCAACTGAGGCCCGGATCCGGCGAGCCCCGCCCGCCAGAGCTTCAAGAGGTTGTGAGTGGCTGCGAGGCGTCGCCACTCGGCCCTGCAGGCCGCTAACCCACGCCGCTGGAAGCGATCGGCTCCGCGGATGAACTTGGTGTTGGCGAAGACCGGCTCGACGATCTGCTGTCTTCGTCGGTAGAGCGCCTGGCCTTCAGGTGTGGCGAGGATTGTCTCCATGCGATCGGCCTCGGGTCCTTGCTTGGCGGAGAGTTTGCGGGGCGTTGTGCGTCGGCGATTGCGGGTGGGAACAATCACCTCGATTCCCTTGCTGCGGATCTCGGAGATCTGCGGCGCGTTCCAGTAGCCGCCGTCGGCCAAGACGGTGCCGATCGGCTCGCTTACCCCCGCCTCCCCCAGCGCCTCGGTGGCCTTGGCGACCATCGGTGCCAACTCGGGAGCATCGGCGGCCGACTGGGTGACGTCGGCGGCGACGATCACCTGCTCGGGGCTGACCAGGACCTGGGCGTTATATCCCTGCAGGGTGTTCGCCCCGGCGCGCTTCATCGGCCGCGAGTCAGGATCCGTCGTGTTGATCTTGGCCTTTTGAAGGGAGTCCGGGGCAGGCGGTGTCGGCTTGCGGCCACCCAGCTTGCGACCGTGCTCAGCCTCCCAGCGCGCCCGCCAGGCAAGGTTGTCCTCGTGGGCACGGAGCTCGGCGGTGTGCTGTGCCTCGAGCTCTTCCTTGCAGCGGCGTAGGCGCTCACGCCGGGAGCGCCGGTCGCCCAGCTCGGGCGGCAGCTCATCGCCCCGTGCCTCACCGAGTTCAGCGTCCTCGCGCGCATCGGTCTCAGCCGCCTCTTCGAGCATGCGCTGGACCTCCGCCCGGATCTGGGGGTAGCTGCGGCTCGCACCCTGAGAGGCATTGGCGGCGATCAGGCTGCCGTCGAGTGCCACCAGCCCTACCGAGAGCAGGCCGGCTCTCGCGCAGAGCGCCAATACCTGCTCGAAGGTGTCGGCGAGAGCCTGCTCGTGGCGGGCGCGAAAGCGGGCGATCGTGGCGTGATCGGGGATCTGGTTGGCGGCGAGGACGCGGAAGGCGACGTCCTCTCGACAGCGGCGCTCGATACCCCGGCTCGAGCGCTCACCAACGGCGTAGGCGTAGAGCAAAAGCGCCACCATGATCTTGGGCTCAAACGCCGCTCGGCCCCAGCCGTCTTGGCGGTAGGCGCAATAGAAGGCTTTGAGATCCATCTCCTCGACGGCGTCGGCGACGAACCAGGCGAGGTGATCATCGGGGAGCCAATCGCGCATGTTGGGTGGAAGTAGGAGCTCCTGCTCGCGATCGCACTCGATGAAGTTCTGGGGCATCGCCGGCCTCCTTACTCGGGGACAAGTCAATGCTCATGGGCGCCCCGGACGTGAATACCGCTCACGCCCGGGGTTTGTGCGACAGCCTCTCAGACGGGGTTTTCACCTGTCGGGGATCAAGTTCTTCTCAGGTCGTCGGCACAATCTCGGAACAAATTGTCGGATTGGGCCCCGGCCTATATGGACTTGCGCGTCACTCCGTAGCTGTTCTGGTCAACCCATTCCGCCAAGCCGGCCCGGTGAAGGGCAGGACGCGGGAGCCGATCCTCACGTGAGGGAGGCCGCGCGAGCGCACTAGCTCGTTAAGGGTGCTCCGGGGAATGTTGAGCAAGCGGGCTGCTTCGTTTGCGTCGAGAAGCGGCTCCTGCAATGGCGGGGTGGAGCGCATATGGGGGGGCTGGACTCGAACCAGCGACCAAGGGATTATGAGTCGCAGCAAATGGCTCTAGCAAGCCAAATTTGGCCTGTTAGAGCGACCTCAGTTCATGAAGTTTGACGGAGTTCGGTGGAGTCGGGGACAAATTTCGGGACCAAGTTTTCCGGCGCCGTCAGGGACCTATTCCTCCAGCGGCGTTCCTTCGCTGCTCTCCAACAAAGTGGGAGACCGGCTACCCCTCCGCGGGCAGACCCGTTACCTCACCACGCTCCAGCGCTCGCTCCAGTGGATCATGGAGCTCGCGCACCAACCGCTCCGTGCCATGTGTGTCGAAGAGGAAGTCGACCCAGGCGAGGATCGCCACCACCATTAGAAGCACCTGGTCCCGAGCCTGGTTCTCGGGACGACCGTGGCGAAAGGAGTTACCACGACCGCCAAAAACCAGCTTGAGCGCAAATGCCTCCAAGGCATCTTCGAGCTCGAAAGCCTTGATGATCTTCTCCGCCGCCATCAGCTTGCCGCGACTCGTTTTCGGAATTGCCTTAGCGTCGATGGCCGAGTTGTAGAGGCCACCCTCGTAGCCAAGAAACAATGGTGGGACCGCCTGCAACCATTCGCCCCTCTCGGCGTGCTCAAGGCCGTGCTCAAGCCACTGTCGCTGTTCCTCGCTCAGGAATGGCATCGAATCCAGGGCCACCCGCAGCGCTGCAATCACCGGCGTCTTTAGGACTACCTCCTCAAGGCCGTCGAGAACGGCTTCATAGACCTGCTCTCGCTCCTGCCCGAGCAGCTGTGGCAGTTCCCTCGGGCTCAGATGGCTGAGCAGGAACCACATCGGATCGCCGCTCCAGATCCGCCGATATTCGACGACGATCAGCCCGTCGATCGTACGCCTGAACTCTTCGGTGAAGCCACCGCCGAACCCAGGCAGGCCCCTGCTGATCCGCAGCGCATCGAAGCTGCTCATCGCCCCGAGCCCAGTCAACGCAAGGCCGACATCCTTCCGCATCATCTCCCCGATTCCTGAGCTCATCAGCGGACCCCGGATCAGGCCCGCCCCGGTGATCCCGCTCAGCTTCCCCGCCCCCAGCATTGGCGAGGCGGAGCCGCCGAGAATCGACCCCAACAGCGTCGAGTTCGTGTCCTTCAGTCCGAGCCCGAGACCTGTTGCGAACGAGTCGTTTATTCGGCTCAGATCGGCTCCCAGCCGCACACTCCCTAGTGGGCTCGTCAGTGAGGCGATCTCGGCGGCCTTGCTCGCCGCGAACGGCGGCACCATGAGCGTGCCCAGGCCCATCGCCTGCTCCATCGTCTTCTGCAGGCCCGTCATCTGCCCGATCCCGAAGCTCTTGTAGGGCTTAGCTAACGAATCTCCAGCCCAACGCTCAGCTATCCGCATCATCGGCATCTTGTAGCTCCCCGCAATCCCCATCCGCGCGGCAATCGTCGGCGAGGAGCCCAACCAGGTGATGCTCTTGCTGATCGCAGCCAACTCGGTTTTGCTACCGATCGAGATCGTCTCGCGAGCTTTGCATAGTCGGCTCCGCAGCGCCTCGAATTCGCGCCGCTGTGCCCAACGCATCGTCGCGCAGAAGCGCTCGTTGGAGCTTAAGGAAGAACCGTAGAGCGCCCGCCAATCCCGCTCGCCATCGCGCATTCGCACCGCCTCCAGCATCAACCGCTGGCGATCCCGCGGCGTCAAGGCGCCCACTTCCATCGCTGTCATCCGCGGTTCCAGGCTGGCACCGATCAACCGGTCAGCATGGCCTCGGGCGTTGCCCCAACCAGGCCGCCGTGCCGGCCAGGACGGCTCGTCCAGGACTCCGACCGGGGGACGGCGCACTGTCATCGTGCGCCCGTCGCTCAACCCCACCTCCGAACCCTTGACCTCGATGCCGATTGTGACGGTCTTGGTCATCTTTCCAGGCTAGCGGGCAATCCGGCACATTTTCCAAAAGCCCAGTGACTCGCCTCACCGAGCCCATGATTCTGCCCAGCCGACTACAGCAGATTACGAATCTCCTCGAAGCGCACCAGCACCTCGTCGAAGCCTGGGTAAGTGTCCCCCGAGAAGAGGAGGCGACACTGCGTCTCGTAGTCCCCTTCGAGCTGCTCGCGAAGGTCCGGGCCTGGAAAGAGGGCGGCGCTGTCGACGAAGGAGAGGTCCGGTGGAGGTCGATAGCTGTCCGGAAAGAACTTGCGGCTCTTGGCGTCGTAGTCGCGACGGATTTCCTCGTACTCGGGAGAAGCCAGCATCGAGCGAACCTCGTGCTCACCTGAGAGCGCGTAGAGGTCCGAATAGTGGCGAGCGTCTCGACCCAACGGACGACCCTCCTCTTGGAGGCGCACCACCTTGCCATGCAGGGCGAACATCTTCTCGACGAACGTGCGCCGGTAGTGGAGAAGTGACATGTCGAAGCCGGAGAGGTCCTCGGCGATTTCACCCGATCCCTGCTCCTGCAGGTACTCGCCAACCAGCGACGTGATCGGCACCACCTCGGTTGGGAACGTCCCGCTTTGGACGCCGGGCTCGAGCCGCACAGCCGCGCGGATGCCCGGCAGCGCGGCGAAGCGCGCCTCGTAGGCAAAGTAGGTCCTCGCGGCCCAGGCCACCGATTGTCTCTGCCCTCATCGCGAAGCCAGGTGAGAGCCGGGTGCTCCCCGACAGTGCCGCCGCCAGCTCTTTGAGGATTTTGTCGATCTTGTTCTTGCCCGGCCGGCGGGTCGAACTTGTCGGGGTTGACGAACAGGTCGATGTCCTCGGAGAACCGCGAGATCAGGCCCCATCCCTTCGAGAGGCTGGTCCCGCCCTTGAACAGGGCCTTGTCCCCGAGGTGGTCTGCGACGATTCGCAGGATCTCGGTGACGTAGTAGTCCTTCTCGACGAACTGCTCGCTGACCCCGTAGCGCTCGGCGGCGCGCAGCATCGCCTGCTCGAAGTCGGGGTGTTCGAACAGCCTCACTTCGCCTGCCAGTCCCTCGCATAGCGCAGCGAAGTCAAGTGCCCGAAGTCGAACCGACTCAATGGATTGAGGCTCTTTCTCAGCCGATCGAGCAGAGGCGGCGGCATGTCCAGCTCTTGACCAAGCGCTCCCAGCATCGCGCGCACCCGCGGGGGCTCGGCCATGCGACGCCCGCCAGGCGGCGGAAGCGGTCCTCCTCGGCGAGCGTTGCTGAAGGCGCTGGACCGTCTCTGCAGGCGAGAGGTCACTGGAGCGAGCGCGCTCTCGCAGGATCTCAAGGATGGCACCGTCCTCCGCAGAGAGGCCGGCGCGCTGCGAAGGCCGCCCCGTGTGAACCACGGCGCCCTTCAGCGCTGTGGGCGGTCCCGGCGCAGGGGTCGCGTACTCGGGCCGCCTTGGATTCTGCGTGGTGAGCCCGAGCACATTCGCCGCGCTGAGACCGGCAGGATGGAGCGGAGCGGTAAGCGTCTCGGCCGATGGCGCCGCTGGCCGACGGCACGCTCATTCCGAAGGACGTCGGCGTCGAGCGGTAGTAGACGCCCTTCCCGACCCGCTGCAGCTCGCCCTCTCGCGCCATGCGAGAAAGGGCCGTCGCCACCGCCGCAGGACGGAAGGTCATCGAAGTCGGAGTGCTTCCAAAAGCGCGCCCCTCCGCGGTTGACGCGGTCGCGAACCGCCTTGGCTGCGCTGGAGACCGGCTTCTTTCGAGGAAGTTGCTTCGCCACGCTGACAGGCTAGCCACAGTTGCCGTTTCTGTCAAGTTTTTTTGCCATAAAACTTAGCACCTGCAGGTAGCGCCGCTGCCTGTGGGTCGACCTATGACCTAATGGCCAGCGCATCCTCGGATCGACTGCGAGAACGAACGGCCGCCCGGCCTCCACGACCACGGCCAGCTCGCCCTACCGGTCGAGCTGGCGGACAACAGAGTCGATTCGGGCGATCTTGCGCCGCTGATGGCCGAACTCGACTCGAAACTCCAAATCCTCCTTGAGACGCCGAGCGAGTCGCCGAGCGTGATAGGTCGTGTCGTGTCTGACCTTAGCCACCATTCATCCTTGATTGAGAACTGTGCATGCGTGGCACAGAGGTTACGCCCGCTGCGCGCTCGGACCCATCTCGTGCGGGGACGGGCTCACATCCCGCTCCCCAGCGAGTGATCCAGCTCCAGCGTGTGCTCGTGGCCCATTAAATCGCTAAGGCCCGCCAAGGCGGCCTCGCACCCAGCCACCGAAGCGACTGGGAGATGGCTCAAGGATAGTCCGGCCGGCCGGCGTTGCAATCGGAGCAGATCGGTAGCGCGCTTACCTCCCGATCCCCAGCCCGTGCTCCAACTCGATCGCGTGCTCGTGGACGTGCTCGTGACCCATGTCGAGTCGGATCTCGCGCAGCCGGTTCTCCCGGCGCTCGCGGGCAGCCCGCTCGAAGCCGTCTTGCGGTTCGGTCCCGAGCGCATTGTCGCGGTCGGTGACGCCGTGCTCCTGGCGGTAGCCCTCGATCAGCTCCACCCCGCGCTCCCAGCTGCGGCGCTTGGCGGGGTCGGTCGGCCTCTCCCCCAGCTCCTCGGTGATGTAGTCGGGGGGCGCGAGGCGGGCGGCGGTAAGCGCCAGCGCCCGCCGCCCGGCGAGCACCCCCTCGACCAGCGCCAGCCCTTCTGTGGCGACGTACTGGGGCTCGGGAGTCGAGCGCAGCGCCTGCTCCATCCGCGCCAGCGCCTCGCGGCTCTGCGCCTGCAAGGCATCGAGGCGGAACAGCTCCTCGCGCCGCACCGCGCGGTGCCGACATCGCCGCCTCGCGCTGGGCCTCAAAGCCCGCCAGCCGCTCGCGGGCCGCGGCGATCCGCTTCACCAGGGCCTCGCGATTCTCCGCGTCGACCCGCTCGCGATCGGCCGCCGGGGAGAGCTCGGCGCGTCTCTCCACCAACTCCGCGGTCGGCAAGCCGGAGAAGCGCGCCGCGAGCGCCTCGTCGTGGGCCGAGCTCTGTGCGCGGTCGCGCTGCGCGGCTTCGGCGATGTGCTCGAGGCCCTCGCGCAGGTAGGGGGAGGCGGGGGCGATCTCCTCGCGGGCGGCCTGGACCTCCGGCGTCGCGTAGAGGTAGGTCTCCTCGCGAGCGCGGGAAGTCGCGACGTAGAGCTCCTGCTTGTCCATCGAGGGGTCGGCCATCACGAAGGCGCGGTCGACCGTTGATCCCTGGGCGGAGTAGGTGGTCACCGCGTAGGCGTGCTGCAGGGCCGGGGCGTCGTTATAGGGATTGACCCGCTCCAAGAAGACGGAATCGACACACACCCGCCGCTGGGTGTCGATTCCGTCCAACACCACGCTACGAGCCTGCGCGTCAACCTCGGCGATCTGCCAACGCTCGCGGTTATAGATCTCGGCCGCTCTGTCGTTGACCCGGGTGATCACCTGGTCGCCGGGCGCGAAGTGCGCTTCGCCGACCTCGACCTCCTCGACGCCGAGCTTTCCTTCCTGCCGTCGCACCTCCCGCGCCATCGCGTTCAGCTTCTCCACCTCCGCGTTTCGCTTGGCGATCATCACCGCGTCCTCTCCTCTGTCGAAGGACTCGTGCCAGTCGGCGACCATCGCCTCGCGGCGCGCCTCGGCATCGGGGGCGACCGTCACCCGCTCGGAGGAGCGGTAGAGGGAAAGGGCCTCTCCCCCTCTCCTTCGCGAATCCGCTTGGCCGCCTCGCGGTCAAGCTCGTGGTGGTGGCGGATCACCTCGTCGAGGACGACCGGATCGCTTCGATCGGCGATTGCCCGGAACAGGCCGCCCGCCTCGATCTCCCCCAGCTGCTCGGGGTCGCCGAGCAGGACGAGCTTGGCTTCGGCCGCCTCGGCGTGGGAGACGAGGCGGGCCAGGGTCGCCGAGTCGACCATCCCGGCCTCGTCGATCAGCAGCACCGAGCCCGGCGCCAGCCCGTCACCCCCTTCGTGCTCGGCGCGGTCGAACTCGACCAGCAGGCTGGCGATCGCGCCCGCCGGCAAGCCCTCGTCGCGCAGCACGTTCGCCGCCCGCCAAGTCGGCGCGGCTGCGCGCAGCGGGGTCCCCACCGCCGCCCAGCCCTCGGCGGCGGTGATGGTGGCATAGGTCTTGCCGGTTCCGGCCTCGCCGATCACGACGGCGACTCCCTCGCGGTCACTGAGCAGGCGGCGGACCATCTCGCGCTGGTCGTCCTTTAGGCTCGGGCGGGCGTGGATCACGCGCGTCGCGATCAGCTCGCCCGCCGGCGGCGGACCCTGGGTCTTCATCCGCTCGATCGCCGCCAGCACCTCGCGCTCCAGCTCCCAGATCCGGGCGATGGTGTAGCGGGGGCCCTTGGCGGACTCGGCGATCTGGATCACCGACTCGGAGTGAAGGTAGGCGTCGGCGAGGCGCTCGACCTCGGCTCCCGGTGCTCCGTCGGGAAGCGAGTTCGCCACCGCCTGGATCGCCTCGCGGCGCTCGAAGTGGGAGGCGTGGGCGGTGATCGCGCGGTCGAGCTGATCGAGGGTCAGGACCGGCGTGCCGGACGATCGCTCTTGTCCGATGACCGCTTGCAACGTGGCGCGGTCGAGGCCGATCTCGGCCGCCCGCTCGCTCCAGCGCTCGCGCAGGGTCTGGGTGGAGAGGGCGCTGTCCTCCTTGGCGCTGCGGGTGGCGAGGTTGGCGACCTGGCGGGCGCGGGCGGAGGCCTCGGCTCCGCCGGCGGCGGCGAGGATTTCCGCGCGGCGGCTGGAGAACTCGCGCAGGTGGGTGTCATCGAAGCCCTCGATCTCGGCGATCCCCTTGCGGACTTGCTGCCAGCGGACGCCGAGCTCGCGGCGGAGCTCATGGCGCAGCTGGGCCTCATAGATATAGCCGGCGGTTTTCGCCTCGCTGAAGATCGCCGGGTGGTAGAGCCTGGTCCAGCGTCCGTCGGGCCCTCTGGTCGCGTTGGCGATCAGCACGTGGGTGTGGAGCTGGGGATCGCCGTTTCGCGAGGAGCGGTGGCGGTAGGCGGCGGCGAGGTAGCCGTTGCCCTGGACGAACTCCGCGCCTCCTGCCCTGCGGCGGGTCCAGCACGCCTCGCGATGCAGATAGCCCAGGGCGGCATCGACGGAGCGCTGGTGGGCGGCGATCACCGCGGCGCGGGTGTCGGGGTCATGCAGGCCCCAGAGCAGGGAGACCGACTTCGGCGCCGAGAAGGTGAGGTCGAAGCCGGGCACCGGGCCATCGCCGCGGACGCCTCGCATCGAGAGCAAGGGCTCGCCGTTGACCGGATTTCTCCCGGTCAGCATCGCCACCAGCTGCTCGGGGTCGACCTTGCCCTGCAGGCCGAGGTCCTCGGCGGCGTCGCCGAGCCATTCCCCCGGCGCCTCGCCCTCGCCGCTGTAGTAGTCCTCGGCGCCTTCGGCGACCTTCTCGAGGTAGTAGCTCTCCTGGCCGCGGCCGAGCTTTCCGATCGTGAGCATCTACCCTCCCTGTCGTTGGGGAGGGCGTTTTGCATCGGTTCACACCTCGCAGGTGATACTGCGTGAGGGGTTTGCTGTTGGTGGCTGGGGCCTTCGGGACGAGGTCCTGAAGGCCAGGTCGCTGCTGGTGGTGTGACTGTGGGTGGCTTTGGTGTTGGCGTTTGGGTTTGTGGTTGGCTGGATGGTTTGGGGGGTGGGCTTTGTGGTCTTGAGTTTGGGTTCCTGGTGGCTCGCCGAAATCGGTTGTCGCCTCTCCTCTGAGCCCATCCCGAAAGCGAAGGTCAAGGCCGAGGCAAATCTTCGAAACTTGGGGGGCGACGCGCGGCCGCGTCTCCGGTATACGGTTGCTGTGCGATGTTTGACGAGGGGTTCTGGAGCGTAAAGACGCCCCGTGAGGCACGGGCGAGACTGATCGAGGTCATGCGCTACGAGCTACTTGGGCCCGCCTCGCCCGACGAGATCCTCGATGAGAGTCCCCTGAGCCGCTACTTGGTGGGAATGCTTGCTCCATTCGGTACAGACGTGCCCGCCGAGGAGCAGGAAGATTCTCCAGGCGAAGATGAGGGCGAGGACCTTGTTGGAGCTCCGGACTTCTCGCCTCCAATCTCCCAGGCGCTCTCGCCTTCGTCCATTGGTCTGTCCTGTCTCCTGCAGGCCGGAACGGAGCGACTGCAGGCGACGGTCAGCTGGGGTGAGTACGAGCGCATCAGCGAGCGCTCCGAAGCGCAGAGCGAGGAGTCCGGAGATGACGACGAGGCAGACCCCGATGACAAGGGCACTTCCGATGGTTCGGAGGAACAAGCGAAAAGGCGCCGGCGTCGTGATCGCTGGAAGCGTATTCCCGTCGAGCCATTAGATGTGCCGCTGGACATCAAGCCGAATGAGGGCATTCAGCGAGAGCGCATCCGGGAAGGCGAGGAGATCTGGGTTGAACACGTCGCACGCTCGCTTGAGGACGGAAGCATCACGCTCAGCGTGTTCCTCGTAAATCGCCGTGAGCGGCCCGGACAGGGACGACCACCAACGGATCTTTGGATCTTTCAGCCAGAGCTGGCGATTACGGAGCAGGCCGGAGCGACTGTATTTCTTCCCCGTGAGCTTGAGCCGGAATCTGTGCGTACGGATCGAGATCTTGAATCCAATGCCCTGCTCTATCGCAACCGACGTGAGTTCGCGATCGGTCATGGCTGCGCGGTGGTGTGGCATCCCGTTGGCGAGCAGTTCCCGGCCAGGGTCGAGACTGATCTGATCCCTCGATTTGAGCTGCCCAGAGTGGATCCGCGGCCCATACCAGTCGCCACACTCGACATGGCGACCCTTGGGGAGGGGAGCTCAGGGGAAGAGCTGGAGAAGAGCCTGGCCCCCATCGCGGACTCATACGCAGAATGGATTGAGACCAAGAAACAGGAGGCAGAGCTGCTGTCGGCGAGCCTCAAAGATACGGCGAAGGATCATCTGCGGCTGTGCGATGAGTCGCTGGCGCGCATTCGCGATGGGATCGCGCTTGTGAGCTCGGATAGCGACGCGCGCGATGCTTTTGCTTTCGCGAATCGCGCGATGCTTCTCCAACGGAGCCACACCGATTGGGCAGAGCACCGTCGTCGCGACCCCGCCGGGGCGCCCGCCGAGCCTGAGCTGCGTGGTGAGTGGCGGCCGTTCCAACTCGCATTCATCCTGCAGAATTTGCGTGGTATCGCCGATCCCAAGCATCCTGATCGATCAATCGGCGACCTGCTGTGGTTTCCCACGGGGGGCGGCAAGACCGAGGCATACCTGGGACTTGCCGCATTCACACTGGCAATGCGGCGCCTGAGAGCGGGAGACACTGCGCGCACGGATGCGGGGGTATCCGTCTTGATGAGGTACACGCTTCGCCTACTAACCATCCAACAATTCCAGCGCGCGAGTACGCTGCTGTGCGCCTGCGAGGTGCTTCGACGTTTGAACCCGGATCGTTGGGGAAGACGACGATTCTCGATCGGCCTGTGGCTGGGACGGCAGGCCACACCGAACTCACATGATGACTCCCGGCGGACCCTTGATCGCCTACGGGCAGGGGAGTCACAGGATGAAGCGAACCCCTGTCAGCTCGAGGCATGTCCTTGGTGTGGCGAGAGCCTCACCCATCAGGACTATGACGCAAATGGTGATCGTCGACGTACCATCGTCAGCTGCCCAAGGGACGCCTGCGACTTTTCTCGAGCGACGGAACAGGAGCTTCCAGTCCTGTTAGTCGACGAGGAGATCTACCGGGAGTGCCCCTCGGTGCTGATCGCGACCGTTGACAAGTTCGCCCAGATGCCCTGGGCCGGCGAGGTCGCGTCGATTTTTGGCAACGTGGACAGAGAGTGTCGGCAATGCGGTTTTCTCGTACCCGACAGTAAACACCCCTCCACCCATCGGAGGAACGGTGTTCAACGCCCGGCGGCCGAGATGATTCTTGAGACCGAACGTTTGGCCCCGCCGGAACTCATTATTCAGGATGAGCTGCATCTAATTGCTGGCCCACTAGGAACGATGGTGGGTTTGTACGAGACCGCCGTTGATGCGCTCAGCACGCGGACCGTTGATGGGAAGGTCATACGGCCAAAGGTGATCGCCTCAACCGCAACGATCCGCCGTGCCTTTGAGCAGATTCAGGCCTTGTTTGCGCGTGAGCTGCGCGTATTTCCACCACTCGCTCTCGAAGCCACGGATTCCTTTTTCGCCTCTGAGGCACCCGTTGCGGACGAGTCCCCCGGCCGGTTGTACATCGGAGTCATGGCGCCCGGCAAAAGCATGAAGACCGCACTCGTTCGAGTATGTGCTGCTCTCCTGAGCGCGGCCGCAGGGCTTCGATCGGCGGATGAGCGACTCGCCGATCCCTATCTGACGTTCGTCGCCTACTTCAACAGCCTTCGCGAGCTCGGTAGTGCTGTGCGGCTGATGGAGGACGATATTCGAGCCCGGCTGCGCCAGCTGGATGCTCGGGGTCTGCCGCGTCGCAATAGACCTGTCTATGAGGAGTTGACAAGTCGCGTGCCATCTGACCGAATCCCAGCTCTTCTTCGTAGATTGCAGACGCCACACGATGCGCCCAGGGACGAGAGTGATCCATTGCCGCTCGATGCCGTTCTTGCAAGCAACATGATCGGTGTGGGGGTGGATGTAGATCGACTTGGGCTGATGACGGTGCTGGGCCAGCCTAAGACAACAGCCGAGTACATCCAGGCCACCAGCCGAGTCGGTCGGCAGCCGACCGGCCCAGGACTGGTTGTGACGATCTACAACTGGGTCCGACCGCGCGACCTCTCCCACTATGAGCGGTTCGGCCACTACCACGCGACCCTCTACCGCCACGTTGAGGCTGTCAGTGCCACGCCCTTCTCATCTCGAGCTCGAGACCGCGGACTGGCGGGTGCTTTCGTCTCGCTCACGCGTCTTCGCGACGAGAGGCTCAACCCTGAGGAGGCTGCCACCCTCTACGAGGCGACTGAACCTTTGGTTGACGAGGTCGTGCGTGCGTTTCGGGAAAGGGCGGAGCGGATTGTTGATGCTCGCGTTGCCGAAGAGGTGGAGACGGCGCTCCGTGCTTACGTCGACCAGTGGCAGGGATTCGCTCGCTCGCCCTTGCGCTACGGATGGCGGCTCATGTACGGCGAGGACAAAGCACCGGAATCCGATGTTCTTCTCCGCTCCGCAGAGGGCGGACGCTATGGACACTGGCGCACGCCGGGGTCCCTCCGAGAGGTGGAGGAGACGAGTCGAATCTATGTGCGAGGGCTCAATGGCGACGAGACCTAAATCGAGTTCCGCCATTCTCGGTGACCTGCGACCGAGCCAAATTGTCACCTCATTCGGCCCCGGGGCAGTTATTGATCAGCCAACGGCATCACTGATTCTCGCCGGGACGAACTACTGGACCGTCTCGGATGATCAGCGAATCGACGAGCCGCGGCTTAAGGCTCTCCTACGCGTGCGGAGCCTCTATCGCCCACGGATTCGATCGGATAGCGGAATGCGGGGAATTCCCGCGTTCGTCTTTCCACGTTTCCTGGTATGCCCCCGCTGTCAGCGACTGGCAGCGTTTGAGCATTTCCAGTTCGACGGGCGCTTCTTTAGATGCCGGAATCGGAGCGGTCATCGCGAGCAGGAGCTTGGTGCGCGCCTTCTTCCCCGCGCCTTCCCAGCTCGATTCGTCGTCGCATGCCCCGGAGGGCATCTTGATGACTTTCCCTGGGCCTATTACGTGCATCGTGGGAAAGACACCCAATGCGACCCCCTTGAGTTGACGTTCTTTGAGTCCAATGAGTCTGGAGCTATAAGTGATCTGTTTGTCCGCTGCCGAGCCTGCAGCAGCACCCGGTCTATGGAGGCTGCTTTCGATGACAGCGCAGAGAAGGCACTTGGATCATGTGGAGGTGGGCGTCCCTGGCTCGCCGATCGGGAGGACTCCTGTGTCGAGCTTCCGCGGACCGTTCTGCGGGGGGCATCAAATCTCTACTTCCCAATCATCCAGAGTGCGCTCTCCATTCCCCAGTGGGATGACCCAATACATATGGGTTTGGCTCACCACGATGAGGATCTCGAAAAAGTTGACAGCCTCGACCGTCTCAAACAAGCGATTGAGTGGGGATTGCTGTCGAGGCTTCAAGACTTCCCCGCAGACGAGGTCTGGAGCGCCCTCCAATCACGACGTCGGGTGGAGGCAGAGCCTCCAACCCCCCGCGATCTTCGCTATGAGGAGTTCATGGCGCTCGGACAGCAGACGGACCCGGCATTGGCGGCCGAGCGACAGTTTCAGACAATGTTTGCGGAAACGCCTAAAGCGTTTTCTCGTTTCCTTGACCGTCTCGTCATCGTCCGTCGCCTGCGAGAGGTGCGCGCGCTAGATGCGTTCACGCGCATCGACGCACCGCCCGATCTTCTGTTGGAGGATGACGAGGCACTTCAGAAAGTTCGACGCCAAGTTCTGGGTCACGTCGGCAACGACTGGCGGCCAGCCGTGGAGCTGCTGGGAGAGGGGGTGTTCCTCGCACTCCGAGAGGACACGGTCCGGTCGTGGGAGAGTGAGCCCGACGTCGAAGAGCGGCGCGCGGCATTGGAAGCTGCATACCGACGATGGCGAAAGTCGCGGGATCTGCCTGACGCCGCCTTCCCCGGCGCCCGGTTCGTGCTTCTTCACTCGCTCGCACACATGCTGATCACAGGCCTCGCCCTTGACTGCGGATATTCCTCGACGTCGATCAGGGAGCGCATCTACTCCAGCGCTGATCCAGATCGCCCGATGGCGGGGATCCTCCTCTACACAGCGACACCTGACTCCGACGGCAGTCTCGGGGGCCTAGCTGAGCAGGGTCAGACCGATCGATTTGAGCATCTCCTGCGTCTCAGCCTGCGGCGCGCGGGCTACTGTTCATCGGATCCACTATGCGGCCATACTGCACCCGGCGAGATGGGCGATACAAACGGTGCGGCCTGTCACGCCTGTCTCTTGGTCTCGGAGACTTCTTGCGAGCGAAGCAATCACTTTCTTGATCGTGCGCATGTCGTGAGCACTGTCACGCAACTCGATATCGAGTACTTCAAAGGGGATCTGACGACCGGTTCGTTTCACGCCCTCGTTGCGAGTCTCGTTGCGCGAGAGTCGTCGGACACCCTTGACCGTTTCGAAGCGGCACTTGATGATGGACGCATAGGGCCGTCCCCGACAATCGCGACAGTCCAAGACGAGCTAGGTATTGACAGCTCGCGCGCACAGGGATTTCGCGAGGTCCTTCTGTCAAGCGCAGGCCGGTCTGGCGACGATGTCCTTGAATTGCTGCGCTTTGGACGACAATGCACCGTTCGCGCTCGGGCTGACGCACCCACAGTGGAGGTCGCGTGGACGCATCCCGGGCCGGTCCTTCCCGCCTTCCGAACCAGCGGGTCCGTTGCGCGTGAAGTCATTGACGGTGCCGAGCGATCCCTGCTAGTAGTGGGTTACAGCGTTACCGTCGACGCCGATTTGGCTGGCCTCGCGGCGCAGACAATCACGGCCATGGGCCGCGCAGCTTCACGCGGCATCGTCGTCACATCCATCCTTCACAGGAATCCGAAGAACAGAGAAGCACTACTGCGCGGCTGGCCGCCCGGTCGCGAGCCCCCGGGATATTCACCTGGCCCGAGCGAGAGGAGGATGAGAAGGCATCGCTCCATGCGAAGGTGCTTGTGGCCGATGCACGAAACGCGTTGGTCACCTCCGCGAACCTGACGTATCACGGCTACGAGGCGAACGTTGAGGTCGGGGTCAGGATTACCGGAGATGCGGCTGCACAGCTTGAGTCGGTCTTTCACGAGCTCAAAACCAATTCGCGATTTCGTCCCGTGGACGGACTGATACTAAGTTATCCCGCGAAGCCAGGAGGCGTACGCTAAGGCTCGTGGACTGAGTCGGCGTGTGAGGCAGCAGCGCTGACGGCACGCTCAAGCGATGTTGATGTAAGGCCCTCTTTGCGCATGCGTTTTTGCAGAGCTCTCATCTTCTCCCCCGTAACCGGGCCATCTCCCCGGAGCTCGCGAACATGATCCGCCCACGCGATGTTGTGCGCCAGGACATCGTCGTCAGTCGCGTCGCGTGCGCCAATGACGTGCCACCGCAGTGGCTCCCATGGTTGGGCCCAAGCAAGAGCGATGAGTTGACGCACGTCACGAGCGGCAATTTGCCGAGGCACGATGATCTCAATGTTTGCGGGCGTCGTGGCCAATCCCGGGACAACTGTCCATCGGTCCGAGTCCCGTCGTATTGCGAGGGTTCGAAACGCCTTCACTCCATACGGCTGGTAAGCCAGTCGGTGTGAAACACGGCGGCCTGTGGGGCTCGACGACATCGTCCCCCGTGTACTTCAGACAACGAATCTCGTGCCATGCCAAGTCCGCACCGACCAGCCTCATCCTCGCCTCCCCTGGAGTGATCCTGCTCGGGGATACCAGCGGAGCCGGCCGGTCAGACTGGCGACTGATCGGGGTCGGGGCGCCAGGCGCGAAGCAGTCGGCCGGCACCTTGCGCCCCGCCCCAAAGCGTGACTCGCACCGTCGTTCCCAGGGTCTCGCTCGCTGCAATGGCGGACGTGACAGAACCGATTGTCTCGTTTTGAACGCGGATTTCAAGCGGCGTGATCGGCACGAGCTCAAGTGGCATCAGCGCCTCGCCGGATACCCATTTTTCGATCGTGCGGCTCTGCTTGAGTAGCGCCCGGGCGGTTGAGCCCGCCTCGGCGAATTGGCGCAGAAACAGCCCGACGGGCCCGCGAACGCGCGGTGTGGGAATCCGACCCTCCTCCAGGCCCTCCAGGACCTTGGCGTATTCCTTCTCCCAAGCTCTGCAGTAGAAATGCTCACGCGATGCGTAGCGGCTGGCCGCCGGGCCGTGAGACCACCGCGTCAGGCAACTCGCGTGAGAGTTCGTTCTCCAGAGCCTCGTGCGCTTGGCTCGCCATGCACCAGCGCAATGTGCCGAGCACCAATCGAGCGTGCAAACTTGACGAGGCGATCTGCATCGGCATGGGCGGACAATCCAATCTCGCGCAGTGGATTGGAGATCTGCAGCTGCAGCTTGGTCTCCCTCCTCGCGTGGGAAGGGTCAGCTGGTAGGCTGGTGTCCCTGCTGACGCAGCTGTCGTTTGAGGCGACCGCCCGCCGACCCCTCGTCCTGATAGCCAAGCAGTGCCTAGCTTATTCCGGGGATTTCGGAGAAGGGCATCAGCCCACTCAACGATGGGGCCGCCATTGAGCATCCCCGATGTAGTCACAACCACCGCTCTGGCGTCTGGGCGCTGGCAGTCAGCGATAGCAAAGGCCCGTTCCCGACGATCCACAATCTCCTGGTAACCCTCCGCCTCACTTTCCCACGTTCGATGTACACGGGAGAACTGTCGATCAAAATCCGTCGATCCATGGGCGACCGAGGGATCAAGTTCTTTTTCCCGCTTTCGCCGGAGCAGGATTTTGAGGACCTCCTGGCCACGACCGAGCGCAAAGCAGGGCAACAGTGCAGTTCCACTTTTTTCGTTGCTCCGTGGCGCATAAACTCGACGAGTTCTCGCTCAACCTTCTTATCTGCATTGTGATCACGGGTCTCCGTAAGTCGACTCAAGGATGAGGAGGTCAACCCCGGAGAGATCCATTGGCGGAGTGGCTTGGATTAGGCGGCCTGGCGCTCCGACCAGATGTCGCCAGAAATCACCACGCGACGCTCTCCGCCCTCTAGCAGAACACTGGTGGTGCCGAGAATGTGTCGGCAGGGAAACAACCAACCTGAGCGCGGTTCCCGGGATGTCCATTGGGGGGTCGGGGAAGCGGAGTGCGCGCAATCGCGTCTCAACGTCATAGACATCCTCCTGCGTGTACTGCTCAGTTATCTGGGACGCTTGTGGATCATGTGAGGCGATCAGCTGTTGTTTTGCGAGCATCCGCTCGTAATTTCTACGCGTATCCTCAAGCATGATCGGCGTAATCGTCGCCGTATCCTCCGAGCAGTAAATCGGAAGTGCCTGGCTCTGCTGCCTCACCAGCGCAGGAAGCCAGCCAATGTGGTCAGTGTGAGCGTGAGTTAGTACGACTGCGTCGAGCGGTCCGAGTCCGTCAAGGTGGGGAACCATGTCAGCGATATCGGTGCGTCCTACCGCTATGCCACAGTCCACCAGCACTCTGCTCGAGCCGATCTCGACAAGGTACGCGCTGCGTCCCACCTCGGCCCCTCCCCCAAGTGCCGTGAAGGTAAGGGTGCTTCGGTCGCCTGCCGACCTTGGTCGCGGTGGTACATATTTCGGGTAAGCATCGCGAAAGGCTGTCTTAAGCTTCTTGTGTTTGGCGTGCCTACCCTCGGCCCGCTGGCGATCACCGCCCTGCAGAATGTTGAGATCCTGATCAATACGCTCCTCCTCCTCTTCAAGGAAGACCGCGATGGCATCTTCATCGCGCGGCATCGCCTTCAGGGCTGCCCCCAGTGACTCGATCTTCGTTCTGGCAAGGGCAAGGTCACGCGTAAATTTGCCTCGTTCTCGCTCAGCTTGGTCCAGCCGTTCCTGTGTCTCTTCGAGGTCGTTCCTAAGCTGATCGTTTAAGTTCTTTGAGGTTCGCGCATCGGCAGCGCTCTCCCGGAGCTCAGCTTCCTTCCCACGAGCCTTCTCTCGGGCGGCGACTTGCTCGTTCTGTAGCTCTTCGATCTGCTTTTGGCGCTCGTCACGTTCACGCGTAGCTCGCTCGAGTTCCTTCTCGACTCCCGCGCGCTTCTTGGTTCGCTCTCGCGCCTGGGATTTCAGTTTGTGATTCTCGGCCTCCAGCTCGGTGACTCGACTTTCGGCCTTTTTCCGCCGATGCTTAAGACGCTCCTTCTCCGAGGACTCGTCGGGTGACTCCGAGCTCCGGGACACGGCCTGTGCTGGATCGGCCTCTTGAGAAGCGAGGGTCGGAAGTAACCGAAACAGTGCGCGCTCGGTGGCGTCTCCAAGCCGCGTGCCCACAGGATCGCCGCGAGTCGAGGGATCCCGTCCGACTCGCGGCCCATCTCCTCGCGCAGCGCGTCAATGTCGAGAGTCTCCTGCGCACTGAGAATGGCAACGAGCGGCTTCTCCACATGCAGGATCCGGGCCTGTACCTGTTGGACCATCACGGTGTCGGACCGGCGCCACAGCTCCACATGGATGCGCGCGCTGTTCTCCACGATCGCCCTTCTGTTATGGGCCTTCAGCAGAACGCGCAGTGGTCCGGGTGTTTCCCTGCGGGTCTTTGGCTGCCGACACCTTCGTCCATGCTGCTCTAGCCAGTCCACCGCACAGGCAATGGGTAACCGCATGAGCTCCTCCCGGACAGTTTGCGCCGATAAGTCACCGGGCAGTCCACGAAGATCAAGGACAAGATCCGCAAGTGATGGCGGGGGCGTTGGCTTGACGCCCTCTTCACTCGTCGTCGCGGCGTTCTGCGGCTCTTTGCGTGTCCGGTTGTCGGCCATAGTCCGATCACAGTCGCCCCATCCCAGTGGGACTACTGGCTCGCCAGGATTCCGGTCCGGCAGTGGGTTTGCAGAGGGCAACTCGCGCAAAGAGGCCCTCGGGCCCGGCAGACCAACGCCCCGAAGTCGAGAAGTGCATAGTTGAACTCTGCATTTGGCCCCTCGGGGCCCGCAAGTTCATGAAGGTCGAGACGAAGCTGCCAGCGCAGCGTTCTCTCGCGATCTCGCACTCGGCCAACGATCCGGGCGGTGTTCGTATCCACCAGGACCGCGGGCCGATCAAAGCCGAACGTCATGACGGCGTTGGCAACGTAGTCGCCAACGCCGGGAAGTTGACGCAGATCGAAATCGCTCGCTGGAACCTTTCCATCATGCTCCTTCACGAGTGCGCGAGCAATCTCCACCATGTTGTTAGCTCGCCAGCGTAGGCCAAGTGAGCGCATCCTTCGGCGCGCCTTGGCGGCATTTTTCACCATGTCGGCTGGCGTGGGTGCCAGCTCGGCCAATGCTTCATACACCGGCCGGACCTGATCGGCGCGAGTGCGATGAAGACAGACCTCGGCCATGAGGACGTGCCAAGGATCAACTTGGCCTCGCCATGGGAAGTCGCGTGCATTCTCAGCGTGCCAGGCAAGGAGATCGCGGCGAAACTTCCCACCATTCATTGGTGGTCTTCCCCGGCGAGAGGGAAGCATCAGTGTCAAGTGCAGTGGGGCAGCAATCGCATGGGCGAGCAATGGCGGGACGGCGTTACCGATCTGGCGATACCGAAGGCTTGGCTGACCCGAAAAGCGGAACCAGTCGGGGAATGTCTGGACGCGCGCAGCCTCGCGGACCGAGAGGGTCCGATCCTGATCGGGATGGATATACCAGTACCCATCTTTGGCGATATGCGCAGTGATGGACCGGCTGAGGCCCCTCCATTCGAGCCGCTTGTACTTGTCCGAAAAGATGTCGGAGCGATAGCGCTGAAGCCGCGCGGGAAGCTACTCGTAGGTGTCACCTTCCTTGAGCAGAGCGAATGCCTCAGCGTCATCGGGCCTGACATCGCGAGTTATGTGGTCGTGCACGAAGCGGCGGTCCTCATGTACAACTCCCGCGCGAAGATGCCGCTGGAGTTTTGTCCACGGCCGCGCGTATGGGATGCGCTCCTCGCGCTGTGCGGGGGGCACGATCGGAAGATCACCAATTGCTTGGCGCACCGTGGGCGCCTTCGTATCTGGCTTCGGCCATTGGAACTGCTGTGCGCCTGGTTTCAGAGCAACAATGAACAGTCGGCTTCGGTGCTGAGGTACGCCGTGCTCATAGGCATGGAGGATCTTTGCCCGGGGTCTGTAGCCCAACTCACGCAGAGACTCGCAAAAGCCGACTAGGACAGCACCGTCATTCCAGGCAGCAAGGTCGGGAACATTCTCCAGAAGAACGGCGCTCGGCTTCACCTCCTCCACGACCCGGATGAAACTCCGCCACATCTGCGCACGCGGATCATCCATCGATCGCTGCCCTGCCTCGACAAGGCTGCGAAGCTGGACCGTCCCGCTCGCGAAAACGGCTGGCAAGGCACTCCGCCGGCGATCACATCGACGTTACGGATGCCCCAAATGCGAAGCTGCTCAAGGAGATCCTCCGGATCAGAGAGATCGCCCTCGTACCCCAAGCCACCGATGTTCGAAACATGCGTCTCGACAGATGCGGGGTCATTATCTGCCCCAACAAGCACACGGAAACCGGCCTGCTCCAGCCCGAGGCTGAGCCCACCGGCGCCGCAGAATAGGTCGATGGCGGTGAGACCAAGCTGCGACTGCTCTCGCAGCCAGCGCCGAACGGCTTTTTGATCACCCGAGTTGGGGCGTCAGGATGAGGCGGAAGTCGCAGGTTATGCCCACGGCGGGTTTGCACGGCGACGCGACGTTTTTGCTTCGTTGACCGAATTGCGGTGTTTCCCTTCGCCATCACGCGCGTCTCTGCCTCTGAGACTGGGATGCCGACGCCGGCGGCACGATCGTTGACAGGTCTTCGGGACACGCAGGCACAGGTCGTTTCAATGCTGGCCGCCAGCACTCTTTCACGGGCTTCCGGGCCATATCCAGATCAAGCAACTTTCCGCGCAGGAGCGAGCTTGATGGCTGGAGCATAAACACAAGGAGTCGGAGCGATCGACGCTATCGAATTGAAGGCCCAGCGGCAATTGACCAGCTCGCGGCTTCGGGGTTCGACGCGACTTCGAGTTCGGCGCCTCGTCCTAGAAGCCGTCGATGAGATGCCAAGGAATGAAGTTGCACAACCCAGCCTGATAACTCAGGGCACAGCGAGAAGCAGACGCAGACCCGTAGCCGACGCACTGATCCGGCGCTACGGCCTCGCCTCGGTTTAAGTCCCGTTTGCAGCATGTGGTCGAACCGATGCACCACCGGTCGCGGAAAGTTTCGCTGTGGCCGATGCAATAGGCGGTCTCGCTGGACAGGGTAGTTGTGGAGGCGAAGGTCCGACAGATGGTGCGGTGGCAACCCGTTGGAGCAGTCGGCCCGCTCTTTCGACATAGAGGGTGAGAGGCGATGACCGACCAACTGCTTGCCGAGCCCTTGCTTGATGCCAACGAGGCGGCGCGGTTGCTGCAGGTGCCGCGCAGCACGCTCTATGAGCTGGTGCGCTCGCGAAGATTGCCGCATGTCCGGATCGGCGATCGCGGGCTGAGGTTCACCCGCGCCGGGTTGGAGGACTGGGTGGCTGAGAACAGCTACGGGACGCGACGCCAGCGGTGAGCCGATGCGAGTGTCGGCATTCGCGAACGTCAGCTGCAGGCGCCGCCGCTGCGACTCCTGCGGCACCTCGAGCCGGAACGCTTCGGAGACGCGCTTGGCGGCGTCCTCGCGGTCGACGAAGGCGAGATAGCGCCTGGTCGTCGTCAGATCGGCGTGGCCCATCCACTCCATGACCTCACGGGAGTCGGCGTGGCGGATCACTGTGCTGCCGAAGGTGTGGCGAAGGTTGTGGAAGCGGAAGTCCTCTCGCAGATCCGCGCCTTGAGGGCTGCTTTGTAGCGCTCCTTCAGCGACTTGTAGCCAAGGTGCCGGCCCCCGGTCGGTGCAGAAGACGAGGTCGTCGTCCCCGGTGAAGTGGTCGCGCTGACCGATGCGAGCGAGGCGAGCGGCGACCTCCTCGGCCATCGGCACCGCTCGCTCCATCCCGCTCTTCGGCGTCGTCGTTTCGCCGCGGGTCCAGTTCTCGCGGACATGGATCGTGCGCCGGCCGAAATCGATGTCGCGCCAGCGCAGCGCAAGGATCTCCCCCATCCGCAGGCCGGCAAAGGCCGCGGTGTGGAAGATCGCCGCATCCTGCTCATTCTCCGCCACGCGCACCAGCGCCAGGACCTCCTCCGGCCGCAGGACCTCAATCTTCGCCGCCCGCCGCACCCTTGGCCGCTCGACGATGTCGACGGGGTTGGCGGCAGCCCATAGACCTTCATCGCCCGCTTGAAGATCGAGCCAAGGCAGATCACGTACTTCTGCCGCGTCCGGTTGGAGCCCTTATAGCCGCTGACCCAGAGCTCGAGCTCCTCCGAGGTGATCGACTCGATCTTGCGATCGCCGAACTCGCGGATCGAGGACGCGGACCATGTTGTTGTAGTCGCGCATCGTCGAGGGCTTGCAGTCGCGGACGTTTTCGCAATAGGCCAGCCAGTCGGCGGAGGCATCACTGAAGGTCTTGCCGGTCTGCACCATTCCCGGCAGTGTTCCCAGGCGGGCCTGCATGAGCAGCTCGTCGAGATAGGCCCTCGCGCTCGCTTTCGTGAAGAAGCCCTCCGGCGGCGCGGTCTTCTCCGTCCAGGCCGGTCCGAGCCGTTTCTGCTGCTGCCTCCCGTCCGGCAATCGGTACTTCGCGTACCAGACCGAGCCGCGTTTTCCCTTCCTTTTAAGGACGTGTCCGGAGATTGGACGGGGTTGCGGAGAGCGCATATGCGCCTCGATTGTAGCCGATTTCGGGACAAATTCGGGACAAAGTTTGGAGATAGCCCCAATTCGCACTTGCGGAATATGGCTATTTAAAGGGCTTTTCTATGGGGCGGGAAGGACTCGAACCTTCGACCGACGGATTATGAGTCCTCTCCGAGCGTGAGATCTTCGCCCGTGAGCGTTCCGAGGGAAAGCGCGTCTTCTCGGCCGAGCTCAGCGGCGGTCGCTTCCATCGTCCCGACCTGATCCTCCTCGGCGACCTGCCCGAGGCGATCGAGGTTGAGCTGACCGACAAGGCCCCTCGCCGCCTCGACGAGATCATGCGCTCTTGGCGGCGCGCCGTCGCGGGCAGGCCGTTCGGCGGCATCCGCTACCTCTGCTCGCTGCGGGCGTTGCCCTACGTCGACCGCGCCGTCTCGCGGACGAAATGCGAGAGCTGTATTGAGGTCGAGGCGCTTGAGGAGCGTGACGATCGCCTCTCACTCGCTGCGGAGTCTCGGCTGCTGCGCTTCAGCTATGGGCCCGAGGACTCGCTCTTAGCCGCAACCGGAGGAAGAGCGCCCGAGCCGACCACCCGCGACGCGACATGGGCCGTATAGCCGAACACCGTGCCCGAAGGGGCAGCGATACCCGAGCGCCGCGGGGAGGTCACGACATCCCGCTCTCCCAGCAGCGCCGAGGTCGTGGGGTCGAAGATCAGCTCCAGCCGCACACCGCGCGCTTGGTCGGTGTATGCGACGCCGACTCCCATGCGGCCGATCGGATCGCTGACCGCGCCCAGCAGTTGCACTCCGGGCAGTTCTGAGGCCACTCGGTAAAGCGCCGCCCGCAGCTTCGGGGGCGCGAAGCTCTCCACCGAGCAGGAAGCCGACCGCCCCGAAGAGCGGCGCGTGTCCAGGCTGCCTGCGAGCCAGCCCGGTGGAGGTCATCCCGGCGGCGCTCAGCGAGCCAAACGAACGCGATGTCGAGGGGGCTCTGAGCAATACCGCTCAGGCCCAGTTCGGACGGGCTTTCTCTCCTGCCGCGTCGCGGCGATAGCATCGATCTCGTCACCGTCCTCGACGAGTGCCTTGCGATGCCTCTGTGGGAGGCCGAGGCGGGGTTTGGTCTGGCGGATGCGGGATAGGGCAGGGCTGGTGCCGGGAGTGGGGGAGGGCAGATTGGGCCGCACTGGTGCCTCTAACAGCCCATCTGCCGCCGCAATTGGCTTCCGTCAATCAACCTCGCGCCGGAATCCGCGCCACGCGGCCCGTTCTCCCCGTCAATTTGGTTCGTTTGCGGTTCACCGTTGCCCCGATTCCACTCGCTTGCCGACTTCACGCCCCGGGAATCCGACTCGCCGGCTAAACGCCGCGTCGACCTCCTCCAGTGGGCGCACGTCGCCGTGGCCGTATGCGCCGAGAATCCTGTTCGCGTGATGGAGCGTCCAGCCAGCCTGCGCCGCGATCGCCCGCGGTGATAGTCCCAGCTCGGTCCACATGTAGTGAACCCCATAAAGCTTGATCGCGTAGTGGAAGCGGAACCTCAGCCCCGCCGCCGCGAGCACCGTATTCCAATAGCCCGTGAAGGTCGGCGCCGTCAGCGGCCTGCCGGTCTTCGAGGTGAAGGCCCGTTTAGGCGTGAGGCAACCGTTTGATCGCATCGCGCGCAGCCCTCGTCAGTGCGATCAGCCTTTCGCACGTCTGCGCGTCTTCCGGCTGTCGTGAATGTGGATTCTCATGCGGCCGAAGTCGACGTCGGTCCAATCCAGCGCGTGAGCTCGCTCGGCCGCGATAAAGGTGTAGGTGGCGAAGAGCAGCGCGGCCCGCATCATCTTGCCGTAGTCACCGAGCGCCGAACAGGCCGATAGCAAGCCTCGAACTCCTCCGGCAGGGCGGCGATTGACGGGCCGTCTCGGGGAGCGTCTGAGTTTGCGTGCCGGGTTGCGCGCGAGGGGTAGGTCGTCCTCGTCGATCGCGTGGTTGTAGAGGCTGGTGATCGCCGGAGGCTCCCACCTGGGGATCGGGCCACGATGCGACCAGGGGCCCTCGCCATGGACCCACTGCTTGAGCTCGGAATGGCTGATGTCGAGGGAGCGCCCCTGAAAGTCCTCGCGGAAGCGCCGCAACCGGCCGGTCTGGGTATGCAGGGAGTCGGCTTGTTTCGGCGCGCGTAGTCGGCCAGGTAGCGATCGACGTACTCGTCGCAGCTGGGCAGTTCGAGTCGCTCCATTCTGTCGGCTCGAAACGGGCTTCACTCTCCCCCGAAACATCTCGCCTGCTGGCGAACCTCACGACTGCCACGAGTCGAGTCGTGCGGCCACCGCGCGGCTTGGGAATCCATCGGCCTGTAAAAGGAGGCGTCGACCTCCTGCAGCGCACCCACCTCGCCATGGCCGTAGACAGCGAGCATCCTGTTGGCGTTGTCGAGCTTCCAGCCAGCCTGCGCCGCGATCGCCCGCGGTGAGAGTCCAAGCACGGTCCACATGTGGTGACGCCGTAGTGCTTGGTCGCGTGGTAGAAGTGGAACCTCACCCCGGCTGCGGCGAGGACGATATTCCAATACTCAGAGATCGTCCGAGGGGACAGTTGCTTGCCCCTTTCGAAGTGAAGACGAGCTTGGAGTCGCGGGGCAGCAATTGATCGCATCGCGGGCGGGCGGCGTCAGCGCGATCGGCTTCGCGCCGGTCTTCGGCTCTTCCACTTGCCACGGTAGACGCGCCTGGCCTTGCGGATTCGCATCCGGCGGAAGTCCACGTCGGTCCATTCCAGCGCGTAGAGCTCGCTCGGACGCATCAGGGTGTAGGCCGCGAAGAGCAACAGCGCCCGCATCCTGGGCCGTAGTCGCCCAGTGCCGAACAGGCCGCCAGCAGCGCGTCGAACTCCTCGGGGGAGGGCGGCGCTTGGTCGGCCCGGCCCTGTAGCGCCAGGTCAGCTTGCGTGCGGGACTCCGCGCCAGGCGCATGTCGTCCTCGTCGATCGCGTGGTTGAAGAGACTGATGATCGCCGGGAGCTAGACTTGGGATCGGTCCACGCTCCGACCAGGGACCTTCGCCCTGGATCCACTGCTTGAGCTCGGCGCGGCTTATGTCGAGGGAGCGCCCCGCAAAGTCCTTGCGAAAGCGCCGCAACCGGAATGTCTGAATGTGCAAGGAGCTGGGCCTGTGTCGCGCGCGCATATTCGGCCAGGTAGCGATCGACGTACTCGTCGCAGGTGGGGAACTCCGACTCGCTGCGGCCGATCGGCCTCTCTCGCGACTCACTCCTCCCGGGGTAGCGATGCGATCTGCCGCGCAAGCTCCGCGCCCAGCGATACCGCGGCTTCCCGCCCTCGCTTGAGGGGGATTCCCCTCGACCCCGGCACTTCACGATCCCGGCACCATGCCTAACTATATAGGACTAGTGGTCTGCCGCATTGATTAAGCGCGCGCGGTTGAGAGCCTGTCTCCGATGGGGCCCTCCGAGCAGCCACAGCCCGCGCTCGGCGAGGCCCTGCGCCAGTTGCGGCGAGAGCGAGGCGTCAGCCAGGAAGCCCTCGCCTACGAGGCCGGCGTCACCAGCGGCACCCTTTCGCTGATTGAGCGCGGTCGCTCCAACCCCACCTGGGGAACGGTCAAGGGAATCTCAGCGGCGCTGAGCACCACAATCGCCGACGTGGCGGCGCTCTCGCTCAAGTTCGAGAAGTAAGCGTTTCGGCTCGGGCTCAGCGCTCGCGCCGCTGCTCTCCGTCATCCCGGCGCATGCGCGAGGTTCGGCTCGGCTTCTAGCACCCCGTTAACCCGCCCATCCGAAATCGTCGCTCTCCACATCCACAGCCGGCAACCTCGCCGGCCGCACTACCTCATCGCCGAGATCCGCAGCCCCTCCACCTCCGGGCCGCTCAACTCCCCAGCGCCCTTTCGATCAGCTCCGAGGTGCGCCGCGAGAGGTTGAGAGCCTCGTCTTGGTCGACGATCGGCAGCGTCACCAGGAAAATCAAGCTCGGCATCAGCACCGGCAGCCGCCCGGCGTTGCCGGTCGCAAGTTCCCACCGCATCACCAACTCGGCCCCGTCCAAGGCGACCGACACCGCCCGCCAGGGGACGCCCTCCAGCTGCTCTGCCCCGGCCGCCCGCGCGATCTGGGCCAAGCTCAGCCGGAGCCCCGCGACCAACGACTCGTATTGAGGGTTGAGAAGATCCATCGGCAAGGTGCCGTTCCCGCTCAGCAGCGAGTGGGAGCCAGGCATCTCCGTCTCGCTCTCCGCGTAGCCGAGCTCCGCGCAGAGTTGTCCTGCGACCTGGAGTAGTGCCTCGCCGTCGTTCCCGCCCGCCACGAGCCGGAAAGGTACTACCTTCTCGAGAAAATAAGCCGCCCTCCCGACTCGAACAAACAAATCCATTTATTGACTTTGCCAGCTTACACTGAGGTCAAGTAGATAGATGTTTTTACCCTCAAGTCGCTTACTTGCCCCGTATTGATGCCTGAAGGGCGACCCATTCACCTTCGTCGCGATCACCGCCTTCCATTGAGCCGCCGTCGGCGGTATGCTCATGTCCATGCGCGCACTACCGGGACGGGCCTCACGAGCCACGCTGGACGCACCTCCGGTCTCCGTTACCCGCTCCAGCGCCCACGAAGACCAACGCCGCCGCATTCTTCGCGCCATCGGCGAGCTCGTCGCCGAAGGCGGCTACTCCGACGTCACCGTCGAGCTGATCGTCAAACGCGCCCACGTCAGCTACAAGACCTTCTACAAGCACTTCTCCAGCAAGGAAGAGTGCTTCCTAGCCCTCTTCGACAGCGTCTTCCGGGCCACCGAGAGCGACGATCCGCGACGCCTCGCGACCGACCCTCGACCCTGGGCCGAGCAGGTCTCGCTCGCCCTCGCCACCCTGATCGACGTCATCCTCGCCGACCCGATCATCGCCCGCGCCATCATCGTCGAGGCGCCGACGGTTGGGCCCGGCATCCACGAGCGCTACGAGCACGCCACCAAGGCCCTCGTCCCGCTCTTCCGCGCCGGGCGCAAGCTCAACCCGCGCGGAGCCGAGCTCCCCGAGACCATCGAGGACACCCTGGCCGGCTCGGTCTTCTGGTCCGTCTACCAGCGCCTCATCGTCGGCGAAGCCGAGCGCCTGTCCGACCTTCTCCCCGACGTGACCGAGCTCGTCCTCCGCACCTACCTCGGCCAGGCCGAGGCCACCCGCGTCGCCCGCGCCGAGGCCCTCGGCGAGCCATCGTTCGCCTGAGCAGGCCCTTCCGGCGCCAAATGTCGTCTGACCGCGCCTCGCTTGGCCCCGCAGACTCAATAATCTTGCCGCCTATGGCGGAGGAGAGCGGCGATCGGCAAGAGCAGCCCGGAGAGCTCGGCCCGCTCCCCGGCGGCCACCACGGCCTCTCCCGCGAGCAGATCCTCGAGTCCCAGCGCGAGCGCCTGCTCGCGGCGATCGCCCACGAGGTCGCGGCTCGCGGCTACCCGGCCACGACCATCACCGAGATCGTCAAGCTGGCCTCCGTCTCGACCCGCGACTTCTACGAGCACTTCGGCGGCAAGGAGGAGTGCTTCCTGGCCGCCTTCGACGCCGTTCGCGATCACCTCGAGGAGCTGCTCGCCGCCGCGGCGGCCTCTCAACCCGACTGGCCCCACCAGCTGATCGCCGCCCTGGGCGCCGCCCTGGACTTCTTCGCCGCCGAGCCCGACCTCGCTCGCCTCTGCCTCGTCGAGCCGGTCAGCGCCACGCCGACGATCGCGATCCGCTTCCGCGAGGCCGTCCTCGCCTGCGTGCCCGCCCTCGACAAGGGACGCTCCGAGATGGGCGACGGCGCGGCGCTGCCGCCGAGCACCGAGGACTCGCTCCTCGGCGGCATCGTCTCCCTGACGACCCGCTCCATCCTCGCCGGCGAAACCGAGAACCTGCCGGCTCTCCTCCCCGACCTGGTCGAATTCACCCTCAGCCCATACCTCGGGGCCGAGCGGGCCGCCGAGCTGGCCGCCGAGCCGCGCGCCGGCTCCCGGTAAATCTGCTTACCGTCAGTAACTTGCTTGCGCTCCAGTCCTGAATGTGATTCGCTACTACTTGCTGAGCCCGTAAGGATCGGCAGGGAGTACCGAACAGGGAATATGAAACAGGGAGCCCCGCCCCCGGTGGACCGGGTGGTGGCGGCACGGGAGGAGGAGGCTTGAAGGAGACGGCGCTCGGCGACCCCACAGCTTCGTCGCGCGGCTTGCGCCGCTCTACCCTCCCTGTCAGGCGGCGCAAGGCACCGCTGTTCTCTCCCTGGGCAGCGAGCCATTCGGGAAGTGCCCCGTCCCACCACCAACCTTCGTCTCAACGCGTCCTTGGAAGCAACGGCGTATCACGCGGAAATTGCGGAAGGCAAAGCCCCCGAAGGGCCGGCGGTATGCGAAGAAGGAACCTTCAAGAACCCGAAGGCCGCGACTCGAAACGTCGGGGTCTACCAGGAGTTGTCGACACGGCTCTCAACGCAGGCGGTATCCACCCCGTACCCAGATTCACCGACCCAGAAGAATTCGATAATTGGCAAGCCGGCTGCTCGGGCGTAATTGTCGACACAGAGGCCACCTCAACACACCCTCCGTCCGCACCGGGAGCCCAAATCCACTCGACCATTCGAACTCCAACCTCAAGCACCGTGTGAGATTCGCAGACGTTTTCAGTGAGAAAGGCAGCAAAGTGACCGCACTCCACAAGATGCCGATCAGCAATTCGCCCAAGGCGGCGCCGGGGCTGCTCCTTCCCCGAAGGCGGATTCTCGGTTGGGTCGGAGGCCTTCTGCTCATCGCCTCGCTCTGTGCCGCGTCCGTCGCGTCCGCAGACAGTCATATCGCCGGAAATGGCGAAGGTATCCGCACCGGACAGTTCAACGGCGGTCTCAGCGGCCTCGCCGTCAGCGAAGGAGAAGGGGGCGATGTCTACGCATCGGACCCCGGCGCTCTCCGAATCAACGAGTTCGCGCCGCAAGGCGCCTTCGTTCGCAGCTTCGGCGGTAGCGTCGCACCCGGTGGCGCCACCACGGGAAGCGGCGACCTGACCCTCGGTACCGCGGTGATCTCCAATGTATCGACAACGACGGGGGCTTTCCTCCCAGGACAGCTGGTCACCGGAGCGGGGATCCCGACAGATACAATCATCACCAGCGTCAGCGCGACGGAACTCCAGCTCTCGAAGACCGCGGTTGCGACCGGAACCGACGTCGCTCTCACCGTCACCGCCGACCCGGGCAACGTTCCCGTCAACGAGCAGCAGAAGCTTACCGTCAGGGCGACCGGTGGACAGTTCAAACTGAGCTTCACCAGTCCAATCCCAGGCGCGACAACAGGGACAACGGCAAACCTTAACTCCAGGTGCCACGGCTCCGGAACTCCAGTCAGCGTTGGAAAGCCTCCCAAACCTCGGCCCAGGAGCCGTGTTGGTCGAAGGCGGTCCCGGGGATGCGGCCGGCACCAGCCCCTACACAATCACATTTCAGGGCCGCTACGCAGATACGAACGTCAAACAGTTGGTGCCCGCCAACCTCGGTCTCACGGGCGGTAGTCCCTCAAACTCGGTCAGCGTCACAACCCTGAGAGAAGGGGCCAAGACCGCCGAGGCCTGCGAGCTCTTCTGTTGGATCGGCGACGAAGGTTCGGCGCCTGGCGTAACCCCCTACAGCGAACAGCTTGCGGTCGACAACGACCCCACCTCTTCTTCTTACGGCGATGTGTACGTGGTTGACGAGCGCAACTTCCGCGTGGAGAAGTACAGTTCCGCAGGGGTGTTCGAACTCATGTTCGGTGGCGAAGTGGACAAAGGTCCGCACCATCCCGGCAACGTCTGTACCGCCACCTACATCTCGGAAGGCGACAGCTGCGGCGCCGGCGTGCCGGGGAGTGGCAGCGGCTTCTTCTACAAGTTCTCGGGTCGTCAGAGCTTCGACCAAGCGGGAAGGAGCTCGATCGCTGTCGGACCGGACGGCACGGTTTATGTGGGCGACTTCCGCCGTGTCCAAGAGTTCGAACCAGACGGGACCTATAAAGGTGAGCTGAGCCTCCCAAATGCGCAGTACGTGAGCTCACTTGCCGTCGATTCCTCCAGTCACGTGTATGCCAACAGCAAAGCCGTCAACGAGTTCGAGGAAGTCACAAAACCGAACGGAGGAAATGTTGGATCGACCTTCACCCTCACCTTCGAAGGTCAGACAACGATAACCCTCGAATCCAATGCAAGCGCCGCAAACATTCAGTCGGCACTCGAAGCACTCTCAACCGTTGGCCAGGGCAATGTCACGGTCAAATCGTTCCAACAGAGCTCGGTGACCGTCGAATTCGTTGGCAGCTTGCGAGCGACGAATGTCCCGCAGCTGATCGCCTCCGCGGGAGCGGTCGGCACCGAGGTCGAAGGCGCAAAGGGCGAATTGATTGAGCTGGGCTCATCAAGCGAAGTTCTTCAGACCTACGACGAATCTGGTGAACCGACCCATATCGCGCTGGATGGCGCCGGCGACCTCTACGTGAGCGATCTCAACGGCTCAACTCACGAACCTCCAACTGGCGAATTCCAGTTCCGAGGCTTCAAGCCCGACGGCACGCTTTTCGCGGTCGTGACCTCCGAAGAGGCGCCCAAAGGTGCCAGTGCCCTTGCGATCGACAGGACGTCCGCAACCATGTACGCCGGCAGCGGCGTGGGGATGGGGCCGGATATCGCGGTCATACCGCTGCCGGCTTCGGGTCCTCCGATGGTGAGCGACGAGAGGGTGTCGGACCTTCAGCCGACCACGGCCACGCTTCACGCGATAGTGAACCCGAAGGGCTATGAGACCCACTACCACTTTGAATACGTTGATCAGGCGTCCTATCAGAGCGAAGGCGGATTCAACAGCCCCCATGTCCAAATGGTGCCATCCGTGGACCTTGGCTTCATCAATCAGAAGAACCTCGTTCAGGCTGCGATATCCGGGCTGACGCCCGGCACCGTCTATCACTTCAGGGCCGTCGCCGAAAGCAGCACCGAAGGCACGGTGGACGGGGCCGATACTACCTTTGAGGCTCTGCCTCCGGTGACGATCCGGAACTTCACCACGCAGACGGTCGGTCCGAACCTGATCGAACTCAAAGCGGAACTGAATCCCAATGGATCGGCCACAGACTATGCGATCGAACTCGGTGAAGACACGAGCTATGCAACGGGCGACGTTCACGGATCCTTGCCCGTCGGCAACGATTTCCTACCGGTATCCGCGACTTTCAGCGACCTCAACTCGAACACCACCTATCACTACCGACTTACGGCCGTTAATGGCTATGGGGAAGTGGAAGCTGCCGATCGGACCGTCACGACTGAACTGTCGAGCGCAGAAAGACAGGCCGGCGAAGAATGCCCGAACAGGACCCTGCGGGAAGAAAACAGCTCCCTGAGGCTGCCCGACTGCCGGGCCTATGAGCAGATGAGCCCTGCCTATAAGGATGGCTTCTCCACCTTCCCGCAGGTCGAGCTGGCCCCGGGCGGCAACGCGGGCCTCTTCGCCTCCTCGGGCGCATTCTCTGGCGCGGTCCATAACGAACTCTACATCCAGTACATCGCCCGGCGTTCCGCGAACGGCTGGGTGACGCGAGCAGCGGTCGGCGCTCCGGCCGGCCCGGGTTTTCTTCCCCAGATCGCCGAGGCCTTCACTGCCGAACTCGACCGTTCCCTCTTCAAGGAGCTTCCCGGCGTCGCGCTGGAAACGGCTCGGGGGGAAATCACCAGCGGTGCCTACTACATCGGGAATGCCGACGGCACCTTTGTGAAGGCCACCCCGACGATGGAAGTACTCAGCGGCCAGCCGCGGAGCAACTGCTGCTACATGAACCTCTGGGGCGAGTCGGACAGTCTATCGCGCCTCTATATCCAGACCGGAAACCGCCTCCTCGCATCGGACTCGCGACCTGATGACTTCGAAAGCTCCGCAGCGACCCGTATCTACGAAGTCGTGGGCGCCGATACGCCGACGCCGGAAGCGAAGCTCCTCACAGAGGTTCCGCTGGGGCTTACCAACAACACCTGTTACGTCAATACCTCATTCGGTGGACAGGCCCGTGTCACGTCCGCCGATGGCGGGGTGGTGGTCTATGAGTCGCCAATCGAAGTTACGCCCGGGGGTGGCTGCGGCAATGGCTACCCCAACCCGATCGGCCTCTTTGCCCACGGCGGTTCGGGCCCCCCGGTTCAGCTCAACACGCCGCCGCCCGGGCAGTGCTCAGCTCCATCGCCGTGTGCGACCGGTGCTGCAACCACGCCCCTGCTCGACGGCATTTCGCCCGACGGGCATCGCGTCTGGTTCACGACAACGCAACCCCTTGTCAACTCCGACACAGACACGACCACGGACGTCTATATGGCGCGCCTCGAAGCTGGGCAGCTGCAGGAACTGGTTCAGGTATCGGCGGGCGATGCGAGCGATCCCACTCCTGGTTCCGGTGCTGACGTGCAGGGCGTGGTCGCCACATCGGCCGACGGAACGCATATCGCCTTCGCCGCCACCGGTGTCCTCACCACCGAAGCCAACGCTGCGGGCGAGAGTGCCGTGCAGGGGGCCTACAACATCTACGTCTACGATGCCGGCACCGGCACCATCAGGTTCGTCACCCAGGGTTGCTCGGGGCCCCAGAAGTCGGGAACCGCTGACGATTCACGGTGCCCCGACGGCCTCTCGAGCAAAATCGGCTTCGGCTCAGAAAACGACAGCCCGCTCTGGAACTGGGGCTCCGGCGGCCTGATCGACGGCCCTCACTTCACAAGCGATGGAGAATTCCTCGTCTTCTCCAGCTATGGGCGTCTCGCCCCTGGCGATACCGACACCGCCAAGGACGTCTATCGCTATTCGATGGCCGACGGGTCCCTGATCCGGGTGTCGATTGGCCATCGCGGCAACGACGGCAACGGAAACGACGACTCCTTCCCTGCGGCGCTCGGACAGACCGGCGGGTCGGATCCCGGTGGAATTGCCGAAAACCTCGGTCGCTCCATCTCTGACGACGGCTCCGTTGTCATCTTCCTCACCGCTGCGCCGCTCGTCTCCGCCGACACCAACCATGCCGTCGACGTGTACGAGTGGGAGGAAGCCGGGCACGGCACCTGCGCCGAAGCGCCCGGTTGCGTCAGTCTGGTCTCCACGGGTGTGGACCCTCACGACCTTTACAATGCAGCCCTCAGCGCCTCCGGCCGGGACATCGCTTTCTCTACGCCGCGGAATATTGTTCCGGCCGATACAGACGGCGTCGGCGACATGTATGACGCCAGGGTCGACGGTGGGTTCCGCCCGCCCGTGCCTCCCGCGGTGTGCGAAAGCCCCGAAACCTGTCGCACCGGCAGCCAAGCAGAAACTCCCCACCCGACGCTCGGCAGCGAACAATTCGTCGGACCCGGCAATGCCATCGAGCACCTTCAATGCGCCAAAGGGCGGAGGCGGGTTGTCCGCCACGGGCAGGCCCGCTGCGTTCCGAAGCACCACAAGAAGAAGCACCACCACAAGAAGAAGCACCACCGCGGTCCCTATCGACGACCTGGTCGGGTCGGCAGCCGAGGAGGTCAGAAGTGATTCGCCGTTCGATCTCAGTACTGTCCGTTGTTGGCTGCCTCACCCTCGTCTTCCTGGCGGCGGCATCGACGTCTCTCGCAGCCGGCCCCGAATGGAACCTTCGCGTCCAGGCCGACACCGACTACGTGGTTTCAGGAGGTCACCCGGGCGTCTACAAAATAGAAGCCGAAAACGTCGGCGACGCGCCGACCTCGGCGACCGAAGCAATCACGATCGAAGACATTCCCCCACCCGGGACCTCCGTTCAGGATGTCGCTTTCTTCAATTCGGCGGCCGAATACGCGAACGTCGCACCCTACGAAATGTGCCCCACCACGGTCCAGTGCATCTGGCCCGAAGGACCGTTCAAGGAATTCTTCTCCCCCAGTCTCAATCCCGGCGAGCGGCTGATCATGACCGTCCTCGTCGACGTCCCCGCAGGGGTCGAAGGCCCGCTCCTAAATGGCGCCCGCGTCTCCGGCGGCGGCCTACCCACTGTGGAAGCGAGCGCTACTAACGAGGCGAGTGCTGATCCGCAGTTCGGCACCTTGCACTTCGGATCGACGATCACCGACTCTTCGGGATTGCCCTACACCCAGGCCGGCGGCCATCCGTTCGAGTTCACGACCCAGTTCAACTTCGGAACATACTCGACCGCCCAAGGGAGCTGGTATTGGTCTGGTGCAACCCCCGTCCACGATCCGAAGTACATCACCAGCCAGCTCCCACCGGGTTTGATCGCGAACCCCCAGGGCGTTCCCCGCTGCGCACTCGCTGACTTCTTCGCCGAGGAATGCACGCGGGGCACCGCAGTCGGCTATATGGCACTCCAGCTCTTCGGCTGGACCGAGGGCGCCTATCGGATCATGTCTCCCGTCTACAACCTGGAACCGAGCGGGTTCTATCCCGGTCAGCTCGGGAGCACGATCGGCGGCGCCCCCTTCATCATGGTCACCACAGGCCTGCGCGACGGATCCGATTATGGCGTGACCGCGTCCAGCCTGGCCGCCGAGGCCAATCTCACCCGTGTGCGATTCACCCTCTGGGGAGTCCCCGCCGATCCTGCTCATGACCCTCTGCGAGGCAAAGAATGCGTTGGAGGCGCGCCTCCTGGAGGCGACTACCACACACTCTACGAACACTTCAGCACCTGGGAAACCTTCGAACAGACGTGCAAGAACGCGCCGGGCCAGACCGGTGGCAATGGCGGCCCCGCCGAAGTCCCGCCGACGCCCTTCGTCTCGATGCCGACCCAGTGCTCCGGGGACCCGCTCACGATCAGGGGTCTCTACGACGCCTGGGACCTGCCTCAACAATATGCCGAACGATCGGTCGATCTCTCCCCGGTCGACGGCTGCAGCAACCTCAGCTTCGAACCGTCGATCGAAGCGCGGCCGACGACAAATCTTGCCGACGCCCCATCGGGCCTGGAATTCGAACTCCACGTCCCCCAAAACGAAGACCCCGAAGGCGTCGCCACCCCGGCGCTAAAGGAAGCGGTGGTGAAGCTCCCCGCGGGGCTGACCATCAATCCAGCCTCGGCCTTCGGGCTCGCCGGATGCAGCGAAGCCGAGATCGGCCTGCACTCAGAACAGCCGGCCGCACTGCCCCGATGCCTCCAAGCTCGGCAGCGGTCGAAATTCACTCGCGCGCTGCTGAACGAAGCACTGACCGGCTCGCTCTACCTCGCGACGCCGCACCAGAACCCGTCACATTCGCTGCTCGCCGGCTATATCGTCGTCGAAGGCCAGGGGATCAGGATCAAGCTGCCAGGCGAATTCGAAACCGACCCGCAGACCGGCCAGATCACGACCCGAGTTCCTGGAAAACCCGCAGCTGCCCTTCGAAGACCTGAAGCTGCACTTCTTCGGAGGCGCCCGCGGCGCCCTGCGCACCCCGGCGGTCTGCGGCAACTATGAAACGACCAGCGACGCTGACGCCCTTCTCGGCGCCCGAATCGGGCCCGCCGGCGACGCCGAACGCCGAATTCGAAACGACTGCCGGCCCGACCGGGGGCGCCTGCGCCTACCAGCGAAGCCGACCTGCCCAACGCGCCGCGCTTCGCGCCGGCACCGAAACCCCCCAGGCGGGGATCTACTCGCCCTTCTCGCTGAAACTGGTCCGCGAAGACGGCAGCCAGGAACTCTCGAGCTTCGAGACGACCCTGCCCCCCGGCCTCTCCGCCAAGCTCGCCGGCATCCCCTACTGCCCCGAGGCCGCTATCGCCGGCCGCTGCCGAACGCGAAGACGGGAACCGAAGAGCAGGCCGCCCTCCTGCCCGGCGGCGTCCGAGGTCGGCACCGTCGACATCGCCTCCGGCGCCGGGCCGACGCCGATCCACGTCCCCGGCCACGTCTACCTCGCCGGCCCCTACAAGGGCGCCCCGCTCAGCCTGCGATTCATCACCGCCGTGCTGGCCGGTCCCTTCGACCTCGGCACAGCGGTCGTCAGAGCCGCCGTGTACCTCGACCCCGAAACGATCCAGAACCATGTCGTCTCCGACCCGATTCCCGACGATCCTCAAGGGATCCCGCTCGACATTCGCTACATCACCGTGAAATTGACCGCCCTGAATTCATGCTGAACCCCACGAACTGTGAAGAATTCCACTTCGCCGCAAGCGCGACCTCGGTACTCGGGGCAGTGGCGCCACTTCCGCAGCGCTTCCAGGTCGGCGACTGTGCCATCCTTCGCTTCAAGCCGAGGCTTCGAGCCTGAGCCTCTCAGGGGGGGTGCACCGAAACGGTCACCCGCGGCTGCGCGCCGTGCGTCACTCCAGACTCCGGGGGGCGCCAACCTATCCAGCACCCAGGTCACGCTTCCCCCGACTGAGCTCGTCGACAACGGCCACCTGCGGCGATATCTGCACCAGATCGCAGTTTGAAGCAAACGAATGTCCCAAGTCCTCGATATATGGTCACGCGCGAGCCGAAACGCCGTTGCTCTCGGAACCGCTTGAAGGCCCCGTATTTCTTGCAGCCAAGCGCCCACCGCGTGCCTGACCTCGTCGCCGCCCTCCACTCCGGCGCGTTCGCGATCAACGTGCATCTCCACGCGCGGCAGGACTCGGTCGACGAAAGCATTCGCACCACCTTCGAAGACATTCCGGACGTGCCGCTCACCCGGTTCGTTCTCAGCATGGACGGCGGCAAGAAGGGCCTGCTGGTCAATTCGACGGACCTCTGTGCCAGTCGCCATCGCATCAGGTGCGGATGCGGGGGCAGAACGGCAAGGTTTATGCGACCGACCCGCGGCTGCGGGTGGCCTGTGGGCACCAGAAGCGGCGTCATCGCCACCTCCGCGCCCTCCGAGTGCTGACTTGCCGCGCGGCGAGGGTGAGTAGGAGCGGCGGTCCGCGGGGGCCCTCTACCAGAAAACCCAACTTGCCTTTCCGGTCACCCTATGCTTTCATCGTGTTCCGTAACGGGAGCGAGCAGGGAGCGATGAGAGACCGGCCTCGGCGAAAAGAGCACGAGGCATGGGGGTGCACGCGCGCCTGGCGCTTCGAGCCGGTTTTCCCGGCCTCCCGCAGATTCGGAAGTTCGCCCTCCCTCACATCCTCATGGTCCGCGGCGCCGCCATGTTTCTCCGGAGGCCGGCCCGATAGCCGAGCTGGCTCCTGAGCCTCGCCTGGCGCGCCGCCGCGCCGCTGCGACCCTCGCCGCGACGCTGGCGCTCGTCGCCGTCCTCGGCGTGATCGGCCTCGGCGTCGAGGGCGACCTTGCGTCCCACCTCGCTGGCGATCTACGGCACCTCCTCGGCCCGCGGCGAAGCCCTCGCCACCTCCCGCTTCGGCGACTCCTCGCCCTTCGCCGTGCTGCTGCGCGGGCCGGCCGCTGCGCATCGAGCGCCAGGGCCCCCGCCTCGCCGCCGTCCTGCGCCGCGACCCCACCGTCACCGTGATCTCGCCCTGGGATCCGGCTCCGGCTGCCCGCAAGCTCCCCGCGCCGCCGCCCGGCACGCCGCCCGCCGCCCGCTCTCGCGCCCTGCTGCTGCTCGACTTCCACGTCCCGCTCGCCGACGGCGATGCGCGACACGGTGCCCGACCTGAAGCGACCCTCGCCGCCCACGTCCATCCGCCGCGTGCGAAGCGATCCAGTCCGGCTACGCCAGCATCTCCCGCGCCCTGCAGTCCGAATCGCTCTCCGCCTCCGAGCGCGCCGAGCTGCTCGCCGCCCCGCTCCTGATCCTCGTCCTGCTCGCTCGTCTTCCGCTCGCTCCTCGCTGCCGCTGATCCCGCTCGCCTTCGGCGCGATCACGGTGCTCGCCGGCGCGCGGCGTCCTCGTCTTCCTCGCCTCGCTGATGCCGATCGACGCCCTCTCGCTCGTCGTCTGCACGATGATGGGCCTCGCCCTCGGCGTCGACTACTCGCTGCTGATCGTCTCGCGCTTCCGCGAGGAGCTCGCCGCCGGGCGCTCGCCGACCGTCGCGGCCGCAATCACGCGGCGCAGCGCCGGGCGCACCACCGCGATCGCCGGCGTCGACGCTCTTCTTCTCGATCTTCCTCTCCGCCTTCTTCCAGCCCGGCACCCTCCTCGTCTCGCTCGCCACCGCCCTGGCCGTCGTCACCGCGATCGCCGTGCTGATCGCCTGGGTCGCCCTGCCCGCCCTGCTCGACCCTGCTCGGACCGCGCATCAACGCCGGCCAGATCGGCCGCTCCCGGCCCGGGTCGGCGCTCGCGCGTCGCCGCCGCCGCCTCGGCGGCCCTGCGCCGCCCCGCCCTCGCCGCGGCCGCGATCGTCGTCCCGCTGCTGCTGCTCGCCGCCCCGGCCCTCGCCTTCAACACCGGCTCTCCCGGGGTCGATGAGCTCTCTTCCTCGAGCTCAGGCCCGCCAGGACTCCGAAACGATCTCCGACGCGCGTCGGCGCCCGGTTGGCAGGCCCCCTTCCTGCTCACGGTCGCCGCCGACGACGGGCCGATCACCGGCGCGCGCGCGCCTCGCCTTCCTCACCGCGACCCAGCGCCGCATCGAGGCGCTGCCCGGGGTCGAGGCGGTGATCGGCCCCGCCGCGATCGCCGCCGCCGCCCGGCCGCTGCGCTCGCTCGGCGCCGAGCTCGAGCCCGGCGGCCGCGTCCTCGGCCGCCGAGCTCGCCCGGCTCGGGCCCCGCCTGCGCCAGGCCTCGGGCGCGGTCTCCGAGCTCCGCGGCGGCCTCGGCGAAGCCTCGGCGGCCGGCGGCCTGCTCGGCGAAGGCTCGGCCCGCGCCGGCGCAGGCGCCGAACTCCTCGCCGGCGGCCTCGGCCGCGCCGGCGCGGGCGGCGAACGCGCCTCGGGAGCGCTCGAGCGCCTCGCCGCGGGATCTGCGCGCCTCGCCGCCGGCCAGCGCGATCGCCTCGGCCACCGCCTACAACCTCTCGCTCGGGCTCGGCACCCTGCTGCCCAACCTCAGCGCCCAGGGCCTCGGCCGCGCCCGCCACCTCGCCGCCCGCCTGCGAAGCCCAGGCCGCGCACCGATCCCGACGCTCGCCCCGGCCGCCCACGAAGCCGCCGTGCTCGCATCCGTGCTCGCCGCCAACCGCGAAGAACTCGCCCGCCTGCGCGCGCAGGCGCGCGACCCTCAACAGCGGCCTCGGCAGGCTCTACGCCGGCGGCAAGCGCATCTGCGCGACGGCTCCGCCCGCCTCGCCACCGAAGCGCGGCCGGCTCAGCGGCGGCCTGAGCGAACTGGGCTCGGGCGCCGAAGCGCCTCGCCGGCGGCCTCGGCGAACTGCAGGGCGGCAGCCGAAACGCTCAGCGGCGGCCTCGCCGAAGGCTCTCAGCGCGCCTACCCGCTCCAACAGCGGCCTGGGCCGGGCGGGCGAGCGGGTCTCGCGCACCGCCGAGCCGCTGCAGCGCACGCCTGCACCCGCCTGCATCGGCTCTCGCCGCGGCTCTTCGACTCCGGCTTCCTCGCCGATGGCCGCCCTCGACGGCGCCGACCCGACCCGGCGCTCGCTCGCCGCCGAGGTGATCGACATCTCCGGCGGCGGCACCGCGGCCCGCTACCTGATCGTCCCCAGCTCGGGCTTCAACACGCCCGGCTCGCGACGCCTCGGCTCGCGCCTGCGCGCGCTCGCCGCCGCGGTCGATCGCCGCCCCGGCCTACAGCGCCGGGCTCAGCGGCGGCGCCGCGGTTCTCAACGACTACGGCAGCGCGACCAAATCGCGCCTGCCCCTCGTCGTCGGCTCGATCGTCCTGATCACCTTCCTGATGCTCCTCGCCCTGCTGCGCGCGCCGCTGCTCGCCGCCCTCGCCGTCGGCCTCAACCTGCTCTCGGTCGCCGCCGCGATCGGCGTCGTCACCCTCGCCTGCAAGATCCCCGCCGGCTACCCGCTCGGCGGCCACCCCTACATCGACACCGTCGGCGCCGCGCGCGATCTTCGGCGTCACCTTCGGCCTCTCGATCGACTACGCCGTCTTCCTCCTCGCCCGCATGCGCGAGAGCTACCGCGAGAGCGGCGACAACGCCAAAGCGATTCGCTTCGGCCTCGACAAGACCGCCGGGGTGATCACCGGCGCCGCCGCGATCATGGCCGCGGTCTTCGCCTCCTTCGCCGTCGCGCCCGGTCGCGACCGTCAGCCAGATGGGCCTCGGCCTCACCGTCGCGATCCTGCTCGACGCCACCGTCGTCCGCATCGTCCTCCTGCCGGCGCTGATGCTCCTG
The DNA here is from genome assembly GCA_963838035.1 of uncultured Solirubrobacterales bacterium. Taxonomy (GTDB): domain Bacteria; phylum Actinomycetota; class Thermoleophilia; order Solirubrobacterales; family 70-9; genus CAVVNN01. Next base: position 92,197 of record CAWIPM010000010.1, read on the forward strand.
ATCGGCGACCGCGTCTGGCGCACGCCCGCCTGGCTCGAGCGGCTGCTTCCGCGGCCGGCCCTCGATCGCGGCTCAGCGACCGCGGAGGCGGCGAGCTGATGGCGGCGACCCGTAAGCTGGCGCCGCAGCGTCGCTCGTGGCGGCGATCTGCCCTCATCGCTTCGCTGCGCCGGCGTCGTCGCCGGCCGCCGAAGAACCGACCCGGCCCGAATACGTCGCCCAGACTGGAGCAGATCTGCAAGCCGGGCTCCGAAGCGACCCAGCGCGCCGTCCGCGGCGTCCGCTCCGACGTCCGCTCCGAACGCCTCCGCCTCGCCGCGACCAAGTTCGCCAAGGCGAAGCGGATCTTCGCCCACACGGTCAGCTCGATCTCCAGCGTCCCGCGCCCGCAGGCGGATCGGGCCACCCTCGCCCGCTGGTTCGCCGCCCTGGGGCGCGAGACGGTCTACCTCGGGCGGACCGCCGACGCCCTTCGCGCCGAAGACATCGCCCGCTTCCAGCGCGTCTCGGCCGACTTCATCCACGAAGGGAACAAGGCCAACAACGTCGTCGTCTCCTTCGGCTTCAACTACTGCTCCTTCAAGCCCTCGAGGTTCCAGTGAGCCGGTCGCTGCGCACGCAGATCCGCGGTCGCCCTGGCATCGGCGCTCCTCCTCCTCGTCTGGCTCGACGTCGCGCCCGGCCGACGCCGAGCGCAGCGGTCGGGACGGCGTCAAGGTCGTCCCTCGACGGCTCGGATCTCGCCCCGATCGCCTGCCCCGCGCAGCGACCTGCGCCGGTCACCCTCGCGCTCGCGCGGCGCGATCGGCAGCACCGACGGCGCACGCCGCCGCAGCCTCGGCCAGCATCGAACTCGCCTTCGGCGCTCGCGGCGGCCTCGACCACCACCGGCCTGCCGCGTCTGTCCGCGGGCCCGGCTTCGCAACGCCACCCAGCGCCAGGCCCTCGCCCGTGCCGCGGCGCTCTGGTCGGCCGCGGCAAGATCGTCGACGGAAGTCCCCCTGAACCCCGCAAACCGGTCCTGGCCCACGCCGGCGTCCTCGCCTTCAACGGCGCGCTCGGCGGGCGGCCGGCGGTCTGGGTCCACGCCTTCTCGGCCTCGCCGCCGGTCTCCTTCGTCATTCCCTTCTGCCCTGCGCCGTCTCGACGACGGCGCCTACGGGATTCTCGCTGCGGACGCCGGTCTCCACGCGCACTCGGCCGCTGGCTGCGACTGCGCTCGTTCCAACTCACCCTCGGACGCCGCTACACCGTGCACGGCGTGCAGCCGACAGCTACCTGAGCGCCCGCTGCCCGCTGCCGCCGCGCTTTCACATCGGCTTCGTTCCCGCTGGCCCGCGCCACCTATTACTTCGCTCCCGCGTCCGCACTCTGACCACCACCATCCTGCGCGGCTGCCGGGCCCGCGAATGACCTCCCGACCGCACCGTGCTCCTGCCCCTCGAATCCCGCTCCGCCGGCGGGCATCCGTCGGCCTCTTCGCCGCGCGCCGCCCGCCGCTACTGGCTCGCAGGTCTTCCCCGCCGCCCGCGCCGCCCAGCGCCGCTGCTCGCCCGCGCCGAGGCGATCCCCGACCCGCTGCTGCGCGCCGACGCGCTCGCCTCCCACCACGACAAGGGCTCCAACTCCGAGGGTCTCGCCGCGCTCGCCGTCCTCGCGCCCGCGAATCGGCGCGCGGAGGTCGCCCGCAGCCTCGTCGCCTACCAGCTGATGCTCGACTACCTCGACGGCGTCTCCGAGCGCCCGAGCGACGACCCGCTCGCCAACGGCCTGCGCCTGCACCGCGCCTTCGAGGTCGCGCTCGACCCCGATGCCGCCGCACGAGGACTACTACGCCCTCGCCCCCGAGCCGTGAGGACGGCGGGTACCTGCGCGAGCTGATCGAGACCTGCCGCGCCCCGCTGCGCAGCCTCCCCTCCTACCCGGTCGCCCGCGGCCCGCTGCTGCGCCAGGCGCGCCTCTGCCGCGAATCGCAGGCGCTGAACCACGCGCTGCGCTTCGCCCCGCTCGAGGATCAGCTCGACGAGTGGGCGGCGCGAACGGCGCGCGAGGCGGGGCTCGAGCCGGGCTTCGAGTGGTGGGAGCTGATCGCCGCCGCCGCGGCCTCCTCGCTGACTGCGTCGGCGCCCTGCTCGCCCTCGCCGCCACCCCCGGCGCCGCCGAGGCCGACGCCCGCCGGGTCGAGTCCGCCTACTTCCCCTGGGCGAGCGGCCTCAACGCCCTGCTCGACTCCCTGGTCGACCTCGACGAGGACCCCGAGGACGCCAGCCACCTGCGCCGCTACGACTCCCCGAGCACGCCGCCGAGCGCCTGGAGTGATCGCCTCCGGCGCCCGCGAGCGCGTCTCCGCGCTGCCCGACGGTCGACCTGCACGAGGCGATCCTCGCCGCGATGGGCGCGCTCTACCTGGCCCACGAGGAGGCCTGGCGCCCCGGCCGCGAGCCGATCTCGCTCGCCGTCTACGGCGCGCTCGGCCCGCTCGCGCGACCCTCGCTCGCGGTCCATCTCCTGCGCCGCGGCGGCCGCGGCAGCCGCGCCCTGCTCGCCGCGCGGCGCTCGCGTGCCCGCGATGTGAGATACATACGACTGGAAGCGATGCCCGACTCGACCGCAGCAAGAGGCGCGCCGCCTCCGTGAGGCGCTGCTCGACCTCTGCGCCGAGCGCGGCTACGCAGAAGCTGGAGCTCGAGCGAGCTGCTCGAGCGCGCCGAGCGTGGACGAGGCCGCCTTCCACCGCCACTACGCCGATCTCGACGCCTGCTTCGCCGCCGTCCTCGGCGAGATCTACGACGAGTTCTTCGCCCGCGCCCAGGAGGCGGTCGCCGGCGCAGAGCGGCTGGCGCGACCGCATGCGCGCCACCGCCTATGCGCTGCTCCGCTTCCTGCGCGCCGACGAGCGCGTCGCCCGCCTCGCCGCGGTCGAGGTCCAGCATGCCGGCGAGCGCGGCGCAGCGAGCTCTTCCTCGAGACCTTCAACCGGCTCGTCGACCTGATCGACGAGGGCTGCGCCGAGGCCGGCGGCCCGGAGTCTCCCGGCCTCGCCACCGCGCTCGGGGTCGGCGGCGTCGTCTTCGCCCGCATCCAGGAGGCCGTCGCCGAGGGCGAACTGGGGCTGGGGGAGGAGGAGATCCCCGAGCTGATGTACGCGGCGGTCTTCCCTTACCTCGGCGCCGAGGCCGCCGAGGAGGAGCTCCGCATCCCGCCGCCGCCCGATCCCTCGCTTTAGGCCGACGGCGATCCTCAGCTTGGGACCCAGACATCTAGAATTGCTGAGGTGAATCGAGGCGAGAAGAACGCCGCGGCGGCTGAGGACGTGCGAGTGCGACGCTTGCGCGAAGACGCACGGCGGCCAATCAGCGTCAACCTCGCAGAGGGGATCGCCCTCAGTCACAAGCTGATCCGCTTCGCGGGCGCAGCGCACAAGGCTTGAAGGAGCCGGCCTTCGACGAGCTGCTGAGCGGCCTCGCTGAGGCGGGGGCGAAGTTCGTGCTCGTGGGCGGTCTGGCAGTGAACGCCTGGGGCGTGGTGAGAGGGACCAAGGACGTCGACATCGTTGTCGATCCCGAGCCCGCGAACCTGAAACGGATCGCGGAGATCGCCGTGGCCGCGGGCGGCCATGTGCAGAGAGGCGAGGCGCTGCTCGGCACTCCGCTGTCGATCGCCGCCGAGCTGGCGAGCGGCGACCAGGTGGCGATCGAGACCGATCTCGGGCGGCTTGACGTCGTGCAGGGCCTGGAGGGAGTGCCGAGCTACGCCGAGTTGCGCTCGCGGGCCAGCGAAGCGGAGGTGCTCGGGGTCACGCTGGCGGTCTGCTCGCGCGAGGACCTGCGGGCGATGAAGCGGGCCGCCGGGCGCGGACAGGACCTGGTCGACTTGGAGAACCTGAAGGCAGTCCAAGGATGAGCGCCCACCGCGGGGCGACTTCAGCAGCGGCCACGAAGAGGCGGCGCAGCCGCGGGCTAAACGAGCGGCGCTTGCCGTTGTGGGCGCTCAGGCGTACTCGGCCGGCATCGGCAGGGGGTTTCGGCCCTCTCGTCCGGTTTCGCGCTACCGCTTCGACCCGCGCTCGCCGTTTGCCACCGCCAAGGCCCGCTCGGGGCCGACGAAGGTGACCAGGGTGATGTAGGTGGCGAGCGGGACTACGGCGCCGAGGCTCTCGCGGGCCCTCGCTGCGCACCTGCTCGCGCATCAGCGCGTAGACCGTCGCGGCGATCGCCTCGGCGCTGACCTTCGGGGCCGCCGGGTTCTCCTCGAAGCCGGGCGCCAGCATCTCGGCCAGCGAGTCGATCACCCGGTCGCGGCGGGCAAGCGCCTGCGGCCCGGCCGCGTAGACGCCGACCGTCGCCAGCTGCGGCCATCGCCGGCTCGGCCGCGAAGTAGGCACAGATCGCCTCATAGAGCGCTCGCACCCCTTCCTGCCAGCCGCGACGCCCGGCGCGCCGCCGGCACCGCCAGGGCCATGATCTGCGCCCCGCTCATCTCCAGCGCCACCAGCACCGCGTCGCGCTTGTCGGCGAAGTGCTCATAGAACGTGCTCAGCGAGATCGCCGCCTGCGCCGCGATGTCGTCGGTGCTCATCGCTCCGTAGCCCTTCTCGGCGATCACCGCCGCCACGGCCCGCGCGATCCTTTCGGTCGGCGTGTAGCCCTCAAAGCGGGGCCCGGCGCCGGCCGCTGGCGGCGCGGCGGCCGCCAGCGCCCCGGCGGGGGCACGACAGCTCGTGAGCCAGCTGCCAAAGCTCCGCCACCAGGCCCTCGAGCTTTGCCTCCTCGCAGCGGGCAGATGCGGGTGTGGATCAGCTTGCGCAGTCCCGCCGATCAGCGCCCGCACCAGCTCGGGGTCCATCGGCCGGTCGCCCAGCGGCCCGTCGTCGAGCGCTTCGACCGTAGAGGCCAGCGCCTCGAGGGCGCGGTCGACCGATCGCCTCGCCCGCCTCGCCCGCGACGTGCAGCTCGACGAAGCAGACCCGCGCCGCCGCCGGCTGGGAGCGCAGCGAGCGTCGAAGAACGCCTCGAAGATCGCGCTCGCCCTGGCGTCGAGCCGCCGTCTTCGATCGGCCTGGTCCGAGTGCCGCCAGCGTCGACTCGACCAGCTCCAAGGCGGCTGCGGTGAGGCACTCGGACTTGTTCGCGAAGTGCTCGTAGAAAGCGCTGCGCGAGACGCCGCTCAGCGCCACCACGTCGGCGACGGTCATCGCCTCATAGCCCTTCTGCGAGGCGAGTGCGATGATTGCCGCGAAGAGCCGTTCGCGCTGATTGCGGGCGACCTCCTCGGGCGGCGTGCCGGCGCGGGGGCGCAGCTTGCGGCTCCTCAGCTCGGAGGCATCCCCCCAAGGGGTCTCGACCGTCGCGCCGTGAACCTCGCTCAATCGCCGCTCCGCCGCTCACTAGCGGGCACCGCCACGCGCATCCTCCTCCGCGGACCGGCGCGCGCATCCAGGGTCCCGGTCGCTGACCATGATCGGTCGTTGTCTTATCGCTCGCATCACCGCTGAGCCCGACCCCCTGCGTTCGGCCGCCAAACATCATGCCACCTCATTGGCCGAGCGTTTTACAGCGCCGGGCGGATAGTAATCCCCTTTCTGAAGGAGGGCTTTCTGTCCAGAGGGCGACCACAGTCCGCAGGTGGGTATCTTCAGAAAAGTACACTTAGTCTTCAGCCATTAAGCTGCTTCCTATCGACAGCTGCCCACCGGGCAGCAGCGCTGTCTGGCATATAGGCTGAAGAACGGCAATGGCCGCCGGCCGGCCCGGAAGAGGGAATTTCGTGAAACCGACCCACGGTTGTGATCGCA